>NZ_JABJWH010000038.1 GCF_015265435.1 Alloalcanivorax profundimaris | reverse complement strand
GTGTATAGGAAGAATAAACGCCCTTTTTACCCAAGTCCAGCAGCTCTGACCACGGCTCTGACTGCGAATGACTAGCCCGGCAACCGTTCGATAGCCCCAAATGGACCTGAATTCCTTTCTCGTCGCTGACAACCGGCCTACTTTCTCTTCACAATCGGCTCCATTCCAGCCACCCGGCACAGCACCCCCCTGCCGCGGTGGTGAGCGTAGCATCCTGGCCTGAACTCCTGGTTTTCGGGCTCGTCAGTCAAACAACCCGTGGTGCAATCCAGCCGGCGGCGCCCGGCTTTCGGGTAGCGCCCTGAGCTCACTGGCTTCTGCTTTGTGCTCCAGGTGATCGAGTATCTGCTTGATCACTATCGGATCTTCAATACAGACAATCACCTTCATGGCGCCGCCGCAGGCGCTGCAGGTCTCGATGTCGATGTTGAAAACACGCTTGAGCCGCTGCGCCCACGTCATCGAGATATGCCGTTCCGCTGGTGTTGGTGGCTCATCCGCCACCCTGGCCTGGTTCCCCCTGCCCCGCTTTGCCGGCGTGACCAACACCCGGTACCGACTGTTCGGGGCAAACACACCATGAAAGCGGGTCAGATTGACTCTGGGCTTTGGTACCAGCGCCGCCAGTCTTGCGATGAAATCCAGCGGCTCAAAGATCACGTGCGTGGTGCCGTCCCGGTACGGCGTCTTGAGCTGGTAGCGCACGTTGCCGCCTCGTGTTAACGACAGCCGCTTCTCGGATACCGCCGG
>NZ_JABJWH010000037.1 GCF_015265435.1 Alloalcanivorax profundimaris | reverse complement strand
CGCAAGCGGGTCCGGCCACCCATCACAGATGGGCGGCGTTCGGCGGCGCGCGAAGCAGTGCTTCGCAACACGCTTGCCTCACCCATGGGGGCTCCCGGTCAAACATCCTGTTTGACAGGGTCCCGGAAGGGGGACCACGACGAGACGCTCCGAGGTGGCGTCATGCGCGGCTCCGTAGGTTGGAGTACGCGGTAGGCGGGGCTGGATAAAAAAGCCCCGGCGGGGGGGCCGGGGCAAGGGGGGGTTAAACACAGAGGGACGCAAGGCAGTCCGAATCAGCTCTGTCCGAGGTCTTCCAGCGCATCGTTGATGTACTGGGGAGAATCCAGGTTTTCGCGCTCGCTCAGGTAGTCGCGGCCGGCGCCGTCCGGGTTGCCTTCGGCTTTCACCACCGCCTGCTGGGCTTGCAGCTCGCGGTATTCGGCGGCGATGAACTGGGCCTGATCCTGATTCAGGCGCTGGGCCAGGTAATCACGGGCCTGGCCCTGGTCGTTGCCGGCGGCGCGGGCGCGCTGGCCCTGGGCCACGGCTTCCTGGTAGGCGCTCTGGATCTGCTCGAAGCTGTCCAGGTTCTGGCGCTGGGCCAGGTAATCGTCGGCCTGGGCAAAGCTCAGGGGGGCGGCGCTCAGGGCGGCAATGGCGAACGGAATCAATACGTTTTTCATGGTCCTAACCTCGCTGTTCGGGCGTTCCGGTGCGTGGCGGGACCGCTCGATGTTTGGCCTCCCACGCTTGATGGTTGCCAGTATGGTTACAGGTTACGTATTTGTCAACTTGTAACTTGCAGCGGGAAAACCTATCGCCGCCATAGGCGCCGCCTCAGGGCGCCAGGCTGCGCAGGATCAGGTTGGTCACCGCCGTGAGCTTGGTTTCCATTTCCTCCGGATCGCCGAGCCGGCTGAGCAGCACCGGGTGGGCGTAGGCGGCGGCGGTGACGCGGATCGCGGTGCACACCTCGTCGAGCGGGGTCTTGCGCTCGAACTCGCCGCTGTCGCGGCCGTCGGCGACGATTTTCTCGATGGTCTCGTAGACCACCCGGTTGTGCTCCTCGGTGACCGACCACTGGTTCTCGATCGACACCACGATGATGTCGTGCATGCGCCGCTCCCTGAGGAACAGCCGCAGAGCTTCCTCCAGCAGGGTCTGCAACATGTCGCGCAGGCGCTGGGTGGCGGGTTGATCGCGCTCGGCCACGGCGCGGATGGCGTTGTCCATGCTCAGCAGAGCGCGGGCACAGACCGCCTCGCCGATGGCTTGCTTGGAGTTGAAGAAACGGTACAGGTAGGCGCTGGAGACGCCGATCTCCCGGGCGATGTCGGTGACCGAGGTCTTGCGGAAGCCGTGGGCCTTGAACAGGTCGTCGGCCACGGACAGGATCTGCTCGCGGCGCTCATGGTCCGCCGGCCCGCGCTGGCCCGGCGTGGCCTCGGAAAGATCGCTGGCGGTGTCGTTGGCGGTTTTCTTGCTCATCATGCTCTCCCGATCTCGCCGTCGCGGCACAGGCACGGCAAGTAACAAAAATTATAATTTGTAACGATGAGAGTAACACGCCTCGGTCTGATGATGCAGACCCCATTCCCCGGCTCGACCTGTCAGGCTTCACTCTCCTTCAAGCAAGCCAGGGCCAGTTTTACTTCCTCAATCACCGGTGCGGCGAAGACCGGTACATTACGATTGGGCGTCAGCAAAAAGAGCCGCGAAGGCGCCATGCCGCGATCCACCAATGGCACGTAGACCAGCTCCCCATGTTCGATTTCATAAGCCGCTTCCAGGCGGGTCATGAACGCCATGCCCACCCCGGCACGGGTTAGGGATTTGACCACGCTGGGCCGCTCGGCGCGGCCGGCCACATCAAGCGGGACCTCCGTATCACGAATCAGGCGCTTGATCGCACTCTGTTCGAACCAGTCACCGCTGGGCAGAATCAAGGGATGGCCCGTACATTCGGAAAGCGTCAGCCGTTGTCGTTTCGCCAAGGGATGGCCAGGCACCATCAGCACACCCCAAGGGCAGGCATAGCTTGCAATGGCGCGGACTCCCTTTGTCTGGCCAATATTGAAGGCCAGGCCGAAGTCAGCCTCATGCCAGAGCAGCTCGCGCAGAATATGGAAGCTGTCGCCAGTAACGATGGCGAAATCCACATGGGGAAATCGAGCGCGTAGATTTTTCAGAGCCACCGGCAGCAAAACGTCGGCCATCGCTTCCGGCGCCGCGATCCGAACCGTGCCGCGCACACCACCGGCCAGACTGTGAAGCTGGTGCAACAGCTTGCCTTCCTCATTGTGCCATCGGCGCACATAAGAGAGCAGGATCTCGCCGGCCGCGGAGGGGCGCATCCCCCTGGGCAACCGCTCGAAAAGCGGCACGCCCAGTTCCTCCTCCAGTTGAAGAATCTGGCGATTGACCGCTGACGCCGCCACATGGAGCCGCTCGGCCGCCTTGCGAACGGACCCTTCACGCACCACGCCTTCGAAATAGCGCAGGCGTATTTTTAGCATACTCACGATCAGAAACCGTTGCTTTTATTCGCACGAATAGTACGGAAAACAGTGCTGGTAAAGCAATAGAAGGCTCCCCTAGCCTGCTGCGTACACCCGCAACAGGAGAATCGCGTGACCACTACCTGTATCCGCCAGGCCGCCTGGGTCGTCGCTTGGGATAGCGGAACCCAGAGCCATTATTACCGACGCGACATTGATGTGGTCTTTGAGGACGATCGCATCTCCCATCTCGACGCGCATTACCGCGGCCCGGTAGACGAGGAAATCGATGGACGGGAGCGCTGCGTGCTACCAGGCATGGTCAATGTCCACACCCACTTAGTGTCGGAAAATCTGGGCCGTGGCCTGATTGAGGAGCTGGGCAATCCGAATCTTTATATGTCGGGTATTTTTGATGCCAAAGCGCCCTACATCACCGGCAAGCTGCATCCCTCCGTGGGGGGCCTGGAGATGCAACTGCGGGCCAATCGGGCGGCAACCCGCTCGGCGATCGCCGAACTCCTGATGAGTGGAGCCACCACCGTGGTGGATCTGGCGGTGGCCTATGAGGGTTGGCTGGATACCCTGGCGGAAACCGGGATTCGTGCTTATGCCGGCCCGATGTTCCGTGAAGCGAGCTGGCAGGTTCCCACCGGCACCGAGGTTCGTTACGACTGGGATCGTGGCCATGGTGAAGCGGCATTCCAACAGGCGCTGAGCGTGGTCGATGCAGCCCGCGACCACGCCTGTGGTCGTCTCGATGGCATGATCGCTCCGGCTCAGGTGGACACCTGCAGCGCGGATCTGTTGACCAGGGCTCTGGATGCCGCGCGCCGCCGCGACCTGAAGATGACCATGCACTGCGCCCAGGGCGTCTCGGAATTTCACGAAATGGTTCGCCGGCATGGGCTCACGCCGGTGCAGTGGCTGCACGAAAACGGTTTGCTTGGCACGGATACGTTGCTCGGCCATGCCGTTTTTCTCGATCATAATTCCTGGGTGCAGTGGCACACGCGGCGGGATATCGACCTGCTCGCCGAAACAGGCACCTCCGTGGCCCATTGCCCGACGGTTTTTTCCCGCTATGGCCAAGTGATGGAGGACGTGGGCGGCTACCTTCGTCGGGGCATCAACGTGGCCCTCGGCACTGATACCGAGCCCCACAACATGAGCGAAGAAGTCCGTACCGCCACTATTCTCGGCAAGGTGGCGGCCCGCCATATTCACGGCACGCGCCTGGCGGACATTTTCCATGCCGCGACCGTCGGAGGCGCAAAAGCGCTGGGCCGTGACGATCTCGGCCGCGTTACACCGGGAGCAAAGGCGGACCTGGTCCTGCTCGATCTACGAGAACCCAGCATGCGGCCGCTCCGCGATCCATTACGCAGCTTCCTGTTCGTGGCAGCGGATCGAGCGGTTCGCGACGTGTATGTGGATGGCCGGCGGGTGGTTCATGACCATCGGCCGCAGCACATTGATCGCCAGGCTGTGGCCGGGGAGCTACAGATTGCTCAGGAAGCGTTTATCAAGAACACACCCTATGTGGACTTCCAAGGCCGCAACGCCGACCAGCTTTCTCCACTCAGTTTTCCTCTTGAAACATGAATCATAGAGGCTCAAGACCATGAAAATATTCCATTCTTTTTTCCTGCTTTCCGGAGCCACATTACTGGTTACAGGCTTGGCCACCGGCACGGTGGCGACTGCTGATGAAAAGCCCCATGTCGTCTTCGGTACCAACTGGCTGGCTACCGCCACCACCGGAGGCTTTTATCAAGCGGCGGCGACCGGCCTGTACCAGAAGCACGGGCTGGACGTGGAAATCAAACAAGGCGGCCCCCAGATCAACGGCCTCCAGCTACTGCTCACGGGCAAAATTGACTTCTATCTGGGCGACCCGATCCAGACCATTCAAAGCGTTCACCAAGGCGCCCCATTGGTAACCGTCGCCGCCGCGTTCCAAAAAACACCCCAGGTCATCATTTGCCATCAGGACGTGTCATCCCTGGCCGATGCCAAGGGACATCCGATGCTGATCGATCAATCCTCGGCCGCCCAGACCTTCTGGCCATGGCTGAAGATGAAGTACGGCTACACCGAATCCATGCGCCGACCCTATACCTTCAGCGTGGCGCCGTTTCTGAACGACGACCGGATGTGTCAGCAGGGCTACCTGGGGGGCGAGCCGTTTGATATCGAGAAGGCCGGCCTTAACCCCAGCGTTTTTCTGCTGGCCGATCAAGGATATCCCCCTTATGCGCAAACCATCGTCACCCGGGATGAGGTCGCCAAGGAACACCCGGAAAGAGTGCGTGCTTTCGTCGCCGCCACCATGGAGGGATGGAAGTCATACCTGGAGAATCCCGAGCCAGGCAATGCGTTGATCAGGCAGTACAACCCCGAGCAACCCGACGAAAGGCTCTCCTATGGCGTGTCGGAGATGCGTAAGTACGACATGTTGGGTAGTGGCGATGCCGTACAGCATGGTATCGGCACCATGAGCGACGCACGTTGGAAAGCCATCAATGATTTCATGATCGAAACGGGTCAGATCGACGACGACGACACCTATAAGCAAGCCTATAGCCTGGAATTCGTCGAACACCGCCCCTGAGCAGCGGAGGAAGAAAAACGGCCCGGCAAATGCCGGGCCAGGGACTTACTTGACGCGGGGGTCCAGTTCGCCGGCTTCGTAGCGCTGGTACATCTTTTCCAGATTGATCGGCTTGATCTTGTCCGCGTTGCCGGCGGTGCCGAAGGCTTCGTAGCGGGCAATGCAGATGTCGCGCATGGCCGACACCGTTTCCTTGAGGAATTTACGCGGGTCGAACTCGGCCTTGTTGTGGGCCAGGAAGCGCCGCACCGCGCCGGTGGAGGCCAGCCGCAGATCGGTGTCCACGTTGACCTTGCGCACGCCGTGCTTGATGCCTTCCTGGATTTCCTCCACGGGCACGCCGTAGGTTTCCGGAATCTCGCCGCCGTATTCGTTGATGATCTTGAGCCATTCCTGGGGCACCGAGGAGGAGCCGTGCATCACCAGGTGGGTGTCCGGAATACGGGCGTGGATTTCCTTGATGCGCTCGATGGCGAGGATGTCGCCGGTGGGCGGCCGGGTGAACTTGTAGGCGCCGTGGCTGGTGCCGATGGCGATGGCCAGGGCGTCCACGCCGGTGGCCTTGACGAAGTCCGCGGCTTCTTCCGGGTCGGTGAGCAGCTTGTCGTGGTCCAGCTTGCCCTCGGCGCCGATGCCGTCTTCCTCGCCGGCCATGCCGGTTTCCAGGGAGCCCAGGCAGCCCAGCTCGCCTTCCACGGAAACGCCGCAGGCGTGGGCCATGTCCACGGTACGGCGGGTCACGTCCACGTTGTACTCATACTCGGTGGGGGTCTTGCCGTCCTCGCCCAGGGAACCGTCCATCATCACCGAGGAGAAGCCCAGCTGGATGGAGCGCTGGCACACGCTGGGGCTGGTGCCGTGGTCCTGGTGCATGACAAGGGGGATGTGCGGGAATTCCTCGGTGGCCGCCAGGATCAGGTGGCGCAGGAAGGGGGCCCCGGCGTATTTGCGGGCACCGGCGCTGGCCTGCACGATCACCGGTGAATTGGTCTGGTCGGCGGCCTCCATGATGGCGCGCATCTGTTCCAGGTTGTTCACGTTGAACGCCGGCACGCCATAGCCGTGTTCGGCGGCGTGGTCCAGCAGTTGACGCATGCTGATCAGAGCCATGATGTGTTTCCCTCTGGTTGTCCGTTTAGGTCTCAGTCCCGGGCCCGTTCCTCGAGGACCGCCACCGCCGGCAGCACCTTACCTTCCACGAATTCCAGGAAGGCGCCACCACCGGTGGAAATATAACTGATGCGGTCGGCGATGCCGTACTTGTCCACCGCCGCCAGGGTATCGCCGCCGCCGGCGATGGAAAACGCCTCGCTGTCGGCGATGGCTTCCGCCAGCTCCTTGGTGCCTTCACCGAACTGGTCGAATTCGAACACGCCCACCGGGCCGTTCCAGACGATGGTGCGCGCCTCCTTCATCAGGGCGGCGAACACATGGGCGGTTTGCGGGCCCACGTCCAGGATCAGGTCGTCCTCGGCCACGTCCTCCACCTTCTTGGTGGTGGCTTCCGCGTTCTCGGCGAATTCCTTGGCCACCACCACGTCCACGGGCAGCGGGATGTGCACCTTCTCGGCGAGCGTTTTCGCCGCCGGGATCAGGTCCTTCTCGCACAGCGACTTGCCCACCGGATGGCCGGCGGCGGCCAGGAAGGTGTTGGCGATGCCGCCACCGACGATCAGCTGGTCCACCTTGTCCGCCAGGGCATCCAGCACTTCCAGCTTGGTGGAGACCTTGGAGCCGCCGACGATGGCCACCAGCGGCTTGGCCGGTTCCAGCAGCGCCTTGCCGAGCGCGTCCAGCTCATTGGCCAGCAGCGGGCCGGCACAGGCCACCGGCGCGAACCGGGCCACGCCGTGGGTGGAGGCCTGGGCGCGGTGGGCGGTGCCAAAGGCGTCCATCACGTAGATGTCGCACAGCGCCGCCATCTTCTTGGCGAGCGCCTCGTCGTCCTTCTTCTCGCCCTTGTTGAAGCGCACGTTCTCGCACAGCACCACCTGGCCTTCCGCCACCTCGACACCGTCGAGCCAGTCCTGGGCCAGGGGCACCTCGCGGCCCAGCAGGCCGCCCAGGTGCTCGGCCACCGGCTTGAGCGAGTACTGCTCTTCGTACTCGCCCTCGGTGGGGCGGCCCAGGTGCGAGAGCAGCATGACACGGGCGCCGGCCTCCAGGGCGTGCTGGATGGTCGGCAGCGAGGCGCGGATGCGGGCGTCGCTGGTTACCTTGCCGTCCTTCACCGGTACGTTCAGGTCCTCGCGGATCAGCACCCGCTTGCCTTTCAGTTCCAGGTCGGTCATGCGTTTGAAATTCATGATTCGTGTTACCTCGTCGATGCCATCCGTCCGGGGTGCTACGCCGCGCCGGCCAGGTCCGAGACCCAGTCCAGAAGGCGATTGGCGTAGCCCCACTCGTTGTCGTACCAGGCCACCACCTGGACCATTTCGCCCTGAACCCGTGTCTGGGTGGCGTCAACGACGGCGGACTCGGGGCGGTGGTTGAAGTCCGCGCTCACCAATGGCTCGTCATTGTAGCCAATCAACGCCGGTAGTTCCTGGGACAGGCGCCGTAGCCAGGGGTTCAGGTCGCCGGCGGCGGGCGTATGCTCCAGCAGCAGGGTCAGCGCCACCATGGCCACGTTGAGCGTGGGCACGCGGATGGAGTGGCCGTCGAGGCGCCCCTCCAGGGCCGGCAGCACCGCCTGCACCGCCTTGATGGCGCTGCTGGTGGTGGGAATGATGTTCTGCGCCCCGGCCCGGCCCCGGCGCGGATCCCGGTGCACGTGATCCAGCAGGGTCTGGTCCGAGGTGTAGGCGTGGATTTCCTTCATCAGCGCCTGGCGCACGCCGAATTCCCGGTCCAGGGCCGCCAGCACCGGCGCCACGCAATGGGTGGTGCAGGAAGCGGCGGACAGTACCCGGCTGTCCGGGTCCAGGTCACCGTCGTTGACGCCGTAGACGATGGTCTGGTCGGCGCGGTCGAAGGGCACCGCGCCGATGATCACCCGGCCGGCGCCGGCGCTCAGGTGGCGGCTGGCGTCCGCGTGGCCACGGAAATGGCCGGAGCATTCCAGCACCAGGTCCACGCCCAGCTCGCCCCAGGGCAGGTCCTCGGGCCGCGCCTCGCTGAACAGCCGCGGCGCCTGCCCGCCGATGCGCAGGCAACCGTCCTCCAGGGCCACCGGGGCGTCCAGGCGGCCGTGGGTGGTGTCATAGCGGGTCAGGTAGAGCAGGTCCGCGGCGCGGCCCAGATCGTTGATCGCCACCAGCGACACGGGCGCGGGGCGGCCCGCCGCCTCGCGCTCGGCGAGCGCGCGAACGAAGGAGCGGCCGATGCGGCCATAACCGTTGATCGCGATCTTCATGCCCGGGCTCCCGGCGATGGCTTCAGAGCAGGCCTTCCACCGCCTGCCGCACGGCCTCGGCGGTAATGTTGAAGTGCTTGTAGAGGTCACCGGCCGGGGCGGACGCGCCGTAGCCGTGCATGCCCACCACCTTGCCGTCCAGGCCCACGAAGCGGTACCAGTAGTCGACGATGGCGGCTTCCACCGCCACCCGGGCGCGCACCGCCGCCGGCAGCACCTGCTCCTGGTAGTCCGCGCTCTGCGCCAGGAAGGTATCGACGCTGGGCATGGACACCACGCGCACGTTCTTGCCCTGCTCGCCCAGCTCCCGGGCCGCGTTCACCGCCAGCTCCACCTCGGAGCCGGTGGCGATGATGATCGCCTCCGGCTGGCCGTCGCCGGTCTGCAGCAGGGTGTAGCCACCCTTGGCCACGTTGCCCAGCACGGTGTCGTCACGCTCCATGCAGGGCAGGCCCTGGCGGGAGAAGATCAGCGCGCAGGGGCCGTCGGTGCGGGTCACGGCGTGTTTCCAAGCCACCGCGGTTTCCACCGTGTCGCAGGGCCGCCAGGTGCTCAGATTCGGCGTCATGCGCAGATTGGCGAGCTGCTCCACCGGCTGGTGGGTGGGGCCGTCCTCGCCCAGGCCGATGGAATCGTGGGTGTAGACCAGAATGTTGGGCTGGTGCATCAAGGCCGCCATGCGCACCGCGTTGCGGGCGTATTCCATGAAGGTCAGGAAGGTGCCGCCGTAGGGGCGCACGCCGCCGTGCAGGCACAGGCCGTTCATGATCGCGGTCATGCCGAATTCGCGCACGCCGTAGTGGATGTAGTTGCCGCTGGCGTCACCGGCGGTGATCGCCTTGCAGCCTTTCCACACGGTGTTGTTGGAGCCGCCCAGATCGGCGGAGCCGCCGGTGAGCTCCGGCAGCAGCGGGCCGAAGGCGTCCAGGGTGTTCTGGCTGGCCTTGCGGCTGGCCAGCTTGTCCATGGCGCTCTGGCACTGGGCCACGAACTCGTCGGCGCGCTGCTCGAACCCGTCCGGCAGGTCGCCGGCCAGGCGCCGCTCGAATTCCGCCGCCAGCTCCGGGTGCTCGGCCTTGTAGGCCTGGAAACGCGCCTGCCAGTCGGCTTCCACCTTGGCGCCCTGGGCGCGGGCGTCCCAGGCCTGGTAGATCTCCTCCGGCACTTCGAAGGCCGGGTGATGCCAGCCCAGGGCGTCCCGGGTCAGGGCCACTTCCTCGTCGCCCAGGGCGGCGCCGTGGGAGTCTTCCTTGCCCTGCTTGTTGGGGCTGCCGAAGCCGATCACCGTCTTGCAGCAGATCAGGGTGGGCTGGTCGGTGTTCTTGCGGGCGTTCTCGATGGCCAGCTTCACTTCCTGGGCGCTGTGGCCGTCCACGTTGGGGATCACGTGCCAGCCGTAGGCGCGGAAGCGCTCCACGGTGTCGTCGGTGAACCAGCCGTCCACCTCGCCGTCGATGGAGATGCCGTTGTCGTCGTAAAAGGCGACCAGCTTGCCCAGGCCCAGGGTGCCCGCCAGGGAGGACACTTCGTGGGAGATGCCCTCCATCATGCAACCATCACCCAGGAAGCAGTAAGTGTAGTGGTCGACGATGTCGTGGCCGTCCCGGTTGAACTGGGCCGCCAGCACCTTCTCCGCCAGGGCCATGCCCACGGCATTGGCGATGCCCTGGCCCAGGGGGCCGGTGGTGGTCTCGATGCCCGGCGCGTCGCCGAACTCCGGGTGGCCGGCGGTGGGGCTGCCGAGCTGCCGGAAGTTCTTGATGTCGTCCAGGCTCACGCCGTAGCCGGTCAGGTGCAGCAGGCTGTAAAGCAGCATGGACCCGTGGCCGTTGGAGAGCACGAAGCGGTCCCGGTCGGCCCAGTGCGGGTTGTCCGGGTTGTGCTTCATGAAGCCGCGCCACAGGACCTCGGCGATATCGGCCATACCCATGGGCGCGCCGGGGTGGCCGCTGTTGGCTTTCTGGACCGCGTCCATGCTGAGCGCGCGAATGGCGTTGGCGAGATCACGGGTGGCGGGAGCAGAGGACATGCACGTCTCCTGGATGATTTTTGGGCAGCGCTGAAAAAGGGGGCGCTATTGTCGCCGAAGCCCGGGATGGGGGCAAACCCCCGGGTTCGCGGGCGGCCCTGGAGCGGGCCCGCGACCTGGGATACCGCTTCAGTCGCGATAAAAACCTATATCAATAAACTTTGATGCAGGCTTCCGGTTGGTCTAGACTCGCGCTTTATGGCAATGAACGCGGCGCATCGGGAACAGCAACTGGACAGCCTGGCGGCCTTCCTAAAGGCAGCGGGCGATCCGTTGCGCCTGGAAGTGCTGCAGGTGCTGGGCCAGAACAGCTTCGGGGTGCTGGAGCTGTGCGAGATCATGGCCATGAAGCAGTCCGGCATGAGCCACCATCTCAAGGTGCTGGCCCAGGCCGGGCTGGTGGAGCGCCGCCGGGAGGGCAACTCGATCTTCTACCGGCGGCGGCTGCCGCCGCCCCAGGCGCCCACGGAAAGGCTTCATGCCGCCCTGTTCGAGGAACTGGACGGCCGCGCCCTGGACGCCGGCACCGGCGAGCGGCTGACCGGGGTCCAGGCCCAGCGAGCGGCGCAGAGCCGGGCGTTCTTCGCCCGCCACGCGGACGGCCTGCCCCGCCAGCAGGAGCTGATCGCCGAGTACGACCAGTACGCCGAGCAGGCCTGCGAGCTGCTCGACCGGGCCCTGGCCTCCACGCCGGCGGGCCTGGCCCTGGAGATCGGCCCCGGCGACGGCCGCTTCCTGGGGCCGCTGGCGGCCCGCTTCCGGCGGGTATTGGCACTCGACAACAGCGAGGCCATGCTGGAGCAGGCCCGCCGCCGGGTCACCGGGGCGGGCCTGACCAATGTGGAGCTGGTGTGCGGCGAATGGCCCCAGGACGGCCGGCGCCTGCCCAAGGCGGACGCGGTGGTGCTGAACATGGTGCTGCACCACCTGCCCTCGCCGGCGGGGGCCCTGGCGGCGGCGGCGGACCAGCTGACCGACGGCGGCGTGCTGGTGCTGGCCGACCTGTGTCGCCATGACCAGCGCTGGGCCTATGACGCCTGCGGCGACTTCTGGCTCGGCTTCGACGAAGCCGACCTGGTGGACTGGGCCGGCCGCGCCGGCCTGGCCCTGCGCGAGAGTCTGTTTCTCGCCATGCGTAACGGTTTTCAGGTGCAGGTGCGCAGCTTCGAGCGCGTATCGGCGAACCCAGGGGCCCGCGACGGCAACGTCCGGGTCCCCTCTATAAGGGAGCAATCCGGTAATGAGTGAATACAGCATCTTTACCTCCGAATCGGTCTCCGAAGGCCATCCGGACAAAATGGCCGACCAGATCTCGGACGCGGTTCTGGACGCCATCATCGCCGATGATCCGCAGGCCCGGGTCGCCGTGGAAACGCTGGTGAAAACCGGCATGGCGATCGTCGCCGGCGAGGTGCGAACCAACACCTACGTGGAACTGGAGGACATCGTCCGCAAGGTGATCCTGGACATCGGCTACGACAGTTCCGACGTGGGCTTCGACGGCGCCAGCTGCGCGGTGCTCAACGGCATCGGCAAGCAGTCCGCGGACATCGCCATGGGCGTGGACGAAGCGGAAGACAAGGAACAGGGCGCCGGTGACCAGGGCCTGATGTTCGGCTACGCCACCGACGAAACCGACACCCTGATGCCCGCCCCGATCTACTTCTCCCACCGGCTGGTGGAACGCCAGGCCCAGCTGCGCAAGAACGGCGTGCTGCCGTGGCTGCGCCCGGACGCCAAGAGCCAGGTGACCCTGCGTTACCAGGACGGCAAGCCGGTGGCGGTGGACGCCGTGGTGCTGTCCACCCAGCACAGCCCGGACGTGACCCAGGCCGCCCTGCGCGAGGCGGTGATGGAGGAGATCGTCAAGCCGGTGCTGCCGGAAGCCTGGCTGCACGAAGGCACCAAGTACCACATCAACCCCACCGGCCAGTTCATCATCGGCGGCCCGATGGGCGACTGCGGCCTCACCGGCCGCAAGATCATCGTCGATACCTACGGCGGCATGGCCCGCCACGGCGGCGGCGCCTTCTCCGGCAAGGACCCGTCCAAGGTGGACCGCTCCGCGGCCTACGCCGGCCGCTACGTAGCCAAGAACATCGTCGCCGCCGGCCTGGCCAGCAAGTGCGAGATCCAGATCAGCTACGCCATCGGCGTGGCCGAGCCGACCTCCATTTCGGTGAACACCTTCGGCACCGGCAAGATCGGCGACGACCGGATCGCCGCCCTGGTGCGCGAGCACTTCGACCTGCGCCCGCGCGGCATCATCGAGATGCTCGACCTGCGCAAGCCGATGTACCGGGCCACCGCCAGCTACGGCCACTTCGGCCGCGAGGGCTTCAGCTGGGAAAAAACCGACAAGGCGGAGGCGCTGAAAGCGGCGCTGTAAGCCAGGAAACGTAAATCAAAACCTCCGTAGGAGCGGCTTCAGCCGCGAAACACCGGCCGCGCACAGCGCTGATCGCGACTAAAGTCGCTCCTACAAGAACCTACAACCCCATCGTCATCGAGGGGCGCTGCAGCGGGTGACCGCGAGGCTCGATGACACCGGGTCGAAACGAACAACGGCGCCCATTCGCTGACCACGAATGGAGAAAGAAATGAACGCTCAACCGGAAGCCTTGCAGGACTACAAGGTCGCGGATATTTCCCTGGCCAAATGGGGCCGCGCGGAAATCGAGATCGCGGAAACCGAAATGCCGGCGCTGATGGCGATCCGCGACAAATACCGCGCCCAACAGCCCCTCAAGGGGGCCCGCATCATCGGCTGCATCCACATGACGATTCAGACCGCGGTGCTGATCGAAACCCTGAAGGAGCTGGGCGCGGAAGTGCGCTGGTCCTCGTGCAACATCTTCTCCACCCAGGACCATGCCGCCGCGGCCATCGCCGAAGCCGGGGTGCCGGTGTTCGCCTGGAAAGGCGAGACCGAGGAGGAGTACATGTGGTGCATCGAGCAGACCTGCCGCGACGGCGCCGGCAACATCTGGGACGCCAACATGATCCTGGACGACGGCGGCGACCTGACCGCCTACATCCACGACACCTACCCGGAGATGCTGGACAAGATCCACGGCATCACCGAGGAAACCACCACCGGCGTGCATCGTCTCTACGACATGCTCAAGAAGGGCACCCTGAAAGTGCCGGCGGTGAACGTGAACGACTCCGTCACCAAGAGCAAGAACGACAACAAATACGGATGCCGTCACTCGCTCAACGACGCCATCAAACGCGCCACCGACCACCTGATGTCCGGCAAGAAAGCGCTGGTGGTGGGCTACGGCGACGTGGGCAAGGGCTCCGCCCAGTCCCTGCGCCAGGAAGGCATGATCGTGAAGGTCACCGAGATCGATCCGATCTGCGCCATGCAGGCCTGCATGGACGGCTTCGAGGTGGTGAGCGCCTACAAGGACGGCGTCAACAACGGCACCGAGGCCGCCATCAACAAGGAGCTGCTGGGCAACACCGACATGCTGGTGACCACCACCGGCAACCTGAACGTGTGCGACGCTCACATGCTCAAGGCGCTCAAGAAAGGCGCGGTGGTGTGCAACATCGGTCACTTCGACAACGAGGTGGACACCGCCTTCATGCGCGAGACCTGGGAATGGGAAGAAGTGAAGCCCCAGGTGCACAAGGTATGGCGTGACAAGAACAACGCCGACTTCCTGCTGCTGCTCTCCGAGGGCCGCCTGGTCAACCTGGGCAACGCCACCGGCCACCCCAGCCGCATCATGGACGGTTCCTTCGCCAACCAGGTGCTGGCGCAGATGTACCTGTTCGACCAGGGCTACGCCGGCCACTCCGACACCGTGAAGGAGAAGATGCTCAAGGTGGAAGTGCTGCCCAAGCATCTGGATGAGGAAGTGGCCCAGTACATGGTGCAGGGCTTCGGCGGCGTGATCACCAAGCTCACCGCCGACCAGGCCGAGTACATCGGCGTCAACGCCGACGGCCCGTTCAAGCCGGACCACTACAAGTACTGACCCCAGCGCCCGGCGTTCCCGCACCGGGAACGCCGGGCACGACAAGGCTTTTCAAACATGAGCAAACGCATCAGCTTCGAGTTTTTCCCGCCCAAGACCGAACAGGGCCGGGAGAAACTGCTGAACACCCAGAAAAAACTGCTGGTGAAGAAGCCGGAATTTTTTTCCTGCACTTTCGGCGCCGGCGGCTCCACCCGGGATTACACCCGCCAGATGGTGGATCTGCTGCGCGAGCAGCACGCCGACACCGCGCCCCATTTGAGCTGCATCGGCCAGAGCCGTGACGAAATCATGGAACTGGTGAACGGCTACAAGGAAAAGGGCGTCACCCGCATCGTGGCACTGCGCGGCGACCTGCCCTCGGGCATGGGCTACGCCCAGAGCGAGGTGAAGTACGCCGACGACCTGGTGGCGCTGATCCGCGCGGAAACCGGCGATCACTTCAACCTGGAAGTGGCGGCCTATCCGGAGAACCACCCGCAATCACGCAGCTTCGACGACGACATCGAGCACTTCAAGCGCAAGATCGACGCCGGCGCCGACAGCGGCATCACCCAGTATTTCTACAACGCGGACGCCTACGGCTACTACATGGACGAGCTGCGCCGCCGTGGCTGCGACGCGCCGGTGTACCCGGGCATCATGCCGATCCTCAACGTGGCCAACCTGTTCCGTTTCTCGGACAACTGCGGCGCGGACATTCCGCGCTGGCTGCGCGGCCGCCTCGACGACATCCGCGACGACGAAGCGGCGGTGAAAGCCTTCGGCGAGGAAGTGGTGACCCGCCTGTGCGAACGGCTGCTGGCCATGGGCGCGCCGGGCCTGCACTTCTACACCATGAACCAGGCCGCGCCGATCCTGCGCATCCTCGACAACCTGGGGCTTTGAGGACGTCCAAGGCGCGCAGCGCGCGCCTTACCTTCCCTCTTTCTCACCGCGCTTCGCCACAGGCCTGGAAAATGACCGCCACATGCTCTAGCTTGTGATGTGATTCAACGATCCAGCGAGACGGTGCTCGCGTCTTTTCGAGGCGCCACGGCGCCGCTCGTCCATGATTTTTCGGTCGCCCGGAGCGACCGCTTTTTTGACGTTTTTCTTTCATTTTCAGCAGGAGGGCCGGGTACGCGGTTAGATACGAGAGGAGACCCGACATGAATACTGCGGTGCAGGAACAATCCTTTGGCAGCAAGCCGGAGGAATGTCGCGATACTGATCATTATCTCGAGGAATACATCGGCGGCTTCGTCAACAAGTGGGACGATCTCATCGACTGGGACAGTCGCGCCGCCAGCGAAGGCGATTTCTTCATCCAGAAGCTCAAGGAACACGGCGCCAAACGGGTGCTCGACGTGGCCTGCGGCACCGGCTTTCATTCGGTGCGGCTGATGGAAGCGGGCTTCGACCTGGTGAGCGCCGACGGCAGCCCGGAAATGCTGTCCAAGGCCTTCAGCAACGGTCGCAAGCGCGGCCATATTCTACGTACCATTCAATCCGACTGGCGCTGGCTCAACCGGGACGTGCACGGCCGCTACGACGCCATCATCTGCCTGGGCAATTCCTTTACCCATCTGTTCAACGAACACGACCGGCGCAAGACCCTGGCGGAATTCTATTCGGCGCTCACCCACGACGGCCTGCTGATTCTCGATCAGCGCAATTACGACGCCATTCTGGATCTGGGCTATTCCAGCAAACACACCTACTACTACTGCGGCGACGACGTCTCGGTGTATCCGGAGTACGTGGATCACGGCCTGGCCCGGTTCCGCTACGCCTTTCCGGACCAATCCGTGTTTCATCTGAACATGTACCCGCTGCGCAAGAACTACGTGCGCCGGCTGATGCGCGAAGTGGGCTTCCAGCAGGTGGAAACCTACGGCGATTTCAAGGAGACCTACCGCGACGCGGAACCGGACTTCTTCATTCATTGCGCGCAGAAGAGCTACGTGGAGACCGACTCATGAACAGCGCCTACAGTAACGCGGTGAACACCGCCCGCGACTACTACAACAGCGACGACGCCGACCAGTTCTACGCCCGGGTGTGGGGCGGCGAGGACATTCATGTGGGGCTCTACGAAAACGATGAGGAGCCGATCTTCGACGCCAGCCGCCGTACCGTGGCGCACATGGCGGACATGGTGGGCGAGCTGACCCCGGAACACCGGGTCATCGACCTGGGCGCCGGCTTCGGCGGCGCCGCCCGCTTTCTGGCGCGTAACTACGGCTGCCGGGTGACGGCGCTGAACCTGTCCGAGGTGGAGAACGAACGGGACCGCGCCCTCAACGAAAGCGAGGGCCTCGACCATCTGGTGGAGGTCACGGACGGCAACTTCGAAGCCACGCCCTTCGAGGACGGCAGCTTCGACGTGGTCTGGTCCCAGGACGCCCTGCTGCACAGCGGCGAGCGGGCCGCCGTGGTCCGCGAAGTGGCGCGCCTGCTCAAGCCCGGCGGCGTGTTCATCTTCACCGATCCGATGCGCACCGACCACTGCCCGGACGGCGTGCTGCAGCCGATCCTCGACCGGCTGCACCTGGACACCCTGGGCTCGCCGGGCTTTTACCGGGAGCAATGCGCGGCCAACGGCCTGGAGGAAATCGGCTTCGAGGACCACTCCCGGCAGTTGCCCCGTCATTACGGACGCGTGCTCGGGGAAACCCGGGCCCGGGAGCCGGAACTGCGCGGCGACATTTCGCCGGCTTACATCGAGCGCATGCGGAAAGGTCTCGAGCACTGGGTGGAAGGCGGCGACCACGGCCATCTGTGCTGGGGCGTGTTTCGTTTCCGCAAACCCTGATCCGACACCGGGCGGCGGCGCCCCGCCGCCCGGCGACTCCGATTCCCCACTCTCGCAAGGAAGCCGTTCACAGGCTTTTTCCCGGGCTTTTCCGGATCTTTTCAGTAGTGTTGCAGGTCACACTTTTTTCGCTAGACTCATTTTAAGAAAGCGGCATTAGCCCGTGGGGGACCTTGTTATGAGAATCGGTCTGGTGGTGGATTCCGGTTGCGATCTGCCCAAGTCCTTTATTGAAGAGCACGGCATTCTGATTCTGCCGGTTTCCATCAAACTGGGGGAGCAGGTCATCGTCGACGACCGCGACCCGGAGCGCACCCGCCAGTTCTACGCCACGGAAGTGGCGGAAAAGGCCCATGACGCGGTCTCGGTGCCCTTCACCATGGAGCAGATCAAGGCCCTGTTCCTGGACAAGGTGGTGGTGGATTTCGACTACGCCCTGGTGCAGACCGTGCCCAAGAGCCGCAGCCCGATCTTCGACAACGCCACCGAGGCGTCCCACGCCATCCTTCGCGAGTACAAACCGATCCGCAAGGAAGCCGGCGTGGAAGGCCCGTTCGCGCTGCGCGTGACCGACAGCCAGACCCTGTTCGCCGGCCAGGGCGCCCTGGCGGCGGAAACCGCCCGGCTGATCCAGTCCGGCATGAAGATCACCGAGATCCGGCAAACCGTGGAAGTGCTGGCCAGCCAGGCCACCGGCTACGCGGTGGTGCCGGACATTTATTACCTGCACAAGCGCGCCAAGAAACGCGGCGACAAGAGCGTGAGCTGGGCCGGCGCCCTTCTTGGCAACGCCCTGGACATCAAGCCGGTGCTCTGCGCGCGCCAGGACGAGACCTTCCCGGTGGCCAAGATGCGCGGCTTCGACGCCGGCGTGGAGGCGATGTTCCGTCACGGGGTGCGCTGCATCGAGCGCGGCCTGGCGGCGCCGGTGATCTGCGTGAGCTACGCCGGCGACGAGAGCCGCATCCGCCAGATGCCGGGCTTTGACAAGCTCGCCGAAGCCGCCCGCGCCCACGACGTGGCCTTGCTGCTCAGCACCATGGGCCTCACCGGCGCGGTGAACATCGGCCCCGGCGCCATCAGCCTGGGCATGATCGTCGACGATCCCGCCTTCGAGGCCTGACCCTCACCCGCCCTTGATCACGGCCCGGCCAGCATGGCGTTTTGCCCGCACGGAGACGCCATGCGCCTGTTGCCGCTATTCCTGATCCTCGCCGCCCTGGTTGGCTGTACGCGCCACCTGGGCGCCCCCGACACCCCCACCGCCGCGCCGACGGCCCACTCCGAGGCGGTCACCGTGATCCGTGACCGGGTCTATACCCCGGCGGACTGGCCCCAGGCCCTGCACGCGGACCTGTACCGCCCCCGCGCCGAGGGCCGCTACCCGGCGGTGCTGGTGGTGCACGGCGGCGGCTGGGCACGCCGCTCCAAGGCGGACATGGCCGATCTGTCCCGGGATCTGGCGGAGCACGGTTTCGTGGCGGTGAACATTGAGTACCGGTTCGCGCCGGCCCATACCTTCCCGGCCCAGCTCCAGGATCTGCAAATGGCCATGCGCTGGCTGCACACCCACGCCGACGACTACGGCGTGGATCGGGCCCGGGTCGGCGCCTGGGGCTATTCCTCCGGAGCCCACCTGGTGACCCTGCTGGCCACCGTGGCGGCCAACCCGGACAGCCCGCTGAACCGCCCCCACGGCGGCCCGGTGACCCGCCCCCGGGCGGTGGTGGCCGGCGGCACGCCCACCGACCTGCGCCTTTTCCAGGGGGGTGAACTGGTGCCGCAATTCCTGGGCGGCGGCCAGGACGAGATTCCCGCCGTGTACGCCCAGGCGTCGCCGGTGACTCAGGTCACCGGCCACACGCCGCCGATGTTCCTGTACCACGGTACCTGGGATGGCGTGGTACCGGTGGAACACGCACGGATCATGCGCCGGGCCTTGCTGGCCAATGGCGTGGACAATGAACTCTATCTGATGAAGGGACGCGGGCACGTGGCCGCCTTTCTGTTCGGCGGCGGCGCGGAAGAGGCCGGCATGGCGTTTCTCGGGCGGCACCTGGCGGTGCCTTGAAAACGGCTGGCCGGAACCCCGCCGCCAGGCCCTTCCCCCCGGTAGGCCCGGCGGCGGGTTTCGGTTCCGGTGCCGTTGATCGCCACCTTGCTGGTCGATGGCCGTCGCGGACAGCCCACAACCCCAGGTTCCCCCCCGGGCGCGGCGATCAAGGCATCATTTTGCAGTGCAAGCGGAGGCCCGGCTTGCCCGTCCGTCCCGAAAACGTTGTCCGTGTGTCCCCCCGCGCTAGAGCTGGCGCAACCAGTGGTGGAAGGCGGGGCTGGCCAGCGCCCGGGGCAGCGGGTCGCCCTCTCCGGCGCGGGCCTGCTCGATGGCGTCGCTGGGCGTCATGGCGAAGGCGCGGCGGAACAGCCGGCAGAAATGGCTCTGGCTGTCGAAGCCCCAGCGCAGAGCCACGTCCACCACCCGGTCGCCGGTGATCGGGGCGCGGCGCAGATCCCGGAAGCAGCGCTCCAGGCGCTGCTCGCGGACATAGGCGGCGATGCCGCCCAGGGGCTGGAACAACCGGTAGAGCCGGCTGCGCGAGCAGCCAAAGCGACGGCACAGCCGCGTCGGCGACAGGTCCTCATCGAGATGGGCCCGGATGTAGACGAGCATGGCGTCCAGCCCGGCCCGCTCCAGGGCCAGGCCGCCGGCCTCCGACGGCCGGGCGCCCGGGGCGTCCGGGCCGGCGAAGGCGCCGGCCACGGCCCCCACCAGAAGGCGGTTGACGCCGTCCAGGTCGGCCAGGGTCAGCGACGGCAGGCTGTGCCACACCGACACCAGATGATGGGCGAGGATGGTGGTCACCGGACGGCCCGCCGCCAGCACCTGGCCGTGGCGGGGCCGCACCCCGGGGGTCAGCGCCGCGAACACTTCCCGGGGAATCACCACGGACAGCACCTGGGAGGTGGGCGCCCGGGTCTCCAGGGTGCGGCCCAGGTCCAGCAGGCCGATGTCCCCGGCGCCCACACGCACCGGCCGGTCGCCGTTGTGGCCCAGGTAACCACCCTGCTGGTAGAGCTGCACCAGCCAGTGATCACCGCCCTCGGCCTCGTCGCGGCCGGGGTGGCGTTGAAACGCCAGCGGCGTGAACCCGCAGCGGGCCATGAACACCTCGCGCAGGTCGTAGCTTTCCACCCAGGCGTGGAAGTCACCGCCGGCGGCGGGCACGGAATCGAACAGGGGGCGCACGCTTTGCCGCCAGACCGGGAAGCGGTCCGCCTCGGGAAAGCGTTCGGCGCGGAACAAATCGTGGGGCAGACCAGCCTCCTGGCGGTCCGCCTGCCCGGAAGACGTCACCCTCGACCTCCAAAAACCGGAACCAGTTCAAAGAACAGGTACCATGGAGGCCAGTGGCGTACAAGTCACGGCGCGGCCTAGCGGTCCCAGTCCGGGGCGAAATCCGGGTCGGCGATGCGTTCGCCGCGATCCAGGCTCTCGATGATGGCCACGTCGTCGTCCTCGATGCGCAGATCCAGGGCCGCCAGGTTGGCCTTCAGGTGCGCTTCCTTGGTGGACGAGGGGATCACCACGATGCCCTGCTGGTGCAGCCAGGCCAGCACCAGCTGGGCCGGGGTGGCGTCGTACTTCTCGGCCAGCTTCTTGAGGGTGTCGTCCTCCATCACCTTGCCCACCGCCAGGGGCATGTAGGCGGTAACGGTGAGGCCGGCGCTCTTCACCGCCTCGATCACCTTGCGGTTGGTGAGGAAGGGGTGCACTTCCACCTGGTTGGTGATCAGGTGCTCGCCGCCGGGCAGGCCGCGTGCTTTCTCAAGCTGGGCGACGGTGAAGTTGGATACGCCCACTTGCCTGGCCAGGCCCCGTTGTTTGGCCTCCGCCAGGGCGCCGATGTATTCCTCCATGGGCACTTCGTCGCCGGGGCTGGGCCAATGGATCAGGGCCAGGTCCACGCTGTCGACGCGCAGCCGGTTGACGCTTTCCTGCAGGCTCTTCAGCAGGTCGTCGTGGCGCAGCCGGTCGTGCCAGATCTTGGTGGTCAGGAACACCTCATCGCGGGGCACGTCATGGGCGTCCAGGGCGGCGCCCACGGTTTCCTCGTTGTCGTACATCTGGGCGGTGTCGATGTGGCGGTAGCCCAGATCCAGGGCCTTGTGGATGCTGCCCATCAGTTGCTCGCCCTTGAGCCGGAAGGTGCCCAGCCCCAGGGACGGAATGCTCGCCTTAGCCATGTTCTCTCCTTGCCGATCGGGTTAATCCGTCAACGGGATGTACCTGACGGCGGGTGAAGCACCTTTCAAGGCCCGGACCGCTTCAGTCGCGATCCGCCATGGCCGCCACCAGGAAGTCCACGAACTGCCGCACCTTGGGCGAGAGATGCCGGTGCCGGGGGTAGACCACCCAGACCGCCGTGTGATGGCAGGCGTACTGGTCCAGCACCGAAATCAGCGAGCCATCGTCGAGCCCGTCGCGCACGTAGTAATCCGGCAGCTGCACCAGGCCCAGCCCCTTGCGGGCGGCGTCCAGCAGGGCCAGGCCGGAATTGGCCCGCCAGTTGCCCTGCACCCGCAAGGTGCGATGCTGGCCGTCCACGTCGAAGGCCCAGTGGTCCATGGAACCCAGCAGGCAGTTGTGGCCGCCCAGTTCCCCCAGGGTGTGGGGGCGCGGATGGCGGTCGAAGTAGGCCGCCGAGCCGACCACGTACTCGCGCCGCTCGCACAGCTTGCGGGCGATCAGGGTGGAATCGGGCAGGGCGCCGGTGCGAATCGCCACGTCGAAGCCTTCGTCGATGATGTCCACGCGGCGGTTGGTGAAGTCCATGCGCACCGACAGCTGCGGGTGGGCGACCAGGAAATCGTTGACCACCGGGGCGATGAATTTCTCGCCGAAGGTGGTGGCGCAGGTGAGCTTGAGCACGCCCTTGGGCTGCTGCTGGTAGTCGCTGATGGCGGTGAGCGCTTCCTGGAAGCCGTCGAACAGCTGGGCGCAGTGTTCGTAATAGACGGTGCCGGCGTCGGTGAGGCCCAGCCGCCGGGTGGTCCGGTAGAGCAACTGAGTGCCCAGCTCCTTCTCCAGCCGCGCCACCAGCCGGCTCACATGGGAACTGGAGACGCCCAGGGCACGGGCGGCGCCGGCGAAGGATTCGTGCCGCACTACTTCGACGAAGGCCTCGATGCGGTCCCAGTGCTGCATTGTTGCTCTCCAGCAATAATCTATTGCGCCATGATGCCTTAATCCGCGCCCCGGCGCTGCTCTACCATGGACACCAATGCGATATGGACTCACAGGGAGAACACCATGAAATCAAGAGCCGCCGTGGCCTGGGAAGCGGGCAAACCGCTGGTCATCGAGGAAATCGACGTGGCCGGCCCCAAGGCCGGTGAAGTGCTGGTGCAAATCGTCGCCACCGGCGTCTGCCACACCGACGCTTACACCCTCTCCGGCAAGGACCCGGAAGGCCTGTTCCCCTCGGTGTTCGGCCACGAGGGCGCCGGCATCGTCCAGGAAGTGGGCGAGGGCGTCACCAGCGTGAAACCCGGCGACCACGTGATCCCGCTGTACACCGCCGAGTGCGGCAAGTGCAAATTCTGCCTGTCCGGCAAGACCAACCTGTGCTCCGCGGTGCGCGCCACCCAGGGCAAGGGCCTGATGCCGGACAGCACCAGCCGTTTTTCCCATAACGGCAAGATGCTGCACCACTACATGGGCACCAGCACCTTCTCCGAGTACACCGTGGTGCCGGAAGTGTCCCTGGCCAAGGTCAGCAAGGAAGCACCGCTGGACAAGATCTGCCTGCTCGGCTGCGGCGTCACCACCGGCATCGGCGCGGTGCTCAACACCGCCAAGGTGGAGCCCGGTTCCACGGTGGCGGTGTTCGGCATGGGCGGCATCGGCCTGTCGGTGATCCAGGGCGCGGTGATGGCGAAAGCCGAGCGCATCATCGCCATCGACATCAACGACGACAAGGAGAAGATGGCCCGCCAGTTCGGCGCCACCGACTTCGTCAACCCGACCAAGTACAGCGACTCGATCCAGGAAGTGATCGTCGAGCTCACCGACGGCGGCGTGGATTACTCCTTCGAGTGCATCGGCAACGTCAACGTGATGCGCTCCGCCCTGGAGTGCTGCCACAAGGGCTGGGGTGAATCCATCATCATCGGCGTGGCCGGCGCCGGCGAGGAAATCTCCACCCGCCCGTTCCAGCTGGTCACCGGCCGGGTCTGGAAGGGCTCCGCCTTCGGCGGCGTCAAAGGCCGCACCGAATTGCCCGGCTACGTGGACCGTTACATGAAGGGCGAGATCAAGATCGACGAGTTCGTCACCCACACCATGCCGCTGGATGACATCAACAAGGCGTTCGATCTGATGCACGAAGGCAAGAGCATCCGGTCGGTTATTTTGTACTGAAGCAGGTTTGCTCTGTAGGAGCGGCTTCAGCCGCGATGCAAGCGCCCGCTCACTACGCCCGGGCTGATCGCGGCTGAAGCCGCTCCTACGGCGCGCTCCGCATGTTTCGAATATGACCAAGGGAGTCACCGATGACGACCTCCAATGAACTGGAACTGGTTTCCGCCAACAAGAGTTTCGGCGGCTGGCTGAAGCGCTACAAGCACCACAGCCAGGTGCTCGGCTGCGACATGGTGTTCGCCATCTTCCTGCCGCCGGCGGCGGAGGAACACGACGTGCCGCTGCTGTGGTGGCTGTCCGGGCTGACCTGCACCGATGAGAACTTCACTCAGAAGGCCGGCGCCCAGCGGGTGGCGGCGGAGTTGGGGCTGGCGTTCGTCTGCCCGGACACCAGCCCGCGCGGCACCGACCTGCCCGGTGAGCACGACAGCTACGACTTCGGCTCCGGCGCCGGCTTCTACCTGAACGCGGAGCAGGCGCCCTGGAACAAGCACTACCGGATGTACGACTACGTCACCGAGGAATTGCCGGCGCTGGTGCGCGAGCACTTTCCGCTCAACGGTCGCGAGGCGATCAGCGGGCATTCCATGGGCGGCCACGGCGCCCTGGTGTGCGCCCTCAAGAACCCGGGCCGCTACACCTCGGTGTCCGCGTTCGCGCCCATCGCCAACCCCACGCAATGCCCCTGGGGCGAGAAGGCGTTCGGCGGCTATCTGGGCGACGACCGGGAAAGCTGGAAGCAATGGGACGCCTGCGAGCTGATCGCCGCCGGCGCCAGGGTGGACGAGATCAAGGTGGACCAGGGCGACGCGGACAACTTCTACCAGGATGGGCAGCTACGCCCGGAAGCCCTGGAGAGCGCCTGCCAGGACGCCGGCATTCCACTGACGTTGCAGATGCGGCCCGGCTACGACCACTCCTACTTCTTCATCGCCAGCTTCATCGACGACCATCTGCGCTACCACGCGCATCACCTGCGCAGCGCCTGAAAGCAGGGATGGCTCGCGGGGATGGCTGAAGCGATACGCCGCCCGGCCGATCCTCCGGGGGCCTACAGAGCATCCAGGTGGCGGCGCAGGCCTTTCTTATAGAAGGTCCAGGCCATGGCGCCGGCGAGCAGATTGCCGGCGCCGGCGCCGATGGCCAGCCCGGTGAGCCCGCCCAGCCAGGCGCCCAGCCATAGCAACGGCAAGTAACAGGCGAACAGGCGCAGGAAGGAAATCAGCATGGCGCGCATGGGCCAGCCCAGGGCGTTACTGGCCGATACCACCAGCATGCACACGCCGAGCAGCCCGTAGCTGGGCGGCAGGAAGCGGATCAGTTGGGTGAGGGCTTCACGCACCGCCGGGCTGTCCACCAACAGCGCCGCCAGGGGCGCGGCGCACAGCGCCACCAACAACCCCAGCAGCACCTGCCAGATCACCACCATGCGCGCGGCGGCGGCCATCACCCGCTCCACCTCTTCCCAGCGGCCGGCGCCGTAGCAGCGGCCCAGCCAGGGCGGCAGCGCCATGGTCATGCCCAGCACCAGCACGATGGAGAAGCTTTCCAGGCGGCTGGTCAGGCCCCAGGCGGCCACCGCCGATTCCCCCAGCCGCGCCACCAGGCCGGTGGCGAGCATGGCCGCCAGGGGCGGCATCAGCTGGCTGACCATGGCGGGCCCGGCGATGTGGGCGAACGGGCCGGCGGAAACACGCACCTCCGCCAGCACCTGGTCGAGCTCCAGCCAGCCGCGCCCGCGCAGGAAGAAGGCGGTGATCAGGCCGCCGCTGACGAACACCGCCAGCGACGCCCAGGCGGCGCCCTCCAGGCCCAGGGCCGGCACCGGCCCGAGGCCGAAGATCAGCAATGGGTCCAGGACCAGGTTCAGCAGGCTGGTGACCATCATCATGGTCCCCGGAAAGCGGGTATTGCCGTGGGCGCGGAACAGGCTGTAGCCGAAATACATCATGGCGCTGGCCCAGGAGGCGCACACCTGAATGTTCCAAAACGGTCGGATCACCTCGCGGATGCGCTCGCTGGCGCCGAGCAGGGCGAAGGCCGGGTCCTGGAGGGCCCATAACAGCAACAGCAATACCGCCATGACGGCGCCGCCGCCGGTGAGCACCAGCACCCCCAGGCGCCCGGCCCGGTGTTCCTCGCCGGCGCCGATGGCCCGGGAGATCAGGGCGGCGATGGCGATGCCCATGCCCACCTGCACGCCGATGGTGAGAAACACCAGGGGGAAGGTAAACGACTGGGCGGCCAGGGGCTCGGTGCCCAGGCGCGCCACGAAGACGCTGTCGACCAGATTGAAGCCCAGCAGCGACAGGGCGCCCAGGGTCATGGGCCAGGTTTGCCGCCAGATTTGACGGGTCAGGGAGGAATCGGCGTGGCGCACGGAGGCTCCGGCGGATTACGGGAGCGGCAAGCCTAACACAGGAGGGGTGACCGCATGGACGGGGGGGATCGCGACTGAAGTCGCTCCTACAACGGGACGGAGGTCCTCGCCGTAGGAGGGACCGGGCGGCGCACCGCTTCAGTCGCGATTGTCACAGCGGCGTAAGGCGGTCCGCGAACTTGCCGGTCTCCACCAGCTCCAGGAACTCGTCGCCCAAACGCCGGCTCTCGTCGATGGCCTGGCGCCAGGCCCGCTCGCGGGCCGGGTCGTCGCCCAGGTAGCGCTTGAAGTCGGAGCGGTCCGGCAGCTTGCCGTCCGGCAGCCGCGCCAAGTAATCCGCCGACGGCGCCACCAGTAAAGTGCGCGACAGCCGGCCGGCGTCGCCGTTGCGCCAACGCAGGGGCTTGTCGAACCAGCCCGGAATCACCCGGTCGGTGAAGTGTGGATACAGCACCAGCCCCTCGCTGCGATAGGGCAGGTCCAGGTGGTAATCGAGCAGCCCGCCGTCCCGGTACACGCCGGGCGGCGCGCCGGGGATGTCACGCACGCCTTCCAGCACCATGGGGATGGCGGCGCTGGCCAGCAGCACCGCGCGCAGGTTCTTCACATCCAGAGGAATGGCGTGGGTGGTGAAGTCGCGCAGTTGCTCCAGGGGCAGGTCCGGCTCGCCGGTGTAGGCCAGGCCGCGCTCCATGAACGCGCCCAGGGCCCGGCGGCTGAGCAGGTTGCCGCCGATCACCCCGGCCAGACCGAGGCCCAGGCCCAGGGGGTGGTCGCCACCAATCGCGCCCCGGCTGCGGATCACCACCACCACCAGCCGGTAGTCCGGGTTGGTGAGGATGCGGTCGTCGCTGTCGGCCAGCAGGTCCGCCAGCATCTTCTCGCAGCGCCGCGTGACTTCCCGGGGGCGCACGCCCTTGGGAAACCGTTGGGAGGTGTAGAGGTCGGCCAGCCGCGCCAGCCGGTGGGCGGCGTCGCGGCCATCCCGGGCGCCGGCCACGGCGGCGAATCGCCAGCTGCCGATGGAGGCGCCGATCAGGGTGCGCGGGCGCGGCGCCCGGGGCAGGAAGTCGCCGAACACGGCCCGGTCCAGGCCGGCCAGCCCCACCGCTTTGGGACCGCCGGCGGCGCCGGGCACGATGTCCACGTCGCCGGCGCGCAGGCCGTGCTCGAGAAGGTGCGCGCGGGCTTGGGCGCCGGCGCGCAGTATCAGCGCCGGCTCACGGGTATGAATGGCGGGCAAGACGGTTCCCCCGGCTAACGGACCCCGGCCATGCTAACCGCTGGCACGGGAAACACAATGCCGAAAACCGGAGCCGTCAGTTGCGCTCCTGGGGATGGCAATAGATCACCAGTTCGTCCTCCGCCTCGCTTTCGCTGAGCGGCGGATTGAGCGGATCGTTCGCCGCCAGGATTACATCGTAAGTGCGGGAACCGCTCAACGAGCAGTCCACGCGGGCGAAACGCTCTTCGGGATCCACTCCGGTGCGGGCCACCACCAGATTGAGACTGCCCGCATTGGTGCTCTGGTACTCCGTCGCGTCCCCTTGACGGACGCCAGTGGAGAAGTAGTTGCCGGTACCCGAGTCGCTGTAACGCAACGCGAACCCTGACGCATTCAGGTCTTCAGGGTCCACGGTATTGATCACGCGAAACCGGACTCCCGAATCCACATCGCTGGCATTCTGCTCAAAAAGAGCGATGTCCGTGGAGTTGAAACTGGTGTCACCGTAAGAAACCGCAGTGTAGTTGCTGTTATTGGCCAGGTTCACCCGCGTTCGGAATAACCGGCCGCCACTGCTGTTCACGCCTTCCAATGAAACGCTGTTGTCATCGTTATCATTGGCGTCGTCGATGCGGACCCGAAGCTCCGGCCCTTCGTCCTCTCCGGAATAGCCGACACCCGAGACACTATCGCTATCGTCACCGGACAGAGTCACATCGGCCGTCAGCGTGCTCTGATCGGCGGCGCCGTTGCTGGTGATCTGGTTGTAGTAGAACACCGAGGCGTCGGAGCGCAATGAGCCTCCGAAACCGTCGTCATCGTCGTCCCCGCAGCTGCTGGCCACGGCGGCGGCCACCACCAGCGGCGTGAAATACAACAGATTCATGATCGTCTCCCGGGATTACTTCCCTGTTCTTCGTCTCCGGTAGGACCGATGTCCACGTCCGCCGGTTCCGTGTTGAATTCCTGAATGAAGATCTGCCAGAAGGCCACGAACAGGCCCGCCAGCAGCGGCCCCAGGGCGAACCCGGTGATGCCGAACAGCGCCAGCCCGCCGAGGGTGGAGTAGAGCACCACATAGTCCGGCAGCTTGGTGTCCCGGCCCACCAGGATGGGCCGGAGCAGGTTGTCCACCAGGCCGATCACCACGGCGCCGAAGGCGGTCAGGATCACCGCCTCGGCGATGTCGCCCACGGCATACAAATACAGCGCCACTGGCAGCCAGATCAAGCTCGCGCCCACCGCCGGGATCAACGACAGCAGGGCCATGGCCACGCCCCACAGCAACGCCGCCGGGATGCCCAGGATCCAGAAGATCAGGCCACCCAGGGCGCCCTGCACCGCCGCCACCACCAGGTTGCCCTTGATGGTGGCCCGGGTGATCTCGGCGAATTTGTTGAACAGCAGGATTTCCCGGTCATCGCCCAGGGGCAGGGCGCGGATCAGCATGCGCACCAGCTTGGGCCCGTCGCGCAGCAGGAAGAAGGTGAGATACAGCATCAGGCCCAGGTCGATGAAGAACTGGAAGGTGTTCTGACCCACCGCCAGGGCCCGTTTGCCGAGGAACTGGCCGGCGCTTTTCAAGGCGCTGATCAACTGCTGGCCCAGGTTGCCGAACTCCACCCCGGCGCGCTCGAGCATGTGGTAGGCGGTGGGGAAGCCGGTGCGGAAGGCGTCGATGTATTTCTGCGGGTCCAGATCGCCCTGCTGCAGCTTCTGATACATGGCCACGCCCTCGGTAACGAAGGAAGCGGCCACCGCCAGCACCGGGATCACCACCACCACGGTGCAGATCAGCAGGGTGGTCAGGGCCACCAGGTTGGGCCGGCCCGGCCATTTGCGCAGCAGCCGCTGCTGGGCCGGATAGAAGATCAGCGCCACGGCGCAGGCCCAGAAGATGGGCGCGAAGAACGGCTTGAGCACCCACATGAAGGCCACGCTGACCAGCAGCAGCAGAGCCAGGAAGGATTTTTGTTCCAGCGGCGCGCGCATCGCGTCTCCTTGTTAGCGGGCCGGGCGTCAGCCGGCGGCGCCCGGGGCCTTGACCAGGGTGGAGATCAGATAGCCGGTGTAGCCCAGGTAGGCGGCCAGCAGAATCGCCCCCTCGACGCGATTGATGCGGCCGGTGCCGGCGCCCCGAAAGCCGTAACCGAACAGGAACAGCGCCACGGTGAGCGCCGCCATCACCACCCAGTCCCGGTACAGCACCGCCGGTTCCGTGGGCACCGGCGTGATGGCGCCGGCGATGCCGACCACCGCCAGGGTGTTGAACAGGTTCGAGCCTAGCACATTGCCCAGCGCCAGATCGTGCTCGTTCTTGCGCACCGCCGCCAGCGCCGAGGCCAGCTCCGGCAGGGAGGTGCCCACCGCCACCACGGTGAGGCCGATGATCAGGTCGCTGACGCCCAGGGATTCGGCGATGAACACCGCCCCCCACACCAGCAGCCGGGAACTGACCACCAGCAATACCAGGCCGGTGACCAGCCAGAACAGCGCCCGGCCCAGCGGCAGGGGCTGGGCCTCCAGCTCGCCTTCCACGCCGCCACCGAGAGGGTCGCCCTTGCCGCTCATGCCCTGATACACGGACCAGCCCATGAGGGCGGCGAACACCGACAACAGCACGGCGGCGTCCAGGCCGCTGACCTGGCCGTCGAGGAGCTGGTAGCCGGACAGCACGGTGATCACCGCCAGCACCGGCAGCTCCCGGCGCAGCACCGTGGAGTGCACGGCGATGGGGCTGATCACCGCGGTGAAGCCCAGGATCAGGGCGATGTTGGTGATGTTGGAGCCGTAGGCGTTGCCCAGGGCCAGGCCGGGGTTGCCGTCCAGGGACGCCAGGGCGGAGACCACCATTTCCGGGGCCGAGGTGCCGAAACCGATCACCAGCATGCCGATCAGCAGGGTCGGCATGCCCGCGTGGCGGGCGGTGGCGGAGGCGCCGTCCACGAACCGGTCGGCGCTCCAGATCAGCAGGATCAACCCGGCGATCACCGCTCCTATGGCAAGACTCAAGATGGACCTCCAAAATCAGTTGAAAGTTACAAGTTGCAAGTTACAAGCGCGGGCACGTCCGCTGCCACCGGCTGGTTGCCGGTCGCGTTTCAACTTTCAACTTGTCGCCGTTGGCTTTCTGTATAGTTCGGCGCGCACATCCCCGCCGTCCTTTTTTCGTATCAGTTCCCAGCCGTCCGGCACCGCCGGGGCGTCCGCCTGGCGGCGGGATTCCACGTAGATCAGGGCATCGTCGGCGAGCAGTCCCAGTTCCTCCAGGGCCGCGCAGGCCGGTTCCGCCAAACCCAGATCATAGGGCGGATCGATGAACACCAGATCAAAGCGTTCGCTGCTGCGCGGCAACCATTTGAGGGCGTCGGCGCATTGCACCCGGACCCGCTCGCCGAACAGCGGTGCCAGTTGCCGGCTCAGGTCGGCGCAGCGCTCGCGCTTGCGCTCCACCAGCACCGCGTGGGCGGCGCCCCGGCTAAGCGCCTCGGCGCCCAGGGCCCCGGAGCCGGCGAACAGATCCAGCACCCGGGCGCCGGGCACGTCCGCCTGCAGCCAGTTGAACAGGGTTTCCCGCATGCGGTCCGAGGACGGCCGCAGGTCACCGCGCTGGTCGACGAAGTTCAGCCGGTGGCCGCGCCGCTCGCCGCCGATGATCCGAATCTGGCCCCTACTGGTCTTGCCCCTGGGTTTCATCCTTGCCGCCTTGTGGCAGGCGCGGCGCCTCCGGGCCGATGCTGACGATGGCCAGCCGGTCGGCGTCGAGGGCACGCTGGAACGCCTCGCGAATGTCCGCCACCGTGACCGCCTTGACCTGCCGGTTGAAGCGCTGGAGATAATCCAGGGGCAGGTCGTAGAAGCCGATGGCGCCAAGCTGGCCGATGATATCGCTGTTGTCGGCGGTTTCCAGTGCCCGGCGGCCAAGAATGTTGGCCTTGGCGTTGTCGAGCTGTTCCTGGGTGGGGCCGTTGGCGATGAAATCGCGCAGCAGCCCCATGGTCACGCCCAGGGCCTGGTCGGCGTTGTCGTTGGCGGTCTGCAGCTGCAGCCGGAAGGGCCCGCCGGCGGCCATGGGCTGGAAGAAACTGGACACGCCGTAGACGTAGCCGTGCTTCTCGCGCACTTCCTGGGTGAGCAGGGAGGCGAAGCCGCCGCCACCGAGGATGTAGTTGCCCACGTACAGGGCCGCGTGGTCCGGATTGCCGCGCCAGGTGGCCTGGCCGCCGATCAGGATGTGGGTCTGGTTGGAGGGGAAGGTAAGGTGCTCAACGACCCGCTCGGCGGCTTTCTTCGCCCGGGGCAGGTCCGGCGCCGGGCCGCCGTCGGGCAGCGCGGCGCTGAGTTCGGCGGCGATGGCTTCCGCCTGCTCGCGGCTGACATCGCCCACCAGGGCGATGACCGTGTTGCCGGCGGCGTAGTAGCGCTCGTGGAAGCGGCGCAGGTCCTCCCGGGTGATGCCGGGCAGGCTTTCCAGGGTGCCGGAATCGGCGTGGCCATAGGGGTGATCGCCGAACACGGCGCGCTGGAAGGCCTTGTCCACCTGGGGCCCGGGCACCTGCTTCTCCATCTTCAGGCCCTGCATGGCGCGGGTGCGCAGGCGGTCCAGGGCGTCCTGGGGGAAAGTGGGCCGGCCCACCACCCGGGCCAGCAGGTCCACGGCGTCGTCCCGCCATTCCGGCTTGGACAGGGTGCGCAGGCTGACCACGCCCATGTCCTGGTAGCTGCCGGTGGAGAAATGGGCGCCCCGGTCCTCGAAGCCACGGGCGATGTCGTCCACGCTCAGCCCCTCGGCGCCCTCGCCGATCAGGGCGCTGGTCAGCGATGCCAGGCCGGGCTGGTCGCCATCGCGGGCGCCGCCGGCGTGCATCACCAGGCGCACATCGAGCATGGGCAGCGCCTCGGAGGGCACGAACAGCACCTTGGCGCCCTGGTCGGTTTGCCAGGACTGGATCGCCAGCTCCGGAGCCGCCGGCTCCGCCTTGCTCACCTTGCCGGCGGTGGTGGGAAAGCTGGCGCAGCCGGCCAGGGCCAGGGCGCAGGCCGCCGCGGCGAGGATCTTCAGGGGGCTCTGGGCGGTCATCATCATTGCTGCTCCTCCGGAATCACATGGGCCACGGCACGGCGCTCGGCCACCAGCCAGTCCCGGGCGGCCCGTTGCACCTGCTCCGGGGTCACCTTCGCCAGGTTCTCATCGAATTGCTCGGCCAGGCGCCAGTCCACGCCCAACACCGACAGACGGCCCAGCTCCATGGCCTGGCCCATCACCGAATCGCGCTGGTAGACCTGGCCGGCCAGCACGCTGGCGCGCACCCGGTCCATCTCTTCCTCGCCCGGCGGTTGCTCGGCGATCTTGCGCACCTCCTGCTCGAAGGCGGCCTCCAGCTCATCCAGGCTGACGCCCGGGTTCGGGGAGGCGGTGAAGGTGAAGGTGCCGTTGCCGCGCTGCAGGCCGTCGTAGCCGGCGCCGGCGCCGGCGGCCAGGCGCTGGCCGCGCACCATGTTGCTTTCCACCCGGGCGCTGAGGCCGCCGTCCAGCACGCCGCCGAGCATGGTCAGGGCGTAGAAGGTGGCCGGGTCCTCGGCGGTGGCCAGGGAGGGCACGTTGTAGAGCATGTAGAGCGCCGGCACCCGCACCGGCAGCCGCAGGGTCATGCGCCGCTCGCCGGCGGGCGGGTTGAGCGTCGGGTCCGGGCGCGGCGGGGTCTCGCCGGCGGGCATGTCGCCGAAGAACTTCTCCACCAGGGGCCGGGCCTCGGCCTCGGTGACGTCGCCGGCGATCACCAGGGTGGCGTTGCCGGGCACGTAAAAGCGCTGGTACCAGCTGCGCGCCTGCTCCGGCTTGAGCTGGGCGAGCTGGTCCCGCCAGCCGATGATCGGGTGGGCGTAGCCGGTGCCGGGCCGCGCCACCGCCTGGAATTTCTCCCAGGCCAGGGCGGTGGGTTTGTCGTCGGTGCGCTGGCGGCGCTCCTCCATCACCACCTGCAGCTCGCGATGGAAGTCCTCGTCCTCGATGCGCAGGTTCTTGAGCCGCTCCGCCTCCAGTTCCAGGGCCAGCGGCAGCCGCGAGGCCTCGTATTGCTGGTAGTAGGCGGTGAAGTCGTAGCTGGTGAAGGCGTTGACGTCGCCGCCGAAGCGGGCCGCCAGGCGCGAGAATTCGCCGGGGGCCAGGTGCTTGCTGTTGCGGAACATCATGTGCTCCAGCAAATGGGCCACGCCGGTCTCGAAGGGGGCCTCGTCGATGCTGCCGGCCTTGAACCAGATCATCACGGTGACCACCGGGGCGCGGTGATCCTCGCGCACCAGCACGTCCAGGCCGTTGTCCAGCTGGAATTCATGGGTGGGCAGGTCGGCCCGGGCGGATACCGCCAGGGCGCCCAATGCCAGGGCGATCCACAATGCTTTCATGCGCTTTCCTCTGAGCAGCGAAGGTCAGGGCGTCGTTCCGATGGGTACGACTGGCCGGACCGCCGGAAGTTTCTCGGCCCCGGCGAGGGTACGCCACAAACGCCCGGGGCGGAAACGGAGACGCCGCCGGGCGGGCGGTGGTAGGATACCGGCCGCCTTTGCATCGACCTCACTGGCCAGGAAGACAGCCCCATGAACGACGATTCCCGCGACGACGATCAGCGCGCCGACGAGACCCCGCAGAAAGGCGGTTTCTTCTCGCGCATGTTCAAGCGCAAGCCGGAGGAACCGGGCCAGGAGCAGAGCCAGAGCGAGCCGGCGAAGCCCGCTGATTCGCCCGCCGAACCGCCCGCTCCGCCACAACCGGCGCCTCCGCCCGCCCAGGAAGCACCGCCGGCGCCGCCCCGGGAGGACGCCCCCGCCCCGGCCGCCGAACCGGAAGAAGGCGGCGGCTTCTGGTCGCGCATGAAGCAGGGCATGAGCAAGACCAGCAAGAACCTGGGCAAGGGCCTGGCGGACCTGCTGGTGGGCGCCAAGGAGATCGACGACGAGATCTTCGAGGAAATCGAGACCCAGCTGCTGGTGGCGGACGTGGGCGTGGAAGCCACCGACACCATCATCGGCAACCTCACCGAGCGGGTCGGCCGCCAGGAACTGGTGGACGCCGACGCTCTCTACGAAGCCCTGCAGGAAGAACTGCGCAAGCTGCTGGTGCCGGTGGACCAGCCCCTGGAGATCGACCCGGGCAAGAAACCCTATGTGATCCTGATGGTGGGCGTGAACGGCGTCGGCAAGACCACCACCATCGGCAAGCTGGCCTGCCGCTTCAAGGCGGAGGGCAAGGGCGTGATGCTGGCCGCCGGCGACACCTTCCGCGCCGCCGCCGTGGAGCAATTGCAGGTGTGGGGTGAGCGCAACGACATCCCGGTGGTGGCCCAGCACACCGGCGCCGACTCCGCCAGCGTGGTCTACGACGCCGTCCAGGCGGCCCAGTCCCGGGGCGCCGACGTGCTGATCGCCGACACCGCCGGCCGCCTGCACACCCGCGGCAACCTGATGGAGGAGCTCTCCAAGGTGACCCGGGTGATGAAGAAGCTGTCCCCGGACGCGCCCCACGAGGTGCTGCTGGTGCTGGACGCCGGCACCGGCCAGAACGCCATCAACCAGGCCGAGGAGTTCCGCGATACCGCCGGTGTGACCGGGTTGGTGCTCACCAAGCTCGACGGCACCGCCAAAGGCGGTATCCTGTTCGCTCTGGCCAAACGCACCGGGCTGCCGATCCGCTTCATCGGCGTGGGGGAACGCCTGGAGGATCTGCGCCCGTTCAACGCCGAGGAGTTCGTGCAGGCGTTGTTCGAGGACGTGGCCAAATAACCGACTGACGGGTTCACATGATCAAGTTCGACCGGGTGGGCAAGCGCTACCCGAACGGCAAGGACGCCCTGCGGCAGGTCAGTTTCGAGCTGCCCGCCGGGCAGCTGACCTTCCTGACCGGGCATTCCGGGGCCGGGAAGTCCACCTTGTTGAAGCTGATCATGATGCTGGAGCGGCCCACCCAGGGGCAGGTGTTCGTGGAAGGCCTGAACCTGAACGGCATCGGCAGCCGCCATATCCCCTTCCTGCGCCGCAAGATCGGCATGGTGCACCAGAACCACCAGCTGCTGTTCGACCGCAGCGTGTTCGACAACGTGGCCCTGCCTCTGGTGATCGCCGGCTTCGCCCGCGCCGACATCGGCAAGCGGGTGCGCGCCGCCCTGGACAAGGTCGGCCTGCTGGACAAGGAAAAGCTCAACCCGATCATGCTCTCCGGCGGTGAACAGCAACGCATCGGCATCGCCCGGGCGGTGGTCAACAAACCGCCGCTGCTGCTCGCCGACGAGCCTACCGGCAACCTGGACCCGGCGCTCAGCGCCGAGATCATGGACCTGTTCCACGATTTCGCCCGGGTCGGCGTGGCGGTGCTGATCGCCACCCACGACCTGTCGCTGATCGCCCGCTACCGGCACCGGCTGCTGACCCTGCGCGAGGGCCGGCTGATCCACGACGGCGAGGAAGCCGCCTCCCAGCGCGACCAGGATCTGGCCCTCTACGCCGGGGTCCGGGAGGACCGCCGTGGCCCGTAACCCCCGCCAGCGGCGCCCCGCCGGCGCCCGCAGCACGCGCACCTCCCTGGCCGACCAGTTCACCGCCTGGCGCCACCACCACCGGGATTCCCTGGCCGACGCCCTGGGCCGCATGCGCGCCGCGCCCTCCAGCGCCCTGATGACGGTGCTGGTGATCGCCATCGCCCTGGCCCTGCCCGCCGGGCTGGCGGTGCTGATGGACAACGCCCGGGCCCTCACCAAGGGCTGGGACGGCCAGGCGCACCTGTCCGTGTTCCTGCAACTGGACGTGGACAACGACCGCCAGCGGGCCCTGGCCGAGGAATGGACCGGCTTCGACACGGTGGCGCGCACCGAGGTGATCACCCGGGAGCAGGCCCTGGACGAGTTCAAGACCCTGTCCGGCTTCGGCGACGTGCTCGAGGCCCTGCCGGACAACCCGCTGCCGCCGCTGATCGTGGTCTACCCGGAGGATGTGGCGCCCGGGCAGATCGAGGCCCTGCAGCGACGCCTCAACGGCCTGCCCGAGGTGGACAACGCCCAGCTCGACGTGGCCTGGGTGCGGCGCCTGCACGCCATCATCGAGCTGGGCGACCGCCTGATCAGCGTGCTCACCCTGGGCCTGGCCATCGCCGTGGTGCTGGTGGTGGTGAACACCATCCGCCTGGCCATCGAGAGCCGCCGGGAGGAAATCGTGGTGATCAAGATCGTCGGCGGCACCGACGGTTTCGTGCGCCGCCCCTTCCTCTACAGCGGCTTCTGTTTCGGCTTCGCCGGCGGGCTGCTGGCGCTGATCCTGGTGAGCCTGGCCCTGTGGTGGCTGGGCGGCCCCATCAACGAGCTGCTGCGACTCTACGAGAGCGAGCACTCGCTAACCGGCATGGCCGCGTCCACCGCCCTGGTACTGCCCCTGTTCAGCGGCACCCTGGGCCTGCTGGGCGCCTGGCTGGCGGTGAGCCGCCATCTCGGCGACATCGAACCGCAGTTCTAGGGCCTGTTCACACCGCCGGTTTTTCCTTTCTTTACCCATGAACCCGGGGCTCTTCCCCTAAAGTAGGGAATTCACGGCGGTGGAAGGCGGTCTATATTGACGGATGTCATCACGACGTCACCGCCCACGCCGCAAGCTGTTCGCAGCCGATTGACGGTTTGAATGGCGGGGAACTATTCCGGCTATTAGCACTCATATATGCCGAGTGCTAATATCGGCCCCATCCAATCAGGGAGAAGGGACATGACCACCCAACAACTGCAACAGGCCCAAGCGTTACCGCTGGCGGTGCCGGGCGACGACCTGGATGCCTATATTCGCGCGGTCAACTCGGTGCCGGTGCTCAGCGTCGAGGAAGAGCGACAGCTGGCCGAGCGGTTGTACTTCGAGGACGACCTGGACGCCGCCCGCAACATGGTGCTGGCCCATCTCCGGTTCGTCGTGCACATCGCCCGCAGCTACACCGGCTATGGGCTGCCCCTGGGCGATCTGATCCAGGAAGGCAACGTGGGCCTGATGAAGGCCGTGAAACGCTTCGATCCCAACAAGGGCGTGCGCCTGGTGAGCTTCGCGGTGCACTGGATCAAGGCGGAAATCCACGAGTACGTGATCAAGAACTGGCGCATCGTGAAGGTGGCCACCACCAAGGCCCAGCGCAAGCTGTTCTTCAACCTGCGCGGCCAGAAGAAGCGCCTCGGCCGGCTGACCACCGAGGAAGCCAAGCGGGTCGCCGACGACCTGGGCGTGACCCCGGCCCAGGTGAAGGAAATGGAAGGCCGGCTGGGCGCCTTCGACGCCAGCTTCGACGGCCCCACCAACGACGACGATGACAACACCATCCCGTCGCCGGCCGCTTACCTGCACAGTGACAACAGCGACCCGGCGGATCTGGTCGCCGAGCAAGACCACCAGGAACGCAGCTCCCGCCAGCTGGGTTCCGCCATCCTGACCCTGGACGACCGCAGCCGCGACATTCTTGAACGCCGCTGGCTGGCCGACCAGAAGGCCACGCTCCAGGAGCTGGCCGACGAATACGGCGTGTCCGCGGAGCGGATCCGTCAGCTTGAGAACAACGCGCTGAAGAAACTGCGCAACGCCATCGCCGCCTGACGCGGCGACGGCTTCGCGGAACCCTTTCGCCCCGGCGCCCTCCGCCGGGGCTTTTTTATGGTCTTCCAGGCGGTTGAAGAGCCCCCTCCCAATCCCAATTTCCAGTACAATCGGGTCTCCACGGATCAACACGCCGGTGACCATGAAATATCTGCTTTTCCTGGGCGCCCTGAACGGCGCCCTGGCGGTCACGCTCGGGGCCTTCGGCGCCCACGGGCTGAAGAACCGCGTCGACGCGGCCATGCTCGACATCTGGGCCACGGCCAGCCAGTACCACTTCTACCATGCCCTGGCGATTCTGCTGGTGGGGGTGCTGGCGCGCCAGTTCGGCGCCGGCCTCACCACCGCCGGCTGGATTCTGTTCGCCGGCATGCTGGTGTTCAGCGGCAGCCTCTATGTGCTGGTGCTCAGCGGCCAGAAGTGGCTCGGCGCGGTCACGCCGCTGGGCGGCGTGGCGCTGATCGTCGGCTGGCTGTGGCTGGCCTGGTCGCTGTGGCGCGCCCACGGCTGACACCCACACCCACGGATAGCGAGCACCACCATGACTTCCCTGACCGTCAATGGCGACCCAATGACCCTGGATGGCACCACCGTCGCGGATCTGGTGGCCCAGCTCCAACTGAGCGGCCGCCGGCTGGCGGTGGAGGTGAACCGGGATATCGTGCCCAAGAGCGAGCACGGCCAGCATCGCCTCCACGACGGCGACGTGGTGGAAATCGTGCACGCCATCGGGGGTGGGTAAATCGCGCTTACAGCGCGATTTACGACCGGACAGGACGTCCGGGCCGGGCGTTCAGACCGGCACGGCGCCGCGCCAGGGATGGCGGGCACGGCGCCAAAGAATGGTACGCGGAAGAGCCGCCAGGAATGGCGGAAATCAGCCCGAACCCTGTTTCACCAACGCTGGAAACCACCATGTCCGACCCGCTCCACATCGCAGGCAAGACCTACCAATCCCGGCTGCTGATCGGCACCGGCAAATACAAGGATTTCGAGCAGACCCGCCAGGCCGTGGAGGCCAGCGGCGCGGAGATCGTCACCGTGGCGGTGCGTCGCACCAACCTGGGCCAGGAACCCGGCGAGCCCAACCTGCTCAACTTCGTCACCCCGGACAAGTACACCATCCTGCCCAACACCGCCGGCTGCTTTAACGCCGAGGACGCGGTGCGTACCTGCAAGCTGGCCCGCGAGCTGCTGGACGGCCACAACCTGGTGAAGCTGGAAGTCCTGGGCGACCAGAAGACCCTCTATCCGAACATCGCCCACACCGTGCGCGCCGCCCAACAACTGGTGGACGACGGCTTCGACGTGATGGTCTACACCAACGACGACCCGATCGTCGCCAAGGAGCTGGAAGACATGGGCTGCGTCTCGGTGATGCCCCTGGGCTCGCTGATCGGCTCCGGCCTGGGCGTGCTCAACCCGCACAACCTGCTGCTGATCATGGAAGAGGCCAAGGTGCCGATCCTGGTCGACGCCGGCGTGGGCACCCCCAGCGACGCCACCCTGGCCATGGAACTGGGCTGCGACGGCATCCTGATGAACTCCGCCATCGCCCACGCCCGCGAGCCGGTGCTCATGGCCAGCGCCATGAAGAAGGCCATCGAGGCCGGCCGCGAGGGCTTCCTGGCCGGGCGCATGCCCAAGCGGGTGTTCGCCAACCCGTCCTCCCCCTCCGAAGGCCTGATTTCCCGGGATTGAACCACGATGCTCGATTTTCTCCATCAGGACCGCGACCCGGAAACCGGCAAGGTCATGCGCCGGGTGCGCAGTTTCGTGCTGCGCGAGGGCCGGCTCACCGCCGGGCAGCGCCGCGCCCTGGAAACCCTGTGGCCACGCTTCGGCCTGGAACGGGGCCAGGGCGAGCTGGACCCCACGGCGGTGTTCGGTCGTGACGCGCCCCGGGTGCTGGAAATCGGCTACGGCATGGGCCAATCCCTGGCGGACATGGCCCAGGCGGATCCGCACAAGGACTTCATCGGCATCGAGGTGCACCGGCCCGGCGTGGGCGCCCTGCTGATGGAAATCGAGCAGCGCGGACTCACCAACCTGCGCAGCTACTGCGACGACGCCGTGGACATTCTCAAGCTGTGTATTCCGGACGGCAGCCTGGAGCGGGTGCAGTTGTACTTCCCCGACCCCTGGCACAAGAAGAAGCACCACAAACGCCGCATCGTGCAGCCGGACTGGGTGGCGCTGGTGGGCCGCAAGCTACGCCCCGGCGGCGTGCTGCACATGGCCACGGACTGGGAAAACTACGCGGAATACATGATGGACGTGATGGCCGGCGCCGACGGCTTCGAAAACCGGGCCGGCGCCGGCCGGTTCGCGGACCGGCCGGCCTGGCGCCCGGAAACCAAGTTCGAGCGCCGTGGCGCCGGCCTGGGCCACGGGGTGTGGGACTTGCTGTTCGAACGAACCTAGAAGCGGTATTCAAGACCCACGGCGAGGCTGTCGTATTCGATATCCTCGTCGGCGTCTTCCACTTCAAACTTGTACCGATTGAACGATCCGGTGATGGCGGCCTGCTCACTCAAGAACCAGGCAGCACGCAATCCGTAAAAGAAGTCCCTTGCATCGTCCTTAATCTTCTCCGCGCCCCCCGGGCCACGGATGGTGAAATCCATGTCTACGTCCTGGTTACCCAGGGTGCCACCCACATAGAAGGTTTCAGTGACGGCGAACATTGCATCCACGGCAAGATAGATACCGTCAGCCTCCAACTCCGCCTGCCCCACGGCGAAGCCGTCCGTAATGTCCGTTTCCGCATCACCAAAGCTTCGGTGGCCGAGCCGGAAAGTAATCATGTCGTTCGCGGCCAGCCCAATATAGATATCAGTGCCGATTTCCGCATCCGCGGAGCTCGCCGACAACGGGGAATTCTTGTCGATGAAATCGTCCAGGTTGCTCTGGTCCCGGGCAGCGGCGGCGCCGACCAGGAAACCAACGTCCGCCTGGGCGGTCAGGGGCAGGATGGTCAGGCTGGACACAGCGGCGGCCAATAGAAATTGTTTTTTCACGGGTTCCCTCCGATCTTTATTTTGTTGAATAAGAGCGAGGCACTTTACCTAAAAACGTTATAAAAGGTAAATCCTGATGCCCCTTCCTGGTGCTCGCCGCCCGGATCGGCGAGGCTGGGGCCACCGCCGGCGGCGGTACGCTCACAGCAACGAGGAGGGTCGATGCGCGACTCCCAGCCCGCCCTGGGCCTGACCGACATACTGCGGGAACTGGCGGAGCGGCCGGACGGCGGCCGGATTTCCCTGGTCTCGGTGGTGGATACCATGCAGGGGCGGGGTTTCGGTCCGCTGCTGCTGGCCCCGGCGCTGCTGGTGGTGCTGCCCACCGGGGCGATTCCCGGGGTGCCCACACTGTGCGCCATTCTCATCGTGCTGGTGGCCGGGCAGCTGGTGCTCGGCCTGCGCGCCCCCTGGGTGCCGAGACGGCTGCGCAAGGTGGACTTCGACCAGGACCGTTTCCGCGCCATGGTGGAACGGGCCCGGCCCTGGACCGAGCGGGTGGACCGGCTGCTCAAGCCGCGCCTGCAGGCACTGACCCGCTGGCCGTTCAACCGGGTGGGCGCCCTGGCCTGCCTGTTGCTGGCGGTGGCCATGGTGCCCCTGGAGCTGGTGCCCTTCGCGGCGGCGATCCCGGCGCTGATCATTCTGCTCTATGCCCTGGCCCTGGCCGCGCACGACGGCGCCCTGGCACTGATCAGCGGTACCGGCATGGGCGCGGCCGGGGTGGCGGCGGTGCATTTCTGGCCGATTATCTAGGCCTTCAGTCGCGATCAGACCTCTTTCAGGCGCCAGGACCAGAAAGTACCCAGTGCCCCCATCAACCCCAGGAACACCAGCGCCCACTGGGCGCCGGCCAGGGACACGCCGGTGCTGACGCCGCCCACCGCCAGCAGCAGCACGCCGATGACGGTGTTGCTCACCGCCGTGTAATCGGTGCGCTTGGTGCCGCCGGCCATGTCCACCAGATAGGTCTTGCGACCGATACGCACGCCTGAATGGGCCACGGACAGCACGAAGAAGGCCAGCGGATAGAACCAGGCCAGCCAGGGCTGGTCCGGAGCGAGCAGCGCCACGGCGGCCACCGCCAGGCACACCAGGGCCGCCAGCCCGCCGCCGCGCATCATTACCTGGCGACTGGAGGCGTCGGCCATGTAACCCCAGATCGTGGCGCTAAGCGTGCTGGCCAGGCTGGAAGCCACCAGGAAACCGCCCAGCAGGGCGGCGCCGGGCCCGCGATCCTGAGCCAGCACCACCAGAAAGGGGGAGCCCAGGGCGGAGGCCATGAGCAGTGCCCGGGCGATCACGAAATTCCGGAACGGCGGGTCGGTGACCAGCAGGTTCAGGCTGCCCAGGGCCTCGCGCAGGGCATGGCCTCCGCCGGCGGTCTCGCCCTGGTACTCCTCGACGCTGGCGAACACCGCCGCCGCCAACCACCAGGCCAGCCCGGCGGCCACCAGCAGCAGGGTGTAGAACAGCAACCCGGGCTCGCTGTCCTGGCCGAACAGCACCAGCCCCACCGCCAGGGTGGCCAACCCGGAGAGCGTGGACGCCAGGCCGGTGAGCCGGCCGCGCCGGGACTTGGGAATGCACTTGCCCTGCACGTCCTTCATGGCCACGGAGCAGAACCCGCGCCCCAGGCTGAAAACCACCAGCAGACCGACGATGGCCAGGCCCGCGGCCAACCCTTCCCAGTGCCACACCGCCAGCGCCATGCCCAGCACGCACAGCCCCTGGATCACCGCGCCCAGGGCCCAGAAGCCCTTGCGTACCGGATGGCGGCGCACCCAGGCGCCGATCAGCAGCTGCGGAATCAGCGAACCGGACTCACGGATCGGCACCAGGGCCCCGGCCAGGGCGCCGGGAGCGCCCACCGCGCCGATCAACCAGGCCAGCACGGTCTTGGGGTTGATCAAAAGATCACCGATCTTGGAGAGCACGTTGGCGGCGATGATGCGGAAGAAATTGCCGGGCACCTCCCGGCAGGCCGCCTCGCTGATGTCCTTGCAGGTGCGCGCGTCCTCGTCGTTCGCCACCAGCGCATAAAGGCGGTCCAGCGCCGCCTGATCGCCATCGCGGCGGCCGGTGGCGCTTTCACGTTGGTTCATGGTGTCCCCTTAACGTTTCTTAACCTTCGTTTACCCCTTGTTTACGCGCTGCGGGAGTAGCATCGAAATCAGGAGGTCAGACCACTCAGGGAGAGTAGCACTATGTACAGAGTGTATTATCTCGTCCGCAGTCTCGATCAGGTAAAGGTCGCCTTGAACGGCCTGAAACGCGCCCGGGTCGGCGCCAACCGTGTCCACGTGATGGCCCGCGACAACGGCGAACTGGCCAGCGAGGGCATCCACGCCACCACGCCCTGGGAAGACACCAACATCATGACCACCGGCTTCTATGGCGCCCTGATCGGCGCCGGCATCGGCCTGCTGGTGGGCTGGGCGTTGGCCTCCATCGACCCCTGGGGCGTGCAAATCGGCTTCTTCGGCGTGCTGCTGAGCATCCTGTTCTTTGGTGCCCACGGCGCCTGGGCCGGCGGCATTCGCGGTATTTCCCACAGCAACTACCACCTCAAACCCTACCTCAAGGACATTCGCCGGGGTCGTTATCTGATTCTGGTGGACGTGGATCGCGAGGAGCAGCGGGCGCGGGTGCACCAGGCGCTGGACCGTAGCCTGAACGCCGATCGCCAGGACGACGAGGGGTCCTTCAGCCCCCTGTTCTGAGCGGCGCGCGACACGCGCCCGCCCCGCCTCGGCGGGGCGGGCCGCTCCGGTCAGCCGTGCTGGCCGGCATGGCGCCCTTCGGCCAGTTCTTCTTCCAGCCGTTTGCAGAAGGCGTCCAGGTCCTTGGGCGTGCGGCTGGTGACCAGGCCATTGTCCACCACCACCTCGCTGTCTTCCCAGTGGGCACCGGCGTTCTTCAGGTCCTGGGCCACGGAGGCCACCGAGGTCAGTTTGCGGCCTTCCACCACGCCGGCGTTGATCAGTACCCAGGGCGCGTGGCAGATGGCGGCCACCGGCTTGCCGGTCTCGAAAAAGGCGCGCACGAAATCGAGCGCGGCGTCGTCGGTGCGCAGGGTATCCGGGTTGAACAGGCCGCCGGGCAGCACCAGGGCGTGGTAATCCGCCGCCTTGGCGTCGTCCAGGGTGCGGGTCACCTCGTAGGTGTCGCCCCAGTCGGTTTCCGCCCAGGCACGGATGCCGTCCTTCTTGCCGCTCGGGGCGATCACTTCCACGTCCACGCCGTGGCCGGCCAGGGAGGCCTTGGGCACGGACAGCTCGGATTCCTCGAAACCGTCGGTGGCCAGAATCGCCACCCGTTTGCCGTTCAGCGCTTGGCTGTTCATGACGTACTCCTTTGATCGCGCATGGAAGGCCCCATCCTAGACCCTCCATGGCGGCCCGCCCGGCAACGGCCCTTAAAAAACTGCAAAATAACGCGCGCCCACCGGGCGACGGCGCGCGTTGCACGGCCGGGGGGGGGCCGATAGACTTTGCCCCACCTTTGGATGGTTACCCGAAATGCCCGAATCGATTCCCCAGGACTCCGTTGGCCTGGTACAACCGCAGACCCTGCACGTGGACCAGCCTCTGGAGCTGGAGTGCGGCCGGGTTCTGCCCGCCTATGACCTGGTGTACGAGACCTACGGGACCCTCAACGCGGACGCCTCCAACGCGGTGCTGATCTGCCACGCGCTGTCCGGCCACCACCACGCCGCCGGCTACCACGGCGCCGACGACAAGCGCCCCGGCTGGTGGGAAAACTGCATCGGCCCGGGCAAGCCCATCGACACCAACCGTTTCTTCGTGGTCTGCCCGAACAACCTGGGCGGCTGCCACGGCTCCAGCGGCCCCACCTCCACCAATCCGGAGACCGGCCAGCCTTGGGGCCCGGATTTCCCGATGATGACGGTGAAGGACTGGGTGAAGAGCCAGACCCGCCTGGCGGACGCCCTGGGCATCGCCCAGTGGGCGGCGGTGGTGGGCGGTAGCCTGGGCGGCATGCAGGCCATGCAGTGGGCGATCGACTTCCCCGAGCGGCTGCGCCACGCGGTGGTGATCGCCGGCGCGCCCAAGCTATCGGCGCAGAACATCGCCTTCAACGAGGTGGCCCGCCAGTCGATTCTCACCGACCCCCATTTCCATGGCGGTCGTTATTATCTGCACGACACCTACCCTCGCCAGGGGCTGATCCTGGCCCGCATGGTGGGCCATATCACCTACCTGAGCGACGACGCCATGCGCATGAAGTTCGGTCGCGACCTGCGTTCCGGTCGCTTCCACTTCGGCTTCGACGTGGAGTTCCAGGTGGAATCCTACCTGCGCCACCAGGGCGAGACCTTCTCGCGCAATTTCGACGCCAACACCTACCTGCTGATGACCAAGGCGCTGGACTACTTCGACCCGGCCCGGGAGTACGACCATTCCCTGGAAAAAGCCATGGAACAAACACGCTGCAATTTCCTGGTAATGTCGTTCAATTCCGACTGGCGCTTCGCCCCGGAGCGCAGCCGCGAAATCGTCAACGCCCTGGTCCAGGCGGGCCGCGACGTGAGCTACGCGGAAATCGACACACCCAAGGGCCACGATGCCTTCCTGCTGCCGATTCCCGAATACACCAAACTGTTCGGCGCCTACATGGGCCGCGTGGCCGACGAGGTGACCGCCCATGTCTGAGCGCGACGACCTGCGGTTGATCAGCGACTGGATTCCCCACGGCGCCACGGTGCTGGACCTGGGCTGCGGCGACGGCGCCCTGCTGGCACGGCTGCGTGACGAACGCGCGGTGACCGGCTACGGCCTGGAGATCGACCAGGACAATCTGGCGGCCTGCTTCGAGAAGGGCGTCAACGTGATCGAGCAGGACCTGGACAAGGGCCTGGGCAACTTCCAGAGCGAGCGCTTCGACTACGTGATCATGACCCAGGCCCTGCAGGCGGTGCTGCGCCCGGACGCGATTCTCGACGAGATGCTGCGCGTCGGCCGCGAGGCGATCATTACCTTCCCCAACTTCGGCTACTGGCGCATCCGCGCCTACCTGGGCTTCAAGGGCCGCATGCCGGTGTCCTCGGCGCTGCCCTATGAATGGTACGACACCCCCAACATCCACCTGTGCACGGTGACCGATTTCCAGACCCACTGCCGGCGCAACGACATCCGCATCATCGAGCGGACCGTGGTCAACCGCCGCCACCGCAGCGGCCCCCTGACCCGGCTGTGGCCCAACTTCTTCGGCGAAATCGCCGTCTACCGTGTGACCCGCTGACGCGGAGATAAACCATGAACACTCTGGTGCTGGCCTCCGGCAACCGTAAGAAACTCGACGAGATGCGCGCCATCCTCGAACCGCTGTCCCACCAGGTGGTGCCGCAGAGCGACTATGACGTGCCCGAGGCGGAGGAAACCGGCCTCACCTTCGTGGAGAACGCCATCCTCAAGGCCCGCAATGCCTGCCTGCACACCGGCCTGCCGGCGATCGCCGACGATTCCGGCCTGGAGGTGGACGCCCTGAACGGCGCGCCGGGGATTTTCTCCGCCCGCTTTTCCGGCGCCGACGCCAACGACGCCAAGAACAACAAGCTGCTGATCGAGATGCTCGGCGACCTGCCCGAGGCGCCGCGCACCGCCCGCTACCAGGCCCTGCTGGTGATGATGCGCCACGCCGAGGACCCCACGCCGCTGATCTGCCAGGGCACCTGGGAGGGCGAGATCGTGCTGCAGCCCCGGGGCGAGCACGGCTTTGGCTATGACCCGCACTTCCTGCTGCCGGACCTGGGGCTCACCGCCGCGGAAATGGACCCGGCGGAGAAGAACCGCGTCAGCCACCGAGGGCGGGCCATGGCCGAATTGATCACCCGGCTGAAGGGGGATCGCGGCTGAAGCCGCTCCTACCGCGCCCGCCCATGACCGCCTCCGACGACGCGCTCGGCCTCTATATCCACGTGCCCTGGTGCGTGCGCAAGTGCCCCTATTGCGACTTTAATTCCCACGAACGCGCCGAGATTCCGGAGCAGGCCTACCTGGCGGCGCTGCTCGCCGACCTGGACCGGGACCTGCCCTGGGTAACCGGCCGCTCGGTGGGCACGGTGTTCATCGGCGGCGGCACGCCCAGCCTGATGAGCGCCGCCTTCTACCAGGCGCTGTTCCAGGGCCTCCGTGAGCGCCTGGCGTTCAGCGACGACGCCGAGATTACCCTGGAGGCCAACCCGGGCACCCTGGAGGCGGGCCGCTTCGCCGGCTTCCGCGAGGCGGGCATCAACCGGCTGTCCATCGGCGTGCAGAGTTTCCACGCGGAACATCTGGCCAGGCTGGGCCGCATCCATGGCCCCAACGACGCCCGGGCGGCGGTGGCGGAGGCCCGCGCCGCCGGCTTCGACAACTTCAACCTGGATCTGATGCACGCCCTGCCGGGCCAGACCACCGAGCAGGCGCTGGACGATCTGCGCCAGGCCCTGGCGCTGTCGCCCACCCATCTGAGCTGGTACGAGCTCACCATCGAGCCCAACACCGCCTTCTTCCGGGCGCCGCCGGAGCAACCCGACGGCGACCGCCGGGCGGATACCGAGGAAGCGGGCCTGGCGCTGCTGGCCGATGCCGGCTTCCACCGCTACGAGGTCTCCGCCTTCGCCCGGGACGGCCGCGCCTGCCGGCACAATCTGAATTACTGGCGGTTCGGGGATTACCTCGGCATCGGCGCCGGCGCCCACGGCAAACTGACCCTGCCGGACCGGCGTCTGCGTTACCAGAAGACCCGGCTGCCGGAACACTATCTCGCCGACCCGGCGAGCGCCCGCCGTCAGGAAACCGTCATCGAAGCGCCGCTTGAGGAAGCCCTGATGAACGGGCTGCGTCTGGTGGACGGCGTGCCCTCGAAACGGCTCGCCGAACACAGCGGCTGGTCGCCGCCGGCGTTGCACGCGGCGCTGGCGCCGTTCCGTCAGCGCGGCCTGCTGGTCGACGAAACGGAACGGGTAGCGTGCACGCCCCTGGGGTTCCGTCATCTGGATACCGTGCTCGAACAACTCTTCGCCGCTCTGCCCGATCGCTGACGCAACGTCAAAAATCGCTCCCGGCGGGGCGGCCTGACCGGGTGTTCACACTGCCATTTCAATATCCCATTACCGTGGCGTATGCTCTTCGCTCAGTTTAACGCCACGGATGGCAGGCACGGCGTCGCGCGGGACGCCGCCCTCCACGGGCACAAGAATCAATAACACCGCCGTCTATCAGGGGTTTAGACCGATGAGTAAGCGCATTCTCAGCAAGCGCATGGTGATCATGCTGATCATCCTGGCGATCGTGTTCGGGGCGATCTTCGGCTTCAAGGCGTTTGTCAGCATGAAGATGAACGAATTCTTCGACAACATGCCTCAGCCGGCGGCGGCGGTATCCACCTATGAAGCACGTTCGGACAGCTGGGCCCGGATCCTGGAAGCGGTGGGCACGGTCAACGCGGTGAACGGCGTGGACGTGACCAGCCAGGTGGCCGGCGAGGTGGAAAGAATCCAGTTCGAATCCGGCGACACGGTGAGCAAGGGCGACACCCTGGTGGTGTTGGAATCCGCCGCCGACCGGGCCCAACTGAACGCCCTGGAAGCCACCTCGCGGCTGTCGCGCCAGGAGTTCGATCGCTACCAGCGGCTCTATAAGCAGGGCAGCATTTCCAAGTCCGAGCTGGACAACCGCCGCGCCCAGCGCGACCAGGCCGCCGCCCAGGCCGCCGCCCAGCGCGAGCAGATCAACTACAAGACGGTGCGCGCGCCCTTCGACGGCATCCTCGGCATTCGCCAAGTGGACCTGGGGCAGTTCCTGCAGCCGGGCACCCCGGTGGTGAGCCTGACCCAGCTTGAACCGATCTACGTGGACTTCTCCCTGCCCGAACAGGAGCTCGGCAAGGTGGAGAAGGGCCTCAAGGCCCGGGTGCGGCTGGACGCCTACCCGGAGCAACCGTTCGAGGGCGAGATCACCGCCATCGAGCCGGGCGTCAACGAAGCCACCCGCAACGTGGCCCTGCAGGCCACCTTCGACAATGCCGACGGCAAGCTGCGCCCGGGCATGTTCGCCGACGTGACCATCCAGCTGCCGCAATCCCAGGACGTGGTGGTGGTGCCGCGCACCGCGATCAGCTTCGCCCCCTACGGCAACGCCGTGTTCGTGGTTCAGGACGGCGAACAGAAGAACGAGGACGGCGAGGTCCAGAAGGTGGTCAAGAAACGGTTCGTGAAACTGGGCCGCCGGCGCGGCGATCTGATCGCCGTGGTGGAAGGCCTCAAGGCCGGCGAGGTGGTCGCCACCAGCGGCCTGCTCAAGCTGCGCAACGATGCCACGGTGACTATCGAGAACGATGTGGAGCCATCCGCCGAAGCGACGCCGACGCCGGATAACAGCTGAGGCCGCCCATGAAATTCACGGACATATTCATCAGTAAGCCGGTGCTGGCCATGGTGGTCAGCCTGTTCATCTTTTTGCTCGGGCTGCGCGCCGCCACCGAGCTCAACGTGCGCCAGTATCCGGAAATGGAAAACGCCGTGGTCACCGTGACCACGGTGTACACCGGCGCCGACGCGGACCTGATCCAGGGTTTCATCACCACCCCCCTGGAGCAGGAAATCGCCTCCGCCGAGGGCATCGACTACCTGGTGTCCACGTCCCTGCAGGGCGCCTCCTCGATCCAGGCCTACATCCGCCTGGGCGAGGACCCCAACGAAGCGCTCACGCAGATCGTGGCCAAGGTCAACAAGATGCGCAGCGAGCTGCCGGAGGAGTCCGAGGACCCCACGGTGGAGCTGGCGGTGGGCGAGAGCATCGCCTCCATGTACCTGTCGTTTTCCTCGGAGATTCTCGACAACAACCAGATCACCGACTATCTGGTGCGCGAGGTGCAGCCCAAGCTGGCCACCATCTCCGGCGTGCAGCGCGCGCGCATTCTCGGCGACCGCACCTTCGCCATGCGCGCCTGGCTCAAGCCGCAGCGCATGGCGGCCCTGGGCATCACGCCCTCGGACGTGTACGGCGCGCTGCAGCAGAACAACGTACTGGCCGCCGTGGGCAGCACCAAGGGCACCAACGTGGCCCTGGACCTGAAGGCGGGCACCGACCTGAATTCCGCCGAGGAGTTCGAGCGGCTGATCATCCGCGCCGAGGACAACGCCATCGTGCGCCTGGGCGACGTGGCGGACGTGGAGCTGGGCTCGGAGTCCTATCAGTCCTCGGTGACCTTCAACGGTCGCCAGGCCACCTTCATGGGCATCGAGGTGGGCACCGACGCCAACGCCCTGGACGTCATCGCCGAGGTGCGCCAGGTACTGGAAAACCAGATCTTCCCGCAGCTGCCCGAGGGCATGCAGGGCGACATTCCCTACGACGGCACCGACTACATTCAGGATTCCATCGACGAGGTGGTGAAGACCCTGATCGAGGCGGTGCTGATCGTGATCCTGGTGATCTATCTGTTCCTGGGCTCCCTGCGTTCGGTGCTGATCCCGGCCATCGCCGTGCCCTTGTCCATGGTCGGCGCCCTGTTCCTGATGCTGCTGATGGGTTTCTCCATCAACCTGCTGACCCTGCTGGCCATGGTGCTGGCCATCGGCATCGTGGTGGACGACGCCATCATCGTGCTGGAGAACGTGCACCGACACGTGGAGGAGGGGCTGTCGACCTTCGACGCCGCCATCAAGGGGGCCCGGGAACTGGCCTGGCCGGTGGTGGCGATGACCACCACCCTGGTGGCGGTGTATCTGCCCATCGGCTTCATGGGCGGCCTCACCGGCACCCTGTTCGTGGAGTTCGCCTTCTCCCTGGCCGGCGCCGTGCTGCTCTCCGGCGTGGTGGCGTTGACCCTGTCGCCGATGATGTGCGCCAAGATCCTCAAGGCCCACGACCCCAACCGGGAAGGTCACCGCTTCGAAAGATGGCTCAACCGCCGTTTCGAGAAACTGGAAAAAGGCTACGAACGCCGGCTGCATGGCGCCCTCAACGACCGCCCGGTGGTCTATGTGTTCGGCGTGGTGATCCTGGTGTCCTGTTACTTCCTGTTCGTGACCTCGCCCAGCGAGCTGGAACCCAAGGAAGACCAGGGCTTCGTGCTGGCGTCCTCCACCGCGGACCCGTACGTGACCCTGGATTACCTGGAACCCTTCACCCAGGAGTTCAACAAGATCGCCGACACCATTCCGGCCATCGACAATGTGTTCCTGCTCAACGGCATCGGCGGCGGCGGCTCCACCACCGCCTCCAACACCGCGCTCACCGGCTTCGTGCTGGACAGCTGGAACGAGCGGGACCTGACCACCGACGAGGTGAACAACGAACTGACCCAGAAGGTGAACCAAATCGCCGGGCTGCAGGTGGCCACCTTCGTGCCGCCGTCCCTGCCCACCGCCGGCGGCATGCTGCCGGTGGAGTTCGTGATCGGCACCACCGAGCCGACCCAGAACCTGCAGGAGTTCGCCAACGAGGTGCTGGACAAGGCGCGGGCCAGCAACAAGTTCATCTTCATGGACACCGACCTGAAGATCGACAAGCCCCGCTACAACATCGTCATCGACCGGGAAAAAGCGGCCACCCTGGGCATCACCATGCAGCAGCTGGCCCTGGAAATGGGCGCCATGCTGGCCGGCGGCTACGCCAACCGCTTCTCCCTGGAGAACCGCTCCTACAAGGTGATTCCCCAGGTGCAGCGCTCCGATCGGCTGACGCCGGAGCAGCTCAAGCAGTTCTACGTGCGCACCGGCACCGGTGAGCTGGTGCCCCTGGCCACGGTGGTGAGCCTGGAGGAAACCGTGCAGCCCCAGCAGCTGAAGCGCTTCCAGCAGCTCAACGCGGTGACCATCTCCGGGGTGCAGCGGCCCGGCGTGACCCTGGGCGAAGCCCTGGGCGTGCTGGAAAACGCCGCCGACCAGGTGCTGCCGCCCGGCTACTCGGTGGATTACTCCGGCCAGTCCCGGCAGTTCAAGAACGAAGGCAGCGACCTGATCATCACCTTCTTCTTCGCGCTGATCGTGATCTACCTGGTGCTGGCCGCCCAGTTCGAATCCTGGCGGGACCCGATCATCATGCTGATCACGGTGCCCATGTCCGTGTGCGGCGCCATGATCTTCGTGAGCCTGGGCCTGACCACCCTGAACATCTACACCCAGGTGGGCCTGGTGACCCTGATCGGGGTGATCTCGAAACACGGGATCCTGATCGTGGAGTTCGCCAACAAGATGCAGGACGAGGGCATGAGCAAGCGCCAGGCCATCGAGCACGCCGCCTCCGTGCGGCTGCGGCCGGTTCTGATGACCACCGCCGCCCTGGTGCTGGCCATGGTGCCCCTGCTGATCGCCGCCGGCCCCGGCGGCGGGGCGCGCTTCGCCATCGGCCTGGTGGTGGCCGCGGGCATGACCATCGGCACTTTGTTCACCCTGTTCGTGGTGCCGGCCATGTACATGCTGCTGGGCCGCGACGAAGGCCACGACGACAGCGACCACGCCGCCGCCTGACGGCGAGGGCGGTGCCCCCGCTGGGCACCGCCCTCGCTGTAGGAGCGGCTTCAGCCGCGATTCGGCCTTGATGGAGACGCAAACGTGGGTCGCAAACGTGGGTATCGCGGCTGAAGCCGCTCCTACATAATGAAAAAGCCCCGCTACGTGGCGGGGCTTTTTTGTGTCCGGGCGGTTTGAAGCGCCGGCTCAGAACTTCCAGTAGACCGAGGCGGCGGGGCCCTTGAGGGTCACGTTGTCCTTATCGTAGTAGAACATGTATTCCACGTTCAGCCCGACCCGCTCGTTAACGTCCATGTCCACGCCGGCCCCGTAGGAGGAATCGTAGAATTTCTGATCCTCCTCGCCGAGGTCGGTATCCAGCTTCTCCTTGCCTTCCGTGTAACCGCCCAGCAGGTAGGGCGTGAAGGCGGTGCGGTTGGCCCAGCTGAGCTTGGCGTAAAGGCCGTAGAAATACTCGATGGCGTACTCGCCTTTGACGCCGGGCAAACCGCGCAGGTCTTCCTCGTTCTTGTTGATCGTGGTGCCGGCGCGCATTTCCACGCCGAACCAGTTGTTCACCCGGCCACCGAGCTTGCCAATCAGCTCACCGGTTTCGAAACGGTCGTCCCCGAAGAAGCGGTCGTCCTGTTCGTGGTGGCCGTAACCCAGGGACAGATAGGCGGGAGAGTGCTCGTCCGCGTGCACGGACGACAGCAGGCCCAGGCCGATCAACGGAACGGCCAGGGCGGCGATGTTGGCTTTCATTGTGGTGTCAGTCCTCTTCCTTGGCGCGATTCGCTTCCGCTACCCGCTTGTCCGCCTGCAGACGCTCGTGCTGACGGGGCGTGCAGCCCAGGCAGCGCGCGAAGGCGGTGGCCGCCGGCGTCTTCACCAGGGTGTCCGCCGCTTCCTGCGGGTTGCCGCCGATCAGACTGAACGGCAGGGTGACCGCGTAGACGGCGATGCCCCCAACGGTGCCCACGGTCATGATCGGCCGCACGATCAGGGCGTCGCCGAACATGGCCAGCGCGGACGGACGGGCGCCGTCCAGCTCCATGTCGCGAGCCTGGGCGGGACCGGCAAGCGAAAGCGTCGAGGCGAGAGCGGTGGCCGCGACCAGGCGCAGGGCTCGCTTCATGGTGGTTCCCTCTTGCTTTGAATCGTCGATGTGCTCCGGCACGCCCAGGGCGTCCACCGGGAGCTTGTTAATGTAATACTGCTATTGTCGTTCCTAAGTAATTCTTCTTCCGACAATCACATCACAATCTACAGCTTTGTTATGAGCCCGGCAATATGGCCGCTGGCGGCCACTCAGCGCTGGCAGGCCGCGCAAAATACCGTGCTCCGCTGGCCATGACGGGCACTGCGCAGCGGCGCCCCACACTGGGGGCAGGGCTGGCCGGCGCGGCCGTAGACCAGCAACTGCTGGGCGAAGTAGCCGGGCTGACCGTCGGCGCGGGTGAAATCCCGCAGGGTGGTGCCGCCGGCCTCGATGGCCTTGGCCAGCACGGCGCGGATCGACAGGGCCAGGCGCTCGTAACGGGCCCGGCTGATGCGCCCGGCGGGGCGCGACGGATGAATGCCGGCCAGGAACAGGCTTTCCTGGGCATAGATGTTGCCCACCCCGACCACGGTGGCGTTGTCCATGATGAAGCTCTTCACCGACACCCGCCGCCCCCGGCTGCGCTGGTACAGCCAGTCGCCGCCGAACGCCTCGTCCAGGGGCTCCGGCCCGAGATTGGCCAGCAGCGGATGGGTCAGCCCCTCCGCCAGATAGAGCAGGGCGCCGAAGCGGCGCGGATCGTTGAAGCGCAGCAGCCGGCCGGAGTCCAGGTGCAGGTCCACGTGGTCGTGCTTGCGCAGCGGCGTGTCCGCCTCCACCACCCGCAGGGTGCCGGACATACCCAGATGGATCCCCAGCTCCAGGTCGCCCAGGTCAATAAGCAGGTACTTGGCGCGCCGCCGCAGGGCGCGGATGGGCCGGTCGCGCAGCTCGCCCACGCGGGCGTCCACCGGCCAGCGCAGGCGCGGCTCGCGCACGGTGACGGCGGTGAGCACGCGGCCGGCCACGTGGGGCTCAATGCCGCGCCGGGTGGTTTCCACTTCGGGTAGTTCGGGCATAGTCGGTCAATTCTGGCAGGGGAATCCGGGGCCGGGGCCAGTGCACCCACCCGCCCGGGACATTAACATGGGCCTCGCATTGTAGTGGACACGGAACACGGAGACACCATGGCGTACTGGCTGGGCGTGGATACGGGCGGCACCTTCACGGATTTCGTGCTGCTCGGCGAAGGCGAACCGCGCATTCACAAGGTCCTGTCCACGCCGGCGGCGCCGGAGGAGGCGATTCTCCAGGGCATCCGCGAGCTGGGGCTGGAAGAGCGCCTGGGCGCCGGCGAGCTGGTGATCGTGCACGGCACCACCGTGGCCACCAACGCCGCCCTGGAAGGCAAAGGCGCGCGTACCGTGATGGTCACCAACCAGGGCCTGGAGGACGTGCCTCTGATCGGCCGCCAGAACCGCCCGGAACTCTACAATCTGACCCCCAAGGCGACGTCCTCGGCCCTGCGCGACACGCCGGTGGAGGGGCTGGCCGCCCGCCTCGGCGCCGGCGGCGAGGAAGTGGAACCGCTGGACGACGCCGTGATTCAGGAGCTCGTGTCGAGAGTGAGCACCCACAAACCTGAATCCGTGGCGGTGAACTTGCTGTTCAGCTACCTGGACGACGACCACGAAACCCGGCTGGGCCGGGCCCTGGAGGACGCGGGCCTGACGGTGAGCCTGTCCAGCCAGGTGCTGCCGCTGCGCGGCGAGTACGAGCGCGGCCTGGCCACCTGGCTGAACGCCTGGCTGGCGCCGCGCATCCGCCATTACCTGAACCGCCTGTCCGCGCACACCCGGCCCTCGCCGCTGACCATCATGCAGTCCAACGGCGGCACCGTGGCCGCGGACCAGGCCGCCGGGCGCGCCGTGAACCTGCTGCTCTCGGGCCCCGCCGGCGGCCTGAGCGCCGCCCGCCGCCTGGGCCGGGACCTGGGCCGCGACAACCTGATGACCTTCGACATGGGCGGCACCTCCACGGACGTGGCGCTGCTGGACGGCGACATCCGCCTCACCCGGGACGGCCGCATCGGCCCCTACCCGGTGGCGGTGCCCATGGTGGACATGCACACCATCGGCGCCGGCGGCGGCTCCCTGGCCCGGGTGGACGAGGCCGGCCTGCTCCACGTGGGCCCGCAATCCGCCGGCGCCGACCCGGGGCCGGCCTGCTACGGCCGTGGCGGCACCGAGCCCACGGTCACCGACGCCAACATGGTGCTGGGGCGCCTGCAGCCGGAATTCGCCCTGGGCGGCAGCCTGGCCCTGGACGTGGACGCCGCCCGGGCGGCGGTGGAACGGCTGGCCACCCGCCTGGGCCTGGACCGGGAAGCCGCCGCGCGGGGCATTCTGGACCTGGCCAACGAGCACATGAGCCAGGCCCTGCGGGTGATCTCCATCCAGAAGGGCTTCGACCCGGCGGACTTCACCCTGGCCAGCTTCGGCGGCGCCGGCGGCCTGCATGTGTGCGCCCTGGCGGACAACCTGGGCATGCGCCAGGCGGTGGTGCCGGTACGCGCCGGGGTGCTGTCCGCCGAAGGGCTGGTGTACGCGCCGCGCAAACGAGAGCTGATCCAGGCCCTGCCGGCGGAGGCCGGCGCGGACACCGTGGACGCCCTGGCCCGGGCCCTGGACCGGCGCGGGCGCGCCGAACTGGCCGCCGAAGGCGTGGCCGAAACGGACATCGAGACCACCGTGAGCCTGGATCTGTGCTACCAGGGCCAATCCTCCACCCTGGCGCTGGCCTGGCAAGGCGACCCGGCGGCCTGCGAGGCCGCTTTCCACGCCCTCCACGAGCAGCGCTATGGCCACCGGCTGGCCCTGCCGGTGCGGCGCGTCAACGTGCGCGTGCGCTGCCAGGCGGCCGCCCGCTCCCCGGCCCCGGCGGCCCTGGCCGGCGGCACCGGCGCGCCGGCCTGGCACGCCCGCCTGCCGGAACTGTCGGCACCGGCGCCGGTCTACCGTAGAGAGGATCTGGCACCGGATCAGCAGCTCGACGGCCCGGCCCTGATCTTCGAGCCGGTCGGTACGGTTTATCTGGCACCGGGCTGGCAGGCTCGGGTACACTCCCTGGGTCATCTGCTGATGACCCGCTAGTCACCACAACGATACGCATTCCCATGAACGACGTACTTAATTTCCTTTCCGGCGGCCTGCTCTCACCCGGCCCCTGGACCCTGGTGCTGATCACCCTGGCAATGACGCACGTGACCATCGTCAGCGTGACCGTCTACCTGCACCGTTATTCAGCCCACCGCAGCCTGGAGCTGCATCCGGCCCTGAAGCACTTTTTCCGATTCTGGCTGTGGCTCACCACCGGCCAGAACACGCGCGCCTGGACCGCCATCCACCGCAAGCATCACGCCCGCTGCGACACCGAGGAAGACCCGCACAGCCCTCAAGTGCTGGGTATCCGCAAGGTGCTCGGCGAAGGCGCCGAGCTCTACCAGGCGGAAGCCGCCAACCAGCAAACCCTGGACAAGTACGGCGGCGGCTGCCCGGATGACTGGGTCGAACGCCGCGTCTATAGCCGCTACAGCTTCCTGGGCATCGCCCTCATGGGCGCTATCGACCTGGCCCTGTTCGGCGTCGCCGGCATTACCGTCTGGGCGGTGCAGATGATCTGGATTCCCCTGTTCGCCGCCGGCGTGATCAACGGCATCGGCCACTACTGGGGCTACCGCAACTTCGAATGCAGCGACGCCTCCCGCAACGTGCTGCCCTGGGGCATCCTGATCGGCGGCGAGGAGCTGCACAACAACCACCACACCTACCCGAACTCCGCCAAGCTCTCCGTGCGGCGCTTCGAGTTCGACATGGGCTGGGCCTGGATCCGCACCTTCGAGGTGCTGCGGCTGGCCAAGGTGAAAAAGGTGGCGCCCAAGCCGGTGGTCGCCCGCGACAAGCACACCGTGGACCTGGACACCCTGCGCGCCCTGGTGCAGCACCGCTTCCAGGTGATGGCCCACTACCGCCGCGAAGTGATCAAACCCGTGTTCGAGCAGGAAAAGGCCCGCGCCTGCGACGCCACCCGTGGCCTCTACAACCGCGCCGCCGCCCTGCTGCACCGCGACCAGCGCTTCTTCAAGGTGCGCCACACCAAGCGGCTGACCACCCTCACCGAGCACAACTCGACCCTGGCGACGATCTACGATTACCGCCTGCGCCTGCAGGAAATCTGGAGCCAGACCAGCCACAGCTCGGCGGAAATGCTCGACTCCCTGGCGCAATGGTGCCGCGACGCGGAAGCCTCCGGCATCCACGCCCTGCAGGATTTCGTGCGCACGCTGAAAGGCTACCGGGTTACCCCGGCCCGAGCCTGATCCGAAAGCGGCCCGGTCGGCTCAACAGCCGTCCGGGCCGCAGTATTCGAGTAGCTCCACGGCCGGCTGATCCGCGGCGATAACATGCACTTGAGCCGTGGCCAGATCGACGCCCAGCGTTTGCAGCAAAGGCCCGATCAGGTATTGCGAGAGGGGCTCCAATACGCCGTTGATGGCCGGACGCAGAACATCCAGCGTGAAATTCAGGGCATCCCCCAAAGGCAAGCAAGCCAAGCTGGCGTGAGTAACCTCGATGCCTTCCAGTAGCCCATTAACGCTGCTTGCCAGCACGTCACCGGTGTCGCCACGCACTTCCTTGGTCTGCGCGTCAAACTGATTCAGAGGCAAATCGTCGAAATACAAAGGCGTGCTCACCACTGACCGACCGGTAACCGGCGAGGAATCGATCTGCACATCCAGCAGACCGCGACCACAGGCCTCAATCGGCGGGTAACAGCAGTCCCCGTAATCCTCCCCCAACAACCCGCTGTACTTATAATTCCAGTTCACGCCTTCCCTCTCCACCGGGCAGGCCCAGTCAGCAATCGCGGGAAAGCAAATATCATCCGGTGGTTCCTCGGCACCGAGCAGCAATACTTCAATACCATTGTAACCGTCGCCCTTCATGGTACTCAGGGTCAGGGCACTGCGTTCCACCTCAAAATCAAAGCCCACCTCGTTTTGAGTTCCCGCCGCACAACGGGCGCCGACCAGCTTGGCACGAGTGGCTCCCGTGGAAAGCTCAATGGGTACGCGTAGCCGCAATGGCGTAAACGCCGCGCCTCCCAAATCCAACAGGATATCCAATCGCAACCGGATATCGGCCCCCGTGACCGTACCCATCCACTCAAGACCGTCCTCACCCTCCATCATACGGGCCGGCGCCACCACCGGCTTCGGGGTGTTGTCGATCTCCAGGGCCAGCTCCAGCTTGATGTTGTCGTCCAGCCCCAAGGCGCCGGTCAAACCATCAAGATTCAACTCAATCACGCCATTTAAAGGCGGCTGTTGGGCAAGATTGAAGATCAGCGACGACACCACCTCCAGCAACGGCACCCTTGCACCGGAGTCCACGGCACTCTCACCGAGCACACCCACCACATCCTGCAATTTCACATTGGTATCGATACCGGGCGTGGCGATAATGTCATCCAGTAACCCCGCCGCATCGTAGGCCAGCCCATCCACCGCCTTGAGCGCACCGACGACGACATAGGCAGGCACCTCCGACCCGAGCACCTCATCCAGCCCCAAATGGGTCTCTTCCGCAATATAGCCGACGATATCCTCGAGATCCCCCACCGTTGCCGCCAACTGTTCGAGAGACAGCGCGCGCAAGTTCAGCTGATTATCACCAAGAACATACTGGAAGATGGGCTCTAGCAGCGGCGAACCGGCGGTGGATAACTGAGCCGTAAAGGATTCCGTATAGAAAGTCGCATAGACCTCCTTGCGCGCGGCAGCATCCGCGGTCAAGTTGACGGTACCGAAGACGCTCTCGGGCAAAAGCCGGCTGATCGGCTCTTGCCTCTCGATGTGCACCGACACGCCGTTCGTAAGCAGATAATTATCTTCCGGCTTGAAGGAGAGAACTTTCTCCCCATCTGCTTCCACGACCCCGGTCCGCACCGCCATGCTGGAGGCCGCCTCATCGAAGCCCTGTGCTTTGGCCGCGACGGTTGCCGCATTGAGCATCGCCGCCTGCCCCGCCCCACCGCAAGCTTGCACGCCACCGGCCGCCGCAGTGGCGGCGGCATTTGCCTGACTCTGCAGCTTTTTCTGCAGGGACATCAATCGGGCGCCATCCAGCGCCATCACCCCCAGCATTACGATCAACACCATCAAAAGCGGCGTGACCACCATCAAGGCGCCCTTTTGACTGCGCATAACTTCTCTCTTGAATAAATTAAGCTTGTTGTTACCCGACGGCCACACGACTAGGATTCAGCCCCAAGCTCCACAATGGCGACGTTTTCGATCAGTTGAATATTCTGCTGATTCGCGTTCGAAACCATTACGGACATACTGCCCAACCCCAGGCCAAGAGTTTCAAGGAGCGGATTGATCAAAGCCGTGGCGAGAAGAGAAACGACACCATCCAAAAGATCCGTGATACCGTTAAGAAGGGGATTGAGAAGCCAACCCAACGGAAGTTCAAGAAGTTTGGTATCGCTGATATCGATATCCAAATCAAGGCCGGAGAGGCCCTGCCCGTAATCCTCGAATGCTACCTCGGCGCAACCCTCATCATCACAATACAAAGGATATTCCGGATCCAGGATTACATTCTCGCTCACCCCCGGCACCTCCCCTTCAATCTCAGCTTCCACGGACAGAACAGACAGCAACGGCAACAAGTTCAGCAGTTCAATCTCCACTGGCTCCGTTACCGCCGACCCGGTGGCCGGATCAATCCGACCAGAAGCGATACGCGCAACTGATCGGTTAAGTTGTATCCCCATAAGAACATCGTTATCGGTTCCCCGTGCGCACAAGGCGGAGGTGAAAGCGCCGTTACCTCCACCGGCATTTACTGCCAGAGGCAAACTGATATCCGCAACGCCCACGGAGACACCAGGGAGTGAAAGCACATTGACCGTGGCATCCACAAGAAGAGTAATGTCAGGCGCGTAGAAACGTGTACGCCAGTCGCCATCCAATCCCCGTCGTGCCGGCCCTATGGCCACGGTTGAGGGCTCTCCAACATGCAAACCCACCACCGCGCTGATATCCGCCACGGCGGGCAAACTAAGATCCACATTCACAGGCAAAGCCAGAATGCCATCGGGCCCGGCCTGTTGTTGTTCCGCCAAATTTAGGACCAAGCTGATGACTACATCATAAAGTGGAAACTCACTGCTCTCCGGGACAGAGGAACCTTCCACCACGCTGATGATGTCGGAAACCTTAATTGTCTCAATACCACTAGCGCCAGCCAGGTCATCCAGGACATTGGCCACGGGCGCTGTTATACCACCTACCTCCCGCAAAGCATTAGCCAGATCTTCGCCACCAAGGGGAAGAACGTCGGTCACCTTATCAACCTGTAGGACCTGAAGCAGGTTCCCAAGTTTAACCGTCGTATTTCGGAGACTACTCAAGCTGGTGGGATCAAGGGTATAACTTGGCTGCCCCAACACAGCACCCAGCACCCCACCCAGCGAGCCCGCGTCAATCCCCGCCGTGCCTCCAGACGCACTGATCGTGGCAATCACTTCCTTTCTGGCGGCGGCATTCACATCAATTGTCACCGCGCCCAACAGCTCGCTAGGCAGCAATGCCGATATAGGTTCGTCTCTTTGATATCTCACCATTACCGCGTTCGTTTGCTCGATCGAAGCCGTCTCATGGAATACCAGTGTTCCGCTGTCTTCACCATCCTCGATTAAGCCCGCGGTGATCAGAAGGTCGTCGTCGGTGCCATCGTAGCCCTGAGCCCTGGCGGCGATCAGGGCACGCTGACGGATTCCGGCGGCAGTGACGGAACTGCCACCGCAACTTTTCGCCGAATCCGCTGCTGCAAGCGCTGCCGCGTTGACCTGGCTTTGCATTTCCTGGCGCAAGGAATAAAGGCGCGCTCCGTCCATAGCCATCGTCGCCAGGATAACAATGAGGACGATGAGCAGAGGGGTCGCGAAAGCCAGAACTCCTCGCTGTCGGCGCATACTATTCCTCGTCGCGGGTCTGTATACCAAAACTTTCCGGAATGGGGGTCCGAAAGGTTTCCGCCAGACGCTTCTGACTATCCACATATAACGGCGCAGCGATCTCACTGCTTTCAGAGGAGATTGATGATCGCTGTTGGTCAAGCGCCTTTTCAGTATCGGTGCGGGGGGGATCGGCCACCACCACACCCGCTATCCCATACTCTGGCGACGAGGGACCATTTGCCATCGCCGCAAGCGGGGCCATAAAAATCATGCAGATTAATATTTTCATTGCACGCTCCTGAACGTCGCAGCAAGGCGCTCCGCGTAGGCCCGCTCCTCACCATTGAAATCGTACTCCTGGGTCATCCATTGAAGACCCGCCCAGTTTTCGGTCAACAGATAAGCCACCGCAAGGTTCTGCCTAACCGGCCCCTGCCCATCGCCCAGTTCCATAGACGTTCGTAACTCATACGAAGCATCCTGGTAACGACCCACCATCAAGAGAACGTATCCATAGTCATTTCGAACCTGCGCTGAAGCAGGCGTTAATTCTCGTGCTTTTTTAAGGTGCTTTAACGCCTCCATCACGTCGTCTTTTTTTAGCAAGACCATCCCAAGACCATGATGGCCTTGGCCGCTTTCGCATTGATCGACAAGGCCTCGAAAAATACGTTCCGCCTCATCAAGGCGGCCGGTGGATGCCTGAAGCTGACCGTAGCGCACCCAGTGATCCACGGTCGACATTCTTCGCGCTTCAAGTTGTGCAAGCGCCGCGTGGTTGTGTTCTCGCGCCATGAGTGTGTCAACGCGATCCAACTGAACCTGCTCCTCGGGCTGTATTTTCCCATTGCAGGTGAGTTCCGCCGGCGCACCGTTCACCCGTTCCCCGGAGGCCGGCGGATGATAAGCGCAACCGGTCGCGAGCAACGCCGCCATTATTCCAAACATGATAGCTCGCATCCCTTCACTCCCTTCTATCGTTTATTTCGCCAACGCGTCGGCAATAGAGATGACCGCCGGCCCACCGATCAATATAAACAACGCCGGCAACATAAACGTCATCATTATGACGGTCATCTTGGCCCCAATGCTGTTTGTCTCTTCCCGGATACGGTTTCGTTCCGTGGTTTGAGCCTCAGTGATAATCTGGTCGAGACTTTCGGATACGCCGGAACCAAGCTGGCTGCTCTGCTTCATAAGCACAACATAGCTTCTTAGGACTGGTATCCTTCGATTCTCTCCAAGTTCCTCCAAAGCCTTGGTACGCTCCGCGCCTGATTCCATCATTCGATTGAATCGATCCAATCTGATGGATAGCATCGGCAGCATCGGCCTCGCCTGCGTGGCGATAAGACGAAGAACCCGCTCAAGAGAGAGCCCCGCTTCCATTAGCATTCTCGTCATATGACAGAGCTCAACGGCTTCATGATTCTGGCGCTTTTCGGCATTCCTACCCATTGAGCGAATCGTCCGACGGGGCAAAACGAAACCCGCCGCCGCCATCAACATTCCCCCCAAAGGTCCGAAGGCCAAGAATCCAATCAAGATAACGAAGGCAGGGAGCATCCAGCAGAATATAAGATAAAGAATCTGGGCGTGCTCCCGTGACCGGCCGGTCGCAGCGAACGCTTCACGGATTTCGCTGAAATCTTCTTTGGCAAGCCCCGATTCTGTTAGTCGGTCAGCCATGCGCATCAGCCAGAAGGAAGACCTCTCCTCCTCGCTCTCTCCGGGATGTTGCAGCCGCGTATGAATTCTAGCCTTCCGCGCCCAACGGGGGGACATAAACAAAGCAACCCAAATGGCCAGAATTGCGAGCAGTCCTGCGGCCAAAAACCATAGGCTAGTCACGGCCCACCCCCTGAATCATTCGCCAGATCAATACCACCCCCAAAGTCTGAAGGCCACCCGCGATAGCCAGCATCCAATTACCGGTAGAGGTATCCAGCAAGACTTCGGCGTAATTATCGTTCATCAAGATCATATAGGCGGCCAGCCCCATGGGGAGTAGCGCGAAGGCGGCGGCGGTAAAGCGTATCTCGGCGGTCGCGGCCATGAATTCACGGCGTATCTCCTGCTGAGAACGCAGGGACTCCGAAACTTGCTTGAAGACCGGCTGGATGGAGGAGCCAAAGCGCGCCGCCGTACGCAAGGCGATTGAAATGAGAATCAATGATGGAACACGGTATAAAAGCGCGAAGTCCTCGAAAAGACCGGTGTAATCACGACCGGCTTCCACCGCGCTGCGCAACCGGAAATTCAGGGGCTCGAAAACCGGTGGTGCATCACGAAAGGCTTCTACCAAAGCGTTTTCCAGGGAACGCCCTGCGCTCATATATCGCAGCACCGAATCAATGATTGATGGCAGCTCTTCATAGATACGACGCCTCTGTTGTTGGAACCGGAAGCGCCAATACATCCAAAGAGTCACAATCAGAAGCCCTGCCGTAATAAGAGCAACCAGGAAACCTTTAAGTGCAACAATGACGGACAGAAAGATCAGTATCAGAATACCAACTAGAACCAATTGCTGGCGTGGTATTCGAATATCGGCACGCAAAAGCACCTGCTCCAGGGCAGTGAGCTTCACCCGGGCAATAGCGTCATCGCTTATACGGCCGGCGTCGATCATTCGGCGCCGCACATTCTCATTGAGCAGGCGCCGGGCGCGATAACGGAACCAAAGCCCCTGTACCGCCAGCACCAGCAGGGCCAGTACCGCCAGGGTTTGGGCGGCGCCGAGCAGAGCCAGGCTACTCATGGTCCTGGCTCCGGTAGAGGTAATCCATGTGGTAAGGCTCGGCGTCGGTGGGACTCAGCGACACCACATCGCTTACCATGCGTTTGCCGTCCGGGCGGCGTACCAACTGGATGATGATGTCGAGGGCGGAACCGATCAGCCGGCCAATGGCTTTTTCGCTGGCGTCGTAGCCGCTCACCGCCAGCAATGTCTCGATGCGCACCAGGGCATCCCGGGTGCTGTTGGCGTGGATGGTGCTCATGGAGCCTTCGTGGCCGGTGTTCATGGCCTGGAGCAGCTCAATGATTTCCGCGGAACGCACTTCGCCGAGAATGATCCGGTCGGGGCGCATGCGCAGCGCGTTGACCACCAGCTCCCGGGCCGTGATGCGGCCCTTGCCCTCGGTGTTGGCCGGGCGGGTTTCCAGGCGCACCACATGGGGGTGATGCAGCACCAGTTCGGCGGAATCCTCGATGGTAAGAATCCGCTCCTGCCGGGGAATGTACTGGCTGATCAGGTTGAGCATGGTGGTCTTGCCGGTACCGGTACCCCCACTGACGATAATGTTGCGTCGCGATTCCACGGCGCGGATGAGCACTTCCAGGCAGGCCTCGGTCATGGACCCGCTGTTGATCAGCTCCCGGGCGGTGAGGTGATTGCGGGTAAACTTGCGGATACTGATGGACGGACCGTCCAGCGCCAACGGCGGAATAATGGCGTTGACCCGGGACCCGTCCGGCAGGCGCGCGTCCACCATGGGGCTGGCCTCGTCCAGCCGCCGGCCGAGCGGCGCCAGCATGCGGCGGATTACCCGGATCACATGGTCATTGTTGATGAAGCGGGTGCGCGCCCGCTGCAGTACACCGGCCACTTCCACGAACACATCCTCCGGCCCATTGACCAGAATGTCGTTGATGCTTTCGTCGGCGAGCAGCGGTTCCAGCGGACCGTAGCCCACCACTTCGTTAAGCGTATCCCTGGACAGTTGATTCAGATCCCGCGTGGACAGGGGCACCCGGTTCTGGGAAATAAACTGGCTCAGGTTGTGATGCACGAACTCCGCGATGGTGTCGACCTTGGCGCGGCCCACCTCGATGCCTTCTTCGTCGAGCCGCTCCACCACCCAGCGGTGGGCGCGCTCCTTGAGCTCCTGGAACTCCTGATCAATACGGCCGGGCACGGCTTAGCTCCCCAGCAGACGCGTCAGCAAACCGCCGCGTCGCGATTTCTCCATTCCGCCATCCAGGGCATCCAGCACCGCCCCGAGATGGCGGCTGTAGGCGCAGCGCGGCGATTGCTCGAGAACCGGCCGGCCGGAATTCACCGCCATCAGCCGGTGACGCCAATCCATGGGCAGGGTGCCGGCCAGCGCCGCGCCCACGGTTTCGCTCAGTTCTTCAAGATCCGGCGGCACCTTGCTGTCGTAGCCGTCGATGACCAGCCCGATCTCCGCGTTGCGCCCCAGGTGGGAACGCCAGTCCTGCACCAGGCCGCGGGCCTCGTGGGCGTGCTCCACCAGAGGCTGCATGGCGACCATAAGGTGACGGGTATGAACGCCGAGGGCGCGGATCCAGTAGCTGCTTTCCAGTACACCCACGTTGATGATGATGTGGTCGAACATCTGCATCAGGCGGTTCAAGGCGATGAACAGATCCGCGCTGCGGTCGCCTTCCAGGTCCTTGGTGCCGGCGCCGCCGGCGAGCAATCTCAGGCCGGGACGGTATTCTTCCAGGGCCGTATCGATGAGCGTTTCGTCCAGGGTTTCCGGGCTGGTGATGAGATTGTCCAGGGTGAACTGGTTGCTGGCATCCAGATAAAAAACACCGCGCTCGCCGGCCTGGGTATCGATGGCCAGGCAACGCCACTCCGGGTGCCGGCGATTGGTGCCTATGGCAAGACTCTGGGTGAGGAAGCGGGTATCCACGGTGGGATCGGCCCCGGCCACCAGGGTAAGGTTGTTCACCGCCGAACGAGTCTCGTCTCCGTAGTGACCGCTGCGCACCAACTGGTGACGACGCAGACGGTCACGGATTTCACCGGCGTCATTGCCCGCCAGGAAACAGTCACGGGCGCCGGCCCGCATGCTTTGCAGCAGCAATTCCTGGTTGGCGTAACCGCACACGGTAATCACCGTCACCCAGGGCCGTGCGCTGGTGAGCGCGGTGATGATGGCCAGGGACTGGTCCATCTCCTCTTCGTTGATTTCCACCAGCACCAGGTGGGCGGTGGTCGCTTCCAGCAGACGCAGAACCCGGGTCATGTCGGCCCGGCTGACGAATTCCAGCCGAAAGGGCTCTTCCACGGTTCGGTCCAGCCAGGCTTTGATGCCCGGGTCGTCGACCACGGTCAGGACAATATCGTTATCGCTCATGGCTCACCAGCTCACTCCGTGACGGATGGGTTGTGAACCGCGCCGCGGTTCGGTGGCCATGTCCAGCCACCCGGTGCTGCTTTCGTGGTAGGCGCCACCCGGCAGGGTGACCGGAGGACGGCCAGCCTTGCGCGGCGTCACTAGGTGCGGCGTCACTACCATGACGAGTTCCTTGTCGTCGCGGGAAATGCGGCTGGAGCGGAAGAACGCGCCCAGCACTGGGATGTTGCCCAGGCCCGGGATGCGATCGCTGTTATTAACGGTGCTCCGGCTCACCAACCCACTGATGATGAAGGTCTCACCGGGCGCCAGGGACACCGTGGTTTCCGCCCGCCGTACCCGCAAGCCGGGTACCGCCACCCCGCCGGTTTCCACGCCGGCGGAGTAGTCCAGCTCGCTGACCTCGGGCGCCACCTTGAGAATAATCTGCTCCCCACTGATCACAGTGGGGGTCAGGCTCAGGCCGACACCGAACTCTTTGTACTCAACCTGGACGCCATCGTTGGAGCTGCGGGTTGGTACCGGAAACTCACCACCGGAAAGAAAGGAAGCGCTTTGGCCACTGAGGCTGGTGAGCGAGGGCTCCGCCAACGTGTAGGCGAAACCGCCACCTTCAAGAGCGTTGATGATGGTCAGGGAATTGCTGCCAAAACCAAACAGGTTGAAGCCATCCGCGTTGATCGGCGCCTGGGTGCCCCCCGGGCCCGAAAAGCCCCGATAGCTGGTACCCGGCGGGGCGATGCCAATGGCGGAGTCCCCACCGTCAAACAGGTTGGCGTAGTAAACGCCCAGGCTGTTGAGCTCGGAGCGGCTTACTTCCAGCACGCGGATATCGGTTTGGACCTGGGTTCCAAAAGGCAAACTTCCCCCTAGAGTCGTGGCCACCGCCACGCTACTCCTCATCGGAGCCTGGCGATTGCGGACCCAGATGGTCAGCTCCGCGGAGCCTTCCTGGATGGCGGTTAGCAGTACCTCCCTGTCGCCGCTGACAGTGAGCTTGGCCACTTCCGGATTGGACGTGGCTACCTTGGTGATCGGCGCCGGGAAGGTGAGGACCTTCTGATCGCCAGGGGCGAGCCGAGTGGAACTCCCCATGGGCTCGGCCTGAACCGCCGCCGACCAGCACAAAGCCAGTACGACGACCAGGGCGGATTTGCATCGCCTAGCGAACATAGGTGCTCCTTGATTCCGCTCCCTCGAACACCTGCACGCGGCGGCCCGGCGAAGCGCGCCGTGCCGGTGCCGCCGCCTTGGGCGGTTCCGGGAAGAAGTCCTCGAAATAGAAAGGCTCGGTGTCGTCTGCGGCTTCATTCACCGCAACCATGGGCGCCTTGTCCTGGCCGTCTGGTGTAACGGGCTCCGGCACCGAGCCGGGAAGCGGGCTCTTCTCATTACCACCCACCACCGCCAGGCGAAGCTTGCCTTCAGAGGAAGCCAGCATCAGCGCGGACACTTTTTCTTCCGGGACGGACAGAACGACGGTGTCATTGCGACGATTATTCTCATCGCTGGTGTCGGAGTCGCTCATCAGGCCGCGCAACGCCAACACCTGAATGCGTTTGAGCATGACCAACGCAACCGGGGCATCCTTGTCGGAGCGGCGGAAAGCGGTGATCACATCGACCCGGTCACCGGGCCGTAACAAGCCGCCGGCGACGGTGACATTGTCCACGGGAATAGCGATGGCGCGGTGGCCCACAGGCAGATTCGCCGGCAGGGAGCCACCAGCCTCAAGATGACGAGCAGCAAGCAATTCGCCGGCTCGCACGGTACTTTGCACCTGCTTGCCGGCTATTGCCTCATCGGCGCTTAAAGCGCCGGTGATGGGCGTATCCGCGGACACCACCGCCAACTGCTCGGCATCGAGGGTCTGTCCCGCTTCCACGCGCTGGCGTACCACCCAGTACTCATAGGCGGGCTCATCCTCCGCCGGCGACGCCGAAGGCGCGGACACAGGCGCGGCCCTCTCGACCGAAGCCGGCTCAGGCTCCCGGCTTAACCCCACCAAAGCGAGAATGAGGGCCAGCAAGGCCAGCAGCATTGCTGGCAGGGTATACAATAATTTTGATCCCATAACCCCTCCAAAACATCCCTGTTTTTGGCAACTGGTTGGAAGAGGTCAGAAAGCCGCGTGCGCCTCCGCCTTCAACTCATCCGGCATAGGCGGAAAGGTACCGAGCATGCCAAAACTCATCGTCGGCACGATCGGGTTGGCCTTGTAGTTATAGGTCAAGGTGCACCGAAGCATTTCCACTCCACCCACGGATTCCACACCGCAGGCGCCGTCTACCGGCGACATGCTCTTCAAGGGTTCAGGCTGCTGCAGGAGCAGCCCGTTCAGAGCATCACTGGCACGGCCTTCCACTTGATTTTGCAGCTCGGCGGCGGAATAGGCGGATCGGTCCACGTACAGGGCCGTGGCCACCGCCCGATCCACCACACTCTGCAACCGGTACTGGCTGAAGAACACCATTCCGTAAGAGGCGGCCGCGTACAAAATACCGACCACCATCGGGAACAGAAAAAGAAACTCGATGCTCAGGGAACCCAGAGCCCGCGACCTTCTTGCCCGTCCGGGAATGGCGGAGAAAGGCATCTCAGCCTCCAGTTAAATCAGCCGCCAGCCGCGTCCTGAGCCGCCTTCCCGCCAGTGTTGAACACATCAGCGAAGGCGTCACGCAACGCATTCTGCACCGCGGTATTCGTTGAAAGAAAAACCAGGATGGCGATGATGACGGCCGCCAACATGATGTATTCGAGGGCGCTGGCGCCACGCTGCTTGTCGGCGCGGGTCGGTGCGGCCGTGTACAGGCGCGCGGCGAGTTTCTGGATAATGAGTTGGACGTTAGTGATCGCTTTCATAGTGAGCTCTCTGTGGCGCTTTGTTTGGAAATCAGTAACGAATCCTTTCCGGATAGTAGACATTCTGTGAGACCGATCACAATGACCAAATTTGACATGACTTTTCATCTCCCCCGCTAAATCAGTGATTTAGCTGCGATAACCAAATGATAAGTGGTGTCGTGAGAGCGATGACCGGTAGGTACCCGTCCCAAATTACCGGACATCACGGGCTCGGCGAAATGCTCTCGCTGACCTCACGTTCGTCCCAATATGGCCAAATTAAGCGGGATGCGGAAGGTATTCTTTGTGTTGTTATGAAATTTTTTGTTTTTTTGACGACTTTATGACGAAGACAGGCGGGACGGGATGACGGACACACAAAAAACCCGACGCGGCGAGCCGCATCGGGTTTCTGTTGCCCCTTGCCAGGCGGGAAGCTTACTTGATCTTCGCTTCCTTGTAGATCACGTGCTTACGCGCCACCGGATCGAACTTTTTGGTTTCCATCTTTTCCGGATGGAGACGCTTGTTCTTGGTGGTGGTGTAAAAGTGACCCGTGCCCTCGGAGGACACCAGACGGATCTTTTCGCGAATCGGACCGGCTGCCATGATTCAGCTCCTCTCTTGGCCTTAAACCCGCGCGCCGCGGGCGCGGATATCGGCCAGCACGCTGTCGATACCCTTCTTGTCGATGATGCGCATCCCTTTGGAGGACACACGCAGACGCACGAAGCGTTTTTCGCTCTCCACCCAGAAACGGTGGTAGTGGAGGTTCGGCTCGAAGCGGCGCTTGGTCTTGATGTTCGAGTGGGACACGTTGTGGCCCGTTACCGGCCGCTTGCCGGTCACCTGGCAAACCTTGGACATGATTCTTGCTCCCGTGAGACACACTTTGGGGCGGGGCAGCCCCGGAAAAGGCGCGTTTTATACCATCCCACTGGCCATTGTTCAAGCAAAGAGTGGCTCTCAGACCCAACCTCGCCGGCTGAAGGACTCCCAGTGGCCGTCGCCGATCACCAGGTGATCCAGCACCCGCACGTCCACCAGATCCAGCGCCTTGCGCAGCCGGTCGGTCACGTCCCGGTCCGCCTGGCTGGGCTCCGCCACCCCGGACGGGTGATTGTGGGCCACGATCACGCTGGCGGCGTTGTACTCCAGCGCCCGCCGCACCACCTCCCGGGGATAGACGGCGGCGCCGTCCACGGTACCGTAGAACATCTTCTCGAAGCCGATAACCCGGTGCTTGTTGTCCAGGAACAGCACCGCGAACACCTCGCGCGGCTCGCCGCGCAGCTCGGCGGTGAGCATGCGCGCCGCCGGCTCCGGATTGTCCAGGCTGAAGCCGCGCTCCAGTTCTTCCGCCAGATAACGCCGGCCCATCTCCAGGGCCGCCAGCAGCAGCGCCCGGCGGCCCACCGACGCCAGCCCCGGCAGGTGCTTCATACGGCCCGGCGACAGATCCAGCAGCTTGCGCAGCCCGCCGGCGCGATGCAGCAGCGCGCGGCCAACGTCCACCGCGGTGCGGCCCCGGCTGCCGGTGCGCAGGAAAATCGCCAGCAGTTCCGCGTCGCTGAGCGCCGCCGCGCCCCGGGCCAGCAGTTTTTCGCGGGGCCGCTCGTCCTCGGGCCAGTCGCTGATCGCCATCATCCACCTCCTTGTGCCGTGACCACGGCCGGCCGCGGCATCACTCGCTTGGTCATCTCTCCCAGCGTGGTCATAACTACGCTTGGTCATACCTTGGTGCTACCCTAGGACCCCTCTGAGAGTCACCACCCCATTAAACCAAGCCATCCACGGACCCTGGCAGACGACATCGGCTCCGAATCGTGTCAGCCAAATCCCAAAACACTGTACGGAATAACAGTATGCAGCGACTGGTCAACAAGCGAATCCTCCTCGGCGTGACCGGCGGCATCGCCGCCTACAAGGCCGCCGAACTGGTCCGCCGCCTGCAGGACGCCGGCGCCGAAGTGCGCGTGGTCATGACCCAGGGCGCCTGTGAATTCATCACCCCGCTGACCATGCAGGCCCTGTCCGGCCACCCGGTGCATACCGATCTGCTCGACCCCCGCGCCGAAGCGGCCATGGGCCACATTGAACTGGCCCGCTGGGCGGACCTGGTGCTGATCGCTCCGGCCTCCGCCAACTTCCTGGCGCGGCTGGCCTACGGCCATGGCAACGACCTGCTCAGCACCCTGTGCCTGGCCACCGGCGCACCCATCGCCGTGGCGCCGGCCATGAACCAGCAGATGTGGGCCGACCCGGCCACCCAGAAGAACCAGCTGATTCTTCAAGAGAAGGGCATTCATATTTTCGGGCCGGGGGACGGCAGCCAGGCCTGCGGCGAAGTGGGCCCGGGCCGCATGCAGGACCCGGAAGCGATCATCCACCAGGCCGCCGAGGTGTTCGACTACGACCTGCTCACCGGCAAGCACGTGGTGATCACCGCCGGCCCCACCCGGGAACCCATTGATCCGGTGCGCTACCTGACCAACAAGAGCTCCGGCAAGATGGGCTTCGCCCTGGCCGCCGCCGCCGCCGAGGCCGGCGCCCGCGTGACCCTGATCGCCGGGCCGGTGGCCCTGCCCACCCCCAACCGGGTGCAGCGCATCGACGTGGTGCGCGCCGAGGACATGCATCAGGCCAGCCTGGACGCGGTGGAAAAGGGGTGCGACATCTTCATCGCCACCGCCGCCGTGGCGGACTACCGGCCGACGGTGACGGCGGACCACAAGATCAAGAAATCCACCGAGGAGATTCACCTCACCCTGGTGAAGAACCCGGACATCATCGCCGCCGTGGCCAGCCACGAGCATCGCCCCTTCACCGTGGGCTTCGCCGCCGAGACCCAGGACGTGATCCAGTACGCCCAGGGCAAGCTCAAGAACAAGAATCTGGACATGATCGCCACCAACGACGTGTCCGGCAGCGACGTGGGCTTCAACAGCGACAACAATGCACTGACGGTGATCTGGCCCGGCGGCCACAAGGTGCTGCCACTGGCCTCCAAGGCGCAGATCGCCAAGCAACTGGTGGAGTTGATCGCCATCCGCCAAAGCTGACCCCGGCCTCTGCAAATCGCGACACCCGGTGTTAAAGTAGCGGCTTCACGCGCCGGCCCGGCCGGCGATGCCCACCCGACCGGCCGCACCGGCCCGAATGGAGAGCTCCGACACCGTGGAACTGCAATACCGCCTTCTCGATCCGCGCCTGGGCGAGGAATTTCCGCTGCCCGCCTACGCCACCGACGGGTCCGCCGGCCTGGATCTGCGCGCCATGGTGGAGGCGCCGCTGACGCTGGCGCCCGGCGACACCAGCCTGCTGCCCACCGGGCTCGCCATCCATATCTCCGATCCGGCCTACGCCGGGTTGATCCTGCCGCGTTCCGGGCTGGGCCATAAACACGGCATCGTGCTCGGCAACCTGGTGGGCCTGATCGATTCCGACTACCAGGGCCAGTTGATGGTGTCGTGCTGGAACCGGGGCCGGGACAGCTTCACCGTGGAGCCGGGCGAGCGCATCGCCCAGCTGGTGGTGGTGCCGGTGATGCAGGTGGCCCTGCGCCAGGTGGACAGCTTCGAGGGCAGCGAGCGGGGCGAGGGCGGCTTCGGTCACAGCGGTCGACAGTAAGAAGGCCGGAAAAGACCGGCCACGGGCGCGGGGGCGCCCACGCGGCTGAAGCCGCGATAACAAGACGGCAAGAAGCACGAAAAGGGGGAGAGCATGGCGCGCACCAGCAGCCCGTTCAGCGGGCGGGCGCTGCTGCTGATCTTGGCGGTGCTGATCGGCGGCGGCGCGTACGGCTTCCATGAATACCAGCAAGGCCAGTCGCGGGCGCAGGCCCGGGACGACGCCCAGACGCTGTCGCGGCGATTCGCCGGCACGCTCACCGGCCTGCTCAACCGGGACCGGGAGCAACTCCAGCGGCGCGCCGGCGAGACCTCGGTGCGCGCGCGCCTGGCCGCCGGCGAGCTGGAAACCGGCCCCTGGGAGGCGGACACCCGCCTGTGGCTGATCCCCGAGCAAAGCCCGGAAGAAGCCAACCTGTCCTTCGTTCTGCAGGACCTGCTGCGGCAATGGCGCGAGCGCGGCGAGCCCACGGTCTCATCCCGGGGCGGCGACCAGCCCGCCCTGCTGCTGGCCCGGGGCGCCCCCGGCGGGGCGCTGATTCTGGAGCGCCGGCTGGGCTCCTGGCTCGACGAGGCCGCCCGGGCGCTACCGCCGGGCGCGGCCCTGACCCTGGAACAGGGCGACCTGACCCTGCTCCGCCACGGCCAGCCCCGCGCCGGCGCCCCGCGGGCCCGGGGTAGCGCCGGCCCGCTCGCCGTCACCATCACCGTGCCGCCCGCCACGCCGTTCTGGTCCGCCTGGTTGATCCCCGGCGGCACCGGCATCGCCCTGTTGCTGCTGGTGGCGGCGCTCGTGCCGACCCTGCTGAGCCGGCGAAGCCCGCCGGACACGGCGCCGGCGAAGCCGGCCGCCCGCCCCAAGCCCAAACCCGCCGCCACCCCGGCGCCCACCAGGCCGGCCGAGGCGGCCCGACCCGAGCCGGAGCCGGCACCCGCCCCGGAACCGGCGCCCTCGGTGCCGGCGGCCCTGTGCCATGACGACCACCTGGGCGGCCCCACCCTGGACGCGGAGTCCCTGGCCGGGCTGGCCCGCTCCCTGGGCGCCGCCGCCGGGGACGCCGGCCAGCACGGGCTGTTCACCGCCCACGGCCCGGATACCGACCCGGCGCTGTACGCGGCGCTGCTTGACGGCCTGGCGGCCAGCGGCCGCGAGGTGACGGACCTGGGGGCGGTGCCCCGGCCGGTGCTGAATTACGCCACCGAGGTGCTGGAAAGCCAGACCGGCCTGTACCTGAGCGGCCAGCGGCTCTCGGCGCGCCTGGCGGGCGAGCCGCTCACCGGCGAGGCGCTGGCCACCGCCGCCGCGCACGCCGGCCCCCCGGCGGCGGCGCCGGGCACGGTGACGTCCCGGGACCCGATGCCCCGCTACCTGCGGGCGCTCTCCGACGACATCATTCTGGCCCGCCCGATGAAGGTGGCCGTGCTCACCGCCGGCGGGCCCATGGCCGGGCTGACGGCGGCCATGTTGGAGGAACTGGGCTGCCAGGCGGTGCCGGTGGAGGGCCAACCGGACCTGGCGGATCCGGCCACCCTGGCCCCGCTGAGCGAGGCGGTCGGCGCCCGGGGGCTGGACCTGGGGCTGGCGTTCGACGGCGAGGGCGACCGGCTGGCGGCGGTGGATTCCGCCGGCGTGGCCCAGGGCGCCGACCGGCTGCTGATGCTGTTCGCCCGGGACCTGCTGAGCCGGAACCCGGGCAGCGACGTGCTGTTCGACGTAGAATGCAGCCCCGGGCTGGGCACGCTGATCCGCAAGGACGGCGGCCGGCCGGTGATGGTGCCCGCCCGTGCCGGCGCCCTCGCCGCGCGGCTGCGCGAAACCGGTGCCCCCCTGGCCGGCGGCATGAGCGGGCATATATGCTTCGCCGATCGCTGGTTCGGGTTCGAGGACGGCCTTTACGCCGCCGCCCGGCTGCTGGAAATTCTGTCCCTGCAGGCCGGGGACAGCGCGGCGGCGTTCGCCGCGCTCACTGACTGATTTGATGGCTGGAGACACAGATGGACACCAAGAGCGCCCAGGAAACCGCCCGCGTTCTGATCGAGGCACTGCCCTATATTCAGCGCTTCTCCGGCACCACCGTGGTGATCAAATACGGTGGCAATGCCATGGAAAACGACGAACTCAAGAACAGCTTCGCCCGCGACGTGGTGATGATGAAGCAGGTCGGCATCAACCCGGTGATCGTGCACGGCGGCGGCCCGCAGATCGGTGACCTGCTCACCCGCCTGGGCAAGGAAAGCAAGTTCGTCCAGGGCATGCGCGTCACCGATCGCGAGACCATGGACGTGGTGCAGATGGTGCTCGGTGGCCTGGTGAACAAGGACATCGTCAACCTGATCCAGCACAACGGCGGCCAGGCGGTGGGCCTGACCGGCAAGGACGGCCGCCTGATCAAGGCGCGCAAGATGGTGCTCAAGAACCTGGACACCAGCGACCCGGAGCTGAACACCTCCGAGATCATCGACATCGGCCATGTGGGCGAGGTGCAGGGCATCGACACCAAGGTGCTGGACCTGCTCGGCGGCAGCGACTTCATTCCGGTGATCGCGCCCATCGGCGTGGACGAGCAGGGCGTCAGCTACAACATCAACGCCGACCTGGTGGCCGGCAAGGTGGCGGAGGTGCTGCGCGCCGAGAAACTGATCCTGCTGACCAACGTGGCCGGGCTCAAGGACAAGGAAAGCCGGGTGCTCACCGGGCTGAGCGCCGACCGAGTCAACGAGCTGATTCAGGATGGCACCATTCATGGTGGCATGCTGCCCAAGATCCGCTGCGCCCTGGAGGCGGTGGAGAACGGCGTGCAGACCTCGCACATCATCGATGGCCGGGTGGCCCATGCCGTCCTGCTGGAGATTCTGACCGACAAAGGCGTGGGGACGCTGATCAGCAAGCACTGAATTTGGACTGGCGGGTCGTGGCGCACGCCGCGTCCCCGCCCGGGGGAATAAGGGAACCACCGAATGACAGAACAGAAACCATCCAGAAAGGATCAGATCCTGCAGTCACTGGCGCACATGCTGGAGGCGGAGCCCGGGGGGCGCATCACCACCGCCGGCCTGGCCCGGGAGGTGGGTGTCTCGGAAGCCGCCCTCTACCGGCATTTTCCCAGCAAGGCGAAGATGTTCGAGGGGCTGATCGACTTCATCGAGGAGGCGATCTTCTCGCGCATCAATCGGATCACCGCCGAGGGCGATGCCCTGACCCAGGTGGAGCAGATCCTGACGCTGATTCTGGCGTTCACCGAGCGCAACCCCGGCATCACCCGGCTGCTCACCGGCGACGCCCTGACCGGCGAGAACGAGCGCCTGCGCAAGCGCATCCTGCAGTTCTATGACCGCGTGGAAAGCCAGCTCAAGCAGGTGGTGCGGGACGCCGAATTCAAGGAAGGCAAGCGCACCCGGGCAACCCCCACTATCACCGCCAACCTGCTGCTGGCCGTGGTGGAAGGGCGCATCGCCCAGTTCGTGCGGTCCGGGTTCAAGATTCGCCCCGCCCAGGACTGGCCGGAGCAGTGGGCGCTGCTGGCACCCACCGTGTTCCGCGATTAACCCCCTTACGGGGTGCCGGCTTCCAGCTGCCGCAGCCGCTCGATGATCGGCTCGTACTGCTTGCGCACCGCCTCGATGTCGCGCTGGTAGGCCTCGATCTCGGCGCGGGTGTCCTCCATGCGCCGGTTGTAGCGGCGAATCGCTTCGCGGGTGCCCTCGGGCACCGCCCGGCCGGCGCGCTCCGCCCTCGCGGCGTCACTGACCTCGGCGTCGCGCTTGTCCTCAAGCTGGCCCAGGGTGTTGCGGGCGTAGCCGATCTTCAGCTCCAGCGCGTCCACCTGACGCTCTCGGGCCCGCTCCGCGTCCTCCGGCCCGGCGTACAAACGCTTGAGCTCCTCGTCCCGGGCGGCCTGTTGCTCGGCGCGCCGCTTCGCCTCCATCTCCCGGCGCAGGCGCGCCTGCGCCTCCGGCGGCGCCGGGGCCACTTCCTTGAGCACCTGGCCCTTGTGATCCAGCACCTGATAGCCGGAATGGATCGCTTGCTGGGTGAGCGTGGCGCTGAGCGCCAGATTGCCGTCCGGGGTAGTGTAGCGGTACATCACCTCCCCAGCGCCATCATTATCCCGGGCCGGCGCGGCCATCGCCAGAACCGGCAACAACAGCAATCCGACCCAGAAACCTCTCACTCGTCGTCCACTCCGTACTGTTCCCGATAGCTCTGCATGGCGGCGCGGTCCGCCTCCCGCTCCGGCTGTTCCTCCAGCCAGGTGATGATGTCGCCCATGCTGACGATGCTGCGCACCGGCACGCCCAGGCTCTGCTCCACCTCCTGGATCGCCGACAGCGGCTTGCCGTCCGCGGACGTCGCCGCCTGACCGCGCTCCTGGCGGTCCACCGCCACGAACACGCCGGCGATGCTGGCCTCGGTCTTCTCGAACAGGGCCGCCACCTCGCGAATCGCGGTGCCGGCGGTGATCACGTCGTCGATCACCAGGGCCCGGCCCTGCAGGGGCGCGCCCACCAGCCAGCCGCCCTCGCCGTGGTCCTTGGCCTCCTTGCGGTTGAAGGCCCAGGGCAAATCACGGCCATGGTGCTCGGCCAGGGCCACGGACACCGCCGCCACCAGCGGGATGCCCTTGTAGGCCGGCCCGAACAGCATGTCGAACTCGATGCCCGACTGAACGATGGCGTCCGCGTAGTGACGCCCCAGCCGGGCCAGCGCCTCGCCGGTATAGAAGGTGCCGGCATTGAAGAAATAGGGGCTGATGCGCCCGGACTTGAGCGTGAACTCACCGAACTTCAGCGCCTGGCGCTCCTCGGCGAAGCGCAGAAAGTGCTTTTTGTAGTTCTTCATGCGTTCCCCCGGGGCTACCAGCCCAACACCGCCTGCTGTTCACGAACGATCTCGCCGATGCCTTTCTCCGCCAGACCCAGCAACGTATCGGACTGCTGGCGGGTGAACGGCTCGTCGCCCTCGGCGGTGCCCTGAATCTCCACGAAGCCGCCATGTTGCGTCATCACCACGTTCATGTCCGTGTCGGCGTTCGAATCTTCGTCATAATCCAGGTCCAGAACCGGCTCACCCTTGTACAGGCCCACCGACACCGAAGCGATCAAACCGTTGAGCGGGTCTTCCTTGATGCGCTTGCGCTCCAGCAGCTTGGTGAAGGCGTCCACCAGCGCCACGCAGGCCCCGGAAATCGCCGCCGTGCGGGTACCGCCATCGGCCTGCAGAACGTCGCAATCCAGATAGATGGTATTCTCGCCCAGCTTCTTCAGATCCACCGCCGCCCGCAGGGAGCGGCCGATCAGGCGCTGGATCTCCAGGGTGCGGCCACCCTGCTTGCCACGGGCCGCCTCGCGGCCGGACCGGGTGTGGGTGGAGCGCGGCAGCATGCCGTATTCGGCGGTGATCCAGCCCTGCCCCTTGCCCTTCAGGAAGCGCGGCACGCCGTCCTCCACGGACGCGGTGCACAGCACCTTGGTGTTACCGAAGGACACCAGCACCGAACCCTCGGCATGCATGGTGAAATCGCGCACGAAGGAAACCTCGCGCATCTGGTCGGGCTGTCGGCCGGAAGGGCGCATGAAAACTCCTTGATGGGACGTGGAAGGCGACCCATTGTAACGAACCCCCGGCACCCAGTGCGAGGCACCCCTCCGCCAGCGCCCCGGCCCCGTGCCCGGTCAATGTCAACGGCGCCGTGAACCGTTACACTGCCCCTCCACTCGCCACCCCACGGGGACGCCCATGATCCGTAGCATGACCGCCTTCGCCCGCGCCGACCGCCGCCTGCAGGGCGCCGACCTGGCCTGGGAACTCCGCTCGGTGAACCACCGCTACCTGGAACTCATGCCGCGCCTCCCCGACGCCCTGCGCGGCCTGGAGAACGCCCTCCGCGAACGCTGCCGCCAGCGCCTGGGCCGGGGCAAGGTGGACATCACCCTGCGCTACCAGCCCGACGACACCGACGCCGAGCTGGAGCTCAACGAGGACCTGGTCAAGCGCCTCTCCGAAGCCGCCCGCCGGGTCGGCGACCTGGTGCTCCACGCCGGCCAGGTGAACCCCCTGGAAATCCTCCAGTTCCCCGGCGTGCTCAGCGCCCGCCAGATCGACAACGACGCCCTGGAAACCGCCGCCCTGGAATTGCTGGACGAAGCCCTGGACGCCCTCATCGCCACCCGCGACCGGGAAGGCGAACAGCTCGCCAAACTGATCCACGACCGCCTCGACCGGGTCGAGCACGAAGTGGAACGGGTCCGCCAGGCCTTGCCCGGCATCCGCGGCGCCCTGCGCCAACGGCTCAAGCAACGGGTCGAGGAAGCCACCGACAGCCCGGACCCGGACCGCCTGGAACAGGAACTGGTGCTCGCCGCCCAGAAAATGGACGTGGACGAGGAACTGGATCGCCTGGTGACCCACGTCGCCGAAGTGCGCCGCGTGGTCCGCAAGGGCGGCCTCATCGGCCGCCGCCTGGATTTCCTGATGCAGGAACTGAACCGGGAAGCCAACACCCTGGCCTCCAAGTCCGTGGACGCGGACACCACCGCCGCCGCCGTGGAGCTCAAGGTGCTGATCGAGCAGATGCGCGAGCAGATCCAGAATATCGAGTGACCACCACGGAAGACCGGCGAGCCCCTAACGCATTGATATCCAGATATATTCCCCGCTTCCCGCCCCCGCTTTAGTCCGACCAAATCCGCCAGTGCCCACCAAAAAGGTGGGCAGATTGGTGGGCAGTGCCTTTCCTGACTCCGGAGGAAATTGGGCGGGATTGCCTCACTCGAATAGTGACACTATAGTGTCACTATTCGTCCGATTAAGAGTGATCGTCATGAAAGTTGAGCTTGTTACAAACCTCAAGCGCCAGGCCACAAAGATCCTCGCCGACCTCCACGCGTCCAAGGAACCGGTCCTGATCACGGAACATGGTCAGCCATCCGCTTACCTTGTCGATGTGCAGGACTACGAGTTCATGCAGCGTCGGCTTGAGCTTCTTGACGGGCTCTCACGGGGAGAGCGGGCTGTACTTGAGGGAAGAACGTGCAGTCAAAGTGAAGCCAGGGAGAAAATGAGTAAATGGCTGAAGTAATCTGGACGGAGCCCGCTCTTCAAGAACTGGATGCCATTGCTGAGTACATTGCCTTGGATAATCCTGTTGCCGCAAGTCGCCTTGTCCAGGAAGTTCTTGATAAGACCGAGCGCCTGGAGGGGTTTCCCCGATCCGGACGGATTCCGCCAGAGCTCCCCAATTCAGTTTACAGGGAGGTAGTCGCTCCACCCTGCCGCATTTTTTATCGGGAGGATGAGCACAGGATTTTCGTCCTCCACGTCATGCGGGAGGAGCGGCAGCTTCGTGCGTACATGCTTGGGAACGGATAACCAGGCGCATCATTTGTATATCCTTGTCTCCCCTTCGCCGGGTCAACTCAGCCTTGCAGGCTGGCGCGGAAGGCGGGATCGTCCAGGTAGGCGACGTTAAGGCGGGTCCAGGGCACCACCGGGTCGCGGGTGGCGGAGAAGATCGAGCCGGGGGCGAGCATCACGCCCCGTTGCAGGCAGCGGCGGGTGAGTTCGTTGGCGTCCTCGATGCCGGGGAAGCGGGCCCATAGGTAGAGGCTTTGTTCCGGACGGCAGAAGACGTCCGCGCCCAGTTCATCGAGCACCTGGAGGCCTCGGGCGGTGGCGTCGCGGAGCCGTTGCTGGAGCCGGGACAGGTGGCGCAGGTAATTGCCCTCTCTCAGGATCACGTCCACGGTGCGTTCCGCGTATTCGGCACCGCCAATGTGCATGAGCATCTTGATGTCCGCCAGTTCCGAGATGAGGGCGTCGCCGCCGGCGATGAAGCCGACCCGCAGGGCGGCGGAGATGGGCTTGGAGAAGCTGCCCAGGTAGAGGGTGCGGCCGAGTTGGTCGAGGGCGGAGAGCTTGGTGGCGGAGTTGAGTTTGAAGTCCGCCATGGCGTCGTTTTCGACGACGATCAGGTCGTGGCGTTCCGCCAGGGCCAGGATGCGGCGCGCTTTGTGTTCGCAGAGGTCGGTGCCGGTGGGGTTGTGGCCCACGGACTGCATGAAGAACAGGGCGGGCCGTTCGCGGAGCAGCAGGCGTTCCAGTGCCTCCAGGTTGGGGCCGTCCACTTCGCGGGGCACGGAGAGCATGCGCGCGCCGTTGAGCTGCAGCTTGCCGAACAGGGGGTAATAGCCGGGGTTTTCCACCAGCACCGCGTCGCCGGGCCGCGTGAAGCGGCGCAGGATGAGGTCCATGGCGTGGTTGGCGCCGAAGGTGGTGAGGATTTGCTGGGGCAGGGCATTGATGCCGTAGCTGGCGATTTTCTTGGTCAGTTGCTCGCGCAGGCTGGCGTTGCCGAAGCGGTTGCCGTAGCGGAACAGGGTGGTGACGCCGCCGCGCACCACCTGGCGGTGAAACTTGTCCAGGCGCATGTCCATGAGCCAGTCCACCGGCGGGAAGCCTTCGCCCAGGTGGGAGTGGCCCGGCTCGCGCACCAGTTGCTGGCGCATCATCCAGATGGTGTCCAGGGCGCGGGCGTAGGGCGGGGTCTGGGTGTCGTCGTCCGGGCGTTGGGGCGCTTCCCGCACGAAGAAACCACGGCCGTGACGCGCTTCCACCAGGCCTTCCGCCGCCAGGTATTCGTAGGCGGTGATCACGGTGTTCTTCGAGTAGCCGTGCAGCCGCATGTATTCGCGCAGCGAGGGCAGCTTGTCGCCCCGGCGCAGTATGCCGTCGGCGATCTGTCCCGCGATGTCGGAAGCGATTCGCTGGGCCCGGGTTTGACGCTGCATCGGGATGGTCACGGTTGGCTCCCACTGTTTGCCCTAACTGTACCTTTTTCATGGGTACAGGCGCCGATATGTTAGAGCAAATGCCGGCGCGGCGACACGCGCCTCTAACAACAATCGGTCCCAGAAAAGGGGTATTCAGTGAGTTCCAGTTCCCAGCTCCCCGGTTTTCGTAACCTTTCACCGTCGGAACGCGTCGACTTCGTGTCCCGGCATCTCGGACTGGCCGAGGAAGACACCGCCCTGCTCCGCGACAGCGGCGCCCTGCCCATCGACATCGCCGACGGCATGATCGAGAACGTGCTCGGCAAGTTCGAGCTGCCGCTGGGTCTGGCCGGCAACTTCATGGTCAACGGCCGCGACGTGCTGATTCCCATGGCCGTGGAGGAGCCGTCCGTGGTGGCCGCCGCGTCGTTCATGGCGAAGCTGGCGCGACCCGCCGGCGGCTTCCTGACCTCCAGCAGCGCGCCGCTGATGCGCGCGCAGATCCAGATCGTCGGCCTGGCCGATCCGGCCAATGCCCGCCTCAGCCTGCTGCGCAACAAGGCGCGCCTGATCGAGCTGGCCAACACCAAGGACCAGCTGCTCAACAAGCTGGGCGGCGGCTGCCGGGATCTGGAAGTACACACCTTCCTGGACAGCCCGCGGGGGCCCATGGTGGTGGCCCACCTGGTGGTGGACGTGCGCGACGCCATGGGCGCCAACACGGTCAACACCATGGCCGAGGCGGTGGCACCGCTGATCGAGGAAATCACCGGCGGCACGGTGCGGCTGCGCATTCTGTCCAACCTGGCGGACCTGCGGCTGGCGCGTGCCCAGGTGCGCGTCGCCCCCGAACACTTTGAAACAGATGCGTTTAGTGGCACCGACGTCATCGACCATATCATCGACGCCTATACGTTCGCGGCCATCGACCCGTACCGGGCGGCGACGCACAACAAGGGCATCATGAACGGCATCGACCCGCTGATCGTGGCCACCGGCAACGACTGGCGCGCGGTGGAAGCCGGCGCCCACGCCTACGCGTGCCGCGACGGCCATTACGGCTCCTTGACCACCTGGGAAAAAGACCGCGAGGGCCATCTGGTGGGCACCATCGAGATGCCCATGCCGGTGGGCCTGGTGGGCGGCGCCACCAAGACCCATCCGCTGGCGCGGCTGGCGTTGAAGATTCTCGGCGTGAAGACCTCCCAGGAGCTGGCCGAGATCGCCGTGGCCGTGGGCTTGGCACAGAACCTGGGCGCGTTGCGGGCGCTGGCCACCGAGGGCATCCAGCGCGGCCACATGGCGCTGCACGCGCGCAACATCGCCTTGTCCGCCGGCGCCCGGGGCGCGGAGGTGGATCAGCTGGTGCGGCAAATGGTGCAGGACCACGATGTTCGCTCCGACCGCGCCGAAGCCCTGCTCAAGGCACTGCGCGAGCAATGAGCCCCACGGCGGTACGCCTGGTGGAGGTCGGCGCTCGGGACGGGCTGCAAAACGAAGCCCGTACCCTGCCGCCCGAAGCCCGCGCGGAGCTGATCCGGCGGCTGGCCGCCGCCGGCCTGCGCCACATCGAGGCGGGCGCCTTCGTGTCACCCCGCTGGGTGCCGCAAATGGCCGGCACCGACGCGGTACTGGCCGCCCTGCCGGCCGGGGACGACCTGACGCTGAGCGTGCTGGTGCCCAATGAGCGTGGCATGGCCATGGCCATCGAAAGCGGCTGCCAGGAGGTGGCCGTGTTCACCGCCGCCTCCGAGGCCTTCAACCGGCGCAATATCAATTGCTCCATCGAGGAAAGCCTGGCCCGGTTCGAGCCGGTGATGGCGATGGCCAAGGAAAAGGGCATCGCGGTGCGCGGCTATGTGTCTTGCGTGCTCGGATGTCCATATGACGGACCTATACCGGTGGCCGATGTGGTGGCCACGGCGTCCCGGCTGTACCAAATGGGATGCTACGAAATAAGCCTGGGCGACACCATCGGCGCCGGCGTGCCATCGGCGGTACGCGATCTGGTCGCCGCCTGCGCCATGGCAATGCCGGTGGCCCGGCTCGCCGCTCATTTTCACGACACCTGGGGCATGGCCGTGGCCAATTGCGTGGCCGCCCTGGAAGGCGGCATCCGAGTTTTCGACAGCTCGGTGTCCGGGCTGGGCGGCTGTCCGTATTCCCCCGGGGCCACCGGCAACGTGGCCACGGAAGATTTGATCTATCTGTTCGAAGGCATGGGCCTGGATACCGGCGCCGATCTGGAAGGCGTGATCCACGCCGGCGACTTCGCGGACCGGCAACTCGGCCGGGAAACCGCGTCCCGGGTGGCCCGCGCCTGGCGGGCACGGCAAGCGGCGGGCTGAGCCACGGCGCGACAATACGACAACAAATCAGGAGGACGAATGACTGAAACCACAGGCATGCCGACGGCGGCGAAGGGCGCTCTGAAAGGCGTCATCATCCTCGACCTGACCCGCGTGGTCGCCGGCCCGTATTGCGCCATGTTGCTCGCCGACATGGGCGCCACCGTTATCAAGATCGAGCATCCGAAGGACCCGGATCTCACTCGCGAATTTCCACCGGCCCTCGGCGGAGATGACGAAGCCGTGAGCGGCTTCTTTGCTCAATACAATAGAAACAAGATGGCGATCAGCCTCGACCTCAAGGCCAAGGAAGGCCGCGAGCTTTTCTTCGACATGGTCCGCAAGGCCCATATCGTGATTGAGAATTTCCGCCCCGGAACCATGGACAAACTGGGCCTGAGTTACCAGACCCTCAAGGAGATCAACCCGGCCATCGTGATGACCAGCATCAGCGGCTTCGGGCAGAGCGGCCCGAACGCGCCGCGGCCGGCGTTCGACAGCAGCGCCCAGGCCTCCGGTGGCCTCTGGTCGATCAACGGCACCGTGGAGGAACCCATGCGCGTGGGCACGGTGCTGGGTGATCTCAGCGCCGGTCTGTACGGCGCCATCGGCACGCTGGGCGCGCTGCGCGAGGCGGAGCGCGACGGCCAGGGCCAGCACGTGGACGTGTCCCAGCAGGATTCCATTATTTCGCTGACGGAAAACGCCCTGGTGACCTACACCACCACCGGCAAGGTGGCGATCCCGGAAGGCAACGGCCATCCGTTCGTGAAGCCCTATGGCCGCTTCGCCTGCAAGGACGGCTATGTGTTCTTCGGCGCCTACACCGACAAGTTCTGGCGCGAAGCCTGCCAGGTGTTCGGCGACGAGGATCTGATCACCGACCCGGAGATCGACACCATGGCCAAGCGCTTCGACAGCGAGGTCTACCAACGGCGCGTTCATCCGGTGGTGGAACGCTGGTGCGCCAGCCATACCAAGGCGGAACTGGAGGCGATGACCGGTTCCCGATTCCCGCTTTCCCCGATCAAGACCATCGACGAAGTGGTGGCCGATCCCCATGTGCGCGAACGCGAGATGGTGATTCCGGTGGAATACCAGGGCCACCGTTTCGAAGTGTTCGGCAACCCGATCAAGATGTCCTCGGGCACCAATGAGCATGGCGCCCACGCGCCGCTCAGCGGCGAATCCAACGACACCGTCTATGCCGGCTGGCTGGGCCGCTCGGAGGAGGAACTGGCCCGGCTGCGCGAGAGCGGCGTGATTTGAATCCCGATCCCTGACCATTAAACAACAATTCAAAGGTGACATTATGAGTATCAAATCCCTGGCCGGCGCGGTGCTCGCCGGCGCCCTCCTGTTCAGTGGCCTGACCACGGCGGTGGAAGCGCGAACCCTGCGTTACGCCATCGGCCACCCGCCCAGTTCCTTCGTGGTGGACGTGACCAAGCAATACGCCGAGGAGGTCGAGACGCTTTCCGACGGCGACCTCAAGGTGCGCGTTTTCCCCATGTCCCTGCTCAACTTCGCGGAAACATCCGGCGGCGTCCGCGACGGCATGGCCGACATCGGTTTCGTGCTGACCTCGTACTTCCCCTCCGAGTACCCGCACAGCAACGTGGCGGTGGAAGCGTCCATGCTGGTGGGCCTGCTCGGCGAGAAGGCACGCGGCCGCGAGGGCATGATCTTCATGGGCGCGCTTTCCGAATTCACCTTCTTCCACTGCCCCGAGTGCAATCAGGAATTCAAGAAACAGAACCAGGTGTACACCGGCAGCACCGGCGGCACCTCCTACGGCCTGGTGTGCAACGAGCCGGTCAAGAGCGAAGCGGACCTGAAGGGCATGCGCCTGCGGGTGGGCGCCTCCAACTGGTCCCGCTGGGCGGAATCCGTGGGCGCGTCCCCGGTGACCATGTCCGCCAACGAAATGTTCGAGGCGCTCAGCCAGGGCGTGGTGTCCTGCATCGTGCTGGCTTCGCCGGAGATTCATAATTTCGGGCTTACCGACGTGGTCACCGACATCAACATGGACGTGCCCGGCGGGCCCATGCCGATCGCCGGCACCAACATCAACGCCGACACCTGGAAAAGCCTGAGCCCGGAACAGCGCGAAGTGATGCTGCGCGCGGCCAGCGTGTTTTCCGCCGGCGTACCGTGGATCTACCACCAGCATGAAGACCGCATTCTCGCCGAGGCCGAGGAACGCGGCGTGGGCATCCATCATGCCGAGCCGGCGTTGATCGAGAAAACCCGGGCGTTCATTGAAGACGACATGCAGCACATCGCCGAGGACTACCGTTCCCGGTACGGCGTGGAGAACGGCGACAAACTGATCGCCGATTTCCGGAAGCTGCTGGAGAAATGGACCGGCCTGGTGCAGGACGTGGAAACCGAACAGGACCTGGCCGACCTCTACTGGGACGAGATTTTCTCCAAGGTGGACGTGGAAAAACACGGGCTCTGAAACCGGAACCGGGCGCGCCGCGCCCGGTTCTCCGAGAGGAGAAAATAATGACGGTTCTTACCGATGAATTGCGCGCGCTGATCGGCACCGAGGTGGCGCCCTTCGAGTTCGAGATCACCCGCAGCGACATCAAGAAGTACGCGGTAGCCACCGGCCAGCGCCAGCGCCGTTATCTGGACGGCGACGAGGCGCCGCTGCTGTTTCTGTTCAGCGCCATGATGCCGGTGATTCCCCTGGATGAGCTGTTGCCGGACGGCCGGCAACCGGACAGCCCGCTGATCCCGGAGCTGCCGCTAAAGCGCATCATGGCCGGTGGCAGCGACTACCGCGTGCACCGGCCCGCCCGCGCCGGTGACGTGCTGGTCTGCCGGCAGAAACTGGCCGACCTGTACGAAAAACAGGGCGGCTCCGGCCCGCTGATTTTCATGATCTTCGAGAACCGCTTCGAGACGCTCGCCGGCGAGCCGGTGGTGACCGAATATCTGACCCGTATCGCGAGGTGAGCACCATGTCCGAATTCAATATTCAGCCCGGCGACACGCTGCCCGGCCGCGACTTCAAGGCGGATACCGTTCAGCTTTTTCTCTACAACGCGGCGATCTGGAATCCGCACCGGATTCACTACGATCTTCCCTACACCCGCGAACGGGAAGGGCACCCGCAACTGCTGATCGACGGTCCGCTTCAGGGAGACTGGCTGACCCAGATCGTCGAGGAGTGGCTGGACGATCGCGGGGTGCTCGCCGCGTTCCGCTACAGCAACCGCCAGGCCGCCTATATCGGCGACGTGCTCACCGCCGAAGGCCGGGTCACGGCGCTGGACGGCCCGGTGGCGGAGCTCGCCCTGACCCTGCGCAACCAGGACGGCGTCACCACCACCGAGGCCACCGCCAGCGTCCGGTTCGAGACCGGCCGCTGAGGCCGCCACAGGCCGCGCTGCCCTTTCAGGAGAACTGCTATGTACCGGCTTGGCCGTTGGCTTTCCGGCCTGACGAGCGCCACCACGCTGCTGGGCGGCGTGGCCATCGCTCTGATGATGCTGCACATCACCGCCGACGTGGTATTGCGATACCTGTTCTCGGCGCCGTTGCCCGGCACCATCACCTATGTGTCCAACTACTACATGATCATCGCCACCTTCGTGCCGCTGGCCTACGCGGAAAAACTGGACGCCCACATTACCGTGGAAGTGGTGGCCGAACGTCTGCCGCGACGGATTCAGCGCCATCTGGCGAACTGGCTGTTGCCGGTATGCGCGGTGGTGCTCGCCTTCATGACCGTGAAGACCTGGACCGAAGCGGTGGGCAAATACGAAATGAAGGCGTCCCTGGTGGAGGGCGGCACCACCATCATCACCTGGCCGGGCTACTTCATGCTGCCCCTGGGGCTGGGCCTGATGGTGCTGGTGCTGCTCTACAAGTTCCTGGTGTATCTCACCGGCGCCCGTTGCGGGCTCACGCTCAGCGACGCGGAACGGGCCGTCGCCCAGGACGTGCACGCGGATAACCCGGCCTCACCGGGAGATCGCCATGAGTGACGTTCAGATCGGGCTGTCCGGGCTCGCCGTGCTGTTCGTACTGATCGCCCTGCGCATGCCCGTGGGGCTGGCGCTGATCGGCGTTTCCTTCGGCGGCCTCTGGTATCTGATGGGCTGGGGCATCGCCTGGGGTTCCCTGGGCCTGATTCCCTACCAGTTTTCCGCCAACTGGGTGCTCAGCTCGGTGCCCATGTTCCTGCTGCTGGGCTATGTCTGCTACCACGCGCAGCTCACCCAGGGCCTGTTCCGGGCGGCCAGGCTGTGGCTGTCCCGGGTGCCCGGCGGGCTGGCGGTGGCGTCGATTTTCGGCACCACCGGGTTCGCCGCGGTGTGCGGCTCCTCGGTGGCGTGCTCCGCGGCCATGGGCCGGGTGGCGGTGCCGGAGATGATCGAGCATCGCTACAACCCGGGGCTGGCCACCAGCACCGTGGCCATCGCCGGCACCGTGGGGGCGCTGCTGCCGCCGTCCATCATCATGATTCTGTACGGCATCATCGCCCAGGAGCCGATCACCAAGCTGTTTCTCGGCGGCATCACCGCCGGCCTGCTCACGGTGCTGGGTTACATCATCGTCGTCACCATCCGGGTGAAGCTGAACCCGGAGCTGGCGCCGGCCCCGGAGGAGCGTATTTCCACCGAGGAGCGGCTCAAGGCGCTGTGGGAAGTCTGGCCGGTGGTGATGATCATGGTGGGCATTTTCGGTGGCCTGTTCGCCGGCCTGTTCACGCCCACCGAGGCCGGTGCCGTGGGCGCGTCCCTGGCCTGCGTGGTGGCGCTGTGCAAGGGCACCCTCACCTGGGCGCGCCTGCGCGACGCGGTGCTGGAAACCCTGCTCACCACCGGGACCATTCTCATCATCGCCATGGGCGCCAGTCTGCTGACCCGCTTCCTGTCCCTGTCCGGGGCCGGCGATTACCTGTCGTCCATGGTCATCGACGCCGGCGCCAGCACCTTCGCCATCCTGATGATCATCGTGCTGATCTACCTGCTGCTGGGCATGTTCCTGGAACCCATCGGCGCCATGCTGCTGACGCTGCCCATCGTGCTGCCGATCGTCGACAGCGTCGGGCTCAGCCTGATCTGGTTCGGCGTGGTGCTCACCAAGTTGCTGGAGATCGGCATGGTCACGCCGCCCATCGGCATGAACATCTTCGTGATAAAAAGCGTGGTCGGGAACCTGGTCAGTACCGGCGCCATCTTCAAGGGCGTGCTCTGGTTCCTGCTCATGGACGTGCTGGTGCTGGCGCTGCTGATGGGCGTGCCGGAGCTGGTGCTGTTCCTGCCCGAGCACTTCGGCTAATGCCGGGCGGGCCGCCGAACGGCGGCCCGTTCCGGCCATGCCTTCAGGCGGCCTTGCGCGCCTCCAGCCACACCGCCAGCCCCTGGCTGTTGAGCTTCACGTCCATGCCCAGGATCGCATCCAAGCGCTCGTCGTCCTGCTCGCAGCCGTGCTCCCGGGCGCGCCGGAACAGATAGTCGCGCAGGGCGGTTCGCAGCGCCGGCTCCAGGTCCTCGCCGCCGTGGTCGGCGGCCACCCGCTCCGCCAGATCCACGTAGTCGTCCACCATGCCGCGCAGGCGTTCGCCCAGGGGCCGGGGGTTCTCCACCGGGCCATAGTGGGTGAGGTACATGCGTCGTGGTTCGAGCGCCAGCAGGCGGGCGATGGAATCCTTCAGCGCCGGCGGGTCGAACTGCACCGGGGTGGTGGTGGGCAGGATGAAGGGGCCCTTCTCCGTGGTCAGCGGCGGGTAGGACAGCCCGAAGGTGTCGCCGGTGAACACACCGCCGGAGGCCGGGTCGTGCACGCAGAAGTGGTGTTTGGCGTGGCCGGGGGTGTCCAGGAACACCAGGCGCCGGCCGTCCAGGTCGATTTCGTCACCGTCGTTCATGGTGCGTACCCGCGCCTCCGGCACCGGCAGGATCTCACCGTACATCTTCCTGAAAGCGGCTTCGCCATAAACGGCGGTGGCCCCGGCCACCAGTTTCGAGGGGTCGATCATGTGCCGGGCGCCACGCGGGTGCACCAGCAGGGTGGCGTCCGGCAGCGCCTCCATGAGCCCGCCCACGCCACCGGCGTGGTCCAGGTGCACATGGGTGGGGATCACGTAACGGACCCGGCCGCGATCGATGCCGCGCCGTTCCAGCAGGTCCAGGATGATCGGCACCGTGTGATGGGTGCCGGTCTCGATGATGGCGTAGTCCTCGCCGCCGCGCATCAGGTAGCAGGCCGCCAGTTCCTCGCGGACCATGGCGGTGTCGATGCGGGTGATGCCGTGGCCGAGGTCTTCGTAAACGTGGAAAGACATGGGTCCCGAGCGCTCCGATTGTGTCGTTCTTGTCATGGCTCCAGGGGCACCGCCAGCACGGCGAAGGTGTCGCCCGGGGTGACCCGGGCGGGGTGGCGGCGGCCGATCAGGAGGCCATCCACGGTAGCATGATATTCCGCCGGCGGGGTGCCGGTGCGCTCCAGGTCGTGGACCCGGGCGATCAGGTCGCCGGCGCGGACCGGGTCGCCGAGGTCCAGGGTGAACTCCAGCAGCCCGCGGTGCTCGGCCTGCAGGTAATGGGCGGCGTCCGGAATCTCCAGCCGGCGGGTGTTCGCCGGCGCCGGGGCACCGGGCAGAATGCCGGCATGGCGCAGCAGGTTGTCCACGCCGCGCTCGGCCAGGGCGACGCTGGCCGGGGTGGTGGTGCCGCCGCCGCGCAGTTCGGTGCTGACGAACACCTTGCCCTGGCTTTCCACCGCGGTATCGAACAGGGCGTCGCCCTCCAGTTCCGCCATCAACAGGGTATTGGGGGCGCCGAAAGCGAGGGTGGCGTCCAGGCAACGGCGCGCCAGGTCCGCATCGTCCAGGCGGTGGGTGGCGGCGAAGGGCAGCAGGTCCAGGGTGCGGCCGCCGGAGTGCAGGTCCAGCACCAGGTCCGCCAGGGGCACCAGGTAGCGGGTGAAGTAGTCGGCGATGCGCTCGGTGAGGGTGCCCGTGGGGCTGCCCGGGAAGGCCCGGTTCAGGTTGCCCTGGTCCAGGGGCGAGGTGCGGGTGCCGTTGAGCACGGCGGGGTGGTTCATCATCGGCACGATGATCACCCGGCCAGTGATGTCCCCGGCCCGCAGGCGGCCCGCCAGCTTCAGCAGGGCGGTGATGCCCTCGTATTCGTCGCCGTGGTTGCCGCCGGTGAGCAGGGCGGTGGGGCCGTCGCCGTTGCGCGCCACGGTGATCGGGATCATCAGGCTGCCCCAGGCGGAATCGTCGTGGGAATGGGGCAGCTTGAGGAAGCCGTGCTGCACGCCGTCGCGGTCGAAATCCACGGTGGCGGTGACCGGGCTGGGTTGCATGGATGTCTCCTGACAGTTGGGGCCGGCGGCCATGACGGGCCGGATCTTTGTCCCTATAATGCCGGTTTTCGCGGCACGGCCGCGCCCTCCGTAATACAGGACGCCCCCATGACCGACAAAGGCAACCTCTACATCGTGTCGGCCCCCTCCGGCGCCGGCAAGACCTCGCTGGTGGCGGCGCTGGTGGAGAAACTGCCGCGCCTGCGGATTTCCGTGTCGCACACCACCCGCCCGCGCCGCGAGGGCGAGGTGGAGGGGGTGAACTACCACTTCACCAGCCGCGAGCACTTCGTGCGCATGATCGAGGAAGGCCGCTTCCTGGAGCACGCCGAGGTGTTCGGCAACCTGTACGGCACCAGCGCCGACTGGGTGGCCGACACCCTGCGCGACGGCGAGGACGTGGTGCTGGAGATCGACTGGCAGGGCGCCGCCCAGATCCGCCATCTGATGCCCGAGGCGGTGAGCGTCTTTATCCTGCCGCCGTGCCTGAAGACCCTGGCCCAGCGCCTGCGCGGCCGCGCCTCGGACCACGACCACGTGATCGAGAAGCGCCTGGCCGGGGCCCGGGAGGAGATGAGCCACTACGCCGAGTTCGACTATCTGGTGGTCAACGACAACTTCGAGCGGGCCCTGCACGAGATGGGCAGCATCGTCGAGGCCAACCGGCTGGTGACCACCCGTCAGGCCGTTCGTCAGGCCGCCACCCTGGCCGACTTGTTGTCGGGCACGGAAACCCAGTAAAATCCCGCTCCCGCAACAGGAGAACCTCCATGGCCCGTGTAACCGTAGAAGACTGCCTGGAAAAACTGGATAACCGTTTCGAGCTGGTCCTGGTGTCCAGCCGGCGCGCGCGCCAGCTGCAGACCGGCGGCAAGGAGCCGCGGGTGGCCTGGGAAAACGACAAGCCCACCGTGGTGGCGCTGCGCGAGATCGCCGACGGCCACGTGACCGCCGAATCGGTGGAAAACCCGATGGCCGATCAGGGCGCCGAGGTGGACGACCTGGCACTTCTGACCCAGTCGTTCGGCGAATAATCGCCGCCCCTGGCGCCGTCCGAGCGAGCCCGCCCTTCGAGGCGGGCTTTTTCGTTGCGGCTCCGAATGCGAAATTCCAGCCTTATCAAGCACTCACGAGCCTCATCGTAGACAAATTGTCACGCCAATTCTAAGCTAGGAAACATCGTTAACTTCCAACGCCCTGGCGGCACGGCGAGGCCCCTTGCCCTCCATTCGTAACCTGCAAAAACGGCTGCGCAGCTACCTGACGGACGATCAGATCGCCCAGGTGGTGCGTGCCTACCATTTCGCCGAGAGCGCCCACGAGGGCCAGTACCGGCGAACCGGGGACCCCTATATCACCCATCCGCTGGCGGTGGCCAACATCCTGGTGGACATGCACATGGACTACGCCTCGCTGATGGCGGCCATGCTGCACGACGTGATCGAGGACACCGGCTACAGCAAGGAGCAGCTGGCCGAGGAGTTCAGCGAGGAAGTGGCCGAGCTGGTGGACGGGGTCTCCAAGATCGCCCAGATCAAGTTCGAGTCCAAGGCGGAGCAGCAGGCGGAGAACCTGCGCAAGATGATGCTCGCCATGACCCGGGATATCCGCGTGATCCTGGTGAAGCTGGCCGACCGGTTGCACAACATGCGCACCCTGCACGTGATGAAGCCGGAGAAGCGCCGCCGCATCGCCACCGAGACCCTGGAGATCTACGCCCCCATCGCCTTCCGCCTGGGCATGTACAACATGCGGGTGGAATACGAGGATCTGGCCTTCCACAACATCCACCCGATGCGCGCCCGGCTGATCGGCAAGGCGGTGCAGTCGGCGCGGGGCAACCGCAAGGAGATTCTTTCCTCGATCAAGGCGAGCATCGAGCACAGCCTCAAGGAGGAGGGCATCGAGGCGCGGGTGCTGGGCCGCGAGAAGCACCTGTACAGCATCTACCAGAAGATGAAGGAACAGCATAAGCCGTTCTCGGAGATCATGGACGTGTTCGGCTTCCGCATCATCGTCGACCGGGTGGACACCTGCTACCGGGTACTGGGCGCGGTGCACAACCACTTCATCCCGATTCCCGGGCGCTTCAAGGACTACGTGGCGATCCCCAAGGCCAACGGCTACCAGTCGCTGCACACCACCCTGAAGGCCCACTCCGGCATTCCGCTGGAGATCCAGATCCGTACCGAGGAAATGGAGGCGATGGCCAACAACGGCATCGCCGCCCACTGGCTGTACAAGGCCAACGACGAGTCCGGCTCGCCCACCCATACCCGCGCCCAGTCCTGGATGCAGCGCCTGCTGGAGATCCAGCAGAAGGCGGGCAACTCCATGGAGTTCATCGAGAACGTCAAGGTGGACCTGTTCCCGGACGAGGCCTACGTCTTCACGCCCAAGGGCGACATCAAGGAGCTGCCCGCCGGCGCCACCCCGGTGGACTTCGCCTACGCGGTGCACACCAAGGTGGGCAACCGCTGCGTGGCGGCACGCATCGACGGCAAGCTGGCGGCGCTGTCCACGCCGTTGGAATCCGGCCAGACCGTGAAGATCATCACCGCGCCCAACGCCAGCCCCAACCCGGGCTGGCTGAATTTCGTGGTCACCGGCAAGGCGCGCTCCAACATCCGCCATTTCCTCAAGCAGCAACGCCGCGAGGACGCCGCGGAACTGGGCCGGCGCCTGCTGGACAAGGCCCTGGGCGCCTACGAAATGGAGCTGGCGCGGCTTTCCGACGCCACCCTGGCCACGGAGCTCACCGACAACAATTACGCCACCGTGGACGATCTGCTGGAGGACATCGGCATGGGCAACCGGCTGGCGCCGCTGGTGGCGCGCAAACTGGCCGGGGCCCGGGAGGACGCCGAGGAAGCGGAGAGCGGCGAGAGCGACCGCCGCCCGCTGGCGATCCGTGGCAGCGAAGGCCTGATGGTCACCTACGCCAAGTGTTGCTATCCGCTGCCCGGAGACACCATCATCGGCCATCTGAGCGCCGGCAAGGGCATCGTGGTGCACCGCGACACCTGCAAGAACCTGCTCTCGGAAATGCGCGGCGCCCCGGAGAAATGCATCGCGCTGGACTGGGACAAGGACGTGGCCCAGGAATTCACCGCCGCCCTGCGCATCGAGCTGATCAACAAGCGCGGCGTGCTGGCCACCCTGGCCAACAGCGTGTCCGAGCTGGGCTCCAACATCGACACCATCGACATGGCCGAGAAGGACCCGACCCTGTCGGTCATCAACGTCACCCTCACGGTCAAGGACCGCATTCATCTGGCGCGCATCATCAAACGTTTGCGTACGCTGGACAATGTTGTGAGGATTCACCGTATCAGCGCCTGAGGCCGCCGGCCCGGCGCCGTCATTCATTGGGAAAACGTCATCATGTCCAATCATTCCGTGATCAAAACCGACCGGGCGCCCGCCGCCATCGGCACCTATTCCCAGGCCATCAAGGCCGGCACCACCGTCTACCTGTCCGGCCAGATCCCGCTGGATCCGGCCACCATGGAGCTGGTGGACGGTGACATGGAAGCGCAGATCCGCCGCGTGTTCGACAACCTGACCGCGGTCTGCGAAGCCGCCGGCGGCGGCCTGGCCGACATCGTCAAACTGAACATCTTCCTCACCGACCTGAGCCACTTCGCGCTGGTCAACGAGGTGATGGCCAGCTACCTGCAGGAACCCTACCCGGCCCGCGCCGCCATCGGCGTGGCGGCCCTGCCCAAGGGCGCCGGCGTGGAAATGGACGCCATCATGGACATCGCCTGACGGCATCCGGAAGTGACAATGTCACTTCGTTCCGCACCAGGGGGCATCATTGTGATGCCCCTTTTTATTATTCACCGCACAGCTTTGGACCACCGTACCAACCCGGGCCGCCGGGCAGCGGTCTCACTCCGGACCTACCAACGGGTAGGTGAGCCCGGGCTATTTCCTTAATAAATCAAGGGCTTTGCCTTTTTCCCTGTAAACATCTGTTCGCCTTTTTGTCCCGGGTGGCACCCAAATTGCCTTGTAGACCCCCGTCCAGATTTTGGGCTTTTGCCAACTCATTGACGGGGAACAAAGCATGACAATCGCAATGTCCTCCCTTCGACGTAAGGGAATGAGCACCTTTGTTTTATCCGCCGCCCTGGTGTTGAGTGCCTGTGGCGGTGACTCCGACAGCAACGATGATTTCAGCGAAGCACCGGCGCCACGGACGCAACCGGACCCGGTCACCAACACCACCGCCGCCGACGCGGCCACCATGGGCGACTACGCCGTGGCCGAGGAGGAATACGACTTCGGCCGCATGACCGTGTACGACAACAAGAACGGCGACAGCTACGACACCGACATCCACGGCTACATCCAGTACCCCCAGGACGCCGACGGCCCCTTCCCGGTGGTGCTGTTCCTGCACGGCCGCCACGGCACCTGCTACGACGGCTGGGGCATCGATGACGATGACTGCGCCAACCCGATCCCCAGCTTCCGGGGCTATGAGTACATCTCCGAGAACCTGGCCAGCCACGGCTACGCGGTGATCTCCGTGGACGCCAACGACATCAACGACAACGACAGCGGCCCGTCCAACGGCGACACCGGCGGCCTGGCCCGCGCCATGCTGGTGGTGCGCCACCTGGATGAATTCCGCGACATCAACGCCGCCGGCGGCCTCGGCCTGGACGCCCTGATGGGCAAGCTGGACATGAGCGAGATCGGCATCATGGGGCACTCCCGGGGCGGCGAGGGCGTCAACCAGACGGTGCTCTACAACCGCGCCCAGCCGGAGCCGCACAACATCACCGCGGTGTTCTCCCTGGCGCCCACGGACTACAACACCCAGACCGTGAGCCAGGTGAATTTCGTCGCCCTGGCCGGTTACTGCGACGGCGACGTGGAAGACCTGATGGGCAACTTCGCCTACGACACCAGCCGCTATGCCGTGGATAACGACCCCTACCCCAAATTCCAGCTGATCCCCATGGGCGCCAACCACAACTACTACAACACGGTGTGGACCACGGACAGCCGGCCGGACGACTGGACCATCCTGGACAGCGACGGCGACGATCCCTGGTGCGGCGAGAACGCCGCCGGCAACGGCCGCGACACCCCGGAGCTGCAGCAGGCCCAGGGGTTGTTCTTCATCGCTTCCTTCTTCCGCTATTTCATCGGCCATGAGTCGGATTTCGCCGCCTACTGGAACGGCCAGACTCCGGTGCCCGGCGGCATCTGCCCGGACGGCCAGGGCCCCTGCGACGACCGTTACCTGCTCAGCGTCCACGCCCCGGCGGCGGACCGGCTGGTGATCGATGACACCCTGGACCCGGCCAGCCTGACCACCAACAACCTGGGCGGCTCGGTGTGGTTCGACGGCTTCTCCTCCTACGGCATCTGCCAAACCAACGGCCGGCCCGGCGAGGGCTGCGACGTGGCCACGCCCACCTTCAACATCGCCGAGCAGCTGTTCATGGCCTGGGACACCAGCGCCACCTACCGCTCCGAGCTGCTGGGCCTGAACGCCACCGACTACCAGGTGCTGTCCGTGCGGGTGGGCGTGTCCCACGGCGATGCCGACAACGAGAGCGGCCAGGATTTCCACGTGATCCTGGAAGACCGCGACGGCAACCGGGTGGAAGCCCTGGCCAGTGATTACAGCGACGGGCTGTTCTACCCCCCGGGCCGGGCCTTCTACGACAGCAACCACGGTTCCCAGAAGACCACCCTCAACGCCGTGGACATTCCGCTCACCGCCTTCAAGGGCGTCGATTTCACCAACCTGAACGCGGTGGAACTGGCCTTCGACGAAACCCCGGCGGGCACCGTGCAGATCACTGACCTGGTGATGCAGCGCGTGGATTTCTGACGCCACGCCCTCTCCACGTTTTCCCACTATCCGGGACGCCCCGCCTCACGCGGGGCTTTTTTATTGACAGTCTCTTCTCCCCGGTCCGATATTGGAGCCACGCTGTTTCGGAAATTCTATTCCGCATAGCGAAACAACAATACAAAAACACCAATAACATCAAGAACAAAGGGAGAAGCGACCGTGAATTTCGATTCTGGAAAAGCCACCAAGACCCTGCTGTGTGGCCTGTTCGCCGCCGGCCTGCTGACCGCCTGCGGCGGTGACAGCGATAGCGACAGCGACACCGGCGGCAACCCGGAGCCACAGCGCGCCCAGGACAGCCGCTCGTTCAGCATCAACGAAGCCAGCCTGCCCTTCGACGAAACCGACATCAGCGGCCACGACAACGCGGACCGCTGGTGGGGCGTGCGCCCCAGCGGCGCCGGCTATCGAATCGAAGTGCCGGTGAACTGGAACGGCATGCTGGTGATGTACGCCCACGGCTACCGGGGCGAGGGTCAAACACTGACCGTCTCCAACCCGAGCATCCGCCAGTGGCTGCTGGACAACGGCTACGCCTGGGCGGCCTCCAGCTATTCCACCAACTACTACGACGTGCGCGCCGGCGTGGAGGACACCAACGAGCTGGCCCTGGCGTTCAACGACATCGCCGAGGCCGAGGGCCGCACTCTGGCGACGCCCACCAAGATCTACATCACCGGCCACTCCATGGGCGGCCACGTGACCGCGGCGGCCATCGAGCAGGAAACCTACGCCACCGCCAACAATCACGTGGAATACGACGGCGCGGTGCCGATGTGCGGCGTGGTCGCCGACACCTTCGAGTTCCAGTACCTGGCCCGGGTCACCATGGCCGCCCAGCACCTGGCGCACTTCGAGAACCCGGACGCGCCGCCGCTCAACGGGATCCCGGCCAGCAACTTCGACCTCGACGCCATCAACGCCGTGGTCTGGGAGACCCCGCCCACCCTCACCACTCTCGGCGTGCCCAGCGAGGCCGGCGAGAAAATGCAGGCCCTGGTGCGCAATCTGTCCGGCGGCCAGCGGCCACTGGCGGACACCGGCTTCCGCACCTATTACTGGGGCGTGGTGATGGGCACCGGCGGTCGCGGCGGCGACGTCAACGGCATCCTCGCCGGCAACCTCACCGGCAACGCCGGCGTCACCTACCAGTTCGACAACTTCCCGCCGCTCACCGCCGAGGAACAGGCGTTCAACGACACCATCCTGCGCGTGGAAGGCGACCCGTCCGCCAACCCCCGGCGCGACGACGGCCTGCGCTGGATTCCGGTCATCAACGGCGAGTTCACCATTCCGGTGGTGAGCCTGCAGGGGCTGGGCGACCTGTACGTGCCGTTCCGCCACGGCCAGCTCTACCGCGAACGGGCCGAGGACAACGGCAACGGCGGCTGGCTGGTGCAGCGGGCGATCCGTTCACCGGGGCATTGCGACTACACCCTGGCGGAGCAGGAAACCGCCTTCGCCGACATGATCGACTGGGAGCAGAACCAGAACAAACCGGCCGGCGACGACTTCCTGACCCCGTCCACCGTGGCCGCCGACACCTTCGGCTGCGCCTTTTCCACCAACGCCAGCGGCGATGACGAGGCCGCGGTCCAGGCCACCCGGCCGTCGGCCATGGCCGCCTGCGTTCCCTGACCGGCGGCTGGCCCGCCCTGAAACGACAACGCCCCGCGATGCGGGGCGTTGTTTTTGGGCGCTGGGGGTGATCGCGATCAGCCCAGCGACAACTCCGAGTCCAGCACCTTCTCGAACCCTTCCGGCAGCACATCCGCCCAGGCCTTCAGGCCTTTGCGCAGGCCATCCAGGCTGTCGGCGGTGAGGTTCGCATGGCCCACCTTGCGGCCCGGACGCACCGACTTGCCGTACCAGTGCACCACGCCGGGGTGCTGCAGCCAGGCCTGATCGAAGGGCGTGCCGATCAGGTTCACCATGGCGGTGGGCCCGTGCACGTTCAGCGAATGCAGGGGCACGCCGGCCAGGGCATGGACGTGCAGGTCGAACTGGGACCAGTCGGCGCCTTCGTGGGTCCAGTGGCCGGAGTTGTGCACCCGGGGCGCGATCTCGTTGACCAGCAGCTCGCCGTCCTGCTCGAAGAATTCCACCGCCATGACGCCGGCGTAGTCCAGCTCCTCCATGATGCGCCGCAGGATGTCCTCGGCCTGGGGCTGGAGGGCGGCGCTGGCCACCGCCGGCGCCAGACTCAGGCGCAGGATGCCGTCCACGTGCCAGTTCCGCGTGAGCGGGTAGAACAGAGTCTCGCCGGCCGGGTTGCGGGCGCCGACGATGGACAGCTCGCGGCGGAACGGGATTTTCTTCTCGACGATGGCGCGGCCGGCCAGTTCCTCGGCGGGCACCGCGCCGGTATCACCGCCTTCACCGATGATCCAGGTGCCGCGGCCGTCATAGCCGCCGCTGCGCGCCTTGACCACCACGCCGCCGAATTCCCCGACCGCCGCCGCCAGGTCCTCGACCCGGTCCAGCAGCCGCCAGGGCGCGGTGGGAATGCCCAGGCGGTCGAGCATGGACTTCTGATCGAAGCGGTCGGGGATGGTGGCCAGGGCACCGCGCGCCACGCACCGGTCGCTGGCCGCCAGCCGCGCGGACAGGCCGGTATCCGGGAAGGCTTCCCGTTCCACGGTGATCACCGGATAACGCTCCAGGCACTCTTCCCAGGTAATCGGCACCGCCAGATCGGAGGTGCCGGGGAGCAGCACCGCCCGTTCCGGATCGTAGCGATCCACCACCAGGCCAAGCCGGGCCGCGGCCTCGGCCATCATCAGGCCGAGCTGGCCGCCGCCGAGTACCAACACCCGGTTCATTGGGAGGGTTCCTGGCCGAGGGACGCGTCCGCCAGCACCTCGTCGGCCCGGGACGCTTTCCAGTCGGCGATGCGCTTGAGCAGGGCATCGTCCTGGGTGCCCAGCATCTGCGCCGCCAGCAGGCCAGCGTTCCAGGCCCCGGAGGTGCCGATGGCCAGGGTGCCCACGGCCACGCCCTTGGGCATCTGCACAATGGAGAGCAGGCTGTCCAGGCCGGACAGGGCGCGGCTCTTCACCGGCACGCCGAGCACCGGCAGCGGCGTCATGGAAGCGATCATGCCGGGCAGGTGGGCGGCGCCGCCGGCGCCGGCGATGATCACCTTGTAGCCCTCGTCCACGGCGGTCTCGGCGAATTCCACCAGGCGCTTGGGCGTGCGATGGGCGGACACGACTTCCGCCTTCCAGCCCACGCCGAACTGGCTGAGCGCGTCGCACGCTTCCTTCATGGTGTCCCAGTCGGATTGGGACCCCATCACCACGGCTACCGGTATCGTCATGTTTCACTCCCCTTGGGCGGTCGCGCCGCCTCGGCGCCTCGAAGGCGCACACTCTACTGATTCCGTGACCGGGCACAAGTCCGGCCGGGGGCGCTAAAGATACCGCAGAGGGCGGGCCAGGCCCAGGACTCGCGCGGTCAGCGCGCCTCCAGCACGGTCTGGTACCCGGCGCGGTAATCCGGATAGCGCAGCCGGTAGCCCCCTGCGGCGATGAAGCCGCTGCGCAGGCGCTTGCCGGTGGCTTCCGTGTCCGGCACCGCCAGGGTGCCGCCCAGGCGTTCCGCCAGCCATTGATAGACGTCCAGGTTGCGGGCCGGATGGTTGTCGGTGCCCACCACCAGCGGCGGCACCGTTTCGCCGGCCAGCCACTGGCCGGCCAGGGTGTGCAGCAGGCCGACGCAGTCGTCCCGGTGGATGCGGTTGCTCCACGCCGGCGCGGGCAGGGCCTCCTCGCCGCGCATCAGCTTTTCCACCTTGCTCAGCAGGCGTCGGCGGCCCGGGCCGTAGATGCCGGAGAAGCGCACCACCGTGGCCAGGGTTCGGGCGCTGATCTCCTGCTCCGCCGCCAGCACCACCTTGCCGTTATAGCGGCTCGGGCGGGGCGGCGTGGTCTCATCCAGGTCGCCGTCCTGGTCGCCGAACACCGCCGTGCTGGACACGAACAGCACCGGCGGCAGGGGCTGGCGGGCGGCCAGGGCGTCGAGCAGGTTGAGCGGCGCGCGCACATAGGCCTTGAGATAGCCTTCCTCGTTGTATTCCGAAGGCGTCATGATCACCACCGCCAGGTCCACCTGGTCCGGCGGCAGCAGATGGGCGCCGTCGAGCAGGTCCTGGCTGTACAGATCGACGCCGGCGGGGGCGTCGTGGCCACGGCGGATACCGCTCACCCGGTGGCCGTCGGCGAGCAGCCGTTCGGCCAGGCCGGTGCCCAGGTCACCGAGTCCGGCGATCAGAATATGGCTCATTGGGAGTCAGTCCGGCAGAATGGGGGTTCATCGAAAATACTTGTTGCGCTTATGACCCTAACAGAACTTCGCTATCTGGTCGCTCTCGCCCGTGAGCGTCACTTCGGCCACGCGGCGCAGGTGTGCAACGTCAGCCAGCCCACCCTCAGCGCGGCGATCAAAAAGCTGGAAGAGCAGCTCGGCATGCCGCTGTTCGAACGGCGCCCCCGGGAGGTGGTGGTCACGCCCCAGGCGGAACCCATCGTCGCCCAGGCCCAGCGGGTGCTGGAACAGGCGGACCTGCTGGAGCAGATGGCCATGAGCCAGCGCGACCAGCTCGGCTCACCCCTGCGCGTGGGCGCCATCTTCACGGTGGCGCCTTACCTGTTCCCCACCATGGTGCCGCGGGTGCGGGCGGAAGCCCCGGAAATGCCGCTGTTCATCGAGGAGAACTACACCCACGTGCTGCGCGGCAAACTGGACCGCGGCGAGCTGGACGCCATTATCGTGGCGCTGCCGTTCTCCGGCGGTGGCCTGGTGCGCGCCAAGATGTACGAGGAATCCTTCTCGGTGCTGCTGCCCGGCGACCATCCCTGGACCAAGCAACAGCAGATCCGCCCGGAGCAACTGCTGGAGGAAACCCTGCTGTTGCTGGGCGAAGGGCACTGCTTCCGCGACCAGGTCCTGGAGTTGTGCCCGGCCATCGATTCCGAGCGCCAGCGCAACCTGGTGCAGATCGAGGGCGGCTCCCTGGAAACCCTGCGTCACATGGTGGCGTCCGGCCTGGGCATCACGGTGCTGCCCAACTCGGCGCTCCACCAGCACGGCTACGACAAGGCCACCTTCGCGGTGCGGCCGTTCGCGCCGCCGGTGCCTTCGCGCACCATCGCCCTGGTATGGCGGGACAGCTTCCCCCGGCCCAAGGCCATCGAGGTGCTGCGCCACGCCGTGCCCCGCGAGGGGCTGGCGGCCTGACCGGCGCCGCATGAGCGAGCCCGCCGCCGCCCCGGACCGCGTCGCCATCACCCGCTTCAAGGGGGTGGGCCCGAGGGCGGCGGAGCGCCTGGCCAAGCTGGGCCTTCACACCCTGGAAGACGTGCTCTTCCACCTGCCGTTCCGCTACGAGGACCGCACCCGCATCACGCCCATCGGCGCCCTGCGCCCGGAGCAGGGCGTGGTGATCGAGGGCGAGGTGCTGGCCGCCGACGTGGTGTTCGGCAAGCGCCGCTCGTTGTTGTGCAAGGTGGCGGACGGCACCGGCATGGTGGTGCTGCGTTTCTACCATTTCAGCGCCGCCCAGAAGAATTACCTGGAAAAAGGCCGCGCGATCCGCGTCTACGGCGAGCCGCGCCCCGGCGCCGCCGGCCTGGAGTTCTACCACCCCGAGTATCAGACCGGCCCGGATCTGCCGCCCCTGGAAAAGGCCCTGACGCCGGTCTATCCGACCACCGACGGCGTCAGCCAGAAGCTGCTGCGCAACCTGGCCGGCCAGGCGCTGCAGTGGCTGCGCGGCCACGAGCCGGAGGAATTGATCCCCCGGGAGCTGCTCGACCAGAGCGGCTTGCCGCGCCTGGCCGAAGCGCTCACCAAGCTGCATCACCCGCAACCGGACGACCCGGTGGATCTGCTGCTGGACGGCAACCACCCGGCGGTGAAACGGCTGGTGATGGAAGAGATGGTGGCCCATCAACTGGGCATGCTGGCCAAGCGCGCCGGACAGAAGGCGCTGTCCGCCCCGCGCCTGGAGGGCGAGCGGCTCACCGCCCGGCTGCTGGAGAGCCTGCCGTTCCGGCTCACCGGCGCCCAGCAACGGGTGATCGGCGAGATCCGCGCGGACCTGTGCCGTGACCACCCCATGCTGCGCCTGATCCAGGGCGACGTGGGGTCCGGCAAAACCCTGGTGGCCGCCGCCGCCGCCCTGGTGGCCATGGAAAGCGGCTACCAGGTGGCCTTGATGGCGCCCACCGAACTGCTCGCCGAACAGCATCTGAACAACTTCCGCCACTGGCTGGCGCCCCTGGGCATCGACGTCCACTGGCTGGCCGGCAGCGTGGGCGCCAAGGCCCGCCGGGAGACCCTGGCCGCCCTGGCCGGCGGCAGCGCCGCCCTGGTGGTGGGCACCCATGCCCTGTTCCAGGACGCGGTGGCGTTCCAACGGCTGGGGTTGATCATCATCGACGAGCAGCACCGCTTCGGCGTGCAGCAGCGGCTGGCCCTGCGCGAGAAGGGCCGCTTCGACAATCAGGTGCCCCACCAGCTCACCCTCACCGCCACGCCGATTCCGCGCACCCTGGCGATGAGCGTCTACGGCGACCTGGACACCTCGGTGATCGACGAAATGCCGCCGGGGCGCAAGCCGATCCAGACCCTGGCGCTGCCCGCCGGCCGCCGCGACGCCGTGGTGGAGCGTATTCGCGCCGCCTGCCGGGACGGCACCCAGGCCTACTGGGTGTGCACCCTGATCGAGGAATCCGACGAACTGCAGGCACGGGCCGCCGAGGCCACCTTCGAGGACCTGCGCGAGGCGCTGCCGGACCTCACCGTGGAGCTGGTCCACGGCCGCATGAAGGCGAAGGAAAAACAGGCACGGATGGCGCGCTTCGCCAGCGGCGAGGCGCAGTTGCTGGTGGCCACCACCGTCATCGAGGTGGGCGTGGACGTGCCCAACGCCACCCTGATGGTGATGGAAAACGCGGAACGGCTGGGCCTGGCCCAGCTGCATCAGCTGCGCGGCCGGGTGGGCCGGGGCGGCGACCAGAGCTACTGCCTGCTGCTCTACGACACGCCGCTGTCGCAAACCGCCAAGAAACGCCTGGCGGTGATGCGCGACACCAGCGACGGCTTCGTGATTGCCGAGGAGGACCTGAAATTGCGCGGCCCCGGGGAATGGCTGGGTACGCGCCAGACCGGCGACCTGGCGTTCCGGATCGCGGATCTGGTGCGTGACGAAGCCTTGATGGCGCCGGCGCGGGACGTGGCGGCGGCGCTACTGGCCCGTTATCCGCAGCGGGTGGATCGCCTGCTGCGCCGCTGGCTGCGGGGTGGCGAGCACTTCGCGGACGTCTAGGGCGGGGTAGGGTTCAGTTCCGGTCTTGTCGCGGATCCGGGGCGGTCAGCTTGGACCAGGCGTCCTTGGTGGATTCCCAGGCGCCGCCGAAACGGGCCTTGGCCGCTTCCCAGTTGTCCTCGGACGAGGCTTCCAGCTGCTGGTAGCGGGTCTGCAGCGCTTCGCGCTGTTCCTTGAGTTCGCTGAGCGCGTCCTGCTTCTTCAGGCGGGCGTCCTGGGACATGTCCTGCCAGTTTTCATCAATCCGCTCGCTGGCCTGGTCGATGTCCTCGTCCAGGGCGTCCATGGCGTGCCGCAGGGCGGCCAGGGCCTGATCCTTCTGATCGGCGGAAAATTGCTTGATGGTTTCCCAGGTATCCCGCATTTGCGCCTGGATATTCTCCTGGTCGGGCTGCTTGATATTGGGCACGCCGTCGGTGGCGTCCTGAGCCCAGCTGTTGGCGGTGGTGGCCAGCATCAGAGCGGCGGCCAGAAGATAGGAAGGTCGCATCGGTTCTCTCCGAGAGTGTGACACTAAGACTCCTCTATTATGACTTTGCCCTTCCTACATGGGTGCAAAACACTGAAAAACAAGGGGTTGGGCTCATGACCGCCTTCCTGAAGGCCGAGGAGACCCTGGACGTGCACGAGAAGCTGGGCTTCGAGTTCGCCGATTCCGGCCGCGCCTTCACCCTGGAGATCCGCCGTGGCGTGGCGGTGGTCCACGACGGGCTGGACCCGGACACCGTGGCGGTGCTGGAAACCCGGGAACCGGTATGGAAGGCGATCGCCGCCGGCAAGCGCGGCGCGGTGGCGGCCCTGGCCGGTGACGACCTGGACATTCGCGGCGGCAAGGTGGCGGCGCTGCGCATCCTGGGCTACTTCGAGAAGGTGGATTGATCCCCCTTGCCCGGCAACGGGCAATCAGGGCATGCTCCCGCATTACGGCGTGGCTCCAGCCGCGCCGCTTTTTTCATGGAACCGACGGGAAACCCCATGCCGCGCCTGCCCGGGCAATCGCCCTTCGTGATCACCGCCCTGGCGGCCCTGACGCTGTCACTGGCCGCCTGCGACAACAGCAACGACGCCGCCTCCGGCGAAGCGGAAACGTCCGCCCCGGCCGAACAGGCCGACAGCGGCCCGGACGCCTCCGAACAGACCGCCAGCAGCGGCGACGATGCCGGCGCGGACCTGGCCTCGCCGGTGCCGGACAAGCTCACCCACCACACCGAGACCCTGGAACGCCGCCCGGAGGGCTGCGACGGCGACGGCTGCCCGGTGTTCGAGGTGAGCCTGCAGGTCTACGACGGCCAGCCGGCGCTCAACCGGGCGGTGCGCGAGCGCCTCACCTCGCAGCTGGTGGTGTCCGGCGAGGAGCCGGCCACGCCGGACAGCCTGGAAGCGGCCGCCGAGCAATTCCTGGCCACCGCCACCAGCACCGGCGACGAGGGCCCGGCCTGGGAGCTGTCCGGCGGCACCCAGCAGGTGGGCCGCTGGAAAAACCTGGTCACCGTGGCCATCAACAGCTATGAGTTCACCGGCGGCGCACACGGCATGCCGATCACCCAGTGGCTCAACTGGGACCTGGCCGAAGGCCGGCCGGTGACCCTGGGCAACCTGGTGGAAACCGGCCATGAGCAGGCGTTCTGGGACGCCGCCCGCGCGGCCCACGACCGCTGGCTGAACCGGGAAGCGCCCGCCGACGACAACACCTTCCAGGACGACTGGCCGTTCCAGCAAACCGATTCGTTCCGCCTCACCCGCAAAGGCGTGGTCCTGCATTACGACGTCTACAGCATCGCGCCCTATTCCATGGGCCAGCCGCAATTCACCCTGCCCTGGAACGAGCTGGACGGCGTGATCCGGCCGCGCTACCGCCCGGACTGAGCGCTAGCCGGACGTGGTCGACATCCGGCACAGCTCCAGCCAGCGCTCCACGCCGGGACTGCGGTATTTCTCCCGGTGCAGCACGAAGTAGAACTCGCGGTTGAAGTCCCGGTGCGGCACCGCCAGTGGCACCAGCGAGCCGCGCCGGAATGCCTCGCGCAACGACACCCGCGACAGGCAGCTGATGCCCAGCCCGGTTTCCACCGCCCGCTTGATCGCCTCGGTGTGCTCCAGCTCCAGCAGCAGGTTGAGGTCGGGCAGGATGCCGTGCATGCCGCGCTCGAAGGTCTGGCGGGTACCGGAGCCGGGCTCGCGCACGATCCAGGTGGCCGCCTTCAGGTCATGGTCATCGAGACGCTCCCGGGAGGCCAGGGGGTGCTCCGGGGCGCAGAACACCACCAGGTCATCGCCGCGCCAGGGCAACAATTCCAGATCCCGGTGATTGATTTCGCCTTCGATCAGACCCAGATCAAGATCGAAACCCAGCACCCGGTCGACAATGGTGCTGGTGTTGGCCACCTCCAGTTGCACCCGGGCGCCGGGCTGTTCCGCCATGTAGCGAGCCATGATGCTCACCGCCAGGTAGTTGCCGATGGTCAAAGTGGCCCCCACCTTGAGTTGCCCCAGTTCCTGGTGGGCCAGCAGGCCGGCCTCCAGATCCCGGGCCTGGCCGATCAGGGCCTCCGCCCGGGGCCACAGCTGGCGGCCCAGTTCGTTCAGGCGGAGTCGCTTGCCGGCGCGCTCGAAGAGTTTCACCTCGAACTGGGATTCCAGCTCCTTAAGGGCCCCGGACGCGGCGGATTGGGACATGTTCAATTGGGCCGCCGCCCGGCTCACGTTTTCAAAGTGGGCGGTGGCGAGGAAGACTTCCAGTTGCCGAAGGGTATAGCGCATGGCGATCATCCGGTATATAAATGAGAACCATTGACATTTAGATATCGGCTCTGTCAATATGAAATATCGGAATTACCCATTTTACCGATATCCATGAAGTGGTTACATTCTCACCAACTGGAGATTTCGGAATAAAAGCGTATTAGCTTATGTCAAATTTGAATACTGAAACCGTCACCAGCGTGCACCATTGGAACGACACGCTGTTCAGCTTCACCACCAGCCGGGACCCGGGTTTCCGGTTCAAGAACGGCCACTTCACCATGATCGGCCTGGAACAGGACGGCGGTCGCCCGCTGCTGCGCGCCTATTCCATCGCCAGCGCCAACTACGAGGAAGAGCTGGAGTTCTTCAGCATCAAGGTGCCGGACGGCCCGCTCACCTCGCAGCTGCAGAAGATTCAGCCCGGCGACAAGATCTACGTGAGCCGCAAGCCCACCGGCACCCTGGTGGCGGACCATCTGCTGCCCGGCAAGCGCCTGTGGCTGCTGTCCACCGGCACCGGCCTGGCGCCGTTCATGAGCATCATCAAGGATCCGGAGATCTACGAGAAATTCGATCAGGTGATTCTCACCCACGGGGTGCGCTACACCTCGGAGCTGGCCTACAAGGACATCATCGAGCAGGAGCTGCCGAACAACGAGTTCTTCGGCGAGATCATCCGCGATCAGTTGCTCTATTACCCCACGGTGACCCGTGAGCCCTACCGCAACAAGGGCCGGCTCACCGATCTGATGACGTCCGGCAAGATCTACGAGGACCTGGACCTGCCGAAGCCGAACCTGGACGAGGACCGCTTCATGCTGTGCGGCAGCCCGGCCATGCTCAAGGACCTCACCGACATTCTCGACGGCTGGGGCTTCCGGGAATCCCGGGGCGGCAAGATGCACGAGTACGTGATCGAGCGCGCCTTCGTCGAAAAGTAAGCCTTGCGCTGTTTTCTCCAGTTGGTTGTTAGCATTACTACAGGCCCCGCTTCGGCGGGGCTTTTTTATGGTTCATCGCGCTTTAGCGGGAACGCTCCCTTCGGTCTGGGGCGCGACGGGCCGATTCAGAAGTCAGTAAACAGGGGAACTAAGAGGTAGGGGCGGACAGTGAACCGAGTTAAGTTGTTTGTGCGACCAAATAACGAGACAAGGACACTGCCGCCATGGTTGATGCTACGTTCCCCGGCTCGGGCTGGGAAGGCTTTATCGCCACCCGATTCGTTCCGATCTCGGATTCCGAGTGCCTGATTCACCTGGTTCCTGACCCTCAAGTGCCGCCTCGCTGCCCAGGCTGTCGGCGATCCTGCCCCCTGATCCACGACACAACAGTACGCCGCATTCGGGACCGGGACCTGTTCGAGTATCGGGTTTGGTTGTCAGTGCCAATAAGGCGGGTACGCTGCGCCACGTGCGGTGTTGGCCGGGAAGCATTGTCCTGGCTTGAGCCCCGGTCTCGCATCACCCACCGACTACGTCAGCACGTCGAGGTCTTGCTGACCCTCCTGCCGATCAAGCAGATCGCCGGCCTTACCGGGCTGCACTGGCACACCCTCAAGACCCTCGACAAGGCCCGGCTGGCCCGGGACCTGCCCGAGCCAGACCTCAGTCTGGTCCGTTACCTGGTTATGGACGAGTTCGCCCTGTTCAAGGGCCACCGTTATGCCAGCGTGGCGATCGATGCCGAGACCCGGCAGGTGCTGTGGGTGGGTGAAGGTCGATCCCGCGAGGCGGTCCGTCCCTGCTTCAAGTGGTTGGGGCCTCATTGCGAACATATCGAGGCGGTGGCGATGGACATGAATACCGCCATGGACCTGGAGGTACAGGCCTGGTGCCCCAAGGCCCGGGTGGTCTACGACCTGTTCCATGTGATCGCCAAGTTCGGTCGGGAGGTGATCGACCGGGTCCGGGTGGATCAGGCCAACCAATTGCGCCAGGACAAGCCCGCACGGCGGGCCGTGAAGCGCTCACGCTGGTTGCTGCTGCGCAATCCAGAGAACCTGAAGGCAGATCAAGCGGGCGAGTTGAAGACCTTACTGGACCTGAATCAGCCGTTGATGGTGGTGTATCTGATGAAGAGCCAGCTCAAGGAACTCTGGTACGCCCGCACCGAACGGGCCGCCCGGTGGCGTTGGACACGGTGGTTCAACATGGCCCAGGCCAGTGGTCTGGCGCCGTTGATCCGCTTCGCCCGGCGTCTGAAGCCCTACGCCGAGGGCATCATCGCCAGCGCCACCTATCGCCTCAATACCAGCGTGCTGGAGGGCATGAACAACCGCATCAAGGTCATCAAGCGCATGGCCTATGGCTACCGGGACAGCGACTACTTCTTCCTAAAGATCAAAGCCGCCTTTCCCGGTAATCCGCGATGAACCTTTTTTATTCATTGTTTATGGATTCCGTGGCGGCCTTCCATGACAACCGCCATGCGGACCGGTATGTTTCCGCGATTCAGCCGCCAAGGAGATTCACGCCATGTCCTCCCTGATTTCCAGCCTAACGGCCATTCTGCCCCTTGTGATCCCCGCGCTGGTGGGCATCGTGCTGGGCATCGTCTTCCACAAACGGGCGCCCAAGGCGGCAACCATGGTGATCATCGCCTGCATTCTGATGCTGCTGCAGTCGGTGTTCATCGTCTTCACCATGACCGTGCTGACGGATCTGGCCGGCAGCGGCTCCTTCAGCTGGGACATGTACGGCCTTCTGGTTTCCTCGGTGCACTTCGTGCTCGGCGTCTCGGTGACCGGCCTGATGCTGGCGGCGGCGTTCGTGGAGCGCCCGGCGGCGCCGGTGCCGGCCACCACGGCGCACGCCGCCGCCACCAACACCGCCCTGCGCCCGCACCGGGGCACCGCCGTGCTGGTCATGGGGCTGCTGGGGATGCTGGTGTTCGCGCCGATCGGCACCGTGGCCTGGATCCTGGCGGCACGGGACCTGGGCGCCATGAACCGGGGCGAGATGGACCCCGAGGGCCGTGGCCAGACCACCGCCGGGCTGGTGCTGGGCATCATCGCCACGGTGCTGATGGTGCTGGCGCTGATCGGCGCCGGGTTCTTCGTGTATTCATTGAGTCAGATGAGCTGGTCCCCGCACTGACGCCGCCATGAAGCCGCAAACCATCGCCGTGGTCGGCGCCGGCACCGCCGGCCTGGCCAGTGCCTGCCTGCTGGCCCGGCAAGGCCACCGTGTCACCCTGATCGAGCAGGCCCCGGCACCCGCGCCGGTGGGCGCCGGCCTGCTGCTGCAGCCCTCCGGGCTGGCGGTGCTCACCGAGATGGGCCTGGCCGGCCCGATCCGCGAACGCGGCGCGCCGATTCACAGCCTGTTCGGCGACACCCCGGAAGGCCGCACCGTGATGCGGGTGCGCTACGCCAGCCTGGAACCGGGCCTGGACGGCCTGGGCGTGCACCGGGCCAGCCTCTGCCAAACCCTGGACGAAGCCCTCCAGGCGGAGCCCCACGAACGGCTTACCGGCACCCGGGTGCGCGCCCTGGCCCACGGCGAGGACCGGGTGTGGCTGGATCTGGACCAGGACGGCCACCACCGGCGGCGCCGCTTCGACGCGGTACTGGTGGCCAACGGCAGCCACAGCCGGCTGCGTCCGCCGGCCTGGGTGCGCTATGACCGCCGCTACCCCTGGGGGGCGATCTGGGCGATGCGCCCCATGGCCACGGACCTGGACCCGGATTGCCTGCGGCAACGCTACCAGGGCGCCCACACCATGGCCGGCCTGCTGCCCACCGGGCGCTCGCCGGCGGCGCCGGACCAGGATCTGGTGAGCTTCTTCTGGAGTCTGCCGGTCACGGAACTGGACCGCTGGCGGGCCGGCGAGGTGGATTTCCATGCCTGGAAGGCCCGGGCTCTGGAGGCCTGGCCCCGGCTGGCGCCGGTACTGGAGGGCTTGAACGCGCCCTCGGACCTGCTGGTGGCCACCTATCGGGATGTGATCATGCGGCGCTGGGGCGCCGGCCGGCTGGGCTTCCTGGGCGACGCCGCCCACGCCATGAGTCCGCAGCTCGGCCAGGGCGCCAACATGGCGCTGCTGGACGCCCGGGAAATCGCGGCGGCGGTGGCCGCCAGCGCCGACTGGCCGGCGGCCTGGGCCCGTTACCACCGCGCCCGCCGGGGCGGCATCCGCTTCTATCAGCGCATGAGCCGCTGGCTGACGCCGGCGTTCCAGTCCCACGGGCGCCTGGTGCCGGCCGCCCGCGACGCCCTGTTCCCGGCCATGGACCGGGTGCCCTGGCTGCGCCGGGAAATGGCGCGCACCACGGCGGGTCTTAAGACCGGTTTTATGCGGTAGGGAACGGCCGGGCGCTCCTGCAACGCCAGGCCGCTAGCGTTCCCAGCTGTTCTCCGGCATGCGCTGTAGATGAACATGGCTGATCAGGCGCAGGGTGGGGCGGATCATGAACTGGAAACTGCCGATGATGAACAACCAGACCGCCGGCTTTTCCAGGCTCGGGTAGAGGAAGAAGATACTCCCCAGCAAGAACCAGATGGCGATCAGAAAGTCGTTGATGATGCTCAGCGTCTCATAGCGCCGCCGGATGACCAGCTCTTCGTGTCCCAGATGCAGGGTGAGCGGGTCATCGACTCGCGGGTTGGCCATCGTCCTTCCTCCCTCGGCTTATTTTTTGCTGGGCTTTTGCAGGGTCACCGGCTGCTCGTTGGCGTCCGTGGCCGGGGGCTGGTCATCCAGATTGCGGACCAGCCCGCAGGCCACGCACTCCATCCAGATGGTCTCGCCTTCGATGCAGCGTTGAATGCGGTCAACGGCGCCGCAGGACGGGCAGGCGGCGCCGGCGATGAACTGGCGTTTCATGCTTCGGCTTATCCTTCGATGCCGCTGTGGCGCAGCAGGGGCTCGACGCTGGGCTCGCGGCCACGGAACGCCACGAACAGCTCCATGGGCTCCTGGCTGCCGCCCCGGGCGAGGATCTTCTCGCGGAAGTCGCGGCCGGTGTCGGCGTTGAACGGGCCTTCTTCCTCGAACCGCGAGTAGGCGTCGCAGGACAGCACCTCCGCCCATTTGTAGCTGTAGTAGCCCGCCGCGTAACCGCCGGCGAAGATGTGCGCGAAGCCGTTCTGGAAGCGGTTGAACGCCGGCGGTTTGATTACCGACACTTCCTCGCGCACTTCGTCGAGCACCTTCTGGATGCTCATGCCATCCCGGTATTCGGCGTGCAGACGCATGTCGAACAGGGAGAATTCCAGCTGGCGCATCATGCCCATGGCGCTCTGGAAGTTCTTCGCCGCCAGCATCTTGTCGAGCATGTCCTTGGGCAGCGGCTCGCCGGTTTCGTAATGGCCGGAGATCAGCGCCAGGCCTTCCTCGGTCCAGCACCAGTTTTCCAGGAACTGGCTGGGCAGTTCCACCGCGTCCCAGGCCACACCGTTGATGCCGGAGATGCCGGGCACGTCCTGCTCGGTGAGCATGTGGTGCAGGCCGTGGCCGAACTCGTGGAACAGGGTGACCACTTCATCGTGGGTGAGCAGGCCGGGCTTGCCGCCGGCCGGCGGCGCGAAGTTACAGGTCAGGTAGGCCACCGGGGTCTGCAGGGAACCGTCCAGCCGGCGCCGGCGGATGCGGGCGTCGTCCATCCAGGCGCCGCCACGCTTGCCGGTGCGCGCGTACATGTCCAGGTAGAAGGCGGCGCGCACGGTGCCGTCCTCGTCCACCAGTTCGTAGAAACGCACGTCCGGGTGCCAGGTGTCCACGTCCTCCCGGGGGCGGAAGCGGATGCCGAACAACTTGCCCACCACCTGGAACATGCCGTCGATCACGGTTTCCGCCGGGAACCAGGGGCGCAGGGCTTCCTCGGACAGGTCGTAGCGGGCCTCGCGGAGCCGCTCGCTCCAGAAGCCCAGGTCCCAGGGCCGCACATCGTCGGCGCCCTGCTCGGCGGCGAACGCCTTCAGCTCCGCCAGCTCCTGTTCCGCCTGGGGCTTGGCGCGCCGCGCCAGGTCCTGCAGGAAGGTCATCACCTCGTCCACGTCCCGGGCCATCTTGGTGGCCAGGGATTCCTCCGCGTAGTTGGCGAAACCGAGCAGGATCGCCTGCTCATGGCGCAGCTTGAGGATCTCGTCCATGATCTCGGCGTTGTCGTACTCACCGGCGTGGGGGCCCTGATCGGAGGCGCGGGTGGTGAAGGCGCGGTACATCTCCTCGCGCAGGGCCCGGTTGCGGGCGTGGCTCATCACCGCCAGGAACACCGGCACGTCCAGGGTCAGCAGCCAGCCTTCCTCCAGGCCCTCGGCGCGGGCCCGGTCGGCGGCGCCGGCCAGGGCGGTTTCCGGCACGCCTTCCAGCTCGCTTTCGTCGGTGACATGCTTCTTCCAGGCCTGGGTGGCGTCCAGCAGGTTGTTTTCGTAGCGGGTGGTCAGCTCGGAGAGGCGCTTGGCGTTCTCCATGTACTGCTTTTTCTGCTCGCCGGACAGCGCCACGCCGGACAGCCGGAAATCGCGCAGGGTGTTGTCGATGTCCTTTTGCCCGGCCGGGCTGAGCCGCTGGAATTCGTCGCTTTCGCGCAGAGCCTGATAAGCGGCGAACAGGTCCGCGTTCTGGCCCACCTCGGTGCCGTATTCGCTGAGCAGAGGCAGGCAGGCGTTGTAGGCTTCACGCAGGGCCTCGTTCTGGGCCACGGCGTTGAGATGCCCCACCGGGCCGAACGCCTTGCCCAGCCGGTCGTCCTCCTCGGCCAGGGTCTGTTCCAGGGCGCGGTAGCTGAAGTCGCCCTTGGCCAGCACCTCGCGGATGCGTTCGCGGCCGGCCGCCACCAGGCTTTCCACCGCCGGCTTGACGTGCTCGGGGCGGATTTCGGAAAACGGCGGCAGATCCGGGTAATCGATCAGCGGATTGTGGCTCATGGGACCTCTCGGTATAAACGGGCACTAACGAAATGTTCAGGAGGAGAGAGATGGGGATTCGCCCCTTCCAAGACAAGGCACCGGCCCTCGGCGAGCGGGTTTACGTGGACCCGGCGTCCACCGTGATCGGCGACGTGACACTGGGCGACGACTGCTCGCTGTGGCCGGGGGCCGTGGTGCGCGGCGACATGCACCGCATCCGCGTGGGCGCGCGCACCAGCATCCAGGATAACGCGGTGCTGCACATCACACACGCCTCCGAGTTCAACCCGGGCGGCTTCCCCCTGGAAATCGGCGCCGACGTGACCATCGGCCACCAGGCCATGCTGCACGGCTGCACCGTGGGCGACCGGGTGATGATCGGCATGCAGACCATGATCATGGACGGCGCCGTGGTGGAGAGCGACGTGATGCTGGCCGCCGGCAGCCTGGTGAGTCCGGGCAAGCGGCTGGAGTCCGGCTGGCTGTACCGGGGCCGCCCGGCGCGGCCGGTGCGCGAGCTCACCGAGCAGGAAGTGCGTTTCCTGCCCTACGTGGCCGGCAACTACGTGAAGCTCAAGGACGATTACCTAAACGCGCAGCCGTAAACCGGTAGGAGCGGCTTCAGCCGCGAAAATCGCGCCTGGGCAGCAGCACGGCCCGATCGCGGCTAAAGCCGCTCCTACAGCGAGTGGCATGAATCCGGTGGGCCAGTGAATCAGATCGCCCACATGAAGGACATGTTGCCGAAGCTGAGCGGGTCGCTGCTGTCGCGAATCGGCGAGGTGGAGGTCTGCAGGGTCAGGGTGAAACTGAAGCCGCTGTTGCGCAGGCCGAAGCCGGTGATCAGGCTGCCGGTGAAGTCCCGCGTCTCGATGTCGTAGCGGCCGGCGTGTTCCTCGATGTAGGAATAACCGTTGTACTGGCCGGCGGCGCCCAGGAACACTTCCCAGCCGAAGCCCGGGTTGTCGAACAGGCCCACCAGGGAGCCGGCGGTGCCGATGCCGGCGTAATCCGGGATGAAGTTACCGGGCAGGTTGCGGCCGAAGCGGATGAAGCCGCCGGCCTGGGCGTTGCCGTCGAAGTTGTTGGCGTCGATGCCCCAGGCGGTGCCCAGTTCGATCTGGTAACCACTGTCGCTGGTATTGCGGAACAGGCGGTGGGCGTGCAGGAACCAGACGCCGCCGATGGTATCCGGCCCGAGCTGGTTGTCCCAGCCCTGGGGCTCGTTGGAGCCGGTGACCCGGTGCACCATCTCCTGGCTGCGCTCGGCGCCGGAATCCGGGCCCACCACGCCGCCGCGTAGGCCATAGCCGTACAGATTCTTGCGGTCCCAGCTGAACAGGCCCACTTCCAGGTTGGCGTAGCCCACGTAGGGTAGGTCGTTGTAATCCGGGGTTTCCCGCTCGATGTCCGACGGGGTGATCATGATCTGCTGCAGGCTCACGGTGAGCGCGTGGCGCTCATCGGCGGCGGACACGCCGGGCAGCGGGTCCAGGGTGCGCGCCACGCCGCAGGTGAAGCCGCCGTTGTTTTCGCAGTCGGCCTGGCCGTCGCCGACCCAGCTCAGGCGCACGCCGTTGGTGTAGTTCTTGTCCTGACCGAGAAAGAGATCATTGTCCCAGGAAAAACCGAAGGTATTGGCCAGGCCCAGGGCGGGCGTCAGGCAGCCTGCCAGAACCAGGGCATGAAACACTGAACGCATGGCGTTCCTCCAGAGCAACAAACGGGCAAGCAATCGCCGTCCGGGACGGCGCAAGGCGAAAGGGCAAGGCAGGGCGGACAGGCCCCCGGCCGATCCCGAAAAATCGGGCGCTCAGCGGCGCCCGTGTACGCATTTCACCGCGATTGCCGCGGCGCCGCCAGCATGGGGACGGCAAAAGTTGTAAAACCCGGAACTCAGCCGTGCCGCAGCCGCGCCAGCACCGGCGCCGTGTCCGGCCGCCAGCCGCGCCACACCTGGTAGGCCTCGGCGGCCTGCTCCACCAGCATGCCCAGGCCATCGCGCACCGCCGCCGCGCCGGCGGCGTCGGCCCACTCCATGAACGGGGTGGGGCGGGCGCCGTAGACCATGTCGTAGGCCACGGTGGCGTCGCCCACCAGGCCCTCCGGCAGCGCCGGCATGTCGCCGTGCAGCCCGGCGGAAATGGCGTTGATGATGACGTCGAAACGGCCGTTCAGGGCCTCCAGAGCGCTGGCGTGGAGCGCCACGCCCTGGCCGGAGAACCGTTCCACCAGGGTTTCCGCCCGGGCCAGGGTGCGGTTGGCGATCACCAGTTCCGCCGGGGCCTGGGCCAGCAGCGGGCCAAGCACACCGCGCACGGCGCCGCCGGCGCCCAGCACCAGCAGCCGCTTCCCGGCCAGGGCCCAGCCCTGGCCGCGCAGGTCCGCCACCAGGCCGGCGCCGTCGGTATTGTCACCGTGCAGCACGCCGTCCCGGTGCCACAGGGTATTCACCGCGCCGGCCTGGCGGGCCCGCTCGGTGAGCGCGCCGCACAGGCCGTGGGCCTCTTCCTTGAAAGGCACGGTGACGTTGGCGCCACGGCCACCGCCGTCGAAGAAGGCCGTCACCGCCGCCGGGAAGCCGTCCACCGGCGCCTCGATGCGTTCGTAGACCAGGTCCTCGCCGCGCTGGGCGGCGAAGGCGTGGTGAATGTCCGGCGAGCGCGAATGGCTCACCGGGTTGCCGAACACGGCGTAGCGGTCGCTCATAGCCACTCCCGGTGGATCAGGAATTTCTCGTACAGCTCGGCTTCCGGGGTGCCGGACTCCGGCCGCCAGTCGTAATCCCAGCGCACCAGGGGCGGCAGGGACATAAGGATGGATTCGGTGCGCCCGCCGGACTGCAGGCCGAACAGGGTGCCCCGGTCATAAACCAGGTTGAACTCCACGTAGCGGCCGCGCCGGTAGAGCTGGAAATCCCGCTCGCGCTGGCCGAAGGCGGTGGCCTTGCGGCGCGCCACGATGGGCCGGTAGGCACGAATGAAGGCATCGCCGATGCTGCGCGTGAGCGCGAAGCTGTCCTCGAAGCCCAGGCGGTTGAAGTCGTCGAAGAACAGGCCACCGACGCCGCGCGGTTCATCGCGATGCTTGATGAAGAAGTAATCGTCGCACCAGGCCTTGAACTCCGGATAGAGCTCATCGCCGAACGGCTGGCAGGCGTCCCGGGCCACCCGGTGCCAGGCCACCGCGTCCTCTTCGTAACCGTAGAAAGGCGTCAGATCGAAGCCGCCGCCGAACCACCACACCGGCGCCTCGCCGTCTTTTTCGGCGATGAAGAAGCGCACATTGGCGTGGCTGGTGGGCACGTAGGGATTGCGCGGGTGGATCACCAGGGACACGCCCATGGCCTGGAACGACCGCCCGGCCAACTCCGGCCGGTGGGCGGACGCGGACGGCGGCAGGCGTTCGCCGAACACATGGGAGAAATTCACTCCGGCCTTTTCGAACACGGCACCATCGGCCAGTACCCGGCTGCGGCCGCCGCCGCCCTCGGCCCGGTCCCAGGCGTCCTCGATGAAGCGGCCCTCACCGTCTTCCGCCTCCAGTTCCGCCACGATGCGGTCCTGCAGATCCAGCAGCCAGGCCTTCACGGCATCCGGGGAAATCTCTTGCATCTTGCTCGCTCCTTGGAGCCGGTTCATTAACGCAGCACGCGGCCGCTTTCCAGATCGATGATGGTGGACGGCCGGGCCAGCGGATCGCACTGGCCGGTGACCACGAAATCCACGTCCGCGCCCAGATTGCGCGCCGCCAGAAAGCGGTTGCGCGCTGACGGCCGCCCGGCCCGATTGGCGCTGGTGGACACCAGCGGCGAGCCCAGCCCCCGAGCCAGGGCGCGGGCCAGCGGATGGGGCCCCACGCGCACCGCCACCTTGTCGTGGGCGCCGCGAATCCAGGCCGGCACCCGATCCGTGGCCGGCAGCAGATAGGTCACCGGCGCCGGCCAGACCGCCGCCAGCTCCCGACGCTGGTCCGGGGTCAGGCTGACCAGCCCGTCCAGCTGATCCAGGTCCGCGGCCAGCAGGATCAGGCCCTTGTCCACGGGCCGGTCCTTGATCGCCAACAGGCGCGCCACGGCGGCTTCGTCAAACGGGTCGCAGCCCAGGCCGTAGACGGTCTCGGTGGGGTAGGCGATGACGCCGCCGGCGCGGAGGATACGGATGGCCGTGTCGAGATGCTGATTCATGCGGCGAGAGGATACCCGCTGCGGCCGGTACGCCGCCAGTTCAGCGGCGGATCACATAGCCGCCCCGGGCGCGCGTCACCCGGCCGTCCAGCTCCAGCTCGGCAAGCCGGTCGGCCAGCTCCGCCATGCCCAGGCCGCTGCGCCGACACAGCGCGTCCAGGTCGTTGACGCCGCCGGTGAAGTGCCGGAGCAGGGCCGGCTGGTCCGTGTTCAGGGCGGGGCTGTCGTCGATCACGCGGCGGAAGTCGCCGAACGCTTGCAGCACGTCGTCCACGCTTTCCAGCCAGTTGGCGCCGTCGCGCAGCAGGCGGTGGCAGCCCTTGCTGAGCGGGTTGTGCAACGAACCGGGCACGGCGAACACCTCGCGGCCCTGCTCGGCGGCGGTGCGGGCGGTGATCAACGAGCCGCTGCGCGGTGCCGCCTCCACCACGATGGTGGCCAGGCTGAGCCCGCTGATCACCCGGTTGCGCATGGGGAAGTGCCGGGCTAGGGGGCCGTCGCCGGGGGCGAATTCGGTGATCACCGCGCCGCCGCCATCGACGATGGCCTCGGCCAGGCCGCCGTGGCGGGCCGGGTAGACGCGGTCCGGACCGCAGCCGAGCACCGCCACCGTGGGCCCCGGCGCCTCCAGCGCGCCCCGGTGGGCGGCGCCGTCCACGCCCAGGGCCAGGCCGCTGGTGATGGTGAAGCCGGCGCCGGCCAGGGCACGGGCGAAGCGGTGGGCATTGTCGAGGCCGTCCGCGGAGGCGTGGCGGGCGCCCACCATGGCCAGCTGGGGCGCGGCCAGGGCGGCGGGGTCGCCGCGCACCGCCAGCACCCCGGGGGCGTCGTCCAGGTCGGCGAGCAGCGGCGGGTAGTCGTCGTCGCCCAGGGCCAGCCAGCGCCAGCCGTGGGCGGCCAGGCTGTCGCGCACCGGCGTCAGGACGCCGGGATCGCGGAGCAGGCGCGCCTGCCCACCGGCGCTCAGGCGCGGCACGAAGCGCAGCAGATCATCCCGGTCCGGGTTGAGTTCACGCAGGGCCCGGCCTAGCCGGGCGGAGTCGGGGGAAAAGGCGGCGCTCAGAGCCAGCCGCCGGAGTTGTCCATCCATCGCGCACCTCCTTGTGCGCCGGTTGAAGCGATGTCGGTCGCGGTGTCAGTAACTGCCCTCCGGGCTTTCCACGATGTCCTGCATGTAGATGGGACGGAGGGATTCCATGATCAGGCCGTAGCTGACCTTCTCGTAGACCCGGAACAGCACCAGGCTGCCGGAGCGGGTGCGCGGCAGGCGCACCATTTCGTCACGCTGGCGGTCGCGGACCAGCTCGCCCTGCTGGAAGATGTCCAGCACGTGGCCGGGCTCCATGCCCTCGCGTTCGCCCAGATTCATCACCACCACGTCATTGCGGGCGACACTGTTGATGCGGTCGAAGAAGCGGATGATGTGACCAGTGGTTTTCTCATCCGGCGCGTGGGGATAGAGCACGGCGCGCACGCGGCGGTCCGGTTGCGGGAACAGCCGGTCGTCCACGCGGATGTCCTCGGAGGAGCGCACCACTTCCATGGTCACCATGTCGTCCTCGTGGCCGGTGATGCTGGCCAGGCCGATCTGCCGCGCCTCGTAGCCGAGCACTTCGTCGGTTTCCGGGTCCACGTATTCCTCGCCCACCCGGTAGATGCCGTAGCGGGGCGGGGCGTTCTCGAACTGGCTGTCCGGGTCGCGGGCGTAGATGGTGTCGCCCATGCCGTAGACCACGCGCCGGTCCTGGCCGCCCACCACGTAGGGGGCATCGGCGATTTCCTCGCGGCTCACCACCAGGGCTTCCTTCAGATAGCTCTGGATGGCGCTCATGGGGATGGCGGGGATGGCGCTGTCGCGGTCCAGCTCCCGGGCGCGGGGCGTCAGTTTGATGGTGCCGTCGGGCAGTTGGGTGCGGCTGTTGCCGTCCCGGTTCACGGTGAGGCGCGGCTCGCCGCCTTGCCAGGACAGGCGGATCTCATCCCCGGGGTAGATCAGGTGCGGGTTGTCGATCTCCGGGTTGTCGTGCCAGAGTTCCGGCCACTGCCAGGGGTTCTCCAGGAACCGGGCGCTGATATCCCAGAGGGTATCGCCCTTCTTGACGTAATAGACGTCGGGATGACCGTCACGGAGCTGGATGCTGTCGGCCATCGCCTGGGACGCCACCAGCAGTACCCCCAGACACAGGATTCGCTGCAGCGATTTCATCATCAGCGGATTCCTTTTATGATTATCGGCATCCGCGACAAGGCGGACGCACCCCTGGATCGAACACAGTCGTCACCGGATATTAGCAACGCGATCATAGATTTAGCAACCAAATTTAAAGCAGCTTCACAAGTAGCTGGCAAGCAGCTGGATAGAGACGCAGGAGCCCCATGGCCAAGCTGGAGATATTGGAATTTCCCGACCCACGACTCCGCACCGTAGCAAAACCGGTGGAGCAGGTGGATGACGCGCTTCGCAAACTGATCGACGACATGATCGAGACCATGTACGACGCGTCCGGGATCGGTCTGGCGGCCACCCAGGTGAACGTGCACCAGCGCGTGCTGGTGATCGACGTGTCCGAGGAACGCGACCAGCCCCAGGTGTTCATCAATCCGGAAATCACGCCCCTCACCGAGGACCTGGCCCCCTACGAGGAAGGCTGCCTGTCGGTGCCCGGCTTCTACGAGAAGGTGGAGCGCCCGGCCAAGGTGCGCATCAACGCCCTGGGCCGGGACGGCGAGCCGTTCGAGATCGTCACCGACGGCATCCTGGCCACCTGCATCCAGCACGAGATCGATCACCTGGACGGCAAGCTGTTCGTGGATTACGTGTCGCGGCTGAAACGGGACCGGATCAAGAAGAAACTCCAGAAAATCCACCGCCAGAACGCCTGATGAGTACTTCGCCTCTCCGTATTGCGTTCGCCGGCACCCCGGATTTCGCCGCCGCCAGCCTGCAGGCCCTGATCGACGGCCCCCATGACATCGCCGCCGTGCTCACCCAGCCCGACCGGGGCGCCGGGCGCGGCAAGAAAGTCGTGCAGAGCCCGGTGAAGAAGCTGGCGTTGGCCAACGACCTGCCGGTCTGGCAACCGGAATCCTTGAAGGACGAGGCGATCCAGCGGCAAATCGCCGAGCTGGAGCTGGACGCCCTGATCGTGGTGGCCTACGGCCTGATCATCCCCCAGGCGGTGCTCGACCTGCCACGCCTGGCCTGCGTCAACGTGCACGGCTCGCTGCTGCCGCGCTGGCGCGGCGCGGCGCCGATCCAGTGGGCGATCCTGGCCGGCGACACCGAAACCGGTAACACCATCATGAAGATGGACGCCGGCCTGGACACCGGCCCCATGCTGCTCAGCGAGGCACTGCCCATCGGCGACCGGGAGACCGGCGGCGAGCTGCACGACCGCCTGGCCGCCCAGGGCGCCCGCCTGCTGAGCACGGTGCTGGACGACCTGCCCGGCCATCTGGCCCGCGCCGAGCCCCAGCCCGAGGACGGCGTCACCTACGCCAGCAAACTGAGCAAGGCCGGCGCCCGCCTCGACTTCGGCCTGCCCGCCCGGGGCATCGCCAACCGGGTGCGCGCCTTCAACCCCTGGCCGGTGGCCTGGGTGGAGCTGGGCGGCCAGCCGCTGCGCATCTGGGACGCGGACGAGGCCCCCGAGGCCGGCGACGGCGAGGCCGAGCCGGGCCGCATCCTCACGGTGAGCGACGAGGGCCTGATCGTGGCCTGCGGCGACGGCGCCGTGCGCCTCACCCGGCTGCAACTGCCCGGCAAGAAACCCCTGACCGTGGCGGACATCCGCCGTGGCCATCCCGATCTGTTCCAACCAGGAGCCTTCCTTGGCTGAAAGCCCGGATCCCCGCCTGGCGGCGGTGCGCGCCCTCAACCGCGTGCTGCCCGGCCAGGGCGACGGCGCCAGCCTGCGCGAAGTGCTGCGCCGCGGCGTCCCCGACGGCAGCGCCGGCGGCCTCACCCGCGACCTGTGTTTCGGCGTGTGCCGCTACCTGCGCCCGCTCAATCAATGGCTCAACGACCAGCTCGACAAGCCCATCAAGGCGAAGGCCCAGCCGGTGCGCCTGGCGCTGCTGTGCGGCCTCTACGAGCTGTGGTTCACGGACCGCCCCCAGCACGCCGTGGTGAACGCCTACCCGGACCTGTGCCGGCGCCTCAAGGCCGGCTGGGCCAGCGGCCTGACCAACGCGGTGCTGCGCAAGGCCGGCCGCCTGGACGCGGCCACCGCCTTCGCCGGCTATGCGCCGGCGGTGGCCACCTCCCTGCCGGACTGGCTGTGGCGCCAGCTCCAGGAGGACTGGCCGGAGCAGGCCGACGCGCTGGCCCGGGCCAGCCTGACGCCGCCGCCGTTCACCCTGCGCGTGAACCGCCAACGGCACAGCCGCGAACAGGCCCTGGCGGCGCTGGGCGAGGGCGCCCGGCCCGGCGAGCTGGCGCCCTGGAGCCTCTACCTGACGCCGCCCCGGTCGGTGACCGCGCTGCCCGGCTTCGACATCGGCGACTTCTCGGTGCAGGACGAAGCGGCGCAACTGCCGGCGGAACGCCTGGCGGTGCCGCCCGGCGGCCGGGTGCTGGACGCCTGCGCCGCCCCCGGCGGCAAGACCGGCCAGATCCTGGAAGCCTTCCCCGAGGCGCGGGTGGTGGCTCTGGACCGGGTGGCCGAGCGCCTGGAGCGGGTGCGCGAGACCCTGGCGCGGCTGGGCGTGAGCGCCGAGCCCCGGGTCGGCGACGCCGCCGAGCCGTCGGGCTGGTGGGACTGCGAGCCCTTCGACGCCATCCTGCTGGACGCGCCCTGCTCGGCCACCGGCATCCTGCGCCGCCAGCCGGACGTGAAATGGCACCGGCGCCGGGCCGACCTGCCGCCGCTGGTGGATTTACAAGCGCGCATGCTGGATGCACTATGGCCGCTTCTGCGGCCCGGCGGCCGGCTGGTGTACGCCACCTGCTCGGTGCTGCGCGAGGAGAACGACCGCCAGGTGGCGGCGTTCCTGGCGCGCACGCCGGACGCCGCCGACCTCACCGAGCGACCGCCCGCGGCGCCGGCGGTGGCGGCGGGCTGGCAACTGCTGCCCCGCGAGGACGGGCCGGACGGCTTTTACCTGGCTTGCCTGCGCAAGCACGAAGCGCCGGCGCCTGACGAACAAAAAGGCGATCGATGAAGATCATCATTCTGGGGGCCGGCCAGGTCGGCGGCACCCTGGCGGAGAACCTGGCGGGGGAACGCAACGACATCACCGTCATCGACATCGACGGCGAACGGCTGCGGGAACTGGGCGACCGCCTCGACATCGGCACCGTGCAGGGGATGGGCTGTTACCCCTGGGTGCTCAAGGACGCCGGCGCCGAAGACGCCGACATGCTGATCGCGGTGACCAACTCCGACGAAGTGAACATGGTCGCCTGCCAGGTGGCCTACACCCTGTTCCGCACCCCCACCAAGATCGCCCGCATCCGCACCGCCTACTACACCAGCCGCGCCGACAAGCTGTTCAACGAAAGCGCCATTCCCATCGACGTGATCATCAGCCCGGAGCAGGTGGTCACCGACTACATCAAGCGCCTGATCGAACACCCGGGCGCCCTGCAGGTGGTGAACTTCGCCACCGGCCGGGTGCAGCTGGTGGCGGTGCGCGCTTATTACGGCGGCCCGCTGGTGGGCAACGAGCTGCGCGAACTGCGCAAGCACATGCCCAACGTGGACACCCGGGTGGCGGCCATCTTCCGCCGCAACCGGCCGATCATTCCGGAAGGCAACACGGTGATCGAGGCGGACGACGAGGTGTTCTTCATCGCCGCCAAGAACGACATCCGCGCGGTGATGAGCGAGCTGCGCCGCCTGGAGCACAACTACAAGCGCATCGTGATCGCCGGCGGCGGCAACATCGGCTACCGCCTGGCCAAGAGCATCCAGCACCGCTACAACGTGAAGATCATCGAGCGCTCGCCGAAGCGCGCCGAGTGGCTGGGCGAGCGGCTCAATCACACCGTGGTGCTGCAGGGCCTGGGCACCGACCGGGACGAGCTGCTCAAGGCCAACATCGAGAACACCGACGTGTTCTGCGCGCTCACCAACGACGACGAGGCCAACATCATGGCCTCGCTGCTGGCCAAGCGCCTGGGCGCGCGCAAGGTGATGACGCTGATCGCCAACCCGGCCTACGTGGATCTGGTGCAGGGCCACGACATCGACATCGCCATCTCGCCGCAGCAGTCCACCATCGGCAGCCTGCTCACCCATGTGCGCCGGGGCGACGTGGTCAACGTCTACTCCCTGCGCCGGGGCGCGGCGGAAGCCATCGAGGCGATCGCCCACGGCGACGCCAAGTCCTCCAAGGTGGTGGGCCGCGCCATCGAGGACATCGACCTGCCGGAGGGCACCACCATCGGCGCCATCGTGCGCGGCGAGAAGGTGCTGATCGCCCACGATGACCTGGTAATCGAGCCCAACGACCACGTGATTCTGTTCCTGATCGACAAACGCCGCACCCGGGACGTGGAAAAACTGTTCCAGGTCGGGTTCACCTTCTTCTAGGACGCCGGGATGCACTTCGCGCTGATCTCGAAAATCCTCGGCCTGCTGCTGGTGGTGTTCAGCTTCACCATGATGCCCCCGGTGGCGGTGGCGTTCTATTACGGCGACGGCAGCGAAGGGCCCTTCCTCACCTCGTTTTCGATTTCCATGCTGCTGGGCCTGATGCTGTGGCTGCCGTTCTTCCGCCAGCGGGCGGAGCTGCAGGCCCGCGACGGCTTCCTGGTGGTGACCCTGTTCTGGTCGGTACTGGGGGTGATCGGCGCGCTGCCGATGCTGATTTCCGACGCCGTGCCGGTGGGCTTCACCGACGCCGTGTTCGAGTCCGTGTCCGGCCTGACCACCACCGGCGCCACCATTTTGTCCGGCATCGACGAGCTGCCCAAATCAATGCTGTTCTACCGCCAGCAGCTTCAGTGGCTGGGCGGCATGGGCGTGATCGTGCTGGCGGTGGCGATCCTGCCGATGCTGGGCATCGGCGGCATGCAGCTCTACAAGGCGGAGATTCCCGGCCCCATGAAGGAGGCCAAGCTCACGCCGCGCATCGCCGAAACCGCCAAGGCCCTGTGGTACGTGTACCTGGCGATCACCGTGGCCTGCGCCCTGGCCTACTGGGCCGCCGGCATGAGCCTGTTCGATGCCATCTGCCACAGCTTCAGCACCGTCTCCACCGGCGGCTTCTCCACCCACGACGCCTCCATGGCCTACTGGGACAAGGCCGCCATCGACTGGGTGGGGGTGATCTTCATGCTGATCGGCGGCATGAACTTCGCGCTGCATTTCGCCGCCTGGCGGGGCCGCTCCCTGCTCACCTACGTGCAGGATCCGGAGTTCCGCTTCTTCATGGGGCTGATGCTGATGTACATCGCCCTGGTGGGCATCGGCCTGATGTTCTTCCACATTCACGACCACCCGGACCAGGCCGCCCGGCACGCCGCCTTCCAGGTGGCCTCCTTCGGCACCGGCACCGGCCTGACCAGCACCAACGCCGCCGCCTGGCCCGGTTACATCCCCTATCTGCTGATCTTCACCAGCTTTATCGGCGGCTGCGCCGGCTCCACGGCGGCGGGCATGAAAGTGGTGCGCGCCGCCCTGATCGCCCGCCACAGCCTCCGCGAACTGCGCCGCCTGATCTACCCGAACGGCATCTTCGCCCTGCGCTTCGGCAAGCACGTGGTCAACGACCGGGTGCTGCAGGCGGTGTGGGGGTTCGTGGGGGTCTACATCACCATCGCGGTGATCTTCACCCTGCTGTTCACGGTCACCGGCATGGACCTGACCACGGCGGTGAGCGCCGTGGCCGCCTCCATGAACAACCTGGGCGTGGGCATCGGCCAGGTGGGCGGCGGCTTCGCCAACATCACCCCGGAAGCCAAATGGATGATGACCCTGCTGATGCTGCTCGGCCGCCTGGAGATCTTCACCTTCCTGGTGCTCTTCACGCCCCTGTTCTGGAAGCAATAGGAACCGGCTAGGGCCGTAGGACTGTAGGAGCGACTTCAGTCGCGATCAAAGGCCGTGCCGACGGCATCGCGACTAAAGCGGAATGCCGCCCAGTCGCTCCTACAACATCTCCTCCCCCGGGGCCCGATACCGAATCAGGCGATGTTGTTGACCCGGCGGCTGTCGCGGAACAGCTGGTCCATCTCGCCCTCGTAGTAGGCTTCCACCCGCGGGTTCATCACCTTCTTCCACAGCGGCGGAAACAGCGCCAGCACGTACATGGCCGCGTAACCGCCGGGCAGCTGCGGGCTCTCTTCATAGTGGCGCAGCACCTGATAACGACGCTTGGCGTAGGCGTGGTGGTCGCTGTGGCGCTGCAGCTGGAACAACGCCAGGTTGGTGAGCAGGTAGTTGGAGTTCCAGCTGTGCGCCGGCGTCACCCGCTCATAGCGGCCGTTGTCCTTGACCCGGCGGTGCAGGCCGTAGTGCTCGATGTAGTTGATCACTTCCAGGGTGAAGGCGGCGACGAAACTCTGGGCGCAGAAGAACAACACGCCCTGCCAGCCGAACAGCACGCCAAAGGCCACCGCGAACAGAGCCGAGATGCCGTACCACCAGATCAGCTCATTGTGGACGCTCAGGTTCTTCTTGCCCTTGCGCTCCAGGTACTGCTTCTCCAGCCGCCAGGCGTTCAGGAAGTTGTGCTTGAACGCGTGGGGCAGGAACGCATAGAGCCCCTGGTTGTACTGCGAGGAAGACGCGTCCTCCGGCGTGGACACATGCACATGGTGGCCGCGCACGTGCTCCACCTTGAATCCCGCATAGGTCACCGACGACAACAGCAGACCGCCCATCCAGTTTTCCGCCTTGGGGTCCTTGTGCACGAACTCGTGGCCCAGATTAATGGCGATGATGCCACCCACGGTGCCCATGGACACGATCCAGCCCAGCTTGCCCAGCCAGGAATAGTCGTTGTTCACGAACACCCAGCCGCCGAAAAACAGCGCGCCCAACCAAACGAACCCCATCAAGAACAGGGACCCGGTGTAGAAACGCTCCTGGCTGAGCGAGGGCACCTGCACCTGTTCGTCCGGGTTGGAGGGGTCCTTGCCGATCAGATAGTCCAGCACCGGAATGATGCCGAACACCACGAAGTAGATGAACCAGGCCCAGTAATCCTGGGTGCCGGCCTCCCGGCCCACCAGGGCACTGAACGGCAGCAGCGGCAGAACCAGGGCCCAGAACCCCAGATATCCCCATTTTTTTATTTTCAGCATGGTGTCGGAATGCATCTTGGCGAACATCGTTTGGCCTCCTCCCCGGTACGCCGGGGGCAATCGGTGCGTCCTGTTTTCGTGGAATGACGGACGCGGGTCTCCCATGACTTTGTCAGTCCTCGATGGCAACATTAGCAGGGTTTCTTGAATTGTCAAACAACTCAATTCGTGACACAGGATCACCGGAGGCGGATAATGGCGGCTCAACGAAGGAGGAGTCAGGATGTCGCTGAAAGCGGTGAGTTTGAGCGAGCAGATCGCCGAACATCTGGCGGAACGGATCATTCGCGGGGAACTGGCCCCGGGAGAAAAGCTGCCCGAAGCGGAACTGGCGAAAAGCCTGGATGTGAGCACTAACTCACTCCGGGAGGCCTTCAGGCTGCTGGAAAAGCGGCACCTGATCGAACTGCAACCGCGCCGGGGCGCACGGGTCTGCGAGGTCACCGAAAGCCAGGTCCGCGACCTCTACGACTTCCTGTTCCTGTTGCTCTCGCACATGGCCGCCCGCGCCGCCCGGGACTGGCAACCCGGCCAGATCGAAGACCTGGCCGCCATGCTGCCGGAACTGGAGCGCCACTATCAGGCCGACGACATGCCCGGCGCCCACCAGGTGGCCTTCCGCTTCGTGGAGCTCGCCACCCGCCGGTTCGCCAACAACAGCTACCTGGCCGCCGACATCGAGGACCTGGTCCCCCTGCTCAAGCGCTTCTCCTACATCGCCCTGCAGGAAGAAACCACGGAATTCGACGGCTCCCTACGCATCTTCCAGCGCCTGCTGGAGAACGTCCTCGGCCGCAACCCCGAGCAAGCCGCCGCCGACATCCGCGAATACGGCGACAACCAGTGCCGCATCGTGCTCAGAGCGGTAGCCAAGCGCTACGCGGCCTAGCCTAAAGGGTATAAGTCGAACTACATTCAGGAGCTATGATGCTGCAGACAAGTAAACGCAGAAAGCTTGAGAAAAGCGGCTGGAAAATTGGTGGTTGCGAAGATTTTCTTGGGCTCACGCCTAAAGAATCCGCTGGCATTGAAATGAAGCAGACTTTCCACCGTTCCCTCAAAGAGCGCCGGCGTAAGAAAACCCGAACCAGCTAAACCTCGCCTTCAAGCCCGCGATTTGCGGGTATGGGCAGCTGCCTATCGTCACGTATCAGGTTTGAACTCCCGGATTTGCTTGGCTCGAAGCAGCAGATACAGCGCAAACCCGACCGCCACCCAGGCACAATGCCAAGCAGCAGGCAAATCCACCCCTTTCGAACCTCATAGGCCTTGGCCTCATAAGCCACCCAGACAGCAAGGATGACCCAGCAAACAAGCACATCCGTCGAATAGCCGCTCGAATAAGGGTTCACGAACCCCGCCGCGAACGCACCCCATATATCGGGCTTCTCAAAAAGCGGTGGCAAAACGGTCACAGTAAAGAACGCCGTGAAGAAAAGAGCGGCGACGACCAACATTCCTTTATAGATTGATTCGGGCATCTTTATTCTCTCTCTGTCGTAAGCCATAACGCCATTAATAATTGGCGCCGGCTGATTTATTCCATATAACTCATCTAGTTCCTTATATGGTGGTGGGCTTCTCCCTCTTTCACCACATCAACGCGCTTTCGGGAATCCAGTCTAATACCGCCTGCGCGGTACTACTCCTGCGACCACCAACACATAATCGGATGAATATTCAGCCCCGCGACGACCTGCCGGCACTACCCTCGCTTGATGGCTCAGCTAGACAGCCTTCACCTCGAAATCCGACGAGTACTGCCAGGTCTTCCTCGAATGCTTGTATCTGGGCATTGCCCACCTCCTCGCGTTAGGAGAAGGTGTCCACCAAAACGGTGGGAGCTACACGGTCGGCTTCATTCACTTGTCAGCCACCGCTCTCGATAACATTCAGAAGGTGCAAACTAACGATAGCAAGCGCAGCCGTAGCAATATTCGTTGACACAGGGTTAAAAGCTGCCGCCAGCAATATGGGCTTCATCAGGGCCACAAATGCCAGCAAACCGATCATTGCAATCACTGTAAGCACCATTGGCCATCGATGACGCCAAAATACCAAGACAACAATTGACATGACGATCTCCAGCACGCCGCCGATGGTTGCCAACTGCAATGCGCCAGCTGGTGAAAAACCAGCTGCCACATTCATGGCCAGTTCATCCTCGTGGGGATAAAGCAGTTTCGGGATCAAGCCATGATAGAACCAAATAAAGGCGATAGCGCCACGGCAAACTGCATAGCTAAAAGATGGACTACTCGCCCAGGAACCTGGATTCATGGTCTTTATCCGGAATCACGCAAGCCTCATGGCGGCCAAAAAGCTTGTAACGATTTAAAGCGACACGGTCGTACAGCCAGTCCCGAATGACTGAGGGAACAACCCAGCCAATACAGACGAATGGCCATGGCCACGGCAGCCGAAACATCACTCTGAAAAACGCAGAGGACTTTGTGTAAACGTTGCCCCCTTCAACAAGCAGCATAGTTTTGTAGTAATCCTTTGAAAAACCATGCGATTCCAAAATCGCTTGGCCATCAGGTGACTGAACGGTAGCCAACTTAAACCGACGTTTTTTATCGAACCTAATCAGGAACCGAGCCCAAAAGGAGCACAGTCGACAAACTCCGTCGAACAGGACCACCCTATCTTCGGGGGGAATCTTTGGTTTAGATCGCGATTGCTGTTTCATCATCAAGACAACGCTTAGCACAGCCGCCGAAGGTCGATCTGCTGCTTATTTTTAGGTTCGATACAGCATTCAGACACATCAAGTCACCCTTAATTTTCTGACCAGAGGAAAATAACATGCAGCCAAAATCGCTGTGCCACCTAAGAACCATTCTCCACCCCCGCCAAAATATGCTTTTACCCATTCTCCTCCCTCTGGTCCAGCGAATAGGAACGCGGCCAAGAAGAAAAGAACAAGGTTTGTAACTAGCTGTGACCTTTCAGTAGGTTGTTCATTCGGGGCGTACCCGGAAGACTGGAGGTGTGAGACTACGCAGCCCTCCAGGAGCC
>NZ_JABJWH010000036.1 GCF_015265435.1 Alloalcanivorax profundimaris | reverse complement strand
ACTGGCATCGACCCCATTCCAGCCTTGGCTATCTGCCTCCCGTCAGCCGGCTGCCCTTACTGAACAACCTGGTGGCTTTACACAACTAGCCCCAATCCCGAAGCCCCTATTACTGCGTAAAACTTTTGCACGATGGGATTTCGATCAATCACTTCTACACCTAACGCAAAGCTAAGCGGCGGCCCGTCAGGGACGTCCGGTGGACGGCCGACAGGCCGGGAACGTACTTGAGCGATTTGTTAAAAATGGCTCAAGGCTGCAACCAGTCCTTATCGGGCCTCGCAAGCTGTCGTGCGTTGTTATAGGCCATTTCCAAGGTTAAGCACGTTGATGCTCGGTAGAACGCACCGTGGTTTTCTACCACTAGTGCCAGATCGGCTACACCGGGGCTACCTATACACAGAGGCAACATCAACTGAACTCGACCGCGATAGTATTGGGGTATGGCCGTTTTATAGTTTCTTTTCACGCGCTCTTGGGCGTTGTCTATCGCACCTTTCAAAAAGGTCTGGAGGGGGTATTCATCCATTGAACGGTACGGCTCCGGAAATCGCTCCTTGTTGTCGGCGATTACGTGCTCAACGTTAACCCTCAACTCCTTTCGAGGATCTAACACTAAAACCGTAGGGTCGTCGAAATAATGGGCCATTTCTGGCAGTGCAGAAAAAGACGACAAGGCGTGGTCGCCTTTCCGTTTCCACGCCGTAAAATGCCACTGTACATCTGTATCCGGCATGTTATTGGGTGTGCAATAACAAAATATGGGCTCTTGGGAAGAGGTGACAAGACCAGTATTGAACACAAGAGCGCGGCCATCATCAGCGATTGCGATCTTGTCTTCCTCAGCCAGCCGCTTGTATGTGTATTTTATGTAGTTGTACAAAATTGGCTTTCGGTGATCAGCTTCAGAATGCTCGTACGCCCAGTCCTCGGGCTCTGCCATGGCAGCCAGATCGTCAATGTGCTCATCAATCCTTGGCAGGAAAATGAGATCGTGAAAGTTATCTGGCCAATCTACATTTGACATACTATCTCCATGTCTCTTCTTTATTTTTAACAGGTATTAGGACGCCGGCTCGAATATCCAGTGAACGAGCGGGCGTCATATCTTGTAAACCGGCATGTAATGGCTTCAGATCAAACCAGAAATCTCCAAGCTCGACAAATCCGGATAACGCCCTGTCGCGAAAGCACAAAAAACGCGGCCGAAGCCGCGTTTTTGTATCGGTACCGCTCGCGCTGCGCGCGGCGGCCGAAGGTTTGCCCGCGTGGGGCGGGTATTTACCAGGTCACGCTGAAGTCGGTGACACGGCCGCTTTTCCAGAGGTTTTTGGCGCCGTTGGGGGGCAGGCAGTTGGTGCGGCTGTTGCCGGAGAAGCCGCACAGGGCTTCGTCCCAGTCCGGGGAGCCGGTGGTGTTGTAGCCGTAGGCGCCGTTGCCTTTGGGGACCGCCGGCGAGAGGCGGACGTAGCCGCGGCCGCCGCGGCCGTCTTCGACTTTTAGCCAGAGGGTGGTGGAGGACGGGAGCGAGCAGTTGCCGTTGCCGGTCCATTTGTAGGAGCCGCTGACGGTGGGTTCGCCCATGAGGCTGTCGAGTTTGTAGATGACCTGCATGCTGCTGACCTGGCAGTTGCCGACGCGGAAGTTGTGGCGGCTTTGCGAGCCGGAGCCGGGGCCGACGGCGAGCGCGGCCACCGGGGCGGCGAGGAGCAGGGCGGCGAGGCCGCGTTGGAGAGAGGAAGAAAGGATCATGGTGGTGTCCCCAGTAATGACGGTATACGCCGGATAATCCACGCTCTGGAACCGGGGCGCATGCCCCATCTGGGGGGTGCGGTGGCGCGTGCGTCAGTGGCCGAGCAGGGCGCGCACCACGCCGTCGGCCAGGGCGTCCCGGTGTTCCAGGGGGCTGGCGGGCATCAGGCCGTCGAGCCAGGGGCGGGCCAGGTAGTCCACCGGGCCGAATACCAGGGCCAGCACCAGGGCGGGGCGACGGGCCAGGGGACGGGTTTCCGGCCAGCGATTCAGCCAGTCGCGCAGAGCGGTGAAGTAGCGCCCGTTGGCGTCGCGCAGTTGGGGGCCGGCCTGGCCTTCCAGGCGGGGACGGGCGGTGAGCAGGAAGCGGGCCCAGTCCGGGTGCGCCACGATCCATTCCAGGTAGTCACCGACCAGGGCGCGCAGGCCTGCTTCGGCGGAGTCGCCCCGGGCCATGGCGGCCATGGCGATCTCGCCGAAGTGCTCCACGCCGGCCACGAACAGGGCGGTGAACACGCCCTGTTTGTCGCCGAAATGGTGGTAGAGGCTGCCCACGCTGACGCCGCTGCGGGCACGGATCGCTTCGATGGTGACCGCGTCCATGCCGCTTTCCGTGGCGCAGGCCAGGGCCGCCGCCAGTACCCGTTCCCGGGCACCGGGGCGGGGCCGCAGGGGGCTTGCTTCGCTCATACTAGAATCCTATTCTAGAACAATATTCTAATTCACTGTTTCCTAGAGGTTGCCATGACACCGCAAGAATTGCAGGCCCTGGGCGAGCGCGTGCTGGAGGCCCAGCCGTTCAGCCGTTTCCTGGGCGCGCGTCTGGATCGTTTCGTGGAGGGAGAGGCCCAGCTTTCCCTGGCGATGAAACCGGAGTTCCTGCAGCAGCACGGCCGCCCCCACGGCGGCGTGCTCAGCTATCTGGCGGACAATGCCCTGACCTTCGCCGGCGGTTCGCTGTACGGCGACGGCCTGACGCTGGAGTTCAAGATCAACTACGTGAAGGCGGCCAAGGGCGATACCCTGGTGGCCCGCGCCCGGGTGGAGAGCGCGGGCCGTCAGGCGGCGGTGTGCCGGTGCGATCTGTTCGCGGTGGCCGACGACGGCGCCGAGACCCTGTGCGCCGTGGCCCAGGGCACCATCATGGCGCCGGCGGCCTAGGCCGGATCAGCGGCCGAGAATATCCCGGGCGATGATTTCCTTCATGATCTCGCTGGTGCCGCCGTAGATGCGCTGGATACGGGCGTCGACGAAGTCCCGGGAGATGGGGTATTCCTTCATGTAGCCGTAGCCGCCGAACAGTTGCAGGCACTGGTCGGCCACCTTGCCTTGCAGCTCGGTGGTGGTGAGCTTGGCGATGGAGGCGTTGGCGGTGCTCAGCTCGCCCCGGTCGTACTGGTCGGTGCACTGGGCGCAGAAGGCTTTGTTGACCTGGACCTGGGCGTGCAGGTCCGCCAGCACGAAGCGGGTGTTCTGGAATTTGCTGATGGGCTGGCCGAAGGCCTGGCGCTCCTGGGTGTAGGTGACGGTGCGCTCGATCATGCCTTCGCAGGCGGCGACGGCGCCCAGGGCCAGGATCAGGCGCTCGCGGGGCAGCTCGTTCATCAGGTTGAAGAAGCCCTTGCCTTCGCCGCCGAGGATCTGGTCGGCGCCCACTTTGACGCCCTCGAAGAACAGCTCGGAGGTGTCGGCGGCGTGGTGGCCCATCTTCTCCAGGTTGCGGCCCCGGGAGAAGCCCGGCAGGGAGGCGTCCACGGTGAACAGGGTGACGCCCTTGGCGCCGGCGTTGGGGTCGGTCTTGGTAGCGAGCACGATGACGTCGCAGTGCTGGCCGTTGGTGATGAAGGTTTTCTGGCCGTTGATCACGTAGCCGTCGCCGTCTTTTTCGGCGCGGGTTTTCATGCCTTGCAGGTCGGAGCCGGCGCCGGGTTCGGTCATGCCGATGGAGCCCACCGCTTCGCCGGTGACCATTTTCGGCAGCCAGGCCTGTTTTTGCTCCTCGGTGCCCAGGTGCAGGATGTAGGGGGCGACGATGTCGGAGTGCACGGAGAGGTTGGAGGCGAGCGCGCCGAAGCCCATGCGCGAGGCCTCTTCCACCATCACCGCGGAGAGCCGGAAGTCGGCGCCGAAGCCGCCGTATTGCTCGGGCACGTCCACGCACAGCAGGCCGTTTTCGCCCATGCGGTTCCACAGTTCGCGGGGCAGTTTCTCGTCCTTTTCCCACTGGTCGTAGTGGGGTTGCACTTCCTTCTCCAGGAACTTGCGGACGTTGTCGCGGAACAGGTCGATTTCGTTCTGATCAAGCATGGGGCGCCCTCTCTACTCTCTACAACGGCGGGAAAGCGGCTCCTGGCCGCCGGTGGAAGGCGACAGTTTAGCGACTCAAGGCCACGCGGTCGCCGGCCGGGCGTGGCCGGCCGGTCACGGGTGGCGGGGGCTCAGTCGTCGGGCTGGACCACCACTTCGGCGCGCAGGGAATTGGCGACGAAGCAGTTGCGGTGGGCGGCGTCGTGGAGCTTTTTCAGGGCCGCCGTCTCCGGGTCGGTTTCGAACACCACCCGGGGACGCAGCTCGATGCGGGTGATCGCCATGCGCCCGTCCTCGTTCTTCTCCACCACACCCTGGGGGCGGTCCACGTAGCTGAGCACCTTGAGGTGCTGCTTGGCGGCGATGGACAGGAAGGTGAGCATATGACAGCTGGCGGTGGCGGCGATCACCGCCTCGTCCGGGTTGACCCGGTTGGCGGAGCCGAAGAATTCCGGCGACGCGGACGCCTGTACCACCTCGCCGCCGGCGAAGGTCCACTCGTGGGACCGGTCGAAGTTCTCGTATTCGAAACTGGCATCCGGCGCCAGATGCCAGGCCACGGTGGCGCCGTATTCACTCATGGTGCCTCTCCCCTTTTTTCCGGTTGTTACCAACACCATGCTACGCCTTCACGGGTCGCGCAATACTGAGCCGCGTCAACGTTTGATCGGCACCCCCAGATACTGCAGTTTCACCGCGTTTTGCGGAATCCGCAGATCAATGTTGGCGCTCAGGAAACCCAGCAGCCGGGTCAGTTCCACGTTCACCGGGATCGGGTTGCGGTTGTACTGCTGGATGGCCATGCGCCCGTTGGGCAGGAAGGTGAGCGGGCCGGCCAGATCCATGGTCAGCGGGTAGCTGTGCTGGTTGTGCTCGCCGCCCAGGGGCGCCTCCAGATACGGCGCGTCCAGGTAGAGGTCGACCTTGGCGCGGAATTCCGGCCCGTCCTCCGTTTCCAGAATCCAGCCGGGAATCAGGCCGTCGCGGTCGCCGCAGTCCCCGTCGCCCTGGCCCGCCGAGCAGGTGTAACGCATGCGCATCACCTGGGTGCCGGTGGGGCTTTCGATGGGGATGCCACCCTGGATCAGCACGTCCGCTTTCACGGTCACCGAGGACGCCAGGATCAGGGTGGGGTGCAGCGCCACCCGCACGCCGGGAATGCGCTCCTCCTCGGGAGTGGACGGGTCGTCGTAGGTGCCGGGGCCGAGCACCTCGGAATTCAGGCCACCCACCACCTGGATGTCGCAGGATTCCGGGGTGTCGCAGTCCAGGCGCGGGTTCTGGGTCAGGGTGCTGCCGCCTTGCACCTGCAGCCGGGTGGTGTTGAAGCCCGGTTCGCCGGCGGCGTAACCCGGCTCGCCGGTGTCGAAGCGGCCGTTGCCGTTGACGTCGGCGCTGGGCAGGTTGTCCAGGGCCTGGAACACCCCGACCTTGGCGGGCTCGCCCCGGAAATGGATCTCCAGGTCCGGGCCGCCCCAGTCCGGCTCCGGACCTTCCAGCAGAGCGGTCTGCAGCCGCAGGCCGGCGCTGGAGCAAATCGCCTCGCCGCTGCGGCAGTCGTCGCCGGCCTGGCCGGAGGCGCGGTTCACCGATTGCAGCGCGTAGCGGTAGGCGACGCCGGGCTCCCAGGGCTGGTCGGGGACGAAAGTCAGCACGCGGGCGTGTTTCTCCAGGCGGCCGGGGACCGCTGCCTGGCAGTCGTATTTGCGTTTATCGCCATCGGCCCGGGCCACCGGATCCCCGTTGCCGTCGGTGGCCACGCGCTCGACCCGGAAGCTGCCTTCGCCGCAGCGCTGGCCGAGGATCACCGAATCCGGGTCGATGTCCTGGGAAAAGGTGACGCGGATCGGCCGCTTGGCCGGCAGCCGCGACACCGGCAGGTGATCGTCGTCCCCACGGCTGCCCCGACACAGGCCATGGTCGCCCTCGGCGATGCGCCAGGTGGTCTTGTCCACGGCGCAGGGGAAGCCCGGATAGACGGTGGTGGCCACCGGCGCCACCGGGTCGCCCACCAGGGCCGGCAGACGGAAATCGCGGCTCACCGGCAGCAGCGGGTTGGGCGGCTCGGCCAGGTCGGTGGCGCGGTCGTCCAGGGCCACCCGGTAGCGGCTACCGGGCCGCAGGGGCGTGGTGGGCCGCACCACCACGGTGGCGCCGTCCAGGGACCAGGTGAACGGTTCCGCCTGGCCGTCGCGGGTCAGCGACAGGGCCCGTTCCACGCTGTCCGGGTCCAGGGGCTCGCTGAAGTTAAGCACCAGGGGGTCGCCGGGCTTCACCGTGGTGGCCAGGCCGCCGTCCTCCACCCGGGGGGTCATCGATTGCAGCACCGGCGAGGTGGTGTCCGGCACCGGGGCCGGCGCGCCGGTCTGGTCCGGGTAGGATTCGGTGTGCAGGCTGAGCAGGCCGAAGCCGGTTTCCTGGCCCAGCACTTCCGGCTCCACCACGCCGAGGGCGTCCATCACCAGGCTGGCGCCATTGGTGCGCGCCTCGCCCACCAGTTCCACCTGCAGCAGGGTCTGGCTGAGGCCGCCGTTGGCTTCGGAATGCTCGGCGGTCATCGCCATGTCCACGTACAGCCGCACCTGGCGCGGCGCGTCGTCCCGGTTGCTGTAGGGGTTGGGCATCAGGTAGCCGGTGGCGTCGGACAGGAAGGTGACGGTGACATCGCCGGTTTCGATGCCGGCGGGCACGGTGCCGGCCACTTTCACGCTCACGTTGGTGCCGTTGAGCAGGCTGCCACGCGGAATGCGCAGCGGCGACACCTGGGGGAAATCGGGCTGGTAGGCCAGCTCGGTGAAGACATTGCCGCTTTGCTGGGTGGCGTCGCGGTCGCCGAGCAGCACCGCGTCGATGGGCACGCAGTTGAGCGGCGCGCCGGACAGTCGGGACATGCCGGCGTCCCCCGCGTGGCAGGGATCGGCCCGCTCCGAGGCGGGCGGCGTGTTCTGGACCATCACCGAGCGCGGCCGGGTATCCCGGGCCACCCAGCTGCGCTCCACCGGTTCGGCCAGAGTGGTGCCGTCAAAGGCCCGCACCGAGGTGTCCAGGGTCAGGGTGTAGCGCTCTCCGGGCCGCAGGTCCTGGCGCGGGTCCAGGCTTACCGCGTCGTCCTGTGCCAGCATCACCGCCGGTACCAGCTCGCCGCCCCGGGTCAGCCGCACGGACTGGCCGTAGACCAGGCTGTCGGTGTCCAGCACCCGGCTGAAGCGCAGCCGCCAGGTGGCGAAATCCGTGGCCGGTTGTTGCTCGCCGTCCGGGGTCATGGAGACCAGCCGCAGGGGGCCGTCCCGGCGCCGCTCCCGGTTGGGGCCGTCCGGGTCGAAGCGGGTCCGGAACACCAGACCGTCGTCCGGAAAGGCGAACGTAACCTCGTCACCGCCCAGGCCGGTGAGGCGCAGACGGTAGAGGGTATCCGGCTGCAGCGGGCCGTCCGCCGGGCGCACCACCAGACTTCGCCCGTCGCCCACCACCCGGGGTGTCGCCAGCGGCACCGGGTTGCCTTGCCCGTCCTGGAGCAGCAGATCGCTGGCCACCGGGTTGTCCACCGGCGCGGACAGACGCAGCACCAAGGGCGTGTTCGGAGAAACCCGCTCCTGGCCGTGGTAGGGGTAGCTGTAGAACACCTCGCCGCCGTCCGCGCCGGTGCGCGGCACGGCGGCGCTGCCCCCGGCGCTGCCGCCACCTCCACCGCCGCAGGCGCTCAGCGCGGCGAGGGCGGTTACCAACAACAGCACCGGGAGGGAAAAGGAATGCCTTGCCATGATCGTGGTCTCCAACGCCGCGCCGGGCGCCGGGCGGCGGTTTCTTGTTCTGGGGGCCGCGCTCGGAGGGAGCGGGCTGGTACGATTGTTCTATATTTGCACTAACGTACCACTTTTGCCCGGACAAGGAAGACCACGATTCCCGTCCTTACAAAAAACCAACAATCGGCGGCGAGTGCCCTCAGTCGGCGCGCAACCGGTCGGCCACGGCCCGCGCCACCCGGGGGCTGTAAAGCAGCGAGCAGTGGCCCAGGTAGGGCAGATGCAGGTTTTCCTCCGCGTTCTCGAGCACGGCGGTGGCGGCCGGCAGCACGAAGTTGTCCATCTCCGAGTAGAGGCAGAAGAAGCGGGCTCCGCCGGGGCATTCGCCCTCTTCCGCCAGTTCCTGGACGAAGGGGCTGCGGTAACGCATCTGGGCGGCGGCGCCCCGGGCCGGGAACAGGGCGGCGATGCGCGAGCCGTAGTGGGGGCTGCCCAGGGCGATCACCTTGCGCACCCGGCCGGCCAGGCCCAGGTTCTTGATCGCGTAGCGGCTCAGGGGGCCGCCCATGGAGTGGCAGACCAGGTCCACCTGCTCGGCGCCGGTGCGCTCCAGCACCCGCTCCACGTGGCGTGCCACCTGGTCGGAGAGCTTGCGCATATTGATGTGCGGCGGCGTGTAGCTCACCGCGTAAACGTTGCGGAACCCCCCGCGGCGCAAGCGCCACTGCATCCACAGAAAGTTGGCGCTGTTGCCGCCGTAGCCGTGGATCAGCACCACCGGCGGACGATCCGAGGCGTGGGCCCGCTTCGGCGAGGCGTCCTGAATCACGCGCAGCGGATAGGTGGCCACCAGAAAGGTCAGGCTGGCGGCCTCCAACAGCATGGCGCGCACCACCCGGCCGGGTTTCAGGGCCGGGGGCGCCTCGCCCAGCACCGGCTCCGGGAAATTGCGCCGGTCATAGTGCCAGACCAGATAGAAGGCCAGGGTGACGTAGGTGGGGATCAGGACGATCACCACCAGTACAACGGAAAGAATCCAGAACATGGCGGTCTCCAGTACCTCGATCACCGACCCTACCCCGGAGCGGCATCCTTGCTCAACGGAGCCGGCCCGAACACAACGGGCGCCGGCCATTGACCGGCGCCGGCGGCTGTGGCCGCCCGCCTGCCGCCATGGCACACTGCGGCTCCCCCCCCAAGGCACCGGGACACACCCATGACCGAAACCGCGATCATCAACGAAGTGGGCCTGCGCGACGGCCTGCAGAACCAGCCCACGCCGGTGGATACCGATACCAAGGCGCGCATCGCCGAGGCCCTGGTGGCCGCCGGGGTGCGCTATCTGGAGCCGGTCAGCTTCGTCAGCCCCAAGGCGGTGCCGCGAATGGCCGACGCCGCCGCCCTCACCGAGCGGCTGCCGCGCCGGGACGACCTGCACTACACCGCCCTGGTGCCCAACCTGAAGGGCTACCAGCTGGCCCGGGACGCGGGCTACCCCACCGTGGCCCTGGTGCTTTCCACCACCGACACCTTCAACCAGCGCAACCTGAACATGAGCCTGGAGCAGGCGGCGGCCAGCTGCGAGGCGATTCTGGCGGCGGCCCGCCAGGACGGCGTCGCCACCCGCACCTACATCTCCGGCGCCTTTGCCTGCCCCTACGACGGGCCTGTACCGGTGAGCCTGAGCCAGTCCCTGGCGGAGCGCATGTTCGCCGCCGGCAGTGACGAGGTGGCCATCGCCGACACCATCGGCGGCGGCAACCCGCGCCAGATGAAGGACATCATGGGCCCGCTGATCCGCGACTTCGGCGCCGAGCGCTTCTACGTGCACCTGCACGATACCCGCGGCCTGGCGGCGGCCATGGCCTGGGAGGCGGCGGATCTGGGCGTGCGCCGCTTCGACGCCTCCCTGGGCGGCCTGGGCGGCTGCCCGTTCGCCCCCGGCGCCACCGGCAACATGGCCACCGAGGATCTGGCCTACCTGCTGGAGAGCGTCGGCCTGAAGACCGGCATCGACATCGAGGGGCTGGGCGAGGCCATCGCGCTGGCCGCCGACGCCACCCAACGCCCCCTGGGCGGGCGCATCCTGTCCTGGATGGCGTCCCAGGAGCAGCAGGGCAAAACCGTCTGCGCCTGGTGACGGGGCCTTTGTTCACACCGCGCCATCAACCGATGCGGAGCGTCGCCATGGCATCCGCGTAGGGGGCCACCGGCGTGGGCCGGTGGCTGCGCCGGTCCAGCAACACCATGACGCTCTCCGCCGCCGCCACCGCCTCACCGTCCACGGCAATGCCACCGCTGAGCACGAAGGAGGTGTTACCCACCCGGCCCAGGCCGGTGGCCAGGCGCACCTCGTCCCCCATGCCCAGGTCCCAGCGGCCGAAACTCAGATCGATGCGCGCCACCAGCAGCCCCAGCTCCGGCTGGCGCAGCTCGGTGAGCGAACCGGCCCGGGCCTGCTCCGCATAACGCGCCAGGGCCAGCTCGGAGAGGCCCCGATCCGGGTCCAGATCCACGTAGCGGGCGCTCAGCGGCACCTGCAGGGGGTAGCCGGTGAAGGCCCCGGCGTCCAGGGCGGTCTCCGCCGGCCAGACCGCCTCCAGGGGCCGCTCGCCCAGGGCCCGCGACACGTCGTCCGGCAGCGCCACCCAGCGATCCCCTTGCCAGGCCCCCAGCAGGCAATCCTGCACGCCCACGCAGTCCCCGTGCTGGAACAGGGCGGTGCGCAGGTGGACACGGTCGGCGTCCGCCCCCAGCACCGCCGCCGTGGCGGTGACCGGATGGGGATAGTGGGTTTCCCCCAGGAACTGGGTCAGGGTCCGGCGCGGTCGCAGCAGCACGTCGTCCGAGTACCACACCGGCCGGTCCAGGGTGTCCATGAGCAGGCGAGTGCGCGCTTCCAGATGAAAACTCTGTACCGCCACGTTGTTGACGTGGCGCTCGGTGTCCAGGTGGCTGTAGTGGGGCACCAGGGGCAGATGGAAGGGGTAGGCGTCCGGCGTGCGCCAGATGCCGTCCGGTTTGCTGCCAGGGTTCAAGGTTCGCTCTCCCAAAACGATTTCAAGGCCGCAAGCCTACCGCCGCCGGCGGCCGGCGCCCAGGGGCGGCGATGACCAAAACCGCCGGACCGGCGTCGTAACTGGTGGTTGCGGGGGCCCCGGGGCTGGCCAATCATGAACGGTCACGCTTGCACCGAGGAGTCGCCATGGACCTGCCCGTTTTCAACACCCTGGAACTGACCGTCGACGACGACGGCATCGCCACCCTTTACCTGAACCGCCCGGAGAAGATGAACGCCTTCAACCGGGAGATGAAGGACGAGCTGCTGGCCGCCTTCGACTTCACCGACCAGCACGACGAAGTGCGCGCGGTGATCGTCACCGGCAAGGGCCGTGCCTTCTGCGCCGGTGCCGACCTGTCCTCCGGGGGCGACACCTTCGATTACAAGAAACGCGGTGGCGAGGGCGCCAACCCGGACGACGCCCACCGGGACGGCGGCGGCCAGGTGGCGATGCGCATCTACCGCAGCCTCAAGCCGGTGATCGGCGCGGTGAACGGCGCCGCCGTGGGCGTGGGCATCACCATGCAGCTGCCCATGGACGTGCGCATGGCCTCCGAGGACGCCAAGTTCGGCTTCGTGTTCTCGCGCCGGGGCATCGTCAACGAGGCCGCCTCGTCCTGGTTCCTGAGCCGGGTGGTGGGCATCTCCTCGGCCCTGGAATGGTGCTTCACCGGCCGCGTCTTCAAGGCCGACGAAGCCAAGGAGCGCGGCCTGGTGCGTTCGCTGCACAAGCCCGAGGATCTGTACCCGGCGGCGGTGGCCCTGGCCAAGGAGATGGTGGAACAGAGCGCGCCGGTGTCGGTGGCGGTGATCCGCCAGATGATCTGGCGCATGGCCGGCGCCGAGCATCCCATGGAGGCGCACAAGCTGGACAGCAAGGCGATGAAATCCCGGGGTGGCTCCGAGGACGTGAAGGAGGGGGTGATGTCGTTTTTGGAGAAGCGCCCGGCGGTGTTCCCGGACAAGGTGTCCCGGGATTTGCCGGACTTCTTCGACTGGCAGGGTGAGCCGCCGTTCGAATAGGCGGATCGCGGCTGAAGCCGCGATGCCGCGATCAGTGAAGCTGGAACAGAATCTTCAGGAACTGCACCCCCAGCAGCACGATCAGCGGGCTCAGATCGAGCCCGCCCATGTCCGGCAGCAACCGCCGGCAGGGCGCCATGATCGGCTCGGTGATCTGGATCACCACCCGCACGATGGGGTTGGAAGGGTCCGGCGCCACCCAGCTCAGAATCACCCGGATCAGCACCGCCCAGAAGATGTAGTTGAGCAGCAGGGTGGCCAGCTCCTGCAACGTATAGACCAGCAACACCGGCCCGATGCCATCCGGGATGCCACCGCGTTGCAGGGTCGTCAGCATCAACGCCTTGACCACGATCAGAACCACCACCAAGACCAGGGACGCTATGTCCAATCCCCGGTAGCCGGGGATGATGCGCCGCAGCGGCGCCAGCAACGGGTTGGTGGCGCGCAGCACGAACTGGGAAATCGGGTTGTAGAAATCCGCCCGTGCCACTTGCAGCACGAAGCGGGTCAAAACGATGAAGATGTAGACGCTGAACGCGAAATCGATCAGGAAAACCGCGGCACCCTGAGGGTTCATGGTGACTCCAGACTGTCCGTTTGGCGTCAGAGTATTGGGGTAAAGCGGAACGGTTTCAAATTTTACTCGGCCAGCTCCTCGGAACGCTCCCGGGCGGCGGCCACGGCGGCCTGGACCTGCTCGCGGAAACCGGCTTCCTCGAACACGCCGAGGGCGGCGGCGGTGGTGCCGCCGGGGCTGGTGACCCGCTGGCGCAGGATCTCCGGGCCGGCCTCGCTGGTGATCGCCAGCTGGGCGGCGCCCCAGGCGGTCTGCAGCACCATCTGCCGGGCGGTGGCGGCGTCCAGGCCCTGGGCCACGGCGGCGTCGATCAGGGATTCCATGAGCAGGAAGAAGTAGGCCGGGCCGGAGCCGGACACCGCGGTGACCGCGTCCAGTTCCTTCTCTTCCTCGAACCAGAAGGTCAGACCCACGGCGCTGAGAATCTGGCCGGCCATGGCTTTCTGTTCCTCGCTCACGCCCTCGGCGGCGAACAGGCCGGTGGCGCCGGCCTGGACCAGCGCCGGGGTGTTGGGCATGCAGCGCACGATGGGGGCGTCGCCCAGCCATTCGCGCAGGTTGGCCACGGTGACGCCGGCGGCGATGGAAATCACCATGGGCTGGCGTTCCGCGATGATCTCGCGCAGGTCGGCGCAGGCGTCGCCCATTACCTGGGGCTTCACCGCCAGCACCAGCACGTCCACGCGGCGGGCCACGTCCAGGTTGTCGTGGGTAACGTGAACCCGGTGCAGCTGGGAGACTTCATCCAGGCGGTCCTTGGACGGGTCGCTCATCCAGATGCGCGCCGGGCGGATGCCCTTGGCGATCATGCCGCCGGCCAGGCTGTTGGCCATGTTGCCGGCCCCGATGAATCCAATCAGTTGCTGTGCCATAACTGCGCCATTCCTTTATTGGCCGTCCGCTTTGGGCGGGCGCGGGCCGAACAGGGCGGTGCCCAGCCGGATCACGGTGGCGCCTTCTTCAATGGCCACCGGATAGTCCGCGCTCATGCCCATGGACAGGGTGTCGAGGGCCGGCATTGTATTGCGCAATTGTGACAGTGTCATGGCGAGACGCCGGAACGCCGCCCGGTTGCGGTCCTCGGCGTCGGCGCGGGGGATCGCCATCAGGCCGCGCAGCCGCAGCCGGGGCCATTCCGCGAACCGGGCCGCCAGCGCCGGCACCTCCGCCAGGGGCAGGCCGCTTTTGCTGGCTTCGTCGTCCAGGTTCACCTGCAGGCAGACCTGCAGCGGCGGCAGCCCCTCCGGACGCTGATCGTTGAGGCGGCGGGCGACCTTGGCGCGGTCCACGGAATGCACCCAGTGGAAGTACTCGGCCACCTCCCGGGTCTTGTTGGACTGCAGCGGGCCGATGAAATGCCAGATCAGGTCGCGGCCGGCCAGGGCCGGCATCTTGTCCAGGGCTTCCTGGAGGTAGTTCTCGCCGAAATGGCGCTGGCCCTGGTCCGCCAGGGCGGCGATCTCAGCGGCGCCCCGGGTCTTGCTCACCGCCAGCAGGGTGACCGAGTCCGGGTCCCGTCCGGCGGCGGCGCAGGCGGCCTGAATTCGTGCGCGAATCGAGGTTAGCGGCGTATCGGCGTCGGGCATGATTGAATGGCTTCCGGGGAGCGGTTAGTTTAAGACTCTGCGAAATTCTACTGAGAAGAATACCGAAACCCATGGACATCACCGAACTGCTTGCCTTCAGCGCCAAAAACGGCGCCTCGGATTTGCACCTCTCCGCCGGGCTGCCGCCGATGATCCGCGTCGACGGGGACGTGCGCCGGATCAATCTGCCGCCCATGGAACACAAGGAAGTCCACGCGCTGGTCTACGACATCATGAACGACAAGCAGCGCAAGGACTACGAGGAGTTCCTGGAGACCGACTTCTCCTTCGAAGTGCCCGGGGTGGCGCGCTTCCGGGTCAACGCCTTCAACCAGAACCGGGGCGCCGGCGCCGTGTTCCGGACCATTCCCTCCAAGGTGCTGACCATGGAGGATCTGGGCATGGGCAAGGTGTTCCAGAAGATCTCGGACTTCCCGCGCGGCATCGTCCTGGTCACCGGGCCCACCGGTTCCGGTAAGTCCACCACGCTGGCGGCGATGATGGACTACATCAACGAGTCCCGCTACGAGCACATCCTCACCATCGAGGACCCGATCGAATTCGTGCACGAATCGAAGAAGTGCCTGGTCAACCAGCGGGAAGTGCACCGCGACACCCTGGGCTTCGCCGAGGCGCTGCGCTCCGCCCTGCGGGAGGACCCGGACATTATTCTGGTGGGCGAGCTCCGTGACCTGGAAACCATTCGCCTGGCGCTGACCGCCGCGGAAACCGGTCACCTGGTGTTCGGCACCCTGCACACCACCAGCGCCGCCAAGACCATCGACCGGGTGGTGGACGTGTTCCCCGCCGAGGAAAAGGCCATGGTGCGCTCGATGCTGTCCGAATCCCTGCAGGCGGTAATCTCGCAGACGCTGATGAAGAAGAACGGTGGCGGCCGGGTGGCGGCCCACGAGATCATGATCGGCACCGCGGCGATCCGGAACCTGATCCGCGAGGACAAAGTGGCGCAGATGTACTCCGCCATCCAGACCGGCGGCGCGCTGGGCATGCAGACCCTGGACCAGTGCCTGCAGGGCCTGGTGCAGAAAGGCCTGGTGTCCCGGGAAGCGGCCCGGGAAAAAGCCAAGACCCCGGACGCCATTTAAGGGAGCCGCCATGGAATTCGAGGATCTTCTCAAGCTGATGGTGCAGAAAGGCGGTTCGGACCTGTTCATCACCGCCGGCGTGCCGCCCAGCATGAAGGTCAACGGCAAGGTGCTGCCGGTGACCCGCAACGCCCTGACCCCGGACATGACCCGGGATCTGGTGCTCAACGTGATGAACGAAAAACAGCGCAAGGAGTTCACCGAGCACCACGAGTGCAACTTCGCGATCTCCGCCCGGGGCATCGGCCGCTTCCGGGTGAGCGCCTTCTACCAGCGCAACCTGGTGGGCATGGTGCTGCGCCGCATCGAGACCAAGATTCCCAACGTGGACGACCTGCGTCTGCCGCCGGTGATCAAGGACCTGGCCATGACCAAGCGCGGCCTGGTGCTGTTCGTGGGCGCCACCGGCACCGGTAAGTCCACCTCCCTGGCGTCGATGATCGGCCACCGCAACAAGAACTCGAAGGGCCACATCATTTCCATCGAGGACCCGATCGAATTCGTGCATCAGCACCAGGGCTGCATCGTCACCCAGCGCGAGGTGGGCATCGATACGGACTCCTTCGAGGTGGCCCTGAAGAACACCCTGCGCCAGGCCCCGGATGTGATTCTGATCGGCGAGGTGCGTAGCCGCGAGGTGATGGACTACGCCATCGCCTTCGCCGAAACCGGCCACCTGTGCCTGGCCACCCTGCACGCCAACAACGCCAACCAGGCCCTGGACCGGATCATCCACTTCTTCCCCGCCGACCGGCACGGCCAGCTGTACATGGACCTGTCGCTGAACCTGCGCGGCATCGTCGCCCAGCAGTTGATTCCCACCCCGGACGGCAAGGGCCGGCGCGCCGCCATCGAGGTGCTGCTCAACACGCCGCTGGTGTCCGACCACATCCGCAAGGGCGAGATTCACCTGCTCAAGGCGCTGATGGGCAAGTCCCGCGAGCAGGGCATGCAGACCTTCGACCAGGCACTCTACGACCTCTACGACGCCGGCGAGATCACCTACGAGGACGCCATCGCCCACGCCGATTCGCCCAATGATCTGCGCCTGATGATCAAGCTCGGCAACGAAACCGATGCCTCCAGCCTGGACCACGCCACCCGTGGCCTGACCATCGAGAACCCGGACTGAGCCCGGCCCCGGGCTTTTGCCTTCTTTTACGATTGCCCGCCGGCCCGCGCTAGGGCCGGTCGCCGCCGCCGTGCTATGCATGGTCGGCGGCGTTCAAGCCGCCAAGCGGTTCATCGGAAAAGGAGAGCACGATCATGAACAAGTTCGCTTCCGCCCATTGGGAAGGCGACATCAAGCAGGGCAAGGGCACCATTTCCACCCACAGCGGCGCCCTCAAGGATCAACCCTACGGCTTCAATACCCGGTTCGAGGACGAGCCCGGCACCAACCCGGAAGAACTGATCGGCGGCGCCCACGCCGGCTGTTTCTCCATGGCGTTCTCGCTGCAGCTGGGCAACGCCGGCTACACCGCGGACAGCATCGACACCCAGGCCAAGGTCACCCTGGACAAGGACGGCGACGGCTTCAGCATCACCAAGGTGCACCTGGACATGACGGCCAGAATTCCCGGCATCGACGACGCTGAGTTCCAGAGCATCGCCAAGGCGGCGAAGGAAGGCTGCCCGGTGTCCAAGGTACTCAACGCGGACATCACCCTGGACGCCAAACTGGAAGGCTGACCCCGCACCCCGCCCGGCACCCGGGCGGGGTGCTTACACCAAATTGCTCTCCCTACCTACACGGTTCCGAGAGGGGGAAATGCTGCGCGGGCGCCGGGCCCTGAGCCCGGAAATGGCCCTGCGCCTGGCGCGGCTGTTCGGATGGTTTCGTGGTTCGGGGCCGGCGGTCAGGCCGCCGGTTCGGTGAGGGTGCCGGCGCGATAATCGCGCAGGGCCTGCTCGATCTCTTCCTGGGTGTTCATCACGAAGGGGCCGTACTGGGCAATCGGCTCGCCCAGGGGCTTGCCCGCCAGCAACACCAGCCGCGCGCCCCGGGCGCCCGCCTCAAGGGTGACCTGGTCGTCGTCATCAAGCACCGCGGTGTGTTCCGCCGGCACGTCCTCGCCGGCCACCGAAAGACTGCCTTCGAACAGATACAGAAAGGCGTTGTAGCCGGCTTTCAGCGGCACCGTAACCTGCTCGCCGGGACGCAGTTTCAGGTCCAGGTAGAGCGGGTCGGTGCTGCCGCCTTTCACCGGGGCGCTCAGCGTCTCGCCGTCCACCACCACCTCACCGGCAATGGCCTTGATCTGGCCGCCGCCGGGCAGATCCAGGCGCGGCATCTCGGTGTCGGCCACGTCCCGGTAGCCGGCGGGCTTCATCTTTTCGGCGGCGGGCAGATTGATCCACAGCTGGAAGCCGCGCAGCAGGCCATCCTGCTGCTGGGGCATTTCCTCGTGGATGATGCCGCGCCCGGCGGTCATCCATTGCACGCCGCCCTGCTTGAGGTCGCCCTCGTTGCCCAGGTGGTCGCGGTGCTTCATGTGCCCCTCGATGAGATAGGTCACGGTCTCGAAGCCGCGGTGCGGGTGCGCCGGGAAACCGGCGATGTAGTCGTCCGGGTTGTCCGAGGAGAAGGCGTCCAGCATCAGAAACGGATCCAGCCGCACCGCCGGGTTGTGGCCCAGGGCACGCTTGAGCCGGACGCCGGCGCCGTCGGACGTTTCCAGGGCGCGAATGGTGTGCAGTACACGACGTTCTTTCATGGTTGCCTCCTCGCCCTCTCGGGCGTCAATCCCACGGTGCCCGGTCAGGCACCGCGTATCTCCCGCTCGCCCAGACGGTCGCGGTCATGGGGCGCGGACGGATTCAGTTCCGGGCCGATCGGGATGATCCCGTGGGGGTTCACCGTGGGGTGGCTCCGGAAGTAGTGGTGGCGAATGTGGTCCATCCACACCGTGTCCGCCACGCCGGGCAGTTGATACAGCTCGTGCAGGAACCCGTTCAGGTTCGGGTAATCCACGATGCGTTTGCGGTCGCACTTGAAGTGCGTGACGTAGACCGGGTCGAAGCGCACCAGGGTGGTCCACAGCCGCAGGTCCGCCTCGGTGAGGGTGTTGCCCACCAGGTAGCGGCTCTCGCCGAGCCGGCGCTCCAGATCCTCAAGGGTGTCGAACAGGGCGGTCACCGCCTCGTCGTAGGCCTCCTGGCCGGTGGCGAAACCGGACTTGTAGACGCCGTTGTTGACCCGGTGATAGACCGGCTCGTTGATCGCCTCGATGGCCTCGCGCAGGTCCTCCGGGTAGTAATCCCCGGGCCGGGCGCCCAGCTCGTCGAAGGCGACGTTGAGCATGCGGATGATTTCCGCCGACTCATTGCTGACGATGGTTTCGCGCTCCTTGTCCCACAGCACCGGCACCGTCACCCGGCCGGTGTAATGGGCGTCCGCCTTCAGGTAGAGCTGGTAGAGCTTGTCCAGGCCGTACAACGGGTCGCCGGTGGCGCCATTGAAGTCATCGCGCAGCTCCCAGCCATTCTCCAACATCAACGGATGCACCACCGAGACGCCGATGTGCGCCTCCAGCCCTTTCCAGGCGCGCATCATCAGAGCGCGGTGGGCCCAGGGGCAGGCGTAGGACACGTACAGATGGTAGCGGCCCTTTTCCGCCTTGAAGCCGCCCTCGCCGGAGGGGCCGGCGGCGCCGTCGGCGGTCACCCAGTTGCGGAACTGGCTTTCCGAACGCTGGAAACGCCCGCCGGTGCTCTTGGTGTCGTACCACTTGTCCTGCCATTGTCCGTCGACCAGCAGTCCCATGGTTCCTCCTTCAATTTCTCGCAATTGCTCGTTGCCCGTGTCGCGGACGGGGCCAGGCCGCCGCCCTCAGGCGGCCGCCGTTTCCAGGGCGGTCAGTTCGGCGGCGATCTCCGCGTCGGCGCGCGCCAGCGCCTGGCGCTTCACCTCGTCACTGATGTTGAGACCCTCGGCGTAAACGAAGCGCACGTCCTGGACACCCATGAAACCGAAAATCTGCTTCACGAACGCGGTGGTGGTCTCGTAGGGCTGGCCGGCGTGCACGCCACCGTGGGCGGCGAACACCCGCACCGGTTTGTCGTCGATCAGCCCCACCGGGCCGGTCTCGGTGTATTTGAAGGTGACGCCGGCGCGGGCGATGTGATCGATCCAGGCCTTGAACTGGGTGGGCGCGCCGAAGTTGTACATGGGCATGCCGATGACCACCAGATCCGCGTCGCGCAGCTCCTGGACCAGGGCGTCGGAATGCGCCAGTACCGCCTTCTGGTTGTCGTCCAGGCTCTCGCTGAAACCGCGCAGGGCGCCGGCCCGGGCCAGGTCCAGATGGGGCACGCCGTCGGCGACCAGGTCCCGGGTCACCACCTCGGTGTCCGGATGACGCTGGCGATACCCGTCAATGAACGTCCGCGCCATCCGACTGGACTGGCCGTCTTCGCCGAACAGGCTGTTTTGCAGATACAGAATACGGGTCATGGCCCTGTCTCCATCGAATTTCGGAATGACACCATTGTCACTTCGGTCGATCCGATGAAAAACCCGATATATTTACTAAGTTAGATCGCATTATCCGATCAATCAGGCCTCTTTCCTCATCAATATTGAGAATCGTTTTTATTTGCATTATTTTTGCCTCCGCTCACACACGGGGGAGAGCCATGCCTACCAGTTCATACGGGGCCCTGCGCGTCCTGTTGTTGTCATTTTTCCTGTTACCTCTTCTGCACGGCTGCCTGGGCGAGGGCGGCGACAGCCAGAGCCGCCCGGACAGCACGCCGGACGGCAGCGTCAGCGGCCAGGTACTGGATCCACCGATCCAGGGCGCCCAGGTCAGGCTGGTGGACGCCGAAGGCAACGCCCTGTCCGCCCTGGTGCGCAGTGACGACCAGGGCCGCTTCAAGCTGCAATACCGGGGCGACACCGCCGGCGCCCGGCTGGTCGCCACCGGCGGCCGCGACGCGGGCACCGGCCTGTCCTTCCAGGGCCTCAGCCTGTCCGCGCCGCTCACCGATAACCCGGACGGCATTGTCTCTCCGGTGACCACCCTGGTGGCCCATCTCACCGCCCAGGGCTTCAGCCTGGATGGCGCCCGGGAGCGGGTCGCCCAACGTCTGGGGCTGGATCCGGAGCGCCTACTGGCGTCGCCCCAGGCGCACGGCGACCTGCAGCAACGGGCGGTGCTGGTGGCCCAGTTCCTGAGCCTGCTGCAAGGGGAACGGAACCCGGCGGACCTGCTCTGGCAGGCGGTGAACCAGTACGGTACCGACCTCGCCGCCGGCGCCCGCGCCCTGGCCGGCGATGAACTGCTGCTGGCTTCCACCCGGCAACGCCTCACGGACAACGCCGATCTGCTCGCCATCCTGGCCGGCGTCGACCCGGCCGGCCCGGCGGACACGGTACTCGACCGCGCCACCCGCGCCCTGGTCACCCGTACCCTGGCGCGCTACCTGTCGGAAAGCCTGGGTTATACCCCCGCCGACGACACCGCCCGCGACAATCTGGCGCGGCTGGCGGAGTCCATCTGGCAAGCCAACCAGGCGCGCGGCCTGCAACCCGCCAGCCCCGCCGGGCTGAACGTGGTGCGCTACCTGATGAACCATTACGGCATCACCACCGACGCCCTGGCCCAGGCCGGCTTCACGCCGCCGGCGGGCCTGGCCGGCGACGGCACCGTGCCCGAACTGGCCGACCGGGACGCCATCGACCCGGCCCAGCCCCTGGCCCCCGCCGAGCGGCTGGGCGACGACCAGGACGCCCGGCGCGCCTACTTCTATCGCTCCACGCTGTCGCCGTTCTACCGCTCCGAACAGCTGTTCCAGGGGGTCTACGACGACAACTACCTGGACCCGCTGTATGCGGCCATCGCCGAGGGGCAGGCCCGCGCCGGCCTGTTGGACGACGCCACCCGCACCCTGCGCACCCAGGTATTCAGCCCGCGGGAGCGCGTGAAAGCCTTCCGGGAGGCGGGCAAGGCCCTTCTGGAGCAAAACCAGCAAGACCCGGCCATCACGCTGCTGGACCGGGCGGCCGGGGAGTTCAGCGACTACCTGGACGGCGTGGGCTTGCGCAACATCGTCTACCAGGACGCGGAGAACGTGTTCAAGCTGGTGAGTACTTACCTTGAAGCCGGCCTTTCCGACCGTGCCGACGCCACCCTGGCACCGCTCTACGACTATGTGGACCTTTACGGCGACCCTGGGGGCGACTGGAACGGCGCCTACTACAACATCAACTCCGCCCTGCTGGATCTGGCCGAGGATCAGGTACAACAGGCGGAGAACCAGGGCCTGCGCGAGCCCTACTACCAGCAGGCGGTGACCTCAACGCGCCTGCTGCAACGCTGGACCGACGGTCTGGGTCGCCAGGCGGGCCCACTTACCTGCGCCGCCATCCAGACCCAGTACACCGCCCGCTACACCTCCCTGTTCGCCCGGCTCGGGCTCGACGAAGAAGCCCGCGCGGGCACCGACACCTTCGCCGATCTGCTTCAGATTCCTTGTAACGGTTTCTCCACCAACTACACCAACATGATCGCGCCGGCCTACGGCTACCTGGAGGACTTCGACGGCTTCGAGCGCTTCCTCACCGAGGTGGTGACACCGATCCCGCCACTGGGCAGCTACGGCGCCATGGAGGCACGCAAGGCGATCCGCGCTCAGCGCGCCGTGGCGCTGATCAAAGGCGATTCCGTTCAAGCCGGCCTGGACTATCTGGCCGGCGAACTGGGCGAGGACCTGGTGGGCCAGGTGACCCTGCTGACCTTCCAGGGCGGCGGCATCCAAGCGGATGACGACTACGAAATCGATGGGATCAACCGTTACGTTCTCAACACCCTGCACGACCAGAACCGGGACGATCTGGCCCGGGCGGTATCGGACGCCGCCTGGACGCTGGTCACCAGCCCGGACTACCAGGAACGGTACCCGGGCGCGGAAAACGGCATCGAGCAGGGCTGCCGCAAACTGGCCGTGGCCAGCGAATACCTGGGCAACATGGAGCAAGCCCGGGAACGCATGGGGGTGTGCGCGGAACGCGCCCTGAGCCTGGTCCCCGACGCCGACACCGTGGAACGGTACAACCTGCTGCGCCTGGCCGGCGAAGGCCTGTACCACTTCGAGCTCAGCGACGATTTGCCCTCCATCGCCGCCCGACTCGGTGACCTGAGCAACGCCTTGAGCGGCGAGGACCGGCTCACCGTGCAACGGCTTCGCCTGCGTCTGTTGGCCGCCGCCGATGACGCGGACGGCGCCCTGGCCACGTTCGACCAGGCCCGCGCCCAGGTCCACGACCTGGCCACCGCCGCCGGCGACGAAATCGAGCGCACCGCAGCGGGCACCGCCGCCAAAGACTTGCTGGCCACGGTGCGCTACGCCGCTAATAAGTTGCGCGGCCGCACCGCCGAACGCGGTGAGCCGGTGGCCACCGAGCTGGCCCTGGCGCACAGCCTGGAACAACAGGCCCGGCGCTTCGCCACCGGCGACACCGGCGACCAGCTCAATGCCCTGGCGGTCATCCAGCGCATCAACGGCCTGTCCCGACGCAACGGTGATCTGAAGGATCTGGCTCGCTTTCTGGGCCGCTTCGACGACCTGGAGGCGGCCCGCGAAGTGGCGGAAACGGCCCAGGGCCAGGCCCGCTACGACCGGCTCGCCGCCGCCGCGGACGGCCTCGCCGCCCGGGACCTGTTCCCCGGCACCGACCTGGCCAGCCGGGACTTCGACCTGGACGGCCGGCCGGACTTCTTCAACCCGTCCGCCAGCCTGGACGCCGACGCGCCGCCAGCGCTCACCCTGGACGACGACATCGACGGCGACGGCACCCCCGACGACGCGGACGCCACGCCCTACTGCGGGAGCTGCGGATGAGACGCCCCCATCGCTACGCGCTGACGCTGGTCGGGCTGACCCTGGCCGGGGCGCCGCTGGCGGACAACACCGTCCAGGAAGTGATCGTGGAGGGCGGCGCCGCCGAGCACACCCCCATGGCCGGCACCGAACAGGGCGAGTACCGCTTCAACCGGGACTATCTGGACGCCTACCGGGACGCCGACGGCGGCCTGGACAGCCTGTACCGCCAGGTGCCGGGTATCCAGTTCAGCGAGGACGCCCTGGAAACCGACGCCCTGGAGGACCTGTCACCGTCGTCGATCTCCATTTCCGGCGGCCGCTTTTATCAGAACGCGGTGCAACTGGACGGCCTGAACATCGGCAACCGCCTGGACCCGGCCGGCGGCGCGGACGGCATCGACGACGTGGGCGGCCACGAGTTGGGCCTGTTCCTGGACACCGACTTGCTGGAAAGCGTGCGCGTGCTGGACAGCAACGTGCCGGTGGAATACGGCCGCTTCACCGGCGGCGTGGTGGACCTGGAAACCCGTCGCGCCGGCGCCGAGCCGGAAGGGGCGGTGTTCTACAACACCACCCGCTCCGACTGGGTGCACTACAAACGCATCCAGCCCACCGTGGAGCCGGGGCAACCCATCTCCGAGGCGCCCTCGTCCGACCCGGAATTCCGCCGCGACCGTTTCGGCGCCCACTACAGCCTGCCGGTGGGCGAGCTGTCCGGCCTGATCCTCAGCGCCAGCCAGGCCAGCAGCCGTGCCCCCACGGAATCCCTGGGCCGGGTCTACAATCTGGAGCAGACCAACCAGAACCTGATGGGCAAGTTCTCCACCGCGGTGAACGTCACCGGCGAGCTGGACGCCAGCGTCACCTACGCCCCCTATGAGCGGGAGGCCCTGATCCGCAACGCCCGGGACAGCCGCCACGAGTTCCACGGCGGCGGCCTGTCCTCCCAGGTGCGCCTGATGCTGCCCGGCCGCTATTTCCGCCACCAGGTGGAAGCCGGCGTCAGCTACGTGGAAAACCGCCGCGAGGCGCCGCTGGATTACTTCCAGTGGGCCAACAGCCCGTCCCGGCAATGGGGCAGCGAAAACGGCCTGGAACAGAGCCTGCAGGGCGGCTACGGCAACCTGGACAAATACCAGATGACCAGCCGGGCACGCTGGATCGGCGAGCTGCCGCCGCTGTTTCTGGGCGAGGTGGCGGTGGACCGCCGGCTGGGGCTGGAGCTGAACCACCAGCGCCTGCGTTTCGACCGGCCCCAGGACCTGTATGTGTTCACCAACCCGGTGGTCAACACGGACATTCAGTGCCGGGGCCTGGACTATGATTGCCTGCAGGAGGAGCAGTACTTCAGTACCCGCGAAGTGTACGCCGGCGAGGACGTGGAAGTGGGCCTCACCGAGGCGGCGGCGTTCACCGACGCCACCTTCCACTGGGACCGCTACCAGGTCACCGCCGGGCTGCGCTACGACTACGACGACTTCCTGCGCAACCATAACGTGGCCCCGCGCCTGAGTGGCAGCGTGGACGCCTTCGACAACGGCGCCACCGTGCTCACCGCCGGCGCCAACCGCTACTACGGCGGCGCCCTGCTCACCTACAAGATGCGCCAGGCGCGCACGCCCTACGCCACCGAGTACCGGGGCGCCACCCAGAACGTGGTCAACGACTGGACCACCGGCAACGATCAGGGCCTGTACCGCTACGGCGACACCGACCTGGACACGCCCTACAGCGATGAGCTGTCCCTGGGGCTGCGCCAGCGTCTGCTGGGCGGGGTGCTGGAAGCCAAGCTGGTGCAACGCGACAACCAGGACGAATTCGCGCAGACGGTCAGCGACGTGATGGCCGACGGCTACCGGGTCTACCGGCTCAACAACGATGGCGAAAGTGAGTACAAGGGCGTGTCCCTGGCCTACTACCGCGCCTTCGGCGACCGCACCACCCTGGGCTTCACGGTGACCTACTCGGAACAGGAAACCAGCAACGCCGATTACGACGATCCCGCCAACCCGGGCAGCAACAGCCACGTGAGCTACCAGGGCGAGCGCGTCACCCTGGCCTCCCTGAACCGGGTGCGCGGCAATTTCGACCGCCCCTGGGTGGCCAACCTGAACCTGTCCCACCGCTTCGCGCCGCGCTGGTCCGGCCGCGTCAACGTCCGTTACCGGGGCGACTACGACACCGTGGAAAGCACCGGCCAGGTGGTGGACGGCGAGCCGATCATCACCGACGGCGACGACAACGCCTACGAGCAACTGGCGGTGTATGAGCGGGCCGAACGCCACGCCACCCTGATCAGCGATCTGGGCGTGACCTGGCGGCCGCTGGCCGCCCTCAGCCTGGAGGCGGAAATCCGCAACGCCTTCAACGCCCGTACCTATACCGTGCCGGAGAACTTCGGCGGCGTGGAGCTGGGGCGCTACTTCTGGCTCGGCGCCCGCTACCGGCTCTGATCGACACCGACTCGGGAGCCGCCGGGCCGGTCAGCGGCCCGGCAGCGCCGGCGGTCGCGCCTCCGGCATGGTGCCGGTGAGCGCGTCCAGGAAGGCGCGCAGATCGGCCAGCTCCTCGGGTTCCAGATCCAACGGCTGGATGTGCGGTGACAGGGTGGCGAAGGGAATGCCGTCGATCTTTTCGTCCAGCGGCGCGTTCTGCCACCAGCCCATGTTGTAGATGGAAAGCAGATCGTCCAGATCGTCGATCAGGCCGGCGCTGGTCCAGGGCCCGGTTTCGGTGACACCACGCAGCGGCGCGGTGCGAAAGGCGCCCACGTCCTCGGCGCGATGGCTGAGCGCGTAGCGGCCCTGGAAATTGCCCACCGCGTAGAACGACGAGCCGAGATGATGATAGCGGCCGTCGCTGAGCAGGGCGCCGTTGTGGCAGTTCATGCAGCGCGCCCGGGTGCGGAACAGATGCAGCCCGCGCACCTGGGCGTCGCTGAGCGCCTCGCGCTCGCCGCGCAGGAAGCGGTCGTAGGGGGTATCGGTCATGGTCACCGAGCGCATGTAGGTGGCAATGGCGCGCTGGATGCGAAGCGGGCTGAGGCGGGCATCGCCGAACGCCGACCGGAAACGGGCCGGGTAACCGGCCACCGCCGCCAGCCGGGCGGTGGCCGCCGCCGGGTCGGCGGCCATTTCCACCGGATTGGTCCAGCTCGCCAGCGCCTGCTCCTCCAGGCTGTGGGCGCGGCCGTCCCAGAACAGCTCGTCCAGATAGCCGCTGTTCACCACCGTGGGCGCGTTGAGATCGCCTTCCTGGTCCTCATGGCCCAGGGACTTGCGGCGGCCATCGCTCCACCCTTGCTCCGGGTCGTGGCAGGAGGCACAGGCCACGTCGCCGGCGACGGACAGGCGCGGGTCGAAGAACAGCAACCGGCCCAGTTCACGCTTGGCCGGCGTGTCCGGATTGTCCGCCGGGTAAGGCGGCCGGGCCGGCAGCGCCGCCAGCGGCCGGTAGGGCACGTCCTCATCCAGTTCCGGCGCCGGCCAGCCGGCGCGGTCACCCCGGTAGCGCTCCAGCAAACCGGCTTCGTCGGCCCCGGCCGGCGTCGCCATGGCGCCCAGCACGGCCCCCAGCACGGCGGCGCTCCCCACGCGCCCCATCCAATTCCGCAAAACGATCTCCCCAAACGATGACACAAACCCGGAAACGGATGCTAATGATAATAGTTATCGATATTATTTTTAAGCGGGCGTTTGATTCCGTTGTCCTGATCGAAAAAACGGTATAGAAATGGCGGACCCATGGCCCCCTGAGACGAATTTTTCGATATGTCGACCAAAATCACCCTGGACCAGTGGCAGGCGCTGATCGCCGTGGTGGACGAAGGCGGCTACGCCGCCGCCGCGGAGGCGCTGAACAAGAGCCAGTCGGCGATCAGCTACGCGATCCAGAAGATCGAGACCGAGCTGGGCGTGCGCGCCTTCGCCCTGGAGGGGCGGCGGGCCCGGCTCACCGAAACCGGCCACCTGCTGTACCGGCAGGCCAAGGTGCTGCTGGAGGAGGCGGGCCGCATCGAGAGCAGCGCCATCCAGTTCGGCCACGGTTGGGAGCCCTTGGTGCGGGTGGCCGCGGACGGTCTGTTCCCCCAGGACCTGGTGCTGTGCGCCCTGGTGGATCTGGCGGAGGAAAGCCCGCTGACCCGGGTGGAATTCCAGGAAACCATCCTCTCCGGGGCCGAGGAGGCGCTGTTGCGCCACGAGGCGGATCTGGTGATCACCGGGCGGGTGCCGCCGGGCTTCATGGGCGACCACCTGACACGCATCCGTTTCGTGGCGGTGGCGACGCCGGACCACCCGCTGCACCATCAGGGCACCCTGGGCCTGGACGATCTGCGCCCGCACCGGCAACTGGTGCTGCGCGACTCGGGCCGGCGGCGGCTGGATTCCGGCTGGTTGGGGGCGGAGAAGCGCTGGACCTTCTCCCACGGCCACACCCGCCGTCAGGCCCTGCTGCGCGGGCTGGGCTTCGCCTGGGTGCCGGAGACCGAGATCGGCGACGATCTCGCCGAAGGCACCCTGCACCCCCTGCCCCTGCGCGAGGGCGTGTACCGTTACCAGGAGCTGTACATGGTCTACGCCGACGGCCAGTACGCGGGCCGCGCGGCCCGTTATCTGGGCGAGGGCATCAAGGCCGGGCTAGCGGCCAGCGAACACGCTCCGCCGCATTGACGCCGGCATGCCGGTGGCGCTTTATACTGCCTGCAAGGCTTCACAAACGTTCCCCAGAGGAGAAACGCCATGCGCTGGTTTGCCCTTTTTCTCGCCGTGACCCTGGCCGGCTGTGTGTCGCCGGTGGTGGTGGACCACCGCGCCGGCACCGACTTCGGCAGCTACCGGACCTACGCCATCGACCCGCCGGAACAGGACGAGAAAGCCCTCAGCCTGGACGGCCAGCGGGTCCAGGAGGCCCTTCAGCGGGAGCTGGCGGGCCGGCCCCTGGACAGCGCCGGCGAGGACGGCGCCGACCTGCTGGTGCGTTATCGCTTCGTGCCGGTGGAAAAATTCCAGGGCAGCACCCTGCAGTTCGGTTTCGGCTGGTTCGGCAACGGCTATGGCCTGTCCACCAGCACCCCGGTGGAAGGCGAAACCTATAAGGAATACAAGCTGCAGGTGGCGTTCGTGGACCGCGGCACCAAGAAGGTGGTCTGGGAAGCCACCAGCCGCGACACCCTCTATGAGAGCCTGAGCAGCGAGCGCCGCGCCAAACGCATCGACGCCATGGTGGCGGACATGCTCAAACGCTATCCGCCGACGGCCAGCTGACGCGAACCCGCAGGCCGCCGCCGGGCGCGGCGGCCAGGGCCACCCGCCCGTCGGTGCGCGCCATGATGGTGGTGACGATGGCCAACCCCAGGCCCCGGCCACCGCCGTGGCCGCGCCAGCCCCGGTCCAGCGCGCGGCGACGCTGCTCCGCGTCCAGCCCGGGCCCCTGATCGTCGATCCGCACCCCCACGCCACCGTCTTCCAGGGCCGTCACGCCGATGATGCCGCCTTCCGGACTGTGGCGCACCGCGTTCTCCAGCACATTGCGCAGCACGATGCGCACCAGCCCGGCGGGCGCCGGGGGCACGCCGGCGACGGCGTCCCGCCGCACGCTCAGGTTCCTGGCCCGCAGCGGCGCCGCCAGTTCCTCCAGCACTCCGTCCAGGACCGCGTCCAGGGACGCCCGGTCCGCCGGGGCGCTGCGCTCCCGGGCCAGGGCCAGCAACTGGTCGAGGCTGTGGCCGAGCCGTTCCGCCGCCTGCTCGGCGGCGTCCCGGGCATGGTCCGCGCGGGGGCCCTCGGTGCGCTGGGCCACCTGCAGCTGGGTGCGGATCGCCGCCAGGGGAGTGCGCAGCTCATGGGCCAGGTCGTCGGTGAGCCGGCGTTCCCGGTCCAGGACGTCCCGCTCGCGGCCCAGCACCTGATTCAGGGTGGCCACCATGGGCTCCAGTTCCACCGCCCCCGGCGGCGTGGCCACCGCTCGACGGTCGCCGGCGTCGCGGCCGGCAAGCTGATCACGCAGGGAGGACAACGGCCCCAGGGCCCGGCCCACCGCCCACCAGACCAACGCCAGGCTGGCCAGCAGGCCCAGGGACAGGGCCGCCAGCAGCACCAGGGCCACCTGGCGCATGAAGCCGGTGCGCCCGGCCATGCGCTCCGCGGACGCCACCCGCAGATCGCCCTGGGTAACGGTGAACACCCGCCAGACTTCGCCATCCAGGCGGCGCTGGCCGAAGCCATCCTCGACCAGCGCCAGGCCGCCCTCCGGCGCGCCGCTGGAGCGCGCCAGCAGCTCCCCGCGCAGGCCGCTCACCTCGCAGGCGATGCCGCGCAGGGGCAGCCGGCCGCCTTCGGCCAGGGCGGCGGGCGCCGCCGCGCCGGCGTCCACCAGGGACGCCACCATGCGCGCCGAGGCCGCCAGCCGCTCGTCGAGCACCGCCGCCACCCGGTCGCGCACCTCGTGATGCAACCACAGCGCCAGCCCCAGCCACAGCACCGACAGCCCCAGCCCCAGGCCCAGCAGCAGCCGGCCACGCAGACTCGACGGCGCCAGCCTCATGGCGGCGCTCCCAACCGGTAGCCCTGGCCGCGCACGGTTTCGATCAGCCCGTCGCCAAATTTGCGGCGCAGGCTGTGGATGTGCACCGCCAGGGCGTTGCTCTCCACGCTCTCGGTCCAGCCGTAGACCCGGTCGGCCAGTTCGTCGGCGGTCAGCACCCGGCCCCGGGCGCCCAGCAGCGCCTGCAGCAGGGCCCGTTCCCGGCGCGGCAGGGACACTTCCCGGCCGTCCAGCCAGACCCGCTGCCGGCCCGGGTCGAAATGCAACCGGCCGTATTCCACCATGGGCGCGGCGCGGCCCTCGGCCCGGCGCAGCAGGGCATGCACCCGGGCCACCAGCTCATCCAGATCGAACGGTTTTTCCAGGTAGTCGTCGGCACCGGCGTTCAGACCCGCCACCCGATGGGCCACGCCGTCCCGGGCGGTGAGCACCAGCACCGGCTCATCCCGGCCCTGGCGGCGCCAGTGGCGCAGCAAAGCCAGGCCGTCCCGGTCCGGCAACCCCAGATCCAGGATCACCAGATCGAAGGCGGGCCCGGCCAGGGCCGCCTCGGCGGCGCCGGCGTCGGGCACCCAGGCCACGGAGAAACCGTGCACCTCCAGGCCCGCCTGCACGCCGTCGCCAAGCAGGGCATCGTCTTCCACCAACAGAATGTGCATGCTTGCTCCCGACGTTCACCGTGCCGGCCACCCTGGCGCGCCAGAATTAACCCGGCGTTAATCATCGGCGGCCAGCCTGTCGCCGACAACCGCCCGGGCCCCGAATCACGCCGAGGAGAGAGCCGACCATCATGACCGCCTTCAACCTGGGCCCCCTGGCCCTGCCCCTCGCCATGCTGCCGTGGCTGGCCGGCGTGCTGGTCGCCTGGGGCACGGCCGCCTGGCGCCGGCGCGGGGAACGCCCGGACGCGGAGCCGGTGCTCAGCTGGATGCTGTTCAGCGCCCTGATCGGCGCCCGGCTGGCGTTCGTGATTCGCTACGCGGATCAGTATGGCGGGCCCCTGGCCATGCTGGACCCGCGCGATGGCGGCTTCTGGTGGCCCGGCGCCGTGGCCGGCGCCCTGATCGGGCTGGCCCTGGCCCGCTGGCGCGGCCATGGCAAGGCGTTCGCGGAAACCGGCCGGGCGCTGCTCGGCGGGGGCCTGGCGGCGCTGTTCGCCGTGCTGGTGCTGGCGCCCCTGCGGCCCACGGCGGCGCCGGCGCCGGACGTCACCCTGTATGACCTGGGCGGCGACCCGGTGCCGTTGCGCGAGGCCGCCGGCGGCCGGGTTACCCTGATCAACCTGTGGGCCAGTTGGTGCCCGCCCTGCCGGCGGGAAATGCCGGTGCTGGAGCAGGGCCAGCGGGACTACCCGGCGGTGCGCTTCCTGTACGCCAACCAGGGCGAGGGCGCGGACGCCGTGCGTCGCTATCTGAGCACCGAGGGCCTGCGCCTGGAACGGGTCTTGCTGGACCCTCACCGGGACCTGGGCCGCGCCCTGGGCGGCGGCCTGCCTACCACCTTGCTGCTGGACGCCGACGGGCGTCTGGTGAACAGCCATCTGGGGGCGCTGTCGGCGGCCAGCCTGCGGCATTTTCTGCGCCCCCATCTGATATCCGAGCCACCCGAGAAGGAGTGAACCGTGCCGTTATTCCGCCGTTGTTATCCCCTGGTCCTGTTGGTGTTCGCCCTGTTGGGCACCACCGGCGCCGCCCGCGCCCAGGATGCCCCCGAGGACCGGGCCGCCCTGGAGAAACAGATCTTCGAGGTGCTCTCGCGCAGCCATTGGGTGGCCGAGGGTCCGGCGAACCCGGACCGGGTGGTGTACACCTTCACCGACATGAAGTGCCCCTACTGCACCCGCCAATGGCGGGACATGCGCCCGCTGCTGGACGATCCGGACAACCGCACCCAGGTGCGCCACGTGATCGTCGCCGTGCTGCGCCCGGGCAGCTACCCGGAGGGCGCGGCGGTGTTGGCGGCGGACGATCCGGCGGCGGCCCTGGCCAAGGGCCAGGAGCAGGGGCTGGCGCCGCTGGACCCGGTGCCCGAGGCGGTGGGCCGGAAGCTGCGGGAGAACAACGCCCTGATGCGGGAGTTCGGCATCCGTGGCACCCCGGCCACCATTTTCCGGGATCCGAACGGCAAGCTGCAGTTCGCCCCCGGCGTGCTGCAGCCGGAGACCCTGCGCAAGCTGGTGTTCCAGATCAGTCGCTCAGCCAGCTGACCCGGCCCTGGCACACGGTGAGCTTGACCACGCCGGGCAGGCGGCTGTGCAGCCAGGGCGAGTTGCGCCCCGCCGACAGCCAGTGGCTGCTCAGGGTGCGGCTCTCGTCCGCCGCCAGCACGCACAGGCTGGCGGGCCGGCCAGGCTCCAGATGCCCGGCCTGAATGCCCAGGCAGCGGGCCGGCGCGGCGGTCACCGCGTCCAGCGCCCGGGCCAGGGGCAGGGCGCCGTCCTCGGCCAGCTTGAGCATCAGCGGCAGCAGGGTGTCGAGCCCGGAAATCCCCGGCTTGGTGGAGGGGAAGGGGGCCGCCTTGCTGGAAGAGCCCACCGGCTGATGCTGGGAGCAAACCGCGTCGATGGTGCCGTCGGCCACCGCCGCCAGCAGCGCTTCTCGATCGGCGGCGCCGCGCAGGGGTGGGATCACGTGGCACTGGCTGTTGAAACCCTCCACGGCGGACTCGTCCAGCAGAAGATGGTGAACGCTTACATCGGCGGTGACCGGCAGCCCGCGGGCCTTGGCGGCGCGCAGTAGGGGCAGGGAATCGCGGCTGGAGATCTGCTGGAAGTGGGCGCGCACGCCGGTGGCCTCCACCAGCAGCAGGTCCCGGGCCAGCTCCACGGACTCCGCCACCGCCGGAATGCCCGGCAGCCCCAGGCGGGTGGCCACCGGCCCGTCGTGGGCGCAGCCGCCGGCGGACAGGGCCGCTTCCTGGGGCCGGAACATCACCGGCAGATCGAAGGTGGCGGCGTATTCCAGGCCCCGTTTGAGCACCAGGGCATCGGCCACCGGCGCGCCGCCCTGGCCCACGGCGATGCAGCCGGCCCGGGCCAGGGTGGCCATTTCCGCCAGTTGATGGCCTTCCAGGCCCTGGGTCAGGGCCGCCACCGGCAGCACCCGGGCGAAGCCGGCCTGGCCGGCCTGCTCGCGGATCAGGCGCACCACGGCGGTGGAATCCACCGGCCCGCAATCCGGCTGGGCGGCCAGATGGGTGACGCCACCGGCGGCGGCGGCGCGGGTTTCCGAGGCGATGTCACCGGCCCGGCCGCTGCCGGGCACGGACAAATGCACGCAGGCGTCCACCAGGCCGGGCAGCACCCAGTGCCCCTCGGCCTCGACGATTTCCGCGCCGGGGGCGTCCAGGCTGGCGCCGATGCGCGCCAGACGGCCGTCTTCCACCAGCAGGTCGGCCACCTCGTCACGGCCGGAAGCCGGGTCGATCACGCGCCCCTTGCGGATCAGCAGATGCGCCTTAACGGCCATGCTCGCCCCCTTGCTCCGGATTCTGGCTGCTTTCCTGGCCGCTGATGGCCATGGACATCACCGCCATGCGCACGGCGATGCCGAAGGTCACCTGGTTGAGGATCACCGAGCGCGGCCCGTCCGCCACCTCGGAGGCGATTTCCACGCCCCGGTTGATCGGGCCGGGATGCATGACGATGGCGTCCGGCTTGGCGTGGCGCAGCTTCTCGTTGGTCAGGCCATAAAGGCGGAAGAACTCCCCCTCGCTGGGCAGCAGGGCGGAATCCATGCGCTCCTTCTGCAGGCGCAGCATGATCACCACGTCCACGTCCTTGAGGCCCTGGGCCATGTCCGTGAACACGGTGACGCCGAGGCCCTCCGCGTCCACCGGCAGCAGGGTGCGCGGGCCGATCAGGCGCACTTCCGCGGCGCCCAGGGCATTGAGGGCATGGGCCTGGGAGCGCGCCACCCGGGAATGCAGGATGTCGCCGACGATGGCCACCCGCAGGCCGGCGAAGCCGCCCTTGTAGTGGCGGATGGTGTACATGTCCAGCATCGCCTGGGTGGGGTGCGCGTGGCGGCCGTCGCCGGCGTTGATCACCGCCACCTGGGGCGTCACCTCGTTGGCGATGAAGAAGGGCGCGCCGGAGTCCTGGTGGCGCACCACGAACATGTCGGCGGCCATGGCTTCCAGGTTGCGCAGGGTATCCAGCAGGGTCTCGCCCTTGCTGGTGGCGGACTTGGAAATGTCCAGGTTGAGCACGTCGGCGCTGAGGCGCTTGGCCGCCAGCTCGAAGGTACTGCGCGTGCGCGTGCTGGATTCGAAGAACAGGTTCACCACCGTCTTGCCGCGCAGCAGGGGCACCTTCTTGATGGCGCGCCCGCCCACGTCCACGAAACTGGCGGCGGTGTCCAGGATCTCTTCCAACAGGGAACGGGAAACGTGTTCAACGGAAAGGAAATGGCGCAGCTTGCCATCTTCGGTGAGCTGCACGCGGGAGGAGGGCGGCGGCGCAAGCGTCATTCGTCAGCCTTTACGGGGATCTCTATCACCTCCGCGACCAGAGGCGCGGGCCCGCGTAATTCTACCCGCTGATGGGGCGGCAATGCCAAAGTTTCCCCGCAAATATCGGGACGGATCGGCAATTGCCGGTGGCCGATGTCGAACAGCACCGCCAGCCGGATGGACGCCGGCCGACCGTAGTCGAACAGTTCGTTCATGGCGGCGCGGATGGTACGCCCGGTCATCAGCACATCGTCCACCAGCAGGATGTGGGCGCCGTCCACGTCGAACGGCAGATCCGAGGGCTGCACCGCGCGCTTGAGGCCCCGGGTGTCGAAATCGTCGCGGTAGAAACTGGCGTTCAGAGAACCCAGCGGCGCCGGCCGCGCCAGTTTGCCGTTGAGCGCCCGCGCCACCCAGGCCCCGCCGGCCTGAATGCCCACCAGCGCCGGCGACGCGTCGCCGTATCCGGACGCCACCTGCTCCGCCATGGCGGCGAGCCGTGCGTCGATGTCCGCTTCGTTCCAGCGCAAGGGTGTCTCCTGAAAGTGGATGGCAAGCAACCGCCGTAGAGTAGCAGATGAACACGGCTTTGCGAGCCGCTTCCGTGCCATCACGGCGGTGGGCGGTTACACTCGCGCGGCCTTATTGGCCGGTCACCCGGCGTTACCGTGACGCCCGCGCGGGCCACCTTTTTCATGGACTCTGTATTTTAAGGACGTATCAATGAATACCCTTGGCAAAACCCTCTCCGCCGCCGCCCTGCTGGCCGTCTTCGCCCATCCCGCCCAGGCCTTCGACCTCAAGGGCGCCATGGACTCCGCCAACAAGGCGGTGGACCAGGCCCAGCAGAAAGCCAACGACGCCTCCAGCCAGTCCCAGGCGGCCATGAACAAGGCCTCCGGCGACTGGCAGGTGGCCGGCGACACCGCCACCCTGGTCAACGACCTGTCCAGCGAACTGGGCATTTCCAAGCAGCAAGCCGCCGGCGGCAGCGCGGCGCTGTTCTCCATGGCGCAATCGCAACTGTCCGGCGAGCAATTCAGCGGCGTGACCAGCCAGGTGTCCGGCCTGGGCGCCCTGCTCGGCGGCGGCGAGGGCGAAGGCCAGGGCGGCCTGGTGAAAGCCGCCCTCGGCAACGTGAACACCCTGGCCGGCGTGCAGAGCGCCTTCAGCGCCCTGGGCCTGAGCCCGGAAATGATCAGCCAGTTCACCCCCATCATCACCCAGTTCCTGGGCAACCAGGGCGTGGCCGGCTCCGTCATCGGCACCCTGCGGAAGCTCTGGACCCCGGCTCAGTAACGCGCCGGCCGCCGGGGCGCCTACCCGCCCCGGCGACGTGTCTTCAGGCGCCGTTTCAGACGCTCCGAAGCGTCCGCCCGGGCCAGGAACTCCACCGTCTTCCCGGCTTTGTGAGGCACCAGAACCTCCAGCTCCTCCAGGGTGCGCAAATCGGCGCGGGCGGTGTTCTCCGACACGTCGAACAGGTTCTTCACTTCCTTGGCGGTAAACCCCACCCCCGGGTTCTTCAAGGCCTGACGCAACAGCATGCCCTGCCGGTGATTCAAGCGCCGACCGATGCCCATGTTGGCCAACCAGTCCATCAGTTCCAGGTATTCCCGCCGCTTGGCCGCCACGTATTCCAGGAAGGCATCGATGGCCCGTTGAATGATGCGCAGTTGATAGACCACGAAGTAGGTCAGGTCATTGTCGTCGCTTTCGGTGAACAGATAGGCCTCGCCGTACTGGATGGGCGCGTCTTTCAATAACGCGCTGATGGAGATGTACTCGAACGGCCAGTAGCCCGCTTTCAACATGTACCAGTAAAACAATGCCCGGGCGGTGCGGCCGTTGCCGTCCACGAACGGGTGCTCGTAACCGATCATGAAGTGCAGAATGATCGCCTTCACCGCCGGATGGATAAACATCCGCCCGTCGCGACCGTCGTGATTTTCGTTGGCGAAGCGGCACAGCGCCTCAAGCCGCTCCGGCAATCGCCGCGCCGCCGGCGGGCGGTGCGCCACGTCGCCATCCCGATCCACCACCACCACGTCGTCGCCTTGCCGGGGTTCACCGGGCAGCACCCCGGGCTGGGTGGTGTCATGGGTGGCCAGCTCATGGAAGCGGAAGATCAACGACGGATCCAGGTGTTCTTCCCGGGCCCGCTTGGCCTCCTTCATGAGCAGGTAGTTGTTGAATACCATGCGCTCATCCTCGGTGCGCGGCCGGCGCTCCCGGATCAGCATGTCCCGGGCCACCTCCCGGGTGGTGGCCGCGCCCTCCAGCTGGGCGCTGGAGATCGCCTCCTCCATCATCAGGGTTTCCACCAGATATTGTTCGCGCTGGCCGTGACTGGACAGGTCGAAACCACCCTCCCGCAGCGACGGCGCGCAGAGCCGGTCGATGGCGTGGAGGGTGCTTTCCACGGTATCCGGCGTGCAGAAACGAAAGGGACTACCGTCCGCCGCGTTCAAGGGGATCGGCTTAAGGAGACTTTGCCGGGCCAGCTTGACCGCCACCCAGACCGCCTCCTTGTCGACCCCGGCGGGCAAACGGCGACGCAAATCATGCCAATGCAGGTAGCGACCTTTTGCGTCGACGGTGCCATATCGGGCCATGGCATCCACAACAGCGCTCGACCGGGAAGAAAAAACCTCCTCTATATCAGGGGGTTGGCTTATTCGTGCCATGTTCAGCTCAATTATTTGAAAATTGAGCTGAATATCGCTCGCCAGGCCACGGCGGTCAAGCCGGCGAAGGCGACGGGCTCAGGGAGCGATCGGCTCGGCGCCGTTGAGGTAGCCCTCGGCGATCACCACCGCGGCCATGGAATCCACCTTCGGATCCGGGCCGCTCTGGCCGGTGCGCTCGCGGGCCTCGCGGGTGGAAAGGCGTTCGTCGACCATGGCCACCGGCAGGCCGAAGCGGCCGTGCAGGCGGCGGGCGAACTTGCGGGCGCGGGCGCTGGACGGGCTTTCGCTGCCGTCCATGTTGAGCGGCAGCCCCACCACCAGCTGGTCCGGGCGCCAGTCGGCGAGCAGGGCGGCGATGCTTTCCCAGTCCGGCTGGCCATCCCGGCAGGGCAGCGGGGCCAGCGGCGAGGCGGTGCCGATCAGGCCGTTGCCGCTGGCGACGCCGATCTTGCGGGTACCGTGGTCGAAGGCGAGCAGGATCAACCGTGGCCCACCTGGGTGGCGATCAGGCTGATGTCCACGCCGAGGCTGGCGGCGGCGGCCTGCCAGCGCTGATCGAAGGGGGTGTCGAGCACCAGTTCCGGGGTGCTGGCCACGCTCAGCCAGACGTTGTCCGCCAGCTCCCGCTCCAGCTGACCCTCGTCCCAGCCGGCGTAGCCCAGGCACACCAGAGTGGCTTCCGGACCCTCGCCCAGGGCGATGGCTTCCATGATGTCCCGGGAGGTGGTCAGGCACAGGCCGTCGGCCAGTTGAATACTGGAATCCCAGTGGCGGGCGGTGCTGCGGTGCAGCACGAAACCGGAGTCCTGCTGAATGGGGCCGCCGGCCACCACCTGGTGGTGGTCCGAGGGCGGCACCTCCACCTCGATGTCCATGTCCGCCAGGATATCGTTGAGGCTCAACGACACGGGGCGGTTGAGCGTCAGCCCCATGGCCCCCTCCTTGCCGTGCTCCACCACATAGGTGACGGCGTGCTCGAAGTTGGGATCGTCCATCTGGGGCATGGCGATCAGCAGCTGGTGTTTCAGGCTCGCGCTCTCCATGGCCACAGTATCCGGTGCCGATCCGGCGAGGGCAAGACGATGGCGACCGGTTTCCGGCGCTATTGCGACGACACCCGGCGGCCGGCGTCGAAGCGCCAGGTGCGGATGATTTCCAGCACGTCCATGCGCTCGCGCATTTCGCCGGTGAAGGACTCGAACGGCGCCGCCAGCCGCACGCTCTGTATCGCCGCCTGATCCAGGAAACGGTGGCCGGAGGATTCCAGCACCTTCACTTCCTCGATGCTGCCGTCGCGGCGCAGCGCCACCATCAGCCGCACGCCGCCGAAGGTGTTGTTTTCCAGGGCCTGGCGGGGGAAATGCCTGGTGCCGGTGGCCTCCACCTTGCGCCGGAAGGCGTCGATGTAGGCGGCTTCGTAGTGGGCCTTGGCGGATACCGAGGTGAGCCGGCGGATGCGCGGGCGCTTGGCGTAGGCCTGCTTCTGCTGGTCCAGGCGCGCCTGCAGGCTGGCGATCTCCCGGCTCAGTTCGTCCATCTGATCCCGATCCGCCTTGCGCTCGGGGCGCTCTTCCTGGCGGTCGCGCTGCTCGCTGGTGGTGTCACGCTCGCTGGCGGCGCGGGTGACGATGATTTTCTGGCGGGTCACCGGGCGCGGCTCCCGGGCGGTGCGCGGTTGCAGCTGCACGTCGCGGGTGTCCGGGTCGCTGAACGGCGCCGCCTCGGTGGTGGTGAGCTCGCGCTTTTCCTCCTCGGTGCCGGCGCCGGCCTGGTTGGTCTGGGCGATGAAGTCCGCCTCTTCCGGGGCGTCGTCGGCCCGGTGCATGGCCAGGGTGACTTCCAGGCTGTTGGGCGCGGCACGGGGCTTCTCCGGCGCGAAATTCAAGCCGAACAACACCAGGCCGTGCACGGCCAGTGCCAGAAACAATGTGAAGCCGAGCCGGTCGGCGGCGGTTACCTGAGGAGCTGCCATGAAGGATCTTGCGTCTTTATTATCGGCCCGATTGTCCCCCGAAAGCGCCACGCCGCCCAGGACGTAGCGCGCATTTCATCCCATCAGCCGCGCAGTTCGAGCAGGGCGTCGAACAACTGGCCGGCGATGTTGATGCCATAGATCCCGTCCAGTTCGCGCACGCAGGTGGGGCTGGTCACGTTGATTTCGGTGAGATAGTCGCCGATCACGTCCAGGCCCACGAAGTACAGGCCCTTCTCCTTGAGCACCGGCCCGACCTGCTGGCAGATCCAGCGGTCCCGGTCGGTGAGCTCGCGGCCCTGGCCGGTGCCGCCGGCGGCCAGGTTGCCCCGGAACTCGCCTTCCTTGGGAATGCGCGCCAGGGCATAGGGCACCGGTTCGCCGTTGATCATCAGGATGCGCTTGTCGCCGTCGGTGATCTCGGGAATAAAGCGCTGGGCCATCACCGGCGTTTTGCCGTTTTCGGTGAGCACGTCGATGATCACGCTCAGGTTGGCGCTGCCCGGCTCGATTCGGAACACATTGGTGCCGCCCATGGCATCCAGGGGCTTCATCACGGTGTCACCCTGCTCCTTTACAAACTCGCGCAACAGGGCGGCGCGGCCGGACACCAGGGTGGGCACGCAGCACTGCGGGAAGTCGGTGGCGAACAGCTTCTCGTTGCTGTCGCGAACACTGGCCGGTCTGTTGACCACGGTCACCCCCTGACGCTCCACTTTCTCTAGCATGTAGGTGGCGTACAGATAGGCGGCGTCGAAGGGCGGGTCCTGACGCATCAGGATCATGTCCATGCCCGCCAGGGCGCGAGCGGCCGGCTCGCCCAGGGTGAACCAGTCCTGGTTATCGTCGCGCACGGTCAGGTCGCGGGTCAGAGCCCGCACCTCGCCGTCGCGCACGTACAGGTCGGCCGGCTCCATGTAATGGAGGGTCCAGCCGCGACGCTGGGCTTCCAGCAGCATGGCCAGGGTGGTGTCTTTCCAGGGTTTGATGTGGTCGATGGGGTCCATCACCACGCCGATATTCAGGCTCATGGGGGCTCCAGAACGGATCGCGACAGGGGTGCCGGGCAATGGTATCAGCGCCTTGGCCGGGCCGCTACGGGACGCTTTTCTCAGGTCTCACAGGGTCTTATAGATTGAATGTAGAATCTGTGTTAAAACCTCGGCTTGGGCTGTTTCACCCAGTAGAGCCTCGGAAAAACGCCCTAGGGGATCGGCGGGGGCTCCCGGGCGCTGCCTGGCACACGCATATAAAAAAGGCCTCCGATTACAGGACGTTGCGGTCCGTAACGGTTCACGGTAAAGGCAGTTCTCCATGACTGACAATTTCCAAGACCTCAAGGTAATGGTAATCGACGATTCCAAAACCATTCGTCGTACCGCCGAGACCTTGTTGAAGAAAGCGGGTTGCGAGGTGATCACCGCCACCGACGGCTTCGATGCCCTGGCCAAGATCGCCGACAGCAAACCCAGTATTATTTTCGTGGACATCATGATGCCGCGACTGGATGGATATCAGACCTGCGCGCTGATCAAGAACAACAGCGCCTTCAAGGCGACCCCCGTGATCATGCTCTCCTCCAAGGACGGCCTGTTCGACAAGGCCAAGGGGCGGATCGTCGGTTCCGATGAGTACCTGACCAAGCCGTTCTCCAAGGACGAGCTGCTGGGGGCCATTCGTCAGCACATCTAAACGCAGCCGCGGTGCTCAACCCGAAGAGGAAAAGATGGCACGCATTCTTATCGTCGATGACTCTCCCACCGAGTGCTACAAACTGCGGGAGATTCTGGAAAAACACGGCCACCACGTGCTGGAGGCCGCCAATGGCGCCGACGGCGTGGCTCTGGCCCGTTCCGAACTGCCCGACCTGGTACTGATGGACGTGGTGATGCCCGGCCTGAACGGCTTCCAGGCCACCCGCCAACTCACCAAGGGCGCCGATACAGCCCATATTCCGATCATCATCGTCACCACCAAGGACCAGGAAACCGACCGGGTCTGGGGCAAGCGCCAGGGCGCCAAGGATTACCTGACCAAGCCGGTGGACGAGGACGTGCTGTTGCAGACCGTGGATCGGCAACTGGCCGGCGAATGACGGCGGGGACTTCATGAGCGCCGCCGCTTCCGCCGCCTTCATCAAGCTGGCGGACTATTTCGTCCGTTGCCGCCAGCAGGCCGCCGACCTCCCCATGCAGGAGGACGCGGTCGACTATTGGAGCGGGGTCGGCTTCACCCTCGACCAGCGCAATTTCGTGGCGCCCATGGACGAGGTGTCGGAAATTCTCTCGGTGCCCGCCTACACCCGGGTGCCGGGGGTGATGCAATGGATGAAAGGGGTGGCCAATGTGCGTGGCCGCCTGATGACGGTCATGGATTTGAGCCGTTTCCTGGGCCAGCCCTCGGAGCTGCAGGAGAAACGGCGCAGACTGTTGGTGCTCGATCAGGACGATCTGTATACCGGCGTGATCGTGGATGAGGTGCTTGGCATGCAGCACTTCCCCCTCGACGCGTACCGGCCGGTGCCACCGGAGCGGGAGGAGCACGTGGGGCCTTACCTGCGCGGCGGCTACAAGAGGGACGGGGAACTCTGGTCCGTGTTCAGCCTGAGACGGCTGGCGCAGGATCCGCGCTTCATGCAGGCGGCCCGCACGGGCTGACGGCATGGCCGCGCTGGGGAGATAAGAACAGAGCCAGGCCAGGAGCCAGTTATGAAGTTCAAACCGGGAAACTTGTTCAGCAAGGCGCGGGGGAGCGCGGGCGGCAATCCGCTCAATATCGCCCTGTATGTCGGGCTTGCCATTTTCATCGCCCTCGCGCTGGCCAACTTCCTGCTGTCGGCGACCCGGGCCAACCAGGCCCAGGAAAACATCACCGCCGCCTCGGAGCTACGCGTGGTGTCCCAGCAGATCGCCAAGAACGCGCTGGAAGCCTCCTCCGGCAACGCGGACGCCTTCGCGCTGCTGCAGGACTCCCGGGGTGACTTCCAGGCGGCCTGGAACCAGCTCCGCCAGGAGCCGATGGCGGACGAGCAGGTTAAACAGCGCCTGCAGTCCCTGTGGGACCAGGCCAGCGACAACACCGCCACCATCATCAACGGCCGCAACGCGGTCCTCGATCTGCATGAAGTGGCCGACACCCTGGCCCAGGCCATTCCGCAGCTGCAGTCCGAGTACGAAGCGGTGGTGGACATCCTGGTGGAAAACGACGCCGCCCCGGACCAGGTGGCCTTCGCCCAGCGCCAGATCTGGCTCACCGAACGGATTCTGCGCTCCATCTCCCGGGTGCTGGAAGGCGATGACAACGCGGTGATCGCGGCGGACAACTTCGGCCGCGACGCCACCGAATTCGGCCGCGTGCTCAACGGCATGCTGGAAGGCGACGCGGCCATGGGCATCGAGCGCATCACCAACCCCGAGGCCCTCAACTATCTGGGCCGCATTTCGCGGCTGTTCGACGAATTCGTTACCCAGTCCGTGGACGCCATCCTGTACACCGCGCCGGAGCTGTTCCAGGTCTCCAGCGCCGCGGACACCATCTTCCGCACCTCCCAGGATCTGCTTCAGGAATCCACCAACCTGAACGATCAGTTCGAGCGCAGCACCACCGGCCTGTTCCCGTCCCTGTGGCTGGGCGCGGTGTGCGCCGGTATCGCCGTGCTGATGTTCTTCCTGATCATGCTGCAGCGTAACCGCGAGGCGGCCCGCCGCCGTAACGAACTGGAGAGCGAGAACCAGCGGAACCAGGCGGCGATTCTGCGTCTGCTCGACGAACTGGGCGACCTGGCGGACGGCGACCTGACCGTGGAAGCGACGGTGACCGAGGACTTCACCGGCGCCATCGCCGACTCCATCAACTACTCCATCGACCAGTTGCGCAGCCTGGTGCAGACCATCAACAACTCCGCCGTGCAGGTGGCCTCGGCCGCCCAGGAAACCCAGTCCACGGCGATGCATCTGGCGGAAGCCTCCGAGCACCAGGCCCAGGAAATCGCCGGCGCCTCGGCGGCGGTGAACGAAATGGCGGTGTCCATTGACCAGGTATCCGCCAACGCCGCCGAGTCCGCCGCGGTGGCGGAAAAAGCGGTGGCGATCGCCAACAAGGGCGCGGAAGTGGTGCAGGCCACCATCCACGGCATGGACACCATCCGCGAGCAGATCCAGGAAACCTCCAAGCGGATCAAGCGCCTGGGTGAATCCTCCCAGGAGATTGGCGACATCGTGAGCCTGATCAACGACATCGCCGACCAGACCAACATCCTCGCCTTGAACGCCGCCATCCAGGCGTCCATGGCCGGGGAAGCGGGCCGCGGCTTCGCGGTGGTGGCGGATGAGGTGCAGCGCCTGGCGGAACGCTCCGCCGCCGCCACCAAGCAGATCGAAACCCTGGTAAAAACCATTCAGACCGACACCAACGAGGCGGTGATCTCCATGGAAGCCACCACCGCCGAGGTGGTGAAGGGCGCGCGCCTGGCCCAGGACGCCGGTGTCGCCCTGGAAGAGATCGAGAACGTATCCAAGAACCTGGCCGACCTGATCCAGAACATTTCCAACGCGGCGCGCCAGCAGGCGGCCTCCGCGGGTCACATTTCCAACACCATGAACGTGATCCAGGAAATTACCTCGCAGACCTCCGCCGGTACCACCGCCACCGCCCGCTCCATTGGCGACCTGGCGGAAATGGCCCAGGAGATGCGGAACTCGGTGGCCGGCTTCCGCCTGCCGGAACATTCCTGAACCGGCCCGGGCCGGTTCCGGAGACGGAACCATGGGTTACGCAGTGACAGATCGCTGGTCGATCAAGAACGCCCCCGCCATGGACGCCGAGCAGTTCCAGCTGTGGCAGGCGTTGCTGGAGGAGCGTACCGGCATGACCCTGGCGCCGGAACGCAAGCCGTTCCTGGAGACCAGCCTCAACATTCGCATGCGCGAGCTGGGCATCGACGGCTACGACACCTACTACGAGCAGTTGGTGACCGGCGCCACCGAAGCCCGCGCCATGGAATGGTCGGTGCTGGTGGACCGGCTCACGGTGCAGGAGACCAGCTTCTTCCGTCACCCCGGCTCGTTCGCCCTGGTGGAGGATTTCGTCAACCGCTTCGCCGCGGAACGGGCGGCCGGCGCCACCCTCAATGCCTGGAGCGTGGGGTGCTCCACCGGCGAGGAAGCCTACTCCCTGGCGATGCTGATCCAGGAACGCTTCGCCGATGCCGACAAGGAACTGTTCTACGGCATCACCGGCACCGACATCAGCCTGCCCACCCTGGCCAAGGCCCGGCGTGGCGTGTTCGGCCGGCGGCGCGTGGAGCAGATCGATCCGCGCCTGCGCCAGACCTACTTCACCGAAGTGGACGCCAACACCCTGCAGGCCGGCGACACTCTCCGCGAGCGGGTGTGCTTCGCCTATCTGAACGTGTTGAATCTGGATCAGGCGCCCATGGACAACATGGACCTGATCTTCTGTCAGAACATGCTGATCTACTTCCGCCGCTGGCGGAAACGTCAGATCGTGACCCGGCTCGCGGGCCGGCTGGCACCTGGGGGATTGCTGGTGCTCGGACCCGGCGAAATCACCGATTGGCAGGATCCGCGCCTGGAAAGGGTGCAGTTCGCGGATACCCTGGCCTTCCGGCGCCGGCAATAATAACGCGGGAGACGTCATGAGCGACCGTCACGACTATCTGGCACTGGACTGGGTTCGAGGGGAGATCCAGGAAACCCTGAACCAGGCCCAGCAGGCCCTGGAAGCTTTCGTGGAGAATCCCAACGACTCCACGCGCATGCGCTTTTGCCAAACCCATCTGCACCAGGTGTACGGCACCCTGCAGATGGTGGAGTTCTACGGCGCCGCCCTGCTCGCCGAGGAAATGGAAAAACTGGCCCGCGCCCTGGTGGACCGGCGCGTGGGCAACGTGAGCGACGGTCAGGAAACCCTGATGCGCGCCATCCTGCAGCTGCCGCCCTACCTGGACCGGGTGGCCAGCAACCGGCGCGACCTGCCGGTGGTGCTGCTGCCCCTGCTCAACGACCTGCGCGCCGCCCGTGGCGAGGCGCTGCTTTCCGAAACCGCCCTGTTCAAACCGGACATGCGCGAGGCCGAAGGCCAGGGCCGGGTGCCGGACGCGGTGCGCGACGATCCGCGCTTCGGCCAGCTGGCGCGCAAGATCCGCCAGATGTTCCAGCTCGCCCTGGTGGGCCTGATGCGCAACGACGACACCGAGCGCAACCTGGGCTACATGCGCAAGGTGTTCGCCAAGCTGGAGCAGGTCACCGGCGAGGCCGCCCGGGCGCCGCTGTGGCGCATCGCCGACGCCCTCGCCGAAGGGCTGCAGGAAGAGGTGATCAGCCTCGGCTCCTCGGTGAAACAGATCCTCGGCCAGGTGGACCGCGCCCTGCGCGAACTGGCCGCCGACGGCGCCGACAGCCTGGAACGGCCGGCGCCGCCGGAGCTGCTCAAGAACCTGCTTTATTACATCGCCAAGGCGGAGCACGACAGCCCGCGCATCCGCGAGGTGCGCGCCGGCTTCCGCCTGGACGAGGCACTGCCCTCGGACGATCTGGTCAATGCCGAGCGCGAGCGCATGACCGGCCCGGACGCGGTGGCCATGAGCTCCGTGGTAAGCGCCCTGTCCGAGGAGATCACCCAGGTAAAGGACGCCCTGGAGCGCTTCGTCCACGAGGGCGATTCCGACCCGGCCAGCCTGGAGCCGCAAACCGTGCGTCTCAAGCAGGTTTCCGACACCGTGGCCATGCTCGGCCTGGGCCAGCCCCGGGCCCTGGTGGAAGAACAGCTCAAGGTGATGGAGGACATCGTCGGCCGGCGCCGCCCGGCCCAGCGCGACACCCTGATGGACGTGGCCGGCGCGCTGCTCTACGTGGAAGCCACCCTGGCCGGCATCGGCGGCGACAACCGCCGCCCGGCGCCGCTCACCGGCGACGCCCTGCCCAGCCATGTGGGCCAGGCCATGGACGCGGTGCTGCGCGAATGCCGCGCCGGCCTGGAGGAAGCGAAGGACGGCATCGTCGAGTTCATCGCCTCGCAATGGGACCGGGCCCACCTGCGGCCGGTGCCGGAACGGCTCAACGCCGTGCGCGGCGGTCTGGAAGTGGTGCAGCTGACCCGCCCGGCGGACATCCTGCGCCAGTGCGTGCGCTTCGTGGAAGAACGCCTGATGCCCGGCGAGGCGAACCCGGACTGGCGCAGCATGGACACCCTGGCCGACGCCATCACCTCGGTGGAATATTACCTGGAGCGGCTCAGCGACGACCCGGAAACCCGGGACGACATTCTCGACCTGGCCCGGGCCAGCGTCGGCGATCTGGGCTATCCCCTGCCAGAGGTCGATGAAGAGCCAGAAGCCGATGAAGGGCCAGAGGCCGATGAGCAACCGGAGGCCGCCGAAGAGCCGGAAGTCACCGAGACGCCGGACGACGACGCCGGGGACGCCACCGGCAAAGAGACCGAAGAGGCCATCGACGCCACCCTGGATCACTCCGCCGACGAACCGACCGTCGAACCGGAAGCGGACGCCGAGGACGACGACGACCTGATCGACGACGAGATCATCGAGATCTTCGTGGAAGAAGCCGGCGAGGTGCTCGAGGCCCTGGACCAGTACTTCCCGCGCTGGGCCGCCAATACCAGCGACGAAACCGCGCTGGTGGAATTCCGCCGCGCCTTCCACACCCTCAAGGGCTCCGGCCGCATGGTGGGCGCCACCACGGTGGGCGAACTGGCCTGGTCCATCGAGAACATGATGAACCGGGTGATCGATCGCAGCATCGAACCGGACGCCACCCTGATCGAGCTGGTGCGCACCGTGCACGGCCTGATCCCGGCCCTGGTGGAGGCCTTCGCCAAACGCCAGCCGCCGCCGTTCGACGTGGCGCCCCTGGAAGAGGCCGCCTTCACCCTGGCCGACGGCGGCAAGCTGGACCGGGTGCCCCGGGTGGACGGGGACCCGGCCGACAACGAACCGGCGGCGCCGGAAACCATCGCCGAGCCCGACGCGCCCACCGACGAGGACGACGACGGCGAGGAAATCACCCTGAGCGCCTTCGAGCCGGCGCCGTCACCGGCCGATCCGGACCCGCTCGCCGACCTGGACGGCCTGGAATTCGAGCTGCCGCCGGAACAGCCGGCCCGTGCCGGCGACGGACCGGCGGCGGAAGACGCCGACCCGGTGCTGCTGGACATCTTCCGCAGCGAGGCGGAGCGCAATCTGGCCCTGGTGAGCCAGTGGCTGGATTCCCTGGATCCGCACCTCTCCCAACATCCGGTGGACGACCAGGTGCACCGCGCCCTGCACACCCTCAAGGGCAGCGCCCGCATGGCCGAGATCAACGCCGTGGCGGAGCTGGCGGAACCGGCGGAGAAACTGGTCAAGGAGCTGATCAACGGCGGCCGGCGCGCCGACGATGAACTGGTCACCCTGATCCGCGAAGCCCACGAGCAACTGCGGCGCGGCCTGACCGACCTGGGCGACGGCCCGGTGACCCTGCCCGACGCGCCGCCGCTGATCGCGCGCCTGCTGGCCGCCCGCGAGGCCCTCAACGAGGACAGCGAGGGCACCGATCCGCATATTCTGTCCGTGTTCCTGTCCGAGGGCATGGACCTGATCATCGACACCGACAACCTGCTCGAGCAGTGGGCCGCGGACCCGGGCCACACCGCCGAGCTGGCCCGCCTGCGCGACGAACTGGAATTGCTCGCCAACAGCGCCAGCACCGCCGGCCTGGACGAAATCCACGGTCTGGCGCGGGCCCTGGCCACGGTCTATTCCGCGGTCAACCAGGGCCGCCTGGGCTTCAGCGACCGGCTCCTGGAGCTGGCCCGGGAAGGCCACGAAGCGCTGATGAACATGATGGACTGCCTGGCCGCCGGCCAGACCGTGCGCGCCGAACTGGGCCTGGTGGACGCCCTCCGCGACCTGGCGGAAACCCCCGGCCCGGGCGGGCCCGGTGGCGGCCCGGCGGCGGCGGACACCTGGCCGGCGAACGGCGAAGGCGACGGCGACGCCCCGGCCCCGCCGTCCGACGGCCCCCGCGCCGACCTGGACCCGGAGCTCACCGCCCTGTTCCTGGAAGAGGCCGAGGACCTGCTGCTGGCCGCCAGCGAGCATCTGGCCGCCTGGGAACAGGGCGAGGCGGACAGCCGCCTGGCCCTGCAGCGGGATCTGCACACCCTCAAGGGCGGCGCCCGCATGGCCGCCGTCACCCCGGTGGCCGATCTCGCCCACGAGCTGGAAAACCTCTACGAAGTGGCCGGCGGACCGGACCGGCCGGCTCCGGCGCCGTCCCTGTTCGACGTACTGCACCGAGGCCACGACCGGCTCGCGGACATGATCGACGCCCTGCGCCAGGGCCGCGCCCCGGCACCGGCGCCGGACGTGGTCGAGGCCCTGTCCCGGGCCGCCCGGAACCCGGCCGCGCCGGCGGCCCCGGAATCGCCGGCGGCGGTCCCGGAAGCGGACTTCGCGGCGGAACCGGCCCCGGAGCGCGACCCGGAGTTGGTGGCGATCTTCCTGGAAGAAGCCAACGACATCCTGGAATCCGCCGGCCAGAGCCTGGAAACCTGGATCGCGGAACCGGGCAACACCCTGGAACTGCAGGCCCTGCAGCGTGACCTGCACACCCTCAAGGGCGGCGCCCGCATGGCCGAGGTCACCGAGCTGGGGGACCTGGGCCATGAGCTGGAAACCCTCTACGAAGCCCTGGGCCTGGAGCGGGTGGCGACGCGGCCGGCGCTGTTCGATCTGCTGCACCGCTGCCACGACCGGCTGGCGGAGATGGTGGAGGCAGTCACCGCCGAGCGGCCGCTGACCCCGGCGGATCACCTGATCCAGGCGGTACACGACTATCTGAACGACCCGGACGGCTTCCAGCTGCCACCGGCGGCGGCCCCCGCCCCGGAGACCGCCGAACCGGCGGCGCCGGAGCCCGTCCCCGCGCCGGCGACGGAGCCGGCCGAGGACGCCCTGCCGGACGAGGTGGACGCCGAGATTCTGGACGTCTTCCTGGAGGAATCCGAGGAGCTGGCGGAGATCATCGACGGCTGCCTCACCGCCTGGCGCGACCATCCGGAAAGCCGCGACTTCAGCGACGACCTCAAACGCGCCCTGCACACTCTCAAGGGCGGCGCGCGCCTGGCCGGTCTCAATGACCTGGGCGAGGAAAGCCACCGCCTGGAAAGCCTGATCACGCGCCTGGAAAGCCAGCGCCGGGATCCGGAGGAAAGCGATTTCGAGGCCATGCTGGCCCACTTCGACGCCATCAACCAGCGCCTGGCCGCCCTGCGCGACGCCATCGCCCGGCGTCCGGCGCCGGCGGGCCCGCCGGCCACCGTGGAAGCGGAGCACCCGGCCGGTGGCCAGCCGCGCCGCGAGGAGCGCCGCCCCCAGGCCCAGCCCCAGGAAATGGTGCGGGTGGGCGCCGACGTGCTCGAAGCCCTGGTGAACCTGGCCGGCGAAACGTCCATCAACCGCAGCCGGGTGGAACAGAGCATCAGTGAGTTCGGCTTCAACGTGGCGGAAATGGGCGCCACCGTGACCCGGCTCTATGAGCAGCTGCGCCGCCTGGACGTGGAAACCGAAGCGCAGATTCTGTCCAACTATCAGAAAGGCGTGGACCGGGGCGAATTCGACGACAAGTTCGACCCCCTGGAAATGGACCAGTACTCCGAGCTGCATCAGATCACCAAGCAGCTGTCGGAATCCGCCTCGGACCTGCTGGACCTGAAGAACACCCTGCTCGACCGCACCCGGGACACGGAAACGCTGCTGCTGCAGCAACAGCGGGTCAACACCGACCTGCAGGAAAAACTGATGCGCACCCGCATGGTGCCGTTCTCCCGGCTGGTGCCGCGCCTGCGCCGCATCGTGCGGCAGATTTCCGGCGAGCTGGGCAAGCGCGTCACCTTCGACGTGCTCAACCCGGAAGGCGAGCTGGACCGCACCCTGATGGAGCGGGTGGTGGCGCCCCTGGAGCACATGCTGCGCAACGCCGTGGACCACGGCATCGAGCTGCCGGAACGGCGCCGCGAAGCGGGCAAGGAAGAGGGCGGCCACATCAGCCTGGAACTGGCCCGGGAGGGCGGCGAGGTGGTGCTCACCCTGGCCGACGACGGTCGCGGCATCGACACCGAGGCGGTGCGCCGCAAGGCCATCGAGCGCGGCCTGATGACCGAGGACGCCCAGCTCCCCGACCACGAAATCCAGCAGTTCATCTTCCACGCCGGTTTCTCCACCGCCAGCCAGGTCACCCAGGTGTCCGGCCGGGGCGTGGGCATGGACGTGGTGGCCAGCGAGATCAAGCAGCTGGGCGGTTCGGTGATCATCGACTCCCAGCCCGGCAAGGGCACCCGCTTCCTGGTGCGTCTGCCGTTCACCCTGGCCATGAACCGGGCCTTGATGGTGCGCGTCGGCGAGGACGCCTACGCCATCCCGCTCAGCCAGATCGAGGGCATCGTGCGCGCCAGCCCCTACGAGCTGAGCGATTATCTGGAACACGCCGGCGACGGCGAGGCACCGGCCTACCACTACGCCGGCCAGGCCTACGATCTGAGCTACCTGGGCCGCTTCGTTCACGACACCCGCGCCCCCAACCTGGAAAACCAGACCCAGCCCCTGCCGGTGCTGCTGATCCGCAGCGCCGACCACAGCGTGGCCCTGGTGGTGGACACCCTGATCGGTTCCCGGGAAGTGGTGGTGAAATCCGTGGGCCCGCAGCTGGCCAGCGTGGCCGGCATCAGTGGCGCCACCATTCTCGGCGACGGCGCCGTGGTGATCATTCTCGACATCCACTCGCTGATCCGCGCCGCCCAGGCCCAGCAGAAAGCGCTGCCGGAGCGGGCGCCGGAGCCGGCGGCGGAGGTGCCGGTCCTGGAAGACGAGGACGAAAGCCGCGCGGCACCACTGATCATGGTGGTGGACGACTCGGTGACGGTGCGCAAGGTCACCGGCCGCCTGCTGGAGCGCAGCGGCTTCGAGGTGGTCACCGCGAAGGACGGCATCGACGCCATCGCCACCCTGGAAGAGAAAACCCCGGACGCCATGCTGCTGGACATCGAAATGCCGCGCATGGACGGCTTCGAGGTGGCCACCCACATGCGCCACGACGACCGCCTGCGCGCGGTGCCGATCATCATGATCACCTCGCGCACCGGCGAGAAGCACCGCGAGCGCGCCTTCGACATCGGCGTGAACGCCTACATGGGCAAACCGTTCCAGGAAAACGAGCTGCTCTCCACCCTCCGTGAGCTGCTCGGCGAGACCGGGGAGATCCGCGCCTGATGGCGGCCGCGTCCGGCAGGGTGGGCGTGATCGCCGACGATACCCTGCAGGGTCACCTGCTGGCCGGCGCCATCAAGGGCCAGGGTTACCGGGTGGTGGTGAACACCGACCCGGAGCATCTGGAAGCCCGCTGGCTGGCCGAGGACGCCCTGGACCTGTGGGTGGTGGACCTGTCCCGGGAGGACCGCTGGCAGCCGTTCCTGGACCACCTGCTGGAGCGCGCCGCCGCGCCGCTGCTGTTCTGCGACGGCCAGGCCCCGGCGCGCACCGCCGAGCATTACCCGCGCTGGGAGCGCCGCCTGGTCACCAAACTGGTGGATTACATCGGCGCCCCGGCCGTGGAGGAGCGCCTGGAAACCCTGCCCCGGGCACCGGCGCCGGCGCCGATTCCCGAGCCCCGGGAGTTCCAGGCGCTGCCCGACGGGGAACGGACCGACGCCGCGCGGGTCTGGGTATTGGGGGCCAGCCTGGGCGGCCCGGCGGCGGTGAAACAGTTTCTCGACTGCCTGCCGCCCCATCTGCCGGTGGCGTTCATACTCGCGCAACACATCGACGGCGGCTTTCTCGATACACTCTGCCAGGTGCTGTGCCGCGACAGCCAGGTGAGCTGCCGGGTGGCCGGCGACGGCAGCCGGCTGGCCCACGGCCACCTGCTGGTGGCGCCGGTGGATCAGAGCATCGAGTTCACCGCCGACGGCACCGTGCGCCGCAGTGGCCAGGGCTGGGAAGGCCCCTATGCCCCGTGCATCGACCAGGTGCTGCATAATGTGGCCGACGGCTTCGGCCACTGCGATGGCGCCATCCTGTTCTCCGGGATGGGCAACGACGGCGCCATCGCCGCGCCCCGGCTGGCCGCCGGCGGCACCCAGGTGTGGGCGCAAACCGCCGACAGCTGCGCGGTGAGCAGCCAGCCGGACGCGGTGCGCGAAACCGGCTGCGTGGCCTTCAACGGCACGCCGGAACAACTGGCCCGGCAGCTGGTGGACCGGGTGCGCCGGCAGGTGGCGGCCGGCCCCGCCGCCTGACCGGCCCGACAAAAACCGAGGATAAGAGTCACCATGTCCGACGCGCAGATTCCCGACGACATTCCGAGCTTGCTGATTCCCATGAAGGGGCGCCCCTGGTTGATCCCCAACATCGTGGTGGCGGAGGTGATTCCCCTGCGCCAGCCCGACCGCCCCGGCCACGGCCCGGAATGGCTGCTCGGCTGGCTCAACTGGCGCGAGCAGGAACTGCCGCTGGTGTCCTTCGAGAAGCTCAATGAATCCGGCCAGGTGGCCATCGGCGCGGAGGCGCGCATCGCGGTGATCAACACCGTGGCCGGCCACGCCCGTTTCTACGCCGTGGTGGTGCAGGGCATTCCGCGCCTGCTGCGCGTCGACAAGGGCGACCCGGTGGAAGAACCCGGCGACACCGGGCCGGCGGAATCCATGTACGTCCAGGTGGGCGGCGATCTGGCGGTGATTCCGGACCTGGACGCGGTGGAACGGGCGGTGGCCGGCCTGCGTTCATGATCGACTGGGCCCGCCTGGAACGACTGGCGGCGGAGCGCCTCCACGACGGGCGGCGCTTCCTCAACCGCCACCCCACCCCCCACCACGGCCTGCGCGAATTCCTGCGCTGGCAGCGGCAAACCCGAGGCCGCTTCCCGGCCCGGCTCGACTTCCCGGTACGCCGTCCGGACCCGGCGCTGCTGCGGGCGCCGGCGGACGCGCCGCGCTTCACCTGGATCGGCCACGCCACCTACCTGGTGCAGTACCAGGGCTGGAACCTGCTCACCGACCCGGTGTTCTCGGAGCGCTGCTCGCCGCTGTCCTTCGCCGGCCCCAAACGCACCGTGCCGCCGGCCCTGAGCATCGACGAACTGCCCGAAATCCACGCCGTGCTGGTGTCCCACAACCATTACGATCACCTGGACCGGGACTCGGTACGCGCCCTGAACCGGCGCTTCGGCGACCGGCTGCGCTGGTTCGCGCCCACCGGCGTGGGCGCCTGGCTGCGCCGCCGGGGCATCAAACAGGTGGTGGAGCTGGGCTGGTGGCAGCACCACCGGGACCCGGCGTTCCACGCCTTCTGTGTGCCGGCCCAGCATTTCAGCGGCCGGGCGGCCGGTGACCGCAACCGCACCCTGTGGTGCGGCTGGCGCCTGGACTGGCCCGATTTCCGTTTGTTCTTCGCCGGGGATACCGGCTATGCGCCGGTGTTCCAGGAAATCCGCCAGGTGCTCGGCCCGGTGGACGTGGCCCTGCTGCCGATCGGCGCCTACCAGCCGCGCTGGTTCATGTCGCCGGTGCACATCAATCCGGACGAGGCCGTGCGCATCCACCGGGATCTGCAGGCGCACCGCTCCCTGGCCATGCACTGGGGCACCTTCGTGCTCACCGACGAGCCCCTGGACGAGCCGCCCCGGGCCCTGGCCGAGGCCCGCCGGCGCCACGGCGTGGCCGACAAGGCTTTTCGCGTACCCGGCCACGGCGATACCCTGGCGCTCCACGACGGGGAACTGGAGGACGCCACCGGATGAGCGCCCATACGCGCGGACAACGGCTACGCTGGCTGATGCGTTTCGTCGCCTGGCTGCCGCTGCCCATCGCGGCCGGGCTGGGCGCCTTGCTGGGCGACCTGATCACGCGGGTGCCGCTGCGCTACGCCAGCGCGTACCGCACCGTGCTGATCAATCTGCTCGCCACCCAGCCGACGCTGAGCCTGCCGGAGGCGCGCCGCATCGGTCGCCAGAGCCTGCGGGAACTGGGCCGCTCGTTTTGCGAGTTCGCCCATGTCTGGCAACGCCCGGTGGAGCAGACCCTGGCGCGGATCACCGAAATTCACGGCGAACGGGCCTATCTGGATGCCTGCGCCGAGGAACGGCCGGTGCTGCTGCTGTCCCTGCACCAGGGCAGCTGGGAAACCATCAACCTGTATCTGGGCCGCCAGGGCAACACCACGGTGATGTACCAGCCGCACCCGGCCACCCTGGTGGACGCCCTGGTCAAGAAAGCCCGCGAGCGCACCGGCTGCCGGCTGGTGCCCACCAACAGCCAGGGCGTCAAGGAAGGCCTGGCCACCCTGCGCGGCAACGGCACCCTAGCGCTGCTGGCGGACCACAACCCGGGCAACCGCAGCAATCCCTTCATTCCCTTCTTCGGCCACCCGGTGCCCACCCCGGCCCTGGTGGACAAGCTGGTGCGCCGCTACCGACCGCGCATCTTCATCGTCTCCTGCTACCGGGGGGAAGGCGGCGTACGCGACGTGCGCGTGCACTTCGAACCGGCCACGGAACTGGAAAACGCCGAGGGCGAAACCTGCGTGCTCACCACCCTCAACCGCTCCCTGGAAACCTGCATCCGCCGCAACCTGCCGCAGTACCAGTGGACCTACAAGCGGTTCAAATGGGAACCCGGCGGCCGCCGTACCTGGTACCGCCACTCCCTGTCCCTGCTGCGCCGGGCGGCGCGCGGCGAAAGCCGCGAGGCCCTGGGCCTGGCGCCGAAAAATCCCCCGCGCCCCTGATCCCGCTCAGCTTCCGTTAAGCCTGGCCGGCGATACTGGCCGGGAACCAACAACGGGAGCGGGGAACCATGGACACAACGAATACCTGGACCAGCACGGCCAAGACGCTGCACTGGCTGATCGCCTTTCTACTGCTGGCGGTCTGGGCCAGCGTGGAGCTGCACGAGCAGGTACCCCGGGGCAACCCCTGGCGGGATTACTGGATCATCGCCCACTTCACCCTGGGCGCCTCGGCCCTGGCGGTGATGGTCATCCGCCTGGTGTGGCGGGCCAGCCACCGCCCGCCGGCGCCCCTGGGCGGCCGCCTGCAACAACGGCTGGCCACGGCGGTGCATGGCCTGCTGTATATGGCGGTGCTGGCGATGCCGGTCACCGGCCTGCTGATGCGCCAGCTGGACGGCAAGAGCACGCCGCTGCCCGCCGGCCTGGCGATCCCGGCCTGGCTGCCCGCCAACACGGCCCTGGCCGAGCGCCTGGAAGACCTGCACAAGGAATGGCTCTGGAACGCCCTGCTGGCGCTGATCGTGCTGCACGTGGCCGGCGCCCTCTGGCATCACTGGGTGGACCGGGACGCCACCCTCAAGCGCATGCTGCCGGGCCGCCGCTCACGGTGACCCGGCGGCTCAGGACGCCGGCGATTCCGCCTCCACGAACACCCGCTTGATGCGCGGGTCCTGGGCTTTCAGGGTGCGGTCCAGTTCGGCGATGACGGTTTCCAGGCGGCGCGTGCCCAGGGACGGCGAGAAGGTGACGCTGATGTTGACCAGAATGAAATCCGGGCCCATGTGCATGGTCAGCACTTCGTTGACCGCGTCCACGCTGGGCATGGACAGCGCCGCCCGGCGAATGCCGGCCACCACCCGGGGGTTGGCCGCCTCGCCGATCAGCAGGCCCTTGGTCTCGTAGGCCAGCCAGCAGGCGGTGCCGGCCAGGATCAGGCCGATCAGGATCGACGCCAGGCCGTCGAACCAGAGCGCGCCGGTGAGCTGGCTGAGCAGCACGCCCAGCAGCGCCACCACCAGGCCCAGCATGGCGGCGGAATCCTCGAACAGCACCACGAAGGTGGTCGGGTCCTTGCCCCGGCTGATCGCCTCCACGTAGCTCCGGTCGCCCTTGGTGCGGCGAAACTCCTTCAGGGCGATGCTCCAGGCGGTGCCTTCGAACACCATGGCCAGCCCCAATACCACGTAGTTGATGATCGGATTGCTGATCGGCTCCGGGCGCATCAGGTGCACCACGCCTTCGTAGAGGGAAATGCCGGCGCCCAGGGCGAAAATCAGGATCGCCACGGCGAACGCCCAGAAATACACCTCCTTGCCGTGGCCGAAGGGGAACCGCTCGTTGGCCGGCGTTTTCGCCCGCTTCATGCCGTGCAGCAACAACGCGCCGTTGCCGGTGTCCACCAGTGAGTGGATGCCTTCGGAGAGCATGGCGGAACTGCCGGTGATCACCGCCGCGACGAACTTGGTGACGGCGATCAGCATGTTGCCGGCCATCGCCGCGATCACCACCTTCCTGGACCCGGACATGGGCGCCTCCCGATATTCATGACATGGCGCAGCATGCCCGCGTCGGCGCCACCTTGCCAGCCCCGCGCCGGCGAAGCAGAATCACCGCTCCCCGTGGAGAAAGACATTATGCCGATCGAGAAAGACAAGGTGGTCAGCCTGCATTACACCCTGTTCGACGCCGACCACGACCTGGAGCTGGAACACAGCCCGGCGGACCAACCGCTTTCCTACCTGCATGGCCATGGCAATATCCTGCGTGGCCTGGAGGATGCCCTGGACGGCAAGGACGCCGGCGACGCGGTGAGCGTGACGCTGCCACCGGAGCGGGCCTACGGGCACCGCGACGAGTCCCTGCGCCAGCGGTTGTCCGCCAAGTACCTCAAGCACGCCGGCAAACTGCGCCCGGGCAAGGTGGTGGAGGTGCGCACCGAGCAGGGCCCGCGCCGGGTCACGGTGCTCAAGGTGGGCCTGAAAACCGTGGACGTGGACGCCAACCACCCGCTCGCCGGTCTGCGCCTGCGCTTCGAAATGCGGGTCATGGAGGTGCGCGACGCCAGCGACGAGGAAAAAGCCCACGGCCATGCCCACGGGCCCGGCGGCCACGAGCACTGAAATCGCCGACCATGAACCGTGGCACGGACCGCAACCGGCCACGGTGATAACCTATCGCCACCAGGAGGGAGGGGCGCATGCCGGAGTACAGTTACTGGATCATTCTGGGGTTGGTATTGGTGATCGCGGAGTTCGCCATTTCCGGCCTGGTGACCATTTTTCTCGGCCTGGCCGCGTTGCTGGTGGGAACGCTGGTCTGGCTGGGTCTGATCGACAGCCTGGTCTGGGAGACCACCCTGTTCGCGGTGCTCAGCCTGGTGCTGCTGGTGGTGGCGCGCCGTTACCTGCGCGAGCGGCTGTTCGGCCGCGAGACCCAGGGCGCCACCAGCGAGGACAGCGCCGGCCTGGTGGGCGCCCGGGCCACCGTGCAGGGTGGCTTCGAGAACGGCGTCGGCACGGTGCGCTATCGCGGCGCCCTGTGGCAGGCGCAATCCTCCCACCCCCTGAACGACGGCCAGATGGTGCGCATTCTTCGCCACGAGGGTTTGTGGCTGACCGTGGCCCCCTGGTCCTCCGAGGACTGACTTTCTAAGGAACCGATATCATGATGGGACTCATCATTCCCGCTCTGCTCGCCCTGGGCGTGATCATTCTGCTGTTCATGACCGTGCGCATCGTGCCCCAGCGGCAGGTGTTCGTGGTGGAGCGGCTGGGCAAGTACCGCACCTCCCTGGAAGCCGGCATGCACGTGCTGGTGCCGTTCATCGACCGGGTCGCCTACAAGCACTCGCTCAAGGAAATCGTCCGCGACGTGCCGCGCCAGAGCTGCATCACCAAGGACAACATCGAGGTCTCCATCGACGGCGTCATGTACCTGCAGGTGATCGACGCCAAGGCCGCCAGCTACGGCGTCGACGACTATGTGCTGGCCGCCCAGCAACTGGCCCAGACCACCCTGCGTTCGGTGATCGGCAAGATCGACCTGGACAAGACCTTCGAGGAACGCGCCGAGATCAACATGGAAGTGGTGCGCGCCGTGGACGAGGCGGCCCAGCCCTGGGGCGTGAAGGTGCTGCGCTACGAGGTGGCGGACATCAACCTGCCGGCCTCGATCAAGGACGCCATGGAGAAACAGGTGCGCGCCGAACGGGAACGCCGCGCCGTGGTGGCGGAATCCGAAGGCGACCGCCAGGCCGCCATCAACCGCTCCGAAGGGGACCGTCAGGCGGCGATCAACCGGTCCGAGGGCGAGAAGCAGGAGATGATCAATATCTCCGAGGGTGAAAAGCTCAAGCAGATCAACGAGGCCCAGGGCCGCGCCGAGCAGATCCAGCTGATCGCCAACGCCACCGCCGAGGGCCTGCGCCACGTGGCCGGCGCGGTGAAGGCGGAAGGCGGCGAGGAAGCGGTGAGCCTGCGCATCGCCGAACAGTATGTTTCGGCCTTCGAGAAACTGGCCAAGGAATCCACCACCCTGCTGCTGCCGTCCAACCTCAGCGACGTGGGCGGCACCGTGGCCGGCCTGCAGAAAGTGCTCAAGAAGATCGACGCTACCCAGCCTTGAGTGGGCGGACCTTGAAATCAGCGCCCGGGGTGCCATTCTTTCGGTTCCCCTAGCGCTGACAGGACCTCGATCATGCCCCGCCATTTCGAAACCGCGCCCGGCCTGTGCGACAAGCCGGACCGCGAGACCCAGTCCTACCTGTTCAACCAGACCATGTTGCGCATCAAGGATCCGGCGGCCAGCCTGGATTTCTACACCCGGGTGCTGGGCATGCGGCTGATCCGCAAGCTCGATTTTCCGGAAGCGGAATTCACGCTCTACTTCCTCACCTATCTCAACGACACCGAAGCCACCGAGGTGCCCGGTGACGACGCCAAGCGTCTTACCTATACCTTCAGCCGCGAGGCGATGCTGGAGCTGACCCACAACTGGGGCACCGAGAACGACCCGGCTTTCCGTTATCACAACGGCAATGACGAACCCCAGGGCTTCGGCCACATCGGCATCACCGTGCCGGACGTCTACGCCGCCGCCGAGCGGTTCGAAAAACTGGACGTGGAATTCGTGAAAAAACCGGACGATGGCCGCATGAAGGGCCTGGCCTTCATCAAGGACCCGGACGGCTACTGGATCGAGATCCTCCAGGCCGACATGCTGGAAAAACAGGGCGGCGCCGGCTGAACGCCGACACCGCCCCAAAACGATCCACCGACGGGATCAGTCGATCAGCGCCACCGGCGCCGGTTGTTCCTCGAGTTCCGGCGTGAAGGTGGGCGCCTGGCGGGGTTCCGCCAGCTCCTGATAGGCGTAGGCCAGCTTGATCAGGGTGCCCTCGTCGAATTCCCGGGCGAGCATTTCCATGCCCACCGGCAGCGCCGGGTCGGTGTCCGCCATGCCCGCCGGCATGGTCAGCGCCGGGAAGCCGGAGAACGGGCTGAGCCGGTTGTTGCTGCCGGCGCTCGGCGAACCGCCCACATCCGGGGCCAGACTCAGCACCGACGGGTACAGCAGCACGTCAAAGGGTTCACCGGCGGGGCGGCCACTGGCGTCGATGTTCTCCAGGGCGGCCAGGAAACGCTGGCGCACATAGTCGGGACGCTCGTTGATGTTCTTCAGATAGTCCGCGTTGTTTTCCAGGTCCGTGCCGGCGCTGTCGTAGAAGGCGAAGGTGCCGGCGTTGCGGCTCTCGTAGCCACCGCTCTGATAGACCTCCTCGAAGGAGCGCGGGTGACCGTCGGTGGTGGACGGCCAGGACGCCAGGTACTCGGTGAGGTTGGTTTTGAACTCATAGCGGGACACGCTGCGATAGTCACTGAGAATGGTGGACAGATCGGGGATGGTCACGTCCTCCACGGTGGCGCCGGCGGCGCGCATGCGCTCCAGGGCCGCCTCGATGACCCGCTGCACCTCCGCGTTCTCGCCCTGGCCGTCACCGAACAGATCCCGCACCACGCCAATGCGCGCGCCGCTCAGGGCGTCGCCGTCCAGGTACTTGGTGTAGCTGGACGGCGCCAGGGTGGCGAGCTGGTACTCGAACGGGCTGGTCATCAGATCCGCGTCGTGATCGAAGCGGAAGCGCTGGCCGGAAAACGCCCCCGGGTCGTAGCCGACCATGGCGCTCAGGGTCAGGGCGCAGTCCTCCACGGTACGGCACATGGGGCCGCCGGTATCCTGCCAGTGCGCCAGCGGCACGATGCCGTCCTGGCTGATCAGCCGCAGACTCGGGCGGATACCCACCAGGCCGTGCAGGCTGGACGGCACGCGGATCGAGCCGCCGGTGTCGGAGCCGGTGCCGACCATGGCGAAACTGGCGGCGATGGAAGAACCGGTGCCGGACGAGGAACCGCCCGGGCCCTTGGTGGGATCATAGGCGTTGCGCGCCTGGCCGCCCACGGAGCTGCTGCCGCGGAACCCGAACGCGTACTCGTCCAGGTTGGCCTTGCCGATGATGATGGCGCCGGCGTCGCGCAGTCGGGCAACACTGAAGGCATCATCCGGCGGCTGGCTGGTTTCCAGCGCCAGGCCACCGGCGGTGGTGGGCATGTCGACGGTATCGAAGTTGTCCTTGAGCAGCACCGTGACGCAATGCAGCGGCCCCTGGAAACCCTCCGCCGCGTAGCGGCTGTCCAGATCCCGCGCCTCGTCCAGGGCGCTGGGGTTCACCGCGATCACGCTCTGCAGGCTCGGGCCCTGGCGGTCGTACGCCTCGATCCGGTCCAGGTAGCCCTGGACCATGTCCTCGCAGGTCAGGTCACCGGCCTGCAGGGCCGCGCGGGCCTGGGCGATGGTGCCTTCCACATAGTTAAAGGATTCGGCCTCGCCGACCGGGTCTCCGGTGCTGTCGTCGTCGTCACTGTCGGAGCCCCCACAGCCCGCCAGCATCACCCCCAACAGCGCCGGGGCAAGCCAAACTTTCGCATTCAACATTGGAATTTCTCCAGCATTAAGAAAAACGCGACCAAGTGCGCGCGCCGGAGAAGGGATCAAAAAACGTGCCACCGGGGAAAAGCCCTGATGGGCCAAGCGGTTATACAAACAGGATAGGATTATCTACCTATCGATGGGTAGGTGGGGCGGTCTCAAGATGGCGCGCGATGCGCACCAGCAACAAGCACTCAGAGCAACAACCGTCCCGCCCACAGAGACGCCAACAGAGCCACGGGCGCGGTTTCCGCGCGCAGAACCCGCTCGCCCAACGCAAAGGGCAGGAAACCCGCGGCCCGGGCGGCGGCCAGCTCGGGGTCGGAAAAGCCCCCTTCCGGCCCGGTCAGCAGCGTCACCGCCGTGGCATCGCGGAGGGCGGCGGCGCCCAGGGGCGCTTCCCCGGGATGGGCGATCAGAGCCAGGCCGCCGGCGTCGGCGAGAAAGTCCTTCAAGGGCAGCGGCCCGTCCAGCGCCGGCGGCCGGTTCAGACCGCATTGCTCGCAGGCGCTGATCACCACCTGCCACCAGTGGTCGGCTTTCTTCACCGCCCGCTCGCCCTTGAGTCGCACCTCGGTGCGCTCGGTGTCCAGCACCCGGATCGCCGCCACCCCCAGCTCGGTGGCTTTTTGCAGGGCATAGTCCATGCGGTCGCCCTTGATCAGCGGCAGGCCCAGGGTCACCGGCACGGGGGCGGTTCGGTCCCGTTCGTGGAAGGCCAGCGGCCGGGCGGTCACGCTTTTCTTGCCGACGCTCTCCAGCACCGCCGACCACTCACCGCCCTGGCCGTTGAACAGGGTCAGCTCATCCCCCGGGTTCATGCGCAGCACCTTGGCGATGTGATGGCTGGGGCCGACCCCCAGCGCCACGGGCTGGTCCTGGGTGAACGGCTGATCGTCGAAGAAACGGCGGCTCATGGGATTCCTCTGTTCCGGGGCGGACGATGTCGGCGCTAAAGGCTACCATAGCCGGCCTGGATTCCATGCTCCGGGGGAGAGCCGTCGATGGCCGAAATCGTGGAGGCGCCGTTCCGCGCGCCTTGGTGGCTGCGTTCGCCGCATTTGCAGACGCTGTGGGGGCCGCTGTGGCGGCACGCCGATGAATTGCCCCGACGGCGCGAAACCCTGCCCCTGGCGGACGGGGACCACCTGCTGCTGGACTGGGCCGGCCCGGCGCCGGCCCCCGGCGCCCTGCGCGTGGCGCTGCTGCATGGCCTGTCCGGCAGCAGCGATTCCCATTATGTGCGCGGCACCCAGGCGCGGCTGGCGGCGGCAGGCATCGCCTCGGTGGCGATCAATTCCCGGGGCGCGGCGGCGCCCAACGACACGGCGCTGTCCTACCACGCCGGCGAGATCGACGACCTGGACGCGGTGTTCCGCCACCTGCGCGCCGCCGATTCCCGCGGGCCGCTGGTGGCCATGGGCGTGTCCCTGGGCGGCAGCCGTCTGCTTAACTGGCTGGCGCGGGCGGACAGTGGCGCCCTCAGCGCCGCCGTGGCGGTCTGCTCGCCGCTCGGCCTGGCCACCTGCGCGGACCGCATGGACCAGGGCCTGTCGCGGATCTACCGGCGCCACCTGATCGGCGAGCTGCTCGCCGGACTGCGCCGCCAGCAACGTCACCTGGAAACCGTGGCCCCGGACCAGGCCCGCCGGCTGGCGGCGCTGAATCTGAACGGCATTCGTTCATTCTGGCAATTCGACGGCCAGGTGATCGCGCCCCTGTATGGCTTCCGCGACGCCGCCCACTACTACGCGGAATGCTCCGCCGGCCCGCGTCTGCCGGCGATCCGCACCCCCACGCTGATGATCCAGGCCGAGGACGACCCCTTCATGACGCCGTCGATTCTGCCCGGCCAGGGCGACCTGGGCCCCGGCGTGACCCTGGAGCTGAGCGGCCAGGGCGGCCATGTGGGATTCGTGGCCGGCACGCCGGCGCACCCGGACTACTGGCTGGAGAAGCGGCTGGCCGCTTTCGCCGCCGGCTTCGCCGGGGTGCCGCTCACGTCAGCAGCAGGGTAAGCAGCGCCGCCAGCAGGCCGCCGGCCATCATCACCGTGATCGCCAGTACCCGGTTCCAGAGCACCGCGGTGCGCCACGCCGGGTAGCCGGTGAACCGCTCCAGCAGCAGCACATTGGCGGCGTAGGGCGTGCCCACCCCGGTCATCGCCCAGCCGCACACCATGGACAGGCCCAGCGCCTGAATCGCCGACGACGGCCAGATCGGGCCGAGCAGGGCGCCCACCAGGGTACCGGTGAGAATCGGATTGAAGCCCATCATGCCGGCGGCGTAGAACACCCAGGGCACCAGCAGGGCCGCCAGCGGGTAGCCCCAGCCGGGCAGGGCGAGGCCGGCGCCGAGATGATGCTCCGCCAGGGCGCTGACCAGGGCGCCGAGGAACGCGGAAGCGCCGACGATGACCAGCTCGTTGGAGGCCGGCGCCAGCGACGGTGGGGCGGGCCGTTCGCCGCGCCAGGCCCCCCAGGCCAGGCCCAGCCCCACCACCGACAGACAGCTCAGGGTCACCGCTCGGGGGTAACTCAAGCCAGCGCCGGCGCTCAACGCCAGGGTGCCGGCGCAGATCACTCCGATCAGCCCGGTGAACCGCAACCAGGGCCCGACCCCGGCGGTGCGCGCTTCCAACACCTCGGACTCGTCGCTTTCCGGTTCCCGGAACAGCGCCCCGGCAAGCAGGAACAGCACCGCCACCGGCAGACCCATGCCGATCAGCTGCCAACCTTCCAGACCGGGCAGAAAAGTCAGCACCACCGCCACCGAGATGGACAGCGGCGAGCACAGCGGCGCCGCCGCGAAGCCGCGCAGGGTGGCGCGGGCGGCGTTGCGGGTGCCCGCCGAATGGCCCCGCCCGTTGATGCGATCGGCGACCAGGGCGGCGACCACGCCCACGGCGCCGAAGTTGAGCGGGATCGACAGAAAGGCGGTGCCGAACGTGAGGCTGTAGTAGCGGGTCAGGGAGCGGCCCGCGAACAAACTGGAGGACAGGCTGGCCAGATCACGCGAGCGGCTCAGCACCGCCGACAGCAGGATCACCGAGATGATCAGCGCGGTGAGGATCGCCATGTTGCGCACCCCCTCGCGCAGGGCCTGGGGCTCCAGCACCGCGGCGGCCAGGGCCGCCAGCAGCATCAGTACCAGCAGCATGCGCGCCACCGGCCGCAGGTCCCGCCAGCCCAGCAGCATGGCGGTGGTCACCGCCAGCGCCGCCACCGCGTCGGCGCCGGGCAGCGGCAGCATCACGCCGGCCACCAGCGCCAGCCAGGCGAACAGCGAACGCAGCACCCATACCGGCGAATCCGGTCCGCTTTCGCCCACGGCGCTCACTCCGGGTGCACCAGCCCGTCGGCCCCGAACAGGCGGTCCAGGGCGTTCTCGTCGATGCGGTATTCCCGTTTCATGGCGTCCAGGTGGCGCAGGGCCTCGCCGCGCAGAAACGGCGCCTCCAGACAGATGATCTGATAGATGCCCTGGCGCAGCAGACGGCGATCCAGGGTTTCATCGTCGGCGATGTCCGGATTCAGGCCATGGGTAAAGCCGGACCAGGACGCCGCCAGCACCCAGGTATTGACCAGCAACGCCCGCAGTTCCTCGTCGCTGGCCTCGATCAGGCCGCTGTCGCGCAGGCGGCGATAAATCTCCAGCCCGCGCGCCAGGCTGTCCTCCACGAACCGCTTGTAGCGCTCGCGCAGGGCCGGATCCTGATGGAGGAAATGGGCCAGGTCGCGGTGCAGGAAACGCCCTTCCCACATGGATTCCAGGATGCCCTCGAAATAGCGCATCTTGTCTTCCCAGGTGAGCGGCCCCGCCGGCACCGTGAGCAAGGTCAGCAGGTGCGCCTGATAGCGGTCGAACAGGGCGGACACGATGGCCGCCTTGTTGCGGTAATGGTAGTAGAGATTGCCCGGGCTGATGCCCAGCTCCCCGGCGATGTGGTTGGTGGTGACGTTGCGCTCCCCGAACCGGTTGAACAGGGCCAGGGCGGTATCCAGGATACGGGTTTTCGTGTCGGTCATAACGGGCCAATCAGGGGCATGGAGCGGGGCGGCGGACCGGATTTCGGAAACACCATGTTGACCTCTAGAGTAATTACTCTAAAAATCAATCCAGGTCCATCACCGTCCAGGGAGACGCATTATGGTCGCCGAAATCAAAGAATTCCAAACTGGCCAGGCACAAATCGACCGCATGAAGCGGATCTTCGAGGCGCAGAAAGCCGCCTTCCGCCACCACCCTTATCCCGACGCCGATCAGCGCGCGGCCTTCATCCAGCAACTCAAGCCCATGCTGCTGGACAACATGGACGCCTGGATCGAGGCGCTCAACGCGGACTTCGGCAACCGCGCCGCCGACGAAACCAAGCTGGCGGAAATGCTCACCAGCGTGGAAGGCATCAAGTACCACGCCAAGCATCTGCGCAAGTGGATGAAACCCTCCAAGCGCAAGGTGGGCGCCGCCCAGTGGCCCGGCAAAGTGTGGGTGGAATACCAGCCCCTGGGCGTGGTGGGCATTATCGTGCCCTGGAACTACCCGCTGTACCTGGCCATCGGCCCGCTGCTGGCGGCGCTGGCCGCCGGCAACCGGGTGATGATCAAGATGAGCGAGTCCACGCCGCGCACCGGCGCCCTGCTGGAAGAACTGATCGGCAAGACCTTCGACGAGGACCACGTGGCCGTGGTCAACGGCGAGGTGGAAGTGGGCGCCGCCTTTTCCGCGCTGCCCTTCGATCATCTGCTGTTCACCGGCTCCACCTCGGTGGGCCGCCACATCATGCGCGCCGCCGCCGAGAACCTGACCCCGGTGACCCTGGAGCTGGGCGGCAAGAGCCCCTGCATCATCGGCCAGGACTTCCCGATGAAGGACGCGGTGGAGCGCATCGCCTTCGGCAAGTGCCTGAACAGCGGCCAGACCTGCGTGGCGCCGGACTACATCCTCTGCCCGGAGAACCGGGTGGACGAGTTCGTGGACGCCTGGAAGGCCCAGGTCACCCAGCTCTACCCGACCCTGCGCGACAACCCGGACTTCACCAGCATCATCAATGACCGCCAGTACCAGCGCCTCACCGGTTATCTGGACGACGCCCGCGAGAAAGGCGCCCGCGTCATCGAGATCAACCCGGACAACGAGGACCTGGCCGGCAGCCGCAAGATCCCCCACACCCTGGTGCTCGACGTCAACGACGACATGAAGATTGCCGGCGACGAGATCTTCGGCCCGTTGATGCTGGTGGTGCCCTACAAGACCCTGGACGACGCCATCGACTACGTGAACGACCGGCCCCGTCCGCTGGCGCTGTACTACTTCGACTGGAACGCCGACAACGGCCAGCACGTCCTGCACCACACCCACTCCGGCGGCGTCTGTCTGAACGACACCATCACCCAGGTGGGCGTGGACGACATGCCATTCGGCGGCGTCGGCCCCTCGGGCATGGGGCACTACCACGGCCCGGAGGGTTTCCTGACCTTCTCCAAGGCCAAGGGCGTGTACAAGAAGGGCAAGATGAACGCCACCAAGCACATCCTGCCGCCCTACGGCCGGGGCATGCACAAGCTGATCTACAAGTTCATGCTCAAATAGGAGGGCGCGCCATGAACCGGGATTCGTCCTCCCCCCGGGACGGCGTCAGCCGTCGCGGCTTCCTCAAGCTGGGGTTCTGGGGCGCCACCGCCCTGACTCTGGGTGCCGGCGGCGCCACCCTGCTCACCGGCTGCAGCGGCGACCCCGGGCCGGCGTCCGGTTACCAGCATCTGCGCGAACGGGATCTGGAGCTGCTGCGCCCGCTGATGGCGCCGCTGCTCGCCGGCGGCCTGGACGCCGTGGCCGGTGCCGGCCCCGACGATGCTCTGAAGGCCTTCGACCGATTGCTGGCCGGCGGCTCCGAAGGGGCCCGCGGGCAGCTGTTCCAGCTTCTCGACCTGCTGCAGCTGGGCGCCGCCCGCTGGTGGGTCACCGGCACCTGGGCGCACTTCGCCGACCAGGACGAGGCGCAACTCCAGCGCACCCTGGCGGAATGGTCCGGCAGCGACAACGGCTTCGCCCAGCTCGCCTTCAAGGGCCTCACCCAACCGCTGATGATGGCCTGGTACGTGACCCCGGACGCGGGCCTCGGCACCGGCTATCCGGGCCCGCCCCTGAACCTGGCCGCCCGGCCGGAATGACCCCATAACAACAACAGGAAGCCGGTCATGCAGGACCTCTCCAAGCTCAAGATCGAGAACATCGACGACCCCTGGGCGAACGCCGGGGACAAATGGGACGTCATTGACGGCGCCCGCCAGACCGACGACCGCACCCTGGAGGCGGACGTGGCCATCATCGGCACCGGCGCCGGTGGCGCGGTGAGCGCCGAGATCCTCAGCCGGCGCGGCCTCAAGGTGATCCTTATCGAGGCCGGGCGGCTGCGCAGCTCCCGGGATTTCAACCTGAACGAAGGCGACGCCTACCGGCACCTCTACCAGGAGGGCACCCTGCGCGCCACCCAGGACGGCGCCATCACCATCCTGCAGGGGCGCACCGTGGGCGGCACCACCGTGGTCAACTGGACCTCCAGCTTCCGCACCCCGGAGGAAACCCTGAACCACTGGCACCGGCGCTTCGGCGTGGCCGGCACCGGGCGCGCCGACCTGGACCCGTTTTTTCAGCAAATGGAGCGACGCCTGGGCGTGGAACCCTGGGCCATGCCACCCAACGCCAACAACGACGTGATCAAACGCGGCTGCGAAAAACTGGGCTGGGACTGGTCGGTGATTCCGCGCAACGTGCGCGGCTGCTGGAACCTCGGTTACTGCGGCATGGGCTGCCCCACCAACGCCAAGCAATCCATGCTGGTCACCACCCTGCCGGCGGCCATGGACGCCGGCGCCACCCTGATTCACGGCGCCCGCGCCCAGCGCCTGATCCACGACGGCACCCGGGTGAGCGCCGTGGAAGTGCGTCCCCTGGACCACGACAAACGCCCCACCGGCGCCGTGATCACCGTCAAAGCGCCCACCGTGATCGCCGCCGGCGGCGGCATCCAGACGCCGGCCCTGCTGCAACGCTCGGAGGTGCCGGACCCGGACGGCCGGGTGGGCAAGCGCACCTTCCTGCACGTCACCAGCTTCGCCTTCGGCCGCTACGACGAGGAAATGGCGCCCTACTACGGCGCGCCCCAGTCCCTGCACTCCGACCAGTTCACCTTCGCCGGCGGCGTGGACGGACCGATCGGCTACAAGCTGGAAATGATGCCCCTGCACCCGGGCCTCACCGCCGCCCTGATGGGCGGCTTCGGCGAGGAAGCCCGCCGCCACATCCGCGAGCTGCCCAACCTGGCCGCCTCCATCGCCCTGCTGCGCGACGGCTTCCACGAGGACAGCCCCGGCGGCACCGTGAGCCTGCGCGACAACGGCGAGCCCCAGCTGGACTATCCGCTCAACGACTACCTGCTGGACGGCGCCCGCCGCAGCCTGCTCACCCAGGTGGAAATGCAATTCGCCGCCGGCGCCCGGGCGGTGCGGCCCGGGCATATTCGCGCGCCGTTCTACCGGTCCTGGGCGGAGGCCCGGGAAGGCCTCGAAACCCTGCCTTTCAAGCCCCTGGAAGTGGCCCTGGGCAGCGCCCACGTGATGGGCGGCTGCCCGCTGGGCGACGAGCAGCGCGGACTGGTGAACAGCCAGGGCCGCTACCATCACCTGGACAACCTCTACGTGTTCGACGGCTCGGTGTTTCCCACCAGCCTGGGGGTCAATCCACAGCTCACCATCTATGGCCTCAGCGCCCGCAACGCCACCGCCCTGGCGGACCGACTCGCCTGACCGGGAACAGGTCCGGGGGGACCCTGCACCTGGGCAGTGGCTTGGGGTATGCTTGCGGGCATTGTGGGTGCCGGGGACATAGCGCGGTCGCGATCGACGCTGCCCGGACACCGTTTCCGCAGCGAAAAAGGCGAGCCGAGCATGACCAACCGTGTGATCTACCCGGGCACCTTCGATCCCATCACCAATGGCCACAAGGACCTGATCGAGCGGGCCTCGTCCATGTTCGACGAGGTGGTGGTGGCGATCGCCGCCAGCGAGAAGAAGGGCCCCCTGTTTTCCCTGAACGAGCGGGTCAAGCTGGTGGAGGACAGCATCAGCCACCTGAACAACGTGGAAGTGGTGGGCTTCTCCAAGCTCCTGGCGCATTTTTGTCGCGAACAGAACGCCAACATCCTGCTGCGCGGCCTGCGCGCGGTGAGCGACTTCGAATACGAATTCCAGCTGGCCAACATGAACCGACAGCTGGCTCCGGAGCTGGAAACCGTGTTTCTGACGCCGGCGGAGCATCTTTCCTTTATTTCCAGTTCCCTGGTGCGCGAGATCGCCCTGCTGGACGGCGACGTGCGCAATTTCGTGCCGCCCCATGTGGTGGAGGCACTGGAACTGAAAAAACAGCAGCGGGGCGGTTGATCCCGATCGCCCGATAACAGCCGGATACGGAGAAAGACCATGATGCGCGGGTTGGTTCTCGCTCTGACGTTGTTGTGCGCGGTCGCCCAGGCCGCGACGCCGGGCCGGGCGGCCATCGCCAGTGCCCATCCGCTGGCCACCGAGGCCGGTTTCGAGATTCTCGACCAGGGCGGCAACGCCTTCGACGCGGCGGTGGCGGTGGCCGCGGCCCTGGCGGTGGTGGAGCCCTATTCGGCGGGCATGGGCGGCGGCGGTTTCTGGCTGCTGCACCGCCAGGACGACGGCAAGCAGACCATGGTGGACGCCCGGGAAACCGCCCCGGCGGCGGCCACCGAGGACATGTACCAGGACGAGGACGGCAAGGTGGTGCGCGACCGCGCCATCAACGGCCCCCTGGCCGCCGGCATCCCCGGCCAGGCCGCCGCCTTTGATTACCTGGCCGGGCACTACGGCGAGCTGCCGCTCTCGAAGACCCTGGCGCCGGCGATCCGCCTGGCCCGGGAGGGCTTCCCGGTGGAGGACCACTACCGGGCCCTGGCCGGCTACCGCCGCGAGGTGCTCAACCGCTATCCCCACGCCGCCGCCGTGTTCCTGGACGGCGGCCGCCTGCCGGCGGTGGGCACCGTGATCCGGCAGCCGGATCTGGCCCGGGTGCTGGAAGCCATCGCCGAACACGGCCGGGACGGCTTCTACCGGGGGCCGGTGGCGGACAAACTGGTGAAAGGGGTCCGCGAGGCCGGCGGCATCTGGACCAAAAAGGATCTGGAAAACTATCGGGTGAAGGAACGCGATCCCATCGTCGGGCACTTCCGCGGTGGCCGGGTGATCAGCGCGCCGCCGCCTTCCGCCGGCGGCATCGTCATGATGGAGGCGTTGAACATTCTCAGCCAATTCAATGGCGGCGAGATTAGTGAGGACTTACTTCCTCATCTTACCGTGGAGGCCTGGCGGCGCGCCTACCAGGATCGCGGCCGCTATCTGGGCGATCCGGATTTCGTCCAAATGCCTGTGGATAACCTGTTGAGCAATTCCTATGCCGAGCAGCGGGCGGCCTCCATCAAGCTGGACCGCGCCACCCCCAGCAGCGAGCTGGGCGAGCCGGTGGCCACCGAGGAGGGCTTCCACACTACCCATCTGTCGGTGCTCGACGCGGACGGCAACCGGGTGGCCGCCACCCTGAGCATCAACCTGCCGTTCGGTTCCGGCTTCATGCCCAAGGACACCGGCGTGATCCTCAACAACGAGATGGACGACTTCTCCTCCAAGCCGGGCAGCCCCAACGCCTATGGGCTGGTGGGTTCCAAGGCCAACGCCATCGCCCCGGGCAAGCGGCCGCTGTCGTCCATGACGCCCACCTTCGTGGAATTCGACGACCGGGTGGCGATCCTCGGCACCCCCGGCGGCAGCCGCATCATCACCATGGTGATGCTCGGCGTAATGGAGGCCGCCGCCGGCAAGCCGGTGGAGGACTGGGTCACGCGCCAGCGTTTCCACCATCAGTTCCTGCCCGACCGGGTGCAGGCCGAGCCCGCCTTCCTGGACACCCCGGAAGCCAAGAGCCTGCGCCTGCGCGGCCACGACGTGGTGTCCGTGGAGCGTGAGTACGGCAACATGCAGGCGATTCTGTGGGACCGGAAGGCGGGCCGGGTCAGCGCCGCCGCCGACCCCCGCGCCATCGGCGACGCCGAGGTGCGCGCCCCGGCCCCCGCCGGCGCCGATTGACCGACCGGCACCGGCGTCTGGCCCGTTGGAACCTGGGCAGGGCGCCGGTGGCCGGGCAGACTCCGGGTTTCGCCTGTCAACGGGGGAGCCCATGGGCCTGCAACGCATCGAGATCGACAAGACCTTTCCGTTTCCGGTGGACGCTCTGTTCCACCATCTCAGTGAGCACGAGAACCTGTCCGCCCTGTTCGCTCCGGCCAAGGTGCGTCGGGTGAAGGCCGGCGACGTGGAAGCCAACGGCGTCGGCTCCATGCGGCGGCTGTCCTTGCCGCTGACGCCACCGTTCGAGGAAACCGTCACCGAATTCGAACCGGACCGGCGCATCGCCTACCGCATCACCAAGGGCAGCCCCTTGCGCGATCATTTCGGGGAAATGGTGTTTTCCGAGCACGGTGACGGTGGTTCCCGGCTTCAGTACACCATCGTCTTTCGCGGCAAGGTGCCGCTGCTCGGGGCATTGGTGAAGCCGGCCCTGGAGAATTCGATCCGTCGGGGTCTGAACAATCTCCGGCTCTAACGCCGGTGCATCGCGACTGAAGTTGCTCCTACAACCGTGTCGATAGCAGCGTAGGAGCGACCGGGCGGCGTTCCGCTTCAGTCGCGATGGCACCTTCATTCGTCCTTGCCCTTGCCGTCGGCGCTGGCGGCGAGCAGGGATTCCAGCTCCTCGCGCCCGCGGGCGGAAATCTCGATCAGCTTGTCGAGCTGGTCGCGGTGCTGGAACTGCTCGCGCAGCAGTCGCTCGTCCACGTCGCGGAAGGTGCGCACCACGTCGATGGCGGTGCTTTCCGGGACGCCCAGCTGCACCAGGGCGGTCTGGGCGGTGCGCAGGCTGGAATCCAGGGTCTCGCGCATGACGTGCTCGACGCCCTCCGCCATCAGCGAGTAGGCGTGGTAGCGGTCCCGGGCCCGGGCGATCAGGGTAATGTTGGGAAAGTGCTCGCGAATCAGCCGCGCCGCGCGCAGGGACGCCCGCACATCGTCGATGGCCAGCACCATCACCCGAGCGTGGTTCAGGCCGGCGGAGTGCAGCAGATCCAGCCGCGTCACGTCGCCGAAGTAGACCTGGTTGCCGAAGCGCCGCACCGTGTCGATGTGCTCCGGATTGGAATCCAGCGCGGTGAAGGGAATGCGCCGGCTCACCAGAATCCGGCCGATGATCTGCCCGAAACGGCCGAAACCGGCCACGATCACCGGCGGCTGGCCATGGGGCGCCGGCTCGTCGTCGACGCTGCGCGAGGTCCGGCCCGGCGCCGGCCACAGCCGCGCCACCAGCTTCAGCAGCAACGGCGTGGCCGCCATGGACAGGGCCACCACCAGGTTGAGCCGGGCGATCATGTCCACGGACAGCAGGTTCAGGGCACCGGCCTGGGTGAACAGCACGAAGGCGAATTCACCGCCCTGGCTGAGCAGCAGCCCGAACCGCAGGGCATCCCGCCAGGCCACCTTCATGGCCCGGGCGATCACCACCAGCACCAGGGTCTTGATCGCCAGCAGAGCCGCGCCCATGGCCAGGATGCGCAGCGGCGCGCTGACCAGCAGCTTCAGGTCCATGGTCATGCCGATGGCGATGAAGAACAGCCCCAGCAACAAACCCTTGAAGGGCTGAATGTCCGCGTCCAGCTGCTCCCGGAACGGTGAGTTGGCCAGCAGCATGCCGGCCACGAACGCGCCCAGGCCCATGGACAGGTGCAGGGTTTCCATCAATTCGGCGGCGCCCAGCACCAGCAGCAGGGCCGTGGCGGTCATCAATTCCCGGTTGTGCAGCCGCGCCAGCCAGGCCAGCCAGGGGTTGAGCAAGTAGCGGCCGGCCAGCCACATGAGGATCAGCGCGCCCAGGCCGATCAGCAGTTGCGGCTGCTCTCCATCACCGCCTCCGCCGCCGGCCAGCACCGGCATCAACAGCAGCAGCGGAATCACCGCCAGGTCCTGGAACAGCAGAATGGAGAAGGCGTTGCGGCCCTGGGGCGTGCCCAGCTGGTTGGTTTCCACCAGCATCTGCACCGCGAAGGCGGTGGAGGACAACGCCAGGGTGGCGCCGATGGCCACCGCCGCCGGGCCGCTCTGGCCCCAGGCCAGGAAGAAGGCGGTGAGCAGGGCGCCGCTGAACAGCATCTGGCTGACGCCCAGGCCCAGCAGCCGTTTGCGCTGGGCCCAGAGTTGATCCGGCGCCAGCTCCAGGCCCACCAGGAACAGCATCAGCACCACGCCCAGCTCGGCGAAATGCAGCACCGCCTCCGCGTCCGGGATCAGGCCGAAGCCCAGGGGGCCGATCAGGATGCCCGCCGCCAGATAACCAAGAATGCTGCCCAGGCCCAGGCGCTGGAACAGCGGCAACAGCAGAACCGCCGCCGCCAGTAGCACCAGCGCCTGGTTGAAGTAACCGCTCACTAATCCCAGCTCAGCGGCAACTCGGAAGAACCGGGACTTTCCGGCTGGCCGGCGGGCGCCTCGGCGGGGTCCGCGTCCGGGGCCGGCGGGCGCACCCGGTCACCGGGCTGGAGCGCCTCGCGGCGCTGGGTGATCCGCGCCACGGCGTAGTCCGGGCGCACCTCGGTGACGCGCAGGCTGGCCAGGGCATCGCTTTCCATGCGAATCGGCAGGCCGGTTTGCGGGTCTTCCAGGGTTTCCACCGGCCGGTAGGCGTTGAGCACCGTGTCCGCCTCCAGGCGGCCCTGGCCCTGGCTCAGGTAGACCCGGTCGCCGTCCGCCTTGAGCACGATCACCGGATAGAGGGTGTCCGTGGCGGCGCCGGCCAGATCCCGGGCGATGCGCGGGTAGACCAGGTCCGCCAGCCGTTCCGGGTGGCGCCAGTTATCCAGGTTTTGCCGCCGCGCCAGCTGGCGGACGCTGCCCTCGGACTGCTGCCAGTCGAACAGGCCGGCGGCCAGGATCTCGCCGCCGGCGGCGTCGATCAGCCGGTAGCGCACCCGCACGTAGGGCTCATAGCCCTGGAAGCTGGCGCCGTAGAAGGCGCGTTCCTGATCGCCAATGTCGAACGCCTCGATGTGCCCCACCAGCAGCAGGTCGGCGCCCTTGGCCTTGCCCAGGCGCAGCAGTTCCGAGGGCTCGGCGCTGCCGTTGCGCAGGATCGCCCGTTCCGCGTCGCGCTCGGCCAGGTGAGCGCGGTCGAGCACCCGGAAACGGCCGGACTGGGTGAAGGCGTCCACCAGATTGGCGCGCAGGCGGGCGCGCACCTCGGCGGCGGGCAGGCTGGTTTCGCCCAGGGTGTAGCGGTCGTCGTCGCTGGTGAAGGGGGCCACCACGATGGCCGGCAGATGGGACCGGTCCGGCCCCGGGGCGCGATGGCGCAGGATCACCGCCTCCACGTCGGCCCGCCACAGGGCGTTGTCCTCCTGGGCCACGCCGGTGACCCGGTAGCTTTCCAGGCTGCCCAGGGTGGGCAGTTGGGGCTCGGCCACCGAGGTGCGGGTGCCGGTCCAGGTGGTCACGTCACCCTGGCGCTGGATCACCCACTGGCTCACCTGGCGCCGGAACGACGGGTCCACCGCCAGGGTCACGCCGCCGGCCTGGCGCACCGCCGCCACCAGGGCGTTGGTGACCGCCTGCTCCGGGTCCTCGCCGTAGCCCCGGGCGGTCACCGTCTCGGTGTCCGCGGCCCGGGCCAGGCCGGACGCCACCAGCGCCAGCAGCAGGAACAGTGTGGAAAGCCGTTTCAACATGGGTACCTCCCTGGCGCCGGCCGGTCTGGATTACAGGCCGAACAGACTGCGTTTGCGGGTCTTGCGGATTTCCTTCTCGCCGGACCACTCGATGATGCCGCTCTGGATGTTGAGCAGCTTCAGGGTGAACTTGTAGTACACGTCCTTGGTGCTGTCGTCGCGCTTCACGATGGACGACAGATTGCCGTAAAGCATGAACTCGGCGCCGATCTGACGGCCCATCTGGGCGGCGGTGGCCTGATCCACCATGCCGGAGTCCTGCTGGTATTCCAGCTGTTCGCGGACCCGGTTCACCACGGACATGTCCACGAACCGGAACTTGCCGGAATTGATCAGCTTGGTCTGGATGGTGTCGGTGATCGATTCGGTGTCGATGTGCTCGCTGGTCTTGTTCTTGACCCGGTCGACGAACAGCACCGGGCGCCGCTCGCGGGTCATGTCCACGATCGGCGGGAACACCATCATGTCGTCCACCATCTTGGCGGCGATCATCTGCAGGTCGGTGGAGCCGAAGTCCGTGGTCACGGTTTCCCGTGCCTGGGCATCGCCGTAATCCACCTTGGAGGCGCAGCCGGTGAGCAGCAGCGCCATCGCCAGCGCCGCCAGGGACAGTACGCGAACCATTACCTTCTCCTTATTCAATGGGGCGGGGCGTTTATTCACGCACCCAGATTTCATAGCGCACGGCGCTGGGGTTGGGGGCCACCGCCTGGACGTTGCTCTGGCTGCGACCGGCCATCACCAGTTGCCGCCAGGGCTGGGATTCCGGCGCCACCTCGAAGCCGTCCCGGTCGAACCATTTGATCTTGTACTGGAAGTCCAGTTCAAACTTCCAGCCGTTTTCCAGGGTGGCCTGCACGTAGAGCAGGTCGCCCACGGTTTTTTCCCGCAGGGCTTCCACCGCCAGGCGGTTGGCCAGCAGGGAATTGTTGGAGTGCAGCGCCACCTCGCCCTCGTCGCCGGGGCGGGCCAGGTTGGACGCCGAGCAACCGGCCAGGAAGGCCGCCAGCAACAGGGCGCACAGCGGGTGAAGAATGGCTTTCATAGGGATCCCTCCTGAACGGGTAATACGCGGGTAACAAGACCGTCGGGCAGCGCCACCACATGAATCACGGTGAGTCCGCGTTCCACCACGGGCACCGTCAAACTAGCACCGCCCCCGGGCGTGCTCAACTGGAGACGGTGCTCACCGGGCGGCAACATCAGACGGGCGGCCTGACCGTAGGCCGGCAGGCTCAGCCAGCCGCGCAGATCGGCACGCTCGCTGACCAGATTGAACAGCTGCGTGAGAAAGGCGCCCAGCGGGCCGAAGTCGTCGTTGGCCTTCTTCTGCAGATTGTACTTGCCGGTGGCGCGCAGGGTCTGGCGCACCAGCATGCCGGGCACCTGTTCGCGCAGATGGCGGGCGGCCAGCCCGCCCACGTCGGTGAGCACGCCGGTGGCGGCCTGCTGGCCGTCCTCGGCGCGCACCGTGAGCGGCCGGGGCAGCGGCTTGTCGCCGGCGGAGTAAGTGGGGAAGGCCACCGCGAAAATGCCATGGGGAGTGGGAATCGGCAGGCTGACTTCCCGGCGCGGCGGCACATAGCCCTGCTCGTAGAGCACCGCCACCAGGCCCCGGTCACGGGGGTAGCGGCCATCCAGGGCCCGGGACACCCGCGCCACGTCCTCCTTGATCCAGTCCGCGTCCGGATGGATTTCCAGGGCTTTCTTGTAGTCCACCAGGGCGTCGTTGTACTCGCCGTGGGCTTCCCAGAACAGGGCGGAGAGATAGAAGGTCCAGGCGTTCTGGAAGCTCGCCTTGACCTCGCCGGCGGCGGCGTTGAGCCCGGCGAAATAACCGTCGAACTGGCCGGGATCAATGCTCTGCTGGTCCGCTTCCCGCTCCGCCTCGGCGATTTCCCGCTGGCGGCGGTTGGCCGCCACCCGCTGCTCCTCGGCGGCGGCGCGCAGTTCCACGGCGGCGCCGGTGACGTCGTTGTCGCGCCAGTAATTCAAGGCCTGGTAGGCGTGGGCGTAGATGCGTTCGTAGTCCGGCGCCACGTAGGGGCGGGCGTTGTCGTTGACCATCAGGGCGCCGGCGGTGGTGACCAGGCCGGTGGCGCGCAGCCGCGCCGCCTCGTCGGTTTCCCGGTAGTGGTCGAAGGCGCGGCGGAAGGCGGTCAGGCTGGAGTCGGTGTCGCCGTCCAGCTGCGTCACCCGGCCCAGTTCCTGGAGATAGAGCACGCCGTCGGCGCCGGCGGCGCCCTTGTCGAGCACCGAGGGCGGCGGCGCCCCGGCGGCCAGGCCGCTTTTCCACTGGCGCGCCTGGTCCGGGTAGGGCTGGAACAGCGAGCGGGTGGCGCAGCCGGACAGCAGCGCCGCGCCCAGCAGGCAAAGCAGCGTGTTGCGAGTGAACAACCAGATCAAGGGCGAAACATCCTCTATCCCCCGGGCGACATCCAGACATAAAAAAACCGGAGTGGGCAAAGTAGCCCGACTCCGGTTTTGTGTCGAGACGAGGCCGACTCCTAGAACAGCACGCGGGTGCGAATGGTGCCGTCGATGGTGCGCAGCTTGTCCAGGGCCAGCTGGCTGTACTCCTTGTTCACGTCGATCACCACGTAGCCGATGTCCTCGTTGGTCTGCAGGTACTGGCCACAGATGTTGATGCCGTTCTCGGAGAAGATGGTGTTGATCTGGGTAAGGATGCCCGGGATGTTGCGGTGGATGTGCAGCAGCCGGTGCATGTCCGGGTGGGCGGGCAGGGCCACCTCCGGGAAGTTCACCGCGCCCAGGGTGGCGCCGTTGTCGGAGTAGCGCACCAGCTTGTCGGACACCTCGGTGCCGATGTTCTGCTGCGCCTCGTGGGTGGAACCGCCGATGTGCGGGGTCAGCACCACGTTGTCGAACTCGCGCAGCGGGCTGACGAACTCGTCGTTGTTGCCCTTGGGCTCCTCCGGGAACACGTCGATGGCGGCGCCCAGCAGATGGCCGTCCTTGAGGGCGGCGGCCAGGGCGTCGATGTCCACCACCTTGCCGCGGGCGTAGTTGATCAGGTAGCTCTTGGGCTTCATGGCCCGGATCTGCTCTTCCTTCATCATCCAGCGGGTGGCGGCGGTGTCCGGCACGTGCAGGCTGACCACGTCGGCCAGGCCGAGCAGGTCGTTGAGGCTGCCCACCTGTTCCGCGTTGCCCATCGGCAGCTTGGGCACCACGTCGTAGAAGTACACCTTCATGCCCATGGCCTCGGCGAGCACCGACACCTGGGCGCCGATGTTGCCGTAGCCGACGATGCCCAGCTTCTTGCCACGGATCTCGTAGCTGTCCTTGGCGGACTTGAGCCAGCCACCCCGGTGGGCCACGGCGTTCTTCTCGGGAATGCCGCGCATCAGGTTCACGGTGTGGGCGATCACCAGCTCCGCCACCGAGCGGGTGTTGGAGTAGGGCGCGTTGAACACCGGAATGCCGCGCTTGAGGGCGGCCTTCAGATCCACCTGGTTGGTCCCGATACAGAAGCAGCCCACGCCGATCAGCTTCTCGGCGGCGGCGAACACCTCCTCGGTAAGCTGGGTACGCGAGCGGATACCGATGAAGTGGGCGTCCTTCACGGCCTCCTTGAGGTCATCGCCGGTCAGCGCGGTCGGCAGCAACTCCACGTTGTCGTAGCCGTGCGCATGCAGATTATCCACCGCGTTCTGGTGGATGCCCTCGAGCAGGAGGATGCGGATCTTGTCCTTCTCAAGAGAAGTATTGGCCATGGGTGCTCTCGGTAGCGGGTAAAAGGGGCGCGTATGGTACCATAGCGCGCCCCGGATGAGACCCATCCCGACCGTCGTTGTGCTCAAGTTGACTTGAACAAGCCTGGAGTTGCCTATGACCGCCCTGGCCCATGCCGCCCTGGACCAATTGAGCGAGCTGCTCGGAGCCCGCTGCCTCACCGACACCGACAGCGCCGAGCGCTACGGGGTCGACTGGACCAAGGTCTGGGCGCCGGCGCCCAGCGCCGTGGTGCTGCCGGAAACCGCCGAGGAGGTCCAGCAGATCGTGGAGATCGCCAACGAGCATGGCCTGCACCTGGTGCCCTCGGGCGGACGCACCGGGCTGTCGGCGGCGGCGGTGGCGGCCAACGGCGAGGTGGTGGTGGCCTTCGACCGCATGAACCGGGTGCTGGACTTCAACGAGTACGACCGGGCCGTTACCGTGCAACCCGGGGTGGTCACCCAGCAGCTCCAGGAGTTCGCCGAGCAGCAGGGCCTGTTCTACCCGGTGGATTTCGCCTCCGCCGGCTCCAGCCAGATCGGCGGCAACATCAACACCAACGCCGGTGGCATCAAGGTGATTCGCTACGGCATGACCCGGGACTGGATCACCGGCCTGAAGGTGGTCACCGGCCGGGGCGAGCTGCTGGACCTGAACAAGGGGCTGATCAAGAACGCCACCGGCTACGACCTGCGGCACCTGTTCATCGGCTCCGAGGGCACCCTGGGCTTCGTGGTGGAGGCCACCGTGAAGCTGGCCCGCCAGCCCCGGGACCTGACCGCCCTGGTGCTGGGCGCGCCGGGTTTCCGCGAGGTGATGAAGGTGCTGCACGCCTTCCAGAAGGACATCGACCTGACCGCCTTCGAGTTCTTTTCCGACAAGGCCATGGCCCATGTGCTCGAGCACGGCGTGGCGCGGCCCTTCGACACCGACTGCCCGTTCTACTGCCTGCTGGAGTTCGAGCAACTTTCCGAGCAGGTGGGCGAGCGCGCCATGGAGATCTTCGAGCACTGCGTGGAACAGGGCTGGGTACTGGACGGCGTGATGAGCCAGTCCCTGGGCCAGCTGGAGCAACTGTGGCAGCTGCGCGAGCGGATCTCCGAATCCATCGCCCCGCACACGCCCTACAAGAACGATATCTCCGTGACCATTTCCAAGGTGCCGGACTTCGTCGAGGACGTGGACAAGGTGGTGCAGGACGCCTACCCGGATTTCGAGATTGTCTGGTTCGGTCACATCGGCGACGGCAACATGCACCTGAACATTCTCAAGCCCGCGGACCTGGCCAAGGAAGAGTTCTTCCAGCGCTGCGGCGAGGTGTCCCGCTGGGTGTTCGACATCGTCGCCAAATACAACGGCTCGATCTCCGCCGAACACGGCGTGGGCATGACCAAGAAACCCTACCTGGGTTACTCCCGGAGCGAGGAGGAGATCGCCTGCATGAAGGCCATCAAGGCGGTGTTCGATCCCAACAACATCATGAATCCGGGGAAACTGTTCGATGTCTGAGGCGTACCTGCACCGCTGGATCGACGGCTCGGCCATGGACCGGCCGGTGGGCAAGATCGTGTGCGTGGGCCGCAACTACGCCGACCACGCCCGGGAGCTGGGCAACGAGGTACCGTCCCAGCCGCTGCTGTTCATGAAGGGCGCCAACGCGCTGTGCAGCCTGCACGAGCCCCTGGTGCTGCCCGAAGGGCAGGGCGAGGTGCATCACGAGGTGGAAATGGTGGTGATGATCGGCAAGCGCCTGCGCGGCGAAACCGATCTGGAAACGATCCGTTATTCCATCGCCGCCTATGGCATCGGCCTGGATCTGACCCTGCGCGACGTGCAGGCACGGCTCAAGGAAAAAGGGCAGCCCTGGGAGCGCGCCAAGGCGTTCGACGGCGCCGCGCCGGTGTCCGGTTTCGTGGATGCGCGCGGTATTTCCGTGCGCCAGAATCTGGAAGTGTCCCTGGAGATCAACGGCGAAACGCGCCAGCACGGCCACACCGGCCAGATGCTGTTTCCCACCTTCGAGCTGCTCGCCGACATCAACCGGGTGTTCACCCTGGAGCCCGGCGACCTGGTGTTCACCGGCACCCCCGCCGGGGTGGGTCCGCTGAACGACGGCGATGCCTTCACCGCGCGGCTCGGTAATATCCTGCAGGTGTTCGGCTCCGTCCAGAGCTCACCGTAGGAGCGGCTTCAGCCGCTCCTACGGGTGCCGTTTGGAGAACGGTCTCAGGCGCCGATGTCCTCGTCGGTGTTGTCTTCGTCGAATTCCTGCACCGGGCTGTTCTCGTCGCAGTCCGGCTCATGGAGGAAGGTGCTGGTCACGTCCACCACGCCCAGGTGCTGAATGGTGCGGCGACCGATCAGTACCGGATAGAGCATGTCGCTGCGGTTATCCAGACCGAACTGTTCCTCATAGACGGTGTCGCCGAAGCAAATCTTCATCAGCACCACCGGCCGGCTGTCCCGACCGCCGGCGCCACGCACGGTCAGGTCGCGATAGATCGGCCGCTCGAAGGTTTCGCTGACCATTTCGTCGTCCTTCTGGTCCTCCACCTTGACCTTGAAGCGGACCCATTCCTCGCCGTCCTTTTCGAAACGCTCCACGTTCAACGCATGCAAGGACGAGGTCAGTGCCCCGGTGTCCAGCTTGGCTTTCACGCGCGCGCCCATGGGTTCCAGGGTGGCGTTTTCCACCCAGCCGAACACGTGCTGGATTTCGGTGGTGGCCGCGGTGGCGGTCACGCTGAACAACAAGCCAAACACAATCAGAATCCGTCGCATGATCTTCCTCTATGTTTCCCGTGGTTGAGTAAGGACCGGCGCGCTTCAGGGTCGTTCCCGAAGCGCCGTCACCCGTTGCCGCAGGTCCTCGGCGTTCACCGCTTCCGGCGCCACCGGCGGGCCGGCGTTCAGGGTAATCCGCGACCAGAAACGACGCGGCAGCCGGGTCAGGGCCGGCCCGCCTTTGTGGCTGAAGAAGCTACCCCATAGACCGGAAAGTGCCATAGGAATCACCGGCACCGGCGTTTCCTTTACAATTTTTTCCACACCGCTTTTGAATTCTCCCAACTCGCCATCCCCGGTGAGGCGGCCTTCCGGGAAGATGCACACCACCTGGCCGTCCTCCAGTTCCTCGCGGATGCGGCGGAAGGCATTCTCGTATACCACCGGGTTGCGCTCCTTGCCGTCGATGGGAATGGTCTTGCCGGTACGGAAGATGTAATTCATCAGCGGCAGGTCATAGATCGGCTTGAACATGACGAACCGCACCGGCCGGCGCACCGCGCCGCCAAGCAGCAGGGCGTCCACGTAGCTGACGTGATTGCACACCAGCAGGCACGGCCCCTGGTCGGGAATATTGTCCAGGCCACGGGTCTTGATGCGATAGAGCACGTTGGTGAGCATCCACACCAGCAGCCGGATCAGGAACTCCGGCACCACCGTGTAGATGTAGGCCGCCACCAACACGTTGAGCAACGCCAGCACCAGGAAGAACTGCGGCACGGTCAGATCGAGCAGGCCCACCAGCACGATGCCGGCGGCGGCGGACGCCACCATCAGCAAGGCGTTGAGAATATTGTTGGCGGCGATGATGCGCGCCAGGTGGCGCGGGTCGGAGCGCTGCTGGATAAAGGCGAACAGCGGCACGATGTAGAAGCCACCGAACACGCCGATGCCAGCCAGATCCACCAGCACCCGCCAGCCGGACGGCTCGGCGGTGAAGGCGGCGATGCTCATTTCCACGCCCTTGGGCAGGCCCGCGTAGGAAAAGAACAGGTCGATGCCGAACAGGCTCAGCCCGATGGAGCCCAGCGGCACCAGCCCCAGTTCCACGCGGTGGCCGGACAACTTCTCGCACAGCCAGGAGCCGAAGCCGATGCCCACGGAGAACGTGCCCAGCAGCAGCGCATAGAGGCCGTCGGTACCGAGCAGGTAATCGTCCACATAGACCTTGAGCTGGGTGGTGTAGGCGGCGCCCAGGAACCAGAACCAGGAGATCCCCAGTACACTGATCCACACCGATTTCACCTCCCGGGCGTAGCCGACGATGCGCCAGGTTTCCTTCCACAGATTCCACTCCAGGCGGGTACCCGGGTCCGCCGCCGGCGCCGCCGGAATGCCCCGGGCGGCCAGATAGCCCAGCGCCGCCAGCCCCACCACCGCCACCGAGACGATCAGCGGATCGGCGGCGTCCATTTTCAGCAACACCCCGGAAATCGACCCCAGCAGAATGGCCAGGAAGGTGCCCATCTCCACCAGGGCGTTGCCGGACACCAGCTCCCGGGGGCCCAGATGCTGGGGAATGATGGAGTACTTGATGGGCCCGAAGAAGGTGGACTGCAGCCCCATCAGGAACAGCACCGCCAGCAGGAAGTAAACGCTGCTGAAGAAGAAACCGGCGGCGGCGCAGGCCATGATGGCCACCTCGGCGAGCTTGATGCGCCGCACCAGCATGGCCCGGTCGTATTTGTCCGCCACCTGGCCGGCCAGGGCGGAGAACAGGAAATAGGGCAGGATGAACAGGGCCAGGGCCACGTTGTTGAGGGTGTTCACCCCGGTGCCGGCCACCACCCCGGTGGCGATCAGCAGAATCAGCGCCTGGCGGAATACGTTGTCATTGAACGCGCCCAGGAACTGGGTAAAGAAAAACGGCCCGAAGCGCCGTTTGGTGAGCAGCGAGAAAACCCCTTCCTTCATGCCCCGTCTCCGTGCGGTGAAGCCTCGTCGGGGGACCGGTTGGTGGTCGCCGACCAGTCCGCCAGGTAATGACGCAGCAGGGAATCCACCATGGCGCGCGGATCCGCGTCGCCGGCCACGTCCAGTTTGTTGTTCGCCTGCAGCACGCAGACGCCGTGCAGGCCGCCCCACAGGGTGCGCGCGCCCAACCGCCGCTCTTCCTCCGTGGCCCAGGGCGCCAGCCGTTGAAGCTGGCGCTCCACCATCAGGAACAGGGCCCGGGTACGGCGCGCGTACCAGGCCGGCACCTCCGCGCCGTTGGCCATGCGGTGCTCGAACACCAGTTGCCAAAGCGGCGTGTGGGCCCGGGAAAGGTCGAGATAATAATGGGCCATGGCGGTCAATGCCGCCTCCGGGTTCTCCATTCCGGAGGCCGCGTCCATGCGATCAAGCAAGCCATCCAGGGTGTCCGCGTTCACATGCAGGATCAGATCGTCCAGGTTGGCGAACAGGTGGTAGAGCATGGCCGGGGCATAGCCCAGGCGGCGCGCCACCTGGCGCACGCTCAGTTTATCCAGGCCCTGCTCGGCCACCAGGGTGCGGACCGTGCCGATGGCCAGGGCCCGCAATTCCGGCTTGCTGTGTTCGTTACGGCGTGCCATGGCGCCCTCCTTGTCCAGCGGCGGGAAACGCGGCCATTATAGCCATGGTTTCTGAACACTGTTCAACAGGGTCCTGTTTCCGGATGTGTCAGGGCGGCGGGGCGCCGGGCCGGCGGCCGATGGGGCGGGCCGGGTTGCCGGCGACGATGGTCCAGGGCGGCACGTCCCGGGTCACCACCGCTCCCATGCCGACCACCGCATGGTCGCCGATGGTGACGCCGTCCACCACGCCGGCCCGCGCGCCCAGCCAGACATCCCGGCCAATACGGATGCCCCGGGAGCGCACCGGCTGCTCGCGCACCAGGGCGCCGGCGTCCAGGCCGTGGTCGAAGGCGTACAGAGTGGCGTAGGCGGCAATGCGGGTGTGGTCGCCGATCTCGATACCGGCGGCGCCCCCTTCCAGAGTGGCATGGTGGTTGATGCTGACGTGGTCGCCCAGGGTCAAAGGGCCATGGAGCACGCAGTCGGCGGCCAGCTGGGTGTGGTCGCCGATGCGGATGTCACGCCCCGGTTCGGCGAACAGGCGTGCCTGGGGTGCGACAAAACAGTGCACCCCGAAGTGCACCGTTTCCAACCTGGACCACTCCGCCTGCAGCGCCGCCTGCCAGGGCTCCGCCCAGGCCCGGTGGCGGGGCTTGAGGCGCGGGTACAGCCAGGGCATATAAGCCAGGCGCTGCTTGTGCTGGTCGCGGTAGGGGTCGGTCATGGGCATCCGGGGTCGTCTTTGACCCCGCATGCTACACCAATCGATCCGGCTCAGGCCGCCGCCGGCACCGCCCGCTCGGCGAAATGCATCAGGATCGAGGACGCCTGATGGCACTCACGCACCTTGGGCAGGGCGTCGTCCACGCGCTGGTCGGTGAGGGCGTGGCCACGCTGGGCCTGCAGGTAGGCACGGGTAACATCGGCGCTGAATTCCGGATGGAACTGGCAGCCCCAGACCCGGCTGCCGTAGCGAAACGCCTGGCAGCTGTCGTGGCCGTTGCTGGCCAGCACCTCCACGCCGGGTGGCGCCACCAGCACCGACTGGCGGTGCATCATCTGCGCCCAGGGCTGGTCCCACAGGCCGCCCAGCAGGGCGTCCGCCCGCGCCCGCGGCGACAGCCGCAGGGCCACGGTGCCCACCTCCATGCCCAGCGGATGATCATCCACCTCGCCGCCCAGGGTGCGCGCCAACAGCTGGTGGCCGAAACAAATGCCCAGCATGGGCGGCGCCTCGGCCTGGCCCAGGGCGTCCTCCAGCCAGCGCATCAGTCGCCGCATCCAGGGGGCTTCATCGGTAAGCATGGCGTGGGAACCGCTGATCACCACGCCGGCGGCCTCCGAGGGGTGCGGCAGGGGATCGCCGTCCAGGGCGTCCACCACGCGCACCGGAGTGCGCTCGCCCAGCCCCCGACCGATCCAGTCCTCGAAGTCACCATAGTGCTGGCGAAGGATCGGATAGGTGGAGCCGGTTTTCAGAATCAGTACAGGTTTCATGGGTGCCTCCATTCAACCGGTCCCCAGCAAGGGCCGTACCAGCTTCGGTGAAGGCGGCGTAAAAGCTGTTACGCAATGTGACTCAGGCCAACTCCCGGTGGCGCGGACAGCTCACCAGATGGTCGTTGACCAGGCCGGCGGCCTGCATGAAGGCATACATGATGGTGGGGCCGACGAAACGGAAGCCCCGTTTCTTCAGGTCCTTGCTCATGGCCTCGGCGGCGGGGGTGGTGACGGGCACCTCGGAGAGCGTCCGGAAGCGGTTGACCCGGGGTTCGCCGTCGACGAAGCCCCAGATCAGGGCAACCGGGTCGATGCCGGCGTCGCGCAGGTCCAGCCAGGCGCGGGCGTTGCCCACGGCGGCGCGCATCTTCAGGCGGTTGCGGATCAGGCCGGTGTCCTGGAGCAGGGCGGCCACCCGGGCGTCGTCGTAGCGGGCGATGCGCTCCGGGTCGAAGCCGTCCAGGGCACGCCGGTAATTCTCGCGCTTGCGCAGCACGGTGATCCAGCTCAGGCCCGCCTGGGCGCCTTCCAGCAACAGGAATTCGAACAGGCGGCGTTGGTCGTATTCGGGCACGCCCCATTCCTCGTCGTGGTAGGCCACATAGAGCGGGTCGGTGCCACACCAGGGGCAGCGTTCCATGGGAAGCACGGTATCACCGGCCCTTGGGGGACGCTATACTTGCCCCCCTTCAATTCAATGACTCGGCGATCGGAACGAACAACGGGATCAACCATGGCGGACCAACCGCAAGCGGACGTAAGCACATTCCAGGGCCTGATTCTGGCCCTGCAGCAATATTGGGCGGAGCAGGGCTGCGTGGTGGTGCAGCCCCTGGACATGGAAGTGGGCGCGGGGACCTTTCACCCCAGCACCTTCCTGCGCGCCATCGGCCCGGAGAACTGGAACAGCGCCTATGTGCAGCCCTCCCGGCGGCCCACCGACGGCCGCTACGGCGAGAACCCCAACCGGCTGCAGCACTATTACCAGTTCCAGGTGGTGCTCAAGCCCTCCCCGGACGACATCCAGGAGCTGTACCTGGATTCCCTGCGCCGGCTGGGCTTCGATCCGCTCACCCACGACATCCGCTTCGTCGAGGACAACTGGGAATCCCCCACCCTGGGCGCCTGGGGCCTGGGCTGGGAAATCTGGCTGGACGGCATGGAGGTGACCCAGTTCACCTACTTCCAGCAAGTCGGCGGCATCGACTGCTACCCGGTCACCGGCGAGCTGACCTACGGCCTGGAACGCCTGGCCATGTATCTGCAGGGCGTGGATTCGGTCTACGACCTGGTGTGGTCCAAGGGCCCGTCCGGCACCGTGACCTACGGTGACGTCTTCCTGCAGAACGAGGTGGAGATGTCCACCTTCAACTTTGAACACGCCAACGTGGAAGCGCTGTTCCAGCAGTTCGATCTGTTCGAAAGCGAGTCCACCAAGCTGATCGAGGCGGGGCTGCCCCTGCCGGCCTACGAATACGTGCTCAAGGCCTCCCACACCTTCAACCTGCTGGACGCGCGCAAGGCGATCTCGGTCACCGAGCGCCAGCGCTTCATCCTGCGCGTGCGCACCCTGGCCCGGGCAGTGGCCCAGGCCTACTTCGACGCGCGCCGCAAGCTGGGCTTCCCGATGGCCGACGACGACATCCGCGAGGAGGTGGAAGCACAGCTTCAACAGCAAGAGCGGAAAGCGGCCAAGAAGAAAGGGGGCAAGGCATGAGCGAACAACGGGATCTGCTGATCGAGCTGGGCACCGAGGAACTGCCGCCCAAGGCACTGCCCACCCTGAGCGCCGCCCTCACCGAGGAGCTGGTGCGTCAGCTGGACGACGCCGGCCTGGGCCATGGCGCCGTGGAAAGCTTCGCCGCGCCGCGCCGCCTGGCGGTGCTGGTCCGCGACCTGGACGCCAAACAGCCGGACCGCCAGGTGGAGCGCCTGGGCCCGGCGGTGAAGGCCGCCTTCGACGGCGACGGCAACCCCACCAAGGCCGCCGAGGGCTTCGCCGCGTCCGTGGGCCTGACCGTGGACCAGCTCGACCGCCAGCAAACCGACAAGGGCGAGCGCCTGTTCGCGCGCCTGGAGGAAACCGGCCGCGCCGCCGCCGAGCTGGTGCCGGAATTCGTCGCCCAGGCGGTGAACAAGCTGCCGATTCCCAAGCGCATGCGCTGGGGCCGCCGCAAGGTGCAGTTCGTGCGCCCGGCGCACTGGCTGGTGGCGCTGTTTGGCAAGGAAGTCATCGACTTCGAACTGCTCGACCAGCAGTCCGGTCGCGCCACCCACGGCCACCGTTTCCACGCACCCCAGGCCATCGAGCTGGCCGAGGCCGGCGACTACGCCACCCGCCTGGAACAGGACGGCAAGGTGATCGCCGACTTCGGGCGCCGCCGCGAGATGATCCGCCAGCAGGCGGAGCAAGCCGGCCGCGACGCCGGCGGCGAAGCGCGCATCGACGACGATCTGCTCGACGAGGTCACCGCCCTGGTGGAATGGCCGGTGGCCCTGGCCGGGCGCTTCGACGACGACTTCCTGCGCGTGCCCCAGGAGGCGCTGATCAGCGCCATGGAAGAGCACCAGAAATACTTCTCCGTGCTCGACGCCGACGGCAAGCTGATGCCGCGCTTCATCACCATCAGCAACATCGAATCCCGGGACCCGGCCAAGGTGGCCGCCGGCAACGAGAAAGTGATCCGCCCGCGTCTGGCGGACGCCGCTTTCTTCTACGACAACGATTGCAAGAAACCGCTGGAGCAGCACGCCCAGGGCCTGGCCCAGGTGGTGTTCCAACAACAGCTCGGCACCCTGGCGGACAAGTGCGAGCGCATCGGCGCCCTGGCCGGCGTGATCGCCAACCACATCGGCGGCGACGAACAACTGGCGCGCCGCGCCGGTGCCCTCAGCAAGGCCGACCTCAACAGCGAGATGGTCTACGAGTTCGACACCATGCAGGGCGTCATGGGCTATTACCTGGCCCGCAACGAAGGGCTGCCGGAGGAGCTGGCCGAGGCCCTGCACGAGCAGTACCTGCCGCGCTTCGCCGGCGACACCCTGCCACGAACCAAAACCGGCCAGGCGGTGTCCCTGGCGGACAAGATCGACACCCTGGTGGGCATCTTCGGCATCGGCCAGACACCCACCGGCACCAAGGACCCCTACGCGCTGCGCCGGGCCACCCTGGGCATTCTGCGCATCATCATCGAGAACGGCCTGGCCCTGGATCTGCGCGAACTGCTGGAACAGGCCGCCGCCCGGTTGGAAGGGCGCATCGACGCCGCCCGGGTGGACGAGGCCTTCGATTTCGTGAAGGGCCGCTACCGGGCCATGTACCAGGAGCAGGGCATCGCCACGCCGGTGATCCAGTCGGTGCTGGCCCTCGACGACGCCTGCCGCAAGCCACTGGACTTCGACCGCCGGGTGAAAGCGGTGGCCGCCTTCCAGCAGCGCGAGGAAGCCGCCGCCCTGGCCGCCGCCAACAAGCGGGTCTCCAATATTCTCGCCAAGCTGGAGGAAGCGCCGCCGGAGGAAATCGACGGTGCTCTGCTGGAAGATGAAGCGGAACAGACCCTCACCGATCTGGTGGTGAACGCCTACGAACGCAGCGAGCCGCTGCTGGAGGAAGGCAACTACGAGGCGGTGCTGGCGCTGCTGGCCGAGCTGCGCGAACCGGTGGACGCCTTCTTCGACACCGTCATGGTGATGGCCGAGGACCCGGCGGTGCGCGGCAACCGCCTGGCCCTGCTCAGCTTCCTGCGCGATCTGTTCCTGAACGTGGCCGATATCAGCCTGCTGCAGGAGTAGCGGCGCCCGGGCGGCGCTCCGCTTCAGCCGGCGCCCAGGTAGGCGTCGGCCAGTTCCGGGCTGTCGGCGATTTCCTTGGCGGTGCCCTCCGCCATGACCCGGCCGCCTTCGATGACGTAGGCGCGGTCCGCCAGGGACAGCGCCAACGCCGCCATCTGATCCACCAGCACAATGGTCATGTCCTCCCGGCGCAGCCGATCCAACGCCGTGAACAGCTCGTCGATGATCTTCGGCGCCAGGCCCAGGGAGGGCTCATCCAGCAGCAGCACCCGGGGCCGGCTCATCAGGCCGCGGGCCACCGCCAGCATTTGCTGCTCGCCGCCGGACAGCAAACCAGCACGCTGATGACGCCGCTCGCGCAGACGCGGGAAGCGCTCGAACATTTCCTCCAGACGCGTCTCCCGATCGCCGGGGCAAAGAAACGCCCCCAGGCGGATGTTGTCCTGCACCGACAGCTCCGGAAACACCTGCCGGCCCTCCGGCACCAGCACCAGACCCTGGCGCACGATGGCCTCGGCGGGCATTTTTTCCAGCGCCCGACCGTCCAGGTGCACGCCGCCAGCCTGCACCGGATGGAGGCCGGCCAGGGCGCGCATCAGCGTGGACTTGCCGGCGCCGTTGGCGCCCAGCAGCGCCACCATTTCCCCTTGCCGCACCTTCAGGCTCACCTCGTGGAGCACCGGCTCGGCGCCATAGCCGGCCACCAGCCGGTTGACGCCCAGCCATTCCGAACCCCGCCGCGCGGGGCGCTCCGCCACCGGCCGCGCCTGATCCAGGTCCTCGCCCAGATAGGCGCGGCGCACCGCCGGATCGGCGCGCACCGTTTCCGGCTCGCCGGCGGCCAGCAGGCGGCCGGTGTCCAGCACCACCACCTGGTCGGACACCTTCATCACCAGGTCCATGTCGTGCTCCACCACCATCACCGCCACGCCGGCGTCGGCGATGGCGCGCAGCAGGTCGGCGAGGCGGTCGGTGTCCTCCCGGGACAGGCCCGCCGCCGGCTCGTCCAGCAGCAGGGCATCCGGATCCGTGGCCAGGGCCCGGGCGATTTCCACCAGCCGCCGGTCCACGTGGGGCAACTGGCTGGCGGGAGTATCCAGGGCGCCCCGGTAGCCACAGAACGCCAGCAACGCCGCCGCCCGGTCCCGGGCCGCCCGGGACAGAAAGCGGCGCGCGCCGAGCAGGCCGCCCAACTTGCCCCGGCAGGCGGCCAGGGCCACGTTGTCCGCCACCGTCAGGGTGTCGAACAGCTGCGAGGTCTGGTAGGTGCGCGCCACCCCGTGGCGGGCGATGCGGAAAGCGCGGCCCGCCGCCAGGGTCCGTTCGCCCAGGGCGAAGCGGCCTTCGGTGGGCGGATAGAAGCCGCTGACCATGTTCAGCACCGTGGTCTTGCCGGCGCCGTTGGGGCCGATCAGGCTGGTGACCGCCCCCGGCGGCACCGACATTGAGAGGTCATCCACCGCGCGCACGCCACCGAAGCGCATGGTCAGCCGGTCCAGCCCGAGGCCCTGGCGGGCGCGGGCCGTCAGGGCCTCGCCGGCGCCAACGGGCACCGCGCCCGCCGTGGACCGGGGCCGGCGCAGGCTCGCCACCAGTCCCATCAGGCCGTTGGGGGCCACCAGCAGCACCACCAGCAACAGGCCGCCGAAGAACAGCAGCCGGTAGGCTTCCAGGGTGGCCAGCAGTTCCGGCAGCAGGCCCAGGATCACCGCGCCCAGCACCGGGCCGATCACCGAGCCGGCGCCGCCGACCACCACCACCAGCACGAACAGAATCGACTGCATGAAACTGAAGGTATCCGGAGTGACGAAGCCGGACAGGGGCGCGAACAGGCCACCCGCCAGACCGGCCAGGCCCGCCGACACCATGAAAGCCACGGTCTTGATCACCAGGGGGCCCAGACCCACGGATTCGGCGGCGGTTTCGCTGTCCTTCACCGCGCGCATGGCCGCGCCCCAGGTCCCCCGGGCCAGCAGCGCGTAGCCCACCAGGGTCACCGCCAGCGTCAGCAGGGCGATCACCGCCACGGTCTGCTCGATGCTCCAGTTCGCCGCCAGGGTGGGCGCGGCGATGCCCATGATGCCGTTTTGCCCGCCGGTGAGCGCTTCCATCTCGATCACCGCGTGCTGAACGATAAAGCTGAAGGCGATGGTGATCATCGCCAGATAGGGGCCTTTCACCCGCAGCGCCGGCAGCGCCAGCAGCAGCCCGGCCAGGGTGGCGACCAGGGCGCCGGCCAGCCACGCCGGCCAGAACGACCAGCCCGCCTGACTGGTGAGAATGGCCACGGTGTAGGCGCCGATGGCGTAGAAGCCCACGTGGCCGAAGGAAATCTGGCCGGTGAGACCGATCAGCACGTTCAGGCCCACCCCGACGATGGCGATCAAGGCCACGTTGGCGAGCACATAGACGTAGTAGCTGTTGAGGGTAAAGACCATGACCAGGGCGGCGGCCAGCACCGCCAGGCCGGCCGGAATCGACAGGCGCCTCATACTTTCTTCACCTCCGCGCGGCCGAACAGGCCGTTGGGACGCAGGGCCAGGGCCACGATCACCAGGGCGAAGGTAATGATGTGGGTATAGCCGGAGCCCAGGGCCACGGTGATGCCGCTTTCCGCCAGGCCGAACAGCAGGCCGGCGATCATCACGCCCCAGGCGCTGGTGATGCCGCCCAGGATAGCCACGGAAAAGGCTTTCAAGCCGAACAGGGTGCCCATGTCCGCGTTCACGTTGGCGAGCGGCGCGATCAGCATGCCGGCGACGCCGGCCAGCACCGTGGACAGGGCGAAAGCACCGGCCACCGCGCGGCCGATGGGAATGCCCATCAAACGCGCCGCGTCCCGGTTCTGGCTGGTGGCCAGCAGCGCCGTGCCCCAACGGGTGCGCCGCGCCACCAGATGCAGGGCGGCGGCCAGCGCCAGCCCCACCAGTGGAATGATCAATTGCAGGGGATACACGCCCAGGCCCTGGCCGCTCACTTCCACCGGCGACACCGCCAGGGAAGAGGGCAGGCTGCGCGGCTCCTTGCCGAAGGTGTGCATCACCAGGTTATCCAGGACGATCCCCAGGGCCACCGTGGACATCAGCCAGGCGTCGGAACCGCGCCGCACGAAGGGCCGCACCGCCAGCCGTTCCACCAGCAGGCCGTACAGCCCGCACAGCGCCAGCGCCGCCGGCACCGCCAGCCACAGTGACCAGTCCAGGGTCTGGGCGAAGGTGAAGCAGAGCACCGCGCCCAGCATCATGGAGCTGCCCTGGGCGAAGTTCACCGTTCCCGACACCGCGAAGGTGATGTAGAAGCCCAGTGCCATGAGGCCGTACATGCTGCCCATGCCGAGACCACTGATCAGCGCCGAAATCAGCTGAGTGTCCATGGATAACCCGTTCCGTCAGTCGTTCAGTTCAACCGGCACGATGCGGTTGTCGATGAATTGCGCCCACACGTAATCGTCCGGCCCCAGAGCGTCGTGCTGTTGCGGGGAGAACGGCGTCTCATAGGTCTTGATCAGGCCCGGGTAACTGTCGATGGCGAAGAAGCCTTCGCGGATCGCCGGGCCGTCGGTGGAACCGGCGTTCTCGATCGCCAAGGCGGTGAGGTGCATGGCGTCATAGGCGTTGGCCACGCCCACCGCCGGGGTGATGTCCTCGGGGCCGTCCACGTCGTCGTATTTGGCCTTGAGCGCGGCGATCAGCTTTTCGCCCACCGGCGACTGCTCGCCGAAGAAGCTGTAGGTCTGCACGAAGTGGACTTTTTCCGCGCCGGGACCGGCCAGCTCGGTGAAGCGACCGCCGGCGGGGCCCCAGTGGGACACGATGGGCACGCCCCAGCCCATGCGGCGCAGGGATTTCACCACCTGGGCGGAGGGGCCCACGTTGCCGACCATGGCGATGGTGTCGGCGCCGGCGTCACGCAGCCGGGTGAGCTGGGGCACCACGTCGATGGCGTCGCCGTCGAATTTCTCGCTGGCCACCGGCGCCATGCCTTTCTCGTCCAGGGCCACCACCAGCCCTTTCTGGTTGGATTCGCCCCAGGGGTTGTTGATCATCATCAGGCCGAATTTCTCGGAGCCGAAGTTCTCTTGGGCGTAGGCCACCATGGCCTTGTCCACCAGCTCATCCATGGCGGAAACCCGGAACACGAAGTTGGGATCGGCGCCGTTCTTGGTGATCGGCGTGCCCGCCGCCCAGGGCCCCACGAAGGGCACCCTGGCCTGGTTGGCCAGCGGCACGATGGCCAGGGACACCGGCGTGTCCAGGCCGCCGAACAGCACCGCCACCTTCTCCTTGTGGATCAGTTCCCGGGCCGCCACCACGCCCTTGGCCGGGTTGGCCTCGTCGTCGCGGCGCACCAGCACCAGCTCCCGACCGTCGAGCAGGCCGCCGTCGGCGTTGATTTCGTCAATGGCGGTTTGCAGACCGCGGGTAATAGCCTCGCCGGCCAGAGCGGATTGGCCGGACAAGGCGGTGATCAGGCCGATCTTGATCGGCTCCGCCGCCATGGCGCGCCAGGGCAGCGTGGCCAGCAGCGCGGTGAGCACGGCGGCCAGCAAACCTTTGTGAATACGTAACCCTTTGTCGGTACACAACATGGGATTCCCCCTTTCGTGAATGGGATGGATCGGGCGTTCGCCCCGAATCCCATAACGCAAGGCGCGTGCCATCTTGCCGCCATCACCGGCCGGGCACGTAAATTGCTTTAATTTCTGACGTCACATAAACCATTAATTGTCGACAAAAAATCCGGTGTTCGTGGGCATTCAAAGCCCGCTTCGCCGACCCGGCGCGCGGCTTTTTCCGACCATTCCGGAGCTTCGCCGGCGCACAGACAAGGGGCAGAACGGAGACCCGATCATGGACAACGCACCAGACTGGAACAGCGACCAGCCGATTCTCGACCCGGCCACCCTGGTGGATACCTACCTGGTTATTCTGATGAAACCGGACCCGGAAACCGCTCGCCGGTTCGTGGCCGGCGACCTCGAAATCCGCTTCACCGGCAACCGCGAAATGGGCGACCCGGCGGACTGCACCGCGTTCAACCGGCAGCGCTATGCCTGGGTCAAGAAACGCTTCCAGGCCACCGAGGTGGTGGAAGGCGGCACCCTGGACAGCGCCGTGGTCTACAACATCGGCACCCTGTATGGGGAATGGCCGGACGGCACGCCTTTTGAAGGCAACCGCTACGTGGATCGCTATGTGATCCGCGACGGTTTGATCACGGAGATGGATGTGTGGAACGACAGCGCCGAATGGCTGCTGGTGCGGGCCGGGCTGGCGCGACAATGACGGCGCCCTTCGGCCCGCTGCCGGATCCGGGCCGCTTCGCCTACTCGGCGATTCACCGGCGCCCGGATTATCACTGGCCCGGCGGCAAGCGGCTGGCGGTGTACCTGGGCTTCAACCTGGAGCATTTCGCCTTCGGCGGGGGGATGGGCGCCAAACTGGGCGCCGCCTTCGCGGAGCCGGACGTGCTCAACTACGCCTGGCGGGAATACGGCAACCGGGTGGGCGCCTGGCGCTGCCTGGAATTGTTCGACGCCCTGGGCCTGCCCGCCGGCACCATCGCCAACACCGCCCTCTATGACCATTGCCCGGAACTCCTGGAGGCCTGCCTGGCCCGGGGCGACGAGCTGATCGCCCACGGTCACAGCAACGCCGATTACCCCGGCACGCTGGAGGAAGCGGACGAACGGGCCCTGCTGCTGCACTGCCGCGAACGCATGGCGGCCCATGCCGGCCGGCCTCCCGCCGGCTGGCTGTCGCCGTGGATCGGCGAGTCGCGCCTCACCCCGGACCTGCTCGCCGAGACCGGCTACCGCTATACACTGAACTGGAGCCACGACGACCAGCCGGTGCCCATGGCCACCCGGGACGGCCGTGGCCTGTGGGCGATTCCCTATCCCCAGGAGATCAACGACATCCCAATGATCATCGCCCGCAAGCTGGACGCCCGGGCATTCGCCGATATGATCGTGGATCAGTTCGATGAAATGCTGGAACAATCCGAGCGGCAACCCCTGGTAATGGGCATCGCCCTGCATCCGTACCTGGTGGGCCAGCCCTACCGGCTGCGCCATCTGCGCCGGGCCCTGAGCCACATCGCCGCCCACCGCGAGGCCCTCTGGCTGACCACGCCGGGGGCGATCTGCGACCACATGGACAGCCTGTTTTCATGAGTCAGAGCACACCGGGAACCAAGAATCGCGGCCGGCCCAAGGTGCGGCCCCAGGCCCTCGCCGGCCAGGCTCCGGCGGCCCGGGAAAAGCCGGCGGAAAAGGAAAACCGCATCCATCGCGCCATTGTCGACGGCGTCATGGAGCAGCGGCTCAAACCCGGCACCAAGCTCCCCGAGGCGGCCCTGTGCGAACTGTTCGGGGTAGGCCGCTCCCTGGTGCAGAAGGTGCTGCAACGGCTCGCCCACGATCACATCGTGGAGCTCCGCCCCAACCGCAGCGCCATTGTCGCCATGCCCAGCCGGGAAGAAGTGGGCAAACTGTTCGAAGCCCGCCGCGCCCTGGAAGCGGCGGTGCTGCCGCTGGTGGCGGAACACGCCACCCGGGCGGACTATGCCTCCCTGCGCCGGCAATTGCGCAAGGAGCACGCCGCCATGCACCGCTACGCCCAGACCGAATGGGCGGGGCTGGCCAGCGCCTTTCACATCCGGCTCGGCGAGCTGTCCCGCAACCCCATGCTGCGGCGCTATCTCTCCGAGCTGATTTCCCGCTGCTCCCTGGTGGTGGCCCTGTTCCAGCCACCGGGCAACGCCACCTGTGAGCACGACGAGCACGAGCGCGTGGTGGACTGCCTGGAAAAAGGCGACGTGCGCGGCGCCCGGCGCGAGATGGACCGGCACCTGCGCGACCTGGAGGCGCACATCCAGCTGGTGGAGGAAGACACCGACCTGAGCCTGGCGGACATGCTGGGCCTGGCCGCCGACCCTTGAGATCGGCGGTGGCCATCGCCACCTACCCGGGTATTCCCTTGGTTTCTTCTTGGAGTGGCATCATGCGTATCGATCTATCCGGCAAGAAAGCGGTGGTCTCCGGTTCCACCGCCGGCATCGGCTTCGGCATCGCCGAAGGGCTGGCGCGGGCCGGCGCCGATGTGGTGATCACCGGGCGCACGGCGGAACGGGTCAATGACGCCACCGCCCGCCTTCAGAAGGCGGTGCCCGAGGCGTCGGTGGCCGGCGTGGCCGCGGACCTGGGCACCGCCGACGGGTGTCGAACGCTGATCGACGCCCACCCGGAGGCGGATGTCCTGGTAAATAATGTGGGTATTTTCCAGCCCACGCCGTTTTTCGAGATCCTGGACGAGGACTGGGAAAACTTCTTTCAGGTCAATGTGATGAGCGCGGTGCGCCTGTCCCGCCATTACGCCCGGGGCATGAAGGAACGCGACTGGGGCCGGGTGCTGTTTCTGTCCAGTGAATCGGCCCTGAATATTCCCACGGAGATGGTCCATTACGGCATGACCAAGACCGCGGTGCAGTCCATTTCCCGGGGGCTGGCCAAGGTGCTGTCCGGCACCCGGGTGACGGTGAACGCCATTCTGCCGGGCCCCACCCGGTCCGAAGGCGTGGGCAAAATGCTCAAGCAAATGGCCGAGGAGCAGGGCGTTTCCGAGCAGGAAGTGGAAAAACGCTTCGTCCAGGAAAACCGGCCCAGCTCCATCATCCAACGGGTGGCGGACGTGGAGGAAGTGGCCAACATGGCCGTCTATCTGGCATCGCCCCAGGCTTCCGCCACCACCGGCGCCGCCCTGCGCGTGGAAGGAGGCATCGTCGATACCATGGCCTGATATACTCGCCGCCATGAGTATCAACAAGCTGGTTATTCTCGACCGCGACGGGGTCATCAACGAGGACTCCGACGACTACATTAAAACCCCCTCGGAATGGCATCCGCTGCCCGGCAGCGCGGATGCCATCGCCCGCCTCAACCACGCCGGTTACCGGGTGGTGGTGGCCACCAATCAATCCGGGCTGGCGCGCGGTTATTTCGATGCCGCCACCCTGGCGGCCATCCACGAGCGCATGCGCGCCCACCTGGGCGACGCCGGCGCTCACCTGGACGGCATCTACGTGTGTCCCCACGGCCCCAACGATGGCTGCGACTGCCGCAAGCCCAGGCCGGGCCTGGTGGACCAAATTGTTGCCGATTATGGCGAGGTGGCCGGCGTGCCCCTGGTTGGTGATAGTCTGAGGGACCTTCAGGCCGGCCAGGCGCGCGGCTGCCGACCGGTGCTGGTGCGCACCGGCAAGGGCCGGCGCACCCTGGACAAGGGCCTGCCCGAGGATCTGGGGCCGGTGGCGGTATACGATTCCCTGGCCCGCTTTGTCGATGCGTTTCTCAAGGACCCTTCATGAACCCTCCCGCCGACCGCCGTCGGGTTACTCCCGGTATTGTCGTTCGCAGTGCCCTGTTTTTCATTCTCTATAATCTCGCCGGCATTCTTCACAGTATTTTCTGTGTGATCATCGGCCCGTTTTTACCGTTCGAACGGCGTTACCGTTTCGTGAATCTCTGGACAGTTTTCGCGATGGGGTTGTTGAGGCGCTTGAACGGGGTTCGCGTTCACGTGGAAGGACGTGAGAATCTGCCCGCCGGCGGCGCCGTGGTACTGTCCAACCACCAAAGCAGTTGGGAAACCTTCTTTCTGCAGATTCTGATTTCTCCCCAGGCCACGGTGTTGAAGCGGGAATTGCTGTGGCTGCCGTTCTTCGGCTGGGGACTGGCGCTTTTGAATCCGATCCGCATCGACCGGGGCAAGGGCAGGGCGGCGCTGAAGGCGGTGCTGTCCCAGGGCGCCGATCGGCTCGGCCGCGGTATCCCGGTGGTGATCTATCCGGAAGGGTCCCGACAATCGCCGGGCACGCTCGGGCATTTTAATCACGGCGGTGCCTTGCTGGCGTGCCGTAATCGGGTTCCCGTGGTGGCTATGGTTCACAATAGCGGCGATTGCTGGCCGGCCCGTTCCTGGCTGCGCTTTCCCGGCGATATCGTTCTGCGCGTGAGCCCGCCCATTAATACCACAGACAAGGACGCCAAAACCGTTACCCGGCTGGCCGAGGAGTGGATTACTTATCATTATCCGGGACATTTAAACAAAAATACAAAGCCGTAATTGCCTTTTGTCCGGATAAAAATTACAGTCAGCGGCGTTGACGTCCGTTATAACCCTTAAGGAAAACGTGAAATGACTATTAACCTGGACGATTATTCCGTCGCCGAACTGGAAAAACTGATCAAGCAAGCGGAGCGCAAGCTCGAGAAGAAACGCATGGAAGCCGTGAAGAGCGCTCAGGCCGAGATCAACAAGATCGCCAAGGACCTGGGCGTATCCGTGGACGATCTGCTGGAAGAGAAAAGCAAGAGCCGCAAGAAAACCACCGCGCGCAAGGCGACCCGCAAGAAAAAGGCCGCCGTGCGCAAGCCGGCCAAGATCAAATACCGCAATCCCCAGGACAGCTCTCAAACCTGGACCGGTCGTGGCAAACGTCCGGTGTGGCTGCGCGACGCCCTGGAAAAAGGCGCCAAGCTGGAAGACTTCGAAGTTTAAGTCCCAGGGAGCTCCGGCGGTCGCGACCGGTCAAGGTTGCGCCGCCGCCGTCTCTCTTTCCCCGCCTCAAATATCCAGATTGGATACCTGAAGCGCGTTGGATTCGATGAACTGACGCCGGGGATCCACGTCATCGCCCATCAGGGTGGTGAAGATCTGATCCGCCGCGATGGCATCCTCCACGGTCACCTGCAGCATGCGCCGGGATTCCGGATCCATGGTGGTTTCCCACAGCTGTTCCGCGTTCATCTCGCCCAACCCCTTGTAGCGTTGCACGCTGGTGCCGCGACGGGCCTGTTGCATCAACCAGGAGAGGGCGTCCGCGAAATGCCGGATGGGCCGGCGGGTCTCGCCGCGTTCCACCGCCGCGTCGTCCGCCAGCAGGCCTTCCAGCTTCTCGCCCAAGCGCTTAATGCGCTCATAGTCCGGTGATTGCAGGAATTCCAGCGTTACGCGGTATTCGCGGGGCACACCGTGAGCGAGCACTTGCACACGCGGCAGGAACAGCCCGCGTTCCTGATCCGCCTCGGCGGTCACGGTAAAGCGCTGGGTACCATCGGTGAGGGAGTCCACGCGGGCGCCCAGGCGCTGGCACCAGTCCTCCATGGCCGCCTGGTCACCGAGGCGTTCCTCGTCCAGGGAGCCCATGTAGATCATCTGCTCGAGCACCAGAGCCGGAAACACCCGGGACTGGCGGTCGACGATGCGCATCACCTGGCGGTATTCGCCGATCAGGTTGGCCAGGGGTTCGCCGCTGATCGGCGGCGCGTCGTTGCCCGGATAGAGCGCCGCCTTGTCCAGCGCCAGAGTGGTGAGGTAATCCTCCAGGGCCGGATCGTCCTTGATGTAGGTCTCCTGCTTACCCTTTTTCACCTTGTACAGCGGCGGCTGGGCAATGTAGACGTGGCCGCGCTCGATCATTTCCGGCATCTGACGGAAGAAGAAGGTAAGCAGCAAGGTGCGGATGTGGGAGCCGTCCACGTCCGCGTCGGTCATGATGATGATCCGGTGGTAGCGCAGCTTGTCCGCGTCGTATTCATCGCGGCCAATGCCGCAGCCCAGGGCGGTGATCAGGGTCGCCACTTCCTGGGAGGAAAGCATCTTGTCGAAACGCGCCTTCTCCACATTCAGGATCTTGCCCTTGAGCGGTAGGATCGCCTGGTACTTGCGATCCCGACCCTGTTTGGCGGAGCCGCCCGCGGAATCACCCTCCACGATATACAGCTCGGAGAACGCCGGGTCCTTCTCCTGGCAGTCCGCCAGCTTGCCGGGCAGGCCGGCGATGTCCAGGGCGCCCTTGCGCCGGGTCATCTCCCGGGCCTTGCGCGCGGCGTCCCGGGCCCGGGCAGCGTCGATGATCTTCTGCACGATCACCTTGGCCTCGGTGGGATGCTCCAGGAGGTAGTCCTGGAAGCGCTCGGACATGGTCTGCTCCACCGCGGTCTTCACCTCGGAGGACACCAGCTTGTCCTTGGTCTGGCTGGAGAACTTGGGATCCGGCACCTTCACCGAAATCACGGCGGTGAGACCTTCCCGGGCGTCGTCACCGGTGGGGTTGGCCTTTTCCTTCTTCAGGTAGCCTTCCCGATCCATGTAGTTGTTCAAACTGCGGGTCAGGGCGGCGCGGAAGCCGGCCAGGTGGGCGCCGCCGTCCCTCTGGGGAATGTTGTTGGTAAAGCAGAAGATGTTTTCCTGGTAAGAGTCATTCCACTGCATGGCCACTTCCACGGCGATGCCGTCGTCGCGCTCGGTCTGGAAGTGGAACACCTCGTTGAGGGCGCTCTTGCTGCGGTTCAGGTAGGTGACGAAGGCGCTCAGCCCGCCGTCATACTGGAATACGTCCTCGTCGCCGCTGCGCTCGTCGCTCAAGTGGATGCGCACTCCGGAATTCAGGAAGCTCAGCTCGCGCAGGCGCTTGGCCAGGATATCGTAGTGGAACAGGATGTTGGTGAAAGTCTCCGCGGACGGTCGGAAATGGATCGCCGTGCCGGTGCTGTCGGTGGAGCCCACGACCTCCAGTTCCTTCTCCGGCACCCCGTGCCGGTAGGTCTGCTCATAAACGTTGCCATGGCGGCGGATAGTCAGTTTCAGATTCTCGGAGAGGGCGTTCACCACGGAGACGCCCACGCCGTGCAGCCCGCCGGAGACCTTGTAGGAGTTATCGTCGAACTTACCCCCGGCATGGAGAACGGTCATGATCACCTGGGCGGCGCTGACGCCTTCCTCCGGGTGCATGTCCACGGGAATGCCACGGCCATTGTCCGAGACGGAGACGGATTCGTCCGCGTGGATGGTCACCCTGATTTCCGAGCAATGGCCGGCGAGGGCCTCGTCGATGGAGTTATCCACGATCTCGAAAACCATATGGTGCAAACCGGTGCCGTCGTCGGTGTCGCCGATGTACATACCGGGGCGTTTACGAACGGCATCCAGGCCCTTGAGCACCTTGATACTGGATGAATCGTAGTCTTTCTCCGCCATGTCTCTATCCTATGGATCGTCCGATATCCGCTGAACGCGGCCATGTTCCACGTGGAACAATCGGGCCGCTGCGCCCGTTTTTTCGTCCGCGGCGGGAGCCAACTGGGCCCGGTCCACCGCGGTGATCAGTGTCTGGTGAGTTCCCGCCGCCAAGAAGCGGAGCAGGGTCATCCTGTGCTCGTGGTCCAGCTCCGAGCCCAGATCGTCCACCAACAAGGTACAGATTTTCCCCGCTTCCTCGATCAGGGGAAGCTGGGCCAGCACCAGGCCATAGGCCAGGATTTTTGCCTGCCCCCGGGATACCCGATCCCGGGCCAGGGTGCCGCCGACGGTCATCTTCAATTCCGAGCGATGAAACCCGGTATGGGTGAAGCCACGGCGCAAATCCTCGTCGCGGGTGCGGGCCAGAGCATCCAGATAGGATTCCCCATCGCGCAAGCCTGTTTGCAGGATGAGGCCGCCTTTCAACTCCGGCGCCAGCATGGCCAGAACGCTTTGCCAGCGGGCTTTCAGACGTGCCAAATACCCGCTGCGTAACTGTTCGATACTACCAGAACTGGCGGCTAATTTCTGGTCCCAGTAACGTAATTCCCGGGGGGTGACGCGGCCGGATCGCAACAGAGCGTTCCGCTGTTTCAGGGCCGCGTTGGCCTCCTTCCAGGTGGCCAGGAAAGAATGTTCCACGTGGAACATTCCCCAATCCAGGAATCGCCGGCGCAGAGCCGAAGGGCCGAATATCAGATCCACCGATTGTGGATGCAGAGCCAGCACCGGAAGCAGGGCGGCCACATCGCTCAACGCTCCAGGGGTGGCGCCATTGAGCTTGAGGGATTCAATGCCCGAAGACGCCCTCCGGATACCCAACCGATGCTGATGCTCGCCGTGATCCACCCGAGCGAATAGCGTGGCCGCCTCGGCGCCATCGCGAACCAGACGGGACAGGCGCCCGCCCCGGAAGGAGCGGCCACCGCTGCCAATGAAATAGATCGCCTCCAGCAGGCTGGTCTTTCCGCTGCCGTTATCGCCCAGAATGATATTGAGGCCGGAGGAGGGCGCGATTTCCGCCTCCCGGTAATTGCGGAAGTCCGTGAGTCTCAGATCAGCGAGCATGCGGAGGACGGGGAGGGAAGGGGCCCGGCGGAGGAACCGCCGGGCCAGGCAGAGAGGCAATCAGAGACGCATGGGCATGACCACATACAGGGCCGCCTCATGCTCCGGATCGGTGATCAGTGCGCTGCTGTTGCTATCGCCCAGTTCCAGACGGGCCTGGGTACCGTCTATGGTGTTAAGCACATCCAGCAAGTAGCTCACGTTGAAGCCGATCTCCAGGGGACCGCCGCCGAAATCAACGGATACCTCTTCCTCCGCTTCTTCCTGCTCCGGGTTGTTGGCGATGATGCGCAGGCTGCCCTCGGAGAGCTGCACGCGCACGCCCCGGTACTTCTCGTTGGAGAGAATCGCCACCCGGGCCAGCGCCTGGCGCAGGGTTTCGCGATCGGCCATGACGATCCGGGAACCGTCCTTGGGGATCACCCGCTCGTATTCCGGGAATTTGCCGTCCACCAATTTGGAGGTAAAGGTAATCGAGCCCGCTACGATCCGCACATGGTTGCGGCCCAGGGTCAGCCGGGCCGATTCACCGGCGTCGGCGAGAATCCGCGACAGCTCCATGACGCCCTTGCGGGGCAGGATCACCGAGGCCTCCTCGCTCTGGCCCTCCATGGGCGCGTCGCACAGCGCCAGGCGGTGGCCATCGGTCGACACCGCCCGCAGCATGCCCGGGCGCAGCTCGAACAGCATACCGTTCAGATAGTAGCGCACGTCCTGCTGGGCCATGGAAAAGGCGGTGTGGTCGATCAGGCCACGCAGGGCGGTGGGGGCGATGTCCAGCACCGAGCCCGCGTTGTCCTCTTCCTGGTTGGGGAATTCCGACGCCGGCAGGGTGGTCAGGGAAAAGCGGCTGCGCCCGGAGCGCACCAGCATGCGCTCGCCGTCGATCTCGAACCGAATGTCCGCCTCCGCCGGCAGGCTCTTGGCGATGTCCACCAGCTTGCGCGCCGGCACCGTGGTCTCCCCGGCCTGGTGTTCCCCCTCCAGCGGCAACCGCGCCACCAGCTCCAGCTCCAGATCGGTGCCGGTCAGGGAAAGCTGACCGTCCCCCACCTCCATGAGCACATTGGACAGAACCGGCAGCGTTTGGCGTTTTTCGACCACCGCGGCCACCTGCTGCAGCGGCTTGAGCAGTTGTTCACGGTTGATGGAGAATTTCATGAGTCGCTTTCCCGTTGTCTGTTGATCCGTCAGGACGTCAGCGTCCGCAGGAGGTTCTGGTAATCTTCTTCTATTTCCGGGTTGGATTCCCGCAGTTCCGCCACCTTGCGACAGGCATGCAGCACGGTGGTGTGGTCCCGGCCGCCGAAGCTTTCCCCGATCTCCGGCAGGCTGTGGCTGGTCAGTTCCTTGGACAGGGCCATCGCCACCTGGCGGGGCCGGGCCACGGAACGGGTGCGCCGCGGTGAATGCAAATCCGGCACCTTGATCTTGTAGTATTCCGCCACGGTGCGCTGGATGTTGTCGATACTGATCTGTCGTGCCTGCAGGGCGATCAGGTCCTTCAGCGCTTCCTTGATCAGGCCGATGTCGATCTGCGCCCCGGTGAAGCGCACATGGGCGATCACCCGGCGCAGGGCCCCCTCCAGCTCGCGCACGTTGGAACGAATGCGCTGGGCGATGAAGAAGGCGGCGTCATCCGGCAGCTCCACCCGCGCCTCCTCGGCCTTCTTCTTGAGAATCGCCACCCGGGTTTCCAGTTCCGGCGGTTCCAAGGGTTGGGACAGGCCCCAGCCGAACCGGCTCTTGAGCCGCTCCTCCAGCCCGTCCACCTCCTTGGGGAATTTATCGCAGGTCAGGATGATTTGCTGACCATTTTCCAGCAAGGCGTTGAAGGTGTGGAAGAACTCCTCCTGGGACTGCTCTTTACCAGCAAAAAATTGAATATCATCAATGAGCAAGGCGTCCACCGAGCGGTAGAAGCGCTTGAACTCGTTGATGGTCTTGTTACGCAGCGCCGAAATCATGTCCGCCACGAAACGCTCGCTGTGCAGGTACACCACCTTGGCGTTGGGATTGCGGCGCTGCAGTTCGTTGCCCACGGCATGCATGAGGTGGGTCTTGCCCAGGCCCACGCCGCCGTACAGCAACAGGGGGTTATAGCCGTGGCTGGCCGGGTTCTCCGCCACCTGCTGGGCGGCCGCGCAGGCCATGCGGTTGGACTTACCTTCCACGAAGGTAACGAAGGTAAAGCTGGAATTCAGATTGCTGCGGTGCTTAGCGGCGCCGCCCAGTTCCGGCGAGACCGCCTTGGCGCGAGGTTCGCTCACCGCCTGGGGGGCGCGCCGCTCCGCCGGGGCCGGACCGGGAGCCCGAGCCGGCGCCGCCGGTGCCCGGGAGCTGCCCACCTCCAGGCGCAACTGGGGCAGGGGGCCGCTCTGCAGCTCGCCCAGCACCTCACCGATGCGTTCCAGGTATTTGTCGCGAACCCAGTCGACCACGAAGCGATTGGGGGCGAAAAGGGTGAGTTCTCCGCCGTCCGCGGACGCCGTCACCTGCAGCGGACGGATCCACATATTGAATTGCTGCGAGGGCAATTCATCCTCCAGCCGCGTCAAACAGCGATGCCAAAGCTCCTCGGACACGTCCCCGCCTTTGCCTGAATACATGGAAAACAAGACGTCGCATTCTATACCCCGGCCCGGTCGATTATCCACAGCTGAACGGCTGTTTTTCGGGTCCCGCACGCTGTGGATAACTATGACCACAACCCTGTGCGCCACCGGGCCGATAACCCTGGGGACAACCCGCTGGACCAATTCATTCCACAACCTTCGACAGACTATCCGCCGTCCATCACCAAAGGTTACACACAGTTATACGGTAGTTACCAACATGACAACCCATTGATTTCATTATGGTTTTAGCACTTTTCCACAAAAACGACCTTCCCCTACTATTACCACTGCTACTAAAAAATATTTAAATTCATAATTCTTTTAGTAACTGAACCCGGCCCGGAACAACGCGATTGACACAGGGCCACCACGGGACTATTATCCGCGCCCTCTATTGACCACGAACGCCACTTTTGGGGATGACGCCATGAAACGGACATTCCAGCCGAGCAACATCAAGCGCAAGCGCAACCACGGTTTCCGTGCCCGTATGGCCACCAAGAATGGCCGCAAAGTACTGGCCGCCCGTCGCGCCAAGGGCCGTAAACGGCTGACGGTATAAGTCAGCCTTCGGTGCTGACTGACTTCCGTCACTGTTCTCCATGGTGCGCCAGTCAGCGCCGGCCGTTCCCCGCCCGCTTTCCTTCACCCGTGATCAACGCCTGACCGATGGCGGCCAGTTCCGCGCCGTGTTCGACAAGCCGGATTACCGGGTTTCCGATCGCCATTTCCTGATTCTTGCCCGTCGCAACGATCTGTCCCATGCCCGCCTGGGTCTGGTGGTGGGACGCCGTCGTGCCCGCCGCGCCGTGGATCGGGGCGCTATCAAGCGCCGTGCCCGGGAACAATTCCGCTTGCGCCAATACGAACTGGCCGGCCTGGACCTGATCGTCCTGCTGCGCGCGCCCTGTCCCGCCGATGGTGGCCGAGGCGCCACGCCGTTGCTGGCCGGGCTGCTGGACAAGCTGCTTGCCAAGCGCGGGCAAGACTGAGAAACTGCCGTCCGCTTTTTCTCGCCAGAATTAAATCTGACTATGGACATCCCCCGCGCGTTAGTGATCACCGGCATCGCCGTTGTTTCCTACCTGCTGATCCAGGCCTGGCAACAGGACTACATGGCTCCGGACACCACCCCGGTGGCCCAGGAGCAAACCGCCGCCCCGAACAGCGGCGCCGCCGCCGAGGATCAGGACGAGGAACACCTGCTCCCCGAGCCCGATGCCGGCCCGGAGCAGGGCGCTGTACCGGACGTGGCCGCCGGCCAGGACACCGGTTCCGACAACGCCGCCACGGCGCGGGCCGATCGCATCCAGGTGAACACCGACGTGCTGTCGCTGGAGATCAATCCGGTGGGCGGCGACGTGGTGCGTGTGGCGCTGCCGGAATACCCCCGCCACGCGGATACGCCGGATCAGCCTTTCGTGCTGCTGGAGGACGACGCCACCCGGACCTATGTGGCGCAAAGCGGTCTGGTGGGCCCCAACGGCACCGACACCCGGGAAGGCCGGCCTACCTGGGCCGCCGCCCAGCCCAGCTACAGTCTGGACGAAGGCCAGAAGGAACTGAACGTGGACCTGACCCTGGATCAGGGCGGTGGCGTTCAGATCATCAAGCGCTACACCTTCGAGCGCGGCAGCTACCTGGTGCGGGTCAGCCACATCGTCCGCAACAACGGCAACCAGCCCTGGCAGGGCGCCCTGTACGGCCAGATCAAGCGGGATGGCAGCGATGACCCGGGTAAGAGTACCCAGGGCTTCATCCCCATGCCCACCTATCTGGGCGCCGCCTACTGGAGCGAGGAAAAGCCGTACAACAAGCTGCCCTTCGACGACATTCAGGAAGATCCGCTCAAGCTGACCCAGGAAGGCGGCTGGATCGCCATGCTCCAGCATTACTTCGTATCCGCCTGGGTGCCGGATGCCCAGGGCCGCTATACCTATTCCACGGTGTACCGCCAGAACCGGGACGAATACCTGCTGCGCTTCGTGGGCGCCAACCAGGAAGTGGCGCCCGGCGAGGAGAAAGTGTTCTACGCCGAGTTCTACACCGGCCCCAAGGTCCAGGATCACCTGGAAGCCATCAGCCCGGGCCTGAACATGACCGTTGACTATGGCTGGCTGTGGTTCATCGCCCAGCCCATCTTCCACGTGCTGGTGTTCCTGCAGAGCGGTGAGCTGGATCTGTTCGGCCTGGAACTGGATCTGGGCGTGGGCGTGGTCAATTGGGGCGTGGCCATCATTCTGCTGACCCTGATCATCAAGCTGCTGTTCTTCAAGCTCAGCGCCACCAGCTACCGGTCCATGGCCAAGATGCGCAAGGTGGCTCCGGAAATGCAGCGCATCAAGGAAGAGTACAAAAGCGACCGCCAGAAGCAGCAGCAGGAAACCATGAAGCTGTTCCAGCGCGAGAAGATCAATCCGCTGGGCGGCTGTCTGCCCATGCTGGTGCAGATGCCGGTGTTCATTTCCCTGTACTACGTGCTGCTGGAATCCGTGGAGCTGCGCCAGGCGCCGTTCTTCCTGTGGATCAATGACCTGTCGGTGATGGATCCCTACTTCGTACTGCCGATCCTGATGGGCGCGTCCATGTTCCTGCAGACCCGTCTCAACCCCACGCCGGCGGACCCCACCCAGGCCCAGGTGATGAAGTGGATGCCGCTGATCTTCTCGGTGTTCATGCTGTGGTTCCCGGCCGGTTTGGTGCTGTACTGGCTGACCAACAACCTGTTGTCCATCGGCCAGCAGTATCTGATCACCCGCAAGATCGAAAGCGAAAGCTAGCGGTTCTCCGACACCGCCACCGTGAAAAGGCCGGTCCCCGTGACCGGCCTTTTCTTTCCTGGCCTCCGAGCCCCGGCCCTTTCTATAATTCCGCCATGTCTGTGAGCGCCCCGGATACCATTGTTGCCGTCGCCACCGCCCCCGGTCGGGGCGGCGTGGGAGTGGTGCGTTTGTCCGGACCGGACGCCGGGCGCATTACCCGGGCGCTGATTGGCGATCGCGAGCTGACGCCGCGTACCGCCCATTTCGCGCGCTTTCGGGACCCGGCCGGAGAAGTCATCGACGAAGGCCTGGTGCTCTGGTTTCCGGCACCGGGCTCGTTCACCGGCGAGGAAGTGGTGGAATTGCAGGGCCATGGCGGGCCGGTGATCCTGGATGCCCTGGTCGCCGCCTGCGTGCACCAGGGGGCGCGCCCGGCCAGGGCTGGCGAGTTCTCCCAGCGTGCCTTCCTCAACGACAAGATGGATCTGACCCAGGCCGAGGCGATCGCCGACCTGATCGACGCCGGCACCCGTGAATCCGCCCGGGCCGCCCTGCATTCCCTGCAGGGGGTTTTCTCCCGGGAGGTCAACGAGTTGGTGGAGCAGTTGATCCAGCTGCGCATCTATGTGGAGGCGGCCATCGATTTCCCCGAGGAGGAAATCGACTTCCTGTCCGCAGGCGGCGTCGCCGACGACCTGAACCGGGTCATCGACCAGGCGGGGGCGGTGCTGGCCAGTGCCCGCCAGGGCCGGCTGGTTCGCGAGGGGCTGACCCTGGTGATCGCCGGCAAGCCCAATGCCGGCAAGTCCTCCCTGATGAACGCCCTGGCCGGCCACGAGGCGGCCATCGTCACCGAAGTGGCCGGCACCACCCGGGATGTGTTGCGCGAGGCCATCCAGCTGGACGGCATGCCGCTCAACCTGATCGATACCGCTGGCCTGCGGGAAAGCCCGGACCGGGTGGAGCAGGAGGGCATCCGCCGGGCGTTCGAGGAGATCCGCAAGGCGGACCGTTTGCTGGTGGTGATTGATTCCCAGGAAGCCGGCGTCAATCTCGACGATCTCACCGATCTGCTGCCCAGCAGCCAGCAGGAGCTGGACGGCCTGGACCTGCCGGTGACCCGGGTGCTCAACAAGGCCGACCTGAGCGGCCTGTCACCGGGCCCGCACCCCAATCAGCCGGACACCTTCGTGCTCTCCGCCGCCACCGGCCAGGGCCTGCTGGAGCTGCGCGACCATCTCAAGGGCGCCGCTGGTTACCAGGGCACCGGGCAAAGCCGCTTCTCGGCCCGTCGCCGTCACATCACCGCCCTGGAACAGGCCCTGGCCGCGCTCGCCAAAGGGCGCGACCAGCTGCACGCCCACGCCGCCGGGGAATTGCTCGCCGAGGATCTGCGCGCCGCTCAGCACGCCCTGGAGGAGATCACCGGCGCCTTCACCGCCGACGATCTGCTCGGGCGCATCTTCTCGTCCTTCTGTATCGGTAAATAGTCCGAAATCGGGTATGGTGCTTGCTGGCAGTTTGCTACTAGGTGCCCGACACGATGATGGGGCCGCCCCCGGCGCGGGATGGGGGAAATAAAAAATAAGCCGGTGTATACCATGGGGATGAAAAGACCGGGCGGCGACTATGATGGCCAGTCGCAACGCCGTGCCTTGCTGAAGGCGCTTTTGATCATCACCGCGCTGTGCGGCATGTTGTTCTTCGTGATCAACAGCCGCCGCGGCGTGATGATTCTTGCCTATCTGGAGTTGGGCGCGGCGGTGGCTTCCCTGGCGCTCTATATCGTGGTTCGCCGTACGCGACGGTTGCTGCTCTGGACGCTGCTTTATCTGATTCCCTTCCTGACCATCATGATGGCGGCGCTGTACATACCGGGTTCGTCGCCCACGGTGTTTCTGTGGGTGTACATCGTACCGGTGCTCTGCCATCTGTTGCTCGGCCAGCGGCTGGGGCTGGCGGTGTCGGTGTTCTATATCCTGGTGGCCCTGGTGATGTTCCTCTACAAGAATCCGGCATACCTTCACAGCAATCAGTACGCCGAGATCGCCAACATCACCCTGTCCCTGGCGGCCACCCTGGCGTTCGCCTACGTCTACGAATTCAGCAGCCACCGCTCGCGCTCGGATCTGATGGTGATGGCCTCCACCGATCCGCTCACCCGTCTGGCCAACCTGTACCGGTTCCGCGAGGCGTTCGACTACGAGAAGCGCCGGGCCTTGCGTCTGGAGTCGCCGTTGAGCGTGCTGGTACTGGACCTGGACCACTTCAAGACCGTCAACGACACCCATGGCCACAAGGTGGGCGATCTGGTGCTCATCCATGTGGCCCAGCGTCTGCGCGAGCGGTTGCGTGGCACCGATTTGCCGTGCCGGGTGGGCGGCGAGGAGTTCACCGTGCTGCTGCCGGACACCGGCCGCGACGAGGCGGTGCTGGTGGCGGAAACCCTGCGCGAGCTGATCGAGAAGCAGCCCTACCGGGGCGGGCGCCTGGTGATTCCGCTGTCCTGCAGCATCGGCGTGGCGGAGTGGGGCGCCGACGGCGACACCATCGACGAGCTGGTGGAAGCCGCCGACCAGCGCCTTTATATCGCCAAGCAGCGCGGCCGCAACCAGGTGGTGGCCGAGGGTTGAACTCTGGACGTCCGGCGGGGCCTTACCGATACTGAGGCGACACTTTCCCGCAAGGAGACGGTGATGAGCGAAACACGGGTAGAGAAGGATTCCCTGGGCGAAATCGAGGTACCGGTGGAGGCGCGATGGGGCGCGCAAACGCAGCGGGCGGTGAACAACTTTCCGATCAGCGGCCGACGTCTGCCGGCCCGTTTCATTCAGGCGGTGGTGCGCGTCAAGCGCTGCGCCGCCCAGACCAACGCGGATCTGGATCAGCTCGACGAGCACAAACGCGCCGCCATCGTCGGCGCCTGCAATGAGCTGCTGGAGGGCCACCACCTGGATCAGTTCCCGGTGGACGTGTTCCAGACCGGCTCCGGCACCAGCACCAATATGAACGTCAACGAGGTGATCGCCCACCTGTGCCGGGACGCCGGCGCCGAGGTGCACCCCAACGACCACGTCAACCTGGGCCAGAGCAGCAACGACACCATCCCCACCGCTCTGCACCTGTCCTCGGTGTTGGCGGTCACCGAGCAGCTGCTGCCCGGGCTGGAACACCTGATCGCCACCCTGGGCCTGCGCGCCAGCGAGGGCAAGAAGCTGGTGAAGACCGGCCGCACCCATTTGATGGACGCCATGCCGGTGACCGTGGAGCAGGAACTGCGCACCTGGGTGCTGCAGTTGCAGGGCGCCAGCGAGCGGCTGGCCCGGGCCCGGGACGAGCTGCAGGCGCTGCCCCAGGGCGGCACCGCCGTGGGCACCGGCATCAATGCCCACCCGCGCTTCGGCGAGGCCTTCGCCGCCACCCTGGCCGACGACACCGGCCGGCCGTTCTCCGCCTTGCCCCATCCGGCCCTGGCGCAGAGTGCCCTGGACGCGCCCCTGAATCTGTCCGCCGCCCTGCGTGGCCTGGCGGTGGTGCTGATGAAGATCGGCAACGACCTGCGCTGGATGAACTCCGGCCCGATCCATGGCCTGGGCGAGCTGCAACTGCCCGCCACCCAGCCCGGTTCCTCGATCATGCCCGGCAAGGTCAATCCGGTGATCTGCGAGTCCGCCACCATGGTGGCCGCCCAGGTGATCGGCCTGGACCAGGCCAACACGGTGGCGGCGCAAAGCGGTAACTTTCAGCTCAACGTGATGCTGCCCCTGGTGGCCACCAACCTGCTGGACATGACCGAATGGCTGGCCAACAGCTGCCGCAACCTGGCCGACCAGGCCATCGAAGGGATGACCTGGAACCAGGAGCGTCTGGCCGAGGGCGTGGGCCGCAACCCGATCCTGGTGACCGCCCTGAACCCGGTGATCGGCTACGAAAAGGCGGCGTCCATCGCCAAGGAGGCGTTCGCCACCGGCCGCGCCGTGATTGACGTGGCCGCCGAACACACCGACCTGGACCGCGACGAGCTGAAACGGCTGCTGGACCCGCTCAAGCTCACCGGCCCCGACCCGGAATAAGCCGCGACGCACCGGTCACGCCGCCGGGGTGACGCCGGCGGCGGCCTGTGCCAATCTTCCGACCCCTAATAATGACTAGATCTCGGTGATGGAGAGCAAGCATGAGCAAAGACCTGACCATTGATCGCACCCCCGAGGCGGTGGAATCGCCGTTGCTGATTCACGGCATCCTGGAATCCGGCGTGCGGTCCGCTCCGGATCAGGAAATCGTCTACGCCGATCAGCGCCGTCTGACCTACCGCGAACTGGAACAGCGCGTGCACCGCCTGGCCGGCGCGCTCGCCGCCCAGGGCGTCAAGCCCGGCGACACCGTGGCGGTCATGGACTGGGACACGCACCGCTACCTGGAAGCCTTCTTCGCCATTCCCATGATGGGCGCCGTGCTGCACACCGTGAACGTGCGGCTCAGCCCGGAGCAGATCCTCTACACCCTGAACCATGCCGAGGACGACGTGATCCTGGTGAACCGGGAATTCCTGCCGGTGCTGGAAGAACTGAAGGATCGCATCGAGACCGCCAAGACCTTCATCCTGCTCGACGACGAAGGCGGCAACCTGGACAGCAAGCTGGATCTCGCCGGCGAGTACGAAGCCCTGCTGCAGCAGGCGCCGGACCAATACGACTTCCCGCTGCTGGACGAGAACACCCGCGCCACCACCTTCTACACCACCGGCACCACCGGCCTGCCCAAGGGCGTGTATTTCTCCCACCGCCAACTGGTGCTGCACACCTTCGCCGGCCGCGCGGCGCTGTCCGGTTCCGGCCATGGCCGGTTCAACCAGGACGACGTCTACATGCCGATCACGCCCATGTTCCACGTGCACGCCTGGGGCGTGCCCTACGTGGCCACCCTGCTGGGCGTGAAGCAGGTGTACCCGGGCCGCTATGTGCCGGAAAGCCTGCTCAAGCTGCTGCTCACCGAGAAGGTCACCTTCTCCCACTGCGTGCCCACCATCATCCAGATGCTGCTGCAGTCGGAAGCGGCCAAGAGCATCGATCTGAGTGGCTGGAAGGTGATCATCGGCGGTTCCGCCCTGGCCAAGCCCCTGGCCAAGGCCGCCCTGGCCCGCGGCATCGACATCTATTCCGGCTACGGCATGAGCGAGACCTGCCCGCTGATCTCCGTGGCGCTGCTCACCCCGGAACTGGAAAACGCCGACGCGGAAACCCAGGCCGACTACCGCAGCCGCACCGGCCGCCCGGTGCCCATGGTGCAATGGCGCATCGTCGACACCGACATGAACGACGTGCCCCACGACGGCAAGAGCCAGGGCGAGCTGGTACTGCGTGCGCCCTGGCTGACCCAGGGCTACCTGAAGGACGAGGAAAACTCCAAGACCCTGTGGCACGGCGGCTGGATGCACACCGGTGACATCGGCGTGATCGACGGCGACGGCTGGCTGCGCATCACCGACCGCATCAAGGACGTGATCAAGACCGGCGGCGAGTGGGTCTCTTCCCTGGATCTGGAAGGCCTGATCCTGCAGCACGACGCCGTGGCCGAGTGCGCCGTGGTGGGTGTCGAGGATGCCAAATGGGGCGAGCGCCCGGTGGCCCTGGTGGTCAAGGGCGGCGAGGTGGACGAGCAGTCGATCAAGGACCTGGTGGGCGAGTACGCCGACAAGGGCGTGATCAGTCGCTACGGCGTCCCCGACCGGGTGGTGTTCGTGGACGAACTGCCGCGCACCTCCGTGGGCAAACTGGACAAGAAGAAAATGCGCGCCGAAATGGTGTGATCCCGCCCGGGGCCGGCCACCGCCGGCCCCGTTGCCTCCCCCCGCCGATCCAGAAATTCCGATCCTCTGGACGCCAAAGGGTGTACCCTTCGGGAACCGTCCGAAGACCGGCCGGTCAGCTTACTGTAACCCTCACACTCCGCGATCCCTCCGCCCGGGAATGGCCGCCTTTTCGGGGACGGGTGTGCCTGCAATCTGGAGAACACGATGTTGCGAGTCATCGCGAGCCTGGCCCTGGTGGTCGCCCTGGCCCTGGGGGTGTGGTGGTGGCGCCAGGACGCCGGCGACGCGGCCCCGGCCCAGCGCCCGCCCACCGTGGTCAACGTGGCCCCGGCCATTACCCGGCCGCTTACCCACCGCCTGGACGTGGTGGGCACCGCCCGGGCCAGCCGCGCGGTGACCCTGCTCACCGAAGTGGACGGTCGCGTCGAGGCGTTGCATTTCGAGGAAGGGCAGAGCGTGTCCGCCGGGGATCTGCTGGTGGCCCTGGACGACCGCCAGGCCCGCGCTGATCTGGGTCGGGCCCGGGCCGAGTACCAGCGCGCCCTGTCCGACTACCAGCGCGCCGCCCGGCTGGCCGGCAGCCGCTCCATCTCCGAGGCGGAAGTGGACACCCTGAAAACCACCCTGGAAGCGGCCAAGGCGGATCAGGCCGCGAGCATGGCGGCCCTGGACGACCATCGCATCCGCGCGCCGTTCGACGGGGTGGTGGGCCTGCGTCAAGTGGACCCGGGTGCCTATCTTCAGGTCGGCGACGCCATCGCCACCCTGGACAGTATTCTCACCCTGGACGTGCGCTTCCAGGTGCCGGAGCGTTACCTGGCCGACCTGCACGTTGGCCTGCCGGTGGATATCACCAGCGACGCCTACCCGGGCAAGACCTTCCACGGCCAGGTGGCGCTGCTCGATACCCGGGTGGACGCGGCCAGCCGCAGCCTGCCGGTGAAGGCGGTGCTCGACAATAGCGAGACGCTGCTGCGTCCGGGCCAGTTCCTGCAGGTGTCGGTGCTGCTGGAGGAACACCCGGCGGTGCTGGTGCCGGAACAGGCGGTGATCACCCAGGGCGCGCAAAGCTATGTGTTCACCGTCACCGATACCCAGCGTGCCGAACGCCGGCCGGTGAGCTTGGGGGGCCGCCGTGACGGCTGGGTGGAGATCACCGCGGGGCTGGCTGACCAGGAGGCGGTGATCGTGAACGGACACAGCCGTCTGGGCAGCGGCGCGCCGGTGAAGGTGGTCGAGGACCAGGGCGCTCTTCTGCCCGCGCAGCGGGCGCTGCTGGCGGAGCCGGCCTGATGATCCTGAGCGACGTCTCGGTCAAGCGGCCGGTCTTCGCCACCGTGATCAGCCTGCTGATCGTGGTGTTCGGCATCAGCGCTCTTTTGAAACTGCCGGTGCGTGAGTATCCGGACATCGACCCTCCGGAGGTCACCGTGGAGGTGACCTACGACGGCGCCGCCCCGGAGGTGATCGATACCCAGATCATCCAGGTGGTGGAGGGCGCCATCGCCGGGGTGGAAGGGGTGCACCGCATCGAATCCCGGTCACGGCTGGGTTCGGCGCGCACCTCCGTGGAATTCAACCTGGACCGAAATCTGGACATCGCCGCCAACGATGTTCGTGATGCCGTGGCCCGGGTGCTCAACCAGCTGCCCGAGGAAGCGGACGCGCCGGTGATCGCCAAGAGCGATTCCGACGCCCGGCCCATTATCTGGGTCACGCTCAGCAGCGACAGCCTGGCCCCCCAGGAACTCACCGACTTCGCCGAGCGCAACCTGGTGGACCGCTTCGCGGTGCTGGACGGCGTCTCCGAGGTGATGATCGGCGGTGAGCGTCGCTACGCCATGCGCGTCTGGCTGGACCGTCAGCGCATGGCCGCCAACGGCATTGCCGTGAACGACATCGCCGGCGCCCTGCGCGCCAACAACGTGGAGCTGCCCGCCGGCCGACTGGAATCCGACAGCCGCGGCTTCACGGTGCGCGCCGATAACCGGCTGGCCACGGTGGACGCCTTCCGCGAGCTGGTGCTGCGCCGCCAGGGCGACTACCTGCTGCGCCTGGGCGACGTGGCGCGGGTGGAGCTGGGGGTGGAAAACGACGACACCATGCTGCGCGCCAACGGCAAGCAGGCCATCGGGCTGGGCGTGATCCGCCAATCCAAGGCCAACACCGTGGCGGTGTCCGACCAGGTGCGCGCGGAAATTCAACGGCTGCGGGACAACCTGCCCGCCGACATCGGCCTGGACATCAACCACGACGAATCCCTGTTCATCCGCGCCTCGATCCGCGAGGTGCTGATCACGCTGGCCCTGTCCATGGCCCTGGTGGTGGCGGTGATCTTCGTGTTCCTGGGCAGCCTGCGCGCCACCCTGATCCCGGCGGTGACCATTCCGGTGTCGGTGATCGGCGCCTTCATCGGGCTGGGTGCCCTGGATTTCTCCATCAACGTGCTCACCCTGCTGGCGCTGATTCTGGCCATTGGCCTGGTGGTGGACGACGCCATCGTCATGCTGGAGAACATCCAGCGGCGCATCGACGAGGGCGAATCGCGGCTGATGGCCGCTTTTCTCGGCGCCCGCCAGGTGGCCTTCGCGGTGGTCGCCACCACCCTGACGCTGGTGGCGGTGTTCGTGCCAATTTCCTTCATGGGCGGTGACGTAGGCCGGCTGTTCGGCGAGTTCGGCTTTACCCTGGCGGCGGCGGTGATCATCTCCAGCCTGGTGGCGCTGAGCCTGGCGCCCATGCTGTGCTCCCGCTGGCTGTATCCCCACCGCAAGGACGACACCGAGAAGCACGGTCTGGAGCGGGCCCTGGGCCGGCTCAACGGCCTCTATGCCCGAGGGCTGGCCGCCACCCTGGGCCGGCCCTGGCCGGTGGTGGCGGTCTCGTTGCTGATCTGCCTGCTCGCCGGCCTCGCCTACAACGGCATTCCCCGGGAGCTGTCGCCCACCGAGGACCGGGGCGTGTTCATCGTGCCCGCCACCGCGCCCCAGGGCGCCACGCCGGAGTACACCGCCTGGCATCTGCGGCGGGTGGAATCGCTGCTGGCGCCGCTGCTGGAGGAGGGCGGCGAGGGCCAGCGCACCTTGTCCATCGTCGGTTTCCGCGGCCAACCGGAACGGGCCTTCATGATCGCCCGCCTGAAACCCTGGGAAGAGCGTGAGCGCAGCCAGCAGGACATCGTCGACGGCCTGCGCGGCCCTCTGAGCGAGGTGGCGGGCCTGCGCGCCTTCGCCATCAATCCGCCGGGGCTGGGGCAAAGCGGCTTCAATCAGGATCTGGAAGTGGTGATCGCGGGGCCGGACTACGCGTCGGTGAAACGCTGGAGCGAAACCATGATGGACGCCATGAGCGCCAATCCGAACCTGATCAGCATCGATACTGACTACGAGGAAACCCAGCCGCAGCTGGACGTGGTGCTGGACCGGGCCCGGGCGGCGGACTTCGGGCTCACCGCCGCCGACGTGGGCCAGACCCTGCAGGCCATGTTCGCCACCCTGCAGGCCTCCACCTACGTGGACCGGGGCCGGGAGTACGACGTGCTGCTGGAAGCCGCCGACGCCGATGCCCGCGCCCCGGAGGACGTCAATCCGATCTACCTGCGCACCGAGGGCGGTGCCTTGGTGCCGCTGGCCAGCGTGGTGGACCTGAACACCGTGGGGGCGGCGCCGGAGCTGCGCCGCGTGGACCGGCTGCCTGCCATTACCCTGTCCGCCAACCTGGGCCCCGGCTATGACCTGGGCAGCGCCATTGATTTCATCGAAACCACCGTGGACGATATTCTGCCCCTGGAAGCGCGGCTCGGTTACAAAGGCACCGCCGAGGAATTCACCGAGGCGTCCTCGGCGATCCTGGTGACCTTCGCCCTGGCCCTGGTGATCGTGTTCCTGGTGCTGGCGGCCCAGTTCGAAAGCTGGATCCATCCGTTGATCATCCTGCTCACCGTGCCACTGGCCATCGCCGGCGCGTTGCTGGCGCTGTGGGTCACTGGCAACAGCCTCAACATCTACAGTCAGATTGGCATGATCATGCTGCTCGGTCTGATGGCGAAGAACGGCATTCTGATCGTGGAGTTCGCCAACCAGCTCCGCGACCAGGGCCTGGCTGTGCGCGAGGCCGTTTACCAGGGGGCCATCATCCGTTTCCGGCCGGTGCTGATGACCGGTGTGTCCACCATCTTCGGCGCCATCCCGCTGGTGTTCGCCAGCGGCGCCGGCGCCGAAAGCCGGCTCACCATCGGCGTGGTGATCCTCGGCGGGCTGTTGTTCGCCACCGTGCTCACCCTGTTCATCATCCCGGTGCTGTACGTGTGGCTGGCGCCCCACGCCAAGGCCGCCGACGCCGTTAAACGACAACTGGAGCAGGAAATGAAGGGGGACGAGGCGTCCCATGGAGTATGAACTGGTGCGCTCCCGCCGGCGCAGTCTGGAAGTGCGGGTGTTCCCCGACGGTCGCGTGCAGGTCCGTGCCCCCCAGCGTCTGGCTCTGCGTCATGTGCGGGCGTTCGTCGATGAGCGCCGTGGCTGGATCGAGAAGCAGCAACGGGACATGGCGGAGCGGCCCCGGCAACGCTGGCGCCATGGCGACCGCTGCGCGCATCTGGGTGAACCCCTGACCCTGGAACTGGCCGCCGGCGGACGACGGAAGGTGGCGCGGCGGGCGGACCGTCTGCGCGTCACGGTGCCCGAGCCGGATGACGAGCGGCAGGTCAGCGACGCCGTTCATGAATGGTGGCGCGCCGAGGCCCGGGCTCTGTTCCAGGCGCGCATCGAGCAGCTGTTTCCCTGGTTCGCCGCTCGCGGCCACCGCTTTCCGGTGCTGCGGGTGAAGAAGATGCGCACCCGCTGGGGCTCCTTGTCCCAGCGAGGCTACATCAACCTCAATCTACTGCTGATGCAGTATCCGACGGCGGTGATCGACTATGTGGTGATGCACGAGCTTTGTCACCTTGAGCACATGAACCACGGTCCGGATTTCCACGCCCTGATGGACCGGCGCATGCCCGACTGGCGCCATCGCAGAACCCTTCTGGAGGGCTGAGCCTGCACGGCCGGTTTTTACTTTTTTTGAAGCGTCCCTGACTTGCCCTTGATGGCGACTCCGTTTTCATGGACGCCATGGATACTCAAGCGATACTGGAACGCATCAAGCAAAGAGACCCGCACCACGAACATTTCCATCAGGCGGCGCGCGGTCTGCTGGACAGCGTGGCCGGCCCGCTGGCGGAACAAGGCTCGGCATTCGACGACGATGCCCTGATGACCCGTCTGCTGGAGCCGGAGCGGGTCATGATCTTCCGCGTGCCCTGGGTGGACGACCAGGGACACACCCGGGTGAACCGGGGCTTCCGCGTGCAGATGAACGGCGCCCTCGGACCCTACAAGGGCGGTCTGCGGTTCCACCCCTCCGTGAACCTGGACGTCTTGTCCTTCCTGGCCTTGGAACAGACCTTCAAGAACGCGCTCACCGGCCTGCCGCTGGGCGCCGGCAAGGGCGGCGCCGACTTCGATCCCAAGGGGCGCGGCGACGCGGAGATCATGCGTTTCTGCCAGGCCTTCATGACCGAGTTCCACCATCACATGGGCGAGGACACCGACGTGCCCGCCGGCGACATGGGCGTGGGGCCCCGGGAGGTGGGCTATCTGTTCGGCATGTACCGCAAGCTCAGCCGCACCCATACCGGCGCCTTCACCGGCAAGCAGCCCGCCTTCGGCGGCTCCCTGTTGCGGGTGGAAGCCACCGGTTACGGGCTGATCTATTTTCTCGGCAACATGCTGGCGCAGGGCGGCGACCGTCTGGACGGCAAGACCGTGGCGATCTCCGGCGCCGGCAACGTGGCCCGGCACGCCTTGGAAAAGGCCCTGGAGCAGGGCGCCCGGGTGATCAGCCTGTCGGATTCCCAGGGCACCGTGGAAGTGCCGGAGGGTTTCACCGAGACGATGCTCAAGGCGGTGGCGGAGATCAAGACCGTCGGTGGCCGCGTGGCGGACCTGGCGGAGCGCTTCGACGGCGTGTGCTACCACGAGGGTCAACGGCCCTGGGGGCTTCGTTGCGACATCGCCTTGCCCTGCGCCACCCAGAACGAGCTGGATGAGGATGACGCCGGCCAACTGTTGGACAACGGCTGCGCCTGGGTGGCCGAAGGGGCCAACATGCCGTGCACCGCCGGCGCCGTGAAACGGCTGCGCGAAGGCGGCGTGGTGTTCGGCCCGGGCAAGGCCGCCAACGCCGGCGGCGTGGCCGTCAGCGGTCTGGAAATGGGCCAGAACAGCCGCCGGGAATTCTGGTCCGAGGAGGAAGTGGACGAGCGGCTTCGGGCGATCATGGCGCGCATTCACCGGTGTTGCGTGGCGCACGGCGGCAACGGCGGGCGGCCGGACTATCTGGTGGGCGCCGACCTGGCAGGCTACCTGAGGGTGGCGGACGCCATGGCCGGGCAGGGTATTCTGTGAACGCCGGGCCGGGAAATGAAAAGCCCCGCGCGAGGCGGGGCTTTTCCCAGCAAGGGCTGGCCCTTACTCAGCGACGACGTTCGCAGCCTGCGGACCTTTCGGACCTTGCTGGATGTCGAAGCTTACCTTCTGACCTTCGGCCAGCGTCCGGAAGCCGGAGCCGTTGATTGCGCTGAAGTGAACGAAAACGTCCGCGCCACCGTCATCCTGGGAGATGAAACCAAAACCCTTGGACTCGTTGAACCATTTAACGGTACCAGTAGCCATGTGAATCTATACCTCAAAACTTTTCATAGGGTGGTGCATGCAAACCAGGAGGGGGGTGTTCGGAGACTTCTTGAGCTTCACGCGGAGGAAGGCAACTACCAAAACCAGCCACTGCCACAATCTGCAGCAATTCGACTTTACTACCCTTTTTCGTACCGCACCAACTATTTTTTTGTAACCCGTCCGTGACCGCTGAAACCGCCGCCTAGCGCAGGCCGGCGGCGATCTCCAGGTCATCAATGGACTGTTCCAGGTAGTCGAGAAGCCGCTGCATGGAAGGCAGGGTTCGCCGGCAGGCGATCAGCCCGAATTCGATCTGATCCCGGTAACTGGTCAGGGTCATGTTCAGGGCGATGCGGTCCAGCACCACCGATACCGGATACTGGCCCTGCAGCTGGGCGCCGTTCCAATACAGCGGTTCCTTGGGCCCGGGCACGTTGGAAATGATCACGTTGAAGGCGCGCCATTTGGGCGCCAGGCCGGTGAGCAGATTGAGGCCGGTGGGGGCCATGCTCAGGGCGGTGAAGTTGAGAATTTCCTCCGGGCTCATTTGCGCGAAACGCTGCTTGGCCTCCCTCACCGAGGCTTGCACCACCCGCAGCCGGTTGGCCGGGTCGCAAATGTGCGTGCCCAGATTCGCCAGGATCATGGCGATCTGGTTGCCGCCGGCGCTGTCGTCCTTGCGCAGGGACATGGGCACCATGGCGATCAGCGGCGCATTGGGCAGGGCGTTCTGGCTGATCAGGTATTCGCGCAGGGCATGGCCGCACATGCTCAGCACCACGTCGTTGAGGGTGCAGTTGAAGGCGGCGGCCAGTTTCTTCAGCCGTGGCAGGGAATAGCTCTGCGCCGCGAAACGCCGGGAGCCGGTGATGCACTGATTGAGGATCGTGTCCGGGGCCTGGAAGATGGACACGAAGTCCGGGTCGTCCTTGGCTTTCTGGGTGACCCGGTAGATTTCCCGGGCCAGGGCCGGCACCGTGGCGATCTGGCGGCTGGCGCCGGCGGTCAGCCGGGCCAGGCTGCTCACCGCGTCCACCGGGCTGCTGAGGCCGCGCCCGCGCTTCTTGGGCTTGTAGGCCCACACCGGCGGCAGGTCCCGCTCTTGCGGATCCGGCGACAGGGCTCGCATGCCCATGCGCATGGCCGAGATGCCGTCGACCATGGAATGGTGCACCTTGGTGTAGAGTGCGAACTGACGGCCGCGAATGCCCTCGATCAGGTGTGCTTCCCAAAGAGGACGTTCCCGGTCGAGAAGATTGGAGTGTTCCGCCGACACCAGTGATAGCAGCTCACGAATGCGGCCGGGCTTGGGCAGCGCCTCATGGCGGAAATGGTGATCGATGTCGAACTGGCGATCCTCGTCCCAGTGCCACTGGCCCATGCGGCGTCGCAGACGCTGGTTGAACGGCGGTTCCGGGTGACAGTAATCGCGAATCGAGCTGGCCAGCTCGCTGACGTATTTCGGGCCGGCGCCCTCGGGAAACGAAAAAAGCTGCAGGCCGGCCACGTGCATGGGCTGCTGGCGTTTTTCCAGATACAGGAACAACTGATCCACCGGACTCAGAGTCTTCATGCCATCCTCATTTGTTATCGCCGTCCCGCTCGGGAACAGGACGCGCTATCTCCTTGGCGTTCCAGGACATCTTAGCAGAGCGGTCCCGGTCCTGACTGTGCTTTCCGGTAACCGTGCCCCGGCCCGGGAGCCGGCCGGAATGTGCACCGGTTCGCGTTGTGAACTCTTGCAAAAAGGCTGCCATCCCGATGCAACGGTTCGGTCACGGGGCCTTGCCACGGTGCTTCGATCACCGTTTACGGAGAGGGTCATGCGAATCACCATCATGGCGCTGGCGGGGCTGGGTCTGGCCAGCGCCGCCCAGGCCAATATTCTGATCAGCGAGTACGTCGAAGGCGGCGGCTATAACAAGGCCATCGAACTGCACAACGCTGGCGAGGTCAGTGAAAGCCTCGATGGCTACACCCTGGCGCTGTACAGCAACGGCGGCACCGAGCCGGGCGCCACCCTGGCCCTGGACGGCCGGGAGCTGGCCGCCGGCGAGGTTCTGGTGATCGCCTCCAACCAGGCCGGGGGCGAGCTCGCCGGCCTGGCGGACCTGAGCAGCGCCGCCATCAATCACAACGGCGACGACGCCTATGTGCTGCGCGACGCCAACGGCGTGGTGGACAGCTTCGGCCGGGTTGGCGAGGACCCGGGCGACGCCTGGACCGGCGGCGGGTTGAGCACCCGGGACCGGACCCTGCGTCGCAAGGACAACATCAACGCCGGTGATACCGTGATCGACGACGCCTTTGATCCGTCGGCGCAGTGGCAGGGCTACACGGTGGACACCCTGGACGGACTCGGCGCCCCTGGCGCTGGCAGCGTGGAGGGTGGTGGCGAGCCGGTTCCCCTGGGCGCCTGCGGCGAGCCGGTGACCCGCGTCGCCGCCATTCAGGGCGACGGCGACGCCTCGCCGCTGACCGGCGAGGGGCACGTGATCGAGGCGGTGGTCACCGCTGTGTACCCGGCCTTCGACGGCTTCTATGTGATGGAAACCGAGGCCCACCGGGACAACGATCCGGCCACCTCCGAAGGGCTGTTCGTCTATCAGCCGGAGGCGGACGTGAGCGCCGGTGACCGGGTGCGGGTGAGCGGGACCGTCGACGAGTACTACGGCCTCACCCAGATCAGCGCCGACGATCGGGCCGTCTGCGAGCAGGGCCTCACCGTGTCGCCGGTGGCGCTGACCCTGCCGTTCGACGACCCGGCCGACCGGGAGGCCCTGGAAGGCATGCTGGTGTCCGTGGAGCAGCCGCTCACCGTGAGCGACAACTACGAGCTGGCCCGCTACGGCAGCATGACCCTGAGCAACGGCCGCCTGTTTAATCCCACCAACGTCGCCGAACCCGGCGCGGCGGCCCGGGCGGTGAAGGACGCCAACGAACACAATCAGGTGCTGCTGGACGATGCTTCCAACGAGCAGAACCCGGCCACCGTGATCTACCCGGCCGGCGGTCTGGCGGCGGACAACACGGTGCGCGCCGGCTACCGCACCCGGCCGTTCCAGGCGGTGTTCACCTACGGCTTCGAAGAGTGGCGTCTGCAGCCGGTGGGCGAAGTGGCGTTCGACATCGCCGCCAACCCCCGCGCTCCGGCCCCGTCCCGCGCAGCCGGCAGCGACCTGCGAGTGGCCGCCTTCAACGTGCTCAACTACTTCAACGGCGACGGCCAGGGTGGCGGGTTTCCCACCGAGCGCGGTGCTCGGGACGCCGAGGAACTGACCCGGCAGCAGACCAAGCTGGTGGCCGCGCTTAAGGACATCGACGCCGACGTGGTGGGGCTCATGGAGGTGGAGAACGACGGCTACGGCCCGGATTCCGCCCTGGCGCGACTTACCGCCGCTCTGGGGCCGGCCTGGCGCTACGTGGACCCGGGACAGGACCGTCTGGGCGACGACGCCATCGCCGTGGGCCTGATTTACCGGGGCGACGCGGTGGCCGAGGCCGGCACCGCCGCCACCACCGCCGCCGGCGCCTTCGGCAACGACACCAACCGCCAGCCCCTGGCGCAGACCTTCCGCCCGCTCAACGGTGGCGAGGCGGTCACCGTGGTGGTCAACCACTTCAAGTCCAAGGGCAGCTGCCCGGACGACGGCGCGAACGCCGAGCAGGGCGACCTGCAAGGCTGCTGGAACGCGGAGCGGGTGGCCGCCGCCGAGCAATTATTGAGCTGGCTGGAGAGCGATCCCACCGGCGCCGACGAAGGCAACCGGCTGATCACCGGGGATCTGAACAGCTACGCCATGGAAGACCCGATCACCACCCTGCGCGACGCCGGTCTGGTGGATCTGATCCAGCGCTTCCAGGGCGAGAACGCCTACAGCTACACCTACATGGGCGAGGCCGGCTATCTGGACCACGCGCTGGCCTCCGAAGCACTCAATGGCAAGGTGCTGGCCGCCCACGAATGGCACGCCAACGCCGACGAGCCGGTGGCGTTCTCCTACGGCCTGCCGGATTATCAGAGTGATGACCAGCACAGGCTCTATTACGCCGCTGACGCCTGGCGTGCCTCCGACCACGATCCGGTGATCGTGGATCTGGCCCTGTCCGGCGACGCCGGTGGCGAGCCGGACCCGGGGGATGACACCGGTGACGGTGACGACAGCGACGGCGGCGGCCTGGGCTATGGCCTGCTGCTGATGCTGGCGGGTCTGCTGCGCCGTCGTCACTGACCGTTGCGCGGCGGCGCGGTACCCTTGGGCGCCGTTTGATCGTCAAGGAGACGCCCATGCCGCCGCGCCGCTTCCAGGCCCTGCTGTTCGACCTCGATGGCACCCTGGTGGACACCCGCCTGGATTTCGCCGCCCTGCGCCGGGAGCTGGGCTTCCCGGACGGCATCGGTCTGCTGGAGCACCTGGAGACCCTGCCGGCGGCGGACGTCCACCGGGCCCGGGCGGTGATCGACCGCCACGAAATGGCCGGCGCCTCGGCGGCCACCTGGATCGACGGCGCCCAGGCGCTGCTGGCGGATCTCCACCGGCGCGGCGTGCCCACCGCCATTCTCACCCGCAACAGCCGTGCCGCCGTGGCGCGCACCGATCAGGTGCTGGGGCTGCCGGTGGACCTGATCCTGACCCGGGAAGACTGCCCGCCCAAACCGGACCCGGGCGGCCTGCTTCGCATCGCCGATACGCTGCGGCTGACGCCGGCACGCTGCCTGTACGTGGGGGATTTCGTCTACGATCTGCGGGCCGCGCGGAACGCGGGCATGGCGGCGGGGTTGCTGCTCAACGGAAAAAACGGGCATTTCGCCGATCAGGCCGACCGTGTGGTCGGCCATCTCGGCGAACTGCTGGACTGGCTGGAATAGCCGGGTTTACTCGTAGTCGAACGAGAAGTGTTCCGGCGCCAGCTGCATGGTGCTCTTGGTGGGTTTGAGGGCGCCCTCGGCATGGCCCTTGGCGGTGGGCAGCATGCGCTCGAAGAAGAAGTCCGCGGTGGCCAGCTTGGCCTGGTAGAACTCCTTGGGCTCGTTGCCGCCGTTTTCCAGTTTGTCCCGGGCCACCTTGGCCTGCAGCGCCCAGAAGTACGCCATCATGGCGTAGCCGGAATACATCAGGAAATCGTGGCTGGCGGTGCTCACCATGTCGCGGTCCTTGGCCGCCACCAGCATGATGCGGGTGGTCAGGTAGTTCCATTCCGCGGCGATCTTGAGCAGCTTCCAGGCGTAGGGGCGCAGGTCGCTGTCGGTGAGGTACTTGCGGCCGAAGTCGAGCAGCTTTTTGGAGAAGTCGCGCACGCACTTGCCACGGCTGGACAACAGCACCTTACGGCCCAACAGGTCGAGGGCCTGAATGCCGGTGGTGCCTTCATAGAGCGTGGCGATCCGCGCGTCGCGCACGATCTGCTCCATGCCGTGTTCCTTGATGTAGCCGTGGCCGCCGAAGATTTGCATGGCGTCGTTGGCCACTTCCAGGCCTTTTTCGGTGAGGAAGCCTTTCAGAATCGGCGTCAGGAAGCCCAGGTCGCTGTCCCAGCGATCGTACTTTTCCTGATCGTCTTCCAGCATCCCGGAAATCATGTTGTCCGCGTACTGGGCGGCGAAATAGATCATCGCCCGGCCACCTTCGGCGATCGCCTTTTGCTTGAGCAGCATGCGGCGTACGTCACCGTGGTGGATCAGGGCGTCGGCCACCGCGTCCGGGTCCTTCTTGCCGGACAGGGCACGCATGGAACGGCGCTCCTTGGCGTAGGGCAGCGAGCCCTGATAGGCCAGCTCGGCGTGGGCGATGCCCTGACAGGCGGTGCCGATGCGCGCTGAGTTCATGAAGGTGAACATGCACTCCAGGCCCTGGTTGGCGGGGCCGATCAGAAAGCCGGTGGCTTCGTCGAAGTTCATCACGCAGGTGGCCGAGGCCTTGATGCCCATTTTCTTTTCCAGGGAACCACAGACCACGCCGTTGTCCTCGCCGATCTTGCCGGGCAGGTACTTGGGCACGATGAACAGGGAAATGCCCTTGGTGCCCTTGGGTGCGTCCGGCAGGCGGGCCAGCACGATGTGCACGATGTTCTCGGTGAGATCGTGGTCGCCGGAGGAGATGAAGATCTTGGTGCCGGTGATCTTGTAGGAACCGTCGTCCTGGGGCTCGGCCTTGGTTTTCACCTGGCCCAGGTCGGTGCCGCACTGGGGTTCGGTGAGGCACATGGTGCCGCCCCAGGTGCCCTCGGTGAGCTTGGTCAGATAGGTCTGCTTCTGCTCGTCGTCGCCGTGCAGCTGGATGGTGTTCATGGCGCCCAGGGACAGGCCCGGGTACATGGCGAAGGACCAGTTGGCGGCGCCCATCATTTCCTGTTTGAACAGATTCAGGGACATGGGCAGGCCCTGGCCACCGAATTCCGTCGGGTGGGAAAGGCCCTGCCAGCCACCGGCCACGTATTCGTCGTAGGCTTCCTTGTAGCCCTTTGGCGTGGTGACCTGGCCGTCTTCCAGCTTGCAGCCTTCCTCGTCGCCGCTCTGATACAACGGCGCGATGGTGTTTTCACACAGCTTGGCCATCTCGCCGAGGATCGCCTCCACCATGTCCGGGGTGGCGTCCTCGCCGTTGGGCAGGGTCTTGTAGTGGCGCTCGTAGTCGAACACCTCGTTGATCAGGAAGCGCATGTCGCGCAGGGGGGCCTTATAGGTCGGCATAATACACTCTCGTTCCGCGATTCCGGACGCGGGCGCCCGGCCCGCATTGACAATGCCGAGCATATTAGCGAACGAGCGTTGACTGACATTGACGGCGAAGCGGAGGCCGCCGGCTTTACGGTGAATCAGCGTTTTTTGGAATTACGAGAACGGGTGTGCACAAAAAACGGGCGACCTCAGTCGCCCTTGCCCTTCCAGCCGTACATGGAGGTGGATACGCCGGTGCGTCTCGCCACCTGGTCCCAGACCCGCCGGGGCAGAATGCCCTTGAGCAGCTCCACGGAACGGGCCATGGGCGGCTCGATCACGAACGCCTCGCCCTTGGCCACGCCGCGCAGAATACTGTCCGCCACGCCGCTGGGGGTGAGCATGGGTGAGAACAGCGGCGTCTTCACGCCCTTGAACATGCCCGTGGAAATGTAGCTGGGGCACACCGTGGTGACCTTCAGCCTGTGCTGGTCGCGCTCGGCCAGCTCCAGACGCAGGGATTCGGAGAAGCCCACCACTGCCCACTTGCTGGCGGCGTAGGTGCTGCCGTAGGGCAGGCCGATGAACGCCGAGGCGCTGGCGATGTTCACCAGGTGGGCGCGGTCGGCGGCCAGCAGGTCGTCCATGAAGGCGTGGGTGCAGGCCATCAGCCCCTCGGCGTTGACCTTGAAGGTGTCCAGATGGTTTTGCAGCGGCACCTGCTCGAATTCGCCGCCGTGCACCACCCCGGCGTTGTTCACCAGAATGCTCACCGGCCCGCGCTCCTCGTGGAGCTGGTCGCGGAATTTGGCGATCGAGGCGATCTTGCTCACATCCAGGGTGTAGGCGTGGGCGTTGCCGCCGGCGTTGGTGATGTGGTCCACCACCTCGCGGGCGGCGGCGATGCGCCGCGCGGTAACGATCACCTCGGCGCCCCGGGCGGCGAACTTCTCGGCCATCATCCGGCCGATGCCCGCGCCGGCGCCGGTGATCAGAACACGGTGGTTGTCGAAACGGGCCATATTCGCTTCCTGCGGTTTGCAATGAACCCCCAGCATACAGGTCCGCGGGCCCGGGCCGAATTGGCGCAAGGGGCTGGTTATTTCGGCAACTTGATCCCGATCAGAATGGCGCGGCCCTTTTCCACGGTCCGGGCCCGCAGTTTCAGCCCGCTCAGGCGGATGGTGTCGCCCACCACGGTCTGCTGGCCAAAGTGCCGTTCGAACAGGGCTTCCACGGTGAGTCCTTCCAGGGCCGGGTCCGCCTTCTCCATGCCGTACACCGCCACCAGCTGGTCCACCGGCACGCTGCCGCGCAGGAAGAACTCGCCGTAATAGCGTTTCTCGTCCTTGGACAGCCGGTGGCACATGTCCGAGAGGTAATCCTTCTCCGCCAGCGGCGCCAGCCAGGTGACCAGATCGCCGGCCTGGATCACCGGGTCCTCGGCCAGATTGCGGAATTCCTGATTGCGGATGATCAGCAGCGGCGTGATGCGCGGCGTGGTGATGGCGCCCAGGCGCTGGCCTTCCGCCTTGGCGCCGGCGTCCACCTCGAACTGCATCACGTAGCGGTCGCCGGAGGCGGCCAGCGGCACCATCTGCCTGGGCGGCGTGGTGGCCGGCACCGACACCTTCAGGAGGCGCGCCACCCAGCGCAGGCTGGCGCCCTGGGCGAGCAGGGAAATCAGCACCACCACCAGGGTGATGTCGAACAGCAAGCGAGTCTGGCCGACTCCGGCCAGCAGTGGGAACACGGCCAGCACGATGGGCACCGCGCCGCGCAGGCCGGTCCAGGCGATGAACAGTTCTTCGCGCCAGGTGAAGCGGAACGGCAGCAGGCTGGCCCACACCGCGATGGGGCGCGCCACCAGCATCAGGAACAGCGCCACCAGCAGGGCGTCCACCAGGCTTTTGCCCAGCTCCGAGGGGGTCACCAATAGCCCCAGCATCAGGAACATGCCGGACTGCGCCAGCCACGCCATGGAATCCATGGAGCGCAGCACGTTGTCGCCGGTGCCGCCGCGCCGGTTGCCGGCCACCAGACCGGCCAGGTAGATGGCCAGGAAGCCGCTGCCGCCGGCCAGGTTGGTGGTGGCGAACACCATGGCGCCGCCGCTGCACAGCAGAAGGGCATGCAGCCCTTCGTTGCTGCGCACGCGCAGCAGGATTTCGCTGAGCAAGGCGCCCAGGCTCAGGCCCATGAGCACGCCCAGGCCGAACTGCTGAACCAGGGTGATCAGCATCGGCCAGCCAAAGCCGATGTCCGGGTTCACCAGCACCCCCACCAGCATCAGGGTGATGAAGATCGCCATGGGGTCGTTGAGGCCGGACTCGATCTCCAGGGTGCTGGCCACCCGCTCATTGAGGGTGACGCCGGCGCCCTTCACCACATTGAACACCGCGGCGGCGTCCGTGGAGCCGATGATGCCGCCGAGAAGCAGACCCAGGCGCCAGTCCACGCCGATCAGCCAGGTGGCGAAAGCGCCCACCAGGCCGGCGGAAAGCGCTACCCCCAGGGTAGCCAGGCTCAGCGCCGGCTTCAGGCCCAGCCGGAAGGTACTCAGGCGGGTACGCAGGCCGCCGTCCAGGAGAATCACCGCCAGGGCGATGTTGCTGACCACGTAGGCCAGGGAGAAATCGTCGAACTCAATGCCGCCCAGTCCGTCCTCGCCGGCGGCCATGCCCACCACCAGGAACACCAGCAGCGAGGGCACGCCAAAGCGGGCGCTCAGAGTGCCCAGCAGCAGGCCCACGAACATCAGGCCGGTGCCAACGAGGAGAAAGACGTTCAGTGATTCCAAATGCACTCCCGGAATATCAGGCAGAAAAAAGACCGCTTTCTATTATATAGGAAGACGGCCCGGCTCTCAGTGACACGCTACCGGTTCGTGGCGGCCGGCTCCCAAAGGCGCGGCAAAGAAGGGTAGGAGTGGCTTCAGCCGCGATCATCGACGCCGGTTATCGCGGGTGAAGCCACTTCTACCGCGATGAGCCTTTAAATTGGGCGTGTTCGGATTATACTAGCGCGCCCGATCTGATCATATTTTAAACGCGCGTCCGGCGTGCGGAGAGAGCATCCCCATGGAATACCCCCATCGATTCGGCGTCATCGTGATTGGCGGCGGCCATGCCGGCACCGAGGCGGCCCTGGCGGCGGCCCGCATGGGCGTGGACACGGTGCTGCTCACCCACAATATCGAGACCCTGGGACAGATGAGCTGCAACCCGGCCATCGGCGGCATCGGCAAGAGCCACCTGGTACGCGAGATCGACGCCCTGGGCGGCGCCATGGCCCGCGCCACCGACCGCGGCGGTATCCAGTTCCGGGTGCTCAATGCCCGCAAGGGCCCGGCGGTGCGCGCCACCCGCGCCCAGGCGGACCGGGTCCGCTACAAGGCGGCGATCCGGGGCATCCTGGAAAACCAGCCCCACCTCACGCTGTTCCAGCAGTCGGTGGACGATCTGATCGTGGAAAACGGTCGTTGCGTGGGCGCGGTCACCAACATGGGTCTGCGTTTCCACGCCGACGCCGTGGTGCTTACCGCCGGAACCTTCCTGGGTGGCGTTATCCACGTGGGCCTGGACAACCATCAGGGCGGCCGCGCTGGCGACCAGCCGTCCAACGCCCTGGCCCGGCGCCTGCGTGAGTTGCCGTTCCGGGTCGACCGCCTGAAGACCGGCACGCCGCCGCGCATTGACGGCAAGACCGTGGATTTCTCGGTGATGGAAGAGCAGTGGGGCGATGCACCGCTGCCGGTGATGAGTTACCTGGGCAAGGTGGAAGAGCACCCCCGCCAGACCTGCTGCTTCATTACCCACACCAATGAGCGCACCCACGATATCATCCGTGCCGGCTTCGACCGCAGCCCCATGTTCACCGGCGTGATCGAAGGCACCGGGCCGCGTTACTGCCCGTCCATCGAGGACAAGGTCAACCGCTACCCGGAAAAGAACAGCCACCAGATCTTCGTCGAGCCGGAGGGGCTGGATACCCACGAACTCTATCCCAACGGGATTTCCACCAGTTTGCCGTTCGATGTGCAGATGGAAGCGGTGCGCTCCATTCGCGGCTTCGAGAACGCTCACATCACCCGGCCTGGCTACGCCATCGAGTACGACTATTTCAATCCCCAGGACCTGAAGCACAGCCTGGAGACCAAGCACATGCCCGGGCTGTTCTTCGCCGGCCAGATCAACGGTACCACCGGCTACGAGGAGGCCGGCGCCCAGGGGCTGCTGGCGGGCCTGAACGCGGCGCGCCTGAGCCAGGAGCGGGCCCCCTGGACGCCGCGCCGGGACGAGGCCTACATCGGCGTGCTGGTGGACGACCTGATCACCATGGGCACCCGGGAACCCTACCGGATGTTCACCAGCCGGGCGGAATACCGCCTGCTGCTGCGTGAGGACAACGCCGACCTGCGCCTCACCGAGCAGGGCCGCGAGCTGGGCCTGGTGGACGACGAGCGCTGGGCCGCCTATTGCGCCAAGCGCGAGGGCATGGAAACCGAGCAGGCGCGGCTCAAGGCCACCTGGGTGCGTCCCGATACGCCGGAAGCGGAGCGCGTCAACGCCCTGCTCGACAAGCCGCTGTCCCATGAATACAACCTCATGGACCTGCTCAAGCGGCCGGAGCTGAACTACCGCCCCCTGGCCGAGGCCGCCGGCCTGGCGCCGGTCGCCGACGCGGTCATCGAACAGGTGGAGATCGTCGCCAAATACGCCGGCTACATCGACCGCCAGGAGGCGGAGATCGCCAAGCTGCGGGCCGCCGAGGACCAGCCGTTACCGGCGGACTTCGACTACCAGGTGGTGAAGGGGCTCTCCAACGAGGTCAAGCAGAAGCTCAACGAGGTGCGCCCGGCCACCATTGGACAGGCGGGCCGGATCCCCGGGGTCACCCCGGCGGCGATTTCCCTGCTGCTGATCTTCCTGAAGAAACACCAGCACCAGACGGCCCGCCAGGCATGAGCGACCGGGACCGCCTGGCCGGCGGCCTGCGCGAGCTGGATCTGACCCTCGATGACGATCAGGTAACGGCGTTGCTAACCTATCGGGATTTGCTGGTGAAATGGAACCGGGCGTTCAATCTTACCGCGGTGCGTGACCCCGGCGAGATGATCGCCCGCCACCTGCTCGACTCCCTGGCGGTGTTGCCGCACCTGGAGGCCGGCCCCTCCCTGGACGTGGGCACCGGTGCCGGCTTGCCCGGCATTCCCCTGGCCATCGCCCGCCCGGATCAGGCCTTCACCCTGCTCGACGGTAACGGCAAGAAGGCGCGCTTCGTGCGCCAGGCCCGGCGTGAACTGGGCCTTGAGAACGTGGAGGTTGTGCACGCCCGCGTGGAACAGTACCGTAAGGCTCCATCGCAGATTATCAGCCGCGCCTTCGCCGCCCTGCCCGATATGCTGGCGGTCACGGGGCCCTTGATCGCGCCGGAAACCCGCGTTCTGGCCATGAAGGCGACCGCCGTGGAGCGCGAACTGGCCGAGCTGCCGGCCGGCTGGACCGCGCGCGTGGAACCCCTGGCCGTGCCCGGCCTGGCGGAAACCCGCGTGCTGGTGATCATAAGGAGACCGCAGTGACCACCGTTTTTGCCATTGCCAACCAGAAAGGCGGGGTGGGCAAGACCACCAGCAGCGTCAACCTGGCCGCCTCCCTGGCGGCCACGCGCAAGAAGGTGCTGCTGGTGGACATCGACCCGCAGGGCAACGCCACCAGCGGCGCCGGCGTGGACAAGTACGAGCCGGAATACACCGTCCATGACGTGCTCATGGGCGACGTGGACATGGAGCAGGCGCTGGTGGGCACGCCGGAGGACTCCGGCTTCGATCTGATCGCCGCCAACGGCGACCTGACCGCCGCGGAAGTCCAGCTGCTGGACATGAAGATGCGCGAGTTCCGCCTGCGCAACGCCCTGGCCCGGATTCGCGACGATTACGACTACGTCATCATCGACTGCCCGCCCTCGCTGAACATGCTCACCGTCAACGCCCTCACCGCGGCGGATTCGGTGATCGTGCCGATCCAGTGTGAGTACTACGCCCTGGAGGGGCTCACGTCGCTGATGAACACCATCGAGAAAATCCGCTCGGTGCTGAACCCCAAGCTGCACATCGGCGGCCTGTTGCGCACCATGTACGACCCGCGCAACAGCCTCTCCAACGATGTCTCCAACCAGCTGATCAGCCACTTCGGCGACAAGGTCTACCGCACCATCATCCCGCGCAACGTGCGGCTGGCGGAGGCGCCCAGCCATGGCGCGCCGGTGATCACCTATGATCCCAAATCCCGCGGCGCGGTGAGCTACCTGGCGCTGGCCGGCGAGATTCTGCGTCGCGAGCAGGCGATGCAGAAACCCCAGCAGGCATAAGCAAGAACCGACTTGAGTGAGATCCGACTATGGCGGCAAAGCGTAAACGAGGCCTCGACCGCGGTCTGGACGCCCTGATCAGCAGCAGCGAGGCGCGCCGGCAGCACATGGAGGAAGTCAGCGTCGAGGACGGCGCGGAGGCATCGGCGCCGGCCCAGCGACCGCCCCGGGACGGTGAATTGCGCCACCTGCCGGTGGAGTTCATGCAGCGCGGGCGTTACCAGCCGCGCAAGGACATGTCCGCCGATGCCCTGGAGGAACTGGCCGAGTCGATCCGCGCCCAGGGCGTGATGCAGCCGATCGTGGTGCGCCCGCTGGGCGAGGACCGTTACGAGATCATCGCCGGCGAACGCCGCTGGCGGGCGGCGCAGATGGCGGAACTGGACGTGATCCCCGCCGTCATCCGCGAGGTGCCCGACGAAGCCGCCATCGCCATGGCGCTGATCGAGAACATCCAGCGCGAGAACCTCAACCCCATGGAGGAGGCCCTGGCGCTGTCGCGGCTCAAGGAGGAATTCGGGCTGACCCATCAGCAGGTGGCCGACGCCGTGGGCAAGTCCCGGGCCATGGTCACCAACCTGCTGCGTCTGATGAGCCTGGAGGCGGACACCAAGAAGCTGCTCGAGCACGGCGACCTGGAAATGGGCCACGCCCGGGCGCTGCTGGCGCTGACCGGCGCCAAGCAGGTGGAGGCGGCGCGCACGGTGGTGGCCAAGGGGTTGTCGGTACGCCAGACCGAGGCCCTGGTGCGCGAGTTCGAGAAGGAAAAGCCCGCCAAACCGGCGCCGGCCAAGGAAGACCCCAATGTGCGCCACCTGATCAACGATCTCTCCGACCGCCTCGGCGCCCCGGTGCAGATCCAGCAGGGCAACGGCGGCAAGGGCAAGCTGGTGATCAGCTACAACAACCTGGACGAGCTGGACGGTATCCTCGCCCACATCAAATAGCGTCTCGTCCCATGGGATGGACGTTTTCCCTTGCGCATTAATCAACCCGCTTGACGCAGTGGTCGGAGAGGCGTATCAATAGCCGCCATCTCCGACCACAAAAAACGTTCTTTTGTATAGAAAAGAGCGTCTGTTCAAATTTTGCGCTGATTCCGGTCCTTTCGGGTCAAACAATCGGCCTGCGCCGGTTGATACCGGTATACCTTCCCCATATACTTCCCGCGCCAAAGATCAGGGGGTACCCGCGACCTTCTCCTGACACGCTCCGGCGGCGTCAGCAGCGAAACACGGGAGCACGGTGGCCAATTTTGATGAGCGAGCCCGCAGAACCTTGTTCTGGGGGTTGATGCGCGCCCAAATCAGCAGCGCGATTTTATTCGCCGCTCTGGTTACCGTCCTTGCCGGCGCCAGCCTCGGCCTCGCGGCCGCCTGGGGCGGCATCATCAGCCTGATCGCATACGCCTGGGGTGGCTTCCAAGTGTGGCTGCACCCGGGCAATCGCGCGCCTGAGCGGATGGCGGGCGCCGCCCTGCGGGCCGAGGCCGGCAAGGTGGTGATCATGCTGGCGCTGTTCGGCCTCACCTTCGCGAAGGTGCCGGGGCTGCGCGAGTTGACACATGTAGTGGTTCTGTTTCTCGGCTTTCTGCTGGCGCAGATCGCCGGCTGGGTCCAGGTCGCGCGCCTGGACCGGCGCCTGGGAACGGGGCCGGACGGTCAAGACGACTAGACTGGACAGACTGTAGGTATCGATATGGCAGCGAGCTCCGCCAGCGAGTACATCAAGCACCATTTGGGAAACCTCACCTATGGCCAACTGCCCGCCGGTTATGAGCGAAGCTGTCACGGTCACGAGGAAACGCTGAGCGACGCCACCTGGACCTTCGCCTGTAACGCCCAGGAAGCCAGCGACATGGGCTTCGCCGCCATCCACGTGGATTCCATGGCCTGGTCCGGCGGCCTCGGCATCCTGATGTGCCTCCTGTTCTGGCTGATGGCCCGCAAGGCCAGCGCCGGCACCCCCTCCGGCATGCTCAACTTCGTGGAAATGATCATCGAATTCGTGGACAGCCAGGTCCGCGACTCTTTCCACGGCAAGAGCAAACTGATCGCCCCGCTTTCCCTGGTGATCTTCTGCTGGGTGTTCCTCATGAACCTCATGGACCTGATTCCGGTGGATGTGGTTCCCATGACCTTCCAGTGGATCATGACCACCTTCTTCGGCTGGACCGCCCACGAAGCCTATTTCCGCATCGTTCCGACCACCGACCCCAACATCACGCTGTCCATGTCGATCTGCGTGTTCTTCCTGGTGATCTTCTACAGCATCAAGGTCAAGGGCGTGGGCGGTTTCCTCGGCGAACTGAGCTTCAAGCCGTTCGAGGCCGGCAGCACCGTGGGCAAGATCCTGCTGCTGCCGATCAACCTGATGCTGGAAACCATTTCCCTGCTGTCCAAGCCGGTATCCCTGGGCTTGCGGCTGTTCGGCAACATGTATGCCGGCGAATTCGTATTCATCCTGGTGGCCGGCATGATGGGCACCTGGCAGGCCATCGCGGCCTGGCCCTGGGCGGTGTTCCACATTCTGGTGATCACCCTTCAGGCGTTCATTTTCATGGTGCTGACCATTGTCTACCTGAGCATGGCGGTGGAAGAGCACTAAGCAACGTTTCCTAACTCAACTGAAGCACTTAACGGGAGTGTAAAGATGGAAGATGTAAACCTTCTCGCGGCTGCACTGGTTGCTGGCATGGCGGGCATCGGCGCCGGTATCGGCTTCGGTCTGATGGGCGGCCGGTTCCTGGAATCCGTGGCACGCCAGCCTGAGCTGGGCCCGATGCTGCAAACCCGCATGTTCATTATCGCGGGTCTGCTGGACGCCGTGCCGATTATCGGTATCGCCATCGCCTTCCTGCTGATTTTCCTGTAAGACGCGATTCAAACCGAGCCCCGGTTCAGGGAAATCTACGTAATGCTGAGGTGTTGGCATGAACATTAATGCGACACTAATTGGCCAGGCCATCTGGTTCATTCTGTTCGTCGCCTTCTGCATGAAGTTCGTCTGGCCGCCCATTTCCCGGGCCCTGGACGAGCGTAAGCAGAAGATTGCCGAGGGTCTGAGTGCCGCCGATCGCGCGGAGCGCGATCTGGAACTGGCGCAGGAAAAGGCATCCGCCAATCTCAAGGACGCGAAGGACAAGGCCGCCGAGATCATCGAGCAGGCCAACAAGCGCGCCAACCAGATCGTCGAGGAAGCCAAGGACCAGGCCCGCGTCGAGGGCGAGCGCCTGATCGCCAAGGCTCAGTCCGAAATCGATCAGGAAATCAACCGCGCCCGCGAAGAGCTGCGTAAAGAGGTGTCCGCTCTGGCATTGAGTGGCGCCGAACAAGTGCTGGCACGCGAAGTAAACCGCGACAGTCACAAGCAGCTGCTTGATGACCTGGCGGCTCAACTCTGAGTGATAGGGATGGCACCCCATGGCTGAATTGACCACCATCGCACGTCCCTACGCCAAGGCCGCGTTTCTGTTCGCGAAGGAACAGAATGGCCTGGCGGAATGGGAACAGATGCTGGGTCTGGCGGCGGCAGTGGCGCAGGACGCCGACATGCGCGCCTACCTGGACCAGCCCGAGCTGGACCGTGCCCAGCAGGCCGAGGCGTTCATTGAGGTCTGCGGCGACGAGCTCAGCGAAGGCGCTCGTAATTTCATCACCCAGTTGGCGGCCAACAAGCGCCTGGCGCTGTTGCCCACCGTCCGGGTGTTGTTTCACGAGCTGCTGGCCGCCGATCAGCGCATCACCGATGTGGAACTGATCGCCGCGTTCGAGCTCGATGACGCCGAAACCGAGAAGCTGGTGGCGGCGCTCAAGCAGCGCCTGGGCCAGGAGGTGCAGGTGTCCACCGCCGTGGACGAGTCACTCATTGGTGGCGTGCTTGTGCGAGCCGGCGATACCGTAATTGATGGCAGTGTGCGAGGCCGACTCGATCGTCTGGCAGAGCAACTGAACTCTTGAGTTTGAGGGATTAGAGATGCAGCAACTCAACCCGTCCGAAATCAGCGAGATTATCAAGTCGCGCATCGCGAAACTTGATACCTCCACCGAGGCACGGAACGAAGGTACGGTGGTATCCGTATCCGACGGTATCGTGCGCATTCATGGTCTGGCCGACGTGATGTTCGGCGAGATGATCGAGTTTGAGGGCGGCATCTACGGCATGGCCCTCAACCTGGAGCAGGACTCCGTCGGCGCCGTGGTACTGGGTGACTACCTGGGCCTGGCCGAAGGTCAGAAGGTGAAGTGCACCGGCCGCATTCTGGAAGTGCCGGTGGGCCCTGAACTGCTCGGCCGCGTGGTCGACGCCCTGGGTAACCCGGTGGACGGCAAGGGCCCGATCAAGTCCGACGAGACCGACGCCGTGGAGAAAGTGGCGCCGGGCGTGATCTGGCGCCGCGAGGTGAACGAACCGGTACAGACCGGCTTCAAGTCCATCGACGCGATGACCCCGATCGGCCGCGGCCAGCGTGAGCTGATCATCGGCGACCGTCAGATCGGTAAGACCGCCGTTGCCGTGGATGCCATCATCAACCAGAAAGATTCTGGTATTAAGTGTATCTACGTGGCCATCGGCCAGAAGCAGTCCACCATCGCCGGCGTGGTGCGCAAGCTCGAAGAGCACGGCGCCATGGACAACACCATCATCGTCGCCGCCTCCGCCTCCGATCCGGCCTCCATGCAGTTCCTGGCCCCGTTCGCCGGTTGCACCATGGGTGAATATTTCCGCGATCGCGGCGAAGACGCTCTGATCGTTTACGATGACCTCACCAAGCAGGCCTGGGCCTACCGCCAGATCTCCCTGCTGCTGCGCCGCCCGCCGGGCCGCGAAGCGTACCCGGGTGACGTGTTCTACCTGCACTCCCGTCTGCTGGAGCGCGCCGCCAAGGTCAACGAGGAATTCGTCGAGAACTACACCAATGGTGAAGTGAAAGGCAAGACCGGTTCCCTGACCGCCCTGCCGATCATTGAAACCCAGGCCGGTGACGTGTCCGCGTTCGTACCGACCAACGTGATCTCCATCACCGACGGTCAGATCTTCCTGGAAACCAGCCTGTTCAACTCCGGCATCCGTCCGGCGATGAACGCCGGTGTTTCGGTATCCCGGGTGGGTGGTTCCGCGCAGACCAAGATCATCAAGAAGCTCGGCGGCGGTATCCGTCTGGCGCTGGCTCAGTACCGGGAACTGGCGGCCTTTGCCCAGTTCGCTTCCGACCTGGACGACGCCACCCGCGAACAGCTCGAGCACGGCCAGGCCGTGACCGAACTGATGAAGCAGAAGCAGTACAGCCCGATGTCCGTGGCGGAAATGGGCGTGGTGCTCTACGCCGCCAACAACGGCTACCTGAAGGGTATCGAGATCGAGAAGATCGGTTCCTTCGAGGCGTCACTGCTGGATTACATGAACAGCGAACAGAAAGCGTTGATGGACAAGATCAACGAGAAGGGTGACTACAACGACGAGATCGAGGCCGGTATCAAGGAGGCCATCGAGCAGTTCAAGGCCACCCAAACCTGGTAATTCGCTGAGAAAGGATCAGTCCTATGGCTAGCGGTAAAGAGATCAAGGGCAAGATCGCCAGCGTCCAGAGCACGAAGAAAATCACCCGTGCGATGGAAATGGTGGCGGCCAGCAAGATGCGCAAGGCGCAGGAGCGCATGGAGGCGAGCAAGCCTTACGCGACCCGCATGCGTCAGGTGGTCGCCCATCTTGCCAATGCTGATCTGGAATACCGGCACATCTACCTGCAGGAACGGGACGTCAAGAACGTCGGGTACATCGTGGTCACCTCCGATCGGGGGCTGGCCGGCGGCCTGAACGTGAACCTGCTGAAAAGCGTGGTTAAGGACGCCCGTGAGTGGGAAGAAAAGGGCGCCAAGGTCCAGCACTGCGTGGTGGGCTCCAAGGGGCTGGCCTTTTTCAGAAGTGTCGGCGGCAATGTCGAGGCGTCGGTGAACGGCCTCGGCGACGCGCCTCACCTGAGCGATCTGATCGGGTCCATCAAGGTGATGCTGGACGCCTACGAAAACGGTGAGATCGACCGTCTGTACATCGTGTACAACGAGTTCGTTAACACCATGACGCAGAAGCCCAAGACCATCCGCCTGCTGCCCCTGGAACAGGGCGAGGACGAGGAGCTCAAGCGTCACTGGGACTACATCTACGAGCCAGCGCCCAAGGAGTTGCTCGACGAGCTGCTGGTGCGGTTCATCGAGTCCCAGGTCTATCAGGGCGTGGTTGAGAACAATGCCTGCGAACAGGCCGCGCGGATGGTGGCGATGAAGGCCGCCAGCGACAACGCCGGCGAGATCATCAGCGATCTCCAACTGGTGTACAACAAGGCGCGCCAGGCTGCCATTACGCAGGAAATTTCCGAAATCGTTGGTGGTGCCGCCGCTGTATAAGGGTGTGCGAAAGCAAGCGGCGAGAAACGCAAGTTAAGAGGATGCAAGCATGAGTAGCGGTCGTATTGTTCAGATCATCGGTGCTGTGATCGACGTCGAATTCCCGCGCGAGTCCGTGCCCAAGGTGTATGACGCACTCACCGTGGACGGTACCGAAACCACCCTGGAAGTTCAGCAGCAGCTGGGTGACGGCGTGGTGCGCACCATCGCCATGGGTTCCACCGAGGGTCTGAAACGGGGCCTGGACGTGACCGACACCGGCGAGCCGATTCAGGTGCCGGTGGGCACCAAGACCCTGGGCCGGATCATGGACGTGCTGGGTCGCCCGATCGACGAAGCCGGCCCCATCGGCGAAGACGAGCGCATGGCCATCCACCGCGAAGCGCCCTCTTACGCGGATCAGGCAGCCACCAACGAACTGCTTGAAACCGGCATCAAGGTGATCGACCTGGTGTGCCCCTTCGCCAAGGGCGGTAAAGTCGGCCTGTTCGGCGGCGCCGGCGTGGGCAAGACCGTGAACATGATGGAGCTGATCCGGAACATCGCCATCGAGCACTCCGGTTTCTCCGTGTTCGCCGGCGTGGGCGAGCGTACCCGTGAGGGTAACGACTTCTACCACGAGATGAAGGACTCCAACGTACTGGACAAGGTGTCCCTGGTATACGGCCAGATGAACGAGCCGCCGGGTAACCGTCTGCGCGTGGCGCTGACCGGTCTGACCATGGCCGAGAAGTTCCGGGACGAAGGCCGCGATGTACTGTTCTTCGTGGACAACATCTACCGTTACACCCTGGCAGGTACCGAGGTATCCGCACTGCTGGGCCGTATGCCCTCCGCGGTGGGTTACCAGCCGACCCTGGCGGAAGAGATGGGCGTTCTGCAGGAGCGGATCACCTCCACCAAGACCGGTTCCATCACCTCCGTTCAGGCGGTGTACGTGCCCGCGGATGACTTGACCGACCCGTCCCCGGCGACCACCTTCGCCCACCTGGACGCCACCGTGGTACTCAGCCGTGACATCGCCTCCAAGGGTATCTACCCGGCGATCGACCCGCTGGACTCCACCTCCCGCCAGCTGGATCCGCTGGTGATCGGCCATGAGCACTACGAAGCGGCGCGCGGCGTGCAAACTGTGCTGCAGCGCTACAAGGAGCTCAAGGACATCATCGCGATCCTGGGCATGGACGAGCTGTCCGAGGACGACAAGACCACCGTGTCCCGGGCTCGGAAAATCGAGCGCTTCCTGTCCCAGCCGTTCTTCGTGGCGGAAGTGTTCACCGGCTCACCGGGCAAATACGTATCGCTGAAGGAGACGATCCGCTCCTTCCAGGGTATCCTGAACGGTGATTACGACCACATCCCCGAGCAGGACTTCTACATGAAGGGCTCCATCGACGAAGTTGTAGAGGCTTACAACAAGCGCGGTGACAAGTAACCTGCGCGGGGAGGAACCCAGATGGCGATGACCGTGCATTGCGACATTGTTAGTGCCGAAAGACAGCTCTATTCCGGCCTGGTGGAAATGGTAGTGGCCGCTGGCGTGGAAGGTGACCTGGGCGTGATGCCCGGGCACGCTCCGCTGCTGACCCGCCTCAAGCCCGGCCCGGTACGCGTGAAGACGCAAAACGGCGACGAGCAGGTGTTCTACGTCTCCGGCGGCTTCCTGGAAGTGCAGCCGAAACTGGTTACCGTGCTGGCGGACACCGCCGAGCGCGCCCAGGATATGGACGAAGCCGAGGCGGAGCGCGCCAAGCAGCACGCCAAGGAAGCTCTCGAAGGCAAGAGCGCCGAGATGGACTACACCCGTGCCGCCGCGGCGCTGGCCGAGGCCACGGCCCGGCTGCGTACCATCGAGCAAATCAAGAAGATGGCCAAGCGGTAACGCCGGGCCGGATAGCGGAACGACGAATAAAGGGTGGCTTCGGGCCGCCCTTTTTCGTTTCTTGCGTTATGATGAGCGCCGTATCTTCGGAGGCAACAGGACTCAAGGGAACGGAGTATGAGTTTAGCGGTTGTGATTCTCGCCGCGGGCAAGGGAACCCGCATGAAATCCGAGCTGCCCAAGGTGCTGCACCCGATCGCCGGGCGGCCCATGGTCCAGCACGTGGTGGACGCCGCCGGCGCCCTGTCGCCGGCCAACACCGTGATCGTCTACGGCCACGGAGGCGACCGGGTCCGCGAGGCGGTCACCGGCGAGCGGCTGCGATGGGCGGAACAGGCCGAACAGCTTGGCACCGGCCATGCGGTGGCCCAGGCCCTCCCTTATCTGGACGAGGACGTGGTGCTGGTGCTCTACGGCGACGTGCCGTTGATCCGGCCGGAGACCCTGCGCCGCTTCGTGGGCCGGGTCAACGACCAGAGCCTGGCGCTGATGACCCTGGAATTGCAGGACCCCGCCGGCTACGGCCGCGTGGTGCGCGGTGCCGACGGCCGGGTCCTGCGCATCGTCGAACAGAAGGACGCCAGCGACGAGGAAAAAGGCATCCGCGAAATCAACACCGGCATCCTCGCCTGCACCCGTCGCTTCCTTAACGACAGCCTGCCGCGCCTGTCCAACCGCAACGCCCAGGGCGAATACTATCTCACCGATCTGATCGCCATGGCGGTGGACGCTGGCATGGACATCGCCGTGGACCAGCCGGACCATCCCTGGGAGGTGGACGGTGTTAACGACCGGGTGCAGCTGGCGCGTCTGGAGCGGGTCTACCAGGGCGTGCGCGCCGAGGCGCTGATGCGCGAAGGCGTCACCGTGCTCGACCCGGCCCGTCTGGACATTCGCGGCCAGGCGGACGTGGCCAGCGACGTGATCCTGGACGTGAACGTGATTCTGGAAGGCCGGGTTTCAATCGGCCCGGGGGCGCGCATCGGCGCCCACTGCGTGATACGTGACGCCGACCTTGGTGCCGGCGTGGTGGTGGAGCCGCACTCGATCATCGACGGCGCCACCGTGGGCGACCACTGCCAGGTGGGCCCCTTCGCGCGCCTGCGCCCGGGCACGGAGCTTGCCGCCAAGGCCAAGATCGGCAACTTCGTGGAAACCAAGAAGTCCTCCATCGGCGAAGGGTCCAAGGTCAATCATCTGACCTACATCGGCGACAGCCGCGTCGGCAAGGACGTGAACGTGGGCGCGGGCACCATCACCTGCAACTACGACGGCGCCAACAAATTCCAGACCGTGCTCAAGGACGGCGTCTTCATCGGCTCCAACAGCTCCCTGGTGGCGCCGGTGACGGTGGGCGAGAACGCCACCGTGGGCGCCGGCAGCGTGATCACCAAGGACGTGCCCGGCAACGGGCTCGCCGTGGCGCGCGGCCAACAGCGCAACATTGAAAACTGGCCGCGCCCCACCAAGAAGTAGGGTTTCGGCGAAGGAAAAGGAAAGGTCCATGTGCGGAATCGTCGGCGCCATCGCCCAGCGTAATGTCACCAATATCCTGATCACCGGCCTCAAGCGCCTCGAATACCGTGGCTACGACAGCGCCGGCGTGGCGCTGGTCAACGCCAACGGCCTGCAGCGGGTACGCCGCCAGGGCAAGGTGGCCGCCCTGGAAGAGGCGGTGCGCGAGCAGAACGCCGCCGGTTTCCTGGGCATCGCCCACACCCGCTGGGCCACCCACGGCCGGCCCTCCGAGGCCAACGCCCACCCGCACCAGTCCGGCGACGGCCTGGCCGTGGTGCACAACGGCATCATCGAGAACTTCCAGGAACTCAAGGACGAACTGGAAGGCCAGGGTTACCAGTTCCAGTCGCAAACCGACACCGAGGTGATCGCTCACCTGGTGCACCGCACCCTGGAGGAAACCGGCGGCGACCTGAAGCGCGCGGTGCAAAAGGCGGTGAAGCAGCTGCACGGCGCCTATGCCCTGGGCGTGGTGGATCAGCGCGAGCCGGACCGGTTGGTGGCGGTGCGTTCCGGTTCGCCCCTGGTGGTGGGCCTGGGCATCGACGAGAACTACGTGGCCTCCGACCAGCTGGCGCTGCTGCCGGTGACCAACCGCTTCATCTTCCTGGAGGAAGGGGACCTGGTGGAGCTCACCGTGGACCGGGTCGGCATCACCGATGTGGCCGGCAACCCGGTGGAACGGGAAGTGCACGAATTCGACGGCGCCCATGAGGACGTGGAGAAAGGCGAATACCGGCACTTCATGCAGAAGGAAATCTTCGAGCAGCCGGCGGCCATCCAGCGCACCCTGCAGGACCGCATCGATTCTCCGGACGCGGTCAGCGCCGCCTTCGGCGACCGCGCCGAGGCCATCTTCGACCGGGTCAGGACGGTGCAGATCGTTGCCTGCGGCACCAGCTACCACGCCGGCATGGTGGCCCGGTACTGGCTGGAGGCCCTGGCCGGCATTCCCTGCCAGGTGGAAGTGGCCAGCGAGTTCCGCTATCGCCGGCACGTGGTGCCGGCGGGCACCCTGTTCGTGACCATCTCCCAGAGCGGGGAAACCGCCGACACCCTGGCCGCCCTGCGCGACACCCGTTCCGACAATTACGTGGGTCGTCTGGCGATCTGCAACGTGGACGGCTCATCCCTGGTGCGCGAATCCGAACTCACCTTCCTGACCAAGGCCGGCCCGGAAATCGGTGTCGCCTCCACCAAGGCGTTCACCACCCAGCTGGCCGGCCTGATGATGCTGGTGCTGGCCCTGGGCCGCCGCCACGGCCTGGGCGACGAACGCATCGAGACGATTCTCGGCGAGTTGCGCCAGTTGCCCAACCTGATTGAACAGGCCGCCGCCCTGGACAAGCCCATCGAGGCCCTGTCCCGGGCGTTCGTGGAAAAGAACCACACCCTCTTTCTGGGCCGGGGCGTGCAGTTCCCGGTGGCCATGGAAGGCGCCCTCAAGCTCAAGGAAATTTCCTACATCCACGCCGAGGCCTACCCCGCCGGCGAGCTCAAGCACGGCCCGCTGGCCCTGGTGGACAAGGAAATGCCGGTGGTGGCGGTGGCCCCCAACGACGAGCTGCTGGAAAAGCTCAAGTCCAACCTGCAGGAAGTGCGCGCCCGGGGCGGCGAGCTCTACCTGTTCGCCGACAAGCACGCCCGCGTGTCCGACGGCGAGGGCATCCATGTACTGCACCTGCCGGCGGTGCCGGAGATCATCGCGCCCATCGTTTACACCGTGCCGTTGCAGCTGCTCAGCTACCACGTGGCGGTACTGCGCGGCACCGACGTGGACCAGCCCCGCAACCTGGCCAAGTCGGTGACCGTGGAATAACCCCCGGGCCGGGACGATGATTACTCCTTGAACAGGTACAGGTAGTCGCCGTAGCCCAGCGCCTTCATCTTCTCCTTGGGGATGAACTGCATCGCGGCCGAGTTCATGCACCAGCGCTTGCCGGTGGGCGCCGGGCCGTCGTCGAACACATGGCCCAGGTGGGAATCCGCGTACCGGCTGCGCACCTCGGTGCGCGTGATCCACAGCAGATTGTCCTCGTGCAGGGTCACCATGTCGTCGTTGATCGGCTTGGTGAAGCTGGGCCAGCCGGTGCCGGAATCGAACTTATCCGTGGAAGAGAACAGCGGTTCGCCGCTGATCGCGTCCACATAGAGGCCGTCCTTCTTCAGGTCGTGATAGGGGTTATTGAAGGCCGGCTCGGTGTCGTCCTCCCGGGTCACCTCATAGCCCCGCTCGGTCATCATCGAGCGCAGTACCTTGTTGCTGGGCCGGTGGAAGCGGTCCGGACCTTCCCAGGGCGCCCCCAGGGTGAACTCCTCTTCCTCTTCCTCCTCCTCGATGGCCTGCTTCCAGGGCCGGGCCTCCGGGTCGTCCCAGTGCTTTTCCAGGAACTGGTCGCGGCCCGAGTTGTAGCGGTAGAACTTATAACGCAGCGGGTTTTTCTTGTAATAATCCTGGTGGTAATCCTCGGCCTCGTAGAACGTTCCCAGGGGCAGGATCCCGGTGACCACGGGCTTGTCGAAGCGGTCGCTGTCCGCCAGCGCCTTTCGCGAAGCTTCGGCGAGCCGTTTCTGCCGCTCGCCATCATAGAAAACGGCGCCGCGGTACTGGCTGCCCTGGTCGATGAACTGACCGTCCGGGTCGGTGGGGTCGATGTGTTGCCAGAACCAGGCAAGCAGATTCCGGTAGCTGACCACCTCCGGATCGTAGATCACCTTCACCGCCTCGATGTGGCCGGTGCCGCCGGCGGACACCTGCTGATAGGTGGGGTCGGCGAGCTCGCCGCCGGTGTAGCCGCTGATCGCCTCGGAGACGCCGTCCAGGTGCTCGAAATCGGATTCGGTGCACCAGAAGCAGCCGCCGGCGAACACCGCCGTGGCCTGGGCGGCGGCCGCCGGCAGCGAGGCCAGCAAGGCCAGGGTCAGGATGACAATACGCATAACGAACCTCCTTGGTTGGCGCTTGGATGCGCCGGCCGCGCCGGTGTTACAGCGTTGATGGTGAAAGTATGCGCCGATTCGCGTGCAGATGGCGACAAGACGGGTTTACGGGGCGCCGCCGATCCGGGCTAAGATGCCACTCTGGCCCGCTATGGGTTGCCAAGGGAGACGACGATATATGGCGACGGAAATTCGCGACAGCCTGAAACAGCAATGAGCGCCGGCGCGCCGAGCAGCCGGGTCCGCGACTCCCGCTTCTGCCTGCTCGCCGACAGCGAGGAAGCCTTCGTGATGCGCGCCGCCACCGCGCGGTTGGCGGAAAAGACTCTGGATCTGCAGTACTACGTCTGGGACGACGACACGGTCGGCAAGTTGCTGGTCCACCGGGCCCTGGAAGCGGCCCGCCGGGGAGTGCGCGTGCGCCTGCTGCTGGACCACGCCAACCAGCTCGGCCGGGACGTGAAATGGGCGGCGCTCAATGCCCACCCCAATGTGGAGGTGCGGCTGTTCAATCCGTTCCGGGGCCGCTACAAGCATTTCGTGCAATGGCTCTACCATGCCCCCCGGCTCAATCACCGCATGCACAACAAGGCCTGGATCGCCGACGGCGAGCACGCCATCGTCGGCGGCCGCAACATCTCCGAGCATTACTTCGGCGTCCACCCGGAGGCCAACTTCCGGGATCTGGATCTGTACGCCCGGGGGCCCATCGTCGAGGAAACCCGCGCCGCCTTCGACCGCTACTGGAACAGCGACGTCACCGTGCACCTGCGCCGGCTCAAGCACCGCTCGGAGGCGGACGCCGACCGGCTCTGGCAGGAGCTTCAGGCCTGGCGCGCCCGGCTGGACGGCTTTCCCTACCATTACGAGCAGGATCTGGAGCGCTTCCAGGCGGCGGTGGCGGCCGCCGACCAGCGCCAGATCCAGGCGCCGGCGGCGCTGCTGTTCGACCCGCCGGACAAGGCCAAGGGCGCCACCCAGCGCCTCATGGGCGATCAGCTGGCGGAGTTGCTCAGCCGACGCTCCCTGCGCGAGATCCTGATCGAGGCGGGTTACTTCATTCCCGGCGACGACTTCGTCGATACCCTGGCCGATCTGCACGGTCGCGGCGCGCGCATCGGGTTGCTCACCAACAGCCTGGCCACCAACGATGTGATCGCCGCCCACGCCGCCTACGCCCATTACCGCCGGGCGCTGGTGGAGGCCGGCGTCGAGGTCCACGAACTGCAGCCCAACGCCCGCACCGGCCAGCATCTGGCGCGCCTTAAACCGGGCCGCTCGAAATCGGCGTTGCACACCAAGGCCATGGTGCTGGACCGCCGGGAACTGTTCGTGGGCTCGTTCAATCTGGACCCGCGCTCGGCGAACCTGAACACGGAAATGGGCTACTACGTGAACTCCGAGGCCCTGGCGGCCCGGGTGGCGGCGTTCGTGGAGGAGGGCATGGCGCCGCAGAACAGCTACCGGGTGAGCCTCGACGAACGTCAGCGGCTGACCTGGGGCGCCGGCGACACCCGGGGCCCGGTGCAATCGCACCGCGAACCCCAGGTCACCAAGGCACGCTGGCTGGCGTCGCGCTTCTTCGGCCTGCTGCCGATCGAGAACCTGCTCTAGGGTCTGTTCACCCTGCTAGTCCCGGGCGGCCTGTTCGCGATCCTTCCAGTAGGGATCGCGCAGTTCACGCTTGAGGATCTTGCCGATGGTGCTGCGCGGCAGCTCCTCGCGTCGCTCGAGGGCGGCCAGCCGCTGGCCCTTGCCGAGGCGTTCGTTGGCCCAGTCGCGGACCATGTCCAGGTCGCCGGTGGCGCCCTCGGCGAGCACCACCAGGCCCAGCGGCGTTTCGCCCCACTGCTCACTGGGGATGGCGATCACCGCCGCGTCCGCCACCGCCTCGTGCTTGAGCAGCACCCGCTCCAGGTCCTCGGCGTAGATGTTGAAGCCGCCGGAGATGATCATGTCCTTGCGGCGGTCCAGCACCGACAGGAAGCCGTCCTCGTCCAGGCGGCCCATGTCGCCGGTGCGGTAGAACACCTCGCCGTCCGGGCTGGTCCACAGCAGTTCGCTGGTCTTGGCGTCGCGCTTGTAGTAGCCGCGCATCATGGCGCCGCTGCGGCCCACGATCTCGCCGATCTCGCCGGCGGGCACTTCCTTGAGGTCCTCGTCGATGATGCGCAGCTCGCAGCCCGGGCTGGCCTTGCCCACGGTGTCCCACTTGGTGGGGTTCTCGGCGCAGTTCAGGGTGGTGGTGACGCCGCCCTCGGTGAGCCCGTAGAACTCGATGATGTTGCCCGGCCAGCGCGCCATGGCGTCGGCGATCACGTGGCCGCGCAGGGGCGCGCTGGTGGAGAACTTCACCTTGAAGCTGCTCAGATCGAACCGCTCGAAATCCGGCTCCGCCAGGATACGCTGATACTGCACCGGCACCAGCATGGCGTGGGTGGCCCGGTATTGCTGGGCCAGCTCCAGGAAGCGGTGGGCGTTGAATTTGGCCATGCTGACGATGGTGCCGCCGCCGAACAGGGTGGGCAGCACCGCCACCAGGGTGGTGTTGGAGTACAGCGGCGTGGACACCAGGGTCACCGCGTCCTGGTCATAGCCCAGGGCGTGGCCGCGCTCCACGTGGCGGGCGCGCAGCCGGTGATCGTGGAGAATGCCCTTGGGCACGCCGGTGGTGCCGGAGCTGTAGATGATGTTGAACGGGTCGTCCAGGGACGGCGTATGGTCCGGGGCGTCGGCGCGGGCGTCGCCCAGCCAGTCCTCGAAATCCAGCCAGCCGTCAGCCTGGAAATCCAGCGCCACGCGGCCGTCCGGCGGCACGTTGTGCAGGCTGTCCAGCAGCGGCTCGATCAGCGCCCGGTGCTTGTCGGACACGAACAGGAAGCGGGCGTCGCAGTCGTTGACCATCAGCGCCAGGGTCTCGCCGGCGGCCATGCCGGACAACGGCACCATGCAGCCGCCGGCGGTGAGGGTGCCCATGAACAGGGTCAGGTAGCGGGCGCTGTTCTCGGACAGGCCGGCCACGGTGTCGCCGCGTTGCAGGCCGGCGGCGCGCAGCCGGTTGGCCACCCGGTTGACGCCGTCGACGAACTGCCGCCAGGTGAGCGTGCCGGTCTCATCGTGGACCGCCGGATGATCCGGCTGTCGGGCCGCCAGTTCTTGCAGCCGTTGGGGGATGGAGACGAAGCCGTCCTCCGGCAGGGAGGGGGCGTACACCGGCATGGCATCACTGATAGAGGTCATCGAACTCTCCCGGCGGGCCCGCCCGCCCGGGGCGGCCACCATATATTGTGGAATTTTGTTTTAAATTAGGCCGTCGAGCATACTCCCCGGTATGTTCGCGCTCAATACCGCAAGACTACAAAACCGGTGGCCGGATCGACCAATGGCTAATAACCTCTACCGATGGGGTTGTGCTAATGGTCGAAATAGCGGATCAATGATGATAATAAAAAGAGGGTACTGTCATGGGATGCAAGCAAGGCAAGCGGGTGACGGCCCGCCTGGCCCGGTGTCTCGCCGCCGTCCTGGTGGTCGCGTGCGCGGTATTGTCCGGGGGGATGGCGGTGGCGGCGACGCCGGTGAAACTGGGGCTCAACTATCCACACACCGGTGAATACCGGGAAGAAGGGCTGATGCAGAAACGCGGCGCCCTGATGGCGGTGGAGGAGATCAACGCCGCCGGCGGCGTGTTCGGCCGGCCCTTGGAGTTGCTCGACCGGGACTCCGCCTCCCAGGCGGACCGGGCCCGGGCCAACGTGGACGAACTGGCCGCCCAGGGCGTGGCCATGCTGTTCGGCGGCTCCTCCAGCAGCGTCGCCATCGCCGCCAGCGAACAGGCCCGGCGCCATAACCTGCTTTATTTCGGCACGCTCACCTACTCCAACGACACCACCGGCAAGGACGGCCACCTGGGCATGTTCCGGGAGTGCTACAGCGCCTGGATGGCGGCCCGGGTGCTGGGCGATTACCTGAAACGGGAATACGGCGACAAGACTTACTATTACGTCACCGCCGATTACACCTGGGGCCACACCACCGAGGCGTCCATGCGCGAGCTCACCGGCACCACCGACGAGCGTCGCCACGGCTCGGTGCTGGTGCCGTTCCCCGGCGGCCGCTATCACGAGATCCAGGAGGCGGTGAAGGCCGCCGCGGAGAGCGACGCCGAGGTGTTGGTGATGGTGCTGTTCGGCGAGCAGATGGTGCATGGCATGACCATCGCCCAGCAGATGAATTTGCCCAAGCGCATGCAGATCGTGGTGCCCAATCTCACCCTGAGCATGGTGGAACAGACCGGGCCCTTCATCATGGCCGGGGTGATCGGCGCCGCGCCCTGGACCTGGAACGTACCCTTTGAATTCGATTACCCGCGCGGCCGCCAGTTCGTGGAGGGCTTTTCCGAGCGCTACCACACCCGGCCCTCCACCTCGGCGGCCTCCGCCTACAGCATCGTCTATCAGTGGAAGGACGCGGTGGAGCGGGCCAACAGCTTCAACACCGCCTCCGTGCGCCGGGCCCTGGAAGGCCACCATTACAGTCTGCTCAAGGACGAACAGTACTGGCGCGCCTTCGATCACCAGAACGTGCAGTCGGTGTACGCGGTGCGCATCAAACCCCGCGATCAGGTGATGCAGGACGAATACCGGCAGAATTTCTTCGAAATCATCAATAGCATGTCCGGTGAGGACGCGGCGCCGACCGAGCAGCAATGGCGGAAGGAACGGCGCCGCCACGACCGCCCCGAACAATTGGAATAGGAGACCCCATGCGCGAACCCTTCCGGTTCCGTTTCCGGGTCCGCTACAACGAATGCGACGCCCAGCAGGTGGTGTTCAACGCCCGTTACGCGGACTACGTGGACCTGGCCATGACCGAATTCATGCGTGCCCTGGGCCGTGACTACAAGGCCCTGCTGGCCCGTGGCCTGGACAACCAGGTGGTCAAGCTGACCCTGGAATGGCGCGCCAGCGCCGTGTTCGATGACGTGCTCGACGCCCGGGTGCGCACCCTCAAGGTGGGTAACACCTCCTTCGTGCTGGAACTGGATCTGGTGAGGGTCGCCGACGGCGCGTCGCTGTGCCGGGCGGAGGTGGTGTACGTGATGATGCGCACCGAGCCGTTCGAGAAAACCCCGGTGCCGGAGGATCTGCGCGCCGCCCTGGAGGAAGGCGCGCCGGAGGTGCTGATCGATCAGAGCGGCGGCTGATCGCGACTTCAGTCGCGATCTCCGGAACCCCGCTCATGGCGGCCGGTGTTCACCAGCCACCGCTCGAACTCTTCCAGGGACACCGTGACGTTGTGTTCCCGCCGCCGTGACCGGGAAGGGCGATAGTGTTCCTCGTAGTGGTTCAGCCGTAGCCGGCCGTCGCCGGTGAGGCTGAGCCGCCGCTCGCGGTAAATCAGCCGGTCGCCGCCGCGCTCCTGATGGCGCGACAGCACCAGGGTTTCCACTTCCTGTTCGCCGATCATGGCGCCTCGGCCCCGGCCGGCGTGGGCCGCTGTTGCGGTGACGCCGTGGGCGCCGGGGCGTCGTCGTTGGCGGCTTCCGGGGCCACCGCGCCGACCCGGCCCTCGAACACCAGCTCCGCGCGGCGTTGGGCGATGTAGTCGCGCATCGCCTGGTAATAATCCGGGCTTTGTTCCAGTTGGTCGGTGAGCGGCAGGGCCTGGTAGCGGCCGTCCACCACGCCGGCCACGCGCTTGCCGGCCTTGATGCTGTCCACGGTCTCGCTGTCGGTCTGGCCGAACGGGTCCAGGAACAGCCCGATCACCCGGCCCGTGGCGTCCCGGCTGTTGCTGGAGCCCAGCAGTGGGATCTCGATGATCGGTCCGGCCCCGATGCCCCACACCCCCAGGGTCTGGCCCATGTCCGCATCGTGGTAGGGCATGCTCCAGTGGGAGGCCACGTCGAAGATCCCGAGTACGCCCACGGTGCTGTTGGTCAGGAAGCGCCCCAGGGTATTCGCCGAGCGGCGGCCGTTGCCCTGTAGCAGGTCGTTGATGAACACCCCGGGTTCGGACAGGTTGCTCACCACGTTGTGCACGCCGTCGTTGACCGGCTCCGGCAGCCAGCCATAGGCGGTGGCCAGGGGCTTGAGCAGCACGGTGTCGAGCACCCGGTTGAAGCCGAACACCGCCCGGTTCACCGGCTCGGCGGGGTCGTGCACCGCTACCCGGTCCGGCGGCGTGGGGGGATCGTCGTCGGGTGCGTGGGCGCAGGCGCCGAGGAAAATCAGCAGAATGCCCACGATCAGCAGGCGCGTCCGGGCAGGCAGGCGTCGTTCAATCACGGTGGCTCAACTCCATCACCGGTTTCGGGAGAGCGTTGAACACTAGGGCCCCCGTCTTGCCCGGGTATGTCCGGATGATTGCGGCGCCGACACTTTATTGCCGGGTTGAAATATTTGTGTTCGGCGACGCTTGCTCGTACTTTTCTAGCGGATCGAATGCCTGGAATGGATTGCCTGGAATGGACCCTGGAGCCCCGTGAGCACGCTTCTGATCGTCGATGACGACGCCGAGATACGTTCGCTGCTGAAGCGCTTTTTCGTGCAGCACGGCTACCTGCTGCCCATCGAACTGCGCGACGGCAGCTGGCTGGGATTCACGGCGCCGCGCAGCTGGGGGCTGGAGCCGGTGCCCCGGGCGTTCAACGCCATGCAGGCGCGCATCCAGCAGCTGATCTCGGACCGCACCCAGATGCTGGCGGCCATTTCCCACGATCTGCGCGCGCCCCTCACCCGCATGCGGCTGCGCGGTGAGTTCGTCAACGACCGCAAGCAGCAGGGCCGGCTGTTCCGGGACATCGACGAAATGCAGGCGATGATCAACGCCGCCCTGGCGTTCTTCCGGGACGACACCCTCAAGGAGTCGCCCACCCACTTCGATCTCGGTGAGTTGCTGCTGACCCTGGTGGAGGACTACACCGACCAGTGGCTGCCGGTGACCTGTCCGGATCCGGGCAAGCGGGTGCATTTCGGCCGGCCCGGCGCGCTCAAGCGGGTGCTGACCAACCTGATCGACAACGCCCTGCAGTACGCCGGCGAGGCGACGCTGGAATAAAGTCAGGCGGAGGGGCGGGTGATACTGTGGGTCCGTGATCGCGGCCCCGGGTTGCCGGAGTCCGAACTGGAAAAGGTGATGGCGCCTTTCTATCGGCTGGAGGCGTCCCGTAACCGGGCCACCGGCGGCGTCGGCCTGGGGTTGGCCACGGCGCGGGCGGTGATCGCCGAGGAAGGCGGCGAGCTGACGCTCGCCAACCGGCGCGGCGGCGGACTGAGCGCCCGGATCACGCTGCCCGCCGCTTGAGGGGGCCGTTCAGTCGCTGACCTTGAGCACCACCTTGCCCTTGGCGCGGCGGGAGGTGAGCGCCGCCAGGGCGTCCTCGTACCGCTCGAAGGGGAACACCTCGCTGACGCGGGGGTCGATCTTGCCCTCGGCGAACAGCTGCATCAGTTCCTTCACGTTCTGGATGTGTTCCTTCGGCTCGTGCTGGGTGAAAGCCCCCCAGAACACGCCGACGATGCTGCAGCCCTTGAGCAGGGCCAGGTTGGCGGGGATCTTGGGGATCTCACCGGCGGCGAAGCCGACGATCAGGAAGCGGCCGTTCCAGGCCATGTTGCGCAACGCCGGCTCGGTGAAGCGGTCGCCCACCGGGTCGTAGATCACGTCGATGCCTTTCGGGTAGCGGCTCTTGAGGGCCTGCTTGAGGTCCTCGTCGCTGTAGTTGATCAGGTCATCGGCGCCGGCTTCCTTGGCCACCTGAAGCTTGTCGTCGGTGCTGGCGGCGGCGATCACGGTGGCGCCCATGGCCTTGCCCAGTTCCACCGCGGCCAGGCCCACGCCGCCGCTGGCGCCGAGCACCAGCAGGGTTTCCCCGGGCTGGATGTGGGCGCGCTGCTTGAGCGCGTGGTAGCTGGTGCCGTACACCATGCTGAAGGCGGCGGCGGTTTCATCGCTCATGCTGTCCGGCACCGGGATCACGCGGCTTTCGGACACCACCATTTCCTCGGCGAAGGCGCCGTAGCCGGTGAGACCCATGACCCGCATGCCGGGTTTCAGGTGTTTCACGTCCGGCCCCACCTCGACGATCTCGCCGGCCATCTCGCCGCCCGGGGAGAACGGCAGTTCCGGTTTGATCTGGTACTTGCCCTCGATGATCAGGGTGTCCGGAAAGTTCAGGCCGGCGGCCTTTACCTTCACCTTGACCCCGTCACCGCTCACCTCCGGTGAGGGCACGTCCTCGATGACCAGCTTGTCCGCCGGTCCCAGTTCCTTGCACAGAATGGCGCGCATGCGTCTCTCCCGAACTAAAAAGACAGTGAAACGAACACGCTAAACCCGGACCCTGGATTAAACAAATGCATAAGGCTGATCAGCGGACATGAACGGAATGAATAAAACGAGTTGAAAGTGGCAAGTTAAAAGTTGAAACGCGGGTGGGGCACGGGTGCCGCCACCGCCGTGCCCGCGCTGGAACGAACGACCAAACCACGCAATGACCTTGCACGGCCGCGGGCCGCGGCAGGGGCGACCCGCCACGACCCTTTCAACTTTCAACTCTGTTTATCGATGGTTGGTGAATTCCACCACCTGCTGGAAGGTGGGCCGGTTCTGCCAGTGAATGCCCGGCACCGAGGACAGGCCGATGGCCCGGTGCTGGATGTTGTCGGCGCTTTCGTCCACTTCCCAGCTGTCCAGGCTGGCCAGCCCGCCCAGGTCGTCCAGGGCCTGGCCCAGGCTTCGCGCGAGGGCCTGGCGGCAGCTTTCCGCCTGGTCGCTGTCGGCGCAACGCAGGGCCCGGTAGGGCGCCTCGCTGGTGCCCAGGGCCTGTTCCAGCACCCGCTCCAGATAGCCGTAATAGCCGCTCTGGTAGGCCGACCCCATGCCGCCGGGCTTGTTGTCGCGGCCCATCAGCGACAGGTTGCGGCCGTCCACGTCCTCCATGGCGGTGAGCTGCGGCAGCAGCGCCTCGATCATGCGCGGGTACCAGGCGTCCATCAGTGCCACCGCCGCTTCCGCGTCGTAGTCGCCGTCGCCGTCCCGGTCGCGGCGGAAGGCACCGCCGGCGATCCAGTCGCGCATCAGCTCGATCGCCGAGGCCTCGTCGCCGGTCACCGGGGTGGTTTCCAGCAGATCCAGGGCCCGGGGCAGCACTTCCTGGCCGCGCAGGTCCACCACCGCCGCGTCGCCCATGGCCTCCACCAGGTTGGCCAGGGTCACGCCGCCCTGGTCCACCAGGTCGCGCAGGCGGACTTCCAGCATGTCGTTGCGGTGGGTGGGGCCATAGCTGGCGTTGGCGTCGGCGGCCCACCAGTCCCGGGCCGGCCGGTTGTTCCAGCTGGCCAGGTAGCCGCGCGCCGGGTTGGCGTCGTTGGGGTGGGCGTCCAGGGGCAGAAAACCTTGCCAGTCGTATCGGCCGTTGCCCCAGCTGGGCAGTTCCGGGTGCACGCCCGGGGCCCGTTGCGGATAGAGCCCGGAATGGAAGAAGGCGATGTCCCGGTCGTCGATGTAGAACCAGTTGAAGCTGCCGGTGGTGTTGTTGAACACCTGCTGGAAGCTGCTCACGTCATGGACGTCGTTGCGGGTGGCCTGCATGAAGGGCAGGGCGGTATCCAGCTCGGCGAAGTAGGTGCTGCGCTGGCGGGTGAGCGCCACCGGCTGGCCGCCGGCGGCGGCGAAGCCGATCACCGGCCCGTACTCGGCGGTGCGGATCACGCGCCGGTGCACGGCGAAGTTCTGGCCCACGCTGGCCGGGTCGTCGGTGGGCACCGCCAGGTTCCAGCGCGCCGGCCAGCTTTCCTCGATCACGTCGAAGGGCTGGCACTGGCCGTTCATGCGGTAACCGCCCTCGCCGTGGGCCGGCGGGTCGGCGGGCTGGCACAGCGACACCACGCGCACGTCGGTGAGGTCGGAACTGCCGGAGGTGGCGCTCCAGGCGAAGTCCGGGCCCCGGCCGATCACCACGTAGGGCAGGCCGGTGAAGGTCATGCCCCGGGTGTTGATGTCGCCGCCGTGCACCGACATTTCCAGCAGCAATTGCGGCACGAAATAACTGGTCTGCGGGCCGAACACCGCCAGCGGCCGGCCGCTGGCGCTGTGCTCGGCGGTCAGCAGCAGGGCGTTGGAGATGGCGTTGGGGAACCCTTCGCGCAGGCTGGCCACACCGGTAGCCAGCCGTTGCACGCGTTCGCGCACCGCCAGGCGCTGCTCCTCGCTGAGCGCCCCCGGCGCCGGGCTGGCGGCGGGTTTGTCGCGGCCCAGCCGGTCCACCTCGATGCGCACCCGCGCCCAGCGCGCCGCCAGTTCGCCGTCCTTCAGGGACGACAACGACAGCAGCCCGCCAAGCAGCTCACCCACGGATTCCAGCAGGCCGCCCACCACGCCGGTGCCGGGCAGCGCCGGCAGGTTGCCCGCCGCCGTGGGGCAGGTGTCCTGGCCGGGGCGGCCGCAGGGCGCGGTGGTCAGGGGCTCATAGGGTTGCCAGGTGCCGGCGTCGAACATCACCGCGCCGGGGAAGCGGCCCGCCAGTTCCCCGGACAGCGGGCACAGATCCCGGTCGATGGCCGGCGGCGACTGGGTGGCGAAGGAGCGGTCCGTGGTGACCGTGGATTCCGGGTCGGTGGCGTGGCGCAGGTCCCGCCACAGGTCGCAGGCCGCCTGGTCGGAGCCGGTTTCCTGGCGCAGTGCCTGGAGCAGTAGCACATTGGCCTGCTCGTCGCCGCCGCCGCCGGCGAAGATGCCCTGGATCAGGGTGGCGATGGCCACCACGTCCTCGATCACGAAGGGCTCCAGTTGCACGCCCAGGCCCAGGTACTCGATGGGCGCTTCCAGCAGGCCGCTTTGCACCTTGGCCACATAGTTGTTGAGCCCTTCCACGTAATGGACGGCGTCCTGGTAGACCTGGGCGCCGTCGTCGCCGAAGCGGGCTACCGCGTTGGCGATCTGGGCAGTGCGGTCCTCTTCCCGGTAGGGGGCGTTCACGGCGATGTCCCGGTCGAAGGAGAAATCCGCCGGCCCCAGGAACCGGGACAGCTCGCCGCGCCCGGCGCGGCGCAGCACGTCGAGCAGGAACAGGCGGTCCGCGGCGGTCACGTAGCCGACGCCGAACAGAGCGTCGGCGCGGCTGTCGCCGAAAATGTGCGGCACGCCGTAATCGTCGCGCTTGATGGCCACGGTCCGGCCCTCGCCGGTGACGGTGATCTCGCTTTCCCAGGCGCCGGCGTCCGGGGCGCTCAGCGGCGAGGGTTTGAAGTAGCCGGTCAGGTCGTTGTCGGTGAGCCCCTCCGGGCTGCGCACCAGGGCGTCGTACAGGGCCAGCTGGTCGTCGAAGTGGGGTTCCTTGGAGAGCGCCGGCACCAGGCCGGTTTCCGCCACCAGATCGTCGAGCACGCCGCTGATCAGATCGGACACCCCGGGCACGTCGGCGACCAGGTTGCTCAGGCCGCCGTTATCGTCCTGGCCCGGGGGCAGCACATTGAGCACCCGGCCGTAGTCCGCGTAGGGCGCGGTCACCGTCGCCGGCCGGTCCTCGGGCAGGGTTGGTTCCTCCGGTTCCTGGGGCTGTTCCGGCTCCTCGGGGCCGGGCTCGTTGGGTTCGGGGGTGGCGCCGCCACCACCACTGCCGCCGCCACCGCCCCCACAGGCGGTGAGCAGGCCCACCAGAAACAGGCCGAACAAGAGGTTGGATAGTCTCATGATGCCTCCGGATTTGTTGTTTTTGAGGGAGGGTTGGTTATTGACTGATCAGATTTGCACGAACGTACGAGGAAAGGGAGGCGGCGCAACAAAAGTGCAGCGAAACGCTACCGGCTGTAATACCCGGCGGCGAGCAAGGTTGTTCATATTGACACTGAGCAATGGCAGTGTTGATCATTAATTAAACGGCGTGCGGTCGAGAAGGAGAACAACATGAATACCGCGACCCTCAACAACCGGGACGGCGACTGGCGCGACAGCCGTCGCTACTGGTGGCTGCTCAGTATTCTCACCATGCTGCTGCCGGTGGGCGCCGTGCAGATGGTGCTGCTCACCGGCTGGCCGGTGATGTGGTGGTTCGGGTTTCTGTTCGTGTTCGGCGTGATCCCCCTGTTCGACGTGCTGCTTGGCGAGGACACCGCCAACCCGCCGGAGGAATCCGTGCCGGAACTGGAGCGCGACCGCTACTATCGCTGGGCGGTGTACGTGTCCGTGCCACTGCTCTACGCCGGCTTTCTCTACGCCGCCTGGGTGGCGGCCACCTGGGGACTGGCCTGGTACAGCTATCTGGGCCTGGCGGTCTCCACCGGCTGCGCCACCGGCATCGCCATCAACACCGCCCATGAGCTGGGCCACAAGCCGGACCGGATGGAAAAGTGGTTGGCCAAGGTGGCGTTGGCGCCGGTGTTCTACGGGCATTTTTACGTGGAGCACAACCGCGGGCATCACGTGCGGGTTTCCACCCCGGAGGACCCGGCGTCCTCGCGGTTCGGCGAGACCTTCTGGGCGTTTCTGCCGCGTACCGTGATCGGCAGCCTGCGCTCCGCCTGGCATCTGGAGAAGCAACGGCTGGCGCGGCAGGGTAAACCGGTATGGAGTCCGGCCAACGACAACCTGCGGGCCTGGGCGCTGTCCGTGTTGCTGTGGGGGGCTCTGGTGGCCTGGCTGGGCTGGGCGGTGCTGCCCTTCCTGGTGATCCAGAGTGTGTTCGGCTTTCAACTGCTGGAAGTGGTGAACTATCTGGAACACTACGGCCTGCGGCGGCAAAAAAAGGCCAACGGCCGTTACGAGCGCTGCCGGCCGGAGCACTCCTGGAATTCCAACCGGCGGGTAACCAACATCTTCCTCTACCAGCTGCAGCGCCATTCCGACCACCACGCCTACCCCACGCGCAGCTACCAGTCCCTGCGCCACTTCGACGAGTCGCCGCAGTTGCCCGGCGGGTATGCGTCGATGATTCTGCTGGCCTGGGTGCCGCCGCTGTGGTTCCGGGTGATGAATCCGCGGGTGGCGGCGCATTATGGCGGCGATCTGAGTCGCGCCAATATCAAGCCGGGGCTGGATCGCGACTGAAGCGAGGTGCCGCCCGGTCGCTCCTACGCCGGGTTCCAGGCCGCCGTAGGAGCGAGTTCAGTGGCGATCGCTTCAGAGCTGTTTCTTTTCCAAATGGTCGAGCACGTTTTCGAGCCGGTCCACCAGCACCTTGTTGATGCTCTTTTCCAGCACCCGGCCCAGCTCGTCGTTGACCACCGCCTCGGCGAGCGGGCGGATGCGGGTGATGAACTCCGCCAGCCGGGCCACGTCGTCCCCTTCCGGCAGGCTGTTGGGGCCGTATTTCTCGTCCACCAGATGCTCGACGATCATGTCGATGAAACGCTCGGCGAGCTTGTCCACCTCGCCGCGCACCAGGCGCACATGGGTGAGCACCGCATCCAGGGGCACGCCGTTTTCCACCAGCTCCTTGCCGGCGTTGTAGATGCGCGGGTAGGGCACCCGCAGGCGGGTGCCCTCGGGGATGATGTAGCCCAGGGACACCGCCTTGGTCATCACCTCCGGGGTGATGTCCTCGCCGAAATCGTCGATCAGATCCTGGTAGTCCAGATAGGAGGGCACGCTGGGGTTCTGCCAGGAGGTCACCGCCACCTCCAGGCCGAGAATGTCGTTCAGGTCCCGGCCCTGTTCCCAGGCGCTGAGCAGGTCGCGGATATTGTTCAGGGTGTAGCCGCGCTCCAGCAGGGCGCCGATGATCTTCAGCCGCGCCAGGTGCACGTCGGTGTAGATGCCGGTGCGGCCGCGTTTCTCCGGTGGCGGCAGCAGGCCACGATCCTGATAGGCGCGCACGTTGCGCACCGTGGAGCCGGCCTCGCGGGCAAGCTTGTCGATGGTGAATTCCTGGCGCTCCTGGAGCGCCTGATCCACCTCCGGGGTGTCCGGAGCGTTCTGGGTCAGGCGGCGCAGGATGGCCGCCGGGGATTTGCGGGAAGCACTCATGGCGAAATCATAGACCGGTTCGTCTTCACGCGCCACGGACGGCGTGGCGGCCCGGCGGCAGGATACCGGTTCACGGCGCCACGTCCAGCCGCGCCAGGCGCCGTGCCAGCGGCGGCGCCAGCCGGCCCACCCAGCGCATGCCGCTGGCCTCCACGCTCACCGGCACCTCGGCGCGGTTGCCCTCCACGGCGGCGACGATAGCCCGGGCCACCCGGTCCGGCGTGAAGCCGCGCCGCTGGTAGAGGCGCTGGGCCGCTTCCCGGCGGCGGTCCTGCTCGGCGTCGTCCACGCCCACGAAGCGCGCGCGGCCGGTGATCGGGGTGTCGATCAGCCCCGGGCAAATCGCCGAGACGCCGATGTCGCGCTCCGCCAGTTCCGCGCGCAGGCACTCGGTGAGCATCAGCACCGCGGACTTGCTGGTGGCGTAGGCGGGCAGGGCCCGGGAAGGCAGATAGGCGGACGCCGAGGACACATTGACGATGTGCCCGGCCTTCACCTGGTCGATCATCTGCCGGCCGAACAACCGGCAGCCGTGGATCACGCCCCACAGGTTCACGTCCAGCACCTGTTTCCAGTCCCGCACGCTGGTGTCCATGAGCGGCCCGGCCAGGCCGATGCCGGCGTTGTTGATCACCACGTCCGGGGCACCCAATTCGCGCTCCACGTAGCGGGCCAGGGCTTCCATGGAGCGGGCGTTGGCCACGTCGGTGCGGCGGCTCAGGGCCTCGCCGCCGGCCTGGCGCACCGCCTCGGCGGTGGCCGCCGCCGAGTCCGGATCGATGTCGGTGCACAGCACGGTGGCGCCCCGTTCGCCGAACGCCAGGGCGGTTTCCCGGCCGATGCCGGAGCCGGCGCCGGTGATCACCACCAGTTTGCCGGTGTCCGGGCCGGCGTCGGCGCGCACCCGGGCGCGGGCCAGGCGCGCGCTTTCCGGCGCGCCTTCCACATGGGCGATGAATTCCTTGAGGTAATCGGCGGTGACCGGCGCGTGGGCCAGCAGCGGGCCCCAATGGCCGGTGTTCATCTCGCGACGCCACAGCGGGCCGGTCCATTCGGACAGACCCTCGAGCAACCCGGGCCCCACATAGCGGTCGCGCAGCGCCACCATCAACTGCACCGGAATCCGGGTGTGGCGCTCCCGGGGGCGCAGCAGGCGCGGCAGCATATTGGCGCGGTACAGCGCCACGCCCTGGGCGCCGTCGCGGCTCTGGGTGGCGCTGGGCGTGGCCTGCAGGCCTTCGGTGCGGCGCAGCACGCCGGGCCAGGCATCGCCCAGGCCCAGCTTCCAGGCCAGAGGCGCCAGCCCGGGCAAATGAAAGGCGCCGATGTACCAGCTCTTGGCCAGCTGGCGCAGGCTGGCCAGGGGGTCGCCGCCGGCGCGCAGGCCCTGACCCACGTGGTCCAGGCAGGGGCCGGAGAGGGTGGTGTAGGAGGCGATGCGGCTTTCCGCGCCGGGCTCGGTGACCGCCTCCCAGCTCTGGATCGAGCCCCAGTCATGGGCCACCAGATGCACCGGGCGGCCCGGGCTGAGGGCGTCGATCACCGCGAACAGGTCGTCGCGCAGTTCGCCCAGACGATAGGCGGCCAGCGCCCGGGGCGCGCAGGAGGCGCCGGCGCCGCGCACGTCGTAGGTGGTCACCCGGTAGCCGTCGCCAAGGGCGTCGGCCAGGGCATCCCACACCTCGCCGTTGTCCGGGTAGCCGTGCACGCACAGCACCGTGGGGGCGTCGCGGTCGCCCCGGCTGCGGGTGGCCAGGTTGACCCCGTCGCGGATCACCGTGCGGTGTTGCCACTGCTCCATTGCTGAACCTCGTGTCAGGTTGCCGGCGTGAAGACCCATTCTGCGGGCTGGGCGGCCGCCGGCCATTCGCCGTCGCGCCCGGCGCGGCCGTCAATGAGCCATTGGGCGATGTCAATTTTGCGATTTTTTACGGTCCGGCGGGAGCCCTGTAACGACTTGCTGTGTTCTTGTTGTGCCCTGCATCGGGGCATCGTCCGGTGACGATCCTTGTCGTAGCCTTCACCCGTTGATGTCGCCCGTTTGCTTAGGGTCTGTGCTCACGAAACCGCGCCCGGGAAGGCGCACCGTCGAGAATACTGAGGAGGGTAAGCGTGCCTACACACCGTCGACTATCCGCGGGCCTCGCCGGCCTGTTGTCCTTGCTGATCCTGATGTTCGCGCCGCCGGCGCTGGCCCAGCAGCAGGCCGATGCCGGCGGGGAGCCGGCCTACGGCAGCCTGGCGGACCTGCTCGAGGATGAGGCTTCGCGCAATGCCCTGATCGAGGAACTGCGTGGCCTGGAGGCGGCCCGAACCGACCAGGCGCCGGGCGTGGAAGGCGCCGCTCCACCGGCGGAGATCGCCGCCCAGGCGCCCAGTGATCAGCGGCCGGAGCAGGTGTCCTTCGCCCGTCGCATGGCCGCCACCACCGGCCACCTGGCCGCCAACATGGGCGACCAGTTCGCCGCCCTGGGCGCCGCCGTCGGCGGCCTCCTCGGTGGCGGCGAGGCGGCCGCGGAGGGCGCGGATCTGGCGCCGGTGGACCTGCAGGAGGCCGGCGCCGCGGCGGTCAATCTGGCGATCCTGGTGATCGCCACCTTCGTGGTGTTCTTCGTGCTGCGGGCGGTGGCGCGCCCCTCGTTCCGGGCGCTGAGTGGCTGGGCCCTGCGCGGCTCGGAAAAACTGGCCATGTTGCGCACCATCGTGGCCGTGGCGGTGGCCGCCTTCGTCGACGTGGTGGTGGTGGCGCTGGCCTATCTGGCCGGCGGGTTCGTGTCCTCGTTGCTGGTCAACGAGGTCAACGCCGATGCCACCCGCCTGGCCCTGTTCCTCAACGCCTTCCTGGTGGTGGAGCTGTTCAAGGCCGGCCTGCGCATGCTGTTTTCCTCCGGCTACGAAGGCCTGCGCCTGGTGCCCGTGGCCGCCGATCAGGCGCGCTACTGCAACCGCTTCCTGGCCAACCTGGCCGGCTTCATCGGCTACGGCATGCTGGTTCTGGTGCCGGTGTTGAACTTCAACCTGTCGCCGGCGCTGGGTTCCGGCGTGGGCACTGTGATCATGCTGCTGGCGCTGATTTTCGCGGTGGCGGTGATTCTCAAGAAGCGCACCGTGCTGCGCGACCGTCTGTTCGCCCGCGCCGAGCAGAGCTCCGGCCCCGGTCGCGTGCTGCTGCGCCTGCTGGGCCGCCTCTGGCACGTGCTGGCCCTGGCCTACGCGGTGCTGGTGTTCGCCGTTACCGTGGTGGACCCGGAAGCCGCCCTGCCGTTCGTGGCCGTGGCGACCCTGCTGACGGTGGTCTACGCCGGCCTGGGCCTGCTCATCTCGGTGGTGCTGAGCCAGCTGATCGGCAAGGAAATCCGGCTTTCCGACCGGCTCAACGCGGCCATGCCGCGCCTGCAGGCCCGTGTGAACACCTACGTGCCCACCGGCCTGAAGATCATCCGCGCCCTGCTGCTGGTATTGGTGGCGGTGCTGGTGCTGGACGCCTGGGACCTCTATGACCTGGCCGCCTGGTACGCCAGCGAGGCCGGTGGCCGCACGGTGAGCGCCATCGTCGACGTGCTGGTGATTCTGGCGGTGGCGGCGCTGGTCTGGATTGGCCTGGCCAGCCTGCTGGAGCACAAGCTCAGCCCCAAGGAGGACGCGGACCCGGCCGCCGCCGCCCGCGCCGAGACCCTGATGGGGCTGTTCCACACCACCCTGGCCATCGCCATCATCATCATGACCTCGATGATCGTGCTCTCCGAGATCGGCATCGACATCGCGCCGCTGATCGCCGGCGCCGGCGTGCTCGGCCTGGCGGTGGGCTTCGGCGCCCAGAAGCTGGTGCAGGACGTGATCACCGGGGTCTTCATCCAGCTCGAAAACGCCATGAACACCGGCGACTTCGTGAGCGCCGGTGGCAATTCCGGCACCGTGGAGCGGGTTGGCATCCGCTCCGTGGCCATGCGCGATCTGGCCGGCACCTACCACATCGTGCCGTTCTCCGCGGTGGGCGCGGTGTCCAACTACACCCGCGAATTCGGCAACCACGTGGGCGAGTACGGCATCGCGTACCGCGAGAGCATCGACGACGCCATCGTGCAGTTGGAGGCGGCCTTCGAGGAGCTCAAGGAGGGGCCGCTGAAGGACAATATCCTGGCGCCGATGACGGTTGCCGGGGTCTCCGCCCTGGCGGACAGTTCGGTGAACATCCGCGTGGTGATCAAGGCGTCCCCGGGCATGCAGTGGGCCGTGGGCCGCGCCTACAACCGGCTGGTGAAGAAGTACTTCGACCAGGCGGGCATCGAGATTCCGTTCCCGCACACCACGCTGTACTTCGGCGAGGACAGGGACGGCTCCGCGCCGGCGGCCAACGTCCGTGTGCTCGGCGACAGCCGGGTGGTGGATACCCAGGACGGCGGTCGCTGATCCGCGTTTGCTCTCTCCATCCGGGCCGCGTAACGGCGTGGTCCCCCTTCCGGGAACGCCGTGAACCCGTCCCTGGGGGCTCCCGGTCAAACATCCTGTTTGACAGGGTCCCGGAAGGGGGACCACGCCGTTACGCTATGGAGGTAGCGTCGCGCGTGATGAACAAAAAAAGCCGGCGGGACGCCGGCTTGGAAATCGGGATCGCCGGGGGGGACGATCACCGGGGGGAAAGAAGCGGACCGTCTCGGTCAGGCCGCGTCCTTCAGAGCATGGGCCACCAGCTCGTCGAATTGCTCCAGGAACTGGCGATTGTCGTGGTCCCAGGGGTGGAAGCCCGGTTTGAACCAGTCCAGCCAGGCCTTGGCGGTGTAGCGGAAGATGCCCTTGCGGCCCAGGCTGTGGCGCCACACCGCGCGCCAGCCCTGGCGGTCGAACAGGCCGCCGCTGACCCGCACGTTGTGCAGATAGAACGGCAGGAACAGGGCGAAGAACACGCTGGTGGACAGCACCAGGGCGAAGCAGCGCAGGGCGTAGGCGCTGGCCTGGTCGTCGGTGCCCACGGCCAGCTGGTAGACATCGAACGCCACCGCCTTGTGCTCGGTTTCCTCCAGGGCGTGCCAGTTCCACAGGGCCTGGTAGCCTTCGTCGGCGCCGTCCAGAATCTCCGGCAGGCTCAGCAGGCCGTCGGCGAGAATGGCGGTGAGGTGCTCCAGGGCCACGGTGCCTGACAGCTGGAAGGCCTTGGGCGTGGATTTCTGGATGCGCGCCAGCAGGGCGGCGACCAGTTTTTCCTGGGCCTCCACCGGCACGCCGGCGTCGTTGACGTACTGGTTGTATTCCTCGTGTTCGCGGCCATGCATGGCTTCCTGACCGATGAAAGCGGTCACCGCCGCTTTCAGGTCCGGGTCCTGGACGAGGTCACGATAGTGGCGCACGCTGTCGATGAAAAAGCGCTCGCCCACCGGGAAGAACAGGCTCAGGGTGTTCAGGAACTGGCTCACGTTGCGGCCATCCCGGTGCCAGGACAGTGCCTTGCTGGCGTCCAACTTGAAGCGCAGGTTGCGGCGCGTGGGCAGGATGTTGATCGCCATGGTTCTGTACCTCTAGTGATTGTTACATTGATGAATGATACATTCTGGCCGCGAGCGGCGCTTGGCTTTACGTAAAGGAAGGAATGTCGTGACGGCGAATAAACAAGAGAAGGCAAATCGTTTACTGGATGCCATGGTGGCCCACTTTCAGGAGACCCTGGACCCGGACCGGCTGGACGGCTGGCTGGAGGCGGAGCTGGATTTCCTGCTCGAACAGGCCGGCGGCCTGACCCTCAATGAGGTGGTCAGCGCCGACCAGGTGCTGACCACGGCCCGCAAGTACGCGGTGAGCACCGAGCTGGGCGGCGGCATTCCGGAGCTGGTGGGGGAAATGGTGGACCGGCTCTACCACCACGGCATCCAGGAAGAGCGCCGCGTCGGCGACGTGGTGGATGAGGCCACGGTGACGGCGCTGGTGGACAAGGCCCTGGAGATCCCCCTGTCCCGGCGGGGCATTGGCTGGCTGAGCCGCAACCCGGTGTTGCTGGCGGTGCTGGCCGGCGGCACCCAGCTGGGTCTCAAGACCTGGTTCCACCAGGGGGTGCCGGAATCGGTGCGGGCGCTGCTCGGCCGGCGGGTGCCGGCGCGCTGGCGGGCCAGCCTGGAGCTGCGTTTGCAGGACTGGCTGCAGGAGCGTCTGGCGGCGCTGCTGGCGGACCCGTGGCTGTACAGCGACGACAACCTGGATGCGCTGCGCGATCTGGTTCTGGTGGCCTGGCAGGATTTCGCCGAGCGGCCGCTGCGGGATCTGCGCGACCTGCTCGACAGCGAGGACATCCAGGAGCTGTTCGTGATCGGCTACGATTTCTGGCTGGATTTCCGCCACGGCGATTACTTCGCGACGCTGCTGGATACCGGCGTGACCGCGTTCTTCGACAAGTACGGCGAGAGCACCCTGCGCGAGCTGATCGACGAGGTGGGCCTGACCCGGGACCAGCTGCTCGACGACGCCCTGCGCTTCGGGCCGCCGGCGGTACGGGTGCTGCGCGAGCGCGGCGTTCTCGATGCCTGGCTGCGCCGCCAGTTCGAGCCGTTTTTCGCCAAGCCCGAGACCTTGGCGATCCTGGAGGGCGACTAGCCGCGGCCGGCCTCAGGCCGGGCCGTCGCCCACCTGGCCGTGCTGGTGCTTGAGCAGGGTGAGTAACTGATCCTCCGCCACCGGCCGGCTGATCAGGTAGCCCTGGATGCTGTCGCAGCCCATGTCGCGCAGGATGTCCAGGTGCCGGTCGGTTTCCACCCCTTCCGCCACCACGCTCATGCTCAGGCTGTGCGCCATCTCGATGATGGCGCGGGTGATGGCGGCGTCCTCCGGGCTGTGGTCCAGATCGGTGATGAAGGTGCGGTCGATCTTGAGGGTGTCCACCGGGAAGCGCTTGAGGTAGTTGAGCGACGAATAGCCGGTGCCGAAGTCGTCCAGGGAGAGCCCCACGCCCCGTTCCCGTAATCGCTCCAGCAGGGCGATGTTCTGCTCCATGTCTTCCATGATCAGGCTTTCGGTGAGCTCCAGCTCCAGCAGGTGGGCGGGCAGCTCGGTGAGGTGCAGGATGCGGTCCACCACGTCCGCCAGATTGCCCTTGCGGAACTGGTGGGCGGACAGGTTCACGGATACGCGGATGTCGCCCAGGCCGCGCCGGTGCCACTGGCGGGCCTGGCGGCAGGAGCGCTCCAGCACCAGCTCGCCAATGGCGGAAATCAGGCCGGACTCCTCCGCCAGGGGGATGAACTCCGATGGCGGCAGCAGGCCCATGGTGGGGTGCTGCCAGCGCACCAGGGCCTCCACCGAGGAGATGGTGTCGCTGGCCAGGTCCATCTTCGGCTGGTAGTGCACCACGAATTCGTTCTTGAAGATCGCCTTGCGCAGGCTGGTTTCCAGGGCCAGCTGTTCCACCGAGGCCATCTGCATGCCCATGCGGTAGAACTGGAAGTTGTTGCCGCCGCCACGCTTGGCCTGGTGCACCGCCATTTCCGCCTGGTTGATCATCGCCTGGGCTTCCTGGGCGGTGCTGGGGAACACGCTGATGCCGATGCTGGCGCCGAGCAGCAGCTCGTGGCCGTCGATCAGGAACGGCTTTTTCATCATGTTGATGAGCTTCTGGCACAGCACGCCGATTTGCGCCTCGCCGCCGCAATCCTCCAGCACCAGGGTGAACTCGTCGCCGCCCACCCGGGCCAGATTCTCGTCGTTGACCCCGCACGAACAGATGCGCTCGGCGGCTTGCTTGAGCAGGCGGTCGCCGATCTCGTGGCCGAGGCTTTCGTTGATCGGCTTGAAGCGGTCCAGGTCGATCATCAGCAGGGCGGCTTTTTCCCGGTTGAGCCGGGCCAGGGTCAGAGCGCGCTGCAGGCGTTCGCGGAACAGGGTGCGGTTGGGCAGGCCGGTGAGGCGGTCGTAGTTGGACAGAAACTGCACCCGCTCCTCGGTTTCCTTGCGCGAGGTGAGGTCGGAGAGCATGCCCACGTAGCGGATCACCCGCTGTTTCTCGTCCAGCACGCTGCTGATTTGCAGCCACTCCGGGAACGGCTCGCCGTTGCGCCGGCGCTCGCTGATCTCGCCCTCCCAGAAGCCGCTGCGGCGCAGCGCCAGGGTGATGCCACGGTAGACGTCCCGGTTGCGCTCCATGTGCGGGTTGTCGGTCATGGTCAGGCCCAGCACCTCGGACTCCCGGAAGCCGGTGATTTGCTCGAAGCGGGCGTTCACCGCCAGGAAGCGGAAGTGCCGGTCGAGGATGAAAATGCCCTCCGGGGCATTCTCGAACACCGTGGCCGCCAGCCGCTGCTGCTCCTGGGCCTCGCGGGTGGCGGTGATGTCCCGGCGGGTGCCGATCATGCGCAGAGCGCGGCCGTTGTCGCTCCATTCCACCACCCGGCCCTCGTCCTCGATCCAGCACCAGGGGCCCTTGGCGTGGCGCAGCCGGTAGAGGGCGTGGTAGCGGTCGGTCTCGCCCTTGAAGTGGGCCACCATGGCGCGGCGAATATTGGGGAAATCGTCCGGGTGCACCAGCTGCTGCAGGTCACCGAAGAAGTTGCGGAAGTACTCGCTCTCGTAGCCGAGAATGCGGTCGAAATTGGTGTGGTAGTTGGTGCCGGTCTGCAGATCCCAGTCCCACAGGCCGATGTTGCTGGCGTCCAGGGCCAGTTGCAGGCGCTCGCCGGTGGCGCTGAGCTCCTTGTTGGCCTGCTCCAGGGCATGGGTGCGGTCGCTGACCATGGATTCCAGCCGGTCGTTGGCCTCCTGCAGCCGGCGGCGCGCCTCCTTGCGCTCCATGATTTCCTCGGCGAGCTTTTCGTTGAGCGCCTCGGCGTTGGCCCGGGCCCGGTCCAGGTAATCGATCAGCGCCGTGTTGCTGGTCTGCAGGTCCAGGGCCTGGTGGGTGGTCAGATTGATGCGCCGGGCGGTGATGAACAGAAAGCCCAGGGTGGCCACCAGCATGGCGGCCAGGGCCGGCTCGTTGTCGTGGGTGAGCACCAGCTGCACGCAGGCCGGCGCCAGCAGGCAGGTCTGGTAGAGCAGCACCGTGGGCAGGTGGCTGCTGTAGGCGGCCAGGGCCAGGATGCTCAGGCCGGTGCCCAGGCTGCTCATGGTCAGCTGCGCGTAGAGCATGGACTCCGACAGGATGGTGTCGGTGGGGTTGAACAGAAAACCGGCGGAGCCCATGCACACCGCCGTGGTCAGGATCGACAGCGACACCCGCCACAGGTCCCGCGGGCCGCCGCCGTACCCGGCCCGGGACGCCAGCAGCCAGCCCAGCCGCACCGCCACCAGCCCCAGCACCGCCACGGTCCAGGACACCAGCCAGACCCGGGGCACCGGGGTGCTCCAATAGGCCCACAGCACGGCGACGACGGCCAGGGCCTCCAGCACGTTCATGCTCTTCACACCGCTGGTCAGGTGCTGGCACTGGGCGCGGATCACCGCCTTCTGCTGCTTGCTGGTATGTAGCTCGGATGACGTCGACACAGATTCTTCCAGGCTCTCGGCCTCGGGCGCCGCTCGCGGGGCGCGCCGGCTTTTTGTTTGGCAGTTTACCCAGCCCCATCGCCAAGGGAAACCGGATAGCGCGTTGCCGTTCACATCTACCGCGTCCGGGCGGCGGTTCTGATAAACTTCGGCGCCATGGATGACGTGACCCCCCTGATCGAAGGCCTCAACCCCGCCCAACGCGACGCCGTGACCGCCGAGGACCCGCACCTGCTGGTGCTGGCCGGCGCCGGCTCCGGCAAGACGCGGGTCCTCGTGCACCGCATCGCCTGGCAAATCGCCACCGGCCAGGCGTCGCCGTTCGGCGTGCTGGCGGTGACCTTCACCAACAAGGCCGCCGCGGAAATGCGCGGCCGCATCGAGCAGCTGCTGGACATGCCCGCCGGCGGCATGTGGGTGGGCACTTTCCACAGCATCGCCCACCGCCTGTTGCGCACCCACTGGCAGGAAGCCGGGCTGCCCCAGAACTTCGAGATCCTCGACGCCGAGGACCAGCAGCGCCTGGTGCGCCGGGTGATCCGCGAGCTCGGCCTCGACGAGCAGCGCTGGCCCCACCGCCAGGCCACCTGGTTCATCAACGGCCAGAAGGACGAGGGTTTGCGCGCCGCTCACATGGATATCGGCGAAGGCGACCTTTTCCTTAAGACCATGCAGAGCATCTACCAGGCCTACGAGGACGCCTGCGCCCGGGGCGGCCTGGTGGATTTCAACGAAATGCTGCTGCGCGTGCTGGAACTGTTCCGCGACAACGACGACCTGCGCGGCCACTATCAGCGCCGCTTCCGCCACCTGCTGGTGGACGAGTTCCAGGACACCAACGCCATCCAGTACGCCTGGCTGCGGCTGCTGGCCAGCGCCGACAACGCGGTCACCATCGTCGGCGACGACGACCAGTCGATCTACGGCTGGCGCGGCGCCAAGATCGAGAACATCCACAAGTTCAGCCGCGACTTCCCGGACACCCGCACCATCCGCCTGGAGCAGAACTACCGCTCCACGGGCACCATCCTGCAGGCCGCCAACGCGGTGATCAGCCACAACAGTGACCGCCTCGGCAAGGAGCTGTGGACCGACGGCGGCCACGGCGAGCCGATCCGCGTGTACGCCGGCTTCAACGAGGTGGACGAGGCGCGTTTCATCGCCGGCAAGGTGGAAAGCCTGGCCCAGGAAGGCATGGCGCGCCGGGAAATGGCGGTGCTGTACCGCTCCAACGCCCAGTCCCGGGTGCTGGAGGAGGCGTTCCTGCAGGCCGGCATTCCCTACCGGATCTACGGCGGGCAGCGCTTCTTCGAGCGCGCCGAGATCAAGAACGCCCTGTCCTACCTGCGCCTGTTGAGCAACCGGCGGGCGGACTCCGCCTTCGAGCGGGTGGTCAACACCCCGACCCGGGGCATCGGCGCCAAGACCCTGGAGGCGCTGCGCCAGATCGCCCGGGACCGTTCCCTGCCGCTGTGGGACGCGGCGGCGGCGATGATCAACGAGCGCCTGCTCAGTGCCCGCGCCGGCAACGCCCTGCTGGCCTTCCTGCAGCTGGTGGACCGGCTCGCCGAGGAAACCGCCAACCTGGACCTGGCGGAAACCGCCGAGCACGTGATCGCCGCCAGTGGCCTGATCGAGTTCCACGGCCAGGAAAAAGGCGAGAAAGGCCAGCAGCGCCAGGAGAACCTGCGCGAGCTGGTCTCCGCCACCCGCCAGTTCGGTGACGAGGACGGCGAGGACGACCCCCTGGCCGCCTTCCTGGACCACGCCGCCCTGGAATCCGGCGAGGGTCAGGCCGACGCCCACGAGGACGCGGTGCAGATGATGACCCTGCACTCCGCCAAGGGTCTGGAATTCCCGGTGGTGTTCATCACCGGCGTGGAAGAGGGGCTGTTTCCCCACCAGATGTCCGCCGAGGACCCGGGCCGGCTCGCCGAGGAGCGGCGCCTGTGCTACGTGGGCCTGACCCGCGCCATGCGCGAGCTGTACCTGACCCACGCCGAGAGCCGCCGGCTCTACGGCAGCGAGACCTTCAACCCGCCCAGCCGCTTCCTGCGCGAGATTCCCGGCGAGCTGGTGGAGGAAGTGCGCGCCCGCGCCGGCGTCAGCCGGCCCATGGGCGGTGGCGGGGGAACGCTGCGCCAGGAGGACGCCAATGGTATTGTGCTGGGGGCGCGGGTGCTGCACCCGAAATTCGGCGAGGGCACGGTACTGCATTTCGAGGGCCAGGGCCCTAACGCCCGCCTGCAAATCAACTTCGATGGCGCCGGCACCAAATGGCTGGTCAGCCAGTACGCGCGCCTGGAAGTGATCTGACACCACCCGCGATCAGTGGCATAAAAACCAGTCGCACAACAACAATACGATCGGGAGATACCAATGGATCGTCGTAAATTCGTTTCCGCCCTGGGTCTGGGGCTCGGGGCCGCCGCCTTGACCGCCTGCGGCCAGGACAACAAGGATTCCGCCAAGGACGCCGCCCAGGCCGGCGCCGCCGCCGAGGGCGCCGGCAAGAGCCCGGCCAAGACCATGGAATGGAAGCTGGTCACCGCCTGGCCCAAGAACTACCCGGGCCTGGGCACCGGCGCCAACCGCTTCGCCGAGCGGGTCACCGCCATGTCCGGCGGCCGTCTGAAGGTGAAGGTCTACGGCGCCGGCGAGCTGGTGCCGGCCATGGGCGTGTTCGACGCGGTCCGCGACGGCAGCGCCGAGATGGGCCACTCCGCGTCCTACTACTGGAAGGGCAAGCACCCGGCCACGCCGTTCTTCACCGCCGTGCCCTTCGGCCTCACCGCCCAGGAGATCAACAGCTGGATGAACTTCGGCGGTGGCCAGGAGCTGTGGGACGAGCTGTACGGTGAATTCGGTATCAAACCGCTGCCCTGTGGCAACAGCGGCACCCAGATGGGCGGCTGGTTCCGCAAGGAAGTGAACAGCCTGGAGGACATCAAGGGCCTGAAGATCCGCGCCCCGGGCCTGGCCGGCGAGATCATGCAGCGCATCGGCGCCACCCCGGTGCAGATGCCCGGCGGCGAGGTGTTCACCTCCATGCAGACCGGCGCCCTGGACGCCGCCGATTGGGTCGGCCCGTACAACGATCTGGCCTTCGGCCTGCACAAGGTGGCCGACTACTATTACTACCCGGGCTGGGCGGAGCCGGGCGCCATGCTCGAGATGATGATCAACAAGGACAAGTGGGACGCCCTGCCGGACGACCTCAAGGCGATCGTGAAGAGCGCCGCCGAGGCGGAGAACCAGCACATCTACGACGAGTTCACCGCCCACAACGCCGAGGCACTGAAACAGCTGGTGGACGAACACGGTACCCAGCTGCGCCGCTTCCCGGACGAAGTGCTGATGAAGCTCCACGAAACCAGCGAGCAGGTGATTCAGGATCTGGTGGCCGGCAACGATCAGGCGCGCCGCATCTACGAATCCTACAAGAGCTTCCGCGAATCCGTGGTGCCCTACGTGGCGGTGGCGGAGCAGTCCGCGCTCAACGTGCGCTCCATGGTACTGGACCAGAAACAGCCCGGCTGACGCCGGGCCGGCAACCGGGGTCGCGCCGGCCGGCGCGGCCCGTTCTTCCTCCCGATCCCCCGGGGGCGATCAGTCCCGTGGCACCGCCCGGGTGCGACCGTTCTGGTCGATGGCCACGAAGGTAAAGTGCCCCTCGGTGACCTTGGCCAGCTCGCCGTTGTCTTCCACGATCCACACCTCCACCAGAATCTGCATGGAGCTGCGGCCGATGTCCTGCATGCGCGTGTAGCAGCTCACCACGGCGCCCACCGGCACCGGGCGCAGGAACGCCATGGAATCGATGGCCACGGTGGCCACCCGGCCGTTGGCCCGGGCGCGGGCGGTGACGGCGCCGGCCAGATCCATTTGCGAGACCAGCCAGCCGCCGAAGATGTCGCCGTTCCAGTTGGCGTTCTCCGGCATGGCGATGGTTTGCAGGGCCAGGGTGCCCTGGGGCCGAGGAGTGTCGTCGTTGGTCATGTTATTGGAATCCGATCCGTGTCGTATGCGTTGAAGTCGGGAAACAGTTATCCATACAGCAGCCCGGGCAGCCAGGTGGCCAGTTGAGGGAAGAGGGCCAGGATGCCGAGCATGATCAGCTGAATCAGGATAAAGGGTATCACGCCTTTATAGATGTGCGCGGTAGGCACTTCCGGCGGCGTCACCCCGCGCAGGTAGAACAGCGCGAAGCCGAACGGCGGGGTCAGGAACGAGGTCTGCAGGTTGAGGGCGATCATCACGCCCAGCCACACCGGGTCCACCCCCATGGCCAGCAGCACCGGGCCGACGATGGGCACCACCACGAAGGTGATTTCCATGAAGTCGAGGATGAAGCCCAGCAGGAACACGATCAGCATCACCACCAGGATGGCGCCCAGGGTGCCGCCGGGCAGGGCGTCGAACAGGTGCGCCACGGTCTCGTCGCCGCCGAAGGCGCGGAACACCAGGGAAAACAGGCTGGCACCGATCAGGATCATGAACACCATGGCGGTGACACGGGTGGTGCCGCGCACCGTTTCGCGCAGGATGTGCCGGTCCAGCTGATGGTTGATGGCGGCCAGCAGCAGGGAGCCGAAGGCGCCCACGCCGGCGGCCTCGGTGGGGGTGGCGTAGCCCCATAGAATCGAGCCCAGCACCGCCACGATCAGCAGCAGCGGCGCCACCAGGCCGCTGATCAGGGAAGCGTCCTCGGGCACGCCGTCCACCCGGGCGTCCTCGCGCTTCATGGCCGGCGCCATGTCCGGGCGCAGGCTGCTGATCACCAGCACGTAGAGCAGGTACAGGCCCACCAGGATCAGCCCCGGGATCAGGGCGCCCACGAACAGGTCGCCCACGGACACCGTGTCCAGGGACCAGTTGCCCTGGCGCAGCTGGGCTTCCTGGTAGGCGGTGGAGAGCACGTCGCCGAGCAGCACCAGGGCGATGGACGGCGGAATGATCTGGCCCAGGGTACCGGTGGCGCAGATCAGGCCGGTGGCCAGCCGCGGGCTGTAGCCGTGGCGCAGCATGGTGGGCAGCGACAGCAGGCCCATGGTCACCACGGTGGCGCCGACGATGCCGGTGCTGGCGGCCAGCAGGGTGCCCACCAGCACGATGGCCAGGCCCAGGCCGCCGGGAAACACCGCCAACAGGCGGCCCATGCTCGCCAGCAGGCGCTCCGCCACCCGGGATTTCTCCAGCATCACGCCCATGAACACGAACAGGGGCACCGCCATCAGGCTGGTGTTTTCGATGATGCCGAACAGGCGGCCGGGCAGGAAGGTGAGCTCGGAGAGCGCGAACTGGCCGGTGAGCAGGCCGCCGATGCCGAATATCAGCGCCACCCCGCCCAGGCAGAACGCCACCGGGTAGCCGCTCAGCAGCACCACGCCCACCGCCAGGAACATCAGCAGGGGGATCAACTCCATGCGTCCCCCTCATCCTCCAGCTCCGGATCCGGCGCCCGGGCGCCGGCCAGGGTCAGGCCGTTGTGGATCAGCTCCGCCACCGCCTGAATGGTGAGCAGGGCGGGCAGCGCCAGCAGCAGGCTCTTGAGCACGAACACCAGGGGCAGGCCGCCGTTGTCGGAGCGCTCCAGGCCCGCCCAGCTGCGCAGCACGTACTGGAAGCTCAGGCCGAAGATGGCGATGCACAGCGGCAGCAACAACAACAGGGTGCCGAGCAGATTCACCAGGGCTTTCCGCCGCGGGCTGAAATGCTGGTAGAAGACGTCCACCCGGACGTGCTCGTCCAGGGCCAGGGTATAGGCCGCGCCGAGCATGAACAGGGCGCCGTGCAGGTAGGTGATGCTCTCCTGGAGCGCGATGTTGCCGATGCCGAAGCCGTAGCGCAGCACCACCACCAGTACCATCAGCAGGACCATGGCCATGGCGAACCAGGCGCAGAAATGGCCTACCCCGCAGGTAAAGGCGGTCAGCCGCCGCTGCCAGCGCATCAGGGTGCGTTGTTGTCGTGAAGTCAAAATTGCCTCGCCGGGTCCCGGGTCCGGCGCGATTATACGGGTGATGGGCCGCCGGGTCAGCCAACACGGGCCCTGGCGGCGCTTTCCGGGCGCCGGAATGGGCGCCGGGGCGCTGTCATATTGCTGTCATTTGGGGGTTCTACACTGCCGGTCGACTGGAGGACAGCCTGTGCCGGGTACCGAGACGCCTGTCACATTGCTGCAACGGTCTCAGCCCAGAATCGACACCCCCTGGCCCGGGCGTCGTCGGGGGAACCGGATCAGCGAGCCCGGGCAAGGATGGCATCGAAGGTGATGTCACTCAATTCGTAGATGCAGACGAGGATTCCAAAATGCGTTTCAAGAAAGCTCTTGGTGTGGCCTTTGCCGCCGTTACCATGACCGCCGCCGCCTCTCCGGCCATGGCCCGTGACACCATCCAGATCGCCGGTTCTTCCACCGTGCTGCCGTACGCCAGCATCGTGGCCGAGCAGTTCGGCAACGCCTTCCAGTTCGAAACCCCGGTGGTTGGTTCCGGCGGCTCCAGCGGCGGCCTGCGCCAGTTCTGCCAGGGCGTCGGCGAAAACACCATCGACATCGCCAACGCGTCCCGTCCGATCAAATCCAGCGAGATCGAAAGCTGCGCCAACGCCGGCGTGAAGCAGATCCTGGAAGTACGCTTCGGCTACGACGGCATCGTGTTCGCCTCCAACGCCAGCAAGGGTTCCTTCAAGCTGAAGCCCGAGTTCGTGTACAAGGCGATCGCCGCCGAAGTACCGAAAGACGGCAAAATGGTGTCCAACCCGTACACCAAATGGTCCCAGATCGACAAATCCCTGCCCGACCAGGAAATCGTGCTGGTGATCCCGGCCTCCAACCACGGCACCCGTGAAGTATTCGAGGAGAAAGTGGTTCTGGACGGCTGCCAGGTGGACGACGAGGAAGCCTGCCTGCAGTTCCGTCAGGACGGCCGCGTGATCGAGATCTCCGGTGACTACACCGAGACCCTGGCGCGCCTGCAAGCGCAAGCCGACGCCGTGGGCGTATTCGGCCTGGGCTTCTACGAGCAGAACCGTGACCGCCTGAAAGTGGCCACCATCGACGGCGTCACCCCGACCCTGGAAACCATCGGCTCCGGCGAGTACCCGGTTTCCCGCCCGCTGTTCTTCTACGTGAAGGGCGAGCACATCGGTTCCATCCCCGGCATCGAGGAATACGTGCAGTTCTTCCTGAGCGAAGACGTATCCGGCTTCGGCAGCCAGCTGGAAGAAGCCGGCCTGATCCCGCTCAACGACAAAGAGCGCGAGCAAGCGGTCGCCCAATTCGAAGACCGCAAGGTCGTAAGCAAGTAAGATAGGCGCCCATGCCGATCCACGGCCCCCGTCGGCGAAACGCTAGCGGGGGCCGTTGTTTACCTGGGTTGAAGCACCGGAACACGGGTTACTGGAGTCACGATGGATAACATGACGCTGATCGTACTGCTCCTGATCCTGATGGGCGTGGCCTATCAACTGGGTCTGACGCGGAGCCGCGCGATCGCTCGCAACACCGCCGGGCGCATGAACTCCCGCCCCGGCTACTATGGATGGCTGGTGGCGCTGTGGTGTGGTCTGCCGGCGCTGCTGGTGTTCGTGCTCTGGACGCTCCTGGAGCCCTCGGTGATCCGTTCCGTGGTGCTCAACCAACTGCCGCCGGAAATGGCGGACCTCACGTCGCAGCAGGCGGATGTCCTGATGCGCCGTCTGAATGATATCGCCAGCGGCTACGGTGTCGCCGGCGAGCCGGCCGCCTACGAAGTGGCGGCGGCGGAAACCCTGTCGCGGCTGCGCTCCATCGGCGAACTGGCCAAGATCGCGGTGATGGCGTCCCTGGCCCTGGCCGGGCTGTTCCTGGCCCGTGGCCGGATCCGCGCCGACATGCGCGCCCGCAACCATGTGGAAAAGGTGGTCAACGTCGGCCTGTTGCTGTGTTCCGGCGTGGCGATCCTGACCACCGTGGGCATCGTGTTCTCCATGTTCGGCGAAGCGATGCGCTTCTTCTCGTTCGTGCCGCCCACGGAATTTTTCTTCGGCACCACCTGGAACCCCCGCTTCAGCACCACCGGCGGCAGTTCCTACGGCGATTTCGGCCTGTTGCCCCTGCTCTGGGGCACCCTGATGGTGAGCTTCATCGCGTTGCTGGTGGCGGTGCCCCTGGGCTTGATGACCGCCATCTTCATGTCCGAATACGCGCCCGGCTGGTTGCGCTCGTTCGCCAAACCGGTGATCGAGGTGCTGGCCGGCATTCCCACCATCGTCTACGGCGTGTTCGCGCTCATGGTGGTGGGCCCGTTCTTTTCCGATCTGGGTGACCTGGTGGGCATCCAGGTCCGATCCACCAGCGCCCTCACCGCCGGGTTCGTGATGGGCGTGATGATCATCCCGTTCGTGTCGTCGCTGTCCGACGACATCATCACCCAGGTGCCGCAGTCGCTGCGCGACGGCTCCCTGGGCCTGGGCGCCACCAAGTCGGAAACCATCCGCCAGGTGGTTTTGCCGGCGGCCCTGCCGGGCATCGTCGGTGCCTTTCTGCTGGCCGCCAGCCGCGCCATCGGCGAAACCATGATCGTGGTGCTGGCCGCCGGCAACAGCCCGATTCTGCACGCCAACCCGTTCGAGGCGGTCTCCACGGTGACGGTGACCATCGTCAACCAGCTCACCGGCGACACCGACTTCGCCAGCCCGCAGTCCCTGGTGGCGTTCGCGCTGGGTCTGACCCTGTTCGTGATCACGCTGGGCCTGAACGTGGTGGCTCTGTACATCGTCCGTAAATACCGGGAGCAATACGACTGATGAGCAGCACGATGGATTCGGCGGCGGACAAGCGCGATCAGATTCAGAGCCGGGTGGCGAACAGCCTGCGGCGCCGTCACGCCAAGGAAAAACGCTTCAAGATGTTCGGTCTGGCGGCGGTGCTGATCGGGCTGGCCTTCGTGGCGGTGCTGTTCGTCAGCATCTTCTCCCGGGGGCTGCCGGCCTTCTGGCAGTCCTCCATCACCCTGGACGTTTACTTCGACCCGCAGATTCTGGACGTGGGCCCGCCGCCGGAGCAGCGCCAGGACGAATCGCCCCGGGACTTCGAGCAGCGCCAGCAGTCCTGGCGCACCAAGCTCACCATGGCCAACTGGAACGAGGTGCTGCAAAACGCGCTGATCGACGCCAAGCCCGAACTGGAGGAGCACCGGCGTTCCCTGCGCAAGCTGTTCACCAATGGTGAGAAATACCGGCTCCGCGACATGGTCGCCGAGGAGCCCTCGCTGATCGGCCAGATCCGCTCCATCGAGCTGCTCGCCGACGCCGAGGTGGATGTCTGGGTGCGGGGCAACATCGACCGCAGCCTGCCGGACGAGCGGCTGCAGCTGAGCCCGGAGGTGCGCCGCATCGCCGACCAGCTGCACGACGAGGGCATTCTCAACGTGTCCTTCAACACCGTGCTGTTCACCAACTCGGATTCGCGCAGCTCGCCGGCCTCGGCCGGTCTGGCCGGCGCCTTCATGGGTTCGCTGTTCATGATGATGGTGGTGATCTGCCTGGCGGTGCCGGTGGGCGTGGCCAGCGCCATCTATCTGGAGGAGTTCGCGCCGCAGAACAAGTTCGTGGATCTGATCGAGGTGAACATCAACAATCTGGCGGCGGTGCCGTCCATCGTGTTCGGCCTGCTGGGCGCCTCGATCTTCATCAATTATCTGCGGCTGCCGTTGTCGGCGCCCCTGGTGGGCGGCCTGGTGCTCAGCCTGATGACCCTGCCCACGGTGATCATCACCACCCGCTCGGCGCTCAAGGCGGTGCCGCCGTCGATCCGCCAGGCGGCGCTGGCGCTGGGCGCCTCCCGGGTGCAGACCGTGTTTCAGCAGGTGCTGCCGCTGGCGATTCCCGGCATTCTCACCGGCTCCATCATCGGCGTCGCCCAGGCCCTGGGCGAAACCGCGCCGCTGCTGCTGATCGGCATGAATGCCTTCGTGGCCAACATTCCGGCCACCCCGTTTGAACAATCCACGGCCCTGCCGGTCCAGATTTATCTCTGGCAGGGTAACGAAATGCGCAATTTCTTCGAGGCGCGCACCTCGGCGGCGATCATCGTGCTGGTGCTCATGATGATCACCCTCAACGCGCTCGCCATCTGGCTGCGCAAGAAATTCGAGACAAGGTGGTGACAATGAAGATGGTTGATCCGGATGTAATGGTTCGGCGCGACGAAGAGCGGCAATCACAACGGCCGGCGTCGCAGACCGCCAAGATGAGCGCCCGGGACGTGAAGGTGTTCTATGGTGACAACGAAGCCATCAAGGGCATCGATCTGGACATCATGGAAAACGAGGTGATCGCCTTCATCGGTCCCTCCGGCTGCGGCAAGTCCACCTTCCTGCGCACGCTCAACCGCATGAACGATACCATCGAGAACTGCCGCATCGAGGGCAAGGTAACGCTGGACGGCGACGACATCTACGATCCCTCGCTGGACGTGGTGCTGCTGCGCGCCAAGGTGGGCATGGTGTTCCAGAAGCCGAACCCGTTCCCCAAGTCGATCTACGACAACATCGCCTATGGCCCGCGTCTGCACGGCCTCGCCAAGCGCAAGTACGACCTGGACGAGATCGTCGAAAGCAGCCTGCGCAAGGCGGGCCTGTGGGAAGAGGTGAAGGACCGTCTCGATCGCCCCGGCACCGGCCTGTCCGGCGGCCAGCAGCAGCGTCTGTGCATCGCCCGCGCCATCGCCGTGAGCCCGGAGGTGATTCTCATGGACGAGCCCTGCTCGGCCCTGGACCCCATCGCCACGGCCAAGATCGAGGAGCTGATCGACGAGCTCACCGAGTCCTACACCATCGCCATCGTCACCCACTCCATGCAGCAGGCGGCCCGGGTTTCCCATCGCACCGCCTACTTCCATCTCGGCGAGCTGGTGGAAGTGAACGACACGGAAACCGTCTTCACCAACCCGGAACACGAACTCACCGAAGCTTATATCACCGGCCGCTTCGGCTAACACCGCGGTTCCCAGGAGAACAAACATGGATCGCATGCATTTTGGTCAGCACAGCTCCTCGCAGTTCAATGAAGCGCTGGAGTCGATTCGCAACCACCTCATGGAAATGGGCGGCCTCGTGGAAAAGCAGGTGGTGGACGCCCTGGAGGCGTTGCTGCGCGCGGATTCCGGCCTCGCCGAGAAGGTGCTGCACACCGAGGAACGGGTCGACCAGCAGGAAATCCAGATCGACGAGGAATGCGCCCGGGTGCTGGCCCTGCGCCACCCGGCGGCCTCGGATCTGCGCCTGATCATCGCCGTTTCCAAGGCGGTGTCGGATCTGGAGCGCATCGGCGATGAATCCGCCAAGATCGCCGCCATGGCCCTGCAGCTCGCCGAGGAAGGCGAGTCCCCGCGCGGCTACGTGGAGGTGCGCCACATCGGCAACCACGTGCGCAACATGCTGCGCGACACCCTGGACGCCTTTGCCCGCTTCGACGCCGACAAGGCGGTGGAAGTGGCCGCCGAGGACTCCGAGGTGGATCTGGAATACCGCTCCGCCATGCGCGCCCTGGTCACCTTCATGATGGAAGACCCGCGCGCCATCTCCCGGGTGCTCAACATTATCTGGTCGCTGCGCGCCCTGGAGCGCATCGGCGACCACGCCCGCAACATCGGCGAGCAGGTGATCTTCCTGGTCAAGGGCACCGACGTGCGCCACATCTCCGTCGACGAGATGGAGAAAGAGGTGAAAAAGACCTGATTGGTCCGTACCATTGACCTGTTTTCTGCCATAAAAACTTCATGGGCCCGGCCTTGCGCCGGGCCTTTTTTTGTCTAATATATCCATAAATCCGGATATACGAATATAGGAATGCACATGCACGCCGTTCAAGCCGCCCCTACTCCGCTCTCCGTCGCCGGGCTCTGCAAATGCCTCGGTGATGAGTCGCGCCTGAGTCTGCTCTGCCTGATGGGCGTGGACCGGGAGGTCTGCGTGTGTGACCTGGTGGCCGCCCTGGACGCGCCGCAATCCACCATTTCCCGCCACCTGGCGCAGCTGCGCCAGTGCGGCCTGGTGGTGGCCCGGCGGCAGGCCACCTGGATGCATTACCGTGTCAACGACGCCCTGCCTGAGTGGGCGCTCACTACCATCGAAACCCTTGTGAATGAAGCGCGGGAGCAGCTCGGGCTGCAACCGCTGCAAGGACAATGTTGCTAGGGCCTGTTCACACTACTTGCACCGCACCTGTTGCGGCTATAAATCCACCCATCAAGGCACGAGGAGAGAAGTTTGGTAGCTCCAAATGAACGACGAGTAACGCGGAGGGGTGGATTTATAGCCGCAACCCGAAGGGCTGGCGCCCTTTTGGCCTCCAGCGTCGTTGTCGGTCGCTTATTTGGAATGACCAAACGGCGCTCCCTCCGCCTAGCTGGAGGTCCAAAATGACACCCAGCAGGCGCGATGCAAGTAGTGTGGACAGGCCCTAAGAGGATGATCGACATGAAAGCGCCGCTGAAAATACTGTTCCTGTGCACCGCCAACTCCTGCCGCTCGATCCTCGGCGAGGCCCTGGCCAACCACCTGGGCGAGGGGCGCCTGATCGCGCGCAGTGCCGGCAGCCACCCCTCCGGCCGGGTTCATCCCCGGGCCCTGGCGGTGCTGGAGCGCCACGGGGTGCCGGTGGGCCAGCCGGTGTCCAAGTCCATGGATGACCTGGACGACGAATGGTTCGACGTGGTCATCACGGTGTGCGACGCCGCCGCCGGGGAAGCCTGCCCGGTGTGGCTGGCCGAATCCGCCAAGGTGCACTGGGGCATCCCCGATCCGGCCGCCGCCGAAGGCGACGACCCGGCCATCGAGGCGGCGTTCGAAGCCACCTACCAGCGACTGCGCGGCCGGCTGGAGAAGCTGGTGGCGCTGGACCTGGAATCCATGGCCCCGCCGGGGCTCACCGCCTCCCTGCAAAAAATCCACCGGGAAGCGGGCGAGCACTGATGCCGTTCTTCGAGCGTTTCCTGAGTGTCTGGGTGGCGCTGGCGATCGCCGCCGGTGTCGCCCTGGGGCTGGCGGTGCCCGGGCTTTTCCAGGCGGTGGCGGCCTTCGAGGTGGCCCATGTGAACCTGGCGGTGGCGGTGTTCATCTGGGTGATGATCTACCCGATGATGATCCAGATCGACTTCGCCGCCATGAAGCACGTGGGCGACAAACCCAAGGGGCTGCTGCTGACCCTGGTGGTGAACTGGCTGATCAAGCCGTTCACCATGGCCGCCCTGGGCTGGCTGTTCTTCAAGGTGCTGTTCGCCGACCTGGTGGACCCGGCCACCGCCAGCGAATACATCGCCGGCATGATCCTGCTGGGTGTGGCGCCCTGCACCGCCATGGTGTTCGTGTGGAGCCAGCTGACCCGGGGTGACGCCAATTACACCCTGGTGCAGGTGTCGGTGAACGACATCATCATGGTGTTCGCCTTCGCCCCCATCGCCGCCCTGTTGCTGGGGGTCAGCGACATTACCGTGCCCTGGGACACCCTGGTGCTGTCCACCGTGCTGTATGTGCTGCTGCCGCTGGCGGCCGGCGTGATCACCCGGCGCCTTCTGAGCGTCCGCGGCGGCGACCAGGCGGTGGACGATTTCGTGCACCGGCTCAAGCCGGTCAGCGTGCTGGGCCTGCTGGCCACCGTGGTGCTGCTGTTCGGCTTCCAGGCGGAAACCATTCTCGCCAAACCCCAGGCCATCGTGCTGATCGCCGTGCCGCTGCTGATCCAGACCTACGGCATCTTCCTGATCGCTTTCCTCGCCGCCCGCTGGCTGCGCCTGCCCCATCGTATCGCCGGCCCGGCCTGCCTGATCGGCACCTCCAACTTCTTCGAGCTGGCGGTGGCCGTGGCCATCAGCCTGTTCGGCCTGTCCTCCGGCGCCGCCCTGGCCACGGTGGTGGGCGTGCTGGTGGAGGTGCCGGTGATGCTGTCGCTGGTGGCCATCATCAATCGCACCCGACATTGGTTCGAGGAATAGCGGCAAGTTAAAAGTTGCAAGTTACAAGCGCGGGCACGGCCTTGCCGTCGGTAAGGCTTACTCCGCGCTTCAACTTTCAACTTGTAACTTGCAACTGATTTAAGGAATTCGAAGATGTCTGATCTGCCCAACATCGATAACGGATGCTTCCAAACACCGGACGCGACGTCCGTGTTCAAGGACGCGCCATCGTCTCATCGACCGCGCATTCTGCTGTTATACGGCTCGTTACGGGCGCGCTCGTTCAGTCGCCTGGCGGTGGAAGAGGCGGCCCGGCTGCTGGAGGCCATGGGCGCGGAAACGCGGATCTTCGATCCACGGGGCCTGCCGCTGCCGGACGCCGAGCCGGCGGAGCACCCCAAGGTCCAGGAACTGCGCGAACTGGCGCAATGGTCCGAGGGCATGGTGTGGTGCTCCCCGGAACGCCACGGCGCCATGACCGGCATCATGAAGGCGCAGATCGACTGGATTCCCCTGGCGCTGGGCGGCGTGCGTCCGACCCAGGGCAAGACCCTGGCGGTGATGCAGGTGTGCGGCGGCTCGCAGTCGTTCAACGCGGTCAACCAGCTGCGCGTGCTGGGCCGCTGGATGCGCATGCTCACCATCCCCAACCAGTCCTCGGTGCCCAAGGCGTTCCTGGAATTCGGCGACGACGATCGCATGAAACCCTCGCCCTTCTATGACCGCATCGTCGACGTCATGGAAGAGCTGATGAAGTTCACCCTGCTGGTACGCGACCGCGCCGACTACCTCACCGACCGCTACTCGGAGCGCCGCGAAAGCGCCGAGGAAGTGTCCCGCCGCGTCAATCAGCGGGCTTGTAGAAGGGCAGGCAGGGCCGCCGGTCGCCGTCGGTCGGTGGCGCGTCGAAGCACAGCTCGGTGGCCGCGCGCCTGGGGGGGGCGGCGCGGGACCGCCAGGGATTGGCCGGCGGGTTCGAGGCTCCGGCAAGCCAGTGGAACAGGCGCAGCCGGGCGTCCAGAACGTCCAGGCGGGCGATATAGGGCATGAAATCCGGGCCCTGGATCGCCACCAGCCGGTTGCCCACCGGATTGGTCAGCCGCGACCGGATTCCCGGGGCGGGCAGCGAGAAAGGCGTGCTCGAACGTGCTTCGGGGGGAAGCGTTGCCTGCGTCATGTAATGCCGGTACAAGGGAGTGAGCCGGTTCACCGTCATCCTCGGGCGGAGTCCGGCGCTTAGCCACAGCCGCTCATACAGCCCCACCGACTCGTTGTCCCGCTGGAGCTGCCGCAGGAACAGATTCGCCATCAGCCGGAACTCGGCCTTGAACGCCTCGTCCATGTTCCGCTCGTCCTGGCCGAGAGGGGCGGGCAGGGGGTTGGGCATTCGGCCGCTTTGAACCAGCAGGGCGGCCAGGCGCGACTTCTCCTCCAGCATGGCGACCACGGTCATCTTGCTGATCAGGTTATGCGGACGGGCAAGCAGGTCGCGCAGCCGGCCAATCTCCCCGGGCAGGGTGTCGGCGTCCTCGGCGCCGCTGGCCACCGCCAGGGATTGCAGGCGAGCCCCAGCCATCAACAACGAATGGGGTGGGAAACGGGCCTCCAGCGTGGCTGGCGTCAGCTCGGCGAAATCGTCCAGGGACAGAATGTGCAGATAGCGTTGCCGCAATACCGCGTGCCGGGACAGCAAGGCGCGGCTCTCGGCGGGGCTGGCTTGCTGCCGGCGCAGACAGCCGGCTTCCCGATACCGGCACAGCAGTGGCTGATCCATTAACGGGGCAGCGGAACCGCCCGGTGGGTCCGTTTCCAGCAGCCGGTTTGAGCGGCGGAAGGCCGCGCCCACGGCGCAGCCGTCCTGGTCCGGCGTGGCGCCCAGGCCCAGCAAGCAGTCGTAGGCCCGGCTTTCGGTGGGCGCGTCGGCCAGCCAGGCCTTCGCCCTGGCGTTGAGCGGCTCGTCCTGGAGCCCGATGATCAGGAGGGCGGGGATCGCCACTATCACGGCGATCCAGAATGCTTTTTTCATGGCGGTTACGATTTGTCGCCGGCGTACCAGGTGGCGAGGCCCACTTCGGTGGATCCGGCGGTGTCGCCGAACCAGAGCTGGCCGTCCTGGATCATCGCCTGCAGTTGCATGGCGCGCTGGCAGTAGCCGGCCAGCGCCGCTTCACTGGCGGGGTCCACGTGGACGATGCGCAGGTTGCCGAAACGCCGCACCTTGTCGCGCATGCCTTCCCACCATACCTGGGGGCTGCGTTGTCCGTAGACGTAAACGGTGACCCGGCGGGCCAGGCCGCAGGCCTTGCGCAGCCGCTTCTCGTCGGGCATCCCCAGTTCAATCCAGTGTGCCAGGGTCTGGTCCGGCTCGCGTTGCCACAGGTCCGGTTCCTCGGTGTTGGAAAGGCCCCGGGTAAACGACAGGTCCTGGTGGGCGTTGAGGGCGAAGGCCATCAGCCGCAGCATCATGCGCGATTCGGTCTCGGACGGATGCAGCGCCACCGTCAGGTTGTGGGTGGCGTAGTAGTCGCGGTCGAGATCCGAGACGGTCAGCTCGGCCTTGTGGATGGTGGCGGTCAGCGCCATGGATGGTTCCCCTCTTGATTCAAAGCAGCGCCCAGGCGCCGAAGGCGATGAACAGGGCGGCGCTGATCCGGTGCGCCCAGATTTCGAAGCGCTCGCTGGCGAGGCGGTGAGCCACCCAGATCACCGGCAGGTTGGCGGCGATCATACCCGTGGTGGTGCCGAGAAGCACCGGCCAGAATTCCTGGAAGCGCACCGCCAGGGCCACCGTGGCCACCTGGGTCTTGTCGCCGATCTCGGCGATGAAGAACAGCACCAGGCTGGTCAGAAAGGGCCCGAACCGGTACCGGTCGCCGATCTCCTCGTCCTTGTCCGGAATCAGCATCCACAGGCCCAGGGCGATGAAGCTCAGGCCCAGGATCCAGGTTAGCCAGTCGGCGGGAATGGCGTCCGCCAGCCAGTCGCCGAACCAGACGCTGAGGCCGTGGTTGATCAGGGTGGCGACGACCACGCCGGCGAGAATCGGCCAGGGCTTGCGATAGCGCACCACCAGGGCCAGTGACAGCAACTGGGTCTTGTCACCGATTTCGCCCAGGGCGACCAGCAGGGTGGAAGAGAGAAAAGCGTCCAACGGGGTTCCTTAGGGGGCGGGATCGATCAGCAACCGGAGACATCGCCCGTCGATCCCGCCCCCGCGGAATACGGACAATGCCTCAGGTCTCGTCGATACCACCGGCGCCATGCTTGGCGCGGCGGGACACGGCCGCCATGCGCATTGAGGCGCAAAGATGTTGACGACCGTCCAGGGCGGGGTGGCCCGGCGACTACTCCCCCAAGACGGCGCCAACCTTAGCGGGGCGGGTCGGGGAAGGCAAGTCCGGCTGCGCCGGCGCGGCTTCATGTGTAGGCTGTGAACACCGCGAGTCGGAGGATGAAAAGCGTGTCCACATACCACCACGGCAACCTGCGCCCGGCGCTGGTGGAAGAGGGGCTGGCGTTGCTGGCGGAAAAGGGCGGCGATGGCTTCAGCCTGCGTGAACTGGCGCGCCGGGTGGGCGTCACGGCCAACGCCAGTTACCGGCACTTCGCCAACAAGGATGCCTTGCTGCTGGCCCTGGCGGCGGAGGGGTTCCGGCGCCTGCGCGCCGCCCAGGAGGCCGCCGAGGCGGCCGCGGACGGACCCGGGCGACAGCTGGTGGCCGGCGGGCTCAGCTATCTGCGTTTCGCCCACGCCAATCCCGCGCTGTTCCGGCTGATGTTCAGCGGCGCCGCCGCTGCCCGCCGCAGCGGCGACAACGATGACCCGGAGCTCACCGAGGCCTCCGCCGCCGCCTTCGAGACCCTGCGCCAGGCGGTGGCGCGCACCGGCCTGGCCGGGGACGACGACGGCCACCACGCGGCGCTGCGTGCCTGGGCCATGGTGCACGGCTTCAGCCATTTGCTGCTCGACGGCCAGCTCGACCACCTGGGCGGCGACCCCCTGGCCGAAGCGGAAGCCGCGCTTACCGACGCCATTCGCGCCGCCGGCCCGGTATAATGCCGCCCCCGGAGGAGAGCCCCATGAGCGAAAACCGTTTTCTTGATATCGAAACCAAGCTGGCCTACCAGGAGGACCTGGTGGCCAGCCTCAATCGCATCGTCAGTGACCAGCAGCGCAAGCTGGACGAGATGGAAGCCGCCTACCGCAAGCTGATCGACCGGGTGGTGGAGCAAGGCGAGGAGCTGGCGGCCCTGCGCATCCAGGACGCGCCGCCGCCGCATTACTGACGCCCCGCCCAGCCGTTCCTACGGCGGTGGTCGGCGTCAGGGGTTCGTCACGGCGGGTTTGCCCGCCACCCGGGCCGGCGGAAAGTGGCAGGTGAAGGTGCTGCCCTTGCCCAGGGCGCTCTGGATTTCCAGCTTGCCGTCGTGGCGCAGCATCACGTGCTTGACGATGGCCAGCCCCAGGCCGGTGCCGCCGGTCTGGGTGACGCGGCTGTTGTCCGGCCGGTAGAAGCGTTCGGTAAGCCGGGGAATGTGCTGCGGATCGATGCCGGGGCCATCGTCGCTCACCGACAGGTGGCCGCCCTGGTCGTCCTGGCGCCACTCGATGTGAATGTGCCCCTGCGCCGGCGTGTATTTCACCGCGTTGGTGATCAGGTTGCCGAAGGCGCTTTCCAGTTCCGCCGGGTTGGCCACCAGGCGCGCGTCCTCGGGCACCGCCAGGGTGATCTCGTGATCCTTTTCCCGCGCCAGGGCCAGGGCGTTCTCGCGCATGCGGTGCAGCATGCCGTGCACCGCCACGGTCTGCCCGGTGTTGTCGGCCTTGGTGTTCTCCAGCCGTGACAGCAGCAGGAGGTCGTTGACCAGGGCCTCCATGCGGTGGCTCTGGGTGTCCATGTGGTGCAGGGCGCGGCGCAGCCGGGTTTGCTCCTCGGGCACCGTGTCCAGCAGCGTTTCCAGGTAGCCCTTGAGCACGGTGAGCGGCGTCTTCAGTTCGTGGCTGACGTTGGCGACGAAATCCTTGCGCATCTCTTCCAGGTGATGGAGCCGGGTCATGTCCCGGGCCAGGATCAGCTGGTCGCCCTCGCCGAACTCGGTGATGCGGAACTGCAGGATGCGGTTGTCATCCACCGGCGCCGGAATCTCCAGCGGCTCGTTGAAACGCCCCTTGGCCAGGTAATGGGTAAAGCGCGGATGGCGGATCAGGTTGGTGAGCGGTTGGCCCAGGTCCTTGTCCGGCCGCAGGCCCAGGTGCTTCTGGGCGGCGTGGTTCCAGTATTCCAGATGGCCGTGCTGGTCGATCATCACCACCACGTCCTCCAGGGCGTTCACCGATTCCTGGGCGCGCTGGATGATGCCCTGCAGGTTGTCCTGGGCGCGCCGCTCCTGGCGGAACAGGTGCTCCAGGCGGGTGTAGAACTCGCCCCACAGGCCGCCGGCGTCCGGCGGATCGGTGTGTTCCTCGCGCACCAGCCAGGTGTACAGGGCGAACAGCTGGCGGGTGCTCCAGATGATGTAGAGCCCCAGCCCGGCGATCAACGGCCAGATGGTTCGCCACAGCAGACACAGCAGCAGGGAGGCCGCCACCAGGATCAGGATGCGGTTGACTTCCTTGGCCAGACTGGCCCTCATTCCCGAGGGATGCTTCATGCAATGAACCCTAAACCATCAGGAGGCCTGGCTGGTCTTCACCGAGAACCGGTACCCCGTGCCCCGCACCGTTTGAATGAAACCGTCGAACCCGTGCGGCGCCAGGGCCTTGCGCAGCCGGCGGATGTGCACGTCGATGGTGCGGTCCTCCACGTACACGTTGGCGCCCCACACCTGATCCAGCAACTGGGTGCGTGAATAGGCGCGCTCCTGGTGGCTCATGAAGAACTCCAGCAGACGGTACTCGGTGGGGCCCATGTCCACCGGATTGCCGTTGGCGCTGATGCGGTGGCTCACCGGGTCCAGGCACAGCCCCTCCACGTCGATGGCCTTCTCCGCGGCGGCCACCGAGGAGCGCCGCAGCACCGCCTTGATGCGGGCGATCAGCTCGCGGGTGGAGAACGGCTTGGTGATGTAGTCGTCGGCGCCCACGTCCAGGCCCTGGATCTTGTTGTCTTCCTCGCTCTTGGCCGTGAGCATGATGATCGGGACCTCGGTGGTGGCGTCCTCGCGTTTGAGGCGGCGCGCCAGCTCGATGCCGCTCACCGACGGCAGCATCCAGTCCAGCAGCACCAGATCCGGGCGCTCATCGACAATGCACTCGTGGGCGCGCTGGGCGTTCTCGGCCTCGAGCACGTCGAAATCGGCCAGTTCGAGGGCCACGGCCACCATCTCGCGGATGGCCGGTTCATCGTCAACGATCAGAATGCGGTTTCGGGACATGGCTGCAATCTCTGGTTTTTCGCCGTTTTTGAATTGTCCCCTATTACATTGCCTTTTTATGACATCCCGATGACAAATTTGCACCCTTTCAGACACCACCGGCAATCAAATACTGCAGGTACAGCCCAACGAACACGCAGCCTCCAGTCCAATGGTTGCTGAGGAACGCGTGGAAACAGGGCCACCGCTCCCGGTAACGGATGCGCCATTGTTGATGAACGAAGCCCGCCGCCATGCCCGCCAGCCCCAGGTACCAGGGCCAGGCGAAACCGAGCCGCTGCCCCACCAGCCACAGGGCCACCAGGGTGAGCCCCTGCAGCACGCCGATGATCAGCTTGTCCAGGTCGCCGAACAGGATGGCGGTGCTCTTGATGCCGATTTTGAGGTCGTCTTCCCGGTCGCACATGGCGTACTCGGTGTCGTAGGCCACGGTCCACAGCAGGTTGGTGATGAACAGCAGCCAGGCGATTTCCGGCACGGCGCCGGTTTCCGCGGCGAACGCCATCGGCACCGCCCAACTGAAGGCGGCGCCCAGGAACAGCTGGGGCAGGTAGGTGAAGCGCTTGGTGAACGGGTAGAGCAGGGCCAGCCCCAGGCCGCCGAAGGACAGCAGCAGGGTGAAGCGGTTGAGGAACAGCACCAGCACCAAGGCCACCAGCCCGAGGCCGGCGAACAGCGCCAGGGCCTGCTTCGAGGACAGCGCCCCGGTGGCCAGGGGGCGGCCCTCGGTGCGCGCCACATGGCCGTCGAAGTCCCGGTCCGCGTAGTCGTTGATCACGCAGCCGGCGGCGCGCATCACGTACACGCCGAGCACGAAGATGATGATGTGCTTGAGGCTGGGGGTGCCCTCGCCGGCGATCCACAGCGCCCACAGGGTGGGCCACATCAGCAGCATGCTGCCGATCGGCTTCTCCAGGCGCATCAGCTGGATCCAGGGCCACAGGGCCGGGTAGCGGTGTTCCACGAAAGCGAGCATAGGTCAGCGGTCCGGTTCGAGCAGCAAATCCCAGAGCGCGGGCAGGAAATGCTCGGCCACCAACAGCGGCCGGCCGCGCTTCACGAACCGGGATTGTCGCCCCCAACACGGCCCCTGGCCAGAGGGGCTGAGGCCGAAGCGCACCCACACCTGGTCGCGTCGGGCCGCCGGGCGACGGTACAGCTCGCTGCCCAGGGAGCGGCTGCCCATGTGCGCCAGGCCGCGGTTGGCGCCGGCCAGGGTGGTCAGCGGCAAGACGCTGCGAGCTTCCACCACGGGGCGCTCGTGCACCAATAAGGTGACTTCGCGGATCAATGCCCGCTGTCGGCCCATCTGGCCGAGCTGGTGCTGCTCTTCGAAGTCCGGCGCGCCGACCACCCGCCGCGACGGCGCCACCCGGAAAGGACCCAGGCCGCGCAGCCGGGCGGTGAGCGAGCCGGGGTCCGCCAGCCAGTCGCGGATCAGCGGCGGCAGCACAAGGCGTTCCTGGGCGCGCCAGTGGGCATCGGCGTGCAAGGCGGTATCGGGCATGATTCTGGCTCGGTCGCGATGGGCGCGGGGACTATGGCCCAGGATGACCGTTCAATCAAGCGTCGGCACGAACCCTGCTTACCGCTACCGCGGCGGGCCGCGATGGCTCGCGGGCAAAGTTACCATTACTGACTGTCATTGATTTTTCCAACGCCCGTGGCTACGTTAGCGGGCCCCCTGGAACGGCCCGTTTACTCGGGCCCGGATTCCGACGAAACGAGGTTTTAGCATGAAAAAATGGGAATGCGTGGTGTGCGGCTTCATCTACGATGAAGAAGAAGGTCTGCCCGAGGAAGGCATCGAACCCGGTACCAAGTGGGAAGACGTCCCCGAGGACTGGGTGTGCCCGGACTGCGGCGTGGGCAAGGAAGATTTCGAGATGATCGAGATCTGAGCCGCCATCCCTTCCAGTTCCTCCCTTTCGCCGATCAAGGACCCGCCATGAATCCCATCGTCGTCATCGGATCCGGCCTCGCCGGTTTCAACACGGTCAAGGAATTCCGCAAGCTGGACAAGGAGACCCCGGTGGTGGTGCTCACCGCCGACGACGGGCGCAACTACTCCAAGCCCATGCTCTCCACCGGCTTCACCAAGGAAAAGACCGCCGACGAGCTGGCCATGGCCACGCCGGAACAGGTGGCCGAGCAGTTCAACGTCACCGTGCGCACCGGCGTCCACGTGGCCGGCATCGACACCGACAAGCAGCGGGTGCTGCTGCCCGACGACCACCTGGACTACAGCGCCCTGGTGCTGGCGCTGGGCGCCGACACCTGGACCCCGCCCCTGGAAGGCGACGCCGTGGGCGAGGTGTTCTCGGTGAACGACCTGATGGACTACGGCCGCTTCCGCCAGGCCCTGGACGGCAAGAAGAGCGTCACCATTCTGGGCGGTGGCCTGATCGGCTGCGAATTCGCCAACGACCTGTCCAACGGCGGCTTCCAGGTAAGCCTGGTGGAGCCGCTCGGCCGCTGCCTGCCCATGCTGCTGCCCGAGGCCGCCTCCGCCGCCGTGGGCCGGGGCCTGGAAAGCCTGGGCGTGGAATTCCACTTCGGCCCCCTGGCCAAGGCGGTGCATCGCGACCGGAACGGCGAGGGCCTGGTCACCGAGTTGTCCGACGGCACCCATCTGAAGTCCGACGTGGTGCTGTCCGCCATCGGCCTGCGCCCGCGCATCGACATCGCCAAGGAAGCCGGCCTGCGCACCAACCGTGGCATCCTCACCGACCAGCAACTGCGCGCCAGCGCCGACAACGTCTACGCCCTGGGCGATTGCGCCGAGGTGGAAGGCCATGTGCTGCCCTATGTGCTGCCGCTGATGGCCAGCGCCCGGGCCCTGGCCAAGACCCTGGCCGGCGAGGCCACCCCGGTGAGCTACGGCGTCATGCCGGTGACCATCAAGACGCCGGCCTGCCCGGTGGTGGTGTGCCCGCCGCCGGAGGAGCTGGACGGTGACTGGGAGGTGGAGGAAGACGGCAACAGCGTGCGCGCCCTGTTCCGCGACCGGGACGGCGCCCTGCGCGGCTATGCCCTTACCGGCGAGGTGGTCAAGGAAAAGCTCAAACTCAACAAGGAACTGCCGGCGCTGATGCCGTGAACGGCGACCGCCTGGAGAGTCGATGAAATTCCGTCTGATCCTGCTGCTGCTGGGCTGGCGGCTGGCCTGGCTGGCCCGCCGTCACGCCGGCTTCCGCCAGCAACTCGAACACCGTGACGTGGTCATGCAATGGCGCACTTTCGACGGTCGGGCCGCCCGCTGGTATCACTTCCAGCCCGGCCGGGTGGACCGCGGCGGTGGCTTGCACCCGGCCCCGTCGGTGACGCTCAACTTCAAGGACGCGGACTATGCTTTCCGCACCCTCAAGGCCTCCGGCAAGAACCAGATGGCCTTCATGGAAGGCATGCAGGCCGGCGACATCAAGGTGGAAGGCGATCCCGGCCACCTGATGTGGTTCATGACCCTGATGAAGTTCATCGTCGGCAAGGCCTGAATAACGAAGGCTTGATCCAGGCCGGTTGCGTCGCCCGGCGGGACGATTAGGATGGGGGCATCGAACTCAAAGGAACCCCCATGATTGCTTTGCGACGTACTTTTCTGGTCCTGCTCACCCTGGCCCTGGGCGCCTGCGCCACCCCCACCGAGGTGAGGTCCGGCTGGAACCCGCCGGCCGGTGAGCGCCCGCACTTTGAAAGCCTGTTCGTGATCGCGCTGGTCAACGACGATCAGGGGCGCGTGGCCGTGGAGGACGCCCTGGGTGATGCCCTTCGTGACCGCACCCGCCAGGTATACCTGGCCCACCGGCGCCTGGACGCCGCCGCCGACGGCGACGATCTGCGCCAGCGGGTGGAGAAGGCCGTGGACCGCACCGGCGCCGACGGCGTCCTGGTGGTGTCCTTCCTCAAGGCGGAGGTGCGCGCCGACTATGTGCCGCCGCGCCTGCAGGGCTTTGGCCCGTCCCTGGGCGCCGGCTACGACACCGTCTATGCCCCGGGCTACTACGTGGAAAACCGCGATTACTACCTGCAGAGCTCCCTCTATCAGGTGGGCCGCGACAGCCCGGTGTGGCAGGCCCAGTCCCGGGTGATCAACCCCACCAGCCTGCATAACGCCGTGCGTGGCTACGCCGGCGATCTCGCCAAGCGCCTCGACGAGGACGGCGCCCTGGCCCGTTAAACCCTGACCCATCGCGGCTGAAGCCGCTCCTACCGCGCACCCCGTAGGAGCGGCTTCAGCCGCGATCCGGCCGTGCGGATTTCCGCCTCAGCCGCGATCACGCCGCCGCCAGACCAGCGCCATCAGCACCCCCCGACTGGCCATCCAGGCATTCATGGCCAGCCACAGCCCGTGATTCCCCCAGCCGGTGGTAAGCCACCAGACCGGAAAGAACAGCGCCGTGGCCACCATCATGGTGTTGCGCATGGCCCGGGCCCGGGTGGCGCCCACGAACACCCCGTCCAGCCAGAAGCCGGCGCTGGCGGTGACCGGCAGCAGCAGCATCCAGGGCAGGTAGGTGGTGGCGGTCTCGCGCACCGCCGGCAGGTCCGTGAGCAGGTGGATCAGCGGCGCCCCGCCCAGGGCGAACACCGCCAGAGCCAGGCCGGCGACCAGCACGGTCCAGCGCCCGGTGGCCTTCACCGCGGCGTCCAGGGCCCGCCGGTCGCCGCGCCCGGTGGCGTCGCCCACCAGCGCTTCGGCGGCGTTGGCGAAGCCGTCCAGGGTGTTGCTGAGCAGCAGCAGGAAGGTGATCAGCACCGCGTTGGCCGCCAGGATGGTGTCCCCCAGCCGCGCCCCCTGGGCGGTGAAAAAGAAAAACACGCTGAGCAGCGCCAGGCTGCGCAGGAAGATATCCCGGTTCACCGCCAGCAGGCGCAGCATCGGCGCCAGCCGCCGCAGGGCGCCGGCGGGCAGGGTCCGCCAGGCATCGCCGAAGATCTCCCGGCGCAACCAGAACAGCCCGCCGGCCAGGCCCAGGTATTCGGACAGGGCGCTGGCGGTGGCCACGCCGCGCACGTCGAAATGCCACACCTGCACCAGCAGGAAATCCAGCAGGGCGTTGCTGGAATGCATCACCACCGTCATCTTCAGCGGCACGCTGGTGCGGTGCAGGCCGATGGCGAAACCGATCAACGCGAAATTGCCCAGCGCCGCCGGCGCCCCCAGGATGCGGATGCCGATGTAGTCCCGGGCCAGATCCTGGACCTCCGCGCTGCCGCCCAGCAGCCACAGTCCCAACTCCCGCAGCACCGGCTGCAGCACGATCAGCAGGCCACCCAGCACGGTGGACAGCAGCAGCGCCCGCAGCAGCACCACCAGGGCCGCCTCGCCGGCGCCGCGCGCCTGGGAGGTGAAGCCGGTGGTCCCCATGCGCAGGAAGTTGAACGAGAAATACAGGAACATGAAGAAGTTGGCGCCCAGTGCCACCGCCGCCAGGTACACCGGTGAATCCAGGTGGCCAACCACGGCGGTGTCCACCAGCCCCAGCAACGGCGCGGTGATGTTGGACAGCAACAACGGCCAGGCCAGCGCCCAGATGCGACGATCGAGACCGGGTTCGGAGGGCGTGCTCATGACGGCCTGATCAGGACGAGGGTTTGCGCAGCAGGGTGAGGCCGAACAGCACCGCCGCGGCCACCACGATGGACGGGCCCACCGGCGTGTCCGCGTGCCAGCTCAGCGTCAAACCCAGGGTCACCGCTACCAGGCCGATCAGGCTGGCGAAGCAGGCCATTTGCTCCGGGGTGCGAGCCAGCCGCCGGGCGCCGGCGGCGGGCATCACCAGCAGGGAGGTGATCAGCAGCACGCCCACGGTGCGGATGGCGCCGGTGATCAGCAGCGCCAGCAGCAGCATCAGCAGCAGGCGGGTGGCCGGCACCGCCACGCCTTCCACCCGGGCCAGGTCCTCGTTGACGGTGATGCTCAGCAGGGAGCGCCAGCGCCAGGCCAGCAAGGCGAGGATCGTCGCCGCCCCGGCCCACAGGATCAGCACGTCCCGCCAGGACACCGCCAGCAGATCGCCGAACAGGTAGGCGAACAGGTCCACCTGGACGCTGTCCTGCAGGCTCAGGGCGATGATGCCCAAAGCCAGGGTGATGTGGGCGACGATGCCCAGCAGCGTGTCGTCGGCGATCTGTCGCTGGCGCTGCAGGCCCACCAGGGCCACCGCCACCACCAGGCAGGCGGCGATCACCGCCAGGTAGAGATTGATCTGCAAGGCCAGGGCCAGGGCGGCGCCGAGCAGGGCGCTGTTGGCCATGGTGTCGCCGAAGAACGCCATCCGCCGCCACACCACGAAGGCGCCCATGGGGCCGGCCACCAGGGCCACGGCCAGGCCGGCCAGCAGCGCCGGGGCGAGCAATTCAATCATGGGAATGCCCTCCGTGGTGGTGCGCGCCATGATCGTGCTCGTTGCCATGCACGTCGCCGCTGAGATCGTGGTCGTGGTCATGGTGGTGGGTGTACAGGGCCAGGTTGGTCATGCCGGCGGTGCCGAACAGACGCTGGTAGGCCGGGTCCCGGCTCACCGCCTCCGGCGTGCCCGAGCAGCACACATGGTGGTGCAGGCAGACCACCTGGTCGGTGCGCGCCATCACCAGGTGCAGGTCGTGGGAAATCAGCAGGATGCCGCAGCCGGTCTCGTCGCGGACCTGGCCGAGCAGGCCATAGAGCGCGTCCTGGCCGGCCACGTCCACGCCCTGGGCGGGCTCGTCCAGCACCAGCAGGTCCGGCTTGCGCAGCAGCGCCCGGGCCAGCAGCACGCGCTGCATCTCGCCGCCGGACAGCTGGCGCACGGCGCGCCGCCGCAGGTGCGCCACGCCGGTGCGCTGCAGAGCGTCGCGGCGGGCCCGGGTGCGGCCCGGCGCCGCCAGCCACAGGAAGCGGTCCACGGTGAGCGGCAGGCTCTCGTCCACGCGCAGATGTTGGGGCATGTAACCCAGGGTCAGCCCGGGCCGGCGCGTCACCCGGCCACGGTCGGGCCGGGCCAGGCCCAGCACCAGCCGCGCCAGGGTGCTCTTGCCGGCGCCGTTGGGGCCGATCAGGGTGGTGATCCGCCCCGGCGCCAGGGTCAGCGACACGTTTTCCAGCACCGTCTGGCCGCCCAGGGTGAGGGCGGCGTCTTCCACGGTGACCAGTGGTTGGGTCATAACAACGAAGTTCCGGCCAGGCCAAAGAGGTAATGATATACTATTTCATTCGTCAAACGCCCGCCGGTGGCGGCCGGCATTCTGGATGTGTTCATGCGTTACCCGATTCTCGCCCTGCTGCTGATTCTCAGCGCCCCCCTGTCCGCCCGCACCCTGGTGGCCAGCGTCGAGCCCCTGGCCATGGCCCTGCGCGATCTGTACGGCGACAGCGCCAAGGTGGAAACCCTGCTGACCCCCAACCAAAGCCCCCACAACCCGATGCTCTCGCCGCGCCAGATGCTGCGGCTGCGCCAGGCGGACCTGGTGGTCTGGCTGGGCGCCGAAGCGGAGCCGGCGGTGGCGGACCTGATGGCGCGCCGTGACGGTCCCGCCGTGGCGATGCTGTCGCTGCCCGACGTGACCCGCCGGCAGGGCGGCCACGACCACGGCAATGATGACCACGGCCATGACCACGACCACCATGACCACCATGACCACCATGACCACCAGGGCCGGTTGGACCCGCACCTGTGGCTGGACCCGGCCAATGTGGCGGCGCTGGCCCGGGGGCTCGCCGAGCGCGACGCCGGCGGTCTCCCGGAAGGGCAGCCGGCGGCGTTCCTGGCGGCCCTGGAGCGCGCCACCGACGCCGCGCGGGCGCGTCTGGCACCGCTCTCGGAGCGGCCCTGGCTGAGCTTCCATAATCCCTGGGGCTATTTCCAGCAGCGCTTGGGGCTGCGCGAACCGGTCACCGTCAGCGAGCAGCTCGGCGCCGGCCCCGGTAGCCGCCGGTTCGTGGCCCTGGCGGAACGGGTGGAGCGCGAGTCGGTGCGTTGCGCCGTCGCCGAGCCGGAAGCCCAGCGCGCGCTGCTGGCCCGGCTGTGCCCGGACTGCCGGCGGGTGGGCCTGGACCCGCTCGGCCGCGACCATCCCGGCGGTGGCTACGGCGCCTGGCTGGACCAGGTCATCGCCGCCGGTTTCCAGCGCTGTCTGGCGCCCTGAACCGGGCCGCCGCGCCCTTCGGCCAACCCCGCCCATTGAGCCGGCGGCCGAAACCGTTATCCTGAACCGTTTCTCGGGTTGAGGTGAGTACATGGGGCAGCGGCAGGGAGAGACCGGACGTCTCGCCATCACGTGCTGGGATTACGCCTGGCCCCTGGGCCCGGCGTACGGCGCGGTGCCCGGCGCCGTGGAAGCGCGCCTGGACGAAGCCGTGGCACGGGGCTTCAACGCCGTGCGGCTGGACCCCTACCCCCATCTGCTGGCCACCCCGGCCAACAGCGTGCACCTGGACCACTGCGAGATCCTGGCCGAGCCGGACCGGCGCCGCGGCCTGTCCGGCGGCGCCGTCACCGTGCCCATCCGCAAGGCCTTCCAGCGCCTGCTGAACGCCGCCGCCGAGCGCGATCTCAAACTGTGGTTGAGCGGCTTCTTCCTGCCCGACAGCCGTGCTCGGCGCTCCTTCGTGCGCCGCCCTGGCGACTTCGTCGACGTCTGGGTGGAAACCCTGGAGCTGATTCGCCGCTGGGGCCATCTGGACACCGTGGTGGCGGTGGACTTTTGCCACCACTTTCCCTTCCCGCCCTGGAGCCACGGCCCGATCCGCCGTTTGTTCGGGCAATCCGCCCACCGGCCCCTGCCGGCGCGCTGGAGCCGGGAGCAGGAAGCGGAGGTGGAACGTTACCTGCTGGAAGTGCCCCGCGCCCTGCGTGCCCATTTCCCGGACATCCACTTCGGGCTCAGCGCCGCCGCCGCCGACAGCGAGCACCTGCGCCAGCTGGACACCAGCGAGCTGGATTTTCTGGATCTGGGGCTGTGGCTGGACGACGACCCGCGCTTCCGCCTGGCCACCGGCGCCGATCTGCCGGTGCCCGGCGTGCTCGGCCGGCGCCTGACCGGGCCGCTGCGCGGCGCCCTGCTGGACGCCACCGGCGACCACTGGCGCGACCGCCTCCGGGAGCAGCTCAACCGGCGGCTGGCGTTCGCCCGGGTGCGGCGGCTGCAGCCGGTGCTGGGTGAAGGCTGGCTGACCCCGGTCGGTACCCCGGGGCGCCTGTCCCGGCGCTGGGCCCGTTTCACCGAAACCGTGGTGGGCCAGGCGGTGGCCGACGGCGTCGGCGCGCTCACGCCCACCAGCCTGGCCGCGCCGCACAACGACTGGCTGTGGCGCGAGGCGGACTGGCTCGCCCACCTCAACCATCTGATTCTCACCGGCCCGGGCCGCTAGCGGCCCGGTTCTACAGTTCGCCGAGCGCGTCGAAGCGATAGCCGAAGATGCGGGCGAACTCCGCCGGGTCCTTGCTGCCCTGGCCCTGGGCGTCGCCGGACACCGGCCCGATCAAGCGCGACAGCCAGAAACGCAGGGCCGCCACCGCCATGGCCAGGTTCAGCACCGCCGTGTCCCAGTCGCCGCCGGCGTCCCGATAACCGGCCAGCAGCGCCGCCTCCCGGCGCGGCACCGGGCGGCCCTCGGCGGCCACCGCCCAGTCGTTCAGCGCCACCGCCAGGTCGTACTCCGGGCGCTCCAGGCAGGCATTGTAGAAATCCAGTACCCCGGTGAGGCGCCCCTGGCGGTCGAACAGGGCGTTGTCGCGGAACAGATCGGCGTGGATCAAGGTGTCGTCCGGCTCGATGTCCTCCCAATGGGCCAGCACCTGCTCCGCGTGGCGTCGGTCGCCGTCGCTCAGCCGGCACAGGTGGCGGGCGAAATCCGCCAGCCGCTCGCGTTCGTCGGGCAGTGCCCGGGCCGGCTCGGCGGGCTGGCGGTGCAGATCGGCGAGCAGGGCGCCCACCTGGCGGCAGTGCTCCGCCTCCGGCTGGAAACAGTGCGCCCCGGGCAGGCGCGGCACCAGCACCGCCGGCTTGTCCGCCACCCGGCGCAGTACCGCGCCGGCGCGGTCCGTCAGGGGCGCGGGCACCGGCAGGCCGCCTTCCGACAGGGCGGTGAGCAGATCCAGATAGGGCATCAGGGTGTCCGCGTCGAAGCGTTCGAACACGGTGAGCACCACCGGCCGGGCGCGGTCCAGGCCGTCCCGGGCATCAATCAGCCAGGTGCTGTTCTCGATGCCGTGGCGGGCCGCCTCGGCGGTTTCCAGGCGCAAATCATAGGCGGCCAGCAGCGACGCCAGCTCGCCCTTGTCGAGACGGGTATAAACGGACATCAATCCATCCTGGAGAGAAAAAAGGCCGGGGATGACCGGGCCCAGTACCTCCGGCGATGGTATAACCCCGGACATCCCGTGAACAGGCCCGTTTTCAAGGAGCATCATGTCCCTGCAAGAGAAGATCGAACGCACCTCGGTGCGCGCAATGATGGCCCTGCCCGCCGCCGTCGCCGGCCGTCTCGCCGGCCTGGTGGAGCAGGTCGACCGGTCCACCCTGGATCCGCGCCTGCGTCTGCTGCTGGCCCTCGGCGACGGCCGCAAGGGCTTCCATGAACTGCCGCTGCCCAAGGGGCGTGCCCTGTACGGCCAGTTGATCCGCATGCTGGACGTGCCCGAGGAAGCGGTGGCCGAGGTGCGCGACATCCAGGTGCCGGTGGAGGGCGACGCCATCCTGGTGCGCCTGTACCGGCCCAAGGACCGGGTGGGCCCGGCGCCGGCGGACGGTCTGCCGGCGATCCTGTTCTGCCACGGCGGCGGCTTCACCATCGGCAGCGCCCGCGAATACGACCGCCTGTGCCGCCACATCGCCAACGCCACCGGCGCCGTGGTGCTCAACGTGGATTATCGCCTGGCCCCGGAACACCCGGCGCCCACCGCCGCCGCCGACGCCGTGGGCGCCTGGCGCTGGCTCACCGAGCAGGCCCGGGACCTGGGCATCGACCCGGAACGGATGGCGGTGATGGGCGACAGCGCCGGCGGCTGCCTGAGCCTGGTGATCGCCCAGCAGGCGGCGCTCGCCGGCCTGCCGCTGCCCAAGCTGGTGGTGGCGGTTTACCCCAAGGCCGACGGCGCCACCGACATGCCCTCCGCCGCGCAGCTGGGCGGCGGCCAGGGCGGTCTGGACAAGGACATGATCCAGTGGTTTCACGGCCACTACATCCAGGACGAAAGCCTGCTGGCGGATTACCGCGTCTCGCCGCTGCGCAACCCGGACCTGGCCGGCCAGCCCGCCACCCTGATGATCACCGCCACGGACCCCCTGCGCGACGAGGGCCTGGCCTACGGCGATCGTCTCAAGCAGGCCGGCGTGTCCGTGCTCAACCTGGACTATCCGGAGCTGGTGCACGGCTTCATCACCATGGGCGGCGCCCTGCCGGCGGCGCGCAAGGCGGTGGCCGAGATCCTGGCCCACGCCCGCGAACGACTGTAGGAGCGGCTTCAGCCGCGATTGGCCCGGCAATCTTCCCAGGGCCGAATCGCGGCTGAAGCCGCTCCTACGATATCCGCACCCCGACCCTGACCCGGGGCCTTGGCGGCGCTACACTGTGGCTTTCCGAATTTGCCCGACCAAGGACCCCCATGGCCGACCCCAAACCGATCATTCTCGTCGACGGTTCTTCCTACCTGTACCGCGCCTTCCACGCCCTGCCGCCGCTGACCACCTCCGACGGCCGGCCCACCGGCGCGGTGCGCGGGGTGGCGGCCATGCTGCGCAAGCTGATCAAGGACTATGACCCGGACTACATGGCGGTGGTGTTCGACGCCAAGGGCAAGACCTTCCGCGACGAGCTGTTCGAGCAGTACAAGGCCAACCGGCCGCCGATGCCCGACGAGCTGCGCGAGCAGGTACGGCCGCTGCACGACCTGATCCGCGCCATGGGCCTGCCGCTGATCATCGAGGAAGGCGTGGAAGCGGACGACGTGATCGGCACCTTCGCCCGCCAGTTCAGCGCCGAGCAAAAAGCGGTGCTGATCTCCACCGGCGACAAGGACATGGCCCAGCTGGTCAACGACCACGTCACCCTGATCAACACCATGAACGACGCCCTCTACGACATCGAGGGCGTGAAGAAGAAGTTCGGCATCGGCCCGGAGCTGATCATCGACTTCCTGGCGCTGATGGGCGACAAGGTGGACAACATCCCCGGCGTGCCCGGCGTCGGCGAGAAAACCGCCCTGGCCCTGCTCACCGGCCTGGGCTCGCTGCAAAACATCTACGACAACCTGGACAAGGTGGCGGAGCTGGAATTTCGCGGCGCCAAGAGCATGGGCAAGAAGCTCGAGGAACACCGCGAGCAGGCGTTTCTGTCCTATGAGCTGGCCACCATCAAGGTGGACTGCGAGCTCCACGAAGGGCTGGACGAGCTCAAGCTGCAAAGCCCGGACAGCGAGCAGCTGGCCCGTTATTACCGGGACCTGGAATTCAAGGGCTGGCTGTCCGAACTGCTGGAAGGCCAGGACCCGGCCGCCGGCGGTGAAGCCGCCGAAGTGGCCCTGGAGGAGGAAGCCGGCATCGACCGGAGCGGCTATGAGACCGTGCTCACCGAGGACGCCCTGGACGCCTGGCTGGACAAGCTCAAGCAGGCGGAGCTGTTCGCCTTCGACACCGAAACCACCAGCCTGAACTACATGGACGCCGCCCTGGTGGGCGTCAGCGTGGCCACCGCCGCCGGCGAGGCGGCCTACATTCCGTTCGGCCATGACTACGCCGGCGCGCCCGAACAGCTCGACGAAAAAACCGTGCTCGAAAAGCTCAAGCCGTTGCTGGAAGACGATGGCCTCAAGAAAGTCGGCCAGAACCTCAAGTACGATATGAGCGTGCTGGCCAACGCCGGCATCACCCTGCGCGGCGTGCAATTCGACACCATGCTGGAATCCTATGTGCTGGATTCCGTGGCCACCCGCCACGACATGGATTCTCTGGCCCTGAAATACCTGGGCCACAAGACCGTGGGGTTCGAGGAAATCGCCGGCAAGGGCGCCAAGCAGCTCACCTTCAACCAGGTGGGCCTGGAGGAAGCCGGCGAGTATGCCGCCGAGGACGCCGACGTCACCCTGCGTCTGCACCAGACCCTGTGGCCGCGCCTGGAAGAGATCGACGGCCTGAAAAGCGTGTTCGAGGACATCGAGATGCCGCTGCTGCCGGTGCTCAGCCGCATCGAACGCAACGGCACCTATGTGGACGCCGACATGCTGCGCAAACAAAGCCAGTCCCTGGCCAAGCGCATGATGGCACTGCAGGAACAGGCCTACGAAGTCGCCGGCCAGGAATTCAACCTGGGCTCGCCCAAGCAGCTCGGTGAAATCCTCTACGAAAAACTGGAAATCCCGGTGATCAAGAAGACGCCCAAGGGCGCCCCTTCCACCGCCGAGGCGGTGCTCCAGGAGCTGGCCATGGACGGCCACAAGCTGCCCGAAGTGATCATGCAGTACCGCGGCGTTTCCAAACTCAAGAACACCTACACCGACAAACTGCCGGAACTGATCAACCGCCGCACCGGCCGCGTGCACACCTCCTACCACCAGGCGGTGGCGGCCACCGGCCGGCTCTCCTCCAGTGACCCCAACCTGCAGAACATTCCGGTGCGCAGCGAGGAAGGCCGCAAGATCCGGCTGGCGTTCTCGGCTCCCCCGTCCGATAAAAACGGGCCGCGTAAAATCGTCGCCTGCGACTACTCACAGATCGAACTGCGCATCATGGCCCACCTGTCCGGCGACAAGGGCCTGCTCGACGCCTTCGAACACAACCTGGACATTCACCGCGCCACCGCCGCCGAAGTCTGGGGCAAGACCCTCGACGACGTCAGCGACAATGAGCGGCGCAACGCCAAGGCCATCAACTTCGGCCTGATCTACGGCATGAGCGCCTTCGGCCTGGCCCGCCAGCTCGGCATCCCGCGCGGCGAAGCCCAGGAATACATCGACCGCTACTTCGAAAAATACCCCGGCGTGAAACGCTACATGGAAAACACCCGCGCCGACGCCGCTGAGAATGGTTACGTGGAAACCCTGTTCGGCCGCCGCCTCTACCTGCCGGAAATCAACAGCCGCAACGGCCAGCGCCGCCAGGCCGCCGAGCGCACCGCCATCAACGCGCCCATGCAAGGCTCCGCCGCCGACATCATCAAACGCGCCATGGTCCAGGTGGACAGCTGGCTCACCGACAGCGACTTCGACGCCCTGATGATCATGCAGGTGCACGATGAGCTGGTGTTCGAGGTGGCGGAAAGCCAGGTGGACGCCCTGGTCAAGGAAGTGAAGCAACGCATGGAAGCCGCCGCCGACCTCAAGGTGCCGCTGATCGTCGACGCCGGCATCGGCGATAACTGGGAAGAGGCGCACTGACCATGGCCCTGCAATCCGGCGCGCCCTCCGCGCGCACCCTGAACCTGCTCTGGTTCGTGACCCTGTCCGCGCCTTTGTTGATTGGCGGGGCGCTGTGGTACCTGGTGCGGTTCGCCGACTATCAGTCCGCCGGCGAACTGGTGCCCCAGGAGATGCTCTGGCAGCTGGCCCTGGGCGCCATGGCGCTGAGCCTGCTGGTGGCCCGGCCGCTGCGCAATTTCATCATGAGCCCGGAGGCGGTGGCCCGCCGACCGCTCACCGGCCGCAAGGCGGACACCGCCCCCTCCGCCGTGGCCGCCGCCAAGGTGCACACCAGCATGTTCGTGTTGCTGGGCATGCTGGACGCGGTGGCGTTCATCATCGTGGCGTTCAGTTTTCTTCACGCCGACGCCACGCTCGCCCTGCTCAATGGCGTCTATGCCCTGGTGCTGGCGGTGATCGCCAAACCGGATTTCGTCACCCTGACCCGCGACACCGAACGGGCCCTGCGCCAAGGGACCCCCTGACTCACCTGGAGACCCCATGGAATCAGCGTTCTGGAAAGAGAAATGGCACAAGCAGGAACTGGGCTTTCACCTGCCGTTCGTGAACCCGGTGCTCAAGCGCAACCTGCCGGCCTTTGACCTGGCGGCGGGGGCCCGGGTGTTCGTGCCGTTGTGCGGCAAGACCCTGGACATGGGCTGGCTGCTGGCCCAGGGCCACCCGGTGGTGGGCGCCGAGCTCAGCGAGCTGGCGGTGCGGCAGCTGTTCGAGGAACTGGGCGTGACGCCGGAAGTGGACGACTGGGCCGGCGGCCAGCGCTGGCGCCACGGTGAGCTCACCGTGTTCCAGGGCGACCTGTTCCAGCTCACCGCCGAGCACCTGGGCCCGGTGGATCTGGTCTACGACCGCGCCGCCCTGGTGGCCCTGCCCGAGGCCATGCGTGCTCGCTATGCGCCGCATTTGCGCACCCTCACCGACGCGGCGCCGCAACTGCTGATCGCCTTCGAATACGACCCGGCGGAAATGGACGGCCCGCCGTTCCCGGTGTTCGCCGAGGAAGTGCGCCGTCTCTACCAGGACCACTACACCTTGCGGGAGCTGTCCCGCCAGGACGTCATCGAGAACCAGGACCGCTTCAAGGAAGCCGGGGTCACCTCTTTCGTGCAGGTGGCCTGGAAGCTGAATCCGCTAGTGGTCACATCTTGAATTCGGTCAAAGGGCGAATCAGATTGGAAGGCGAACAGATGGAACCGGATGGAAGCGCCCATGCCAACAGTATTTCGCTACAAGGGAATTCGTTTTTTCTTTTATTCCAACGAGGGAAATCCAAGGGAGCGGGTCCACATACACGCTGAAAGCGGTGAGGGCGAAGCGAAGGTGTGGCTGTATCCCGAGGTAAGTATCGCTAAAAGTGCGGGTTACAATAGAAAGCAATTGTCCGAACTGGTAGAAGTGGTGAACAGTCATTTTGAAGAAATCGAGAGGGCTTGGCATGAGCACTTCGGTCGGGGCTAAAGCGGTAACTTTCGACGCGGACACCATGTGGGTCGAACTGAGCGATGGTCGCAGTCTGGGAGTGCCCTTGGCGTGGTTTCCGCGACTGCTGAGGGCGGAGCCCGTTGAGCGTGAGCGCTATCGCATCAGCTACACCGGGGAAGGTATTCACTGGGAAGCGCTGGATGAGGACATTTCCGTGGCCGGTCTTCTCGCCGGGCGCGGTGATGTCAGCGAGGCCCATGATGACGTCGCCTGAAACCATCCCTTATCTCCTCCCGTCACTTTATTGAGACGCTCTTTTACGTCCATCACCTTGTGATCCCGGTTCGGGATGGCACCCTTTTCCCATGATGTGGACGCCGGCCCCCGGGCCGGCCCGGAAAAGGAGAGAGCCATGCTGAATGTGAGCGGCGAGACGGTGTGCCGGCTGGTGGAGCTGGCCCAGGCGTTTCAGTCCCAGGAGGCGATCACCCTGCCCAACGACGGCAGCAATCCCATTGACGAGCCCGGCGACGCGCCGGCCCCGGCGGTGGGGGTGGACGATCCGTCCCGGGCGGAGTTCCGCACCATCGTGGCGGATCTGGAGCCGGATCAGCAGACCGAGGTGGTGGCGCTGATGTGGCTGGGCCGGGGCGATTTCCAGGAGGACGATTGGCAGGGCGCGTTGCGCCTGGCCCGGGACGAGTGGACGCCGGAGACGGCGGATTATCTGCTTGGCCATCCGCTGTTGTCCGAATACCTGGTGGAGGGGCTGGCCGCGTTCGGCTTGTCCTGCGACCTCTAAACCACGTCCACCACCCGGCTGGCCTTGCGGTAACGCACCCGCCAGCCGGACCAGGCGGGCAGCTCCCAGCGGCGCGGGGCGGCCTTGCGGCTGCCACCCCGGTATTCCAGCTCCACCCGCCGCTGGGCAATCTGGTAATGCACCCGCATTTTCAGGTCGCTGAGCGTCACCAGGCGCGGGTATTTCTCGTCGAAACGTTGCCGTTCCCAGTCCGGGATGCCCGGGAAGCGCAGGTCCCGCGGTTCCAGCAGGGCGCGGTCGTCCAGGTTTTCCACTCCCAGTTCCCCCAGACGCCGTGCCAGCCAGGGCGCCGCCTCCGGGGCGTCCCCCTGATCGTGGCCCAGGGCCAGATACAGCCGCCAGGCGTCCAGGTCGTTCACCAGCCGTTCGCCGGCCGGGGCCAGGCAATCGCCGTCCAGGATCAGGCGGGCGAGCACCTGGCGGGCGGCGGCGCCCTCCGGGCGGGCGGTGTCGGTGTGGACGCACCGGCCGGCGTAGTACCAGTGGCGGGTCACCACCGGCTCGTCGCCGTGCCACTCCACGCCGCCGGTTTCCGGCTGCGCCAGGCCCTGCTCCACCAGAGCCTGAACGGGTACCGGCGCCAGGCAGGTGGCCAGGGTCAGGGTTTGGCGGGTGCCCTTGCCGGGCAGGCTGTGACTGTCCAGCACCAGGGCCGCCTCCGCCTCCTCCGGGAAGCGGGAATCCTCGCCCACGCGGACTTCCTCGCCGCCGTTGCCCATGGCGTCCCGGCGGCGTTCTTTTTCCCGGCGCAGAAACGCCGCCCGGGGGTTGGCGGCCAGGGCGGCGGCCAAAATCGCCGGAACGTCCTCGTCCAGGCTGGCCGGCAGGCCGGGCAGCTTGAGCAGGGCGCGCATTTGGGTGGCCAGCTGGCGCGCTTCGTCCCGGGCCGCCCGGTTCGGTTTGAGGCTCTCCGGCGGCGTCTGGCGCACCGCCCGCACCAGGGTGGTGGCGTCGCAGGGGCGCGGCTCCCAGTCCGCCAGGGCGCGGCGGCCGTCCTCGTCCCGGGGCAGGGTGAGCGGCCGCCGGCGGGCGCTCAGGGCGGCGGCCAGGTCCACCATGAAGCCCCGGGCCGGGGCGTCCGGCATGGCCACGATCAGGTGCGCGAAGAAGGTGTCCACCGGCAGGTCGAACAGGGCCTGGCCGCGCTCGGTGGCCCGACCATCGGCGTCCAGGGCGCCCAGGCCGTTAAGCTGCCGCTCGGCCCGTTCCAGGGTGTGCGCTGGCAGCGGGTCGGGGAAATCCAGCGCCGCCGCGCGCCGGCCGGCGCAGGCCGCCGCCAGCACCAGCTCGCCCAGTTCTTCGCGTTGGATCTCCGGCGGCGTGCGCGCCTCCAGGGGCGCGTTCTCGCCCCACAGCCGGATCACCCGGCCCGGCGCGGTGCGGCCCGCCCGCCCCCGGCGCTGGTCGGCGCTGGCCTGGGAAATCGGCGTCAACGACAGCACGGTACGGCCGTTGCGCTGGTGGGTGCGGCGCTCCAGGCCGCCGTCCACCACCAGGGTGACGCCGGGAATGGTGAGGGAGGTTTCCGCCACATTGGTGGCCAGGATCACCCGCCGCCGGGGCCCCGGGGTGAGGGCGCGCCGTTGCGCCTCGCCGGTGACGCCGGCGTGCAGGGGCAGCACCTCCGCGTCCAGCCCGCCGAGGGCGGCGGCGGCCTGCTGGATCTCCCGGCGGCCGGGCAGGAACACCAGCGCGTCGCCGTCGTCCTCCGCCAGGCCGGCGCGCACCGCTTCGCGCACCCGGGGCGCCAGGTCCCGGCCGTCGGGCATGCGGCGGTCGTTGTCGGCGTGGTAGCGGGCGCTGACCGGGTAGCCGCGGCCCTCGGAGTGCAAGGCTCGCGCGTCCAGGTAGTGGGCCAGGCGCGGCCCGTCCAGGGTGGCGGAGGTGACCACCAGCCGGTGGCCGCCGTCCTGCTTCAGCAGGGCGAGCAGCAGGTCCGTGTCCCAGCGCCGTTCGTGGAATTCGTCCAGCATCACCGTGGTGAAGCGCTTCAGTCGCCCTTCCCGGTACCAGCGCAGGGCGATGCCCGGCGTGACGAACACCAGCCGCGTCTGGTCCGTGCAGGCCGGGTCGAAGCGCACCGCGTAGCCCACTTCGTCGCCCGGGGCCTGGCCGCGCTGGCCGGCCAGGAAGCCCGCCAGGGCGGTGCAGGCCACGCGCCGGGGTTCCACCACCAGCACCGGCCCGCGCGCCAGGGCCCACACCGGCAGGCGGGTGGACTTGCCGGAGCCGGTGGCGGCGGACACCACCACCGGGCCCTGGTCCAGGGCGTCGAGGAAGGGCTCCTTGAGCGGGTCGATGGGCAGGGCGTCGGCGTGGTTCATGGGCTCCAGGGGGCGATCCGTCATGCGCGGCAATGGTAACGGGCGCCGCCGGCGCCGGCCAACGGGGGGGCTGTTGAACGCCCGGTGACACATCCTGTTAATGAACAGTGTTCAGCAGAAAGCGTTTTCTCCTGTATCAATTGAACGGCGTTTAATAAACATAGGAGAACGTCATGGTTTCCTTTACCTCTTGGGCGCGGCGTCTGGCGGGCGGCCTGACGCTGCTGCTGGTTGCCGCTTCCGCCCAGGCGGCGGGCCTGATGACCCCCACGGAAGGCGGCGTGCCGCCCCTGGAACTGCGCGAGCAGCACGTCACCGTGGACGTGGAGGACGGCTACGCCATCACCGAGGTGGAGCAGGTGTTCCACAACCCCCACGACCGGGACCTGGAGGCGCATTACCGCTTCCCGGTGCCGGAAAAAGGCACGGTGGCGGAGTTCACCGTGTGGATCGACGGCAAACCGGTGGTGGGCGAGGTACTGCCCCGGGAAAAGGCCCGCCAGGTGTATGAACAGGAAAAAGCCGCCGGCCGGGAAGCCGGGCTCACCGAGAAGGACCAGTACAAGGCGTTCGACGTGCGGGTGAGCCCGGTGCGTGGCGGCGTCGACACCCGGGTGCGGCTGGTCTACATGCAGCCCGCCGGCGTCGACACCGACGTGGGCCGCTACGTCTATCCCCTGGAAGAGGGCGGCGTGGACCAGCGCCAGCTGGATTTCTGGACCGCCAACGAACGGGTGGAGGAGCACTTCACCTTCACTCTCAACCTGCGCGCTGGCTACCCGGTGGCGGCGGTAAGGGTACCGGACCAGCCCGGCGCCGCCGTCACCCAACAGGGCCCGCGCCAATGGCGGGTAACCCTGGACAACCGGCCCGCCGCGCCGGGGACCGGCGAGCCGGCCACCGGGGAGGGCGTGGAGTCAGGTGCCGAGCGGGAGGCCGCCGTGGCCGGCGACGGCAAGCCGGCGTTCCGGCTCGACCGGGACATCGTGGTCTACTGGCGCCATCCGGAGGACCTGCCCGGCACCGTGGATCTGGTGGCCTACAAGGCGCCGGGCTCGGACCGGGGCACCTTCATGATGAGCCTCACCCCTGGTGATGATCTCCCCCCGGTCAGCGGCGGCCGCGACTGGGTGTTCGTGCTCGACGTGTCCGGCTCCATGGCTGGCAAGCTGGCCACCCTGGCGGATGGCGTGGGCAAGGCCCTGGGCCGGCTCCAGCCGGAGGACCGCTTCCGCATCGTGCTGTTCAACGACGGTGTCCGCGAGCTCACCGACGGTTTCGTGGCGGTGACGCCGGCGGCGGTGAACGACCACGTGACCCGGGTCGCCGGTTTGCGGTCTTCCGGCGGCACCAACCTGTATGACGGCCTGAAAAGCGGCTTGAAGACCCTGGACGATGACCGCCCCACCGGCATCGTTCTGGTCACTGACGGTGTCGCCAACGTGGGCGTCACCGCGCAAAAACGGTTCCTCGAACTGCTCGATAAGCGTGACGTTCGCCTGTTCACCTCCATCATGGGCAACAGCGCCAACCGCCCGCTGCTCACCGCGCTCACCGACGCCAGCAACGGCTTCGCCCTGAGCGTTTCCAACAGCGATGACATCGTTGGCCGGCTGATGCAGGCCACCGGCAAGCTCACCCACCAGGCCATGAACGACGTGCGCCTGGACATCGACGGCGTGAAAACCGCCGACCGCACGCCGGCGCGCATCGGCTCCGTATACCGTGGCGAGCGCATCGTGCTGATGGGGCATTACTGGGGCGACGGCCCCGCGGACGTGACCCTGAGCGCCCGGGTGGGCGGCCAGGAGCGGCAATACCACAGCCGCTTCACCTTCCCGGAACAGGGCGGCGACAACCCGGAACTGGAACGGCTGTGGGCCTACGCCACCATCCAGGATCTGGCCCGGGAGCGGGATAACTTCGGCGCCGACGCCGACCTGGAGGACGCCATCACCGACCTGGCCCTGGAGTACGGCCTGGTCACCGATTACACCTCCATGGTGGTGCTGCGCGATGAGGTGTTCGAGGAATACGGCATCGAGCGCCGCAACGCCGACCGCCGTGATCTGGAGCGGCTCGCCAAGGCCCGCCGCGAAGCCAGCGCGCCGGCCTCCAACCGGGCCGACCAGAGCCAGCCCATGTTCCAGCAACCGCGCGCTTCCATGGGCGGCGGCGGTGGCAGCGGCGGCGCCGCCGGCCCCTGGTCCTGGCTGCCGTTCCTGGTCATGGCCGTGGCCGGCCTGCTGCGCCGCCGCCGCTAGGCCAGCCCGTCCAGAAAATTACCGATCGGGAAAATGTTCGCCTACGGGACATGCAATCAGCGAAATACTCCCGATCGGTATGATTTTTACCAGGGCAGCACCGAGCCGTCGGAGTGCCAGAAGGTGCCGGTGTTGTCCAGGTTCAGCTCGTCCATGCGCTGCACCAGCCGGTGGGCGGCCTGCTCCGGGGTGATGTGGCCGGTGTGGCCGGTCATGTCGGTTTTCACGTAGCCCGGGTGCAGGATCGCCACGGCCACGCCCCGGTCCTTGAGGTCCACGGCCAGGGATTTGCCGGCGGCGTTGAGGCCGGCCTTGCTGATCCGGTAGCCGTACTTGCGGCCGGAGTCGTTGTCCTCGATGGACCCCATGCGGGAGGTCATCAGGCCGACCCGGGCGCCGTCGCTCAGGTTGTCGAGCAGCGCGTGAGTGACGCGCAGCGGCCCCAGGGTGTTCACTTCGAACTGCTTCTCGATGGTGTCGAAGTTCATGTCCTCCAGGGTTTCGCTTTCCATGATCCCGGCGTTGTTGTAGAGCACGTCCACTTCCGTGTCGCCGAGCTCTTCCTTGAGCGCGGCCACGTCCTCCGCCTTGCTGACGTCATAGCCTTCCAGCACGCGGATGCCGAGATCGTGCAGGTCTTCCTCGCCCTTCTTCTCCGCCGGGCTGCGGCACACGGCGATAACGTGGTTGCCACGCGCCTTCCACAGGCGCGCCATGTCGTAGCCGATGCCGCGATTGGCGCCGGTGATCACGATGGTCTGGCTCATGGCCTGTACTCCCTTGCCTTTGCAATGAATGTTTGCCGCTGCAATGAATGCGTGGGTGTCAGCCTGGGGCCGGTTGGCCGCCGCTTCAAACCGATGGCGGCAAAGGCAACACTCTTTTACGTTGCCGGCGGTGCCCGGGTGCCTGGCCGGCTCGGCGCGGCGCCGTCCGGTCTGGTACATTCGAGGTCCTTTTCCGCAACCCACAGGACACGACCATGACCATTGCCGTAGGCGACAAACTCCCCGACGTGACCATCAAGACCAACGGCGCCCAGGGCCCGGAGGATCTGTCCACCGGTGAGTTCTTCAAGGGCCGCAAGGTAGTGCTGTTCGCGGTGCCCGGCGCCTTCACGCCGGGTTGTTCCAATACCCACATGCCCGGCTTCGTGGTGCACGCCGACGAGATTCTGCAAAAAGCCGACGCCATTGCCTGCATGGCGGTGAACGACGCCTTCGTGATGGGCGCCTGGCAGGACAACCAGAACGCCGAGAAGATCACCATGCTGGCGGATGGCAACGCCGAGCTGACCAAGGCGCTGGGCCTGGAACTGGACGCCTCCGGCGCCGGCCTGGGCATTCGCTCCAAGCGCTTCGCGCTGATCGCCAACGACGGCGTGGTGGAATACCTGGGCGTGGACGCCAAGGGCGTGGAGGACAGCAGCGCGGAAACCGTGCTCAAGCAGCTCTGAGCCGCGCCGACGCGCCGACGAGGCGGCGCCCGGGTTCCGCCCGGGCGCCGTTTTTTGTGTTTGTACGACAGTGCCACAATGGCTGGCCGATACCATGCTAATGGTTATAAACAAGTAGTCACTCAGCACTTTTCGATATTTTGGCCCGATTTGACCGTAAAAGATCATGAAATTGTTACATGGGGCACACAAGGCGGTTTCCTAACGTTGCCATTGAGTGCCCCCGTAACAGCTCTTAAAGCATGACCTACATAGTTTCATAGCCACCCTTTGTACATTCCATTCATGCATTACCGGCGCGTGGGGCGTCGGGCAATGGATTCCTTTTCATGGAGGGTGGAGACATGGTCAGCTCACTGGCTAAACAACTACTACTGATTCTCATGGTGGCGGCGCTGGCCGCTTGTGGTGGCGGCGGCGGCAGCAGCGGCGGCCCGAGCGACAACGGCGGTGGCGGCGCGGAAACGCCCAATACGCCGGACAATCCCGATGATCCGGACAACCCCGATAACCCGGATAACCCCGACGACCCGGACAACCCGGATGAGCCCGGCGACCCCGACGACGGTCTGGACGATGAGGAGCAGGCTGAGGCACTGAGCCTGATCGACACCAGCAACCACTTCACCGCCTCGGTTTGCCCGGGCACCGTGCTGGACGTGCCCCTGGGTAACGCCATCGACACCGTGACCTGCGAGAACGAAGCGCTGGAAAACATCTCCCTGGGCAACGACAACCTGCTCGGCCTGGTGTGCGCGGACAGCGTCGCCAGCACCGACACCGCCCTGGTGGAAAGCCTGGCGGACGTGGAGTTCCTGCCCAACTGCGTGATGGAAAGCACCGTTTACCTGAAGAACACCATCACCGGCCTGCTGGACGGCACCAGCCCGGTGACCCAGGAGCTGTGCCCGAACGCGGACAACCCGGTGACCTGCGTGGTGGATGTGCTGGAAACCACCCCGGACACCCTGCAGAGCGTGTTCACCGTGCTCGGTTGCGAGGACGCGCTCAATCCGCAGACCTGCCTCACCGGCGTGGCCAACAACCTGGCCAGCGGCGAGCTGCTCATCAGCACCGCCAACACCCTGTCCACCGCGGTGTGCCCGGTGGCCAGCAACGAAGGCGAATTCGATCCCCAGGCCTGTGTCACCGAGGTGCTGCAGGGCGTGGGCTCGGTGCTCAACCTGAGCGGTCTGCCCGGCGTGGATGAAATCTGCGGCGACACCGCCGACCCGCTGTCCTGTCTGCTGGAATCCGGCGAACTGCTGGCCCCGGTTACCGACGCCCTGGGTGGCGTGCCGGTGGTGGGCGAGCTGGTGAACAGCCTGATGGGCGCCATTGAAACCGATCCGGGCAACCTGGACCTGCTGCAAACCCTGCCGGAGCTGGTGGCCAACATCCCGGTAATCGGCGACCTGGTCGGCGACGCCCTGGCCGGCGGCGGTGACGACGCCAACCCCCTGTTCGCGCTGCTCGACCAGCTTCAGGGTCTGCCGGAACTGGTGGCCGAAGTGCCGGTGCTGGGTGATCTGCTCAACGGTCTGGCCGGCGGCGACAGCGGCTCCCTGCCCCTGGACCAGCTGGACCTGGAAGGCCTGGCCGAAGCCCTGAGCAGCGGCGACCTGACCCAGCTCAGCGCCCCGGTGCAGGACGTGCTCAATCAGGTGCCGGTGCTCGGCCCCCTGGTCGGCCAGCTGCTCGGCGCCGTGAACTGCGAATCCGGTGACCCGCTCACCTGCCTGACCTCCGCCAGCGACCAGCTCGGCCAGATCAGCGACCTGGTGGGCCAGGTGCCGGTGCTGGGCGATCTCCTCAACCCGCTGATCGCGGCCCTGCTGGACGCCACCGGCGGCGGTGAAGGCGGCGATCCCCTGGCTATCCTCACCGACTCCCTGGAGCAACTGCCGGTGGCCGGCGACCTGCTCAACCAGGTGCTCGGCACCCTGCTGGGCGGCGAGGGCGGCGTGGATCCGTCCAACCCCGGTGACCTGCTCAACCCGGCCACCGATCTGCTCGGCCAGGTGCCGGTGCTGGGTGAACTGGCCACCAACCTGCTCGGCGGGCTGCTGGACGGCGGCGCCCTGGAAGGCGAAGCCGGCCTGGAGAACCTGCTTGGCGGTCTGATCGGCGACAACGGCGCCCTGGTGCCGGCGCTGGGCGATCTGCTGGAGCAGATTCCCGCCCTGGGCGAGCCCCTGGTCACCGTGCTGGACACCGTGGCCGGCGACGACGGCCTGCTGGAACAGCTGCTCAACCCGATCGCCGACGTGCTGGAAGGCATCCCCGGCCTGGGCGACCTGTTCGGTGGCCTGCTGGATGCCCTGTTCGGCTGGACCTGATCCTCTTTGCCTCACTTGAAGTGCCATCATGCCCCGGCTTTCGCCGGGGCTTTTTTGTGGTGGTAACACGGCAGGAGCGACCTCCGCGGCGTGGTGCCCGAGTCAGGGCGCCATTTGTAAAATGCGACCCGGCGTCTGGACAGCGGCGCCCGGCTCCGTAAGGCTTAACGCTTTCTTCACGGTTTTAACGGAGCGCGCATCTGATGGACGACTACATGGGGCAGTTGCAGACGTTTTTTAACGACAACCTGGTGCCTTACGCCTGGAACATCGTCGCCGCCTTGCTGATTTTCCTGATCGGCCTGTGGGTGGTGGCGAGGCTGAGCAAGTGGCTGCAGAACCTGATGGGCAAGCGCCTGGACAGCACCATCGCCAAGTTTCTGGGGCGCATCATCCATGTGTTGCTGTTCCTGTTCGTGGTGATCGCCGCCCTGGACCGCCTGGGCGTGAAAACCACCTCCCTGGTGGCCATTCTCGGCGCCGCCGGCCTGGCCGTGGGGCTGGCGCTGAAGGATTCGCTCAGCAACTTCGCCGCCGGCGTCATGCTGATCCTGTTCCGGCTGTTCCGCGAGGGGCATTACGTGGAAGTGGCGGGCACCAGCGGCACGGTGAAGGAAATCCGCATCTTCGCCACCGTCCTCACCTCGCCGGACAACAAGGTGATCACGGTGCCCAACGCGGAGATCCTGTCCAACAACATCGTCAACTATTCCGAGAAGCCCACCCGCCGCGTGGACATGGTGTTCGGCGTGTCCTACGACGCCGACCTGAGCCAGGTGAAGAAAATCCTCGAGGAGGTGGTGGCCGAGGACGAGCGCTGCCTGAAGGACCCGGCGCCCACCATCGTGGTCGGCGAGCTGGCGGACAGCTCGGTGAACTTCCTGTGCCGGCCCTGGGTGAACAGCGCCGACTACTGGCCGGTGAAATGGGGCATGACCGAGGAAGTGAAGCGCCGCTTCGACGCCGCCGGCATCGGCATTCCCTACCCGCAGATGGACGTGCACCTCAACCAGGCGGACGCCGAAGGCTGACCGGCCGACCGCCCGGCCTCCGCCGGGCGGTCGGCTTCACCGTTTCAAATACTCTCATCGCTTCAAATACTTGGCCGCCATCGCCTTCAGGGATTGGCGCAGTTCCGGCCCGGCTTCCGGGTCCCCCTTGAGGATGGATTCCATGTAGCCTCTCACCTGGCCCATCTCCAGGTGAGAGGGCAAGGGCGGCACATTGGCGTCCACCACCGCGTTGATCACCACCGGCCGGTCCGCCGCCAGGGCGGCGTCCAGCACTTCCGTGACCCGCTCGGCGCTGTCCAGGCGCAGGCCCCGCAAGCCCAGCATCTCCGCGTATTGGTCGTAGTCGAAATCCGGCAGGGCCTGTGAGGACTCGAACTTGGGGTCGCCTTCCATGACCCGCTGTTCCCAGGTCACCTGGTTCAGGTCCCGGTTATTGAGCACCAGCACCACCAGGCGCGGGTCCGCCCATTCCCGCCAGTACCGGGCCACCGTGATCAGGCCGTTGTTGCCAATCATCTGCATGGCGCCGTCGCCGACCATGGCGATCACCGGCCGGTCCGGGTGGGCGAACTTGGCGGCCAGGGCATAGGGCACGCCGTTGCCCATGGAGGCCAGGCCGCCGGAGGTGGAGCCCTGGACATCGTCGCCCACCTTCAGAAAACGCGCGTACCAGTCCGTGGCGGTGCCCACGTCCGCCGCCAGCAGAGCGCCGCGCGGCAGGCGCGGTGACAACTCCCAGAAAATCTTCTGGGGGTTCAGCGGGTCCGCCTCGGTGTTGGCCCGGGCCGCCACCGTGTCCCACCAGTCATTGATCTGTTCCTCCAGGTCCTGCCGCCAGGCGCGGTCCGCCTTGGGGGTGATCCGTTCCAACAGGGCCTTCAGCGTCGCGCCGGCATCGCCGTGCAGGTTCACCTCGGTGGGGTAGCGCAGCCCGAGATTGGCGGCATCGACATCGATCTGCACCGCCCGGGCCTGGCCGGATGCGGGCAGAAACTCCGCATAGGGAAAACTGGTCCCCACCATCAGCAGGGTGTCGCAATGGCGCATCATGCGGTCGCTGGGCTCGGTGCCCAGCAGGCCGATGGTGCCGGTCACTCCGGGGGCGTCGTCGGCAACCATGGTCTTGGCCAGCACCGCCTTGGCGATGCCGGCGCCCAGGGCGTTGGCCAGCTCCAGCAGTTGCGGAACCGCGTCCTTGACCCCGGCGCCGGCCAGGATCGCCACCTTTTCGCCGGCGTCGAGCACCTCGGCGGCGCGGTCCAGGTCCTGATCCAGGGGCAGGCGTAGCGAGGGCCGGTAGCCGACCCCGGACCAGGTGGCGCCGTGACCGTCCGGCGGCGCCTTCATGGCCGCATCCTGGACGTCGTTGGGCAGGATCACGCAGGTCACGGTGCGCTCCGCCTCGGCGATGCGCACGGCTCTGTCGACCACGTGGCGGGCCTGCTCCGGGGCCATCACCGTCTGTACATAGGCGCCCACGTCCTGGAATACGTTTTCCAGGTCCACCTCTTGCTGAAAGTCGGAGCCCAGACTGGCGCGGGCCTGCTGGCCGACCACGGCGACCACCGGCATATGATCCTTGGCGGCGTCGTACAGACCGTTGAGCGCGTGGATGGCGCCAGGGCCGGAGGTGGTCACCACCACCCCGGGACGGCCGGTGTACTTGGCGTGACCGCAGGCCATGAAGGCGGCCAGTTCCTCGTGGCGGGGTTGCACCAGGGTGATTTTGTCATCGGCCCGGCGCAGGGCGCTCATCACTCCGTTGATGCCGTCACCGGAATAGCCGAACACCCGATCGACGCCCCATTGATGGAGCCGGTCGACCAGGAAATCCGATACCGTCGCGGTACTCATACTGCCTCCTTTGCACTGTCTCTTCAGCCGATGAAGCGGCGCAGCCGCTCCAGGCCGGTGTCGATGGCTTCCATGTTGGCGGCGAACGACACCCGCAGCCGCCCCGGCGCGCCGAAGCCGCTGCCCGGGACGACCGCCACGCCGGCCTGGTGAAGCAGGGCCTCCGCAAGCTGATAGTCGTCGTCGATGCCGTCCAGCCCGGCGATCAGTTCACGGGCGTCCGGGAAGGCGTAGAAGGTGCCGTCCGAGGGCGCGCAGCAAACGCCGGGCAGGGCGTTCAGGGCGGGCACCACCCGGTCGTGGCGGCGCCGGTACTCGGCCGCCATGCGGCGCACCGGGGTCTGGTCACCGGTGAGCGCCTCGGTGGCGGCGTGCTGACTGATGGTGGCGGTGCCGGCGGTGCTCTGGCCCTGCACTTTCTTCAGACGGGCGAGCGCGTCCACCGGGCCGGCCACGAAGCCCACCCGCCAGCCGGTCATGGCGTAGGCTTTGGACACGCCGTTGACCAGGAAACAGCGGTCCGCCAGGTCCGGCGCCACATTGAGCAGATTCAGGAATGGCCGGCCGCTCCAGTTCAGGTGCTCGTAGATTTCGTCGCTGACCACCCACAAACGCGGGTGTCGGCGGATCACCGCCGCCAGCCGGCACAGCCGGTCCTCGTCATAGATCCGACCGGTGGGGTTGTTGGGGCTGTTCAAAAACAGCAGCCGGGTGCGGGCGGTGAAGCTGGCTTCCAGGCGATCCGGGTCCGGCAGATAGCCGTCCTCCGCGTCCAGGTCGAAGTACACCGGCTCGGCGCCGGCGAGAATCACCTGGGCTGGATAGGTGACCCAGTAGGGGCGCGGAATCATCGCTTCGTCGCCGGGCCCGAGTAGGGCCTGGCACAGGTCGAACAGGGCCTGTTTGGCACCGCAACCGACCAGCACCTGGTCGTCGCCGAACACCAGGTCGTTGTCGCGGCGGAATTTCTCGCGCACGGCGGCTTTCAGATCCGGGCAGCCGTCCACCGCGGTGTAATGGGTGAAACCCCGGTCGATGGCCGAGTGGGCGGCTTCCTTGATCGCCGCGGGGGTATCGAAATCCGGCTCGCCGGCGCCCAAACGCGCCACCCGTTCGCCGCCGCGCTGCAGAGCGGCGGCCTCGGCGTTGATCTTCAACGTCAGCGAGGGTTGGATATTCTCCACGCGATGCGAAAACGACATGGGTAACTCCATTGACCGTTTCGCACAGGGGTACGCCCATGGGGCCGGCGTGGGCAAGGTGGGAAGACAAAAAGGTGTAAAAGCCGGTCAGTGAAGCTGATCCGGCTCCTGGCTGAAGCGGTGCGGCGGCAGGGTCACCCGCACCACCCGGTCGCCGGTCACCAGGGTTTCGCCCCGGTAGCGCTCGCCGCCGGTGACCGTGAACTCGAACTCGTAAACCCGCCACAGGCGCAGCCGGCCTTCGCCGTCCCGGCGCAGCCGCAGGCGCTTGAGGCCCACGGTCTGGTCGAGCAGCAGCACTTCCTCGCGCTCGCAATGCCGGCGGGTGACGCGCAGGGTCGTTTCGCGGATGCGCTGGGCCCGCCAGAACACGGCCGCGCCGATCACCAGGGCGGCCAGCAGCAGAAGGTCGGTGAGAGCCAGGTTCACGTTGGTTTCAATCCGCGGTCGTCATTATCGGTTCATGGTAAGCGCCGCCCGCGGGGAAGGAAACCGGGCGGCTGACCGGCGCCGGATGCCCTGGCATCATGGCGGTATCGACGTTCACGTCGGGAGCCAGCATGAGCGCATTGATGGATCGACTGCGGCGCCTGTTCCGGCGCCGCCCGGAACCGGAGCCCCCCAGCCGGCCGCCGCCGCCCGCCATGGGCGAGGAGAGCGGTGCCCACGGCGGCGATGATCCGGAGCCCCTGCACCGGGGGCGCCGCCGCCTGAAGGAAACCTACACCAGCCACTGGGACCTGGACTATCTGCCCCGCGACGAAGTGGAGAAAATCCTCGACGACGAGGACCCTCACCGGCGCTGAAGATCAAACTTTGTAAAGCTCGCCATGGGCCCCTTCCCGGCCCCGCGCCACCTTGAGACGTTAGGGGAATTCCCCGACAGATCATGCGGACTTCAAAGCATGCGGACTTCAAGGAAGGTGACAGCACCATGAGCGATCAGCATCGTAATCCGACCACCAATGACGCCGGCAACCCGGTGGCCAGCGACGAACACGCCCTCTCCGTGGGCGCCGACGGTCCCATCGTGCTCCATGACCACTACCTCATGGAGCAGATGGCCGCCTTCAACCGGGAGATGATTCCCGACCGTCAGCCCCATGCCAAGGGCGGCGGCGCCTTCGGCCATTTCCAGGTCACCCAGGACGTGAGCCGCTACACCAAGGCGAAATTTCTCCAGAAGGGCACCAAAACCGATGTGGTGATCCGGTTCTCCACCGTCGCCGGCGAGGCGGGCAGCCCGGACACCTGGCGCGACCCGCGCGGTTTCGCGGTGAAGTTCTACACCGAGGACGGCAACTTCGACATGGTCGGCAACAATACGCCGGTGTTCTTCGTGCGCGACCCGATGAAATTCCAGCATTTCATTCACTCGCAGAAGCGCCGTGCCGACAACGGCCTGCGCGACAACGACATGCAGTGGGATTTCTGGACCCAGTCGCCGGAGTCCGCCCACCAGGTGGCCTGGTTGATGGGCGACCGGGGCGTGCCCGCCACCTGGCGCCATATGAACGGTTACTCCAGCCACACCTATATGTGGGTCAACGAAGACGGTGAGCGCTTCTGGGTGAAGTATCACTTCAAGACCGATCAGGGCATCAAGTGCATGACCCAGGAGCAGGCCGACCAGATGGCCGGCGCCGACGCCGATTACCACCGCCGGGATCTGTTCAAGGCCATCGAGCGCGGCGATTACCCGACCTGGACCCTGAACGTTCAGATCATGCCCTTCGAGGATGCCAAGACCTATCGCATCAACCCGTTCGATCTCACCAAGGTCTGGCCCCACGAGGACTATCCGCTGCACGAGGTGGGCAAGCTGACCCTGGACCGCAACCCCACGGACTTTCACAGCGAGATCGAGCAGGCGGCGTTCGAGCCCAACAACATGGTGCCCGGCACCGGCCTGTCCCCGGACAAGATGCTGCTGGCCCGTTCCGTGTCCTACGCCGACGCCCACCGCGCCCGGCTGGGCGTGAACTACAAGCAGCTTCCGGTGAACGAGCCCAGATGCCCGGTGCACAGCTACAGCAAGGGCGGCGCCATGCGCATCCGCAAGACCGAGGATCCGGTGTACGCGCCCAACACCAAGGGCGGCCCTGCGGCGGACCCGCACCGTTATCCGGAGCAGGCGGTATGGTCCGCGGACGGCGAGCTGGTGCGCGAGGCCTACACCCTTCGCCCCGACGACGGCGACTTCAACCAGGCCCATGACCTGGTCACCAAGGTGATGGATGACGCCGCCCGGGAGCGCCTGGTGAACAACGTGGCCGGGCACGTGCTCGACGGCGTGGAGGAGCCGGTGCTGTCCCGGGTGTTTGAGTACTGGCGCAACATCGACAAGGACATCGGCGAGCGCATCGAGAAGGCGGTGCGCGCCGAGAAGCAATAAGACCCCATTGTAGGAGCGGCTTCAGCCGCGATCCCGCGATCCGACAATCGCGGCTGAAGCCGCTCCTACGAATACTTGGGCTCAATCACGCAGCCGGTAACCAGTTTTGAAAATCCAGCCGATCAACCCGGCGCATACCAGCATGAACAGCACCGTCATGCCCAGGCTTACCCCCAGGTGCACGTCCGCCACGCCGTAGAAACTCCAGCGGAAGCCGCTCACCAGATAAACCACCGGGTTGAACAGCGTCACCGTTTCCCAGAACGGCGGCAACATGGACACCGAATAGAAGGTGCCGCCGAGAAAGGTCAGCGGCGTGACGATCATCATGGGAATGATCTGCAGCTTCTCGAACCCGTCCGCCCACACCCCGATGATGAAACCGAACAGGCTGAAGGTCACCGCGGTGAGCGCCAGGAAACCGACCATGGCGAACGGATGGGCGATCTGATAATCCACGAACAGCCGCGATGTGGCGAGAATCAGCAGGCCGAGAATGATCGACTTGCTGGCGGCGGCGCCCACGTAACCGAGCACGATTTCCAGCGGTGAGATCGGCGCCGACAGTACTTCGTAGATGGTGCCGGTGAACTTGGGCATGTAGATGCCGAACGAGGCGTTGGAAATGCTCTCGTTGAGCAGCATCAGCATCACCAGGCCGGGAATGATGAAGGCGCCGTAGCTGATGCCGTCGATTTCCACCATGCGCGAGCCGATGGCGGAGCCGAACACCACGAAGTAGAGCGAGGTGGAAATCACCGGGGATGCGATGCTTTGCAGCAGGGTGCGCCAGGTGCGTGCCATCTCGAACCGGTAAATGGCCTTTACGCCGTGCAGGTTCATGTCAGTCTCCCTTGCGACCGTTGTGGACCAGGTCCACGAAAATCTCTTCCAGCGAACTCTCGCGGGTGCGCAGGTCGCGGAAGGCGATGCCCTGCTCATCCAGACGGCGCAGCAGGCCGGCCACGTCGCCCTGGTCGTGACGGGCGTCGAAGCGGTACACCAGCTCCTGCCCCTCGGCCTCCAGGCTCAGCGGCAGATCGCTCAGTGCCTCGGGCAGTGTCGCCAGGGGTTCCGCCAGTTGCAGACGCAGCTCCTTGCGCCCGAGCTTGTCCATCAGCTCCCGGGTGCGTTCCACCAGCACGATCTCGCCGTGGTTGATCACGCCCACCCGGTCGGCCATCTCTTCCGCTTCCTCGATGTAGTGGGTGGTGAGGATGATGGTCACGCCCCGCTCGCGCAGGCCGCGCACCAGGTTCCACATGTCCCGGCGCAGCTCCACGTCGACGCCGGCGGTGGGCTCGTCCAGGAACAGGATGTCCGGCTCGTGGGCCAGCGCCTTGGCGATCATCACCCGGCGCTTCATGCCCCCGGAGAGCGCCATGATCTTGTCCTTGCGCTTGTCCCACAGGGACAGGTCGCGCAGCACCCGCTCCACATAGGCCGGATTGGCGGGCTTGCCGAACAGCCCCCGGCTGAAGGTCACCGTGGCCTGCACGGTTTCGAAGGCGTCCGTGGACAGCTCCTGGGGTACCAGGCCGATGCGCGACCGGGCCGCCCGGTAGTCGCGGCGGATATCGTGGCCGTCGGCGAGCACGGTGCCGGAACTGGCGTTGACGATGCCGCAGACGATGCTGATCAGCGTGGTCTTGCCGGCGCCGTTGGGGCCCAGCAGGGCGAAAATCTCGCCTTTGCGGATGCTCAGGTTCACGTCGCGCAGGGCGGTGAAGCCGGAGTCGTAGGTTTTGTTGAGCCGCTCGATCTGAATGACGTTGGACACGAATGCTCCTTGCCAATGGCCTGGGACCCGACATTCTAGAGAGGTCTTGTGAATCGGGCGAGGAGCGGGCAGCATGAAACCTTAACCATTGTTAAGGTCAATCTCCGGAGAGCGTCCATGGCCAGGATCACCGCCGCCAACATCGACAAGGCCCTCACCGTGGGTGAAGTGGCGGAACGCAGCGGCGTGGCGGTGTCCGCGCTGCACTTCTACGAACGCAAGGGGCTCATTCACAGCCGCCGCAGCGCCGGCAACCAGCGTCGCTACCACCGGGACGTGCTGCGCCGGGTGGCGGTGATCAAGGTGGCCCAGCGCATCGGTATTCCGCTGGCGGAGGTGGCGGAGGCACTGGCGTCCCTGCCGGAGGCGCGCAGCCCCAACGCGCGGGACTGGTCGCGGCTGTCCGCCCGTTGGCGCCAGGAGCTGGACGAGCGCATCCAGCGGCTCACCCAGCTGCGCGACCAGCTCAGCGACTGCATCGGCTGTGGGTGTCTTTCGATGACCGCCTGCCGGTTGCGCAACCCCGGCGATGAGTTGTCCGAGCACGGGCCCGGCGCCCGCCGCTGGGAAGGTGATCTCCCCGGCGGCCAGGCCGATTAGCCCTGGTCCCATTCCTCCAGGGCGTGTTCCAGCACCGCCGGGTCCGCCGCGTGGCGGGCCATGCCGGCCCAGGGGTCGTCCTTCTGGCCGAGCCGGCGGAACAGGTTGCCGAGGGTGTAGCGGCGCGGGCCCAGGGCCGGGTCGTCCAGTTCGTGCCAGTCCAGGGGCGTGGCCACCGGCGCGCCGGGGCGGGCGCGCACCGCGTAGGGGGCCACCGCGGTTTGCCCGAAGGCGTTGCGCTGGATGTCCAGGTAGAGCCGGCCGCGTCGTTTGTTCTTGCGCTGCTCGGTGGTGAGCTGATCCGGGTGGCGCGCCGCCAGATGGTCCGACAGCCGGCGGCAGGCGCGCCGCACCCGGTTGAAATCGGCCACCGGCTTGAGCGGCGCCACCACGTGCAGGCCCCGGGAGCCGGTGGTTTTCAGAAACGGGGTCAGGCCGGCCTGGCGCAAGGCGTCGCGCACCTGGCGCGCGGCCTGGCGTACCGGCTCGAAATCGCCGCCGGGCGGGTCCAGGTCGAACACCAGCTGGTCCGGCCGTTGCGGGCGGTCGGCGTGGCTGAGCCAGGCGTGCAGGGTGAGGGTGCCCTGGCCGGCCAGGTAGACCAGGTCGGCGGCCCGTTGGCACAGGATATGGTGGACCTCGCCAGTGTCGCCGCCATGATCCAGGCGCCGGCCTGGCAGCCAGTCCGGGAAGTGGTCGCTTCGATTCTGCTGGTAGAAGCCGTCCGCGCCGATGCCGTCCGGGAAGCGGTGCAGGGTGAGCGGCCGCTCGGCCAGATGCGGCAGCATCACCGGCGCCACCCGGCGATAGTAGTCGGCCAGGTCCGCCTTGGTCAGGCCGTCGTCCGGGAACAGCACCTTGTCCGGGTGGGAGAAGGGCACGGCGCGGCCGTCCACATCCAGGGTGGCGTCAGTCATGGTGGTCTCCCTCGTCCTGTTCCCGCCGGGCCTCCCGGGCGATGCCCGCCAGGGTGCGGCCGCTTTTCACCGAGCGGTTCTCGGTGGACACCGGGTTGCGCCGGGCGTCCGCCTGCTCGTCGTCCATCTTGATCAGTAGCCATTGGGGTTTGTCGCCGTCGCGGAAGCGCTTCAGGGCGTAGCCGCCGCGCAGCTTGTCGCCCTCCAGCCACACCTCCAGCAGGCCGTCTCGCCAGCCCTCGGCCATGGTTTTCGGCGGGTCCTTGTCGGCCAGCAGATTCCGGTAGCCGCCCTGGTCCCAGACCATCACGGTGCCGGCGCCATAGTGGCCCTTGGGGATCACGCCCTCGAAGTCGGCGTAGTCCAGGGGGTGATCCTCCACCTGCACCGCCAGCCGCTTGTCGCGGGGATCCGTGGACGGCCCCTTGGGCACCGCCCAGGATTTCAGGGCGCCGTCGAAGGCCAGGCGGAAGTCATAGTGGAGGTGGCTGGCGTCGTGTTTCTGGATCACGAATCGCGGCGCCCGGTCCTCGCCGCCGGCGGGTTCGCGGCTGGCCTCCAGGTTGCGTTTGCGGCGGTAGTCTTGAAGCCGGTCCTTGCTCATGGAAGGAGCATAGAACGGGGGCCCGGGAGATCGCCAGCGACGCGCGTCAAGAAAACCACTTCGCGGTTCGTCTTCACGCCGCTGTGGTACCGTTGGGCTTCCGGCATGGCACCCGTGCCGGAGGGCATACGGAGACGCGCGACCATGAGTATCCTGCAATTGCCGCACGCGCCGCCGGCGGCCGTCCTGATCGACTGGCACGCCACCCTGGTGGACACCCACGACGCCATGTACCACGCCGTGGACGACGTGCTGCCGCGCCTGGAGGAGCTGGGCCTCTGGGAGCGACTTCTGCGGCCGGAAGAGTCCAAGACCATCGAGGACGCCAAGCTGGTCAAGTACGTGCGCGAGCACCACAAGCTGCACCCCAAGATCACCGCCCAGCGCAAGATTTCCCGCACCGACATCTTCGAGGTGCTGTTCGGCGCCGACGGCGACGCCAAGCGGCGCATTCACCGGGCCTTCGACGACTGCTACAAGAACTACGTGGACGAAGTGCACCCCCTGGAGCCGGACATCCGCGCCCAGCTGGAGCGGCTGCGCGCCGCCGGCGTGCCGGTGGGGGTGATCTCCAACCGCAAGCGCGACTTCTTCGAGCACGAACTGGCCATCGTCGACGGCAGCGGCTGGCGGGACCTGTTCGACGTTACCGTGTGCGGCGACGACGTGGCGCACCGCAAGCCGGCCCCGGACATGCTGCTCAAGGCGTTGGCGGAGCTGGGGCTGGAACCCTCCGAGCGCTGCTGGTACGCCGGCGACAGCACCACCGACGTGATCGCCGCCAAGGACGCCGGGATCACCGCCATCTTCTACAACGGCGCGCACTGGTCGCAAAGCTGGCTGGACAAGATCTTTCCCGGCACGGTGAGCCACCCGCACCGGCCCGACGCGGTGGTGGACAGCATCGGCGGGCTGACCGGGCTGGCGCGGCGGATGCTGGCCAACGGCAAGCGGGTGGAGCGGGCGCGGGCCTGACGGGATTGGCCCGTTCTGATTTTGGCACCATGGTACAGTTTCGGCTCCGGGCGATACCGACCCCACCGGTATCGAATAACAAAAGGAGCCCCCGACCATGGGAACCCCGACCAACGACCCGCGCCAACGCCTGCACGCCTTCACCGACGACGCCCTGGGCGCGGACGACGCCACCGCCCTGGCCGAGCGCATCCGGCGCGGTGATGTGAGCGCCACCGACGCCGCCGAGGCGGCCATCGAACGCATCGGCCGGGTGGATCCGGTGCTCCAGGCGGTGGCCTGGGAAGCCTGGGACCGGGCCCGTGGCGAGGCCGCCCGGCCCGGCCGTGGCGCCTTCGCCGGCGTGCCCACCCTGATCAAGGACAACATCGACGTGGCCGGCCTGCCCAGCGGCCACGGCGCCCGCGCGGTGCGGCCGGGCCCGGCGGACAAGGACAGCGACTTCGCCCGCCAATTCCTGGATCAAGGCTTCACCCTGATCGGCAAGAGTCGCCTGCCCGATTTCGGCTTCAGCGCCAGCACCGAGTTCATGGACCAGCCGCCCACCCGCAACCCCTGGCACACCGATTATTCCTCCGGCGCCTCGTCCGGCGGCGCCGCCGCCCTGGTGGCCGCTGGCGCGCTGCCCATCGCCCATGGCAACGACGGCGGCGGCTCGATCCGCATTCCCGCCGCCTGCTGTGGCCTGGTGGGGCTCAAGCCCACCCGGGGCCGGCTGGTGAAATCCGAGGCCTCCCAGGCGCTGCCCGTGGATCTTATCGGCGAGGGCGTGCTGACCCGCAGCGTGCGCGACACGGCGCGCTTCTTCGCCGCCGCCGAGGGCTACTACCGCAACCCCAAGCTGCCGGCCATCGGCGAGGTCACCGGCCCGGGCAAGCGCCGCCTGAAGGTGGGGCTGGTGGTGGATTCCATCACCGGCCGCGCCACCGACGCCGCCACCCGCGCGGCGGTGGAAGACACCGCCCGCCTGCTGGCGGACCTGGGGCATCATGTGGAGGAGGCGCCGATTCCCCTGAAGCCGTCCTTCATCGACGACTTCGTCACCTACTACGGCATGATGGCGTTCATGGTGCGCACCTTCGGCCACCGGCTGTTCGGTCCTGGCTTCGACCGCGCCCGGCTGGACGACCTGACCCAGGGGCTGGCCGGCCATTACCGCAAGCGCATGCTCAAGACGCCGGCGGTGCTCTACCGGCTGCGGCGCAGCTGGCGGGAGTACGCCCGCGCCTTTGAAAACTACGACGTGGTGCTCTCGCCGGTGCTCGCCCACACCACGCCGAAGCTCGGTTACCTGAGCCCGACCCAGCCGTTCGAGACCCTGATCGAGCGTCTGATCCACTACGCCAGCTTCACCCCGGCCAACAACGCCTCCGGCAGCCCGGCGATCTCCCTGCCCCTGGGGGCCACGGCGGAAGGGCTGCCCATCGGCGTGCAACTGGCGGCGGTGCAGGGCGGCGAGCGCACCTTGCTGGAACTGGCCTACGAGGTGGAGGCGGCCCGGCCCTGGCGGCGCATTCAGGACGCTTGACCGCCCCCCTTGAAACCCTTTTGAGCGTCTTTATATTCACATTGCCAAGTCGGACCCGGGTCCCGGGCCGGCTTCAACATCGTTGCCAATCTGATTCTGATCCCAAATCTCAGGAGGTGATTTGATGTCAGTGCAGACGCAAGCCCGCCCCGCCCAAGCCGACGCCCGGCGGGATGATCCATACCCCACCCGTCTTTCCCGTCGCCCGGATTTGCCGTGGCTGAACCGTCGCGAGCCGGTGGTCCAGGGCCGTGCCGAGGACGGTCCGCTGAGCTCTTCGCAATTGGATGAGTTCGAACGCCGCGGCTTTCTGTTCGAGCCCGGTTTCCTGGGCGAAAACGAAGTGGCGGAACTCACCGGCACCCTGCATGAGTTGTTGAGCCGAGAGGAGTTCCGGGGCCGCGATTTCAGCGTCACCGAGCCGGGCAGCAAGGAAATCCGCTCCCTGTTCGCCGTGCATGTCCTGTCTGAACGATTTCGCGAACTAGCCGAGGATCCGCGCCTGCTCGGTCGGGTACGCCAGATTCTTGGCGGCGACGCCTACGTGCACCAGTCCCGCATCAATTACAAGCCCGGTTTCCATGGCAAGGGCTTCAACTGGCATTCCGATTTCGAGACCTGGCACGCCGAGGACGGCATGCCCGCCATGCACGCGGTGAGCGCCTCCATCGTGCTCACCGACAATCACGCTTTCAACGGGCCGCTGATGCTGATCCCCGGCTCCCACAAGGTGTTCGTGCCTTGCCTGGGAGAAACCCCGGACGACCATCACAAGCAGTCCCTGAAAACCCAAGAGTTCGGCGTGCCCGATAACCAGGTGCTCCGCGAGCTGATCGACCGGGGTGGCATCGAGGCGCCCACCGGCAAAGCCGGCGGTTTGCTCCTGTTCGACTGCAACACCCTGCACGGGTCCAACGCCAATATGTCGCCGGACCCGCGCAGTAATGTGTTCTTCGTCTACAACCGCCGTGACAATGTCTGCGTGGCGCCCTACGGGGCCCGTCGTCGGCGGCCCTGGTTCCTGGCCCACGAGCCGGGCGCTAGTCGTCCTGGCGCTTGAACTGGGTCAGGATGCTGGAAAAGTCCTTGCCGCCATGGCCCTGGTTGGCGTGGCTGGCGTACAGGCTGCGCGCCAGGGCGCCCATGGGGGTGGCCGAGCGGGTCGCCAGGGCGGCGGTGAGCGCCAGGCCCAGGTCCTTGTTCATCAGATTGACGCCGAAGCCGCCCTCGTAGTTGTTGGACGAGGGCACATTCGGCATCACCCCGGGCCAGGGGTTGTACACCTGCAACGACCAGTTGCTGCCGGAGCTGGCCTTCATGATCTCGGAGAGCACCGCCGGGTCCAGGCCGTGGTCGGCGCCCAGCTGCAGGGCCTCGGCGGTGCCGATCATGTGCACCGCCAGCAGCATGTTGTTGCAGATTTTCGCCACCTGACCGGCGCCGCTATCACCGGCGCGGAACACGTTCTTGCCCATGGCTTCGAGCACCGGACGGGCCTGTTCCACCGCCGCTTCCGGACCGCCGCAGATGAACGTCAGGGTGCCGGCCTTGGCGCCGCCCACGCCGCCGGACACCGGCGCGTCGATCATGGCGAGACCCCGTTGGGCCGCCGCGTCCGCCACCCGGCGGCTGGTGTCCGCGTCGATGGTGGAACAGTCGATGATCAGGGTGTCCGGGGCGATGCGCTCCAGCAGCCCGGGCTCGTCGCCGCCCAGGTAGAGGCCGGTGACCGCCGCCGCCGAGGGCAGCATGCTGATCACCACCTCGGCGCCGTCCACCGCCCGCGCCGGGGAGTCGGTGGTGTGCACGCCGCTTTCTTCCGCGGCCACCAGCAGGGCCGGCACCAGGTCGAAGGCGGTCACGTCGTGGCCGGCGGCGGCCAGGTTGGCGGCCATCGGCCCGCCCATGTTGCCGACGCCGAAAAATCCGATCTTCATGTTGTTCTCCTTATAAAAACGACAAATCCTTGAGCACCCGGCGGGCGATGATCACCCGCATGATTTCGTTGGTGCCCTCCAGAATCTGATGCACCCGGCTGTCGCGCACATAGCGCTCCAGCGGGTACTCCTTGATGTAGCCGTAGCCACCGTGCAGTTGCAGCGCCTGGTTGCAGACGTCGAAACACAGATCGGTGGCGAGCCGCTTGGCCATGGCGCAGTAGGTGCTTTTGTCGGCGTCGCCCTGGTCCAGCTTCCAGGCCGCCAGGCGCACCATCTGTTGCGCCGCCACCAGATGGGTGGCCATGTCCGCCAGGGCGAACTGGGTGTTCTGGAACTCGGCGATGGGCTGGCCGAACTGCTTGCGCTCGCCCACGTAGCCCTGGGCCTGGGTGAGCGCGGCGGTGGCGGCACCCAGGGAGCAGCTGGCGATATTGATGCGCCCGCCGTCCAGGCCGGCCATGGCGATGCGGAAACCCTGGCCCTCGTCGCCGATGCGCTGGTCCGCCGGCACCCGTACGTTCTCCAGGGTGATGGCCCGGGTGGGCTGGCTCTTCCAGCCCATCTTCTCCTCGTTGCGGCCATAGCTGACGCCCGGCGCGTCCGCCGGGATCGCGAAGCAGGAGATGCCGCCGGCACCGGGCCCGCCAGTGCGCGCCATCAGCACCAGCACATCGGTGTCGCCGGCGCCGGAAATGAACACCTTGGCCCCGTTGATGACGTAGTCATCACCATCGCGCTTCGCCGTGGTGGCCAGCGAGGCGGCGTCGGAGCCGGCGTTGGGTTCGGTGAGGCAGTAGGAGGCCAGCGCCTCGCCACTGATCAGCGGCGCCGCCCAGCGCGCCCGCACCGCGTCGCCGCCGAAGCGGGTCAGCATCCAGGTGGCCATGTTGTGGATGGTGATGAAGGCGGTGGTGGAGGTGCAGCCGGCGGCCAGTTGCTCGAACACCAGCGCCGCGTCCAGGCGGCTCAGGCCCAGGCCGCCGTGTTCCTCGTCACAGTACAGCGCGCAGAACCCCAGCTCGCCGGCGCGGCGGATGGTGTCCTTGGGAAACACGCTGCCCGTGTCCCAGTCAGCGGCGAACGGCGCCAGTTCCTTGTCGGCGAACTGGCGGGCGGTATCCCGGAACGCCTGTTGTTCTTCGTTGAGGGCGAAATCCACGTTTGATCCTCGCGCTTCGCGGCTCAAGCCGCTCCTACGGCACGGACTATGTAGGAGCGGCTTCAGCCGCGATTCATTTCAGATTAATGGTCATGTTCGGTCCGCCGTGGGCGGCGTCCGGAATGTCGTCGTCGAACCAGCGGCTGGTCACCGTCTTGGTCTCGGTGTAGAAGCGCACCGCCTGTTTGCCGTAGGCGTGCTGGTCGCCGTAGAAGGAACCCTTCCAGCCGGTGAAGCTGAAGAACGGCAGCGGCACCGGAATCGGCACGTTGATGCCCACCTGGCCCACCTCGATGCCGTGCTGGTAACGACGCGCGGCGGCGCCGCTGGCGGTGAAGATGGAGGTGCCGTTGCCATAGGGGCTGTTGTTCACCAGCTCGATGGCTTCATCCAGGGTGTCCACGCACACGCAGCACAGCACCGGGCCGAAAATTTCCTCCCGGTAGAGGGCCATCTCCGGCTTCACGTCGGTGAACAGGGTGGGGCCCACCCAGTTGCCGTCCGGCAGGCCGTCCACGGCGCACTCGGAGCCGTCCAGCAGGCAGGTGGCGCCTTCCTCCTTGCCCTGGCGGATCAGATCCAGCACCCGGTCCCGGGCCTTGGCGCTGATTTGCGGGCCGTAGGCCGCCTTGTCATCGTCCCAGGCGCCGGGTTGGATGGCGGCGAACTCGTCCTTCAGCTCCTCGATCCACTGCTGGGAATCGCCCACGAACACCGCCACGCTGATCGCCATGCAGCGCTGCCCGGCGGCGCCGCAAGCGGAACCCACCAGGTTGCTGATGACCTGATCCTTGCGCGCGTCGGGCATCACCACCATGTGGTTTTTCGCGCCGGCGAAGCACTGGGCGCGCTTTAGGTGATCGGTGGCGGTGCGGTAAACGTGCTGGCCCACCGGCACCGACCCCACGAAGGACACCGCCTTGATGTCCGGATGGGTGAGCAGGGTGTCCACCTGCTGCTTGCCGCCATGGATCACCTGCAACAGGTTCTTGGGAGCGCCGGCGTCCAGGAACAGCTCGGCGAGAATGTTCGGGGTCATCGGGTCCTGCTCGGAGGGCTTGAGCACGAAGCTGTTGCCGCAGGCGATCGCCATGGGGAACATCCACAGTGGAATCATGGCCGGGAAATTGAACGGCGTGATGCCGGCGCACACCCCCAGCGGCTGGGTCCAGGAATGGCTGTCGATGCCCCGCGCCACGTTCTCCACGGTCTCGCCCATCATCAGCGAGGCGATGTTGGCGGCGTGCTCCACCACCTCGATGCCGCGCCACACGTCTCCCTTGGCGTCGGCGAACACCTTGCCGGTTTCCCGGGCCAGCACCTCGGCGATTTCATCGTGGCGCTCCTTGAGCAGGTGCTGGTAGCGCAGCATCAGCCGCGCCCGCTCGGACACCGGCACCTCGCGCCACTCCAGAAAGGCCGCCTTGGCGGCGGCGATGGCGCGTTCCATTTCGTCGGCGGTGGCCGCCGGCGCTTCGCACAGCACCTCCTGGTTGGCCGGGTTGGTCACCGGAATCCAGGTGTCCGTGTCACTGTGCCGGAATTCTCCGTCGATCAATTGGGGCAGTCGGGTGGTCATGGGGCTCTCCATCATTATTGGCCGTATTGGGAAGCCAGTGTCTCTACACCAGCGTATATAGAACCACCGCCATTACCAGTACCACCGAGGGCACCAGCACACTGGCGATGAACACCGTCGGGTAGGCCCGTTGGTGGGTTTCCTTGCAGATCGCGCGAATGGTGGTTACCACGTAGCCGTTGTGCGGCAGCGAATCCAGGCCGCCGGAAGCCAGCGCCGAGATGCGATGCATGGCGCCGTTGTCCAGGCCCATGCCCTGGTAGATCGGCGCCAGAATGGGCAGCGCGATACCCAGGCCGCCGGAAGCGGAGCCCGTGATGCCGGCGATTACCGTCACCGCCATGGCCAGCCCGGCGTACTCCAGCCCTGGCAGGTCGGTGAGCACCGCCACGATTTCCTTGAACGCCGGCGTCAGCGCCGCCACCGCGCCAAACCCCACCACCGCGCAGGTATTGGCGGTGGCCACCAGCGCGTTGTCGGCGCCGGTGCCCAGGGTGCGGGCGCGCTCATGCAAATGGCGATGAAACAGCACGAAGCCGAGCAGCAGGCTGGCGCCCATGGCCACCAGCAACGCCTCCACCGGGCGCATGCCCAATGCCAGCGACAGCAGATTGAAGCCGCCCACCAGCACCAGCAGCGGCAATAACGCCGCCCAGGTGGGCACCGGCGCGCCGTCGCCCTGCTCGTGCAACTGGCGCGCCGCCGCCGGCGGATCGAAAGTCTCGCCAGCGTGCACCGCCCGCCGCACGCAGCGACGGATCGCCCAGGCGCCCAGCACCAGAATGGTGAGCGCGCAGATCACCCCGATCACGCCGCCGGCCACCGCGGTGGTGCCGAAATGCTCGGTGGGGATCAGGTTCTGTACCTCCGGCGACCCGGGCGAGGTCATGGTGAACGAAATCGACCCGAACACCATGGCGCCGGGGATGAAGCGGTGCGGCAGGTTGGCGTGCTTGAACAGCTCGAAGGCGATCGGGTAGACGCTGAAGCCGACCACGAACACGCTCACCCCGCCGTAGGTAAGGATCGCGGAGGCGCCCACCACCGCCATGATGGCCCGCTTCTCGCCGAACCAGCGGCTGGACTGGCGGGCGATGGCCTTGGCGGCGCCGCTGTCGTCCATCAACTGACCGAAGATGGCGCCCAGCAGAATCGCCGGGAACCAGGTGGTGAAGAAGCCGGTGAAGCCGGCCATGTAACTGTCCAGCATGGCGTCGTTGAGGGGCAGGCCGCTGCACACCGCCACCAGCATGGCGCAGAGTACCGCTGAGATGATGATGTTGACGCCGCGCATGGTCAGCACCACCAGTAAGGCCAGGCCGGCGAACAGTCCGAGGAAGCTGGCTACAAGCATGAGCTCTCCCTGTTTCTCGTGTTGTTGTTCTGGTGGCATGCCGGACCCGGCAACACCACGTTTTTCAATTATTGCTATGGTGTACCACAGCGTAATGCTGGATAAGATGGCTTTAATTGATGGATGATGGACAAAATTGCGATGCGCGGAACCAGTCCACAGGTGGAAACGTCCCGTTGGCCATTACCGGAAAGCGGCCGGCGCGTGGTGATCCCGCAGAATCTGGTGGCGGAGCTGGCGGGGCACCCCTTGTGCCGTGATTGCCTGCCCCACGGCGCCGGGTTCTATCCCAGTGCCGCCGGACATCACATGGACCGTGACGCGCCCCGTGACCACTTGCTGATCTACTGCCTGGCCGGCTCCGGCGAAGCGGAGCTAGAAGGCCGCCGCCAACCGGTGGAGGCTGGTGACGCGCTGCTGTTCCGGGAAGGGCGGGCGCACCGCTACCGGGCCAACCCGGACGATCCCTGGACCATCTATTGGGCGCACCTGGGCGGGGACCGGGTGGATGATTACTTCGACGCGGTGCTGGAGGGCCCGGATACCTTCGTTGCCCCGGTGGGCTTGCACCCCCGCCTTACCGAGGACCTGGACGCCCTACTGGCAACAGTCACCCGCTTTCGCGGCCACCACCTGATCTACGCCGCCAACTTGCTGAAAAGCCTGCTCAGCTACATGGCCCTGATGCGCCGCCAGCGCGAGGACCGCAACGACGCCCTGGACGTGGCCCGGGTGCAAGCCTGGCTGCGCGGCCGGCTCCATCAACGGGTGGACCTGGATACCCTGGTGGCGGCCACCAGCGACCTGTCACGCTACCACTTTATCCGCGCCTACAAGCGCCAGACCGGGCAGACGCCGATGCAGGCGTTCCAGCACCTCAAGATCAGCCGTGCCTGCTACTTGCTCGATATCACCGACCTGAGCGTGGCGGACATCGCTCAGCAAATGGGCTTTGACGATCCGTACTATTTTTCGCGCCTGTTCAAGAAAGTCATGGGCGTGGCGCCCCGCGACTACCGCCGCGAACATCTCGCCTAAACGAAGAGAGTGTATGCTTTGGATCTTTGTGAAATGGCTCTAAAAAAAATAAATGGGGGTTTGTGCTGTAAGAAAATATGCAATTTCATGGATGGGAAATTAAGAGCAAGGATAGAAAAATGGCCCTTTCAACGGAAGAAAAAGAGCGCTACCACGATTTAATACAATCCATCTGGTCTGGATCGGTGAGTTCTTCGCCGAGCCAGATTACCGAAGCCGTCGCGGATATTGTTGATACCGTCCTTGATGAAACCTACCAGTGCTCAGAAAACTTCGCTGGAACCCTGACTTTTCTGGCCGCGATTGGTGGGGCATGGATATTGCCACGCAATATTGTTAAGCATTATTTCGATGTCTTGAATACTTGGTTGTCCGAGGTCGAAGGGGATATTACCTATCAGGCCTGCTTGAACCAAGCCGCTTTAAACTGGAAAAGCCCGTTGGTGCTTGCCTTGATGGGGCTATGAGACATGGACTTTCTTAGGGTTTGTTTCTGGATTCTTGCCGCGATAAGCGCGATCTGGTACTTCAGGGACAGAGATAGCTGGGTATTCCGCGCTTCCTCGGTGGCGGCTACGATCTTGATCACCTTTCTCCTTGCTAAGAGGGTGTTGGGTTGATCATGGCTGTTTGAAAAATTTTGAGGGCTTCGGTTTTGCTCATCAGAAGATCAATGTAATGGGCTTTCTGACCATCGATAAAAAGCATGGTCCGATATCCGGCGGTGTTTTTTGTGGCTCGGAGGTACAGCGAAGTATCTCCGAGCTTTCTTACGTGGATTTCTGGAGAGAGGCCCTCGGGCGAGAGAAGCTTCGTTGCCCGTTTTGCTTCATTGGGGGCATCTTTGTACAGCTTCGACTCATCCTTACTAAGGATTCGGTGAGTGAGGGTGTTCCCGTTCGAGTACTTGACGACGACCATGTCGTCACGGTGGGCAATGGCCTCCAGGTAGCTTTCGGGTAGGTGTAGCCTCAATGATCCAAGCACGATTTGGAAACGGGCGGGCGGAACCTGTGATTCGACATCAGCCGGATCGGTTCCTTCCACCGAAGCGGTACTCGCCAGAGCTGGAACACAAAACAAAAAAAGCAGCGTAATGGTTGTCATTGCTCTGGCCATTGCTCTTTTCCATGGAACCTTCTCCATACGTTTCAATCCTCATTCGGCATCATCGTTGCCGCTCCGCCACTGAAGAAACGCGGCGCCGGCGTTTTCCACGGCCTGCTCCAGGGCCTGGTGGCGCTTGCCGTCGCCGGGGTGGCGGGGCGGGTTTTGCAGCGCTTTTTGCAGGCGCTGGCGGTCGCCGCGCGGCAGTTGTTCGAGCCAGTGGCGGTCGCCCTGGTCGAGGGTGAGCGGGTCGCGGCCGGCGTGGTTGCGGTGGCTGACCTGGAACCAGTGCTCCAGGGCGCGGCCGAGCACCACATAGCCGAATTGCGGGTCGCGCACCGGGCCGAATTCCGCCCGGCGGCCGCCGCCGGTGAGCGGCGCCAGCAGTTTCAGGGCGGCCAGTTTGCCGGCGTATTTTTCCCCGTAATAGAGGCTGCCGGCGGCGCCGAGCACGCCGCCGATCAGCGCGCCGGTGCCCAGGGAGTGGCCGGCGGCCAGGGCGTCCACGCCGGCGCCGCCCAGGGCGCCGGCGCCGAAGCCGGCGGTGGCCAGGTAGGCGCGGCTCACGCCCCAGGCGCGGCGGGTCTGTTCGCTGAACAGGTCGCCGCCTTGCCAGTCCAGGGCTTGCTCGCGGCGGTGCAGGTGGCGGTGTTGGTAGAGGGCTTCCACGTCCCGACGCAGGTGCTGCTCGCGCTGGCGCTGGCGGTCCCGCCAGCGCCGCGCCAGGTCGTGTTCCAGGGCGTCGCGGTTGGCGTCGTCGGCGAGGCGGGCGCTTTCCACGTGCAGCAGCATGTCGGTGAGCGCTTCGGCGATCAGAGCCATGGCCCGGTGTTGGCGATGGCCGCGCTGGTCGCGCAGATAACCCACCGCTTCTTCCAGGGGCGCTTCCCATTCCGGGGCCAGCTGGCCGAAGCCTCGCAGCAGGCTCAGGTGGGTCTCGAAGGGGGCATGGACGGCGTCGAAGTCGCGCACGATCTGGAAATACTGACCGAGAGCGGCGCGCCAGTCGTCCAGGTGGTCGCCCTCGCCGATGCGGTTGATCAGCGCCAGGCTGGGACGGCCGGTCCAGCGCAGAATTTCCATTTCCGCTTCCTGTTCCGGGCTGTAGGGTACGGCGCCGTCCACCACATAGAGAATGCCGGCGCCTTCCAGAATCGGCGTGAGCAGTTCGCATTCGTCGTGGAAGCGCGGGTCGTCGCGGTGCTGGGTGACGAAGGCGCGCACCGTGTCCGGCCGGTCCGAGGCGCTGGCGCTGTGCGCCTGCAGCCAGGCCAGCACCTTGCGCGGGCGCTGGAAGCCGGGGGTGTCGATCAGTTCATAGAGCGGGCGGCCGTCCACGCTCAGCGGGTAGCGCTGGCTGTCCCGGGTGGTGCCCGGCTCCAGGGCAATGGCGATGCCGTCGTTCTGGGCCAGGGTGGCGACGATGCTCGACTTGCCCTTGTTGGGGTGGCCGACCACGGCGAAGCGGGGCAGGGCGGTCATGGGCGCGCCTCCTCGCTCACCGGCGCCGGCGGCGCGCACAACCGCAGGGCCGGGTCCTCGCGGCGGGCGGCGAAGCGCCGCCAGGGGGCCAGGGCGGCGGGGTCGTCCCCGGTCAGGGGCAGCAGGGCGATCACGGTGTCCGGGCCCCAATGGGCGCGGGCGTCATCGAGAAAATCCGCCAGGTCGCCGGTGGGTGGTTCCCAGGCGCGCACCAGCAGCCATACCGGTCGCTCCGGATCGGCCCGGTTGAGGGCGTCCCGGTCCTGTTCCAGGCTGGCGCTGCCGCCGGCGTCGAGGACCCGGTCGGGGCGCTGGGGCAGGGCCGGGTGGTCGGCGCCGGCCCAGCGGATCAGGGTGCCGGCGTGGTCCGGCGGCGGCGGGGCCGGCGTGTCCTCGACCCGGGCCGGCGCCGGGCCGGGCGGTTCGTCGGCGCCGCTGTCCACCCAAGGGGTGGCGAAGCGTTCGCGCAGGGCGGCGTAGCCGGGGTGGTCGCGCAGCAGGCGGCGCGCCCGCCGGTTCAGGTGCCAGCGGCTGAGTGCCAGCAGCGCCAGGCGCGGCAGCACCACGTAGCACAGCCACAGCAGGGTGAGGAATGGCCACCAGCCGCCCAGTAGCGCCGGGTCCGCCGGGGTACCGCCTTCCAGGCGGAAATAACGGGACTGGGCCACCAGTTCCGGGCCGGGCACGGCGGCGGGCAGCCAGGCCCGCCAGGGCCAGGCCAGGGCGTCCATCAGTTGCTGGTAGGCCGGCGCGGAGGTTTGCAGGGTGGTGCTCCAGCCGAACGCCAGGTCCCGCACCAGCACCTGGGCGAGCAGGGTGGCCAGGGCGGTGAGCGCGAACGCCAGGCCGCCGGCCTGGGCCGCCCGGGCCGCCAGTTGCGGCTGCAGCTGGCGCAGCACCGGGGCGCCGTGGCGGTCGCGGTCGAACAGACCGCCCCAGGGCCGCCACCCGGCCAGGGCCTGGCCGGCGGTGGCCAGGGCCAGCAGCAGTTGCAGCAGGGCCAGGGCTACGAACAGGGTGACGTTGATGCGTGCCGGGCCGGTGACGTAGAGCAGGCCGAGCATGGTGAGCACGCCCAGCACCGCGCCGGCGCCGGTGAACGCCAGGGTGGCCCGGCGCCAGCGGCGCAACGGCGCCGGGTCGTGGTGGCCGGCATTCACCGCGTGCAGCCACTCCGCCACCGAGGGGGGCTCGGCGCCGGCTTCTTCCCGGGCCAGGGCCAGACGGCGGTCGCGGCGGTGCAGGAACGCCGGCGTCTGGTCCCGGTCACGTTGGTACTGGGCGTCGAAATCCAGCAGAAGCGGCAGGGGCGAGCGGGACAATTAGCGCGTCTCCCCGTCCTCGGGAAGGGTGTAGTAGACGCCGTCCTGGCCGCAGGCGTGGCAGGCGTTGCCGAACTTGCCCACTTTCTTGCCGTTCTTGTCGTAGCCGATCGCCGGGCGGTATTCCATGGTGCAGGCCTGGGGGCGCGGCTCCGGGCAGAGGTTGGCGCCGGCGGGCGGGGCCACGGCCTGCTGGGCGCAGCCGGTGGCGAGGGCGGTCAGGCCGCCGAGCAGGGCAATGGAACGCAGCATCGGAATACTCCCTTTGGACAATGAAATCTGGCCGCCATGGTACCGCGTGGACCGGCTTTTTGGCGCGCCCGTTCCCATGAGTGTCGATCATGGGTGCCATGACAAGCGCCTTGACCTTATCATTGGCGTCCTGTGTGAACGGTGAAGATGTAAACGGCGAAAAGGAAACAGGCATCATGAACGAGGTGGACTGGCGCAACGACGTGGCGGCGATCTGGCGGCCCCGGCAGCAACGGCTGCGCCCGGTGCGGCATCTGGACCCGGTGTCCCTGGACGATCTGCTGGGCATCGAGACCCAGAAGGCCAAGCTGATTCAGAATACCGAGCGCTTTCTCGCCGGCAAGCCCGCCAACCACGCTTTGCTGTGGGGCAGCCGGGGCACCGGCAAGTCGTCGCTGGTAAAGGCGTTGCTCAATGCGTTCGCGCCCAAGGGCCTGCGCGTCATCGAGGTGGAAAAGCACGATCTGGTGGATCTGCCGGAAATCGTCGACGACATTCGGGAACGTCCCCAGCGGTTCGTGATCTATTGTGACGACATGGCGTTCGAGGACGGCGACACCCAGTACAAGCACCTCAAGAGCGTGCTGGAAGGCTCCCTGGAGCTGCCCCCGGAGAACGTGAAGCTCTACGCCACCAGCAACCGGCGGCATCTGGTCAGCGAGTACCTGAGCGATAACGAGCAGAGCCGGGTGGTGGGCCGCGAGATCCATCACGGCGACGTGGTGGAGGAGAAGATCTCCCTGGCGGACCGCTTCGGGCTGTCGCTGAGCTTCTACCCGATCAACGAGGAGCGCTATTTCGAGATGGTCGACCATCTGTTCGGTGCGGTGGCCGATCCGGAGCAGTTGCATATCCGCGCGCGGCGCTTCTCCATGGAGAAGGGCGTGCGCTCCGGGCGCACGGCGCGCCAGTTCTACAACCAATTCGTCGGCGAGTTCTGACAGACCCCCGGGGCTCGTGGCATACTGTCGATTCACTTTTGAAGAGCCGCTTTCATGGCGCGTCATTCGCTGCACAACAGAATGATGGTCACACCCGCGCACTGTCCCCGCCGCGGTCGCCGCCCCTATTTTCCCGATCCGCCCGTTGTTGCCAAGCCTTGACCTGTTAAGCTCAAAGCGGCTTCGCCGCAACGGATAACGGATACTCTATGAATCTAGCCATTCTGGTGCTGCTGCCCTTTCTGGGCGCGGCGCTGCCGCCCCTGGCCGAGCGGCTGAGGGCCCCGCGCACCGCCCTGGCGCTGAGCGCGGCTTTGATGCCGGCGCTGGCCCTGGCGCTGCTGATCGGCCCCGCCGGCCAGGTGTTCGAGGGCCGCACCGTGCAGGACGCCTTGAGCTGGATGCCCAGCCTGGGTTTGACGCTGGCCTTCCGCCTGGACGGGCTCGCCCTGTTGTTCGCCCTGCTGGTGCTGGGCATCGGCCTGCTGGTGATCCTCTACGCGCGCTATTACCTGTCCGCCAACGAAAAGGCGGGCCGGTTCTACGCGTTCCTGCTGTTGTTCATGGGCGCCATGCTCGGCGTGGTGACCAGCGACAACCTGCTGCTGTTGGTGTTGTTCTGGGAGCTGACCAGCCTCAGTTCCTTTCTGCTGATCGGCTTCTGGTCCCACCAGAGCGCCGCCCGCAAGGGCGCGCGCATGGCGCTCACGGTCACCGGCATGGGCGGCCTGGCGTTGCTGGCCGGGGTGTTGCTGATCGGTCAGGTGGTGGGTAGCTACTCCCTGGATCAGGCTCTGGCCAGCGGCGATCTGATTCGCGCCAGCGGGCTCTACCCGCTGATCCTGGTGCTGGTGCTGCTGGGCATCTTCACCAAGAGCGCTCAGTTCCCGTTCCATTTCTGGTTGCCCCATGCCATGGCGGCGCCGACGCCTGTGAGTGCTTACTTGCACTCCGCCACCATGGTCAAGGCGGGGGTGTTCCTGCTGGCCCGCTTCTACCCGATGCTGGCGGGCACCGACCTGTGGTTCGATCTGGTCACCCTGGCGGGCATGGCCACCCTGCTGTGGGGCGCGGCGGCGGCCCTGTTCCAGCATGACCTGAAGGGCCTGCTGGCCTATTCCACCATCAGCCACCTGGGGCTGATCACGCTGCTGTTCGGTCTCAACACCGAGCTGGCGGCGGTGGCGGCGGTGTTTCACATCATCAACCACGCCACCTTCAAGGCGTCCCTGTTCATGGCCGCCGGCATCATCGACCACGAGACCGGCACCCGGGACATGCGGCGCATCAACGGCCTGTGGAAGTACATGCCCTATACTGCGGTGCTGGCCATGGTGGCCTCGGCGGCCATGGCCGGGGTGCCGTTGCTGAACGGCTTCCTGTCCAAGGAGATGTTCTTCGCCGAGACCCTGCAGTCCAGCCGGCTGGGCGCCATGAGCTGGGTGCTGCCCCTGGGCGCCACCCTGGGCGGGGTGTTCTCGGTGGCCTATTCGGCGCGCTTCATCCATGACGTTTTCTTCAACGGCGAGCCGGTCAATCTGCCCAAGTTCCCGCCCCATGAACCGCCGCGTTACATGAAGGTGCCGGTGGAGATCCTGGTGGCGCTGTGCGTGGCGGTGGGCGTGCTGCCCGCGATCACCGTGTCCGGGCTGCTGGCGGTGGCGGGCAGCGCCACCCTGGGCGGCGAGCTCCCGGAGTACCATCTGTCGATCTGGCACGGTTTCAACGTGCCGCTGCTGATGAGCGTGGTGGCGCTGGTGGGCGGCGTGGCGGTGTACAGCCTGCGCCGCTGGCTGTTCGCCCAGTACGACCGGCTGCCGGCGATCAACGCCAACCTGATTTTCGAGGGCCGGGTGCAGGCCCTGGCCCGGGCCGCCACGGCCCTGGGCAACACCCTGCGCAACGGCTCCCTGCAAAGCTACGCCGCCTGGCTGCTGGCCCTGGTGGCCCTGGTGCTGCTGGTGCATCTGTCGCCGGCGGCCATCGACGGCACGCGCGGCCTGCTGCCGCTGGACGGCGTGGCCCTGCTGGCCGGCGCCATGCTGGTGGTGGCGGCGCTGATCACGGCGGTGCTGCACCGCCACCGGGTGACCGCGATCATGTCGGTGAGTGTGGTGGGCCTGGTGGTGTCGCTCACTTTCGTGCGCCTGTCGGCGCCGGATCTGGCGCTCACCCAGTTGTCCGTGGAAGTGGTCACGGTGCTGCTGCTGATGCTGGCGATGTACTTTCTGCCGGTGCGCACGCGCATGGAGTCCGGGGCCCTGCGGGTGTCCCGGGACCTGCTGCTCTCGGTGGTGATCGGCGGCGGCGTGGGGCTGATGGCGTTCGCCATGATGACCAGCGATTTCCAGACCATCAGCGGCTATTTCCTGGACAACGCCAAGCCGGGTGGCGGCGGCACCAACGTGGTCAACGTGATCCTGGTGGACTTCCGTGGCTTCGATACCTTTGGCGAGATCACCGTGCTGGGCATCGCCGCCATGGGCATCTATGCCCTGCTGCGCGATCTGGACCTGCTGTCCGCGCGCAGCGATTCGGTGGGCCGGCCCTGGGCCCGGGATGCCCATCCGCTGGTGCTGGTGACCATTTCCCGGCCGTTGCTGCCGCTGGCGCTGCTGATCTCGGTGTACATCTTCCTGCGTGGCCACAACCTGCCCGGCGGCGGTTTCATCGCCGGCCTGATCACCTCGGTGGCGCTGCTGCTGCAGTACGTGGCCTCCGGGGTGGAATGGGTGCACCGGCGCATGCCCGGCGACTACCACCCGGTGGTGGCCGTGGGCCTGCTGCTGGCCGGCGTCACCGGCCTGGGCTCCTGGTTCTTCGGCCATCCGTTCCTGACCAGCACCTTCGACCACGTGCACTGGCCCCTGGTCGGGGAATTCGAGCTGGCCAGCGCCATGCTGTTCGACACCGGGGTGTTCCTCACCGTGGTGGGGGCGACGCTGTTGATGCTGGCCAACCTGGGCAAGCTGTCCTTGCTGGACGACAAGAAGGGAGGGGCCTGATGGAAGCCATGGTCGCCATCATGATCGCGGTGCTGGTGGGCACCGGGGTCTACCTGGTGCTGCGCGCGCGCACCTTCCCGGTGATTCTGGGCATTACCCTGCTCAGCTACGGGGTCAATCTGTTCGTGTTCATTTCCGGCCGGCTGGCGCTGGATCAAGCGCCCATCGTGGGGCGTGGCCCGGCCACCGACCCGCTGCCCCAGGCGCTGGTGCTCACCGCCATCGTCATCGGCTTCGCCATGACCGCCTTCCTGGTGGTGCTGGCCCTGCGTGGCCAGGGGGAAACCGGCACCGACCACGTGGACGGTGACGCGGATGAAGGAGGGCAGCGCTGATGGAACACCTGATCATCGCGCCCATCCTGATTCCCGCCTTCGCCGGCATGTTGCTGCTGCTGGAGGTACGCGAGCGCCAACCGTTGCGCCGGCTCACCGGTCTGGTGTCCGCGCTGGCGCTGATTCCGGTGGCGGTGGGCCTGTATCTGCGCGCCGCCGGCGGCGACATCCTGGTCTACCAGTTGGGTGACTGGGCGGCGCCGTTCGGCATCGTGCTGGTGCTCGACAAGCTCAGCGCCCTGATGGTGCTGCTCACGTCGTTGCTGGCGTTGCCGGCGCTGATTTATGCCAGCCGCGCCGACGACAAACGGGGCGCCAACTTCCATGCCCTGTTCCAGCTTCAGCTGATGGGCATCAATGGCGCCTTCCTCACCGGCGATCTGTTCAATCTGTTCGTGTTCTTCGAGGTGCTGTTGATCGCCTCCTACGGCCTGGCGCTGCACGGGCGCGGCCCGGCCCGGGTCAAGGCGGGCATCCATTACGTGGTGCTCAACCTGATCGGCTCGGCCCTGTTCCTGGTGGCCCTGGGGCTGGTCTACGGCACCACGGGCACCCTCAACATGGCGGATTTCGCGGTCAAGGTGCGCGAGCTCGACGGTGGCGCCCTGGAGCTGGCGCGCATCGCCGGCCTGCTGATGTGGGTGGTGTTCGGCCTCAAGGCGGCGCTGTTCCCGCTCTACTTCTGGCTGCCCGCCACCTACGCCAACGCCACCGCCGGGGTGGCGGCGCTGTTCGCGATCATGACCAAGGTGGGCGTCTACGCCATTGCCCGGGTTCAGGGATTGGCGTTCCTGGACGGCCCTCTGGCCGGTCTGGGCCGTGACGCGCTCTGGGTGCTGGCGCTGCTGACGCTGCTGCTGGCGGCCATCGGCGTGCTCGGCGCGCGCCGGCTGGGCGAGATGGTGGCCTACCTGGTGGTGATGTCGGTGGGGACCCTGATGGCCGGGCTTAGCTGGGGCTCCCCGGAGGCGACCGGCGCCATGCTCTATTACCTGATTCATTCCACCCTGGTGTGCGGCGGGCTGTTCCTGCTCGCCGATCTGGTGGCCCGGGGGCGCGGCAAGCTTGGCGATCAACTGGTGGCCGGGCCGGCGCCGGCGGGCCGTTCCGGCCTGGCGGCGCTGTTCTTCCTGGGCGCCATCGCGGTGATCGGCCTGCCGCCGCTGTCCGGCTTCATGGGCAAGGTGGCGCTGCTGCAGACCGTGCCGTCGCCGCTGTATTGGCTGTTCCTGCTGGGCGGTGGCCTGCTGGCCCTGGTGGGCATGAGCCGCGCCGGCTCCACCCTGTTCTGGCGCGCCACCGGCGACGGTCGGGCGCGGCGCCTGGACCGCCCCCGCCTGGCCGCTACCGTGCTGTTGTTGAGCGCGGCGCCGGCCCTGGCGATCTGGGGTGAACCGGTACTGGAAGCCACCGTGGCGACCGCCGCCCAATGGGCCCAGCCGGGGCTGTACATCGAGGCGGTTCTGGGAGGAGGCGCATGATGAGCCGTTTATTACCGTTTCCGATGCTGAGCCTGCTGCTGTGGTTGTCCTGGCTGCTGCTCAACGGGTTTTCCTGGGGGCACGGGCTGCTGGGCCTGGTGCTGGCGGTGGTGCTGCCCCTGGGCACCCGGCCGTTCTGGCCGAACGTGCCGCGCCTGCGGGATTTCCCCAAGCTGGTGCGCTTCGTGCTGGTGGTGCACTGGGACATCATCACCGCCAACGTGGTGGTGGCGCGTTTGATCCTGGGCTCGCCGCGCAAGCTGCGGCCGGCGTTCGTGGAATTGCCCCTGGAGCTCACCGACGACTTCGCCATAACCCTGCTGGCGAGTACCATTTCCCTGACGCCGGGCACGGTCAGCGCCGACGTCAGCGAGGACCGCCGCACCCTGCTTATCCACGCCCTGGATATGGACGACGAAGCGGAGCTGGTGGCGCAGATCAAGCAGCGCTACGAGCGGCCGCTCAAGGAGATCTTCGAATGCTAGCCATCGCGCTCCCCATCGGCTTCGGCCTGATCGTGCTGGCCCTGCTGCTCAACCTGTACCGGTTGCTGCGCGGGCCCACCCTGCCGGACCGGGCCCTGGCGCTGGACACCATGTACATCAACGCCATCGCCCTGATCGTGCTGTACGGCATCGCCACCGACGGCAAGCTGTATTTCGAAGCCGGCATGCTGATCGCCCTGATCGGCTTCGTATCCACCGTGGCGGTGGCCAAATACATGACCCGCGGCGACATCATCGAATAGCGGACGGAGGAAAATCATGGATCAAGTGGTTGAGTTTCTGGTCAGCGCCGCCATTCTGGTGGGAGGCGTATTCGCCCTGGTGGGGTCGATCGGGCTGGCGCGTCTGCCGGACTTCTATCTGCGGCTGCACGGGCCGACCAAGGCCTCCACCCTGGGCGTGGGCGGAACCATTCTGGCGTCGTTGCTGTTCTTTTCCTGGCAGGAGCGGGCGCTGCAGTTGCAGGAAGTGCTGATCGCGCTGTTCCTGTTCATCACCGCCCCGGTCTCGGCGCACATGCTGGCGAAGGCCGCCATGCATCGGGATCTGAAACGCCGTGAGGACACCCGCGGCCGGCCCTGGAAGCAGTAGCCCGAACGGGCGTCGGGCCGGCGGTTCCGGAAAAGTTTCGGAGACGAAAAGTGAAATTTGTAAAAGGTGAAATGACCTGGAAACTTTTTCCAAAGGCGGCCGGTCCTAACTAATGGCTACGGACCGGTACCCCCGATCCCCCAGTACCCTCGCCGGTTCGTAGCTTCTGGACACCCCGGTCTCTCCCCCAGGAGGCCGGGGCGGCAAGCCTCCCTGGCAGCGCAGTCGTTCCCTTCCCCCCACTTGCTGCCAGGGATTTTTTTTGCCTGCTGAAAAGCAGGTGCCGGCTCCGGGCCGGGCTTTCCCCTATCCGCCCCATTTCTAGCAAACCCCGTGCCGTACCGGTCGAAATATAAAAACCGGATAAAAATCATGAAGTTACGATATCGAAGCCAGGGTGGGCCGCGTTGACGGGAATCAATATAGTGCCGAAAAGCGTCGAAAGTGTGACAGAGGGGGTCAGTTCGCCGGCGTGTCGTCGTCCGGTGGCGGCATCCGCAGCCATTGGCCGAGACGGGTCCAGGCCTCGTCGCAACCGGTGCCGGCGGTGGCGGAGAACAGCTGGGCGCTGAGCGGCGCCGGGTGATCCTTCAGCGTCTTGCGCACCTGCAGCAGGGTGGACTTGGCGGCGCCGAACTTGAGCTTGTCCGCCTTGGTGATTAGCAGGTGCAGTGGCATCCCGGCCTGGGCGGACCAGTCCAGGATCAGCCGGTCGAAGTCCTTGAGCGGGTGGCGGATGTCCATCAGCAGCACCAGGCCGGCCAGGCAGGCGCGCCGCGCCAGGTAGTCGTCCAGGTGGTGCTGCCACTGCTGGCGGGTCTGCTTGTCGACCTTGGCGTAGCCGTAGCCGGGCAGGTCCACCAGGCGGCGCTCCTCGTCCAGCTCGAAGAAGTTCAGCAACTGGGTGCGGCCCGGGGTCTTGGAGGTGCGCGCCAGGCTGCGCTGGCCGGTGAGCCGGTTGATGGCGCTGGATTTACCGGCGTTGGAGCGGCCCGCGAACGCCACCTCGTAGCCCTCGTCCGGCGGACACTGCTCCACGGTCTGGGCGCTTTTCAGGAAACGGGCCTGGTGCAGCAGGCGCTGGGTCGGGTGTTGGGGCATGGGCCGGGTCTCACACACTGGGCGGTTGGCACTGGGCGGCTTGGAAAAACCGCACCGTTAATAAGGCATATGACGGGAGCGGACCTCTAGTATATAATGCGCGCCGTCGCGCGTTCGCCGCGTGGCCGACGTTCTACAGGTCTTTGTCTTTAAAGGCAAATACCAGACAAAGACCCACAATAAAGCCAGCATGTCGCCAGCTCCACGGGGAGATACCGCATGAAAGGTTTGATCGCAGGGCTCGCCCTGACCCTGGCCCTGGGCCTGACCACGGGCGCCCAGGCCGATGCCGTTAAGGAACGCTACGATCAAAGTTGCACCTACTGCCATTCCAGCGGCGCCGCCGGCGCGCCCAAGACCGGTGACCAGGCCGCCTGGAAACCGCGCCTCGAGAAAGGCATGGACACGCTGGTCAAACACGTCAAAGAGGGCTACAACGCGATGCCGCCGGGGGGCATGTGCGGTGACTGCTCCGACGAGGAATACCGCGCCCTGATCGAATACATGTCGAAGTAAGTCGCTGTTTTTGAAGGAAAGGCCATGAAGTGTATCAAGCTGATCGTGCTGCTGGCGGCCCTGGTTGCCGCCCCTTTCGCACTGGCTGAGGGGAATCCGGAAGCCGGCAAGGAAAAATCCCAGCCGTGCGCCGCCTGCCACGGCCCGGACGGTAATTCGCCGTCCGGCATGTACCCGAGCCTGGCGGGCCAGGGGCAGAAGTACCTGCTGGAACAACTCAAGGCGTTCAAATCCGGCGCCCGTGAAAACGCCATCATGGCCGGTCAGGTGGCCAACCTGAGCGACCAGGACATGCAGGACCTGGCGGCGTATTTCGCCGAGCAGACGATCACCACTGGCCAGGCCAGCGCGGACTGGGTCGACCAGGGCGAGCGCCTGTACCGTGGCGGCGACGTCGAAGCCGGCATTCCCGCCTGCTCCGGCTGCCACGGCCCGGCGGGCGAGGGCATCGACGCCGCCGGTTTCCCGGCGCTGGCGGGCCAGCACCCGGATTACGTGGAAGCCCAGCTCAAGGCATTCCGCGCCGCCGGCAGCGAGGCCATTGGCGACATGGCCAAGCGCGCCAACGATCCGCAGGCGATGATGCGCACCATCGCCGCCAAGATGAGCGACGCTCAGATCAAGGCGGTGGCCAGCTTCGTCTCCGGCCTGTCCGTGGACGAGGGCGGCGCCGAGGAATAAGCGCCGACCCGCCCCGCGACGAAAAAGGCAGCCTCTGGCTGCCTTTTTTATGGGCTCTCTTCATGCAAGTGACCGGAGATGTGGTCATAATGAGGATGTTTTCCGGCCGCCGGGAGCGTTTTCGCCCCACGGTGGTCACAGAGTGGACTAGTCGACAACAAGGAGAATTTCATGTTGCGTAAGCTCATGACGGCAGCGGCGTTGCTGGTGGGTCTGGGCCTAGCCGGCGCGGTCGGGGCGGCGGAATCCAGCGGCCATGCGCGCTACGCGGAAGGGACGCACTACAAGGTGCTCGAAGCGCCGGGTAGCGTGGATGATCCGGACAAGGTGGAAGTGCGCGAGTTCTTCTCCTACGTCTGCCCGCACTGCTACAACCTGGAGCCGCTGGTGCACGACTGGCTCGAGGACAAGCCGGACAACGTGAACTACGTGCGTACCCCGGTGACCTTCCTGCGCAACGCCGAGCCGCTGGCCCGTGCCTACTACGTGGCCGACATCCTGGACATCGTGGACAAGGTCCACAAGCCGGTGTTCGACGCCATCCACAAGCACCGGGAACCGCTGTTCACGCCCACCGCCCTGGCGGATTTCTTCGCCAAGTACGGCGTGGACAAGGACGAGTTCAACCAGCTCTACGGCTCCTTCGGGGTGTCCACCAAGCTGCGTCAGGCCGATGCCCTGGCCCGTGACTACCAGATCCGTGGCGTGCCGTCCTTCGTGGTCAACGGCAAGTACCTGATCCTGCGTGATGGCCTCAAGAGCAACGCGGAAATGTTCGACGTGATCGACTACCTGGTCGAGCAAGAGAGCCAGTAACCGGAGCCCGAGCGTCCATGCTGCTGGACCGCGCCCGTACCGCCTATCAATCCTGGAAGGCCCGCCCGGCGGGCTTTTCCCTGGCCCGGGAAGGGCACCGCCGCACCCGCCGGGTGCGCGAGGTGACCCTGCCCGAGGACAGCCTGAAGCTGCTCAGTTTCAATATCCAGGCGGGCATCGGTACGCGCCGCTTCCGGGAGTACCTCACCGGCAGCTGGAAGCATCTGGTGGCGCATCCGCGCAGCGTGGAAACCATCGAGCAGATCGCCGAGGTGGTGCGCCACTTCGACGTGGTGGGCCTGCAGGAGGTGGACGGTGGCAGCCTGCGCTCGCGCAACGTCAACCAGCTGGTGCACCTGGCCTCGATGGCGGACTTCCCGTTCTGGCACCAGCAGCTTAACCGTAACCTGGGCCGCCTCGGCCAGTTCAGCAACGGTTTCCTGAGCCGCCTCACGCCGTTCGCGGTGGAGGACCACACCCTGCCGGGCCTGCCCGGTCGCGGCGCCATCCTGATCAAGTTCGGCCATCCGATACAGCCCCTGGTGGTGGCCGTGGTGCACCTGGCCCTGGGCGAGAAGATGCGCAACACCCAGCTTGGTTACGTGAGCCGCCTGCTGCGCCCCTATCGCTACACCGTGGTGATGGGGGACTTCAATTGCCGGCTGGAGCACCTGGCTCAGTCGCCCCTGGCGGAGCTCGACCTGGTGCCCGTGGAAGGCGAGCTGTTCACCTTCCCCAGCTGGGCCCCGGACCGGCACATCGACCACATCCTGCGTTCGCCGGAGCTGGAAGTGCGCCACACCCGCGTGCTCACCGACTGCCGGCTCTCCGATCACCTGCCCCTGGCCACGGAAATCCGCATCCCCGACGCGGTGCGCGCGGCCACCCTGGAACACCGCCTGCCCCTGATCGAGTAGGACCGTTTACCGGACCTTCACGTAACGCTACCAAAAGCCCACCGTCGCGGCGGGGTATTGTCAGGGAACCGACATCAGCGGCGGCCATGCTCCCGGCTTTTCGCCAAGGAGCACGATCATGCAGCGTGACGATGAGTTTGCCGGTGCCTTGAATCGACGGCGCCGGTTTCTGTTGAAGGGCATGGCCGGTTCCGCCGTGGTGCTGGCCGGTTGTGGCGGGGGTGGCGGCGGCAACGGCGCCGCCGCGCCGGCGCCGAACGCCCCGGACCCGGCGCCGCCCGGGCCCACCACGCCGGACCCGGAGACGCCGGTCCCGCCGGAGCCCCGGCCGGCGACCCATCCGCCCCGGGGGCTGCACGTCAGCGTGCAGGACAACAGTAACCGGACCCGCACCCTGACCTGGTTCACCGACGGCGCCGAGGCACCCCGCCAGCGGCTGGAGTACGACCAGCCCGACGGCCCCTGGGACGAGGAGCGCATTCAGAGCCGGCCGCTGCTGAAATGGGTGTACGCCTTCTCGGAGGACACCTTCGGCGTGGACGCCCGCACCCACCGGGCCATGGCCCCGGCGCTGGACCCGGACAAGCCGTTCCGCTACCGGGTCGGGTCCGAGCAGGGTGGCTGGTCCCGGGTCTACTGGCTCGACGCCATCCCCCGGGACAACTGGACCTTCATCCACTACGGCGACGTAGGCGTCAACGAGCGCGCCCGGCGCGTTATCGACGAGAGCCGGCGCCATCGGCGGGATCTGCTGATCCTGGCCGGCGACCTGTCCTACGCCAATGGCGACCAGCCGGTGTGGGACCAGTGGTTCGATCTGGCGGAGCCGTTGCTGGCCAGTACCCTGACCATGGCGGCGGCGGGCAACCACGAGGCCAAGGACGGCGAAGGGCTCACCGCCGGCAAGGCCTTCAAGAGCCGGCTGACCCACCCGGACCCGCTGTTGGACAACCTGAACCCCAATCCGGGCAGCACCTACTACGGGTTCGACATCAACCGGGTGCATTTCTTCGTCAGCAGCGCCGGTGCGTTGATCGAGGATTTTTCCCTGGCCGAGGAGCTGGTGAACCTGGAGATCGATCTGGCCAAGGCCGCCGCTCGGCGGGCGCGGGGTGAAATCGACTTCATCGTGCTGGTCCAGCATTACCCGATCTGGACCGACCAGGACGGTCGCAGCCCGGCCAATTTCGCGCTGGTCACCCTGCAGGAAAACATTCTGCTGCGCTACGGCGTGGACCTGCTGCTGGTGGGCCACGACCACGTTTATCAGCGCTCCAAACCCATGGCCTACGGGGTCGAATCATCGCTGGGCTATGTGCAGGTGCTGTGCGGCACCGGCGGCGCTTCCGTGCGTCTGTTCGACGACGGTCCCCAGGGCTGGTCCGCGAAGCAGTTCGTGGGCATCGGGTTGGTGCATTACCAGGTGGAGCCGGGCCGCATCACCGGCGAATTCTGGGGCGCCGAACCGGAGGGGCTGGAGGACGAGAAGCGGCAGACGGTGACCGGCCCGTTCCAGTCGCGGGACCGCTTCGTGGTCGAAAAGCGGGAGCATCTGGCCTGCCTGGAATGCGCCCGTCCGGCGCGGCCGGCGGCGGAACTGCTGCGTGATTACCCGGCCATCGTGGCCCACACCCGGGAGCGCAACCGCCGCCATCTGGCGGAAGAGCACGGCGGCTAGCGCACCCGGTCCAGGGTGATCGGCGCCGGTTCGGCGGGCCGCAGGGCCGGTGATTTGAGGATGCGCGCGGCCAGTTCGTTCTGCCGCGAGGTGCCGGTCTTGCGGAACACCGCCTTGAGCTGGCCGCGCACGGTTTGCACCGAGACGCCCTGGTCCCCGGCCAGGGAGGCCAGGTCGCGGCCCTCCGCCACGCCCCGGGCCACGCGGGCTTCCGCCGGGGTGAGATCGAACAGCATGGCCACCTGGGCTTCGTCCACCCGGCCCTCCTGTTCCGGCAGGTGGAAATAGACCAGCGCCCGGCCGCCGCCGGGCAGCAGGGCGCGGGCCACTTCCGGCGCCAGCGGGCTGACCACGCACACCAGTGGCCGCTTTCCGAGGCGCGGCACCGCCAGGGCGCCGCCGGCGTGGCCCCAGCCCCGGCCGGCGCTGGCGAGCACGCTGTCGAGCAGTTGCTGGAAGCGGTCGCGCAGCCCGGCCGGGCGCAGGGTCAGCCGGCCATGATGGTGAATCAGCGCCGGTTCGTGGGCGATCAGGGTTTGCGCCCGCTCGCACAGATAGTCCACCCGGCCCGCCGCGCCCACCACGGCGTAGGGCCGGCTGCCGGCCACCGAGCCGGCTTCGCCGCGCCAGCGCAGCCGTTCACCGTGGCGGCACAGCTCAATGGCGCGGCGTACGTGGGGCACCAGATGGTTGAACCAGTCGGTGTCCGGCTGGTCGTAGGGGCCCTGGCCGTCGGTGCGCTGCACCAGCAACTGGATGGTGTGGTCCTCGCCTTGATAAACGGTGCCGCACACGCCGTGGTGAATATCCAACTGGCGGGCCCAGTCATTGTAGAATTCGGTGCCGTAGAACCGCTTCTGGCGGCAGGAAAAGTCCAGGTAGGTGGAATACAGGCGCCCGGGGGGCTTTTCGCGCAATTCCGGCCGCCACGGGCAGGCGTTGACGAAGTAATCCACGTACTGGCGGTGGGCGCCGTCGTCGATATTGATCTTGGCGCTGGAGGTGACCTGCTCGGCGGACCGGTCCAGCACCAGCATGCGCGCCGAACGGGAGCGGCTGACGCGCACCAGCTGTTCCAGGAAAGCGGGCCAGCATTGCTGGTCCACCGGCGTGGCGTAGAGCGTGTCCAACAGTTCGTCGTAGGCCGCTCCGCTATACGGAAGGAGTTTTGACGCTTCCATGGAATCCCCGATGTAACCTTGTACCCCCAATGTCGACTATGTCACAAAATCATCCTTGCCACGAGAACCGGATAGCAAAACGCTACGCGACGGCGGCGCCGGTTAACGTTCCGACACCCGCCGATAACGGGCCTTCACGGGATTGGAGGGGGCGCCGTGAGAATGTTTGTGCATGGCCGCGCCCTGAATCCCACCTGGCTGGGGGCGGCGCTGGGAAGACCGCCTTTAATCCGCCCTGAAAGGGCCATTGATGATTGAATGTTTGGGGGAAACCGCATGATCGAAACCACCATCACCCTGTCCGACGGGCGCGAGCTGCGAGCCTCGGAAACCGGCTCCGGCGACCACCTGGTGGTGCTATTGCATGGCTGGACCTGTCGCCGCCAGCACTGGGCCGGTTTCCTGGGGGCGGAAGGGCGCCGGTACCATTGCCTGGCACCGGACCTGCCCGGCCACGGGGATTCCGCCGATACCGCCGGCGACGGGAGCGTGGCCGGCCTGGCCGCCGATGTGGCGGAACTGGTGGCGGCGCGGGCGCCGGCGCGCACGGTGCTGGTGGGACATTCCATGGGCGGCGCCGTGGCCATGGAGGCCGCCGCGCGGTTGTCGGCGGTGGCGGCCGTGGTACTCGTGGACACCTTCGTGATTCCCTACGGCGATCTGGCCGAGGCCGACGCCGCGGCCATCGAGCGAGGCTTCCAGGAGGATTTCGAGTCCGCCCTGGACCGGCTGGTGGACACCAATGCCGCCAGCGGCATGCGACGGGCCGCCAAGGACGCCCTCGCCGACGGCATGAAGGAAACCGACCCGGAGCGCATGCTGCCGCTGTGGTCGGACCTGCTGCGCTGGGACCCCGAACCCGCCTTTCAGGCCCTGGAAGCGCCGATTCTGGCCATCAACGGCGATCTGATCCCGGACGCCTCCTATCGGCGCTGCGCCGGCCGGGTGGACGAGCAGCGCCTGCCCGGCGCCGGCCACTTCCCGCAACTGGAAATGCCGGAGGCGTTCAACCGCGCCCTGGACGACATTCTGCGCCGGGTTCAGTAGCGGGTTTCGGCCATGCCGGAGAACTGCTTGGCCAGGTAGGTGGCGTAGTTGTCGGTCATGCCGGAGAGGAAATCCAGTGCCCGCATGATGCACTGGTATACCCGCTCGCGCTCATCCAGTTCCGCCAGGCCGTCCGGGAAACTGTGGCGGCCGATCAGGTCGATGATGCGCTCGTGGCGGTAATTGCGGGCGGTGCCCCGGGCATGGGACAGCGCCGCCTCGATCAGACCGTCGAGCAGCGCCCCCATCACCTCGAAGGCACCGATCTCCAGCTCGATCTTGCGCGGGTGCTCGAACACCTTGCCCCGGGCCAGTTGCTTGGCGTTCTCCACCACGTCGTGAACCGACGGCTCGCAGTGGTGCAGCAGGTCGCCTTCCATCCGTCCCTCGAGCAGCGCCTGGTGGTTGACCACGAAGGCCTCCACCCCGGCCTCGATGAAACGCTCGATGATCTTGCCGCGCAGCAGCGCCGCCTTGCGGCCGTCGCGCATCTCCGAGCGCACCAGGTGGCGTACCTCGGCGTTGTCCGGCAGCGCCGGGGAGAGCAGGGCGTAGACCTCGTCCCAGTGCAGCAGATCCATCTCCAGGCCGTCTTCCAGATCGATGATGGCGTAGCAGAAGTCGTCCGCCGCCTCCATCAGGTAGGCCAGGGGGTGCCGGCAGTGGCGCCCCGGCGCCAGTTCGCGCAGGCCGGTGGCCCGGCACACCTCCTCGAAGGGCGCCGCCTCCGCCAGGAAGGCGCTGTACTTGCCCGGCTTGGCGCCGCCCTCGCCGGCCCGGGAGGACAGCCAGGGGTATTTCAGGAAGGTGGCCAGGGTGGCGTAGGTGAGCCGCATGCCGTCGTCGTACTGGTGGTACTCACTCTTGGTGAGGATGCGAAAGCCCTGGGCATTGCCCTCGAAATAGATCAGGTCGCACTGCTGCGCCGGCGTCAGCAGCTCCAGATAGCGCTGGCCGCGTTCCTGGAACCAGGCGCGGATGGCGCGCTCGCCGGTGTGGCCGAACGGCGGGTTGCCGATGTCGTGGGCCAGGCAGGCGGACTGCACGATGTCGCCCAGGTCGGTGGGGTTGACGCTCTCCGGCAGGTGCCCCAGGCGCGCCAGCCGCTCGCCCACGCGGATGCCCAGGGTGCGCCCCACGCAGGACACTTCCAGGGAGTGGGTGAGGCGGTTGTGCACATGGTCGTTGGTGGCCAGCGGGTGGACCTGGGTTTTGCGCGCCAGCCGCCGGAACGCGCCGGAGAAGATGATCTTGTCGTGGTCGCGCAGGAAGGCGGTACGGCCGGTCTCGTCCTTGGCGTCGCGCTGGCCCAGCCGCGCCTTGTTCAGCAGTTGTTCCCAGTTCATGGTCACCGTGCGTTGAAAAGAGGGCCCGTGCCCCCAGGGCTGCGTGTATTGATCCCATCTTGATGCCGAACCTGTCAGCGTCAAGCGAAATCTCAAACCCCGAAAGGGGCAAACCGAACCCGGGAGAGTGAAGGAGTCACTATGAATCTGGACAAACCCCTTTTGATGTTGGTGACCAGTGCATCGCAAATGGGCCAGGGCCAGCAGACCGGCCTGTGGCTGGAGGAATTCGCGGTGCCCTACAAGGTGTTCAAGGACAACAACATTCCGGTGCGGGTGGCCAGCCCCTCCGGCGGCAAGGTGCCCATCGATCCGCGCTCCGTGCCCGACGACGAGCAGAAGGAAGCCTGGAAGGAAGCCATCGCCGAGCTGGAGAACACCCGGCCCCTGGAGGAAATCTGGGAAGACGGCTTCGTTGGCGTATTCGTGCCCGGCGGCCACGGCGCCATGTTCGACATGCCCGACAATCCGCTGGTGGCCGGCGTGCTGGAACGCACCTGGGCCCAGGGCGGCGTGGTCAGCGCCGTGTGCCACGGGCCGGCGGCGCTGGTGGGCGCCCGCGACGAGAACGGCGTGCCGCTGGTGAAGGACCGCCAGGTGGCCTGTTTCACCAACGAGGAAGAACGCGAGGTGGGGCTCGAGGAAGTGATGCCCTTCCTGCTGGAGACACGGCTCGCCGAACTCGGCGCCGAGCTGCATAACAAGGGCAAGTTCGAGCCCCAGGCGGTCACCGACGGGCGCCTGGTCACCGGCCAGAACCCGCCCTCCAGCCAGGTCACCGCCGAAGCGGTGGTGGAAGTGCTCTACGCCGAGTAGAAACCGCGATCAGGAATCGCAGGGGCCCGCCCAGCGGGCCTCTTCCTCGATCGTCAGAGGCTGCTCGCCCTGCGCGCGGGTGGTCATCCTCGAAGTGTAGTGCTCGTCATCCTCCAGCGTCATCGCGCCGCTGGAATCGAGGCTGCGCTCTCCCGCCTGACACCGGGTGGTCCATTCCAGGGTATCCCCGTCCCAATCCATCTCCGGGCTTTCGCAGCCATTGCGCAGTGACGCCTGGCGGGTGGTTCGCTCGATGTTGTCCGCTTCCTTGGCGGTCAGGCAGCGGGTGTAGGTGGCTTCCTTGTCCATGCCCGGCGGCGCCGGCTCGCTGGTGATCGTGCGCTTGATTTCCCATTCCCCGGGCTTCAAGTCGGCGGCCATCGCCTGGCTACCCAGCGCGGTCAGCGCCAGGCCGAGAATGATGCTGGTTTTCTTCATGGTCCATCCTTAATCAACTAAAAAACCGTGCCCAAGTGTAACCGCGTGCCATAAGCCGGAACCATGGAGCGGCGCGTGGGGCGTCATGTTGTGAGCACCGGGTCACGTTTTCCGGTTTGACCGGGCCGGCCGGCCACGGTGGGGATGATAGGGTTCCCCCGGTTACCGTTTCACTGAACCCGCGAGGAGAAACCCGTGAAAAGAACAGGCATCGTGACGTGTTTTCTGATGGGGCTGGCAGGGCCGCTGACCGCCCAGGCCGCGGACCGAGTTGATTGCATGAAGGTCACTAAGGCGGTCTCCGACATGCAACTGGCGTTGGCCGGGATGGGCAATCTGAATGAAACCCTGGCGAAGCTCGAGTCGGCCGGCGATCAGGTCCCCGCCATGGAAGAGGCCCTGAGCGGCATGCATGAAGTGGTGGCCAACGCGGATTCCGACGCGCCCCTGGAAACCATGGACATGGACGCGTTTGATCGCGCCGAAGCACGGTATGAGAATAAATACCGGCAAGAATGCGATGGCGCCTAGGGAGCCTCTGAATAACGCCTTACGTGCTCAGCGTGGCCTGAAGTGCGCAGACGCCGTGTCTTGTCTCGACGGACAGGGTGGCTCCCTTTCCAAGAGGCAAGGCGCGGCGGCTGTGCACTTCAGGCCGCGCCCTGCGGGGCTTACAGGCTGGCCCACACTCAGCGTTCCCCTTTTTCGACAGGCAACCAGCCTGCCTTCAAAAGGGCGCCTTGATTGTGAGCCAGCCTGTAAGCCTGAGTACGCAAGGCGTTATTCAGAGGCTCCCTAGCACTATTTCCTGAAGAATAAAAACGCCGACCGCTCGAACCTGGTGCGCGGGACCGTTCGCGCACCGAAAGCGTTCACTGGCCATTTCTCACGGCGAACGCTAACTGGTTCCAATTTCAGAATGACGAGTTGTGACCTGGTTAAAAAAAAAGGGGACGGTCATCGTTAGTTAATGGAAAGGATTGCAATGCTTATCTAAGGTCCCTCCCGCGAGGATGGAGGGACCTTACGATGTATCGGCCATGGACAATTTGTGTCGCCCTGTTGGCGATCGTCGGCTGTGACAACGCCACGGACGCGTCGGCGGAGGCCGAAGGCGGCGGTATCGATCAACCGCGCGGCGGCTATCAGGTCGCGCAACGATGCAATGGTCTGGGGCCGGCTTCGCTGGACCTCACCGCGACGGACAAAAGCAGCAACTACCGCCTCCTGGTGCGAGGTGGCGAGCAAGAACCTCGCTACGCCGCCGTCGATGACCTGGTGGTGGGCCCCTCCTGGAGCGACGATTACAGCACCATCGAGACCGCGTCCGACGGCTTGCCCCTGTATGAATGGCGCGCCCAGCTTACCAAGGAACCGGGCTGGCTCGATGACGGCACCGGCAAGAAAGCGCTGCCGGACGACGTCGAGATCGCCTATGACGCCGACGAAGACCAATTCTTTTTCGAGAGCGGCTGCGGCGAGAACAAGCGCGCCGCCAACCACGCTTACCAGCATACCGAATCCCGGCTGGTCCTCCGGTCCCTGAATCTCGCCATGGCCGAGGCGCGCGAGCGGCTCTATCAACAGGCCAACCACGACTACATCGAACATCGCGGCGAGTATCTGGGCCGCTCCGGTGCCGATGGCGTCAGTGAAGGCCATCACGATCGCAATCGACTTCTTCTTAACGTGGCCGCGCTGATGAAAGCGGACGCCGCGGATGACGTGCCGGGGCTGGCCCGGCTGGTGGCGGAGCACAGGCCGGCGGACGACGCCGAAGCGCGACGCTACCGACAGGAACTGCCGGCGTACCTGGGCGCCGCCGCGACGGCACACGCGCGCTGGTACATCGACGCGGCCGACATCCGCCTGGACTGGTTCCACGGAACCTACCCGGAGGGGGAAGCCGCGATCCGCGAGGGCATGGCTAATTTGCAGGACGCCTACCTTCGTCTGGCAGGAGAGTAAGCGCCTCGGCGCTTGAAAAGCAGCCTTTTCACCGCCGGCTGGCCGGTGATTCTCAACGATCCAAAAGAGAGGGGATTATGAAACTTCGCAACCGCCAACTCGGCCAGGGCATGACCGAGTACATCATCATCGTGGCACTGATCGCGGTGGCCGCCATCGGCGTTTACCGTCTGTTCGGCGACACCCTGCGCAACCAGACCGCCGGTCTGGCCCAGGAAATGTCCGGCCAGGACAGCAGCCAGCAGGTCAGCAACGCGCAGCAGGCCGCCGGCGACGCCGCCTCCCAGGCCGGCGAGGAGAAGGACCTGAGCAACTACGGCGACGGCAACCGCAAGTAACGGCACACCGGCGTGCCCGCTCCGGGCACGCCTTCTTCATTGCCGCTGGGGGAAATCATGAAACGCCATCATCAGCGTGGGCAGATGACTGTCTATGTGCTCGTGATGTTGTTCGCGGTAACCGCCGCGGTCTACTTCGTCCACGACGCCTATAACGTCAGCAACGAAAAAACCCGCCTGCAATCCACCGCCGACGCGGCTGCCTACAGCGTGGCGGCGGTGGAAGCGCGCAACCTGAACATCCAGGCCTACGCCAACCGTGCCATGATCGCCAACCACGTGGCGGTGGCCCAGGGCGTCACCCTGGTCAGCTGGACGCGCTGGCTGCACAACACCACGCGCAATATTTCGCTGGTGACCAAATGGATTCCCTATCTCGGCCAGGTCATGACGGCGCTGGAAAAAATTCTTGATCGCAGCGCCAGCGCCATCGAGCGCGCCATGCGCTTCGCGGTCGCCGGCCTCGACCAGGCGATCCGGGTGCTGGCGGGCCTTCAGGATTTCGCCCACGTGGAAACCCTGGCTCTCGCCCAGCAGGTGTTCGAGGACGTGGTTGAAAAGAACGACGCGCAGGTGGACACCGCCTACACGATCACCTCCCTGGCCTCGTTCGCCCGTGCCCACGCCGATATGGTGGGGCGCTATAACCCGGACCGCGCCTACCCGTATCGCGGCCGGCGCGGGAATCCGGACGATCGCGCCCGCAGTGACGAGTTTCGGAACATCCTCCTGGATAGCCGCGACAATTTCACCACCGAACGCCGAAGCGATCTCCCGGTGGTGGATGTGCTGGGCTTCTTCAAGGTGGAAATCAAAAAGCGCGGTGGCACCGAACTGGCGCGCCGCCGCGATAACCAGGGACCCTATTACACCTGGTCCGCCATCGACACGCTGTCGGTGCACACCTGGATGCTGACGCCGTTCGGCAGGAAGCATGAAGAGATACCGGTGGGCTGGGCGGGTTCGCAAAGCGCGCCGTCGAACACCCGCAGGCTCTATCGTTTCCGGGACATTCACGACGGCAACGATTACTGGGATGACAACAGCCGCGCTTCCCGGCTCGCCGCCGCCGAATACCGCCGGTCCGGAGTGCAGCACAACTACCAGGGCATGCGCCGCTTCAGCGCGCTGAAGAAGGACGGTGTGCTGAACGAGGGCCCGGGCATCATCATCACCCTCACCAAGCCCGGCGGCAATGAAGGGGTCAAGACCGCCTCGGATGTTACCGGCGCCCGCGATCGCATGAAGTTCGGCGGCGAGCAGGACTTCCTGAATGGCCGCATGGCGTCGATCTCCAAGGCACGGGTGGAATTCCACTACCCCAACGATCTGTTTCCGCGCCGCGACGGGCGCCGGGAATACGGTAGTCTCTACAACCCTTACTGGCAGCCGTCGCTGGCGGCGCTCTCCACCGGTGAACGAATGCTGGCGCTGGGAGAGCTGGGGCTATGAAGGCGGCACGTCAAAGGGGCCAGTCCATGGCGGGGTTTCTGGTCGCTTCCCTGTTCATCCTGGTGCCCACCTTCATCGCCCTGAGTTTCCTGGCGAAAACTGGCGACATGAAGTTCCGTGCCCAGGAAGCGTCGCGCTATTCCGCCTGGGAAAAAACCGTGTGGGACGATAATTCGATCACCAAGGGTGACCAGGAACTGGGCTGGGAAGTGCGCAACCGGGTATTCGCCCGCGCCGAGAGCCTGATCGATTCCCAGCATGATAAGACCGACCAGGAAAACCAGCCCCTGGACACCATGGCCTACACCACCTACGGCGAGGGCGGTGGCCGGGAAGTGATGCTCGCCGACCTTGGTGAAAGCAATTCCGGCGTGCAGGTGAGCACCAGCGCGGTGGCGGCCAGCGGCATTCTCGGGCGGCTCAATGGCATGGCCGCCGACGCGCTCAAGCTTCAGGACGACGGCTATCGTCAGGCCTCCGTGGAGGTGGCCTTGCTCAAGCCCGATTCGGATTTCCTGCCCGTGGAACCGCTGTCCCTCAAGACCCGCTACGTGTTGCTCGACGACGCCTGGAACGCCGGTTCGCCACAGATGGCTCGGGAAAGCATTCGGCGCATGGTGCCCACCTCCCTGCTCGACAATGGTGTGATCCGAACCGTGCAGGACATTGTCGGGTTCGTGTTCGACGACCTGGATTCGGACAACTTCGAGCTCGGCAAGGTGGATGTGGGCGTGGCCCCCTGCCAGCGCCTGGCGCCGTATGAACGCGGCAACACCGACGCCCCGGACGCTTGCTAGGAGCCACCATGAAACCTGTTCTGTTCGTGATGACGCTGTTGCTCACCGGTCTGGCGCTGGCCGATGACTGGCCGGACGTGCCTGTGCCCGACGGCGTGAAACGGGAGTGGGTGGCCGACAGCATGGTGTTCAACGGCGTGGCCATGCGTATCTTCACCTTCAATTATCCGCGCGACGTGGAGCAGCTGAAACGCTTCTACACCAAGGCCTGGGATGAACAGGGCCGCGATCACAAGGAAGCCCGCCAGGGCAAATGGTGGGTGCTGAGCAGCCTGCGGGGTGATTACTACACCACGGTGCAGATCACCGACCTGGCCGGCACCACCTACGCCCAGGTGGGCGTCAGCCGCATCGCCGATCTGCGCACCTCGGCGCCGCCCGGCGAAGGCGTGCCGGCACTGCCGCGCAGCCAGGTGATCAGCGACATCACCGCCGAGGACGCGGGCCGGCCGTCGCGCACGGTGATCCTGCGCAATCAGCATTCGGTGGGCAGCAACTACAACTACTACCTGAATCATTACCGCAGCCATCACTGGACGGCGGTGCGCAAGAACCTGGATCAGTCCCGGCGCGGCGCGCGCATCAGCCTGGCCAAGGACGACCGGGAAATGGACATCGTCATCAAGCGGCAAGGCCGCGAGGTCAACGTGATGACCGTGGAGGTGCGCCGATGAAAAGGCGTCAGAACGGGCAGGCCTACGTGGAATACGTGGTGGGCGCGGTATTCGTCGTCGGCGCGTTGTTCGCGCCGGTGTTCGACGGGCAAAGCGCCATCGGGTTTCTGATGGAGGCCTTCCAGGCCAATCAAGAATCGTACATCTGGGCCATGTCGGTCCCTGGCTAACGGGTTCGTGAACGAATGAAGAAATACACCGCAATCATCATGCTGGTGGTGGCCATCGGTCTGGCGGTTCTCGCCGGCTGGCTGGGCCTCACCTATCTGGAGAACCGCGAGGCCTCGATCCGCAGTGAACTGGCCCGCCAGAAGGAGCCGGTGCAGATCGTGGTGGCGTCCCGGGATCTTTACCCCGGTGATCCGGTGGACGGCAGCACCATGGCGATTCGCGAGATACCCCGGGAATTCGTGCCGTCCGGCGCCATCAGCGTCAACCAGTACGACGGCGTCTCCGGTCTGCGGCTGAAGATGCCCATGAAGGAAGGCACCGCGCTGATCTCCGCGTTCATCGCCGGCATGCAGGGCGTGGGCTCCTTCTCGGAACTGCTGCGCCCCGGCGAGCGCGCCATCACCGTGGATGCCAGCCCGGTGGATTCCTCGGAGAACCTGCTGCAGGCCGGTGACCACATCGACCTGCTCAGCGTGGTCGACGAAGGCGGCGCTTTCTACATGGAGAAGCTGCTCGACAACATCACGGTGCTGGCCACCGGGCCGCGCACCATGGCGGACATGGGCTTCGGCGATGACGGCCAGCCTTATTCGTCGATCACCGTGGGGGTGCCGGTGGAAGACGTGGCGAAAATGCTGCGCGCCCGCGCCGCCGGCGAGCTGAGCTTTTTGCTGCGCCACCCGGACGACGAGAAGGTGGCCAACTACGGCCAGGCCCAGGGCCGCGACGGGATCGAGGTGCTCGCCGGCGGCGAGGCCAACAACGGGCAGCTGAACGCCAACACCTACCGCGCCGGCGACCAGGAGCGCCGGTACTGGAACAAACAAGCCGCCGGCCAGGGGCGCGTCTATCAGCTGGCGGAAGGCGCATGGGATACGGAGACGGTGAGTGAAAGCAATGAGAAGTAGCATCGTACTGGTACTGCTGGCCGCCAGCCTGTGGGCGTCGACGGCCACCGCCGCCACCCGCTATATGGATCTGTACGCCGGGGAAGCGCGCACCTTTTCCATGGGCACCATCACCCGCGTGGCGGTGGGCAGTCCCAGCGTCCTCAATTACAAGGTACTCGACGACGGCTCCCTGCTCCTGATCGGCGTGGCCGAGGGGGTGTCCAATGTATCGGTCTGGAAGCGCGGTGGCCGCAAGGACACGCTGGAAGTCACCGTCTCCAGCCTGCCGGTGGACCGCCAGCTCAGTGTGTCCAAGAAACTCGCCAACCTGTTCCAGGGCCTGGAGGTGGAGCAGGTCGGCAAATACGTGGTGTTCAAGGGCCGCGTGGAGCCGCAGTTCATCGACATCATCAAGGAACTCACCGACGAGATGCCGAACTCCATCAACATGGTGCGCGGCGACGGCTTCGAGGTTTCCGAGATGGTGCGCATGGACGTGAAGATCGTCGAGATCGGCCGCCAGGATCTGCAGCGTCTGGGCATTCGCTGGGATGACCAGATCGGTGGGCCGGCCTATGGCGTGCACTCCGCGGCCACCACCAACCCCATTTTCGGGGTCTACAGCAGCGCCGAGAACGAGCTGCCCGGTCAGATCTCCGAGGCCCTGGAGAACGCCAACTTCAATTTCGACAGCTACGACACCCAGCAGTACTTCGGCATCACCACCGGCATCGGTTCCACCATCGAAGCGCTGGCGGAAGTGGGCGACGCGCGCATTCTTTCGGCGCCGAGGCTGGTGGCGCGCAGCGGCGAGGAGGCGGAGTTCCGCTCCGGTGGCGACTACCCGATTCCGGTGATCAACCAGGACGGGTTCATCGACGTCACCTTCCGAGAGTACGGCATCATTCTCAACATTCTTCCGGTGGTGTCCGGCGACGACATCAAGGCCTCGGTGGAAGCGGAGGTCAGCAACATCGACCTGTCCACCCAGGTGAACGGCGTGCCCGGCGTGCTCGTGCGCCGCGCCCTGACCACCATCAACGTCAAGGACCAGGACACCATCGTCATCTCCGGCCTGGTGTCCGGCAACCTGGCCAAGCAAACCCAGAAAGTCCCGTTCCTCGGTGACATTCCCATCCTCGGCAAGCTGTTCAGTTCCACCGAGGACCGCATCGATGAAAGCGAGGTGCTGATCATGGTCACCCCGCGCATCGTCGATGCCCAGGAAGAGAGCAACCAGAAGCTGGTGGAACGGGTGCGCGGCGAAGTGGAGTCGATCCGCAAGGACATGGAAATCGACGCCCTGTTGATGGAGTAGGCGGATGTTCAGCGTTCTGGTCAAAACCAAGAAGGGCACCCTGGTGGGCAGCTACACCTGCGAACGCGGCGAGTGCGTGCTTGGCAAGGACAAGGAAAGCCTGGTGCCGATGGCGGGCTGGAAGGTGGCCGGCTCCCACGCGCGTCTGCAGTGTCGCGAGGACGGTCTCTACGTGATCGACCAGGGCCATCGCACCGGCACCAACGTGAACGGCCGCAAGGTGGAGGAGTACGGTCCGCTGGACGAAGAGGACGTGGTCGAGATCAGCGACTACCGGCTCAACTGCCGTCTGCTCAATACGCCCGCGGAGTTGCGCAAGCCGGCCACCGGCGACGGCCCGGCGGTGACCGGGCCCGCCGACGACGAGCCGCGCTCCCAACGCTATGAGCCGGATGAAACGCCGCGCTCCCGGGAGCACGAGGCCCGCGTCACCCACTGGCGCGAGCGTATCCGTCGCTCGCTGGTGGACTACATGGACCTGCGCCGCGTCAACGTGGCCGACATGAGCGACCAGGAGCTGCGTCAGTTCACCGCCGGCGCCATCGACAAGATCATCCGTGACCAGGACGGCATCGACGCGGACATCGACAAGGAGGAGCTGGCCCGCCAGGTGCTCGCCGAAGCGGTGGGGCTGGGCCCGCTGGAACCGCTGCTGGCCGATGAAAGCATCTCCGAGATCATGGTCAACGCCCGCGACGAGATCTACTACGAGCGAAACGGCCGGCTCAATCAGTCCCGCGTGACCTTCACCGACGACACCTCGGTGATCTCCGCCATCGAGCGCATCGTGTCGCCCCTGGGCCGGCGCATCGACGAAAGCTCGCCGATGGTGGACGCCCGCCTCAAGGACGGTTCCCGGGTCAACGCGGTGATTCCGCCGCTGGCGCTCAAGGGCCCCAACATCACCATCCGTAAATTCATGAAGGAGCGTCTCACCGCCGAGCACATGCGCCGCTTCGGCTCGCTCAGTGACGAGATGGTGGCGTTCCTGGATCTGGCCGTGCGCAGTCGCAAGAACGTGGTGATCTCCGGCGGCACCGGCTCGGGCAAGACCACCTTGCTCAACGTGCTCTCCAACTTCATTCCCGACAGCGAACGCATCATCACCGTGGAGGACGCCGCGGAGCTGAAGCTCTATCAGCCCAACCTGGTGTCCCTGGAAGCACGCCCGGCCAACCAGGAAGGGCGCGGTGCCATCAGCATCCGCGACCTGGTGAAGAACTGCCTGCGCATGCGTCCGGACCGCATCGTGGTGGGCGAGTGCCGGGGCGGCGAGGCACTGGACATGCTGCAGGCCATGAACACCGGCCACGACGGCTCGCTGACCACGATTCACTCGAACTCGCCACGGGACTGCATTTCGCGCCTGGAGGTACTGGTGCTGATGTCGGGCATGGATCTGCCGGTGCACGCCATCCGCGAACAGATCGCCTCGGCGGTGGACATCATCGTCCAGCAGACCCGCTTCGCCTGCGGTAGCCGCAAGGTCACCAGCGTGGCCGAGGTCACCGGCCTGGAGGGCGGCGTGATCCAGCTCTCCGAAATCTACCGTTTCCAGCAAAAAGGCTATGACCAGGAAGGCCGCGTGCGTGGCGATTTCGTCGCCACCGGCGCGATTCCGGATTTCGTCGAGGAGCTGCGCGAGCGGCACATCGACGTGGACATGAACCTGTTCCGTAACCGGGAAGAGGCGCATGACTTTTAGCATCCTGCTGTTCGCATTGCTGCTGGCCGTCAGCGTGTTTCTGTTCGCGCTGATGGGCTACCGCCTGTTCACCCAGGCGGCGGTGCGTTACGAGGAGCGGTTTCGGGAAAGCGCCGAGGCCAACCTCAAGGATCTGTTCATCTTCATCGATCCGCAGAAGCTGTTCCTGTTCAACCTGGGCATTCTGGTGGTATCCGCGTTTCTGATCTGGGCGGTGTCCGGCAACCTGCTGGTCAGCGTGCTGGTGGCGGCGGCGCTCGCCGCCTGCCCGCGCATGGTCTATTCGGTACTGCGCGCGCGCCGCGAACGCAGCTTCAGCTATGCCCTGCCGGACAGCATGGCCTCGGTGGCTTCCATGCTGCGCGCCGGCTCCAACCTGCAATCCGCCCTGGAACTGATGGTGAAGGAATCCTCCGGGCCGATTCGCCAGGAATTCGGCCTGCTACTGCGCGAGCTGAAGATGGGCGTGGACTTCAACGAAGCCCTGGACAATATGCTCGAGCGCATGCCCGGCGAGGACCTGCGCATGCTCACCGCCGGCATGAAGATCGCCCGGGAAGTGGGCGGCAGCCTGGCGGACGTACTGGCGAGGTTGGCTGAAACGCTGCGCCGCAAGCTGGAAATCGAAGGCAAGATCAAGGCGCTCACCGCCATGGGCAAGGCCCAGGGCTATGTGATGGCGCTGCTGCCCCTGGCGGTGGGATTCGCCATCGCGCAGATCGAACCGGAGGCCATGGACAAGCTGTTCACCACCATGGCCGGCTGGGCGGTGTGCGCGGTGATCGTGGTGCTCGAGCTGCTCGGGTTCTGGTTCATCAAGAAGATAGTGTCCATCGATGTTTGAGTCCGGAGCCCTCTACGCCCTGATCGCCGTGTGTCTGCTGCCGGTGGCCTTGATCCTGATGTTTCTGGCGCTCAACCGCGCGCGCAAGGAAGTGGAGCGCGACGAGCGCGAGTTCATGGACCCACTGCCGTTCACGCTGCGCCTGGTGTGGCCGCTGGTGGAATTCTTCGCCCACTATCTGGGCAGCCTCATGCGGGTGGAGCAGATTGCCCGTGGCAACCGGCTGCTGGCGCAATCCGGGCAGGGCTTCATGATGAACGCCCAGCAGTTCTTCGGGCTGCAGGTGGTGTCCTCGCTGCTGTTCATGCTGGGCACCTGGCTGTGTCTGGCCATGCTGGAACACAGCGATCCGCTCTGGGTGTTCCTGGCGGGCCTGCTGGGCTTCGCGCTGCCCTATCTGAACGCCCGGGAAAAACGCAAGAAACGGCGCATTGAAATCCTCCGCCAGCTGCCGGTGTTCCTCGATTACCTGGCCATGAGCATCCAGGCCGGCGCCAACTTCACCGGCGCCATTCGCCACTCCGTGGAAAAGGGCCCGGAAGGGCCCATGAAGGCGGAGCTCAACAAGGTCATGCGTGACATCCGCGCCGGCATGGGCCGCTTCGATGCCCTGCGCCTGATGGCCGAACGGGTCGACGTGGACGCGGTGCAGACCTTCGTCAACGCCGTGGTACAGGCGGAGCGCACCGGCGCCAGCATCGGCGACGTGCTCAAGGGCCAGGCGGACCAGCGCCGCACGGAACGCTTCCAGCTCGCCGAGAAACTGGCCATGCAGGCGCCGGTGAAGCTGATCCTGCCGCTGGTGGCGTTCATCTTCCCCACCACCTTTCTGATCATCGGCTTCCCCATCGCCATGAAGCTCTGGGAGGTGTTCCGGTGAGGGTGTACCTGGACGATCGCGCCACGCCGCTGCGCGCCGAAGCCGCCCTGCATTACCGGCGCCGTCTGGTGGGCCTGATCGGCCGTGCTCGGCTGGCGCCGGAGGACGCCCTGTGGATTCCGCGCTGTCGTTCCATCCATATGTTTTTCATGCGCTTCGCCATCGACGCCGTGTTCCTCGACGCGCACGGCCGGGTGCTGCGCGTGCACGCCGGGCTCAAGCCCTGGCGCACCGCCACTGTCTGGCGCGCTCGCTCGGTACTGGAGCTGGCCGCCGGTACCGCCGCCGACCTGGGAATCAAGGAGAACAGCCATGTACAGATTGTGGCCGACGCTGATACTGGCCGCGCTGCTTAGCGCCTGCGCCACCAGCGCCTCGAACATCGACGGCGAACACAGCGCCAACAAGCTGCGCCGCGCGGAGCAGGCCTACACGGACGGTCTGTTCGTGGAAGCGGAGGCTTACTACCGGGAGCTGGTCAACGACAACCCGGAGCTCTACCAGGGCTGGTTCCGCCTGGGCAACATCTACGCCCGCAGCGGCCAGCTGGATGCCGCCATCACCATGTACGAGCGCTGCCTGGAACTGGACCCGGACCAGGCCCGGGCCTGGTACAACCTGGCGCTGGTGCGCACCCGCCAATCCCTGCGCACCCTGGCCGATGCCGAGCAGCGCTTCGCCGACCAGCCCGCCGATCAGCGCCGGCTCGGCGCCCTGCGCCAGCGGCTGGTGGACGCGCTCACCGCCGACCGGGCGGAGGAGCGGTGATGATGCGCCGGCGCGCGCAACGGGGCCAGGCCCTGGCGGAGATGCTGATCACCTTCGCCTGGGGCGTGCCCCTGTTGCTGGCGATTCTGCAGCTCGGACTGATGTACCGCGCCAAGGCCACGCTGAATGACGCCACCTTCCGCGCCGCCCGCGCCGGCAGCCTGCACAACGCCTTCACCAGCGACATGAAGCAGGAGCTGGTGCGCGGCATGCTGCCCACGATGTACGCGGCGCCCCCCGGCGAATCGCCGAACCTGGCGACCTACACCGCCCGGCGCGAAGCGCTGGGCCGTCTCTACGGGGTCGACGCTCACCCGATCGCCAAGGTGGAAGTAATTTCGCCCACCGCCGCCGGCTTCCGCGAGCTGTCGCGGCCGGCCTGGCGGCTTACCAGCGACTGCCGGCGGCGCGGCTGCCCCAACGGCGGCGACTACCGGGAAGTGGAGGCCGACGCCCGCTACTACGAAATCCCCAACGACAATCTGTCGGAGCGCCCGTCCACCCAGGTGGATGTGAATGGCCGCAAGATCAACGTGCAGGACGCCAACCTGCTCAAGGTGCGCACGGTCTGGTGCCAGGAAATGAAGGTGCCGGGGATCAACAAGCTGATTTGGGAAGCGGTCAATGTCAGCGGCCTGATCAACTCCGGGGACTGGCGCCGCTGCAGCCTGATGCGCGCCGCCGAAGGCGGTTACTACTTTCCCCTGTCCAGCCACGCCGTGGTGCGCATGCAAACGCCGGTGCGCTGCGAAGGCAACCTGCTGAGAAACACCAACTGCAAGAATCTGAGGTAAAGCATGATCAAGCGAATTTCGTCGGCTTTGGCGTTGATGGCTCTGGCCGGTGCCGTGAAGGCGCTGCAGGTGCCGGCCCTGTTCGACCATGAAACGGTGATGGCGCGCACCTACCAGTCGCGGATCAACATCGAGCTGCCAAGTTCGCCGATACGCTATCTGGACAATGAGACGCGCCAGGGCTATGCCTCCGGTGGCGAAGTTCACCTGGTCGGACGGATGCGTCGGGTGGTGCTCGATCATCCCCCCGCCGACAGCGATCTGAGCATCATCGAGCACTACCGTGCCCGGCTCACCGGCGCCGGCTACCGGATCGCTTTCGAGTGCCACCGCGATGAGTGCGGTGATGCTCCCGGCTGGCGGCTGATGTTGGGCCAGGGGGTGATCGGCGAAAGCGGCAGCCAGCATTACCTGCTGGCCCACAAGGGCAAGCAGGCGGAGCGAGGCGACTACGTGGCGGTGTACGTCAACGAAGTGGATGACCTGCCGCGCAGCGTGGCGGTGAGCCTGGAGAACGCGCGCCTCACCCGGGTACTCACCCTGGCCGCCGAACCCGGTGAGCAGCAACTGTTCTTCGCGCTCAACGACAGCCGCCTGAGCCTGGCCGATCTGCTGCGCGTGGACCGCGTGGCCACCGCCCTGCGCGAACAGGACGACCTCCAGGCCGCGGTCACCGGCTACGCCGATGGCGCCGGTGACGCCGCCACCGAAAACGGCCGCGACAGCAATCGCCGGCTGGCCCGGGAACGGGCCGACCGGGTGGCCACCTGGCTCGCCGACCACGCCGACGCCGGCGACCGGGTCGCCAACCACGGCGGCCAGGTCCAGGTGCCGCCGCCGGGCGAGGACGGCCGCCACTGGCGCCGGGTGGATCTGATCCTGGAACAACGGCCCGCGCCGGCCCCCACCCCCCAGGCGGACGCCGAAACGGCGACGCCTCCGTCGGAGCCGGCCCCCACCGGCGACGGCGCAACCCAGCCCCAAGGAGATCAAGACGATGAAACGGATTCGGTTTGACCGCGCACCGGCCCGGGCCGGTATCACCCTCGCCCTGGCCGGCGTGCTGGCCGCCTGTGGCGGCAGCGGCGGTGGCGGAGACGGCGGCGACACCCTGCCGCGCTCGCTCTCCGAAGTGTCCCCCGCCACCTTCGACAGCGCGGAAACCGTGGCCCTGCTGGCGCCGGGTTCCGTCTACGGCAGCACCGTGGGCATGACCGCCGCCGGGCTGTCGCTGTTCGGCATGCTGGGCGGTGATGTGGAGGAGAGTCGGGTAGTGCGGACCCGGGACTGCTCCGACGGTGGCCAGGTGGTTTTTCTCGGCCGTGCTGATGAGGACCTGGGATCACCCTACACCGGTGGTCTTTTCGATGTGGTCACCACCGATGAACAGGGCTGCCAGGAAGGCGACCTGTCCGATCCGTCCGAATCCCTGGAGACACACACCGAGGGCGAGCGCCGCATCGGCTACCCGGTGAACGCCGATCCCGCCAATGCCGATGAGTTCGTGGCCTATGAGCTCTCCGGCGTCAGCCTGGACGACCCCTATACCGCGGTTCTGAACACCGAAAACGGTCCCGTTATGGACTGGTCCCGGTACTGGGATGGCCATATCGAGATACGGCGGGGCACCGCCCAGGACAGCCAGCTGGGCGATGGCGGCGGCGCCACCGAGCTGTACCAGGTGAGCCGCATCCGCAGCGGCGGCAGTGACGGGATCGGCTACGATCTGCAGACCGGCACCAGCGCCAACGACCGCTTCGTGATGCGCTATGACGCGATCAATGACCGTTCCGCCTCCGAGTACCGGGAAGAGCAATACAGCGGCGTGTTCGGCCGACGTTTCCTGGACAGTGACGGCCAGCCCATCGGCGGCGATTGCCCGGTCGGTCGCTATCAGGTCAGCACCGATGGCTTGACCGTGGACCAGGAGCGCGACAAGGACGTGTCTCTGTTCGTGCCCGGTGACACCCAGTCCATCGTTTCCGGCGGGCTGACCATGGAAGACCAGGCGGGCAACACCGCCCAGGTGGAATATGATGGGAATGCCGGTATCGTGACGGTGACGCTGAACAACGAGACGGCCGAGTCATTCACCTATCAGGAATTGAACGACGCCCTGCTGGCGCGCTGCTTTTCGGCGCGCCGCTGATCCGGGGCGCCGTTCGACCTTCACTCAGGAGGGAGGCGCCCCATGAGCATTTACGACTTTCAGGCCCGCACCCTGGACGGCGAGGAGAAAAACCTCGCCGATTTCCGGGGCAAGGTGCTGTTGATCGTCAACACCGCCAGCAAGTGCGGTTTCACGCCCCAGTACCAGGGCCTGCAGAAGCTGTACGACAATTTCGCCGATCGCGGCCTGGAGGTCCTCGGGTTTCCCTGCAACCAGTTCGGCCATCAGGAGCCCGGCGGCGCTGGCGAGATCGGCGCCTTCTGTGAAAAGAACTACGGCGTCGGTTTCCCCATGTTCGACAAGATCGATGTGAACGGGGACGACGCCCACCCCCTGTTCCGCTTTCTCAAGGCGGAGGCCCCCGGCGTGCTCGGCACCGAGGCGATCAAATGGAACTTCACCAAATTCCTGGTGGACCGGGATGGCCGGGTGGTGCGGCGCTACGCGCCCAAGGACAAGCCGGAAAAGATCGCCGACGACATCGAAGCGCTGTTGTAACCGCCGTTCAGCGGCGGGTCAGGCGGAACAGCCCCATGCCCGCCAGCATGGCGGCCACGAACAGCAGCGCCTGGCCATGGCCAGCGCCGGCGGCCACCAGGGCCGGGCCCGGGCAGAAGCCCGCCAGCCCCCAGCCGGCGCCGAACAGCAAGGCGCCGATCACCAGTGGCCGATCCGGCCGGTTGGCGCCGGGCCAGCGCAGCGGTTCGCCGAGCAGGGACCGGCGCCACCGCCGCGACACCGTGAACGCCACCATGCCCACCGCCACGGCGCCGCCCATCACCAGCGCCAGGGAGGGATCCCAGGCACCGGCCAGATCCAGGAACGCCAGCACCTTGGCCGGGTTGGCCAGCTGCGACACCAGCAGTCCAAGGCCGAACACCAGCCCCACCAGAAACGCCACCAAGCGGTTCATCACGCACCTCCCAGCAGATGCCGCGTCACATAGACGGTCAGGAACCCGGCGCCCATGAACAGCAGCGTGGCCACCAGGGAGCGGGGAGACAACCGCGACAGGCCGCACACGCCATGGCCGCTGGTGCAGCCGGACCCGAGCCGGGTGCCGTAGCCCACCAGCAGGCCGGCGACGATCAGCACCGGCGTGGACGCGTTCACCTCCAGGGGCGCCGGGCCGGCGGCCAGGAAGTACAGCCACGGGGAAACCAGCAGGCCGGCGAGGAACGCCAGCCGCCAGCCCAGATCGCCGGACTGTGGCGCCAGCACGCCGCCCAGGATGCCGCTGATGCCGGCGATGCGGCCCATCAGTAGCCATAGGGCGGAGGCGGCGACGCCGATCATCAGGCCGCCGGCCAGGGCGGTCCAGGGGGTGAAAGCGGTCCAGTCCACGGTCATCGGTCGGTCTCCCGGTTCGGACAAAACAGGCCGTGCAGGGTTTGCAGCAGGGTCAGCACGCGCGCATCGGCCACCCGGTACAGGCGCCGGCGCCCCTCGGCGCGGCTGACCACCAGCTCCTGACGGCGCAGGATGCCCAGCTGTTGGGACAGGCTGGGCTGGCCCAGGCCGACCCGGGCCTCCAGTTCCCGCACCGAGCACTCGCCCTGGCTGAGCTGGCACAGCAGCATCAGGCGGTCTTCGTGGGCGAGGGCACGCAGAAAGCCGCAGGCGGCGCCGGCGCCGGCGCCGTCGCGCAGGGCGGCCAGGTCGGCGTCCGTCAGGGTGGGGGCGGTGATCTCGGGCATGGGGTGGGCTCAACGTTTGAAGTAAAAATATTATATTTATTTATATAATAAAAAGGCAAGCCCGGACCGTGCGCGGATCGGAGGGGTTTCAGGCCGGCAGGACGCTGAAGTAGACCGCGGCGAAATGGCAGGCGCTGCCGCCCACCACGAACAGGTGCCAGATGGCGTGGTTATAGGGGATGCGGTCGGCCAGGTAGAAGATCACCCCGGCGGTGTAGGTGATGCCGCCGGCCAGGAGCAGCCAGAAGCCCAGCGGGTCGATGCTGTCCACCAGTTCCCCGGAGGCGAACAGCACCAGCCAGCCCATGGCCAGGTAGATCGCCACCCGGGCGAGCTTGTAGCGGTTGCCAAATACCAGCTTCAGGATGATGCCGGTGGCGGCCAGCCCCCAGATCACACCGAACAGGGTCCAGCCCACCGGGCCGCGCATGTTGACCAGCAGAAAGGGGGTGTAGGTGCCCGCGATCAGGGCGAAGATGGCGCAGTGATCCAGCATCTTGTAGACCGCCCGCAGGCGCGGCCGCCGGCTGCCGTGATAGAGCATGCTGGCGGCGTAGAGCAGCGCCAGGGTGGCGCCGAAGACACTGAAGCTGACGATTTTCCAAGGGTCGCCGAGCAGGCTCGCCGCCACCACCAGGACCGCCGTGCCCACCAGGCTGAGCACCAGGCCCAGACCATGGGTGAGGCTGTTGAGAAACTCTTCCAGCAGAGAATAGTCCGCCGTCGCGGCGTCGTGCCGTGAGGCCATGATGGCTCCTTGGATGGTTGCCCGAGGGGGTCCCCGAAGCGGCATCATGGCGACAGCCGAGGTCCCTTGTAAAGGGCGGTGATGCGCTGGCGTGATCGGTCGCCAAATTGCTGTGTCTATGGAGGGTAAAAGATGGATTGTTCGCTTCTATGGTCGTGATTCGCAGAATCTGTTCGCCGGCACCGCCGATGGCCACTAGTCTTGGGGTCATACGAGCACGAAGCGCCGTCACGGGCGAAAGCGAGCCGGGTTTGATTCCGCTCAGCTTGTGAAAACGGAAAAAGGGGGCATCCTATGGAGAACCCTTTCACGGCTCTCAAGGAGGTAAGGCAATGATTGAACACAGCAAAGAAGTGGCCCAGGAACTGAGCAAGCTGCTCGCCGAAAGCTACACCCTGTACTTGAAGACCCACAACTATCACTGGAACGTCACCGGCCCCATGTTCCACGGCCTGCATCTTCTGTTCGAGGAGCAGTACACGGAATTGGCCACCGCGGTGGACACCATCGCCGAGCGCATCCGCGCCCTGGGCGAGAAAGCGCCGGGCAGTTACGCCGATTTCGCCAAGCTGTCCACCGTCAAGGACGCCGAAGGCAACCCGGACGCCACCGAAATGCTGAAGACGCTGACCGCCGATCATCGCACCGTGGCCGAACGGGCCAACAAGGTGCTCAGGCTGGCCGGCGAGCATGAGGACGAAGGCAGCGCGGCGATCGCCAGCGACCGCATCGAGATTCACGAAAAAGCGGCCTGGATGCTGTCCGCCCACCTGGGCGACTGACACGAGGGACATATCAAGACCCCCTTCGACATTTTCGGCCGGCGCTCCGCCGGCCTTTGTTTTTCTCTCTCTCCTCCTCTCCCGGTCTTGTCCTCGACCCTTCCTGGTATTTATTGTACTCTCCGGTTTTGTTTGTTCGGTATACAGCCCGTATTGGGTCGCCAGGAAAAGGCAGACAGTGATGAAAAGGATAATAGGGATAATAGGGGGCGCGGCACTGATGATGCTGGGCCTGGTGGGATGTGGGGAGCCGGCGTCGAAAGCCAAGGACGGGCCGGTACCAGTGAAGCTCGTCACCGTGGACAGGGGTGACGATGGCGGGCGCCGTTATCCTGGCCGCGTGATGGCCACGGAACGCTCCCAGCTGGCGTTTCGTGTTTCAGGCCAGTTGGTGGAACTGCCGGTGAAGGATGGCCAGCGTGTCGAGGAGGGGCAGTTGCTGGCTCGCCTGGATCCGCGGGATTTCCAGAATGAATTGGACAGAAGCCAGGCGGATGCCGAGCTGGCGGAGAAGAATTACCAACGTGGCCGCGTTCTGGCGGAACGGGGAGTGATCGCGGAATCCGAACTGGATGAGTTGTTGAGCCGTTATCATCAGGCCCGGGCGGCATTCAAGTTGGCGCGGGACAACCTCTCATACACCCGCCTGCTCGCTCCTTATGATGGTGTCGTGGCGAGCACCGAGCAGGAAAACCATCAATTCGTGCAGGCTCAAGAGCCGGTCATGAATCTGCAGAGCAGCGCTACCATTGATGTGCGGTTTTCCGTTTCGCAAAGCTTCATTTCCCGCATGGCGCCGCTGGACCGGACTTTCCGGGCCGAGGTGATCTTTCCGGCCTTGCCGGAGCAACGTTTTCCCGCCGTCTACCGTGAGCATGAGGCTCGCTCCGGTTCCACCCAGGCCTACTCCGTGGTCGTCACCTTGCCCACCCCCGAGGTACTGGCGGTCCTGCCTGGCATGAGCGCGGAAGTCCGGGTTGACGAAGAGCAGTTGAACGGTCCAAAGCGGCCACGGGCCCGGGTGCCGGTGGGTGCGATTTTCAATCAGGACGGAAAGGAAGGGGCCCGGGTCTGGCGCCTGGACCCGGAGGCCGGGACCGTGCATGCGGAAACCGTGACGCTGGGGGCGGTGACCGGTTCCGGGGTGGAAATCGTCAAGGGGTTGGAGCCGGGTGATCGGGTAGTAAGTGCCGGTGTGCATCGCCTGGAGGAGGGACAGGCGGTGCGTGAGCTGACTCGCGAGCGGGGCCTGTGATGGGTATCGCCGAGTACGCTGTCCGGCATCGGGTCGTAAGCTGGCTGTTCGCGGTGGTGTTGCTGGTCGGCGGCCTGGTCAGTTTTACGCGACTGGGGCAATTGGAAGACCCGGAATTCACGTTGAAGACCGCGCTGGTCAATACCGAATACCCGGGCGCGTCCGCCCTGGAGGTGGAAGAGGAAGTCACCCTGCCCGTGGAAAAGGAGATCCAGAGCCTTCCCTACGTGGATTACGTTACTTCCATATCGAGTGCCGGTCTGTCCCAGATCACCGTGGAAATGAAACCGATCTATCGGGAAAAGGATCTCAAGCAGATTTGGGACGAGCTGCGTCGTAAGACGCATGACATTCAGCCGAGGTTGCCCCCGGGAGCCGGAGGCATTCAGGTACTCGACGATTTTGGCGACGTCTACGGCATTCTGTTGGCGCTCACCGGCGATGGCTACGCCTATCAGGACCTTAAGAATTACGCCGACGTACTGACCCGGGAGCTGGTGCTGGTCGAGGGCGTGGGGCGTGTGCAGGTCGCCGGTCAGCGTCAGGAACAGGTTTTTCTCGAGCTGTCGCGGAATCACATGGCCAATCTGGGGATTAGCCCGGAGCGGATTTTCTCCCTGCTGGATACACAGAACACGGTCAATCCCGCCGGGAAGGTCCGGGTCGATGACGAGCAGCTTCGGATCAGCCCGGACGGGGCTTTCACTTCGGTGCGGGACCTGGGCGATCTTTTGATCTCCGAGCCTGGCGCGGAGCAACTCGTCTATTTGAGCGACGTGGCGGAGATCAAACGCGGTTACAGGGAAGTGCCGGATCATCTTTATCGGCATCGTGGCAAGCCGGCATTGACGCTGGGTATTTCCTTCGCCCCGGGAGTCAATGTGGTGGATGTTGGTGAGCGCGTGCGCCAACGTCTCGCGGAGCTTTCCTACCGGCAACCCGCCGGGATGGACCTGTCGACGGTTTACGATCAGCCCGCCGAAGTGGATGAATCGGTCAGTGCTTTCCTGTGGAATCTGGGCCAGGCGGTGATGATCGTCATCGGCGTATTGTTGCTGTTCATGGGCCTGCGCTCCGGCGTTCTGATGGGCGGTATCCTGCTGCTGACCATCCTCGGTACCTTTATTGCCATGGCGGTGATGGGCATTGAGCTGCAGCGAATCTCCCTGGGGGCGTTGATCATCGCTCTGGGGATGCTGGTGGACAACGCCATCGTTATCACCGAGGGCATCCTGGTGGGGATAACGCGTGGGTTGACCAAGGTAGCGGCGGCGGCGGAGATTGTCCGTCAGACCGCATGGCCGTTGCTCGGCGCCACGGTCATCGCCATTACCGCGTTCGCACCCATCGGCCTCTCCAGCGACGCATCCGGTGAGTTCACCAATAGCCTGTTCTGGGTGCTCTTGGTGTCGCTACTGTTGAGCTGGGTGGTGGCGATCACCCTGACCCCCTTTTTCGCCAATATGCTGTTTTCCGGCGACAGGGTGGCGGAGGCGGATGGCGATAGCGCTGGAGAAGATCCCTATAAGGGCGGTTTCTTTCGCCTTTATCGGGGGATGCTGCATCGCTCCATTCATCACCGCGTACTGACCCTGATATTCATGTGCGTATTGCTGGTGGCGGCGGTGGCGGGCTTCGGGTTGGTGAAACAGTCATTTTTCCCACCCTCCAACACGCCTATTTTCCTGCTCGACTACTGGCTGCCCCAGGGCAGCGATATCCGTGCCACCCGGGAAGGCGTGGAAAAGCTGGAAGCCTCATTGCTCAAGACCGGTCATGTCACGTCGGTGACCAGCACCATCGGTCAGGGCGCGCAGCGCTTTATGCTGCCGTATTTTCCGGAACGTCGTTACCCTTCCTACGCGCAGTTGATCGTGGAGGTGGATGAACGCGACAACATCGACGGTGTGATAGCGGAACTCCAGGAACGGCTGGCCGGGGAGCACCCCTCGGCCTTCATCAAGATGAAGCGTCTGATGATCGGGCCCTCCGCCAGCGCGACCATTGAAGCGCGTTTGTCCGGGCCGGACCCGGACGTCCTGCGCGGCTTGGCGGTGAAGGTGGAAGAGGTCATGCACAGGGACCCCGGGCTGGAAGCCATTCGCCATGATTGGCGCGAGCGAGAGAAGGTGATCGTGCCGCGCTTCGAGCAGGCCGAGGCTCGTCGCGCCGGCGTCAGTCGTGAGGATCTGGAGCAGGCCCTGGCGATGAACTTCTCCGGTGTTCAGGTGGGGCTTTATCGTGACGGCGCGGATTTGCTTCCGATCATAGTGCGCCCGCCGGAGGTCGAGCGCCTTGGCGCGAATAACCTGGACCAGGTGCAAGTGTGGTCGAGGGTATTCGAGGATTACATCGCCATCCGGCAACTGGTTTCCGGGTTTGAAACAAAGCTCGAGGATGGCCTGATCATGCGTCGGGACCGGAAGCGCACCCTTACCGTGCAGGCCGAGCCGGATATTCTCGGCGATGAAACCGGTGATCAGATCTTGCGGCGTATTCGTCCCGAGATCGAGGCATTGGCGTTGCCGAGCGGCTATGAGCTGAGCTGGGGTGGGGAGTACGAACTCACCAAGGATGCCCAGGAGGCGGTATTCGCCAGTGTGCCGATGGGTTATCTCTTCATGTTCATCATCACTATTCTTCTGTTCGACAGCCTGCGTCAGCCATTAGTGATCTGGGCCACGGTACCGCTGGCGATCATCGGCGTCACCATCGGTCTTTTGGTGTTCAATGCGCCGTTCAGTTTCATGGCGTTACTCGGCTTTCTCAGTTTGAGCGGCATGTTGGTTAAGAACGGTATCGTCCTGGTTGAGCAGATCAAATTGGAGATGGATGCCGGTAATGCACCGCTGGACGCCGTGATTCACGCCTCGGTGACCAGGGTCAGGCCAGTATGCATGGCCGCGGTAACCACCATTCTGGGGATGGTGCCCTTGCTGTTCGATGCCTTCTTCAAGTCGATGGCGGCGGTGATCATGTTCGGCTTGGGTTTCGCCACCGTTCTTACCTTGATCGTGGTGCCGGTCCTGTACACTCTGGCTTACCGCATTCGCCCTGACGGCGGCACGGCATGATCGCCGCCGTGCCGTCTGGGCCGTCATGGCGCTTGAAAATGGCACGACCTGCACTGGCTCCAAACGGGCCTGTCAACGCATATTGCGGACCATATCAAGAGCAGTTTCATGACAGGTGCCGCTATGAGTGCTCAAGCCCCGATTCGACGCACTAACAAGAGCCATATTCAACCGCGCCGGATGGATTTCACCTTCGATCCGGACATCCCCCGCTACTGGTTCGACCACGATCAGTTCAAGACCCTGCTGCTGACCGCGCTGTCCTGCACCTTCCCGGAGGGGGAACGGTTCTTCGTGCGCTCCGTACGCCATTACCAGAAGAACATCGCCGACCCGCAGCTGCGCGAGCGGGTCAAGGGCTTCATCGGTCAGGAAGCGCACCACGGCAACGAACACGAGCAGTTCAACGCCTTCATGGAAAGCAAGGGCGTGCCCACCCGCAAGGTGCACGACTATGTCCATGACGGCATGAAGTGGATCGCCAAGAAGTTCTCGCCGGAGCGGCAGCTGGCCAAGACCTGCGCCCTGGAGCACTTCACCGCCATGCTGGCGGAACTGATGCTCGAGGAGCCGGAATTCCTGGAAGGCATGGATGAGCGCATGCTGCCGCTGTGGTTGTGGCACGCCATCGAGGAAAGCGAGCACAAGGCGGTGGCCTTCGATGTGTACCGCGATCAGGTGGACAACTACTGGATCCGCACCTCGGAAATGGCCTTCACCACGGTGGAATTCATCGGCTTCACCATTTTCCACTACATCCAGCTGCGCCAGGACATGGACGATAAGCGCGACCTGCGCTCGGTGCTCAACGGCGTTAACTGGCTGCTCGGCAAGCCCGGCTGGCTGCGGCGCCTGGGCCGCTCCTACCTGGCCTACTACAAGCCCGGCTTCCACCCGGAGAAGAAGGACAGCCGCGCGGTGCGCCAGCGCGCCCTCAAGCAGCTCGCCGACATGCTCGGCCGGCCGGAACTGGCGGACGCCGCCTAGGCGGGTGCCTCGCCGCGCCGTTCCCGGGGGCGGGCGATGCCCCGCTCCCGGAACAGGGCCGTCACCCGCAGCACCAGGTCGCTCTGGAACGCCTTCTCATAGTGCACGTCGAGCACATAGGCCTTGGCGCGCAGCCGGATCGCCAGATACTCGGCCACCGGTACCTCCTCGATGGCGAAGCTCACCGGCTTCTTCAAAAAGGCGTAGCGGCTGGTCACGATCACCTCCTCGATGATGTCCCGGGCCGCTTCCAGGTCCGCGTCCAGCCCCACGTGGAAATCCGTCACCACCATCATGTCCAGCTCGCCGGCGTTGCCGGACGCCACCACGTCGGTGATGAAGCGGGCATTGGGAATGGTCACCAGGTTGTCATCCAGGGTCTGCACGCGCACCGCCCGCAGGCCCATGGAGACGATTTCGCCGTAGGTGTCGTCGAAGGTGATGCGGTCGCCCACCTGGAACGGCCGGTCGAACAGCAGCAACAGGCCGGCCACCAGGGAGGCGGCCACGTCCTTGAGGGCGAAGCCCAGCGCCACGGCGATGGAGCCGGCGGCGGCGAGGATGAACTCCCGGGGCGGATTGAGCACCCCCAGAATCAAGGCGCCGGTGCCCAGAGTGTAGATGGCGAAGCCGATCAGGGTGGTCAGCTGCAGGATCAGAAAGCGACGCGCCGGCACCCGCTCCATCAGCGAGTGGCCCAGGTGCTGGATGCCCCAGTTCAGCGCCCACAGGCAGAAGCCGCCCAGCGCCAGCAGGGCGATCACGGAAAGATCGAACAGATCCAGCACCATGGCCAGATCGCCGACCAGGTCACCGCTTTCATTCATGGAGCAGGTTTTTCCTGTTCAGGTGAGTGATCATGGCGTGGTACCACAGCGGCACCAGACGGTAGCGGCCGTCGTCCTCGCTGGCGCGGATGAAGCCCGCGTCGAAGCCGGCTTTCAGCGCGTAGCGCACCACGTTCTCGGAAAGATGGGTCACCGCCACGATCTCGTCGCCGGACAGGTTCTCGTGGGTGGCGATGGCGGCGTACACGAACAGCAGGTTCTCCCCGGACTTGTCCATGGCGGAGCTGGGCGGCAGCGATGGCAGCCCCACCAGCACCTCCCGCCGGCTCACCTTCACCGAGGTCTGCCACAGTCTCAGGGCGGTCATCGGATTGCCCCGGCAGGCGTCCCACAGCAGGCTGAAATAGCGTTGCTCGGCGTTGCGCACATTGCCCGCGTCCGGGCCCCGGGACGAGAGCAGCACCTCGTCGTAGCGCAGCCGCAGCTCGGTGCGGTGGTGGCGCGAGAGAATCAGCGAGCGGATCTCCGCCGGGCTCCAGCGCTTCACCTTGAGGGCATTGCGGAACTGGTATTCGCGGCCGAACACATTGCACAGGTAGGCCCAGCTCTGGTTGTTGAGCAGGATCAGCCAGAACAGGTTGTCCAGGCGCGCGTTGGTGAGCCGCAGCAGGGTGCGCCAGCCGTCCAGGCCGCCGATCCGCGACAGGAACACGTTCTGGCATTCGTCCAGCACCAGCAGGGTAGGGGGGCGGTCCGCGTCGGTCTTGACCAGGCTGGCCGGCCCTTCGGCCAGGTCTTCGTCCAGGGCCTCGGCGATCAGGTCGGTGACCGCCTCCGGCGACAGGGTCTTGGGCGGCACCCGCAGGGACACCACGCGCAGGTCCGGGTCGTCCTTGGCCAGGCTGGCCACCAGACGCCCGGCGGCCAGGCTCTTGCCGCCGCCTTTCTCGCCGGCCACCAGCAGGGTGTTCTCGTCGGTGCGATCCTCCCGCCAGCGGCGGATCGACTTGTTCATGGCCTCCAGCAGGCCGGTGTCGATAAAGGGCGCCGGCTCGCCGTCCGGCAACTCGGCGGCGAACCAGCGCTGGTAGTCCCGGGCCGCCTGGCTTTCGTCCACCTCGGCGTCCTCGTCCTCCTCGCCCCGGTTGCGCAGCCGGAACCAGCGCGCTTTCAGTCGCAGGTAGGCGTCGAAGCCGGCGAACAGCCGGTCCAGGTAGCGGGTGGCGAAGTACACCAGCGCCACCGGCAGCAGCAGCGGCGCGGTCCAGTGAAACAGCCCCCGGCGCAGCAGGGCCTCGGCGAGCGGGTCCAGCCGCGACGGCAGGATGCTCTGCAGGCACAGCACGTATTCCTCCGCCCGGGGCGCCAGCAGCCGGCCCACGGCGGCGTACAGGGACAGCGCCACCAGCGCCGCCAGAATATCGTGCACCGGCCCGTCCGGGCGCACCTGGGCGACCACCAGGAACAGGCCCCAGGGCAGCATCAGCGCCAGGGACAGGCGGCGGGCGCGTTGCCCGGCCTGGTCCGCCTGGTCGCCCTGCATGTAATGGCCGGCGCCCTGGGCCACGCGCAGAATCAGCCATTCGCCCACCAGCCGTTGAACGCCGAACAGCACGTACAGCTTCGCGATCGGCAGCGCCCAGATCAGCCAACGGGTGGACAGGGACTGATCCAGCAGCGGTGCCACCAGGGTGATGGCCAGGGCCAGGATCAGCCAGGGGAGCAGCGGCGCCAGGCCCGCCACCAGCCGGCTCAGATTCCACAGCCAGCGGCGTTCGCTGCCCAGTTGCAGCACCCGGGCATGCAGCGCCAGCAGGCCGCCCCGGGCGCGCTGGCTGCCCTTGGCCAGCAGCACGAACAGCGCCACGCCGATCAACAGCGCGAGGGCGTTGCCCGCCAGATTGAGCGTGGTGGTATCCGCGATGCCGTAGAACGACTGCAGCGCCTCGATCACCTCCCGCGGCGCCCGCGGCCAGGAAAACCCCATGGTGCGTCCCTTGCCTCCGATTTCGGTCATTGTATGGGCCGGGGTGGCGGGCGTCATCCGGAGCGCGCCAGCCCCGGGATGAGGGTGCTATAGTCCAAGTAACCACGGCATGAAGGACGAAGGAGAGACGGGATGGCTTCATTGCTGGTTAAGGATCTGATGGTGCGCCATCCGCTGGCGATCCAGCAGGGCACCGAACTCACCTCGGTGGTGGCGACCCTGCTGCAGAGCCGCTACAGCGGCCTGCCGGTGGTGGACGCGGACCGCCAGGTGATCGGTTTCGTGTCCGAGCAGGACTGCCTGCGCCGGCTGCTGGTGGCCAGCTATCATCAGGAGGGCTCGGTGCGGGTGGAGGACCTGATGCACGACGAACCGCTCACGGTGCATGAAAACCAGTCGGTGGTGGACATCGCCGAGATGATGGTCAAGCAGAAACCCAAGATTTATCCGGTGCTGGACGAAGGCGGCCGGCTCTCCGGGCTGCTCACCCGGCGCATCGTGCTGCGCGCGCTCAACGACAGCCGCCGGGCCTGACCGCTTCGTACAAGTTTGCGCGGTGTTGGTACGCTAGTGTTAATGGCGCAATGACCCCAATAACAAAAAGGAGTGCGTGCCATGCGTAATCTCGCCACCTTTCTCGCCGATTACGGCGAAAGTCATCGTCACCCGGTAAATCAGTGGGTGCACATCGTCTGCGTACCGATCATCTTCGTGGCCACCCTGGGTCTGTTCTGGCTGATCCCGGTGGGCCGGTGGCTGGGCCTGGACGGCGCCGCCGCCTACTGGATCAACGGCGGCACCCTGCTGGCCCTGGCCTGCATGCCCTTCTATCTGCGCCTGTCCCTGGGCGTGTCCCTGCTGATGCTGGGCTGGCTGCTGGCGTCCCTGTGGCTGATCACCACCGTGGACCGCAGCGCCCTGTCGCTGGGCTGGAGCGCCCTGGCGGTGTGGCTGGGCGCCTGGGCGGTGCAGGTCTGGGGCCACAAGGTGGAGGGTAAGAAACCCTCGTTCGTGGACGATCTGGTGTTCCTGCTGGTAGGGCCGGTGTTCGTCAGCCTGGAGCTGCCGTACAAGCTGGGCCTGAGCCGCACGCCGGGCCACGGCAAGCCCTCCTGACACGTGAGCCGGCCCCGATCGCCCCTTTATCTCTGGGAGGGCGGCTGGTGCATGCTGGCGCCGCAGCTGCACAACCGGCCCCACCGGCACGTGGCCGCCTCGTTGCTGGTGGGGCTGGCGGCGCCGATCCGCGTGCAGCTGGCCGGCCACCGGCTCACCGCCAAGGCGGTGTGGGCGGCGCCGGACGTGGAGCAGGCCCTGGACAGCGACGGCCCGGTGGCGGTGCTGCATCTGGACCCGGATCATCGCGCCTGGCGGGCCCTGCGCCTGCAGGGCCCCGGCGGCGAATTCGATCTGGACGCCCACCCACGGTTCGCCGCGTCGCTGGCGGCGCTGGCCACGGCGCCTTCGGTGCCCGACGCCCTGGCGGTGCGCGCCGCCCTGGAAGCCGGCGAGCCCCGCCCCCTGGATGAGCGGGTGCGCGCCGCCTGCGAGACCCTGCGGCGCGGTGACGGCGAGGTCGGTGGCGCCGCCCTGGCGGAAACCGTGGGGCTGTCCGAGTCCCGCTTCCGGCACCTGTTCCGCGAGGAGCTGGGGGTTAACCTGAAGCGCTTCCAACTGCACCTCAAATGTCAGCGGGCGCTGACCCTTTGGCGAGACGGCATGAGCCTCACCGATCTGGCCCTGGCCGCCGGCTTCTACGACCAGCCCCATCTCAATCGCACCCTGCGCGCCATGTTCGACACCCTGCCTTCCCGCTATGCTAGGGCCTTTCCCGTTCGGGTCGAACATCTGGACCCGGCATAACAAGATCAACCCGGGAGCGCCCATGGACTACCAGCACATCCGCGCCGATCTGGCGGACCACATCCTGACCCTTACCCTGAACCGGCCGGACCGGCTCAATGCCTTCACCCTGCGCATGAAGGACGAGCTGGTGCACGCCTTCGGCGAGGCGGACCGCGACAACGCGGTGCGCGCGGTGATCGTCACCGGCGCCGGCCGCGCCTTCTGCGCCGGCATGGAAATGCAGCCGGAAGACGGCGGCCATGTGTTCGGCTACGACGACGCCGAAGGCGAGACCCCGCCCCTGGACACCATCCGCGATTCCGGCGGCGAGGTGTCCCTGGCCATCTACAACTGCCGCAAGCCGGTGATCGGCGCGCTCAACGGCGCCGCCGTGGGCGTCGGCATCACCATGACCCTGCCCATGGATTTCCGGCTCGCCACCCACGGCGCCAAGATCGGCTTCGTGTTCAGCCAGCGCGGGCTTACCCCGGAAGCCTGTTCGTCCTGGTTCCTGCCGCGTCTGGTGCCCATGCACAAGGCGCTGGAGTGGATCTACAGCGGCGACATCTTTCTCGCCGAGGAAGGGCTGGAGGCGGGCCTGTTCCGCAGCCTGCACGACAAGGAATCGGTGCTGGATGCGGCCCGGGAACTGGCCGCCAGGCTGATCGCCAAAAGCTCGCCGGTATCCGTGGCCCTGGCCCGCCAGATGCTGTGGCGCAACCCGTCGTTCGAGCACCCGATGCGTGCCCACGCCGTGGAAAGCAGTATGATCTACCGCGCCAATGAGTTTTGGGACGGCAAGGACGGCTTCACCGCCTTCCTGGAAAAGCGGGACCCGGTGTTCGACACCGATCTGAACGACCTGCCCCGTGACTTCGGCTTCTGGCCGGAGCCGCCGCTCAAGTAACAGCGCCGCTCGAACAACAGCGCCACTCGAACAACTGAAAACAGCGAGGACCCGATGAAACGAGAAACGATCGCCATCCATGGCGGCTTCGCCGGCGACCCGGAAACCCATTCCGTGGCGGTGCCGGTTTACCAGACCACCAGCTATTACTTCGACGACACCCAGCACGGCGCCGATCTGTTCGATCTCAAGGTGCCGGGCAATATCTACACCCGCATCATGAACCCCACCAACGCGGTGCTGGAAGAGCGGGTGGCGCAGCTGGAAGGCGGCATCGGCGCCCTGGCCATGGCCTCCGGCATGGCCGCCATCACCGCCGCCATCCAGACCCTGGCCCGGGCCGGCGACAACATCGTCTCGGTGAGCCAGCTGTACGGCGGCACCTACAACCTGTTCGCCCACACCCTGCCGAACATGGGTATCCGCGTGCACATGGCCGATGGCCGTGATCTGGACGCCATCGCCGCCGCCATCGACGACGACACCAAGGCGGTGTTCTGTGAGTCCGTGGGCAACCCGGCGGGCAACATCGTCGACCTGGCCGGCCTGGCCAAGGTGGCCCACGACGCCGGCGTGCCGCTGATCGTCGACAACACCGTGGCCACCCCGGCCCTGTGCCGGCCGTTCGAGCACGGCGCCGACATCGTGGTGCATTCCCTGACCAAATACATGGGCGGCCATGGCACCACCGTGGGCGGCGCCATCGTTGATTCCGGCCGTTTCCCGTGGAAGGACAACCCGCGCTTCAAGGCTTTCAACGAGCCCGACCCCAGCTACCACGGCGTGGTCTACACCGAAGCCATGGGCGAGGCGGCTTTCATCGGCCGTGCCCGGGTGGTGCCGCTGCGCAGCACCGGCGGCGCCCTGTCGCCGATGAACGCCTTCCTGCTGCTGCAGGGCATCGAGACCCTGAGCCTGCGCATGGAGCGCCACTGCGAGAACGCCATGAAAGTGGCCCGCTACCTGCGCGACCATGACAAGGTGGAGTGGGTGAACTTCGCCGGCCTGGACAGCGACCAGGACCACGCCCTGGCGCAGCGCTACATGGATGGCGGCGTGCCAGCGTCGATTCTCAGCTTCGGCATCCAGGGCGGCCGCGACGCCGGCGCCCGGTTCATCGATGCCCTGGGCATGATCAAGCGGCTGGTGAACATCGGCGACGCCAAGTCCCTGGCCTGTCACCCGGCCACCACCACCCACCGCCAGCTCAATGACGACGAACTGCGCACCGCCGGCGTCAGCGCCGACCTGGTGCGGCTGTCCATCGGCATCGAGCACGTGGACGACATCCTGGCGGATATCGAGCAGGCCCTGGCGGCGGTTTAACGGCGGAAACGGGCCGGCGTCTCGCCGGTCCAGCGCTTGAACGCCTTGGCGAAGGCGCTTTCGTCGGAGAAGCCCAGTTCCTCCGCCAGCTCGGCCACGCGGCGCCCGTCGCGGAGCCCCTGCTCGGCCCGTTCGCGCAGCAGGGTGTCGCGCAGCAACTTGAAGCTGGTGCCCTCATCGGCCAGCTTGCGGATCAGATGCCGGCCGCTCATGCCCAGCCGGTCGGCGATCCGCTCCTTTCCCCAACCCGGATGCTCGCGAATCAGCGCGCCCACCCGGGCCCCCAAGGAACGGTGATCCAGCCGTGCCAGCAATTCGTCGCCCAGCCCGCGCAGGTGCCGGCACAGAGCCGGATTGGCGTGCACCAGCGGCAGCGCCAGCTGGTCGGCGCCGAACACCAGGGCGTTGTGCGCCGTTTCAAAGGTCACCGGCACGCCCAGCTTTTCCCGATAGCGGGCCGGCGCCGCCTGAGCGACATGGCGCAGGGTCAGCGCCCGGGCCTGGAACGCCTCGCCGGTGCTCCAGCGGGTCAGATTGAGCAGGCTGGCGAGCACCGCCTCCACCCGCGCCGGGCGGCGGGTGGCGTAGCGCGGCCGGTAGCGCACCGCCACCGCGTCGCCGTCCCGGGCCACCTGGAAGTCGCCGCCCTCGCCGACGATGGGGTGATAATCGAGCAGGGAATCCAGGGCTTCCCCCACGGTTTCGCAGCTCATCAGGATCATGCCGGCGGTGTCCAGATGGCCCACCTGCAGGGCCAGGCCCAGATCCAGCCCCACCAGCGGATCGCCGGCGGCCTGGCAGAAGTGATCCCAGAGCCGGTCCTGGCGGTCCAGGTCCACCCTTTCCCGGTCCGACAATTCCGCCGCCAGCGCGTCCGGCAGCGGCAGCGCCAAACGCCGGGCCGCCTGTACGATGGCCTGGGAGAAATGGACGGTAACCGTGGGGGTGTGGGCCATGTCCTGAATTAACCGGTTGCGGGTCGCGAATCCGCCGTGCCCGGGTCGCGGGCGGCGGCTAATCTGCAAGCATAACAATAAACCGGAGCAACCATGTACGCAGTGATCGGCGCCGGGCCCATGGGTCTGGCCACCGCCCGTAATTTGCAAAAACAGGATCTGCCTTTCGTCGGCTACGAACTTCATGACGACGTGGGCGGGCTGTGGGACATCGACAACCCCCACAGCACCATGTACGAGAGCGCCCACCTGATCTCTTCCAAGCGGATGACCGAATTCCGGGAATTCCCCATGGACGACCGGGTCGCCACCTATCCGCACCACCGGGAGATGAAGCACTACTTCCACCAGTACGCGGAGCATTTCGATCTGCGCCGCCACTACCGCTTCGGCACCCGGGTGACGGCGCTGTCGCCGGCGGCGGACGGCGGCTGGGATCTGACCGCCGAGCGGGACGGCGTTGCCGATACCCGCCATTTCGACGCCGTGCTGATCGCCAGCGGTACCCTGCACACCCCCAACCGGCCGGCACTGCCCGGCGACTTCGCCGGCGAGGTGATGCACGCCAGTGACTACCGCAGCGCGGACTGTTTCCGCGACAAGCGGGTGCTGATCGTCGGGTGCGGCAACTCCGCCTGCGACATGGCGGTGGACGCGGTGCACCGGGCCGCCAAGGTGGATCTGTCGGTGCGGCGCGGCTATTACTTCCTGCCCAAGTTCATCGGTGGCCGCCCCGCGGACGCCATCGGCGGCAAGCTCAAACTGCCGCGCCGCCTCAAGCAGTGGCTGGACGCCCGCCTGATCCGTCTGATCGTGGGCCGTCCCAGCGACTACGGCCTGCCGGACCCGGACTACCGCATGTACGAGTCCCACCCGGTGGTCAATTCCCTGGTGCTCCACCATCTGGGCCACGGCGACATCACGCCACGCCCGGACATCCGCGCCGTGGACGGCCACACCGTCACCTTCAGCGATGGCGAGCGCGCCGATTACGACCTGATCCTCATGGCCACCGGCTACCAGCTGGATTACCCCTACATCGATCCCGCCCACCTGAACTGGCACGGCAACGCGCCCCGGCTTTATCTGAACCTGTTCCACCCGGAGCGGGACGACCTGTTCATGATGGGCATGATCGAGGCCGCCGGGCTGGGCTGGGAAGGGCGCAACGAACAGGCGGAGCTGGCCGCCCTGTACCTGCGCCGCCTTGCCGAGGGGCACCCGGCGGCCCGGGATCTGCGGCGGCTTAAACGGGAGCGCGCCGGCCAGAGCCTGGACGGCGGCTACGACTATCTGAAACTGGCGCGCATGGCCTACTACGTCCACAAGGACAGTTACCGGGCGGAAGTGGCCCGGCACGCGCGCGCGCTTCGCGCCGATCAATAACAACGCCGTCCGGCGGCTCCGCCGGCGAGGAGGACGGGTGCAGACCACCATTGAATTCAACACCGGTAGCCTGATCGTGCTGAACGCCATCCTGGCGTGCATGATGTTCGGGGTGTCCCTGTCGCTGCGCGCCGACGACTTCAAGCGCGTGCTGGCCAAACCGGATGCGCCGGTGGCCGGCCTGCTGGCGCAGTTCCTGCTGCTGCCGGCGCTCACCTGCGCCACCACCTGGTGGCTGGAGGTGGACCCGCAACTGGCCCTGGGCATGATCCTGGTGGCGTCCTGTCCGGGCGGCACCTTCTCCAACATCATGACCTGGCTGGCGCGCGCCAACGTGGCGGTGTCGGTGAGCATGACCGCGGTGTCCAGCCTTGCCGCCACCGTGCTGACGCCGCTCAATTTCGCGCTCTACGGCTGGCTCAACCCGCACACCCGCGGCCTGGTCACCGACATCGCCCTGGACACCGGCAACATCCTCATGCTGGTGGTGGCGGTGCTGGCGGTGCCGTTGCTGCTGGGCATGGCGTGCGGGCATTACTTCCCCCGTTTCGCCCAGGCCGCGCAGAAACCCATGCGGGTGTTCACCCTGCTGGTGCTGTTCACCTTCGTGGGGCTGGCGTTCGCCAACAACATGGATGTCTTCCTGGCCAACGCGGACCGTATCGTCGGCCTGGTGGTGGGCCAGAACGCCCTGGCCCTGGGGCTGGGTGCCCTGGCGGGGCTGTTGGTGGGCCTCAACCGGGCCGACCGCCGGGCGGTGACCCTGGAGGTGGGGATCCAGAACTCCGGGCTCGGGCTGTCGATCCTGTTCACCTTCTTCCCCCACGCCTCCGGCATGATTCTGATCGCCGGGTTCTGGGGGATCTGGCACCTGGTCAGCGGCCTGACCCTGTCGCTGCTGTGGGGGCGCGGCGCCGGCCGGCGGGAGGCGGCGCCATGAGCCGTATTCTGATTACCGGCGCCGGCGGCTACATTGGCCGCCAGCTGGGCGAACGCCTGGCCGCCGATCACGATGTTCTGGGGCTGGACGTGCGCGTGCCCGACGGACTGCCGTTCGAGTGCCGGCGCGGTGACATTCGCGATCCGGCCCTGGCGGACCTGCTGCGCGCGCACCGTGCCGAGGTGGTGGTGCACCTGGCGGCGGTGCTGGAGGATTCCGGTGACCGGGTCCGGGACCACGACATCGACGTGAACGGCACCCGCAACGTGCTGCGGGCCTGCCTGACCGCCGGCGTGCGGCAGCTGGTGGTCACCAGCTCCGGTGCCGCCTACGGCTACCATCCGGACAACCCGGCCTGGCTCGACGAGGGGCAGCCGCTGCGCGGCAACCCGGAATTCGCCTACTCGGACCACAAGCGCCAGGTGGAGGAGCTGCTGGCCGACTACCGGCGCGAGCACCCGGCGTTGGGCCAGCTGATTCTGCGCCCGGGCACGGTGCTGGGTGCCGGCACCCGTAACCAGATCACCGCCCTGTTCGAACGCCGCCGCATCCTGGCCATTGCCGGCTCCCCGTCGCCGTTCGTGTTCATCTGGGACCAGGACGTGGTGGGCGCCATCGTCCATGGCGTGCAAACCGGTGCCACCGGCGTCTACAACCTGGCCGGCGACGGCGCCCTGCCAATCCAGCGGGTGGCCGCGCTGCTTGGCAAGCCGCGTCTGGTTTTGCCCGCCTGGCTGCTGGCCGCCGGCCTGGCGGTGGGGCACCGGCTGGGGCTGACGCCGCACACCCCGGACAAGCTGAAGTTCCTGCGTTACCGGCCGGTGCTCGACAACCGCCGCCTCAAGGAGGAATTCGGCTACCGGCCGGCGAAGACCTCCGAGGAAACCTTCCGCTTCTTCATCGACCACGCCCGGCAAAGGGGACAACTGTGAAAACCATGCTGATCACCGGGGCCGCTTCCGGGCTCGGTTGGGCCCTGGCGCTGGCCGCCCGGCAGCGGGGCTGGCGCCTGATTCTGGTGGACCGGGACGCGCGAGCCCTGGCGGACAAGTGCGCCCGGCTGGCCGGCACGGACACCGACACGGTGCGCCAGCGCGCCCTGGATCTCACCGACGCCGCCGCCCGCGACGCCCTGGTGGCGGAGCTGCGCGACGAACCCCTGCGGGCCCTGGTCAACAACGCCGGCATTACCCACCGCTCGCCGGCGGCGGCCACCGATATGGCGGTGTTTCAGCGGGTCATGGCGGTGGACTGGGAAGCGCCGGTGGCGCTCACCCTGGGCCTGCTGCCGGCGCTGCGCCGGGGCGGCGGCACCGTGGTCAACATCGGCTCCATGGCCGGCTGGATGCCGGTACTGGGGCGCGCCGGCTACTGCAGCGCCAAGGCCGCCCTGGGGCAATTCTTCGAGGTGCTGCGCGGCGAAGTGGCCGACGACGGCGTCGGCGTGCTGATGGTTTACCCCAGCTTCCTGGCCACCCCCATCGAAGCCAATGCCCTGGGGTTCGACGGCCGGCCCGCCGCCCACGCCCGTTCCTCGGTGGGGCGGGTGCGCGACGCGGACTGGATGGCGCGGCGCACCCTGGACGCTCTGGACGCCGGCAAGCGGCGGCTGTTTCCCGATCGCTTTACCTGGTTCGCCAGCCTGCTGTGGCGGCTGGCGCCGGACCTGTACCATCGCCTGATGCGCCGCCGCTTCGCCGTGGAACTGGAATCCTGAATGCTGGACTTGCTTGCTTCACCCTGGGCCCTGGTGGCCCTGTTCGTGCTGTTCGCCTACACCACCGAGGCGATGACCGGTTTCGGGTCCATCGTCATCGCCCTGTCGCTGAGCGCCCTGGTGCTGCCCCTGGACGTGCTGATGCCGGTGCTGGTGCCGCTCAACCTGGTGCTCAGCGGCTACCTGACGCTGCGCTATCACCGGCTGGTGGCGTGGCGGCTGCTGCTCACCGGCATCCTGCCGATGATGGCGGCGGGCACCCTGGCCGGTTTCCTGGCCCGGCCCTGGCTGGATCAGGGCGTTGCCCGGCCGCTGTTCGGTGCCCTGGTGGTGGCGTTCAGCGTGCGCGAGCTGTGGCGGCTGCGCCACGCGGTGACGGCGGCTGCCCACGGTCGTTGGCACAGCCGCTTCTGGATGCTGATGGCCGGGCTCACCCATGGCCTGTTCGCCTCCGGCGGGCCCTTGCTGGTGTACGCGCTGAACGGCATCCGGCTGGACAAGGGTCGCTTCCGGGCCACTTTGGTGCTGGTCTGGTTCAGCCTCAACAGCCTGCTCACCCTGGGCTTTCTGATCAACGGTGATTTGCGGGCCCAGGGCGATCATCTGCTGGCGCTGGTGCCAGTGGTGCTGGTGGGCATCGTGCTCGGCGAGGCCTTGCATCACCGGGTGGACGAGCGCCGTTTCCGTCAGGTTCTGTTCACCGTGCTGCTGCTTGCCGGTGTCGCCCTGCTGGTTCGATAGCCGCTGGCCTTTCCCGGGCACAGCCCCTAGCATTCGAATCAGAAGACAAGGGAGAGTGTTATGTCGGCAGTGGAAATTCGGCCGGTCAGTGGCATCGCGGTGGAGCCCTGGCTGGATGAACTGGCGGATCTTCGTATTCGCGTTTTTCGTGATTATCCCTACCTGTACGACGGCTCCCCGGCCTATGAACGGGACTACCTGGACCGCTACGCCCGCTCCGAGCAGAGCCTGTTCGTGCTCGCCCTGGAGTTCAACCGGTTGATCGGCGCCGCCACCGCGCTGCCCCTCACCGACGCCGATCCGGAATTCATGGCGCCTTTCGAGCAGTACGGGCCGGCGCCGGAGCGGGTGTTCTACTTCGGCGAATCGGTGCTGCTGCCGGATTACCGTGGCGAGGGCATCGGCCACCGCTTCTTTGACCTCCGTGAGCTCTACGCCCGGGATTTTGGCTTCGACGTCACCGCCTTCTGCGCGGTGGTGCGCGATCCGGACCACCCGGCGCGTCCCGGCGACTATCGTTCCCTGGAGCCGTTCTGGGAAAAACGCGGCTATCGCCCGGTGCCGTCGCTCACCGCCCGCTTTTCCTGGCGGGATCTCGGCGAGGACGAACAGACCGAGAAGACCATGCGATTCTGGCTGCGCGAGGCCGCCGAGGACGAGTAACCGCGGGCTCGGGTTTGTAAAAATTCGTAGTTTTCATACCTTCGGGCCATGAAGAGGACGTGAAGACCGGTCTACAGTCGAGGCCTTCGGAGACTCGATTATGCACTGGTCCTATTGGCTCGGCCGCGTCACCCGCGGCCTCCTCATTATCGTTCCCCTGGCGCTGATCGCGGTGCTGGCGGCGCTGCTGGTGGCGGGCTGAGCCGTCAGCAGCCGCCGTGGCGGCGCAGCAGCGCCACCGGGTTGTCCAGGTGAACCACCTCCCAGCCGTACCGGCGCGCCAGCCAGCGGAAGGTGTGCGGCTGCCAGAAGCACACATGGGTGGGGTCGCGGCGATAATGCCAGCGTGGGAAATGATCGTCGTCGGTGAGAAACCGGGTCATGATGCCCAGCCAGCCGCCGGCCGGCACCAGGCTCTGGAAGCGGGCCCATTCCCGGGCCGGCTGGTGCAGGTGCTCCACCACCTCGGTGCAGGTCACGAAGTCGTAGGTCCGCTCCAGAACGGCCGGATCGTCGGCGTAGATCGGGTCCCAGATCCGCGTTGGAAAGCCTTCCTCCTCCAGCATCCGCGCCAGGGCCGGCCCCGGCCCGCAGCCGAAATCCAGCCCCCGGGCGCCGGCGCTCAGCCGCGCCGTCAGCGGCGCCGCCAGCTGGCTTAGAAAGCGCCGGTAGCCGGCGTCGTCCGGGTCGTTGCGGTGCAGATCGTACTGGCGCTTTTCCTCCGCCCGGTCCGGCAATTGGGCGCGGCTCAGGAACGTCAGCCGGCAGGCGTCGCAACGCAGGTAGCGGCGCCCTTCCACGGTGGCGAACAGGGTGCTGTGGGGATGGCCGCACAGGCAGCAGGCGGTCATGGTCGCGGCAACCACTCCTTCAGGCAGGCATAGGTGCGCGGGTCCTCGAGCATGGCCATGTGGCCCATGCGGTGGAACAGCCGGCGGGTGAGGTTGGCGGCGCCCGGATAGAGGCGCTCGGCCAGGGCGCTGTCCACCCGCACCAGCCAGTCGCCCAGGGGCGCGGCGCTGCGCTCGTCGCTCAGGCTGCCGGCCAGGAACAGCTGCTCCACGTGCGGGTCCAGCGGTACCTTGAGGCTGGGGCGGGCTTCGTCCAGGGGCCGGTCGCGCCATTGTTCCTCGAGCACGTAGCCGAAGCGCAGGTCGCGGATACCGTCGGAGCGCAGGTTGCCCAGGCGCATCAGCGGCCGGGAGTAGGGGGTCAGTCCCAGCAGCCGGTTGGCCTGGTTGCCGAGCCGCTCCAGCACCGCGCCCTGGTGGGGCGAGCCCAGGCAGGCCAGGTGGCTGAGCTTGTCCACCCAGGCATCGCCCCGCGCCCGGCCCTGGTGCAGGGCGCTGCGCGACACCAGGCCGCCCATGCTGTGGCCCACCAGGATCAGCCGGTCGGGCAGGGCGGTACGGTTGAGCAGATCGGCCAGGGCGCGGCCATTCTCGGAGATGTGCAGCCCGGTGTTGTAGCGCAGAAAGCGGGTGTGGGCATCCAGGGCCGGGCCCGCCCAGCGCTGGAAGTCGGCGGCGGCCTGGTTGTCCCAGCAGCGTTCGTTGAGGCACAGGCCGTGCACGAACAGCACCAGGGTGCCGCGCTCCAGGGACGGCGGGTCCGGCAGCAGGGCCATGGGGAGCGCGTAGTCGCTGTCCTGAAGATCCAGCACCTGGCCGAACACGCCGTTGACGGCGCTGCGCAGGTCCAGCCCGCCGTCCGCCTCCCGGTCCGGGTCGGCGGCCAGGCGGGCCAGGGTGGTGAGCCGGCCGGCCTGGTGCAGGCCGTAGCGGATCGAGCCGTACACCAGCGGCGCCGCCGCCCGGGCCCGGTCGCCGGGTGTCAGCGGCCGGGCGATGGCGCCGTGCATCTCCTGCACCACCCGCGTCACTTCGCCGCCCAGGGCGGTGGCCAGCTGGGCCAGGCCCCCCAACTGCTCGCTGAAACCTTTCATGGACACTCCTTTTTTTGCTTCCCGATGGTAGGGCCTGCCCGCGGGAAATGCGATGCCCGGGAGCGGTGACCGCATGGTCACACGGAAATGGTTTCATTTGATACAATATGCGCTCCAGCCTTGGAGAATGGAATGACCCCTGAACAGCGTTTCGGCCGCTGGGTGCGCCTGGCCTTGGCGGCGTTTTTTCTGATTTTTGTCTATGTGGTCTGGATGGACCTCTACGCGCCCCTCACCACCCTGGCCCGGGCCCAGCGTTACGTGGTGCAGGTGGCGGCCCAGGTGGACGGCCAGGTGATGGAGGTGCCGGTGGCCGACGGTGATCGGGTGGGGCGGGGTGACGTGCTGTTCCGGGTGGACGATCGGGACTACCGGCTGGCCCGGGACGCCGCCGAACTGGCGGTGACTGGCGCCGGCCAGGACAACACCGTGATGCTGGCGGAGCTGGCCGGGGCCCGGGCCCGGGTGACCGGCGCCCGTGCCACCCTGGAAGAGGCCCGCCGCAAGCAGCGGCGCCTGGACAATCTGCACCGCAGCGGTGCCGTCTCCCGGCAGCAATGGGAAGAAATCCAGGTGGCCGTGGAGCAGGCCCGGGCGGATCTGGAAGCGGCCCGGGCGGAAACCAAACGCCTCGGCACCCGTCTGGGTGATGGCGACCAGGACAACCTTGCTCTGGCGCGGGCCATGAACCAGCTGGAAACCGCCAGGCTGCAACTGCGGCGCACCGAGGTGAAGGCTCCCCTGGCCGGGGTGGTTACCGACCGGCAACTGCAGGTGGGCCATTACGCCCGGGCCCGGGAGCCGGTGCTCAGCCTGGTGTCCGACGAGCCCGCCTGGGTGGCGGCGGACTTCCGTGAAAAGAGCCTGCGCCACACCCGCGACGGCGATCGCGCCGAGGTGGTGTTCGACGCGCTGCCGGGCCGGGTGTTCGAGGCCCGAGTGGGTACCCGGGGCTGGGGTGTGCGCCAGGGCCAGGGCACGCCGGACGGCGCCCTTGCCGAGGTGGAGGACAGCGATCGCTGGGTGCGCGACGCCCAGCGCGCCCGGGTGCGGCTGGTGCTCCTGGACCCGCCGCCGCAGCGCGCACTGATGGTGGGCGCCCGCGCCACCGTGCAGCTGTACCCGGAGCACGGCATCGCCGCCGCCGTGGCCCGCGTCTTTGGCTGGGCGCAGATCCGTGCCTTGGCCGTGCTTCACTACCTGTACTGAGCGATGAACGACGATCAACTGCGCCATTGTCTGCGTATCAGCCTGGGCTCGCTGGCCGGCTATCTGTTCATGCACCTGACCACCTGGACGTCCGGCTTGTTCTTCTGCGTGTATCCGGTGTTGCTGCTGGCCATGGTGCCGCGCATGAACGGCCACGCCGCCTTTCAGTTCATCGCCGCGGCGATGATCAACATCGTCGAGGTGTATCTGATCAGCGGCCTGTTCGGCGACCGGCCGCTGCTGATCACGCCCCTGGTCTGGGCTCTGTTCGCGGTGCGCTTTCATTGCATGGCCACGGGACCGTATTTCCTCTTCGGTGCCCAGGGGCTGGTGGCGGCCAGTGTGCTGTTCCACTTCGCCAGCTATCCGGACCTGGACGTCACCGGCATGGCCAAGGCGAACCTGGCGGCGGCCGTTTTCACCGTGGCGGTGGCCTGGGTGCTGGGTTGGTTGTTGCCGCCGCGCCAGGTGACCCCTCCGCCGGCGCCGGAACCGAAAAGCGATGCCCAGCGCCGCCACCAGGTGCTGCTGGGCGCCACCGTGGCCACGGTCAGTTTTCTGGTGTTCCAGATCTTTTCCTTGAGCGATTCCTTGTCCGCCCAGGTCACCACCCTGCTGATGCTGTTTCCCATGAGCTTCGCCGGCGCCGCCGAGTACGGCGGCCGGCGCGCGGTGGGGGTGCTGTTGGGCTGCAATCTGGCGCTGGCGATCCAGCTGCTTCTGTACGACTGGTACGGCTACTGGATTCTTTCCGCGCCGCTCTACTGGGTGGCCCTGATGGTCTGCGCCCGGCAGCATTTGCTGGAGGGCCGCTCCGGCGCCGGTTTCGCCGCCTGTACCACCATCGCGGTGATCTTCGGGCAATACCTGACGCCGGAAGGTGACGCGGTCTACGCCACCCTGTACCGGTTCAGTTCCATCGCCGTGGCGGTGCTGGTGGCGCTCACCGTGATTTACCTGGTGCACAAGCTGCTGAACCTGTCGCCGCTTACCCGTTACCGGGTGGGCGCCGCGGAGGATTCGTAAAATACAGGAAAATCCCGGCCCCCCTCCCTGTTCAGGCGCCGATCGTGACGCTAGATTGCTCCTCAACGATCACGACACGTCGAGGAGTGACTATGCGTACTTTTAGCAAAGGACTTGTAACCATCATGTTTGGCGCCATGCTCGGCCTGGCTGGCTGTGACCAGCAGGGCCCGATGGAAAAAGCCGGCGAGAAAGCCGACGACGCCGTCGATGAAGTCACCGAACAGGGCCCCATGGAAGAGGCCGGTGAAGAGATGGGCGATGCCTGGGATGAAACCAAGGAAGCCGGTGAGGAAATGGGCGAAGCCATGGACGGGGACGGCAACAAATAACCGTCGCTTCCTTCACCAGAAAAAAGGCCGCTCGGGGGAATCACCGGGCGGCCTTTTTTTGTGGCCGGCGAAGGCCGGTGGCGGGTGCCGGAACGGAAATGCGTATATTTGGGCGGCAATTTTTTGCGAAGGGATACATTCCACTACATCCCTTCACTCAATCCTGACCGTTTATGTCTTTGGCGCCCCGGTGTCCACTGGCTAGAGTAAGCAGGCTGCACGGCCCGGCGGCGACGTTCGCTCCCGCGCCGACCTAACCGATGAGGAGTAGCCCGATGGGAACCCAGGCGAAATGGGTGGGGCCGGAATCGCCAGCCCGGCTGACCGTGGACGCGGTGGATAACCGGGCCTTGGCGTTGCATGAGTATCTGGTGGTCTACCGCGCCGGCGTGGGGCCCCGTCGCGGGCGCCGGCAGCGGCTGCGTGAACTGCGCTACGACATTGCCCGTCTGCAGGCCTGGGCATGGTATCTGCGGGCCACCGAGCGGCGGCCGGCGTGGTGGCGGCTCCTGCACCTGCTGGGTGGCTGGTTCGGAGCGGGCCGTCAGGAGAAACCCGGTCGCCGCCATCAACGCCGCGCCGGGATTCAGCGCCTGAGCGCCTTCAGCGTAGTGGATCGCGCCTATGCCGCCCAGATCGAGGATTTCCAGGGACGCCTGTTGACGCTGGGCCTGAACCATCCGCCACTCAGCGAGGAGCGCCAGCGCTGCCGGCGGCTGCTCGAGGACGATGTGGAGCGCCTGCGACAGGAGCGGGATCGTCTCACCGGAGAGGCCGGTCGCGTGGCGGTGGTGTGCTGGCTGCTGGGCCGGCTGGTGCGGGTGCGTGGCTGGCTTGGCCTGAACAAGCACACCTCCCGGGCGATGGATCCATGAGCGGTTTGCTGGAGGGCGGCCGCCTGCCCATGGTGTTCACCCTGGCGGACCTGAAACAGCAACTGGACGGCGATGAGCACGCCGCCATGGAGCTGGCCCGGCGCTGGCTGGAAAGCGGCCAGGTGCGTCAGGTGGCGCCGCCGCGTCCGGTGTTCATCCGTCTCGGCGGCGCCGAGCCGCCGGAGGAACCTCATCTGTGCCTGGCCCTGGCCCGCACCTTCCCTTCCGCCGTGGTGGTGGGCGGCTCCGCGTTGTGGCGCCAGGGCGCCAGCCGCCAGCGCGATGCCCTGCTGCACTGCGCGGTGAGCGAGGACGTGGAGCAGTTCGCCTTGCCCGGCGTGCGCCTGCACCAGCGCCCGGAGGGCTGGCTGCTGGCGGTGTCGCGCGCCGACGGGCTGCACGGCCAGCTCCATGAGCTGCCCCTGCTGACGGCGGAAATGGCGGTGGCCGACGCCGCCCGTTTCGCCGACGTCTGGGTGCCCGATCGGGATCAGCTGGATGGCCCGGGACTGGACGCCGCCCGGGTGGCCGCCGCGGAGCGTGCCCTGGCGGCGCTGTAACCGGACTTTCATTGACCGGGCCGGTCCGGGCGCGTATAAATGCGAATCGTTATCAAGCTCGTCATGCGCGCCTTATGCTGCTCCTCTTGTCCGTCGTGCTGCTCGCCGGCACCTTTCTGCTTTATCTTTCCGACCGTCAGCAACGGGCGCTGGCCCGCCCCTTGCCGCAAGCCGCCCGACTCGCCGGCCTGGTGATGGTGATCGGTGCCTTCGCCGGCTGGGCCTGGCGCCTGGGGCCCGGCGTCGGCCTGTTTACCGCGCTCTGGGTGTTCGCCCTGGGGGCCATGGGGCTGCCGATGCTGGTCGGCCACTGGGTGGACAGCTACCGCGGCGGCCGCGGCAAGGCCGCCGGAGGCCGTCCATGAGAGGACTGCTCGGCGCCGTGCTGGGGCTGCCCCTGGCGATGATGTTGTGTGGCCTGCTGGCCGCGGCGCTGCCAGTGAACTGGCGCGACTGGCTGGTGCTGCTGATGTTGCTGTCACTACTGGTCTGGGCGGTACTGATCGTGCTTGCCGGCATGGCGCGCACGCCCTGGCGGGCCGGCATTGGCCTGGTGGCCGCCAACGGCGTGGCCTGGCTGCTTCTGCAAACCACCAGCCTTTACGGGGGAGCCTGATGCGCGCGGAGACCCTGAAACGACACATTGATCTGCACGCCTGGGTGGGCATCCTCACCGGGTTGGCGTTGTTCGTGGCGTTCTTCGCCGGCGCCCTCAATATGTTCCACCACGAACTGCACCACTGGCAGGAGCCGGCGGCCACGGAAACCGCCGCCCCGGACGCCAACATGCAGGCGCTGCTGGATACCGTGGTGGCCAATAATCCGAACGCCGGCAACTGGATGTTCCTGATCCCCGGCGACGATCCCTCCGCCATCTGGCAGGAGACCGTGGACGGCGAGAGCGTCTGGCACACCGAGCACGCCTCGGATTTCAACGACGCTGGCGAGAAGGTCGCCCCGGCCGGTGGTTCCGGCCTCTCCGAATTCGTCAACGAACTGCATTTCGAGCTGGCCATTCCCAAGGTGGGCCTGTACTTCATGGGCGTGGTCTCGGTGCTGTACGGCGCCGCCCTGATCGGCGGGCTGGTGATTCACTGGTCCCGGCTCAAGAAGGAATTCTTCGCCCTCAAACACCAGGGCAACCTGCGCCGTTACTGGAAGAACCTGCATAACCTGGTGGGCGTGATCAGCTACCCCTTCCACGTGATCTTCGCCTGGACCGGCGCCGCCATGGGCTGCCTGGCCATCGTTACCCTGGTGATGGGCGGCCTGGTGTTCGGGCCCCAGTTCCAGCCCGCCTTCACCGAGGCCTCCGAAGCCTGGCCGACGCCGGAAGCCAGCGGCAACCCGGCGGCCATGGCCGGCGTCGACGACTATCTGGCCGGCGCCCGTCAGGCGATGCCGGAACTGGACGTGGGCTGGATCGAGCTGCAGCAGTACGGCGATGAAAACGCGGTGGTGGACGTGGGGGGCTCGGTGCACGGCAAGGTGGCGCATTATTCCCATGTGGTGATGCGCGGTGACAACGCCGAGCTGCTCACCGTCAGCGGTCCCGGCCAGCGCTCCTTCAACCATTTCCTGATGGCGCCGGTGTACTCCCTGCACTTCGGCGACTACGGCGGCCTGTTCGTGCGCTTGATGTATTTCGCCCTGGCCTTGCTGGGCTGCCTGCTGTTCTTCTCCGGCAACATCATGTGGTGCGAGCGGCGCACCGACCGCCAGGGCCCCAGCCGCTCCGCCGCCTTCATGCTGCGCCTCACCCTGGGCGTCACCTTCGGGGTCATGGCCGGGCTGGCCATGGCGTTCATCGTCAGCAAGCCGATGCTGTACTCCCCCTGGCAGGCCTGGACCGCCCCGGCGGAAAAGATCGCCTTCCTGGTCACCCTGCTGATCGCCCTGGCCGCCGCCTTCCGTGCCGCGCCGCTCACCACCGCCGGCCTGTGGCCCAAGGTCTGCGCCGGCCTGTACCTGCTGGCGCCGCTGGTGCAGGGCGCCCTGGAGGGCTTCCACACCTGGCTGGAGCCGGACTTCCTGCTGGTCAACGGTTCGCTGCTGGCGGTGGCCGCCAGCCTGATCCTGGTGGACCGGCTGCGCCGCCGGCGCCTGCGCCGGGCCGCGCCGCACCCGCTCTGGGTGGGCGCCGCCCACCCGGTGACGGCGGCCAATCCGGTGGACCCGGATCCGGCCTGATGGCCATCATCGACGCGCACCAACTGCAACGGGACTGGGCGGGCATGACGCCGGCCCGCGCCCGTGCCCTGCAACATGAGAGCGCCGCCCGGGTCCGACTGGAGACCGACGTGGCGCTGCCGCCGGCAACGGTGGCGGGCGTGGACGTGGGCTTCGAGAATGGCGACACAGCCCGGGCCGCCGTGGTGGTGCTGCGTTACGCGGACCTGGAGCCGGTGGACTACGCGCTGGCGCGGCTGCCGGTGACCTTCCCCTATGTGCCCGGCCTGCTGTCGTTCCGGGAATGTCCGGTGATTCTGCGTGCCCTGGAGCAACTGCGCGTGGCGCCGGACCTGCTGCTGTGCGACGGCCATGGGGTGGCGCATCCGCGCCGCCTGGGCATCGCCGCCCACCTGGGCGTGCTCACCGGTCTGCCCACCGTGGGGGTCGCCAAGAAGAAGTTGTGCGGGCGCCATGGCGCGGTGCCCGAAGGGTGGGGTGAATGGACCCCGCTGAAGGACGGCGACGAGACCCTGGGCGCGGTGCTGCGCACCCGGCCCGGGGTCAAGCCGTTGTTCATCTCACCGGGCCACCGGCTGGATCTGCCCGCCGCTCTGGAACTGGTGATGCACTTCACCACCCGCTACCGGCTGCCGGAAACCACCCGCTGGGCGGACGGCCTGGCGTCCAACCGGGGCCAGCGCTGGCTGGCCCGGCTTGATCAACTGCGCTGACGTCGCGGGCGGATCAGGGCGCCAGGGAAAGGCGGTGAGCCGGGCTGGGCGCGGTGCCGCTGACCGGTTCGACTCTGGACAGGGTGGCGCCCACCCACTCGGCCACCTTCGCCTTGCCCACCACCTCGCCGGCGCGCCACGCCACCACCTGCCCGGTGGGGGTGCGCACCGGCCGGCCCGGTTCACGTACTTCCAGCACGGTGCCTTCCGCCAGGCCGTTGACGCGGCCGGCGGCGATGTACAGGGCATTGCCCTCGCCCTGGAACGGGCGCGCTGACCAATCCGCCGTGGCGGCCTGGCTGGCCAGGCTGTCAAGCAGGCGGGCGGCGCCCTGGTCGTTGTTGGCGACGCGCTCGGTAAGTTCCTTGTCCAGCGCCGTGTCCCATACCCGGACGGCGACCCGGCCGCCGTCCCCGGCGCGGGCCTGGACCAGCAGGCGGGCGCCGGGGTAGACCGCCAGCGCCGAGCGGCAGGCCTGGCTGGCGAGGTCGTTGCACTCGGAGGTGTGGGCGATGGCGTCCTGGACCAGCCCTTTGGGCAGGACCAACAGGCCGTGCTCCGCCGCCTCCTTGGTGAGGGTTTCCGGCAGGGCGGCTTGCACGGCCCCGTCCGTGACCAGCGCCACGTTGGCGAGCGGCTGATCGCGCCGGTTAAAGCTGACGGCGCGGGGCTGGTCGCCCTTGTTGCCGTCGGGTTGCGCCTGGCTCCACCGTTCCCAGAACGGGGTGTCCCAGTCCGGTTGCGGCGTGTTCAGGTTGGAAGGGCTGTCGGCGATCTCCAGGGCCTGCTCCGCTTCCGCGTCGGTGAGGGCGCAGCCACTCAGGCTGAAGGCGGCGAGAACGCTGGAAAACAGCACGGTTCTGGCAGTGAGCTTGATCATGAAAGTAGTTCCGTATCAAAAAAGCTGGAGCGGGGACAACAGAGTTTGGGCAACGGGGAAAGACTTTGTCCAGTGGCGCGCGCCGGTGGTGCGGCCCGGAAACGAAAACGGGGCGACCAAGGTCGCCCCGATTCCGTGTCTGACGATGCAGCCTGGGAGCGCTTAGAAGCTCACGCTCATGTTCAGGCTGGCGGCTTTCACGTCGTCGTTGGCGAAGGAGCCACCGTCGGAGGGGCCGAAGCCAAGCAGGTCATTGCCGGCCAGGGTACCCGCTTCGTTCTCCTCCATCATGCCCACGGACAGCCAGGTACGCAGGCTCTTGTTGGCCTGGTAGGCGAACTGCAGGTCATAGACCATGCTGTCGTCGTCGACGGTGCCATTGTCCACGGAGAGTTGGCCCACGGCGCCGGTGATGGAGAATTTCGGCGTCAAATTGAACTTGGCGCGGCCGATCAGCAGATCCTCGTCGAAGTCCTTCCGGCCCAGCGTACCGCCCATGCGATACAGGCTGCTGGCGCTCTGGGTGGCTTCCGGGTTGGAGTTGATCAGGCTGGACCAGGTATCGAAGCCAGGGGAGATCAGACCGCCGTCACGGGTAGCGGCGTATTGAACGCCCAGGTCGACGATGCCCACGTTGGTGCCCAGACGCAGGTAGGCGGAGGGTGCGTCTTCCTGGAAGAAGCGATCGTCACCGGGGGTACCGGTTTCCACATTGCCGTTGGTGAAAACGTTGAAACCGACTGCCATGTTCAGCGCTTCGCCAATGCTGCCGTCCAGGTAACCAGAGAAAAGCGTCACATTTGAGAGCGGATATTGAGTCGGAGGGCCACCAGCGCCTTCATAGTTGTTGTACCACTGCACCCACAGCAGGCTGGCATCCCAATCGCTGATCTTGGAGGTCACGCCAAGCAGCGACATGTCGCCGTTATCGACGTTGGAGTAAGGGGTGGCATCAGAACGACGATCATAACCCAGGACCATGCTGGTGGTCTTGCTAAACGGTTGAACCATCAGGATGCGGTCGCGGCGGTCGTCGCACACGAGAAAGCAATTATTGTAACTGGTTGCCTGTCTGCCTACACGGAACACGGTATGTCCAACCGGAATCTGCACATAACCCAGGTCCAGACGCACACTGTCACCACGACTGGAACTGTTGTAGGAAGGAGTACCGGTGGCGTTTGGATGATTGTCACCGACCCAGCGGTCACCGGCTACTTCCACGCTGGTGTACACGGAAATACCGGTATCCTCATCAAGAAAGTTGCTTTTTACCCGGATCAGGTGGCCAAAACCGGTGTCGCTGTCATCGGTGGCACCGGCGGGCAGGCCATCCTCATCAAGCTGGTTGGCGAACGCGGTGGCCCGGTACTCCAGGCCAAAATCGGTTTTGATGGCCTGGGCCATCGGAGACAGCGCGGCGGTGGCGCCGAACACGGCGGCCATGCCGATGGCTTTGGTCAGTTTGGAAAGGCGGGGCTGGTCGGAATGACTGTTCAGCGCTCCCTGAGCGTCTTTGGTCCACTTAAGTGCCATTGTTTTTGTCCTGTTTCTTCGAAGTTTATTGGTATCTCAGAGGGTCGTACTCCGGTCATCCTTCACCGGCCACCACCCCCGGGGTGACAAACCCGTTTCAGGCGATGAACGATGAAACCCTCTCGCATGCCCTTCCCAGGGCATCGTCTCCCGAGCGGACACGTTCGTGCTGAACAAGTCCACTAGACTTTTGGCGAAACCCCGCGATTACACGGTTTCACCCGGCCGTCACGGGCTATCTTAGAGCCCCTTTTATCGCCGAAGCAATACTGTAAAGCGCCAAAATACCGGTTGGTATGTTGGCGCCGTGGAGGATCCGGCGCGCCTTCCGGGTGGAAAAGTGAACACCGGTTGATTATTGGCGGGGTGGAATCCGTTTTCACAGGTCAGGGGAAAGCGGGGGAGGACGGTGCGCCCCCACGGGCTCTCTGGAATCCGCTACAGTGGCGTTGCCGCCGATACGGAAAAATGAAACGTCCTATTCGCGGCGGTTTCATTTTTCGTAACGGGAACAGGTGTTCACTCGTTCAGGTTGTCGGCGGGTCGGGGCCGGAGCGGCACGAAACCGCCCCGAAAAATGTTGCGAGATGTGTCCGCGTGCCGGGATCAGGTCTCGCCCACGGTGACGATTTTCAGGGTATTGGTGCCACCGCCCACGCGCACCGCGTCCCCCCGGGTGAGAATCACCCGGTCGCCGTTGGCCACCTGGCCGGCTTCGCGCAGCCGCGTTACCGCTTCGTTGTTGGCCTGGTCGCCCGGGTAGGGGGCCATGTCGAACCGGCGCGGTTCCACGCCCCGGTAGATCGCCACCCGGCGCTGGGTGCGCGGGTCCGGGGTGAAGGCGAAAATCGGCATGCCGGAGCGCACCCGGGACATCAGCCGCGCGGTGGTGCCGGTCTCGGTCATGGCGACGATGGCCTTGACGTTGTCCAGGTGGTTGGCCACGTGCATGGCCGCCCGCGCGATGGCTTCGTCGGAGCGGTGCATGGCCTGCTCCTGGCGCTGATTGGGCGGGCGGTTCTGGTAGGTGCGCTCGGCGCCCAGGATGATGCGGTCCATGGCCTGTACCGTGGCCACCGGGTAATCGCCCACCGCGGTTTCCGCGGACAGCATCACCGCGTCGGTGCCGTCCAGCACCGCGTTGGCCACGTCGGAGACCTCGGCGCGGGTGGGCTGGGGGCTGTGGATCATGGACTCCATCATCTGCGTGGCGGTGATCACGAAGCGGTCCAGGTCCCGGGCCCGGCGGATGATGTGCTTCTGCACGCCCACCAGCTCGGCGTCGCCGATTTCCACCGCCAGGTCGCCGCGCGCCACCATGACGCCATCGGAGGCCTCGATCAGGGCATCCAGGGTGTCCGGCTCGGCCACCGCCTCGGCCCGTTCGATCTTGGCGACCATGTCGCCCTGGCCGCCGGCTTCCCGGTACAGGGCGCGGGCCAGGTGAATGTCGTCGGCATGGCGCGGGAAAGACAGCGCCAGGAAATCCAGATCCAGCTCGGCGGCCAGGTGCAGGTCGCGGCGGTCCTTGTCGGTGAGGGTGTCGGCGTTGAGGCCGCCGCCCAGCCGGTTGATGCCTTTATTATCGGACAGCTCGCCGCCCACGGTGACCCGGCAGCGCACCCGGGTGCCTTCCACGGCGTCCACTTCCAGTTGGATCAGGCCATCGTTGAGCAGCAGGACGTCGCCGGGGCGGCAGTCTTCGGCCAGGCCGGCGTAGTCGGTGCCCACCGCCCCGGCGTCGCCGGCGTCCTTGTCCAGGGCGGTGTCGATGATGAAGGGTTCGCCGGCGCGCAGCATCACCGGGCCGTCGCGGAAGCGGGCGACCCGGATCTTCGGCCCCTGCAGGTCGCCGAGCAGGGCCACGGTGCGGCCCAGGGCATCCGCCTGCTCGCGCACCCGGGCCGCCACCGCGCGGTGGTCGTCGGCGCCGCCGTGGGAAAAGTTGAGGCGGAACACATTGACGCCGGCGTCGATCAGGGCGGCCAGAGTGTCGGCGGCGGAGGAGGCGGGGCCAAGGGTGGCCACGATTTTGGTGCGTCGGAACATCGCGATCTTTCCCGGGTACGATGGATGATGACGCTATTGTGGCAAAAAAGGGTGACGGTTTGGGGACCGGGCCGTTCGGGGAGCGGGGAAAGTGGCCCGCCCGTCAGGATTCGAACCTGAGACCTTCGCCTCCGGAGGGCGACGCTCTATCCAGCTGAGCTACGGGCGGATATCGGGGCCTCCCGAAAGCCGTGTGGGGCCGGGAGCCGATAAGTGGCGCGCATGATAGCGGGTTGCGGCCGGGGAGTCCATGGGAGACGCGGGCATTGGGGCCGCCGCCGCGGAACGGTATGATGGCGCCCGCCGAACGGTGGTGCGCCGCGCGCGGCGGCATTTTACAATCTTTTCCCGCCAACCGAAGTCCGTTTGGTTACCCTCTTGCAGCATTGGGATGGAGTAGAAACGGTGCGTATTGCTTACCTAGAAGACGATCACGCCCAGGCCGAGCTGGTCACGCACTGGCTCAAGGAAGCTGGGCATACCTGCACGCATCTCTCCAGTGGGCGGGAATTCATGAGCCTGCTGCGCAGGGATACATTCGATTTACTGGTGCTCGATTGGGAAGTCCCCGATATGAGCGGCTACGCCGTCCTGGAGGAGGTGCGGGCCAGCGGCAACAAAACGCCGGTGCTGTTCGCCACCCAGCGCGACGACGAGTCCTCGATCGTTGGGGCACTCAGCCAGGGGGCCGACGATTATATGGTTAAGCCTGTGAAACAAGCGGAACTGCTGGCCCGCCTCACCGCGTTGGGGCGAAGGGCGGGCGTGGCCGACATGGATGATCAAGGAATGATGACCGTGGGACCCTGGACGATCGACCGTGGTCGACGCCAGATTTTTCTTGATGAGGAACCCATCAAGCTCACCGATAAGGATTACGAGCTGGCCTGCTATCTGTTCCAGAACGTGGGCAAGCTGATGTCGCGGGCCCATCTGCTGGAAAAAGTGTGGGGGATCATGACGCCGATCGAATCCCGCACCGTGGACGTGCATATCAGTCGTATTCGTCGTAGTCTGCAAATCCGGCCGGAGCGCGGCTATCGGATCAAGACGGTGTACCAGCACGGTTACCGCTTGGAGCCAATCGACGAGTAATCGTCCCGGGCCGTCCGCGGCCCCGGCGCCAGGGGGTCGTGTCCCACCGGCTGCTCCGAGACGCTGCCCGGACCGGGCCGTCAGCGTATAATCGATTCTCCGCCGACTCACGGCCGGCCGGCGCCGGGAGAATATAAGGACAGCGCTGGCGGCTGCGCAGTGACGATTTTCAGGGGCACCATGGCGAACCCGGGTTCCGAGCAAAAACGCTATTTCATCGAGCACCTCTCGGTGCTGTTGGTCGTGGCGGGGCTGTGCGTGCTCCTGTCGATCAGCGGCGCGCTTTCCTTCTTTAACCGTTATGTCTACGACAGCATGATGGAGTGGCTGCCCATGGAGCCCTCCGGTGACGTGCTGATCGTCGGCATCGACGAGTACAGCCTGCGCGAGATTGGCCGCTGGCCCTGGGACCGGCGGGTGCACGCGGAGCTGCTCGATCAGCTCCACGAGCAGGGCGCGCGGGCCATTCTCATGGACCTGATTCTCTCCGAGCCGGACCGGGCCCGCCCGGAATCCGACCAGGCCCTGGTGGACGCCATCAAGAACGCCGGCAACGTCTATCTGCCGGTGCACGTGGAGCAGTTGCGCTCCGGCGGGCAGCTCACCGAGGTGCTGCCCCACGCCTCCTTCGCCCGCGCCGCCAAGGGCCTGGGCCATGTGGATCTGGAGCTGGATGGCGACGGGGTCGCCCGGTCGGTGTACATGCGCTCGGGGATCGGCCAGCCCTGGTGGCCGCACATTACCCAGGCGCTGCTGGAAGGCGAGGGGCTGCTGTCCCCGGACCGCTACCCGGCGGGAGACGGTGAAGGTTTTTCCGGGCTCGCCAATGTGCGCAAGTACCCGCGCTACATTCCTTTCGTGGGGCCCGCCGGCACCTACCCTCAGGTGTCCGCCGTGGACGTGCTCGAAGGCCGGGTGCCGGATCAGCTGATCAAGGATCAGTTCGTGCTGATCGGCGCCACCGCCGCCGGGCTCGGCGACGTGCTCCCCACGCCCCTGGCCGGCCAGGGCGAGCTGATGGCCGGGGTGGAAATCAACGCCAATATCTTCGACGCCCTGCGCCGTGGCCAACTGATCCAGGGTCTGTCGTCGGTGCCTACCCTGCTGCTGGGGGTGCTGCTGGCGCTGATCACGCCCCTGCTGCTGCCGCTGGTGCTGCCGCGCTGGAGCATTCCCCTGGTGCTCGCCTCCCTGGGCCTGACCCTGGCGGTCTGCTACGGGCTGCTGGCGTTGTTCGGGCTGTGGTTCGCGCCGGCGGCGGCGCTGCTCTCGGCGATCGTCGCCTACCCGCTGTGGACCTGGCGGCGCCTGGAATATTCCATGGCCTATATGCGCAACGCCCTGGCGCGGCTGGCGGAGTACAGCGACCTGAACCGCCGCCTTACCGAGCCGGCGCCCATGTCGCGGATGCTGCGCATGCTCGATCAGGTGCTGCCGGTGCGCGCCTGGCGGCTGCAGACACAAGGTGGCGCTCCGGTGTCCGGTGGCGAGCAGCTGGCGCCGGTGGATTGGCGCGGGCAGCTCGCACGCCGTTACCCGTTCCGCCACGAAGGCAAACGCTACGAGCTGTCCGTGGCCTGGCGCCAGGGCCTGGACGCCGACACCTACGATTACTGGATTCGCGCGATGCTGGCCCGCACCGAGGCCCCCGGCCGCTCTGGCGGGCCGCGCTACGAGGTGATCGAGAAGCACGTGGAGAAGCTTCGCAACGAAGAGCAGCGTCAGCAGACGCTGACCCGTTTCTTTCAGGTGGGCCTGGCGCAGATGAGCGAGGGCGTGCTGATCTGCGACGCCTGCGGCGGGGTGGTGTTCATCAATCCCCAGGCTGCCTACCTGCTGAGCCTGGAAGGGGTTGGCCAGGACACCCTGGGGCTGGCGGACATCGGCCGCGAGCTGGAATTCAGTGGCGAGCGCCAGTGGGTGGACCTGGTGCAGACGGTGCTGGCCGACGGCCGGGTGCAGAAGGAATGCCGCAACCGGCGCGGCATGGATTTGTACCTGGATATGATCCTGGTGCACGCCGGCGACCAGCCCGGGCGCATGTTGATCATCAGCCTCAAGGACATTTCCGACGTCAAGCAGGCGATGCGCACCCGCACCGAGATGCTCGACTTCCTGTCCCACGATCTGCGTTCGCCGATGGTTTCGGTGCTGGCGCTGATCGGCAAGATGCGCCACGGCGAGGACGGCGAGCGCCTGCGTGAGTTCCTGGACAACGTGGAGCACTACGCCCAGCGCAACCTGAACATCGCCGAGCAGTTCCTGCAGCTGGCCCGGGTGGAATCCGAGGAAGCGGTGGAAATGATCGAGCAGGACATGCTCGACGTGGTGGAGTCCGCCGTGGACCAGGTGCAGATCCAGGCCCAGTCCCGGGACATCGGCCTGCGCTTCGAATACAACGAGGACGAGGACGTCTGGGTGCGGGGCAACAACGAGCTGCTCGAGCGGCTGGTGGTGAACCTGCTCACCAACGCCGTGAAGTACAGCCACGAAAGCGGCACCGTGGACGTGCGGCTCTTCGCCGCCGAGGATCGGGTGGTGTGCCAGGTCCGCGACCAGGGGGTGGGCATCCCGGAGGCCTTCCAGGAGCGCCTGTTCGAGCGCTTCAGCCGTGCCAGCAGCAGTGGTGGCGCCCGCACCCGGGGCGCCGGCCTGGGCCTGCGCTTCGTCAAGGTGGTCACCGAGCGTCACGGCGGCGACATCACCGTGCAGAGCGAGCCCGGCGAGGGCAGTTGCTTCACCCTGTCGTTACCGCGCATCCAGGTGGACCACCTGTAGCGGCCCTTTTTCCCCGTGTTCTCTACGGGTATAATCCGGCGGCCCCCGGGGCAAGTCGCAGCTATCAGAGGTGTCATTGTGAAAAAACTGCTGTCAGCCAGCCTGGTTCTCCTGGCCACCCTTTTTGCCGGAACCGCCGTGGCGGCCGAGAATTCCTCCTACCCGCTGGGTCAGCGTTCCATTTTCAGTGACCGCGCCACCGCCGAGCGCCTGCAGCCGGTGGGCAGTGTCTGCGTCGAGGGCGAGGAATGCGGCGCCCAGGTGGCCGCCGCCGAGGAAGGCTCCGGGGAGCCGCGTTCCGGGGAACAGGTCTACAACAGCGGCTGTGCCGCCTGCCACGCCAGCGGTGCCGCCGGCGCGCCCAAGCTGGGCGACGCCGCCGCCTGGGCGCCGCGCATCGACAAGGGCATGGAGACCCTGGTCAAGCACGCCTACGAAGGCTTCAACGCCATGCCGGCCAAGGGCATGTGCGCCGATTGCTCCGAGGAAGAGATTCACGCCGCCGTGGAATACATCGTCGGCCAGAGCAAGTAAGAGTGCGCGTCGCCGGCTCCCTGGCACTGGCGCTGGCCCTGACCGGCTGCGGTGACCCGGAGCCGGCCCGTGACGCCGGCGCCGAGCGCGCCGAACCCCGCCCTCCGGCGGCCATCTACGGTCGCTACTGCGTCAATTGCCACGGCCGTGGCATGGCGGGCGCCCCCCGGGTCGGGCCGGAATACCGGCTGCACTGGTCCCATGAGGTCGAGGAAGAAGGCTTCGAGCACCTGGTGAAGGTCGCCATCGAGGGCCAGATGGGAATGCCGCCCCGTGGCACCTGCTTCGACTGCACCGACGAAGAGCTGGAAGCCACCGTCATCTATATGCTCAAGCAGAGCGGCGCCCAATAACCGGGTCTAATCCAGAAGAGCCTTCAGGTTGGCGATGCTGTTTTCCGCCACCCGGTCCTCCGCTTCCTCATCCTTCTCGAACCCCTCGCCGATGCGCACCAGGTCGTCCAGCGGCAGTTCTTCCAGGAACCGGCTGGCGATGGTGTCCACCCGCTCGCCGTACTGCTTGCGGGTCAGCGCCTGGGTCAGCGCCAGGCTCTCCCGGGCCCGGGTGATGCCCACGTACATCAGGCGCCGCTCCTCGACGATGTTGTCGTCCTCGATGCTGGCCCGGTGGGGCAGCAGCTCCTCCTCCACGCCCATCATGTAGACATGGGGGAACTCCAGGCCCTTGGAGGCGTGCAGGGTCATCAGCTGAACGCGGTCGGAGTCGTCTTCCTCTTCCTGCTGCTCGAGCATGTCCATCAGCACCAGCTTGCTGATCACCGCTTCCAGGTCGGAGGCGCCGTCGTCCTCCTCTTCCTGTTTTTCCAGCATGCGCTGGATGTTGCGCACCAACTGCCAGACGTTCTCCATGCGCTTCTCGCCGATGCGCGGGCTGGAGGCGTTCTGCATCACCCAGCCCTCGTAGTCCATTTCGGTGATCAGCTCGTGGATCGCCTGCAGGCTGTTGTGGCCGAAGCAGGCGCGGCGCTTCTCATCCAGCCACTGCTTGATGGCGCGCAGTTTCTCGGCGGCCTTGCCGGGCATCACCTCGCCCAGGGCGAAGTCGTCACAGACGTGGTACAGGCCCTGGTCCCGTTTCGCCGCCCAGCCGGCCAGTTTTTCCAGGGTGGCCGGGCCGATCTCCCGGCGCGGCGTGTTGATCACGCGCAGGAAGGCGTTGTCGTCGTCCGGATTGACCAGCAGCCGCAGGTAGCACATCAGATCCTTGATCTCGCCGCGGCCGAAGAAACTGGTGCCGCCGGACACCTTGTAAGGAATCTGCAGGGACTGCAGCTTCATCTCCAGGATCCGGGACTGGAAGTTGCCCCGGTAGAGCACCGCGAAATCCTTCCATTGCTGCCGGTTCTGCAGGCGACGATGGAAGATGTCGCCGGCGATCCAGTCGGTTTCCGCGTCCTCGTCGCGCAGGGCGGCGATGCGGATCGCCTCGCCGTAGCCGTGGTCCGACCACAGGCTCTTCTCGAACACATGGGGGTTGTTGGCGATCACGGTGTTGGCGGCCTTGAGGATGCGGCCGGTGGAGCGGTAGTTCTGCTCCAGCTTGACCACGCGCAACGCCGGCCAGTCCTCCTGCAGCCGCGCCAGGTTTTCCGGGCGCGCGCCGCGCCAGGCGTAGATCGACTGGTCGTCGTCGCCGACCACGGTGAAGCGGCCCTCCGGCTGGGTCAGCATGCGCACCAGCTCGTACTGGGCGCCGTTGGTGTCCTGGTATTCGTCCACCAGCAGGTACTGGATGCGATGGCGCCACTTGTCGAGAATGCGCGGCTGCTCGCGGAACAGCTGGGCGGGCAGCAGAATCAGGTCGTCGAAGTCCACCGCGTTGCAGGCCCGCAGCATGCGGCTGTAGCCCTCGTAGGCCATGGCCGCGCGCAGGTCGGCGGCCTCCTCGGCGCGGCTGGCCGCTTCCTGGGGCAGGATCAGTTCGTTCTTCCAGTCGGAGATGCGCTTTTGCACCGCGTCGACGGCGTTCAGGTCCTGCTCGGACTCGCCCTGGCGCAGGATCTCCTTGAGGATTTCCTTGCTGTCGGTCTGGTCGAGGATCGAGAAGCCCCGGCGCAGGCCGCTGGCGGTGAGCTCCTGCTTGAGGATGCGCAGCCCCAGGTTGTGGAAGGTGGAGACGATCAGGCCCCGGGTCTGCCCGCGTTCCACCAGGCTTTGCACCCGTTCCTTCATTTCCCGGGCGGCCTTGTTGGTGAAGGTCACCGCCGCGATGCGGCGGGCCGGCACGCCCTTTTCCTGGATCAGCCAGGCGATCTTGCGGGTGATCACGCTGGTCTTGCCCGACCCCGCCCCGGCCAGTACCAGCAGGGGGCCATCGGTGTACAGGACGGCTTCCTGTTGACGGGGATTCAGGGTGGACATAGGACTCCGGCGGATCAGGATCGGAAAAGGCGTATCATACCAGCGAATCGCTACCCCGTAGCAGGGATCGTTCGACGAGGAGCCCATGAGGCTGGACCGTTTTCTGGCGCTGCACACCGCCCTGGGCCGGCGCGGCGCCCGCCTTGCCCTGGCTTCCGGCCGGGTCACCCTGGCCGGGACCACCGTCACCGACGGCCAGTGCCCGGTGGACGACTTCAGCCCGGTGGCCCTGGACGGCGTCTGCCTGCGCCGCCGCCGTCCGCGCTATTTGATGCTGCACAAGCCGGCGGGCTGCGTGAGCGCCACCCGGGACCCGGTGCACCCCACGGTGCTGGATCTGATCGACGGGCCCGCCGAGGCCAAGGCGGATCTGCATCTGGCCGGTCGGCTGGACTTCAACTCCACCGGCCTGCTGCTGCTCACCAACGACGGCCGCTGGTCCCGGCGCGTCACCGAGCCCGGCGCCGGCCGCGCCAAGGTCTACCATGTGCGCACCGAGGACCCCATCGGCGCCGATTACGCGGCGGTGTTCCAGCGCGGTCTGTATTTTCGCTACGAAGGGCTGACCACCCGGCCCGCCGGGCTGGAGATCCTCGGTGAGCGGGAGGCCCGGGTGACCTTGAGCGAGGGGCGCTACCACCACATCAAGCGGCTGTTCGGCCACTTCAACAACCGGGTGGTGGCGCTGCACCGGGAGCGTGTCGGCGCCATCGTCCTCGATCCGGACCTGGCGCCGGGCCGCTATCGCCCGCTCACCGAGGCGGAGATCGCCGGTTAACTCCAGCGCTCGAACAGGGCGCGCAGGTGGGCCGTGCCGAGCCGGTCGAGGGTGGCGATGTTGCGCTCGGGGATCGCCTCGGCGTCCGGGTAGTCGGCCAGGGCCCGTTCCAGGCTGTCCTCGCGAAGAATGTGCAGGATCGGGTAGGGGGCGCGGTTGCTGTAGTTCTCCGCGTCGTCCGGGGTGGTGCCGGCGAACTGATAGCGCGGATGAAAGCTGGCCACCTGGTAGACGCCGCCACCGCCGTGCTCGGCCAGCAGGGCGTCCACCGGGTCGAGAAAGTCGTTGTAGTCCAGGAAGTCCGCCAACGCCCAGGGCGTGATCAGCAGCGTGGTCTCCACCGCCGGGTCGTGATCCAGGTGGGTCAGCTCCCGGCTCAGATCGGCCAGCACCGCCTCCGGCTCCCGGGCCTCGCTGACCGCCAGCCGGATGCGGCCCTGATCGTAGGGCCTACGGGCGAAGGGGCACAGTTTCAGGCCCAGCACCGCGCCTTCCAGCCAGGCCAGGGTGCGTTGATCCACGGCGCTCAAGCGGAATCGCTCCGGCTATTGTCTCCGTCCGCGCGGATCACATCGCCCTCGCGGAGCACGCCGGAATCGAGGATCTCGGCGCGCAGGCCTCCCCGGTCCATCAGGCCGCGAATCACCTCGGTGGGGCTTAAACCCGGCCGCGCCAGCAGCTGCCCCACCACCGCGCAGGGCTCGCACAGTTCAATGCCGCGCAGGCGTACGCCGCCGACCTGGAATTCCCGCCCCTCCAGGGCGTTCAGGTCGATGCCCTCGGTGACCAGATTGCGGCGCAGGGCGCCGGCTTCCACGTCCAGGCCGTATTCCCGGTTGAAGGCCGCCACGCGCTCGCTTTCGATCAGGGTGATCTGCTCCGCCGGTGGCGTGTCGCGCTTATAGCGGCGGTCGCCGACGATGCCACGGCCGGCTTCCACTTTCACCGCCGGGTGGCGGCTTACCGGGCCGCGCTTCTCGGTGGCGATGTACAGGGCTTGAACGGTGGCCATGGCGCCCCTCCCGGGCAATACGACGAAGACGGCCAATGGTACGTCAGCGCGGGTCGCTTTGCAGTGCCGGGCCGTGCGCGCGCCAAAACGGGCCTGTCATTTTCGGACAACGCCGAGAACGGTTGTATCCTTGCCGTCATGGAAACCTATGACGCGGGTCTCAATGACCTCACCGGCGACCGCACGCCGATCCCGGTGAACTATGTGCGTAACCTGCTGGAACTGATCCAGGAATCCGGCCTGGATACCGGCCGCCTGCTGGCCCGGGTGGGGCTGGACCGGGAGGCCGTGTACAGCGCCGAGCCGGCGCTGCGGTTCGATCAGTTTCGCCGCGTCATGGAGGGCGCGCGCTCACTCAGCGGCGATCCCGCCATCGGGCTGGCCCTGGGCCGGCAGCTCACCGTCAACGCCCACGGCCTGCTCGGCTACGCGGCGATCAGCAGCGCGGATCTGGGCGAGGCCCTGGAGCTGCTGGAGCGTTACTTCCGCACCCGCACCCGGCTGTGCCTGCCCCGCCTGCGGGCGCAACCGCGCTGGGTGCGCTTCTGCCTCGCCGAGCCCTACGATCTGGGCGACATCCGCGAGCCCTACCTGGAGGTGGTCACCGCCGCCCTGGTGGGCGGCCTGCGCTATCTGCTCGGTGACCGTTTCCGCGGCGCCACCCTGGAACTGCCCTATCCGGCGCCGCCCCACGCGGCACGCTACACCGAGGTGCTCGGCATGCCGGTGACCTTCGGCAAGCCGGTGGCGGCGCTGCGGTTCCCGGCGCGGCTGATGAACGAGCGCTTCGCCCTGGCCGATCCCGCTTCCCGCAGCATGGCGGCGCGGCGTTGCGAGGAGGAACTGCGGCGCCTGGAAATCGACCAGGACTGGGCCTCCCGGGTGCGCTCCCGGCTGATGCAGGCGGAGGGCATGCTGCCCAGTCTTGAGCAGCTGGCCGGCAGCTTTCATCTCACCTCCCGCACCCTGCGCCGCCACCTGGCCGCCCTGGGCGTGAGCTACCGCAATCTGCTCGAGGAAGTGCGCATGGCCCGGGCGGTGCGTTACCTGGCCGCCAACCACCCGGTGCAGAAGGTGGCCGACCTGCTCGGCTACGCCGACCCCAGCAACTTCACCCGCGCCTTCCGCCGCTGGACCGGCCACCCGCCCAGCTACTACCGGGCCGGCGATTACCGGGACTGACGTTTTCCCCGCCGCGCCGCGCAGCCATGGGCGGTGTTTTCCGTTACAGTAAAGCCCTTTGACCTTACCGCCCTTCGAAGGCGATGGCAGAGGAGAATCCCATGACCGACTCCCGTTTCGATATCACCGGCAAACGGATCCTGATCACCGGCGCGTCCAGCGGCTTCGGCGCCCACTTCGCCCGGGAACTGGCCGAGCGCGGCGCCGACCTGGTGCTGGCCGCCCGTCGCGTGGAGAAACTCCAGGAAACCGCCGAGGCGGTGCGCGCCGAGGGCCGCGACGCCGTGGTGGTGCCGCTGGATGTGTCCGACCACGCCAGCGTGGAAAAGGCATTCGCGGAAATGCCGGCCCTGGACGTGGTGATCAACAACGCCGGCATCACCCGGGAAGGCGGCCTGGACACCCTGGAAGAAGACGATTGGAACGCGGTCATCGACACCAACCTGAACGGCGTCTGGGCGGTGAGCAAATTCGCCATCCGGCAATGGCGCCGCGACGGCCGGCCCGGCAACATCATCAATATCGCCTCCATCCTCGGCCTGCGGGTGGGCGCGCTGCTGTCGCCCTACACCGTCTCCAAGGCCGGCGTGGTGCAGCTCACCAAATCCATCGCCCTGGACTACGCGCGCCATGGGATCCGCTGCAACGCCATCTGCCCGGGCTACGTGGAAACCGACATCAACCGGGACTTCTTCGCCGGCCCCCACGGCGAGAAATTGATCAAGCGCATCCCCTACCGCCGGCTCGGCCAGATTGATGAGCTCATGGGGCCCCTGTTGCTGCTGGCTTCGGACGCTTCCTCCTACATGAGCGGCACCGCCATTCCGGTGGACGGCGCCCACCTCTGCAACAGTCTCTGAGGCGCGGTTTGGCCTACCTGTTTCCGCTCGCCGCGGTGATGCTGTGGTCGGGCAACAATGTGGTCAACAAGCTGGTCGCGGGTGTGTTGCACCCGGCGGAGATCGGCTTTTACCGCTGGCTGCTGGCCGGCGCGCTGCTCACCCCGGTGATGCTGCGGCCGCTGTGGCGGCAGCGCCACGCCATCCGCCCCTGGCTGTGGCACAACGTGGTGCTCGGCATCCTCGGCATGGTCGCCTACCAGACCCTGGCCTATTACGCCGGCATTTCCACCAGCGCCACCAACATGGGCATCATCCTGTCGCTGATGCCGCTGCTCGCGTTGTTGCTGTCGGCGTTGCTGCTCGGCCAGCCGCTCACGGCGGGCGCGGTTACCGGCGCGTTGATCTCCCTGGCCGGGGTGATCGTGGTGGTGTCCTCCGGGGATCCCGCCGCGCTGCTTCGCCAGGGCGTTAACCTGGGCGATCTGCTGATGTTGCTGGCGACCCTGTCCTACGCGGTCTACGGCGTGCTGCTGAAACGCTGGCGGCCGGATTTGCCCGCGCTCACCCTGCTTTACCTGCAGGTGCTGGTGGGCATCGTGGTGCTGTTGCCGCTGATGCTGCTGTCGCCGCGCCAGGGGCTCAGCGGCGAGGCGCTGCCGTTGATCGCCTACGCCGGCATCGCCGCGTCCATCGCCGCGCCCTGGCTGTGGATGAACGGCATCACCCGGCTCGATCCCAGCCGTGTCAGCCTGTTCTTCAACCTGGTGCCACTGTTCACCGCCGCCATCGCCGCCGTGGTGCTGCGCGAGCAGCTCACCTGGGCGCACCTGTTCGGCGGCCTGCTGACCCTGGCCGGGGTGATGCTGGCGGAGCTGTGGCGGCGCCTCAGTCCGGCTCGCTCTCCCGATAGCTGAGCGCCTCGCGCAGATGGGCCCGTTCCACCGCCTCGGCGCCGGCCAGGTCGGCGATGGTGCGCGCCACCCGCAGGCTGCGGTGCAGGCCCCGGGCGGACAGATCGAGCCGTTCCATGACGCCGCGCAGCCAGGCCCGGTGCGCGCGCAGGCCGGCGTTCAGGGCGCCCGGCGGCAGGTCCCGGTTGAGGCAGCCCTGGCGCCGCCATTGCCGCTCCCGGGCCGCCGCCACCCTGGGCCGCACGGCGGCGCTGGGTTCGCCGTCGCCCTCGGCGAGCAGGGTGCCCGGGTCCACCGGCGGCACCGTCAGATGCAGGTCGATGCGGTCCAGCAGCGGGCCGGACAGCCGCTGGCGGTAGCGCCGTGCCTTGTCGCAGCGGTAACCGCAGCCCTTGTCCGGGTCGTCCAGGTAGCCACAGGGGCAGGGGTTCATGGCCGCCACCAACTGAAAGCGGGCCGGGAAGCGCAATTGCTCGGCGGTGCGGGCGATGTGCACCTCGCCGGTTTCCAGGGGCTCGCGCAGCACTTCCAGCACCTGGCGGCCGAATTCCGGCAACTCGTCCAGGAACAGCACGCCCTGGTGGGCCAGGGAGATTTCCCCAGGTCGCGGGCGCCCGCCGCCGCCCACCAGGGCGGTGGCGGAAATGGTGTGGTGCGGGCTGCGGTAGGGCCGGGTCAGGAACGCCGACGCCGGCCGCGCCGAGCGCAATGAATGCACCGCCGCCACCTCCAGGGCCTGGTCCCGGGTGAGCGCTGGCAGCAGCCCGGGCAGGCGCGCCGCCAGCAGGCTCTTGCCGGCGCCGGGCGGGCCGCACAGCAGCAGTGAATGGCCGCCGGCGGCGGCGATCTCCAGCACCCGCTTGCCGGCCGGTTGGCCGCGCACGTCGCCCAGGCAGGGCAGGGCGTCCGGGGGCGTGGCCGCCACCGCCGGCGGTGGGTGCGGGGGCAGCGGCTCGGCGCCGCGCAGGTGCGCGCACAGGGCCGCCAGGCTGGCCGGTGCCAGGGTGCGGGCCCCGGCCAGGGCCGCCTCGTCGGCGTTATCCGGTGGCACCACCAGGGTGTGGCCGGTGCGCGCGCAGGCCAGGGCCGCCGGCAGCAGCGCCGGCACCGGGTTGAGCCGGCCGCTCAGCGCCAGCTCGCCGATGAATTCCAGTTTGCCGGTGTCCACCCGCCCCAGCTGGCCGCTCGCCAGCAGGATGCCCAGGGCGATGGGCAGATCGAAGCGGCCGCCATCCTTGGGCAGGTCCGCCGGCGCCAGGTTCACGGTGATGCGCCGCTGGGGGAAATCGAAGCCGGCGTTGACCAGGGCCGAGCGCACCCGGTCGCGGCTTTCCCGCACGGCGGTGTCCGGCAGGCCGACGATGGTGAAGCCGGGCAGGCCCGGCGCCAGGTGGGTTTCCACGCGCACCGGCACGGCGTCCACGCCCCGGGCGGCGCGGCTGTTCAGGCTGGTGATGTTCATGGCCGCAGCATAGCGGCGCCGGCCGGGACCGCGCGTACGAGATCCGCCCGGATCGGCGTGCGCCGATGGCGCCGGTTTCGGTAAGCCTGTTTCTTGGAGGTTTCTTCCCGTGGCGGCCAGACGCGCTTTGGCCGGTCCCGCTGGGCGCGGGGCTCGTTCAGGGTGTGTCGTCTTCTCCGGTGGCCCGTTCCAGTGCCGCCACTTCCTTCTCCAGGGCGTCCAGTTTGGCGCGGGTGCGCTCCAGTACCTGGCGCTGCACCTCGAATTCTTCCCGGCTGACCAGATCCAGGCGCGTCAGGGTTTCATTGAGGACCGCGCGCACGCTGTGCTCCACGTCCTGGCGCAGGCGACCCAGGTCACCGGGCAGATGGCGGCTGATGTCGGCCATCAGTCGGTCGATAAAGGCTTGGCTTTGCATGGCCGGAGGCTCCACTATTTCGGCATCGGGCGAATCGGCGTCCGATGGTAGCACGGGCGCTCCGGCGTCGAGCACCGTAACGGCGTGCACCGTTTTGGGTTGTGGTCCAAAGTGGTGCACTATAATGCCGCAAATGACCCGGCAGGACGCCAGGAACTGAGTTCTAACCCCCTGAGATTGCGTGACTTTTTAAAACTGGCATGGGTCGTGCACTAAACGGGCTAGAGCGTTCGAACGAGTGGATGGATCGGGAACCAAAGCGGGGCCTGAAACCCAACGAACGTCAACGGACGCGGTATAAGCGTTTGAAGGAGATAGAAATGAAACTGGTTACAGCCATTATCAAGCCGTTCAAATTGGACGACGTGCGCGAAGCACTGTCCGAGATCGGCGTTCAGGGCATCACCGTCACCGAGGTGAAGGGCTTTGGGCGTCAGAAAGGCCACACCGAACTGTACCGCGGCGCGGAATACGTAGTGGATTTCCTGCCCAAGGTGAAGATCGAAGTGGCGATCGCGGAAGCCAGCCTGGATCAAGTGATCGAAGCCATCACCAAGGCGGCCAACACCGGGAAGATTGGCGACGGCAAGATTTTCGTCACCACCCTGGAGCAGGCCATTCGCATCCGCACCGGCGAGACCGGCGAGGACGCGATCTAAGTTTCAAAGCAACGTGTAATACGACCCATGCCAAGGTCCTGATCACGCTTCCAATTTCTCGGAGGGTTGCAACGTGGAAAATCAAATTTTCGAACTTCAGTACGCCATCGACACCTTTTATTTTCTGGTGTGTGGCGCACTGGTAATGTGGATGGCCGCCGGCTTCGCCATGCTCGAGGCGGGTCTGGTTCGCGCCAAGAACACCACTGAGATTCTCACCAAGAACGTGGCGTTGTTCGCCATTGCCTGCATTATGTACCTGGTCTGCGGTTACGCGATCATGTACGACGGCGGCATCTTCTTGAGCGGCATCGAAGCCTTCGATCTGGCCGGCGTGCTGGCCGATTCCTCGGAAGCCGGCTTCGACGGCGGTTCCGTGTACTCCGCCGCGTCCGACTTCTTCTTCCAGGTGGTGTTCGTGGCCACCGCCATGTCCATCGTCTCCGGCGCCGTGGCCGAGCGCATGAAGCTGTGGGCCTTCCTGGCCTTCGCCGTGGTCATGACCGGTTTCATCTACCCGATGGAAGGCGCCTGGACCTGGAACGGTGCCGACGTGTTCGGTATGTACAACCTGGGCGACCTGGGCTTCTCCGACTTCGCCGGTTCCGGCATCGTGCACATGGCCGGTGCGTCCGCCGCCCTGGCCGGCGTGCTGCTGCTCGGTCCGCGTAAAGGCAAGTACGGCGCCAATGGCGAGATCCACGCTATCCCCGGCTCCAATTTGCCGCTGGCGACCCTGGGTACCTTCATCCTGTGGATGGGCTGGTTCGGCTTCAACGGCGGTTCCGTGCTGAAGCTGGGCGACGCCGCCAACGCGCACTCCGTGGCCATGGTGTTCCTGAACACCAACACCGCCGCCGCCGGTGGCGCCATCGCCGCTCTGATCGTGGGCCGCTTCCTGTTCGGCAAGGCCGACCTGACCATGCTCCTCAACGGTGCCCTGGCCGGCCTGGTGACCATCACCGCCGAGCCCTCCACCCCGACCGCGCTGACCGCCACTCTGTTCGGTGCCCTGGGCGGCGTGCTGGTGGTGTTCAGCATCGTGGCCCTGGACAAGATGAAGATCGACGATCCGGTCGGTGCCATCTCCGTGCACGGTGTCGTGGGTCTGCTGGGTCTGCTGCTGGTACCGCTCACCAACGACGGTTCCACCTTCACCGGCCAGATCGTCGGCGCCATCACCATCTTCGTCTGGGTGTTCGTGGCCAGCCTGATCGTGTGGGCCATCCTCAAGGCGGTGATCGGCATCCGTGTCTCCGAAGAAGACGAGTACGAAGGCATGGACCTGGTCGACTGCGGCATGGAAGCTTACCCGGAATTCGTGAAAAGCTGATTCTGTTTCCTTCCTTGGAACAACCTTGGGCGCCTTCGGGCGCCCTTTTTTGTGACCACCATCCCTGGCGGTCACCCTTCGGGCCGTCGCTTCGCGACGTCAAAAACCGCTCCCGGCGATTTTTTGCGCTCTTTTACCCCCTGGTTACGTTCCGTGCCTGGAGTGGCCGGAGCGGGCTGCTAGAGTGAACACATGTCCAATTCATTCTCCCGGTCCTCCGGTGCGGCGGTGGTGTGCCACGACTGCGCCCTGCGTCTGGCGCGGCCGGACGCCGATCGTGGCCATTGGTTCTGCCCGCGCTGCGGTGCCCGCCTGGGCTCGCAGCACCGCCTGCGCGCCCAGGCGGTGCTGGCCCTGGCGGCCACCGCCCTGGTGCTGTGGGCGCCGGCGGTGACTCTGCCGCTGGTGTACGTGGAGCAGTTCGGCGCTTCCGGTTCGGTGTCCGTGACCTCCAGCGCCGCCGCCTTGCTGGACGACCGCTACGGCCTGGTGGCGGCGGTGGTGTTGGGCACCCTGGTGCTGATGCCGGCGGCGCAGATGATCGCCCTGCTGGTGGCCATGGCCCGGCTGCACGCCGGCGGCCGGCCCCGGCGCTGGCTGTGGTGGTACCGCCAGGGCCGGGAATGGGCGATGCCGGAAATTTTCCTGCTCGGCGCCCTGATCGCCACCACCGAACTGGGCGAGAGCGCCAGCCTGCGCCTGGGCGCCGGTTTGTTCTGCCTGCTGGGCCTGGTGGTGGCGCGCTGGGTGGCCGAGGGGCTGGCGGACCCGGCGGTGCTGGACCGCGTTCTCGAACAACGTGACGCGGAGGCCGGCGATGCGGCCCGCGTCTAGGCGGCTGACCGCCTGGGCCCTGCTGGCCGCGGCGGCGGTCTGGCTGGTGCCCGCCAATCTGCTGCCGATCATGACCTTCGAGAGCATCGGCCGCGAACAGTCCGGCACCATCGCCGACGGCGTGGTGCGGCTGGTGCACTCCGGCATGCCGGTGCTGGCCCTGGTGGTGTTCACCGCCAGCCTGCTGATTCCGATTCTCAAGATCCTGGTGCTGACGGTGGTGTACTGGCGGACCCCGGCGCATCCGTCGCCACGCACGGCGATCCGCGCCTACCGGCTGGTTTACTGGATCGGCCGCTGGTCGATGCTGGACGTGTTCGTGGTGGCCTTGCTGGCCGGGCTGATGCGTTTTGGCAAGCTGGCCACCGCCAGCCCGGAACCGGGCATCACCGCCTTCGCGCTGGCGGTGGTGCTGACCATGCTGTCCGCGCACGTTTTTTCCACTTCGCAACTCTGGGAACCCGACCATGGAAACGGTGCAAACCCGTAGCAGCCGCTGGCCCTCGCCGATCTGGCTGGTGCCGCTGATCAGTATCGTGCTGGCCGGCTGGCTGCTGTATCAGGAATTCCTCAGCAGCGATCGCCAGGTGGTGATCACCTTCGCCAACGGCGGTGGCCTGAAAACCGGCGTGCCGGTGAAATACCGGGGCGTGCCGGTGGGCAAGGTGGACGAGATCCGCCTCAGCGACGATCTCAAGCAGGTGGAGGTGCACGCCAGCCTCAACCAGGACGCCAAGGAGCTGGCCCGGGAAAACAGCCGCTTCTGGGTCGTGGAACCGGAAATCGGCGTGGCCGGCGCGCGCAACCTGGATACCCTGGTGGAAGGCAAGTACATCGCCGTGAAGCCCGGCGACGGTGAGCCGGCCAGCCGCTTCAAGGGGTTGTCGGCGCCGCCGGAGCAGCAGCCGGAATCCGGCCTCAAGCTGACCCTGGTGGCGGACACCCTGGGCTCGCTCAAGCAGGGGCGAAAGGTGTTTTATCGGGATCTGCCGGTGGGCACCATCGGCGAGAGCAAACTGGCCCGGGATGCCCGCCACGTGGAGATCGAGGTGGTCATCCAGCCGCGCTACGCCAAGCTGGTGCGCACCAATTCCCGGTTCTGGAACAGCTCCGGGCTGGACGTGGATTTCGGTCTGTTCAGCGGCGCCGACATTCGCGCCAGTTCGGTGGAGAACCTGCTGCGCGGCGGCGTCAGCTTCGCTACTCCGGACGAGGCCGGCTCCCTGGCCGGCGCCGGGCGCCGCTTCGAGCTCAACAAGGAGCCCGAGGACGAATGGCTGGAATGGGCGCCGGTGCTGGGCTGGCGGTAGCGGTTCAGGTCATCCGCCGTACCCAGGACAGCGGCAGGACGCGCATGGCCAGCCCCAGCGGGCGCCATGGCCAGGACGGCACGAACGCCTTGGCCGGTTCCCGCTCGATGGCGGCCACCAGAGCCTTGCAGCCGGTTTCCGTGTCGACGATGAACGGCGCCTTCTCCACCTTCTCGTTGATCTCGGAGCGGATGTAGCCCGGGTAGATGGTGCTCACCTTGATCGGCTTGCCCAGCATCTCCATGCGCAGGCCTTCCGCCAGGCTGGCCACGCCGGCCTTGGTGGCGGCGTAGGTGTTGATGTTCTTGCGCATGCCGCGCAGGGCGCTCATCGACGACATCATCACCAGGTGGCCGTCGTTCTGGGCACGGAAGATCTCCATGGCCGCCTCGCACTGGGCCAGGGCCGCCACGAAATTGGTCTCGGCGGTTTGCCGGTTGGCGTGGAAAGCGCCGGTGCCCAGGGGCTGGCCCTTGCCCAGGCCGGCGTTGACGATGATGCGGTCCAGATGGCCCATTTCTTCCTGGAAAGCGTGGAAGACCTGGAACACCTGATCGTAGTCGTTCACGTCCAGGGGCTTGATGCGCACCGTGATGGACGGATTGATGCCTTCCAGCTCCGCCTTCAGGGCTTCCAGCCGATCCAGGCGGCGGGCGCACAGCGCCAGATCGCGGCCCTGGGCGGCGAACAGCCGGGCCATGCCGGCGCCCAGGCCGGAGCTGGCGCCGGTGATCAGGATGTTGTCGCGGGTGGTCATGGGGGGTCCTTGGCGTCGGCGGTTACCGGTAGGTAAGCAAATCGCCGCTCAGATGCAAATGTTCATTGAGGGTGGCCAGACGCAGACGCCCGGTGTTGACCAGCAGGCGGGTGACGCTGGTGTTCACCAGCCCGCGATTGAAGGTGATCAGCGCTTCGTCGTCCAGTTCCAGCAGATGCTGAATGGCGACGCTGATGGCGCCGCCGGAGGTGAACACCAGGGCGCTGTCGCCCCTTTCCAGGCCGTTGGCCAGACTGTACAGCGACGCCAGCACCCGCTCGCGGAACGCCGGCCAGGTTTCCGGGTAGTCGTCGCCGCCGCGCTGCCAGCGCCGCAGCGCCTCCTCGAAGCGCGCCTGGAAGGCCCGCCGCGGTTGCGGCTGTTCGCTCATCCAGCGGGTCAGGACTTCCCGGTCCTGGGACTCCGGCCAGTGCACCCGCATCAGGCTCTGGTGATCGTATTCGTTGAAGCCGCCATCGGTGTGCCACTCCACCGGCAGGTTGAGGGCCCCCAGGGCGGCCTCGGCGGTTTCCCGGTGGCGCTGCATGGCACCGCACAGTACCCGTGGCGCGCCCAGATTCTGCTCGCGAAGATGCCGGCCCAGCACCCGGCTTTGCTCCCAGCCGTGCTCGGACAGGGCGTCGTAGTTTTCGGCGCCGAAGCTGGCCTGGCCATGGCGAATCAGATAAATGACGGGCATGAGAGCTCCTGGACACTGCTTGACCTCATGCTAGGGAGCGGTTTTGAATAAATCGAATGAATCTTGAAAATAATCGCGGATAAATTGGATGCATGTATCGCGCTTCGACCTGAACCTGTTCGTGGTCTTCGACGCCATCTACACCGAGGGCTCCCTGACCCGGGCGGCGCGGGTCCTCAATCTCACCCAACCGGCGGTCAGTCACGCCCTGGGGCGCCTGCGCGAGCGGCTCGACGACCCGCTGTTCGTGCGCCAGGGCGCGCGCATGGTGCCCACCAGCCGGGCCCGCGCCATGGTCACGCCGGTGCGTCACGCTCTCGGCGGTTTGCAGCGCTGCCTCAGCGACGAGGGTGGCTTCGACGTGGCGGAAGCCGAGCGCACCTTCGTGCTGGGGCTGCGCGATGGCCTGGAGGGCTGCATGCTTCCGCCGTTGATCGCCGGCCTGGTGGACGAAGCGCCCGGCGTGAAACTGCAGTCGATGACCGTGCCGCGCCGGCAACTGGCCACCGAGCTGGCCAGCGGGCGCCTGGATCTGGCCGCCGATATTCTGCTGCCGCTGCCGGAGTCCATCGAGCACCGGCCGGTGGTCAGTGGCCCCCTGGTGGTGATGATGCGCGCCGGTCACCCACTGGCCGGGCGGCTTGATCTGCCCGCCTATCTGGCCGCTCAACACGTGCTGGTTTCCTCGCGCCGGGAAGGGCCCGGTATGGAGGATTTCGGCCTCTCGCGGCTCGGTTATCGCCGTAACATACGGTTACGTTGCCAGCATCACATGGCCGCGCTGGCCACGGTGATGGGGTCGGATCTTTTACTGACGCTGCCCGGTCTGCTGGCGCGGCGGCTGGCGCCCCCGGGCAGCCATCTGGAGCCGCTGCCCGCGGACGTGCCCGGCCTGGAACTGCACCTGTATTGGCACCGTGACCAGAGTGCCGACCCGGGCCACTCCTGGTTGCGCCAGCGGGTCATGGCCATGCTGGCCGAGCAGCAGGCCCTGCAAAGCTGATCATAAAATATACGTACCTTCCGATGCGCCTCGGTCACGCCTTCGCCGTATTGCGTGGCCCGCCCCTCCGGCGCAGGATCAAATTGTGATATGTGTCACACTTTGGTTGTGCAAAAAATGAGTAAGAAATCCCGGGGGGGACCCAAAATGGGCTTGTTCAAAGAACTGGCATTGGTGGACTGGAATACGGTGGGGCGTCGCGCCGTACTCATTCTGATTCTTGGCGTGGTGGCCTGCGCGTTGGCGGTGATGGTGGGCGGCTGACGTCGCCGCCGGTTTCCGGCACGGGCAACAGGGGATCCGTGAACGCCGGGTTCTGACGCACGCGAACGTCGCGGGGGGCGACCGGTTCGCCGCAGGCGTCACAGGTGAGCCTGGCTTCCAGGCGGTGCCCGCATGTCCGGTGCTCGTGGAGCAGCGGCGCCCCACGTTTGTCCGCCAAATAACGATCACCCCATTGCACCAGGTGCACGATCACCGGGTGCAGCGCCCGCCCCATGTCCGTGAGCCGGTATTCCTCGCGACGGGGGCGCTCCTGATAGGCCGCTTTTTCCAGCACGCCCTGGTCGACCAGCTTGCGCAGCCGGTCACTGAGGACGTGCCGGGTGACGCCCAGGCGTTCCTGGAAATGGTCGAAGCGGCGGACCCCGAGAAAACAGTCGCGCAGCACCATCAGCGTCCAGCGATCGCCGATCACGGCCAGGGCGCGGGCCAGTGAACAGGGTTCTTGGTCCAGGTGTTGCCAGCGCACGTCGTCTCCTGCTTTTGGGCGGGCCCACAGTTTAGCGGTTTGACAGGTTCCAAAAAAGAACCCAGTATTTGGCGAGTCAGTGGGTTCCAAAATGGAACCCATGCCCGATATTTCGATCGCGAGGACAAAGCCAATGAGTCAGGCCGCCATGCTGGTGATCGGCGCCGGCGACGCCACCGGCGGCGCCATCGCCCGCCGCTTCGCCCGAGAGGGGTACACCGCCTGCGTCACCCGGCGCCGCGAGGCGTCCTTGGCGCCGCTGGTTGACGAGATTGAAGCCGCCGGCGGGCGCGCCCGGGCGTTCGGTTGCGACGCTCGTGACGAGGACGCGATGGTGGCCCTGTTCAATACCGTGGAAGCGGAAGTGGGGCCGGTGGAGGTGGTGGTCTTCAACATCGGCGCCAACGTGAACTTTCCCATTCGTGATACCACCGCCCGGGTCTACCGCAAGGTTTGGGAAATGGCCGCCTTTGCCGGCTTCCTGGCCGGCCGGGAGGCGGCTCGGGTGATGGTGCCCCGGCAAAAAGGGACGCTGATTTTCACCGGGGCCACCGCTTCCTTGCGCGGCGGCGCCGGTTTCAGCGCCTTCGCTGGCGCCAAGTTCGCGTTGCGGGCCCTGGCCCAGAGTCTGGCTCGCGAGCTGGGGCCGGAAGGCATCCATGTGGCCCATCCGGTGATCGACGGCGCCATCGACACCGCCTTTATCCGCGACAATTTTCCCGACCGTTATGCCCTCAAGGACCGTGACGGCATCCTCGATCCGGAACACATCGCCGACCAGTACTGGATGCTGCATCGCCAGCCCCGGGACGCCTGGACCCACGAGCTGGATCTGCGGCCCTGGATGGAAACCTTCTGACTTCGCCGATACGAGGCCCGATCATGACCGACACCCTGGAATTCTTCTTCGACGTGGGCAGCCCCGCCTCCTACCTGGCCTGGACGCAACTGCCGGCCCTCGCCGAGCGTACCGGCGCCGTGCTCCGCTACCGGCCTATGCTGCTGGGCGGCGTTTTCAAGGCCACCGGCAACGCCTCGCCGGCGGCGGTACCGGCCAAGGGCCGTTATACACACCATGACATGCAGCGCTTCGCGCGCCGCTACGGCGTCACCCTGACCATGAACCCGCACTTCCCGGTCAATACGTTGATGGGCATGCGGCTGGCCACGGCGGCGCTCGACACGGAACACCGGGACGCCATGCTGACCGCGCTGTTCGAGGGGATGTGGCGCCGGGAGCGGGATCTGGCCGATCCGGCGGTGCTGGCGGCGACCCTGTCGGAGGCCGGCCTGGACGCGGAGCACTGGGCGGCCCTTGCCCAGGACGCCGGGGTGAAGGAGGCGCTCAAGGCCACCACCGAGGAGGCGGTGGCGCGCGGCGTGTTTGGCGCGCCCACCTTCTTCGTCGGCGAGGAGATGTACTTCGGCCAGGACCGGCTGGATTTCGTCGAGGCGCACCTGAGCGGCGAGCCGGCGTGACCCGCGCCGGGCATGATCGCGGCTGAAGCCGCTCCTGCCGTGGGCTTTGGCACGAACGCCACCGGAACGCGATGGGAGCGGCTTCAGCCGCGATATCTTTCGCGTCAGTCGAAATCCGCCAGGGCGTCGCTCATGAACGGCGGCAGCACCAGCGCCGCCTTGTGAATGTCGGCGCTGTAGTACTTGGTGGCGAAACCCTTGCCGGTGGCGTCGCTTTGGCGGAATTCACCCACGTCGTGGCCCTTGCCGGCCAGGGTGCAGCTCCACCAGCCACTGGGATAGACCGGCTGCGGGAACGGCAGGGTGCGGGTATGGCTGAAGCCCGCCTCGCGCATGTTGGCGTGCAGGTCGCGGATGATGGTGTCGCTGTGCAGCAGCGGTGATTCGGACTGCTGCACCAGCACGCCGCCCTCGGCCAGGGCGCGGTGACAGTGCTCGAAGAACTCCGCCTTGAACAGCCCCTCCGCCGGGCCCACCGGGTCGGTGGAATCGACGATGATCACGTCGAAGCGGCCTTCCTCGCACTCCTGCATGAACTTGACGCCGTCCTCGAAGCGCAGCTCCGCGCGCGGGTCGTCGTTGGACTGGCACAGCTCCGGGAAGTACTTCTCGGAAAAGCGGGTCACCTGCTCGTCGATGTCGATCTGGATCGCCTTGGCCACGCCGTCGTGGCGCAGCACCTCGCGCAGGGTGCCGCAGTCGCCGCCGCCGATGATCAGCACGCTGGTGGCGCCGGCGTGGCTGAACAGGGCCGGGTGGGCCATCATCTCGTGGTAGAGGAAGTTGTCCCGCGTGGTGAGCATGGTGGCCCCGTCGATGGTCATCAGGTAGCCGAAGGTGTCGGTGTCCCACATCTCGATGTGCTGGTAGGGCGTCCTGGCCTCTTCCAGCTTGCGCTTGAGGCGCAGGCCGAAGGCGGTGCCGGCGGAGTCGAAATGCTCGATGAACCAGTTGTCGTCTTGGGTAGCCATAGCGGGAATCCACTGCATGAAAGGGAAACGGGGTACAAGCGTCGGCATTGTAAGGCGGCATGGATGATTTGCCACCGTGCATCCAGGCATAATGCCCGCAACGCCACCGCCAATACCACCGCCGCCGCTGAAGGACGCCGCCATGACCGACACGCCCACCCCGTTCGATGCCATCTATAACGTGGATCGCTGGGGCGACGGCTATTTCCGGATCGGCGGCGACGGCCACCTGCGGGTCCGGCCCCAGGGCGAGGCGGGCGGAGAAGCCACCCTGGAGGCGGTGCTCGCCGCCTGCCGCGCCGCCGGCCTGCGCACCCCGGTACTGGCCCGTTTTTCCGGCATTCTGCGCGACCGGGTTCGGCGCCTTTCCGGCGCTTTCCACGATGCCATCCAGGCCCAGGACTATCGCGGCCACTACACCCCGGTGTACCCGATCAAGGTGAACCAGCAGCGCCGGGTGGTGCACGAGATCCTGCGCGCCCGGGACGAGGGCGAGCGCATCGGTCTGGAGGCCGGTTCCAAGCCCGAACTGCTGGCGGTGCTGGCGCTGTCCAATCCCGGCGACACCGTGGTCTGCAACGGCTACAAGGACCGCGAGTACCTGCGCCTGGCTCTGATGGGCGAGAAGCTCGGCCTGCAGGTGCAGATCGTGGTGGAGAAACTGTCCGAGCTGCCCATGCTGCTGAGCGAGGCGGCGGCCCTGGAAGTGGCGCCGCGCATCGGCCTGCGCGTGCGGCTGATGAGCATCGGCAAGGGCAACTGGCAGAACACCGGCGGCGAGAAATCCAAGTTCGGCCTGAGCGCGCCACAACTGATCGAGGCGGTGGAGCACTGCCGCCGCGCCGGCAAGCTGGACTGCCTGCGCATGCTGCATTTCCACCTGGGCTCGCAGATCGCCAACATCCAGGACATCAAGGCGGGCATGCGCGAGGCGGCCCGCTATTACACCGAACTGCGCGGCCTGGGCGCGGCCCTGGACACGGTGGACGTGGGCGGCGGCCTGGGGGTGGATTACGAAGGCACCCATTCCCGTTCCTACTGCTCCATGAACTACAACCTGGCGGACTACGCCTGGCACATCGTGCAGACGCTGTCCGAGCAGTGCGCGCGGCATGATCTGCCCGAGCCGCACCTGATCTCCGAATCCGGCCGGGCGCTCACCGCCCACCACGCGGTGCTGTTGCTCAACATCACCGACGAGGAGCGCCAGGCGCCGGTGGCGGTGGCGCCGCCCGGCGACCACGACTGCGTGGAACTGCACGAGCTGTGGCGGCTCAATCGCCTGCTGGAGGACGGCGGCGTCAATCTGCTGGAGATTCACCCGGAATTGCTGGGCGCCTGGCAGGATCTGCACCGGCGCTATCTCAATGGCGAGCTGGACATCCGCGGCCGTGCCGTCGGCGAGCAGCTTTACATGAACGGCCTGCTGGCCTTGCGTGGCCGGCTCGATCCGCGCCGCCGTCAGCAGCGCGAACTGCTCGACCGCCTCAACGAACTGCTCGCCGACAAGCTGTTCGTGAACTTCTCCGTGTTCCAGTCGGTACCGGACGTGTGGGGCATCGACCAGGTGTTTCCGGTGCTGCCGCTGTCCGGCCTGGACCAGCCCGCCACCCGGCGCGGCGTGCTGCAGGACATCACCTGCGATTCCGACGGCCGCATCGACCAGTACGTGGACGGCGAGGGCGTGGAGGCCAGCCTGCCGCTGCCGGAAACACTCAACGGCCATCTGGCGATCTTCATGGTGGGCGCCTATCAGGAAATCCTTGGCGACATGCACAACCTGTTCGGCGACACGGATTCCGTGGACGTGAACCTCAATGACCGGGGCGGCATCGAGCTCACCCACGCCATTCAGGGCGACACGGTCAGTTCGGTGTTGCGCTACGTGAATTTCGATCCGGAACGGTTGCTCGGCACCCTGGAAGAACGCTGCCACCAGTCCCAGTTGCGCGACGACGAGCGCCAGCGTTTTCTGGGCGAGATCCGCGACGGCCTGGCCGGTTACACCTATCTGGAATAACGCCCGGGAAACAACGCCATGGACGAACAACGCAGAGCCCGCCAGGAAGCGGTGCTCAACCGCCTGGACCGGTTCAGCCGCTTCACCGATTCCAGCCTCCGGATTCCGTTCACCCGCTTCGAATTGGGCGCCGAGGCGATCATCGGTTTGATTCCCGGCGTCGGCGACCTGGCCGGGTTGGTGCTGTCCGGTTACGTGCTGGTGGAGGCGCAACGGGCCGGCGCCAGCGGCGCCACCAAGCGCCGCATGGTGCGCAACATGCTGATCGATTTCGTCGGTGGCCTGGTGCCGGTGGTGGGCGATGCCTTCGACGCCATCTACAAGGCCAACACCCGTAATACCCGACTACTGCGCAAGGAATTGATGCGTGACCTGGGGCGCAAGGAGAAGAAGCCGTTTCCCTGGACCACCCTGTTGGGCTTGTCCCTGCTGTTCGGCGCGATCACCGCCCTGGCGATGACATTTTTCTGAAAAAATTCGTTTTTCATGAAACCGGGTTGATCCTTCACGCCAGGTAAAAAGCTGTAAGAGGCAGCTGCCTTTCCTTCCCCAATGTGCTGATAATCAGGACCAGAACGACGCCAACCGGGTTCGCCCCGGAACCGCCGGTGAGTTCGCAGTCCACCCTTCCGCGTTCCGGGCTGCCCGTCTTTTCCCGAGAAGCTTGCCAATCAAAGGAGCGCCGGATGAGCACGTCCCCCGCCTCGGACACGAGTCCGCTGGATCAGAAGGACCGTATCAATCCCCTGGTGTTTTACGGGTCGGTTTTCGTCATCGTCCTGTTTTCCCTGTGGGCCATGTTCTTCACCGAGTCCGCCGGCAATGTGATCTATGCCGTGCTGGCCTGGATTTCCAACAGCTTCGGCTGGTTTTATTTTCTCGCCGTGGTCGCCTATCTGGTGTTCGTGATCGCCATCGCCTTTTCCCGCTACGGGTCGATCAAATTGGGGCCGGACCACGCCGAGCCGGAATTCAACATCGTCACCTGGGCGGCGATGCTGTTTTCCGCCGGCATCGGCATTGATCTGATCTTTTACTGCATCGTGGAGCCGGTGACCCAGTTCATGCAGCCGCCGGTGGGCGAGGGCGGCAGCGTGGAGGCCGCCCGCGAGGCGATGAAGCTGACCTTCCTGCATTGGGGCCTGTCCGGCTGGGGCATCTACACCCTGGTGGGCATGTCCCTGGCGTTCTTCAGCTACCGCCATGGCCTGCCGCTGACGATCCGCTCGGCGCTGTACCCGATCTTTGGCAAGCGCATCTACGGTGGCGTCGGCAACACCGTGGATATCGCCGCCGTGCTGGGCACGGTGTTCGGCGTGGCCACCAGCCTGGGCATCGGCATCATCCAGTTGAACTTCGGCCTTAACTATATGTTCGGCATCCCCGAGAGCACCCTGACCCAGGCGATCCTGGCCGTGGGCATCGTGGTGTTCGCGGCCATTTCCGCGGTCACCGGCGTGGAGAAAGGCATCCGCCGGCTTTCGGAATTCAACATGCTGCTGGCGGTGGTGCTGGTGCTGTTCGTGCTGATCGCCGGCGACACCCGCTTCCTGCTGGACGCCTTCGTGATGAACATGGGCGACTACATCGCCGGCTTCGTGCCCATGTCCTTCGACACCTATGCGTTCGATCCGCCGCAGAAATGGCTCAATGCCTGGACGGTGTTCTTCTGGGCCTGGTGGATCGCCTGGGGGCCCTTCGTCGGCCTGTTCCTGGCGCGTATTTCCCGGGGGCGGACCATCCGGACCTTCGTCGCCGGCACCCTGATTCTGCCGCTCACTTTCATGATGGCGTGGATGTCGATCATGGGGAACTCCGCCATCGACCTGGTGATGAACGGCGCCACCGAATTCGGTCAGCAGGCGGTGGGCAATCCGGGCTCGGCGATCTATCTGTTCCTGGAAAACTTCCCCTGGACACTGGTCACCACCGTCACGGTGACGGTGCTGGCCATTGTGTTCTTCGTTACTTCCGGCGACTCCGGGTCCCTGGTGTTGTCCAACCTGACCTGTTTCATTCGTGATCCGAGCACCGACGCCCCGGCGTGGATGCGCATCGTCTGGGCCTCGGTGATCGGCGTGGTGACCGTGGCGTTGCTGTCCACGGACGGCCTCGAGGCCCTGCAGAGCGCGGTGGTGATCATGGGTCTGCCGTTCGCCTTCGTGCTGTTCCTGATGATGATCGGGCTGTTCCGCGCTCTGAAAGTGGAAGGCATGAAAGCCGCCAGTAGCCGGGACGCCCTGGCCGGGCATCTGTCGGCGCGCACCAGCTCGCCGCGCGGCCACACCAACTGGACCCACCGGCTGAGCCGGGCGATCAGCTTCCCGGGCCGCAAGCAGGTTACCCAGTTCATCGAGGAAGTGGCGCGCCCGGCGTTCTCCGATGTGCGTTCGGCGCTGTCGGAAAAGGGCCACGAGGCGGTTATCGAAGGCGAGGACGGCGAGCAGGAGCACCTGTCCCTGACCGTGGACCTGGGCGGCGAGGAGGACTTTTCCTATCAGCTCTGGCCGCGAGCCTGCGCCATGCCCTCCTTCACCATCCGCGCCCAGCGGTCGCGCTCGGAGTATTACCGTCTGGAAGTGCACCTGCGCGAGGGCGGCCTGGGCTATGACGTCATGGGCTACACCCGCGAGCAGCTGATCGAGGACGTGGTGGACCATTTCGAAAGCCATCTGCAGTACCTGCACCTGCGCCGCGAAACCACCGGCGGCACCGGCGACGTGCGCGGCGAGGAAGACAGCGGAGAACCGACATGAGTGAACAGGGTTTCGACCAGACATTCGATTACGTGATCGTGGGCGCTGGCTCCGCCGGCGCCGCCGTGGCCTACCGGCTCAGCGAAAGCGGCGAGCACACCGTGCAGGTGCTGGAGTTCGGCGGCAGCGACGACTCCATCTTCATCAAGATGCCCACCGCGTTCTCCATTCCCATGAACATGAAGCGCTACGACTGGGGGTTCCATTCCGAGCAGGAACCGGGCCTCAAGGGACGCAGCATCCACCAGGCCCGGGGCAAGGTGCTGGGTGGCTCGTCGTCGATCAACGGTCTCGCCTACGTGCGCGGCTGCGCCGGCGATTTCGAGGAATGGGCGGCGCTGGGCGCCGAGGGCTGGAGCTATCAGGAGGTGTTGCCCTATTTCAAACGGGCGGAGGACTGCGTATACGGCGGCGATGTCTACCGGGGCGACCAGGGCGGCCTCACCACCTGCAACGGCAACAACATGAAGAACCCGCTCTACCGGGCCTTCATCAAGGCCGGTGAGCAGGCTGGCTACGGTTACACCGAGGACTACAACGGCTACCGCCAGGAAGGCTTCGGGCGCATGGACATGACGGTGCGCGACGGCGTGCGCTGCTCCACCTCCCTGGCCTACTTGAAGCCGGCCATGACCCGCCCCAACCTGGACGTGCAAACCCACGCGCTCACCACCCGGGTGCTGCTGGAGGGCAGGAAAGCGGTGGGCGTGGAATACCGGCAGGGCGCCAATACCTTCCGCGTGCGCGCCCGCAAGGAAGTGATTCTGTCCGCCAGTTCCTTCAATTCGCCCAAGCTGCTGATGCTGTCCGGCATCGGCCCGGCGGCGCATCTCAAGGAGCACGGCATCGAGGTGGTGCACGACCTGCCCGGCGTGGGCCGCAATCTGCAGGACCATCTGGAAGTCTGGGTGCAGCAGGAGTGCACGCGGAAAATCACGCTCAACAGCTGGCTCGGCCCGCTGGCCAAGGCCTGGATCGGCGCCAACTGGCTGTTCCTGAAACGGGGCCTGGGCATCTCCAACCAGTTTGAATCCAACGGCTACATCCGCAGCCGGGCCGGCCTCAAGTGGCCGGACATCCAGTTCCACTTCCTGGCCGGCGCCATCGCCTACGACGGCTCCAGCGCCTTCAAGGGCCACGGCTTCCAGGTGCACCTGGGCGCCAACAAACCCAAGAGCCGGGGCTGGGTGAAGCTGCGCTCCGCCGACCCGGCGGACCCGCCGGAAATCGTCTTCAACTACTTCGCCGAGGAGGAGGACAAGGCGGCGCTGCGCGCCGGCGTGCGCTGGACCCGGGAGATCTTCGCGCAGCCGGCCCTGGACCCCTACCGGGGCCGGGAAGTGTCACCGGGCCCGGAGGTGCGCAGCGACGCCCAGCTCGACGACTGGATGGCGGAGACCGCGGAAACCGCCTACCACCCGGCGGGCTCCTGCCGCATGGGCACCGACGACATGGCGGTGGTGGACCCGCGGTGCCGGGTGCACGGCATCGAGGGGCTGCGGGTGGTGGATTCGTCGATCATGCCCACGGTCACCAACGGCAATCTGAACGCGCCCACCATCATGATCGGCGAGAAAGCCGCCGACCACATTCTTGGCCGCGACATGCTGCGCAGCGATGCGCCCAGCTTCGCGCCGGACGACTGGGAGCAACGCCAGCGCACCGGCGCCCCGGAGCGGGTGATCGATCCGTGACGCACGGCGGGCGCGCCCTCAGTAGGGCGCGTCCACGTCGCCCCGGGCCACGTACACCGTCTTCAGGCGGGTGTAGTGCTCGAAGGCGCGGCGGCTGTTTTCCTTGCCAATGCCGGATTGCTTGATGCCGCCGAACGGCATCTCGATGGGCGTGATGTTGTAGTGGTTGATCCACACGATGCCCGCTTCCAGGTTGGCGGCCATGCGGTGAGCGCGGTCCAGATCGCGGGTGAAGACGCCGCCGGCCAGGCCGAACGGCGTGGCGTTGGCGCGGGCGGTGACCTCGCGCTCCTCGCGGAAGGTGAGCAGCGACAGCACCGGGCCGAAGATTTCCTCGCGCACGATGGTCATTTCATCGGTGAGGTCGTCGAACACCGTGGGCATCACGAAGTTGCCGTCCTCGAAGCCGGGCACCCGGGCCCGTTCACCGCCGATCAACACCCGGCCGCCTTCGCGTTTGCCGGTTTCGATGTAGTCCATCACATGCTCCAGGTGCCCCTGGCTGATCAGCGGCCCCACGTCGGTGTCCGGGTCCTGGGGATCGCCCAGGCGCAGCCTGGCGGTGCGTGCCAGCAGTTTCTCCACGAAGGCGTCGCGCACCGATTCGTGCACGAACACCCGGGTGCCGTTGGTGCAGATCTGGCCCTGGGTGTAGAAGTTGCCAAGCAGGGCGCCGGACACGGCGTTGTCCAGGTTGGCGTCCTCGAACACGATCAGCGGCGACTTGCCGCCCAGCTCCAGGGTCACCGCCTTGAGCGAGTCGGAGGCGGCGCGCATCACCGCCTTGCCGGTGCCCACCTCGCCGGTGAGCGATACCTTGGCGATGCGCGGATGGCCGGTGAGCGCCTGTCCGGTTTCCGCGAACCCCTGCACCACGTTGAACACGCCGTCCGGCAGCCCGGCTTCCTGGAACAGCTCCGCCAGACGCGGGGCGGACAGCGGCGTCAGCTCGGCGGGCTTGAAGATCATGGCGTTGCCGGCGGCCAGCGCCGGCGCCGATTTCCAGGCGGCGATCTGCAGCGGGTAGTTCCAGGCGCCGATGCCGGCGCACACGCCCAGGGGCTCCGGGCGGGTGTAGAAGAATCCGCCGTCCACTTCCTGGTATTCGCCCTGCAGGGAAGACGCCTGGCCGGCGAAGTATTCCAGGCAGTCGGCGGCGGAATCCACGTCCGCCTCCGGGGTTTCCGCGATTGGCTTGCCGGCGTCCAGGGATTCCAGGCGCGCCAGCTCATCGCGGTGCTCGCGCAGTAGTTCGGCGGCGCGCATCAGCACCCGGCCGCGCGCCGTGCCGTCCAGGGCGCGCCACTCGCGCAGGCCCCGCTCGGCGGCGGCCACCGCCTGTTCCACGTCCTCGGCGCCGGCCACCGCCACGCGGCAGATCACCTGGCCGGTGGCCGGGTTGAGGGAGTCGAAGAATTCGCCGGCGGTGCCCTGCCGGTATTGGCCGCCGATCCACAGTAACCGGTCTTTTTGCCGTTCCATAAGCGCTACCTCGCAAGCCGTGAGGGTAGGCCGGTCAGGGCGGGGCCCCGGCCAGCCGGTCAAGAAAACGTCGGGTGCCCGAGCGCAGCGGTTCGCCGAGCGCGGCGCTGCGTTGGCGCAGCGGGTCCAGGGCGCCGCCGGCGCGCCAGTGGTGATGGCAGAACACCCGCAGCACGAAGGCGCGGGCGAACAGGGCGTCGTCGAGATCGGTGTCGTTGGCCACCGGCAGCCCGGGATGGCGCCGGGTGAAGGCCTCGGCGAAGGCGCCGTCGCCCAGGCTCCGGGGCACGCCCTGGCGATCGTGCACCGGCGTGGTGCCCAGGCCACAGCTTGGGGAGCGGCTTTTGAACACGAAGCCGCTGAGCGGCGCGTCCAGATGCCGGGCCTGATCGCGCAGCGCCTCGGTGACGTCCCGCTCCGGGTGGGCGACGCCGCGCACCCGGTGCTCGCCGTTCAGGTCCACCACCTGGATCGGCGGGCGCGGCACCGGCAGACCGATGCCCACCTCCGGGCACACCCGGGCCAGGCGCACCAGCGGCGCCAGCTGGTCGAGGACCAGCCCGTGGCGGCGGTGGCCACCGTCATGGCGCACCGGCTCGCCCATCAGGCAGGCGCTCACCCCCACCGATGGCCGGTCGGCGTCCCGGCGGGGCACGTCAAAGCCCATCTGGCGCAGCAAATCCGGTAGCATGGAAGACCTCCCGGTCCCAACCAACGGCGATAGTGTTTCATGAAAGGTGTCATTCTCGACAGTCAGACTCTCAAGCCCTCGGAGCTGGATTTCTCCGCCCTGGAGAACGAGCTGCCGCACTGGACATACTACGAGCAAACCGGCCCCGACGATGTAAAAAACCGTTTGCGCGACGTCACCGTGGCGATCACCAACAAGGTGGTGATCGACGAGGCGGCGCTGGCGGCGGCCCCGGAGCTCAAGCTGATCGGCATCTCCGCCACCGGCACCAATAACGTGGATCTGGACGCCGCCCGGCGGCGTGGCGTGGTGGTCTGCAACGTCAGTGGCTACGGCACCGAAACCGTGGCCCAGCACACCCTGGCCCTGGCGCTGGGCCTGGCCACCCGCTGGCACCAGTACGACCGCGACGTTCGCCAGGCGTGGCCCCGTTCCTCCATGTTCTGCCGCATGGATTACCCGGTGTTCGACCTGAACGGCAAGACCCTGGGGCTGATCGGCCACGGTGTCCTGGGCCGCCGCGTGGAAGCGCTGGCCAAGGCCTTCGGCATGCGCGTGCTGGTGGCCCGCTCCCTGCGCCCGGACGCCGCGCCGGACCCGGCGCGGGCGCCCCTGGAACAACTGCTGGCGGAATCCGATCTGATCAGCCTGCACTGCCCGCTCACCGAGCACACCGACAAGCTGGTGAACCGGGATTTCCTGGCCGCCATGAAGCCCGGCGCCGGCCTGATCAACACCGCCCGGGGCGGCCTGGTGGACGAGCCGGCCCTGGCCGAAGCGCTGCGCGCCGGGCGCCTGGGCGGCGCCGCCCTGGACGTGCTCGGCCAGGAGCCGCCGCCGGCGGACCACCCGCTGCTCGCCGCCGACCTGCCCAACCTGATCATCACGCCGCACAGCGCCTGGGTGAGCACCGAATCCCGTCAGCGGCTGCTGGACGGCGTGGTCGCCAATGTGCGCGCCTGGAAGGCGGGCCGGCCCATCAACGTGGTCAACGGCCTGAGTGCCGCCTGACAGGGGAGGCCCGAAGCATGTGGCAACAACGGATACTGAAGCTGGCGCCCCGGTCGCGGGGCTTCCATCTGGTCACCGCGGAGGTGCTGGAGGGCATGCCGGAAATCGGCGAACTGGACGTGGGGTTGCTGCATCTGTTCATTCAGCACACCTCCGCGTCCCTGGCCATCAACGAAAACGCGGACCCGGACGTGCGCGGGGATCTGGAGCGGCACTTCAACGTCATGGTGCCGGAGAACGCGCCTCATTATGAGCACACCCTGGAAGGGCCCGACGACATGCCGGCGCACATCAAGACGGTGCTGATCGGCGAGAGCCTGACCCTGCCCATTCGCGACGGCGCGCCGGCGCTGGGCACCTGGCAGGGCATCTATCTGTGCGAGCACCGCGACCGCGCCGGCGGCCGGCGGGTCGTGGCGACGCTTCAGGGTGAGCGGTAGGAGAGGCCCGTCTTCTTACCGGGACAGCCACTGCAGGAACTGGCGGCGTTCCTCCGGGGTGGCCTGGTTCCACTGCGCTTTCAGGGTGTCCAGATAGCTGGCGCCCTGGGCGCTCTGGCCGGCCGGGGCCGGAGCGGCGGCCGGCGCCGGGGCGCTGGCTTCGGGCTGCTCGCTTTCCGGCGCCACGGTGGTCGCCTTGCGGGCCCGCGGGCGAACCGGCTGATCGGTGCCGCCGCCGCCCTGGGGCACGACGCTGGCGGACGCGGCGCTTTCCACGTCGGTGCCGGTGATCGGTGACAGCAGGCCGCGATTCAGCACCAGGCCGCTGTCCTCGGACGGGGTCTTCTCGCCGGTCTGCATGTTTTCCACCCAGCCGGAGAAGTCATCCGCCAGTTCACGGGCTTCCTCGGCGTTTTCCGGGCGCTCGAAGCCGAGCCGGTAGAACTCGCCGCCCTGGCCATCCACCATGAATTTCGCCGGGTCGGACTTCATCACCTCGTGGTTGTCCGGATCCAGATCCCAGAGACGCTTGTAGAACGCCACGATCTCGTAGCGGCCGGGGGTCAGCTTGAGATCCTTGTAGCCGCTGCTGAAGAAGGTGTTCACGCCGTCGATTTCGCGGCCGTTGATGGTGAACACTTCCAGATCGGACGGCACGCGCACCGTCAGAACCTGGGCGTCCGGTTTCTGGGCCCCGTCATAGAGCTGCACCACCGGGCTGCGGGCGCAGGCCGCCAGCAGCAGGGCCGAGCCCAGGATCAAAACGAATGAACGCAGTAAAGCCATGTTGGTCTCCCGATTGACGGACCCGCCAGTGTGGGCGGGCCCGGTAACGATTTTATGACAGCGATCCGATAACGAGGCGGATCAGAATCCCCAGGTGGTCAGGTTCGCCGGCGGCTGCCCCCGGCCCAGGCTTCGCAGCCCGCGGATGCAGCGCACCAGCCACCACACGCCGATCACCACCAGCAGCAACCAGCCGATCAGCGCCAGGGTGGTGATCCCGGCGATCAGGTAGTAGAGCAGGCCGATCCAGAAGGTCCGGTACTGGAAGCGGTAATGGGAGCGTTCCGGCTCCCCCGCTTCCGGCGCGTTCAGGTGGGCGATCACCGCCCCCACCAGGGCGGTCACCCCGCCGGTGAGCAAGCCGATCAGCAGCAGGGCGTAGACCACCCTGAGCAGTTGCCGGCTCTGCTCGTTCACGGCATTTCTTTCCCTTGCAGGTTTGGTGCCGGGGCGTAGCAGCTTGCCATGCAGCTATCCATTGTCTCGAACGGTACGCTGCCCTCGCAGCCGCCCCAGGTGAATTCCTCGCAGCGGTCGGTTTCCGCATTGTAGTAGTAGCGCGGCACCGCCGCCCGGCACTGGCCGGCGTCCGGTTCCTGGAAGCAGGCCTCGGGCAGCGGATGAGCGGTGCGCCCGCTCTGGCAGCCGGCCAGCGCCAGAGCGCCGCCCAGCACGATCAACAACATGCGCATGGTCATTCCTCCTTGGATGTCGCCGGCCATCATAGCAGGCCCGGCCTAACCCATCAGGCGCCCTCGAAACAGAAAGAACACCGCCCCCAGCAGGCAAAGCCCCGCCCACAGGTAGTCCCAGGTCAGTTTTTCCTTAAGGTAAAACAGGGAAAAAGGCACGAACACCGCCAGGGTGACCACCTCCTGGGTGATCTTCAGCTGGCCCACGGTGAGCACCTGGTGGCCGATACGGTTGGCCGGCACCTGCAGCAGATACTCGAACAGGGCGATCCCCCAGCTCACCAGCGCGGCCACGATCCAGGGCTTGTGGGCCATGTTCTTCAGGTGGCCGTACCAGGCGAAGGTCATGAACACATTGCTCAGGGTGAGCAGGCACAGGGTGGTCAGAACAGGCTTCATGGCGGGCCTCCGCGTCAGCGGCAGTGTTTCTGGTCCGATGGCAGGTCGTCGCCGCGGAGCAGAATCACCGTCTTCTGCAGCAGCAGATTGTTGGGCAGGGTGTAATGATGCCCGCCGTTGTCCTCCAGGGTGATGAACACCAGCCCCATGTGGCGGATACGCCCGGTGACGGTGTTGTCGCCGTCCAGAAAACGGATCCGGTCGCCGATCCGGTAAGGCGCGCTGAAAAACAGAATCACCGCCGCCGTGGCGTTGCTCAGCATCGACCAGCTGGCGAACAGGGCCACGCCCAGCAGCGCCACCAGGGAGGTGGCGAACACCACCACGCCGTCGCCGCTGAGGCCCCAGACCGCGCCCAGCAACAGCAGCCCGAGCACCAGGCACAGTACATTGATCAGCACCGCCACCTGGAACACCCGGGCGCGCGCGAACCCGCGCCGCTCGCCCAGCCGCCGCGTTATCCCGCGCAACAACGACGACAACCCGAACGCCCCCAGCACCACCGCCAGGGACAGCAGAATCTTCACGAAAAAGGCGGACATAACCAACCCGACACCATCACCGGAAAAGGCCACAGTCTACCCCCGCCACCCCCCACCTCAAACCAAGCGATGGAGGAATTTGGCACGTGAGCGGCTCGGCGGTGGCCCCTGCTGGAGAGACCTACCGCCGGACGATCTCCACCGGCAACCCATCCTTGGGCATCGCCAACGGCACCAACTGCACCGGCATCTCATACCCGTCCCGCACCCGCACCCGATAACGGCGCAGGAAATGGAACAAAAAGGCCTTGGTCTGGATCTCCGCGAAGTTCAGCCCCAGGCATTTATGGTGCCCGCCGCCGAACGGAATCCACTGGAAATGATGGCCCTTGTGCTCGGCGCGCTCGTCGCTGAAACGCTCCGGGTCGAAGCGCTCCGGGTCGCTCCAGTGCTCGGGCATGTAATGAGTGAACAGCGGCGACAGATTGACCAGGGTATTGCGCGGAATCCGGTAGCCCTGGAACTCCACCTCCTCGGCGGTGCGGCGCGGAAAGGTGGTCAGCGCCGGCCGCAAGCGCAGGGTCTCGCGGAACACCCAGCCGGTTTCCACCATCTTTTCCAGATCCCCGTAGCCGGGCCCGTCGCCGTCCATGCCCTCGGCCACCCGGTCCATCTCCGCCGCCAGCCGGGTCTGCCACTGCGGATTCCGGCACAGCAGATAGATCAGCGAGCACAGCGTGCTGGTGGTGGTGTCGTGGGCGGCGAACAGCAGGAAGATCATGTGGTTGGTCACGTCCCGGTCGGTGAGGCCGCCTTCCTCCGCCGCCGCCTTGCACAGCTCGCTGAAGAAATCCGGCGTGTCCGCGCGCCGCTTCTCCGGGATCAGCCCGGCGATGAAATCCTCCAGGAAACGCCGGCCGCGCAGGCCCCGGTGCCAGAGGGTGCCCGGGATCGGCACCCGCAGCACCGCCAGGGAGGCGTCCGCGGCGTCGATGAAGGACTGGTTCACCCGGTCCGCCCGGGGCCCCATGTCCAGGCCCAGGAAGGTCTGCGCGCCCACGTCCAGCAGCAGGCTCTTGATGCGGTCGAAGAAGGTGAAGGTCTCGCCGGCGGGCCAGTGGGCCACGCCCTCGCGAATACGCGGATTCATGCGCTCCAGGTAGCCGGCCAGGGCCGGCTTCTTGAACGCCTGCTGCATGATGCGGCGGTGGAACTTGTGATCGGCGAAATCGCGCAGCATCAGGCCGTCGGTGAACAGCCGCTCCAGCAACGGGTTCCAGGCGGCGCGGCTGGAAAACACATGCTCCTTGTCGCGCAGCACGAACTCATTGGCCTCCGGCCCGAGCAGGGTGACGCCGCGCTGGAACATGACGCTGCCCTTGTGCACCGGCCCGTAGCGTTCCGCCTGGTGGCGCACCAGACCCTGGTAGTCGCGCAGGAACGCCAGGGTCTGGCCCAGCAGCGGCCAGCCGTAGTCGCCGGGAATATGGTCGAGTTTGCGCTGGGGCATGCGTGGCAGGTGGGCCGCGCGTACCCGGGCGTCTTCCATGGAAGTCATGCGTACTCCGATAAACAGCCTGTATAGGCCGCAAAGTAACCGCCTCGGCCGGTGCCGGGCCAGCGGCTGTCGGCAGCGGTCAAACGGTGCTGTGCCGGCGGGTACGGCGGCTGGTAACATCGCGGGTCCGCAAAGGAGGAAACCGCCATGGCTCACCACGACACCGACTTCCAGCCCCTGGCGCTGGCGGTGCTCACCGTCAGTGACACCCGTACCCCGGACAACGACACCTCCGGCGACCTGCTCGCCGACCGCGCCCGCCAGGCCGGCCACGAGGTGGTGGCCCGGGACCTGGTGCGCGACGACATCTACCAGCTGCGCCGGGTGGTCTCCGCCTGGATCGCCGACCAGGCGGTGCAGGTGGTGCTGGTCACCGGCGGCACCGGTTTCTCCGGCCGGGACAGCACCCCGGAAGCGCTCGCCGTGCTGTTCGACAAGGAGGTCCAGGGCTTCGGCGAACTGTTCCGCCAGGTCAGCCTGGACGAGATCGGCCCGTCCACCATTCAGTCCCGCTGCCTGGCCGGGGTCGCCAACCGCACCCTGATTTTCTGCCTGCCCGGCTCCAACAACGCCTGCGCCACCGGCTGGGACAAAATCATCGCCAACCAGCTGGACAGCCGCACCCGGCCCTGCAACTTCGCGGGCCTGGTAAGCCGCGAGGTCTGATCATGCCGTTGATGCCCGTGGACGAAGCCCGAGCGCGGCTGCTGGACACCGCCCGCCCTCTCGGCGAAGTGACACGCCTGCCGCTGGCCGAGGCCCGTGGCGGCTGGCTGGCGGAGCCGGTGGCCGCCCGGGTCACGGTGCCGCCCCACGACAACGCGGCGGTGGACGGCATCGCCGTGCGCCACGCCGACCTGGGCGACGGCACCCGGAGCCTGCCGGTGACCCTGCGGGTGCCCGCCGGCGATCCTCTCGGAGAGCTGGCCCCGGGTGGCGCGGCGCGCATTTTCACCGGTGCCCCGGTGCCCGCCGGCGCCGACACCGTGCTGATGCAGGAAGACTGCGAGTTCGGCGACGGCACGGTAACGCCGCCGCCGGCCGCTGGTGCCCGGCCCGGCCAGAACATCCGCCCCGCCGGCCAGGACGCCCGCCAGGGCGACACCGTGCTGGCCGCCGGCACCCGGGTTTCCGCCCGGGCCATCGGCCTGGCCGCCTCCGTGGGCGTGTCGGAGCTGGCGGTGCGCCGGCCCCGGGTGGTGGTGCTGAGCAGCGGCGATGAATTGCTCCCTCCCGGCGCGCCGCCGGCGCCGGGCAAGATCTACAACAGCAACGGCCCGCTGATGGAAAGCCTGCTGGCGGACAGTGGCTTCCCGGACGTCACCGCCCTGTGGCTGCCGGACGACCGGGCCCGTACCCGGGAGGCCCTGGACCAGTTGCTGGCGGACCCGCCGGATCTGGTGATGGCCAGCGGCGGCGTGTCCGTGGGTGAGGAGGATCACCTGCGGGCGGTGCTGGAGGAACGGGGCGAGCTGGATTTCTGGCGCCTGGCGATCAAGCCCGGCAAACCGTTCACCTTCGGCCGCCTGGGCGACGCCGGCGTGCCCTTCTTCGGCCTGCCCGGCAACCCCTCGGCGGTGCTGGTGTGTTACCTGATGCTGGTGCTGCCCTATCTGCGCCGCTGCCTGGGGGGCGAGCCGGTGCTGCCGGCGCCCCAGCGGTTGCCGGCGGAGTTCGCCGTCAAACCCGGCCCGCGCCAGGAATACCTGCGCGTGCGGCGGGTGTCCCGCGACGGCGCCGTGGTGCTGGAAAAGCACCCCAACCAGAGCTCCGGCATGCTCAGCTCGGCGGTGTGGGCGGATGGGCTGGCGGTGGCGCCGGTGGATCACGGCCAGGCCGCCGGTGAGCCCCTGGATTATTACAGCTTCGCCGATCTGCTGGCCTGACGCGGCGACCACGACAAGGACATTCCGCCATGAGTGACACGACCCCGAGCGCCGCGAGAGTAGCCATCGTCACCGGTGCCGGCACCGGCATCGGCAAGGCCTGCGCCCTGGCCCTGGTGGATGCTGGCTACCGGGTGGCGTTCGCCGGCCGCGACGGCGAGCGCCTGGCGCGCACCCTGGCGGACGCCGGGCTGGGTGAGGACCGGGCCCTGGCGGTGGCCACCGACGTGGGCGACCCGGCCCAGGTGAAGGCGCTGTTCCAGCGCACCCTGGACGCCTTCGGCCGGCTCGACCTGCTGTTCAACAACGCCGGCACCGGCGCGCCGCCGGTGCCCCTGGAAGAGCTGACCCCGGAGCAGTGGCAGCGGGTGGTGAACACCAACCTGTCCGGTGCTTTCTACTGCACCCAGGAGGCCTTCCGCATCATGAAGGCCCAGGCGCCCATGGGCGGGCGCATCATCAACAACGGCTCGATCTCCGCCCAGTCGCCGCGTCCCAACTCGGCGCCCTACACCGCCACCAAGCACGCCATGACCGGCCTCACCAAATCCACCTCCCTGGACGGCCGCCGTTACCGCATCGCCTGCGGGCAGATCGACATCGGCAATGCCGCCACCGACATGACCGAGCCCATGAAGCAGGGCATTCCCCAGGCCAACGGCGAGATTCTGGTGGAGGACCGCATGGACGTGGCCCACGTGGCCGAGGCGGTGGTGCGTATGGCGGCCCTGCCATTGGACGCCAATGTGCAGTTCATGACGATCATGGCCACCCGCATGCCCTTCATCGGGCGCGGCTGAGCCGGGAGGGCGCCGTGGCCAAGAAACCCAAGTCCGAACAGGAAGTGGCGGCTTTTCGCGAGCGGGTTCGTGACGCCGCCACCCGGCTGTTCCTGGAGCGCGGGCCGGACAACGTGACCATGCGCCAGATCGCCGCGGAAATGGGCGTCAGCCCGATGACGCCGTACCGCTACTTCCGCGACAAGGACGAGATTCTGGCGCTGGTGCGCGCCGCTGCCTTCAACCAGTTCGCCGAGAACCTGGAGCAGGCGGTGCGCGCCGCCGGGGACGCCCGCGCCAAGGCGCGGGCGGCGGGCACCGCCTACCTGGACTTCGCGCGCCGTTTTCCGGATACCTACCAGCTCCTGTTCGAGCACACCCAGGACGACGAGGACCGTTACCCGGAGCTGGTCAAGGCCCATGCCCGGGCCAACGAGAGCATGGCCGGCTACGTGCAGGAGATGATCGACGCCGGCCTGGTGCGCGGCGACGCCAAGCTGATCGGCTACATGTTCTGGGCCGTCACCCACGGCACCGTGGTGCTGGAGCAAAGCGGCGCCCTGGGGCGGGACATGGACGTGGATTTCCTGCGCCAGACCACCATGCGCACCCTGTTCGCCGGCATGGGCGTGTTGCCGCCCTACTGGGACGAGGGCGATCGCGACTGAAGTCGCGATCGGGTGGCTGGCCAGAATCACCAACCCGTTGACCGTAAAGGTCACCTTCGGGGCGTTTCCGGGGTTGCCGGGACGCGTTTTTCCGGCATAAAGTATACGCCGTAAATTATTCGGCCCATTTGCCCCTGGAGAGAGTCCGTCATGGCTTTACCCGCGCATCTGGCGGACCGGCTGCGTTTGCCGGTGATCGCCTCGCCCCTGTTCATTATTTCCAACCCGGACCTGGTGATCGCCCAGTGCAAGGCCGGGATCGTCGGTTCCTTCCCGTCGCTGAACGCGCGGCCGGTGTCCCAGCTGGACGAATGGCTGCACCGCATCACCGAGGAACTGGCCGCCTGGGACCGGGACAACCCGGACACCCCGGCCGCGCCGTTCGCGGTCAACCAGATCGTGCACAAGACCAATGACCGCCTGGAGGAAGACCTGGCCCTGTGCGAGAAGTACAAGGTGCCCATGGTGATCACTTCCCTGGGTGCCCGGGAAGATCTCAACAAGGCGGTGCACGGCTGGGGTGGCATGGTCATGCACGACGTGATCAATGACCGCTTCGGTCGCAAGGCCATCGAGAAGGGCGCCGACGGTCTGATCGCCGTGGCCGCCGGCGCCGGTGGCCATGCCGGCCAGCTGTCGCCGTTCGCCCTGATCCAGGAGCTGCGCCAGTGGTTCGAGGGCCCCATCGCCCTGTCCGGCTCCATCGCCAGCGGCGCGTCGATTCTCGCCGCCCAGGCCATGGGCGCGGATCTCGCCTACATCGGCTCCCTGTTCATCGCTTCCCAGGAAGCCAACGCCGTGGACGGCTACAAACGCATGATCGTCGACAGCAATGCCTCGGACATCGTCTACAGCAACCTGTTCACCGGGGTGCACGGCAACTATCTGGCGCCGTCCATCGTCAACGCCGGCATGGACCCGGCCAACCTGCCGGAGAGCGACCCCTCGAAGATGAACTTCGGCTCCGGCAGCAGCAGCAAGTCCAAGGCCTGGAAAGACATTTGGGGCTGCGGCCAGGGCATTGGCGTGGTGGACGATGTTCTGCCCGCCGCCGAGCACGTGGCGCGCCTGACCCGGGAATACGAAGCCGCCAAGGACGCCCTGCGCGCCAAAATGTAGGGTGACCCCGTAGGAGCGGCTTTAGCCGCGATCATTAGCGCTGAAGCGGCTTCCGCCACCTCGGCGTTTCGGTTACAGGTGGCCGGGGTTGCGCAGGTCGCGCTCCTCCATGGGCGGCGGTGACCACTGGTAAATCCAGGTTTCCGTGAGCGGCGCGCCGTCACTCTCGCGCTTGAGGAACAGGCGCAGGTTGATCGGCGTGAGGTCGTCCTCCGGCGGCACCAGGTCGAACATGGCCCGGTAGCCGTCGATTTCGTGCAGCGGCCGCGCCGAGGTGATCTCCACCCGGCCGGCGCTGCTGTCGATCACCGGCACCACCTCGCCCATGGCCGGCAAGGCGCCATCGGAGATCGGCCCGCCCCGGAAGTCCACCACGAAGCGCCAACTGAAATACTCCCGGGGTTGCCCCACCACGCCGCCCAGGCCGGTGCGGGTGGCCACGCAGCGGGCCAGCGACGGGCGCGGAGGCCGGCCGGTCCAGGACAGCCGATAGCCGAACAGGTATTCCCGCCCGGCTTGCACCGGTTCCTCCGGGCGCCAGAACGCCACGATGTTGTCGAAGGTTTCGTCCAGGGTGGGTATCTCCACCAACTGCACCGCGCCCTTGCCCCAGTCCCCCCGGGGCTCCACCCACAGGCTCGGACGGCGCTCGTAGAACACGCCGTCGTCCTGGTAATGGTCGAAGTCCCGGTCGCGTTGCAGCAGGCCGAAGCCCCGTGGGTTGTCGTCGCCGTAGCTGTTGAAACGCAGCCGGGGCGGATTCACCAGCGGCCGCCAGAGCCATTCGCCGCCGCCGGTGTGCATCGCCAGGCCGTCGGAATCGTGGATCTCCGGGCGCCAGTCCCAGGCCACCCGGCGGCTGTTCTCGCCCACCTGGTACATGCTGGTCAGCGGCGCCACGCCCAGGCGCTCGATGGCCTGGCGCGGGTACAGCGCCGCGTCCACGTCCATGATCAGGTCGCCCTGTTGCCGTTCAATGGTGAAGCGGTAGGCGCCGGTGACGCTGGGGGAATCCAGGAAGGCGTACACCCGCACCCGGTCCGCCTGGTCCAGGCGCTCGATCCAGAAATGAGTGAAGCGCGGGAACTCTTCCGGCTCCGGCAGGGCGGTGTTCACCGCTAGGCCCCGGGCGGACAGGCCGAACTGCCGGGAGGCGCTGGTGGCGCGGAAGTAGCTGGCGCCCAGGAAGGCGGCCACGTCCCGCTCCCAGTCGCTGTGGTGGAGCAGCCGGAAGCCGGCGAAGCCCAGCCCCTCGGGCAGATCCGCCGGGTCCACGCCGCTGTCGCTGAAATCGAACAGGTCGGTGCGATAGGGAATCGGCCGCGCCTCGCCGTCGACGATCTCGTGGATCTTCACCGGCGTCTCGAAGTGCAGGCCCAGATGGAAGAACTGGAAGCGGAAATCGGCGTCCTCCCGATCCGCCCAGAGGGCGTGATCCGGCCGGTAGCGGATCGCCTGGTACTGGTCCCAGGTCAGGTCGCGGATCGCCTTGGGCAGGGTTTTCGCCGGGTCCCGCCAGGGGCGCCCGGCGAAGTGCCGCGCCATGCCCTTGAGGCCGGCGTAGCTGAACGGTTCCCCGCGGCCCTCGCGGCCCACGCCGGGGGCTTTCTCCAGGGCGCGGGCCAGGGCCGGCGCCGCCGGCAGCAGGGCGGTGCCGAACAGACCCAGGGCTTTCAAGAGCTCACGTCGATCCATGCCGTTCTCCGCTGTCTTTCCATGATGGCCATGCAGGTTGGAGCCGGTGACGCCGGCTCCGGTTCCTGATGGTACACGGCTAGCGGCGGGCGAGCAGACCGGAAACCAGCAACAACAGGGCGGCGGCCAGCAGGGTGGCGCCGCCGATGCGGAAGATCAGCGGCCCGGCCTGGTGGGCGTACAGCGCCGCCATGGCGTAGGCGGCGCCGGCCTGGCCCACGGCGAACAGGGCGGTGGCGTGGCCCCAGGTGCGGGTGGCCAGGCGCGGCGGCACCAGCTCCGCGGTGCGCCCCATCACCGAGGACACCATGGCCGGAATCATCGCGCCCACCAGGTAGGAGGACAGAGTCACCGCAGCGACCCCGCCCACCGTTACCGGCAGCAGCACGGCGCCGCCCTTGATGGTAAGCGCGCCGATCAGGGTGCGGTGCCAGCCCAGATGGCGGGCGGCGGCGCCGGCCAGAAAAGGCCCGCTGATCGCGCCCACCGCGAACACGCCCCACTGCACGGCGCTGGCCCAGGTGGTGAAGTCCCGCTGGCGCTCCAGATAGTCCACCCAGAACACGGTGTGTGGCACGAAGCCGATGGCGTCCATCAGGTAGGCCAGGTAGACCGCCACCAGCAGCAGGCCGGCGCCCTGGCCCGGGCCGGCTTCGCCACCTTCGCCGGTGGGCATGGGCGGCCACTGGCGCCACAGCAGCCACAGCGGCGGCAGGCACACCAGCGCCAGCCCCAGCCAGGCCCGCTCCAGGCCGCTGTCGATGAGCAGCGGCACCAGGGTGGCGGAGAACAGCACGCCCAGGCCGACGCCGGCGAAGATCCAGGTGCTGCCGCGCTTGCGCATGGCCAGCGGCAGTTGCTGGGCGATCAGCGACGGCGCCAGCACCATCAGAAAGGCGCCGGTGACCCCGGCCACGAAGCGCCACAGGCTGAACCACCACACCGGCGCCGGCCACGCGCTGGCGGCGAAGCCCACCGCCACCAGCAAGGCGGACACGCGGATCACCCGGCCCGGGCCCAGCCACTGACCGGCCCGGCCGGCGAGCACCGCGCCCACCAGGTAACCGAGCAGGTTGGCGGCGCCCACATAGCCGGCATCCGCCTCGCTCAGCCAGCCGGCCTTGATCACTCCGGGCAGCAGGGCGGCGTAGGCGAAGCGGCCCAGGCCGATGCCCACCAGGGTGGCCGAGCCGGCCATCACCACCAGGCGAATCGGGGAGGGAAGCGAACTGTCGCGGGTCATGCGCGGCTCCAGCCGGGACAATAAAGGCGCCAGTAAAGCAGAGTGCTGGTATCACCGGAAATGATTTTTTAAGATCGCACCCATCACTGACAATGAATCGAGGCCGGTCATGCTGATCCGCTCCCTGGAAATTTTCCGCGCCGTGGTGGACACCGGCAGCTTCAGCGCCGCCGCCGAGCGGCTGCACACGGTGCAGTCCAATGTCACCGCCCACGTCAAAAAGCTGGAAACCGAGCTGGACGCGCGGCTGCTGGAGCGCCGCAATCCGGTGGTGGCCACCCCGGCCGGGCGGCAGTTGCTGGCGTACGCGCGGCGCATCGTGGAGCTCCATGACGACGCCCTGTCACGGTTCCGGCCCGGCGGCGAGCCCCTTGGCGAGCTGCGCCTGGGCAGCATGGAAACCACCGCCGCCGTGCATCTGCCGCGTCTGCTCACCGACTTCAGCCGGCGCTGGCCGCAGCTCGGCGTGCACCTGCACACCGGCACCACCGGCGAACTGATCGAGGAGGTGCGCGGCGGGCGGCTGGACGCGGCCTTCGTGGTGGCGGAGGACGCCGGCGACGATCTGGCCCTGCGGCCGGTGTTCCGGGAGCGTCTGGTGCTGGTCAGCGGCCGCCCCCTGGAGAGCTTCCCCGGGCGGGCGGACCTGGCGCGCATGCCGTTTCTGGCGTTCCGGTCCGGCTGCGGTTACCGCACCACCATCGAGGTGCTGCTGGCGGATCTCAAGGTGGCGGCGCCGCGCATCCACGAATTCGGCAGCCTGGACGCCATTGTCGGTTGCGTGGGCGCGGGCATGGGGCTGGCGTTGCTGCCGGCTTCCACGGTGGACCAGTATCGCCGCCGCCACACGCTGCATACCCTGGACCTGCCCGGTGACCGGGGGCGGGTGACGACGATGATCGCCACCCTGAAGCAGGCCAGCTGGAGCCGGGCCCTGGAGGTGTTCATGGAAGGGGTGCCGGGCCCGGCCGGTGATGTGGAGGCGCCGGGCGTTCGGGCCGCTGAAACGGAACTGGACAGGGCGGAGGGCTAGAAAAGCGTCGCGGGCCGGCCGGGCCGGCCCGCGCGGCGCGGGTCAGTGCTCGTGGCCTTCCGGGCCGTGCACGTGACCGTGTTCTTTCTCTTCGTCGCTGGCTTCGCGGACTTCGGTGACTTCCACGTCGAAGTTCAGGGTTTCACCGGCCAGCGGGTGGTTGCCGTCCACGGTGACTTCCTCGCCTTCCACGGCGGTGATGGTGAAGATGCGCGGGCCGGCCTCGGTCTGGGCCTGGAACTGCATGCCCGGCTGCAGCTCGCCGCCGGCGCCTTCGAAGGCGGACGCGGGAACCTGCTGGATCAGGCCTTCATGGCGTTCGCCATAGCCTTCTTCCGGGGTCACCTTCACTTCCAGCTTGTCGCCGGCTTCCTTGCCCACCAGCGCTTTCTCCAGGCCCGGAATGATGTTGCCGTGGCCATGCAGGTAGTTCAGCGGTTCCTCGCGTTGACGGGAGGAATCGATGGTCTGGCCGGCGTCGTTGGTCAGGGTGTAGTGAAAGGCCACTACCTTGTTGTCTGCGATTTGCATGGGTGCCCCTTTGGGGTTGAATGTATGGCGGATGAATGCCGGCGCGAAACGCCGTGATCGCCCATGGTAACAGCCCCGCCAAGGGGCTGACCAACCGGCGGCCGCCGCTGGCACGAAATGACCGCCTCGCGGGGGGCGTGCTCCGCCGCGCTTTCTGGCATCATGGCACCCATGCTCGAAGATCGTTTTGGACGCATCATTGATTACGTACGGCTGTCGGTGACCGACCGCTGCGATTTCCGCTGTGTGTACTGCATGGCCGAGGACATGACCTTCGTGCCTCGCGCCCGGGTGCTCACCCTGGAGGAGATGGCGCGGCTGGGCCGCGTGCTGGTGGAGCAGGGCGTGCGCCGCATTCGCCTCACCGGCGGCGAACCCCTGGTGCGCCGCAACCTGACCTGGCTGGCCCGGGAACTGGGCGCCCTGCCCGGGCTGGAGGAACTCAACCTGACCACCAACGGTGCGCGGCTGGGCCGCTATGCCGGGGAGCTGCGCGACGCCGGGGTCACCCGGGTCAACATCAGCCTGGATTCCCTGTGCCCGGACCGTTTCCGGGAACTGACCCGCACCGGCCGCCTCGACGATGTGCTGGAGGGCATCGAGGCGGCCCGCGGGGCCGGCTTCGAGCGCATCCGCCTGAACAGCGTGGTGATGCGCGGGCGCAACGAGGACGAGGTGAGCGACCTGGTGGGCTTCGCCCTGGATCGGGGGCTGGACATCGCCTTCATCGAGGAGATGCCCTTGGGCCAGATCGGCGAGCACAGCCGCCAGGAGGCGTTCGTATCCTCCGCGGAGCTGCGCGAACTGATCGGCGAGCGCTATCCGCTGGTGCCCCTGGCCGCCGGCACCGCCGGCCCGTCCCGCTACTGGCGCGCCGAGGATTATCCGGACAGCCGTATCGGTTTCATCTCCCCGCACTCCAACAACTTCTGCCACGCCTGCAACCGCGTGCGGGTCACCGCCGAGGGGCGTTTGCTGCTGTGCCTGGGCCACGAACACAGCCTGGACCTGCGCGGTATCCTGCGCGCCCACCCGGACGACGACCAGCCGCTGATCGATGCCCTGCACCGGGGCATGGAGATCAAGCCTGAACGCCACGAGTTCGATCTCGCCGAAGGCGAGCAGCTGGTGCGCTTCATGAACATGACCGGCGGCTGAGCCGCCGGCGTGTTCCGGCCCCGGCGCCAAACTTTGAAAGACTTTTCACGTTGCAGCTTTCGGTGAGTACGGCATCATGGGGCGATTCCGAATGGGAGCTGATTCGTGAAAACCCTGCCTGAACTGTTTCAAAAGAACGAAGAGTGGCGCCGAGACATCGAGCTGGATAACCCCGGCTTCTTCAAAACCCTGGAAAACCAGCAAAGCCCGCGCTTTCTGTGGATCGGCTGCGCCGATTCCCGGGTGCCCGCCAACCAGATCGTCGGCCTGATGCCCGGCGAGTTGTTCGTGCACCGCAACGTGGCCAACCTGGTCAATCACACCGACCTGAACCTGCTGTCCGTGCTGCAGTTCGCCGTGGACGTGCTCAAGGTGGAGCACATCATGGTGGTCGGCCATTACGGTTGCGGCGGCGTGCGCGCCGCCATGGAAGACCAGCCCCACGGGCTGATCGACAATTGGCTGCGACAGGTGCGTGAGCTTTACCTGCGCAACCGCAAGGCCCTGGCCGAGCTGCCCGACGACGGCGCCCGCCTGGATCGCATGTGCGAGCTGAACGTGGCCCGCCAGGTGATCAACGTGGCCAACACCACCGTGGTCCAGGAAGCCTGGCGCCGCGAGCAGCCGCTGAGCATCCACGGCTGGATCTACTCCATCGCCAACGGCAAGCTCAGCGACCTGGACCTGGGCGTGCAGACCAACCAGGAACTTCGCGACCTGGAAGCGGACAGCTACGAGGGCTGACCGGCGCCCTAGAACCAGAGGCGAACGCCGGCCACCAGGGTGGTCTCGGAAACGTCGTCTCCAGCGCCACGGGTTTTAGCGGCGGTATCACCGAACCGCCGCTCCCAGTTCACGCCGATGTAGGGCGCGAACTCACGGCGGATCTCGTAGCGTAGCCGCAGGCCGGCTTCGATATCGGTGAGCCCTTCGCCGATGCCGAGTTCTTCATCCTCCTTACCGTAAAAGTTGGCTTCCACCGCCGGCACCAGGATCAGCTTCTGGGTAAACAGAATTTCGTATTCCGCCTCCAGCCTCAGGTTGGTAAGCCCTTCCTCGCCCACGAACAGGGTGGCCTCGCTTTCGAACAGATAGGGCGCCAGCCCTTGAACCCCGAAACTGGCCCAGTCCCGGTTCGGGTCGTCCGGCTGCCAGTCCCGGCGGGCGCCGAGCTGCCAGTCCCAGAACGGGGCGAAGGCGCGGTTCCAGGCAAGCCGGGTTTCGAAGCCTTCGGTTTCGCCGCCGTTGTCCATCAGGCGCTCGCCTTCGGTGCTGAGATAGAGCTTGTTCAGGTCGCCGCCGTACCAGGCCGCGGCCTCCCAGGCGGCCACGGTGCCTTCGTCGGCGTCCCGGGTCTCGAACTCATCGACGATCACCCGGCTGAACGCCGGCTCGTGCTTGTCCATCGCCTGAACCAGGGGTGACAGTGCCAGCAAGGCGGCGGCGGTTATCGGATGTGCCTGTTTCATGAGCGTGCCTCCTTCGCCGTTGCGTTGTCGACCACGCGCACCTCGCGGAACATGCCGGCCTCCATGTGGTAAAGCAGATGACAGTGGTAGGCCCAGCGTCCGGTGGCATCGGCGCGCACCAGGTAGCTCAGTTTTTCGCCGGGTTTCACGGTGATGGTGTGCTTGCGCAGCAGGCGGCCATCGCCCAGCTCCAAATCGCTCCACAAACCGTGCAGGTGAATCGGGTGGGTCATCATGGTGTCGTTGACCAGGGTGATGCGCGCCCGCTCGCCGTGGTAAAGCTCCAGGGGCACGGAATCGGCGAACTTGATGCCGTTGAAGCTCCACATATAGCGGCTCATGTTGCCGGTCAGGTGCAAGACGATCTCGCGGTCCGGCGTCAGGCTGTCCGGCGGGCCGCCGGCGGTTTCCATGTCCGCGTAGGTGAGGACCTTCCAGTCGCGTCCGCGCAGGCCGATGCCGGGATCGTCGAGCATCGCCGCCGGCGCCATGGCGCGCATGTCCACGCCCGGCCCGTGTTCGGAATCCAGATGCTGGACGGCGCTGCTGCGCGGCGCCAGATCCGGGTTATCGGCCACGAACGCGAACGGCACCTTGTGGTCGCCGTCGTGCTGCATGCCCTTCATGGCGTCATGATTCATCTTGCCAGGGTCCATCTTGCCGTGATCCATCGCACCGTGGTTCATGCCTTCCATATCGCCATGGTTCATGCCGGCCATGCCGCCCATACCCATTTCGGTGTGCCCCAACAGCGGCGGCGGGTCCATCGCCGGCACGGCCGCGTTCATGGCCGGGTCGGGGGTGAGGGTGCCGCGCGCGAAGCCGGAGCGGTCGATGCTCTGCGCGAATACGGTGAACGCCTGCTTTTTCTCGGGGGTGACGATCACATCGATGGTTTCCGCCACGCCCAGCCGGCATTCATGGAAGCGCACCGGTTTCACCGGCTGCCCGTCCAAAGCCACCACGGTCATGTCCAGGCCGGGGATGCGGATATCGAAGAACGTCATGGCGCTGGCGTTGACGAAACGCAGCTTCACTCGTTCCCCGGGTCTGAACAGACCGGTCCAGTTGGCGTTCGGGCTGCGCCCGTTGAGCAGGTAGGTGTAGGTATAGCCGGTGACATCGGCGAGATCGCTTTGGCTCATGCGCATGGTGTTCCACATGTGCCGGTCCTTGAGCGTTTGCGCCACGCCTTTTTCACGGAAGTCGCGCAGCGTGTCGAAGATGGTGCGCTCGTTGAAGTTGTAGTAGTGGCTGAGCTTTTTCAGGGTGGCGTAGATCTGCTCCGGCTTCTCGTCGCTCCAGTCGGACAGCACCATCACGTAGTCGCGGTCCACCGGTTCCGGTTCGGCGTCTCGCGGGTCAATGACGATGGCGCCGTAGACGCCGCTTTGTTCCTGGAAACCGGAATGGCTGTGATACCAGTAGGTGCCGTTCTGTTTGATTGGGAAGCGGTAGGTGAAGGTCTCGCCGGGCGGTATGCCGTCGAAGGACAGCCCCGGCACGCCGTCCATTTGGAACGGCAGCAGCAGGCCATGCCAGTGAATCGAACTGGTGGCCGGCAGGTAGTTGGTGACGTTGAGAGTAACGGTATCGCCTTCCCGCCAGCGCAGGGTGGGGGCCGGCAGGCTGCCGTTGACCAGCATCCCGGGTCGCTTTTTTCCGGTGATATTCACGTCGGCGCCGCCGATGGCGAGATTAAAGGTATTACCGCTGAGGATGGGCGCGCCGGTCTGGCCCTGGTCGGCCAGTAGCCGGGCGGGGCTCAGGCCGAAACCGCCGATGCCGAGGGCGCCCGCGCCCAGGGCCAGGCCCTGGACGAAACGACGACGCCCGATAACAGCTGAAGAGGTCATGGAATGACTCCTGATTAAAAAAGAGGTTCGCGCCGGGGCGCGTGGAATCTTTAAATCGGGAGTGGTGCGGACGGTGGCCGCCAGGGCGAGGTGTGAAAACCCGAGAGCCGGTCCCCGGCAGGGGCGGTATTCAGCGTGGGGGCAGCGTGGGGCGCTCGCGCCGGCGCCAGCGTGGCCGGCATGCCGCTGCCCTGACAGGCCTGAGCGCAGGAGCAGGGCGCGCTATTGTGGTCGGTGCCTTGGCAATGCGTATGGGCGGCGGTCTGTCCGGCTTGCGCGCCAGCGCATGGCATTTCGCTGGTGGGGCCGTGTGGCGGCCCGTTCATGATGTGAGCCGCTTGCACCGGCGACCACAACAGCCCGCCCGCCAGCCAAAGCAGCAGGATCAGGAAAACGGGGCGGGCGGGCAGCGACACATTCATAGGCTGACTATACAACCCTGGTGCTGCCCCCGGGTCAAGCTCTAAGGGCTCCGGGCGTGGCGCGCCGTGGCGGGGAAAGACAGTGCCGTTGACCCACGCCGGTTTTCATTCAGCGGCGCACGCCGCTGGCATTGAGGTGGCTGCCGCCGTCCACCAGCAGCGCTTCGCCGGTGACCAGGTCGCCGCCGATCACCAGTCCCAGCACCGCCTGGGCAACGGTTTCCGGCGAGGCGGCGTCATTCAGGGCGGCGCCGGCCTTGGTCTTGGCCAGCAGGTTGGCGTAAGCCTCCTTGCCCAGCCCTTTCTCCAGCCATTCGCCCTGCACGAAGCCCGGGCAGATGGCGTTGACACGAATCTCCGGACCCAGCACCCGGGCCAGGGACTTGGTCATTGTCAGCAGGGCGCCCTTGGAGGCGGCGTAGGCGATCGAGCTGCCCACCCCGGCGAGGCCGGCGATGGAGGCCATGTTGATCACCTGGGCGGTGCCCGCCTGGCGCAGCGCTTTCTCGGCGGCGCGGGTCATCTGGTAGGGCCCCACGGTGTTCACCGCGTAGAGGTGCAGGAAGTCGTCCTTGCTCAGGCCGTCCAGATCCTGGTGGGCGCAGAATTTGGTGGTGCCGGCGTTGTTGACCAGCACGTCCAGGCGGCCGAACTCCGCCAGGGTCGCTTCCACCAGGGTCTGGCACTGGGTGTCGTCGGACACGTCCGCCTGCTGAACCAGGGTGCGGACGCCGAACGCCTCGCAATCCTTGGCCACGGCGCGGGCGCCCTCTTCGTTACGGCTGTAATTGATCACTACGTGGCAGCCCTGTTCCGCGAACAAACGGGCGGTGGCGGCGCCGATGCCGGAAGACGAACCGGTGATCAGAGCCACGGCGTTTTTTAGTTTCATGTTGATAGTCCCGAGACAAACGAAAAAGAAAATCGACGTTAACACGCCGGCCGCTGAAAGCGCATCGGGTTGCTAGGGGGCGGGGCCGGCGGCCTGGCGGAACAGCCCGGCCAGGTCGTCGAGCTGCTCGTGCAGTTCGCCGTTCACTTCCTTGGTCAGGACGTGCAGCAGGATCATCGCGTTGATCGGCGCGTCGGAGCCGTCCGGGTGGCGGAAGCGGCCGACGAAACAGCGGTTCAGTTCGCCCAGATTGCGGTACGCGCGGTCCATGTCTTCCAGGTTCAGCGGCAGGTCGGGGTTGTCCCGTTTCGCCAGGTAGCGGCGCAGCAGGAAGAAGCCGGCGGCGCGGGTCAGGGTTTCCGTTTCCGTGCTCACCGGCAGATGGAACAGGGCCATGGGCCGCAGGAAGCGGGTGTGCGGGCAGTCGCTGAGCGCGCACACCAGCCCGAACAGTGAACTCAGCGCCCGCTGCGCGGTGGTGTCCAGCCGGTATTCCCGTTCCCGGGTGGTGACCCTTAGATGGATGGGGTCGAAGGAGTGGCCAAGCTGTTGTTCAGGGAGCAGCCACGCCAGGTTGCGGGCGATCGGACAATAGCGGTGTTCGTCGCGGCTCAGCGGGCAGTGCGAGCACTGGCAGTGTTCCAGCAGCGCCCAGTCCGGGGGCACGAAATCCGGGTCCACGGCGAGGCGGTGGTTCTCCGGTTCCTGGTGCAGCTCGATGTGGGTCACGCGCCCGTCGGTGCGGGTCAGCTGGTAGTGGATATCAGGCTGCATGGGCACGCTTCTTTTCCGCCAGCGGCAGGCGGATGTCGATGCGGGTACCCTCGCCGGGGGCGCTGGTGGCGGTGAGGGTGCCGCCGTGGCGCTGGATAATATCCTGGGAGATGGACAGCCCCAGGCCGGTGCCCTGGCCAATCGGCTTGGTGGTGAAGAACGGCTCGAAGATCTGATCCAGGTGGGCCGCCTCCATGCCCGGACCGTTGTCGCTCACCGACAGGCAATACGACTGCTCGTCGCTGTGCGCTTCGATGCGGATCTCGCCATCCTGCTCCACCGCCTGGGCGGCGTTGACCAGAATGTTCATCAGCACTTGAGAGAGCTGGCTCTCCGAACCGTTCACCGGCGGCAGATCCGGCGGCAGGTGGGTGGTGACGCGCACGCGTTCCAGTTCGTGGCGCGCCAGGTTCATGGACGTGGCCACGCAGCGGGACAGATCCACCGGCTGATAGCGTTCCTGCTCGTTATGGGAGAAGTGCTTCAGGTCGCGGATGATTTTCTTGATCCGGTCGATGCCTTCACTGGTTTCGCGCATCAGGTGCGGATGATCGTTAAGAATCATCTCCAGCGAATCCATATTCAGGCGCAACGACTGTTCCGCCTGCAGGAATTGTTCAAAGCGTTCCGGGCTGATACGGCGGCGCAGCCCGGCGATCACTTTCGACAGGGTGGTCAGGTACTGTTCGCTGCGGCGCAGGTTGGCGGAGACGAAGGCAATCGGGTTGTTGATCTCGTGGGCGATGCCCGCGGAAATCGTGCCCAGGGAGGCCATCTTTTCCGAATGCAGCAACATGGATTCCACCTGGTTGATCTTGTCGTCCTTGTCGCGCACCGCCTGGATCAACTCACTGTTCTGCGCCTTGATCTGGGTGATGTCGGTGCCGAAATAAATATAGCCGTCGTCTTCGTCGGTGATGTACGACAGCGGGAAAATAAACATATTCACCCAGTACAGCTCACCGTCCGCGCCGCGGCCGCACACCTCGCCGCTCCAGACGCCGCGTCGCGCCTGCTCGCAGTGCATGAAATGGGCGCTCAGCTCGGGGCGGTCCTTGGGGTGATGCATGCTCTCGTGCTGGCCGATCAGCTGCCGGAAGGAAAAGCCGCTGAGTGACAAAAAGCGGTCGTTGGCGAAGGTAATGATCCCTTTTTCGTTGGTGGTCATTACACAGTATTCGTCGATGATCCGCGCCAGCGGCCCGAGTACCCGTTTGTTGAGTTTGTACTCGTCCGCGTTCACTTCGATCAACCGCAGTTTGCGGCCGAAGGCGCTCTGGCTCAGGGAGGCGAATTCGGACAATTTGGCCTCCACGTTCATGGAGGCCCGGTAGGTTTTGTACATAAAGAAAATGATGATCAGCAGGATCACCGTGGAGGACATCAGAAACAGCCCCTGGCTCCCCAGCCCGGCAAACGGCCCCTGTAACGATGTAAATAGATCCATGCGGGTTACTCCCCGTCGTAACCCATGCTTCTGAGGGCTTCGCGCTGGTCGCGAACGGTCTGCGCGAGAATTTTATTTTCCACCAGGATATCGCGGAATTTCAGACCCTCCTCGACACTTTCCAGCAACTGGTCGTCGTCCCAGGGTTTGGGCACGAAGCGGAAGGCGCCGGCCTGGTTGATGGCGGACATCAGGGTGTCGATATCGATCACTCCGGTGAGCAGGATACGGATGGTATCCGGCTGCATGGTCCGCAACTCCTGCAGCATCTCAATGCCGTCCATGTCCGGCATCCGGTAATCGGTGATCACCGCGTCGAACACGGTGGTGCGGGCGCGCCGTAACGCGGTGGCGGCGTCCGTGTAGGTTTCCACTTCCCAGTCCGGCCGCGTCGCCAGAACCCGGTTCAGCGCCTTGAGAATATAATCTTCGTCGTCGACAACCATGATGCGGTACATGGTGATCTCCCCTTGCCCCATGAATCTGCTCAAATTATCGGCGCCGCTGGTTAAAAAGTCATCACCGTTCACGGCGCGCTCATTGTTTCTACGAAGATACTACTACCGGTTCAGAGTAAACAAACCATTTCATCGCCTTCCCGGGCCGTCTGGTCGCCTTGGAAAGACTCAGGCGCCGGCCGGGCTGATGATGGATTTGGTCACCGAGCCGGTGGCGATCAGCTTCTCGCCACCGTCGGGTTTAATGGCGACGGCGTCCGCGCGCATCGCCGCCAGGGTGCGGCCGAGGCGATCCACGCGGGCGCGGATCACCACCCGGTCGCCCTTGAAGGCGGCGCGCAGCACGCTGGTGTGGGTTTCGATCGACACCGGATGTTTGTCGGCCTCCAGCAGGGTCAGGCAGGCGAAGAAGCAGGCCACGTCGAAGAACGTGTAGAGCATGCCACCGTGCAGCGAGCCCTCCGGGTTGAGGGTGAAGTCGTTGAGTTCGATTTCCACTTCGCTTTCGCCGTCGGCGGCCTTATGCAGGCGCAGGCCACAGGCGCGGTGAAGCGGGTGGGACAGCACGTCGTCACGGACTTCTTCGAAACGGCTGGGCATATCATTCTCCTTGGCCGGGTGTGTCAGGGGCGTTGAGTATAGGACAAAATGTCCGGTTGCCGAACGAGGTAGAGGCCGGTAGTATTTAGTTCATGATCCGTCTTCTGAATGCCCTCACACTCCTTGCGGTCCTGACCAACAGCCTGGTCTGGAGTGGCGATGTGGTGGCGCATACCCTGGACAAGGACGGACATTCCCACGCTGAGGCCACCAACGAGCCCTCCCAGCTTCACATCGTCACCTCCACGCCTCAATCGGACGACGGAGACGGTGATCGGCATCACTGCTGCCATCAGGCTTCCCACTTGAGCGGACTGAGTGCGGTCCCGGTGGCATTTACGGTGATTAGTAGCCCGGCATTGTCGATTGCTCCCAGCAGTCCTCCTATCAGCGGATTCTTTCGCTCCCCCTTCCGACCTCCCTCTGTCTGATTCACTGGACAAGTTTGACGGCGCTTCAGCGCCGATTTGATTCCCTGAATCACGCATACAGAGGTCTTTATGAACCGACCGTGGAAGTTGGTCGTGCCGGCGGCGTGCGTCGCCCTCGGCCTGGCGGGTCCTGTGCCCGCCGATCAGTTCAGCATGGGGCGGGTGGGCGATTATCTGGCCGAAAAGCCGGTTAACGAATCCGTCTCTCTTTCACTGCAGCAGGCGCTGGAAAAGGCGCTCCGGCGTAACAGTGCGCTGCAGTCGGCGCGCGCTGGCGTCGGACGTTTCGAGGGCCGTCTGACACACGCCAGTCGGTGGTTGCCCGCCAATCCGGAATTATCTCTGCAGGTCGCGGAGAGGGACCAGGGCGGACAATCCAGTACCGATAAGGGCATCCGATTGTCCCAGGAAATTTGGATTGGCGGGCAACGGGGGCTTGGTAAAGCGGCGGCGTCCGCACGGTTGACCGCCGCCGAGCAACGGCTTGCTTTTCTCGAAACCAGTGTGCGCGCGCGAGTGCGCCTTGCCTATCTGGAAGCCTTGCTGGCCCGGGAAAGCGTTGAAACCGCTGAGCGAGCCGAGACCCTGACTGGAAAACTTTACCAGTTTGCGTCACAGCGTTTTCAGGCCGGGGCCGCCACCCAGCTAATACTCAATACCGCCCGTATTGGTGCCGCCCGCGCCCGTGCGGCACTGGTTGATGCCCGCCGGGATCATAAACGGGCTCGATTGGCGCTGATGGAACTGCTGGTGATGGATCCGGAAAGCGCCCGTTTGCGTTTGACCAGTGAACTGAGCCTGGACCGCTTTAACCTGCCGAGTATGGGCCCGCTGTTGGGAGAGGCGCTCAAGCGCCGCCAGGACCTGGTCGCCGCGGCCAGGGAGGTTGTCGCCGCGCGCAAGACACTGTCCCTATCAAAACGCCAGCTGATTCCAAATCTCAAAGTGTTCGGTTTCATGCAGGAAGAAGAAGGTGCGGACGTTGCGGGTCTGGGCGTGTCCATGCCCATTCCGGTGTGGGATACCCGCTCCGGTGAAAACCAGGTGGCGCGCGCGGAGCTGGAGCAGGCGCGCATCGAAGAAGATGCGTTGCGCTTGCAGGTTCGCACCGAAGTGATTGGCGCGGTAACCGACTACAACGCCGCTCGACAACGGCTTGAGGTATTCGGCAAGGATGTCCTGGCCAGCGCCGAGGAAAACGTCCGGCTCACAGAAAAAGCGTTTCGCGCCGGTAGTGTTGGCGCGCCGACCCTGGCCATGGCTCAGGACGATCTTATCAACACGCGAAGGGAATATCTGGATGCGCTGCGTGAAGCGATTGGCGCCGCCGCGGCCCTGGAGAGGTCCACTGGCGGTGTGGTGGCGCTGCGTGAAGCCGGAACCGAACAACTGAAGAACACGGGAGATTCCGAATCATGAAAGTAGCCACGACGATCACGACAATGGTGTTAACTCTGGCGTTGGCGGGATGCGGTGATGCTTCTCCCGGACATGACGATGAGGCCGGCCACGCCAAAAAAGAGGCGGGCCACGAAAGGTCGGAATCGGGCACCGAACACGGCGATCATAATGAAGAAGCGGGCTCGAAAGTCTCTTTAACTTCGGAGCAAAGCGCCTTGTTGAACCTCAAGACCGACAAGGTGCCCGGTGGTCGAGCCGATCAAACTATCCAGGTGCCGGCCAGCGCGCATTTCAATGCGGACCGTATCGCTCACGTGGGCCCCCTGCTGCCAGGCAGAGTGGAGAAAGTGGTCGCCGACCTCGGCGCCCGTGTGAAACGCGATGACGTTCTGGCTGTTTTGTCGAGTCCGCAATTGGGCGAGGCCAAGGCGCGCTACTTGAGAAAGCAGGCCGAATTCGAAGCCGCGGCCGCGGATTTGCGCAGGCAGAGCCGTCTTGCCAAACAGAATATCGTCAGCCAGGCGGACCTGCTTGACACCCGTGCCCTCTATCGCGGTGCGCGCGCGGAAAGAAACGCCGCGAAGGCGGCGTTGCGTGCCATGGGGCTCACTGAAGACCAAATAGCGGCGCTGGATCAGAACGATGACCTGAGCCGGTATGTATTGACCAGCCCCCTGGCCGGTGTCGTGGAAGAGCGCGATCTGGCGCCGGGGCAGATACTTTCGACGGAGCAGGCCCCGATTATGGTGGTCGACGCGAGCTCTCTTTGGGTGTTCGGTCAAGTGTACGAGAAAAACGCGGATTTGGTCGCCGTGGGCCAGCCGGCGCGTTTCGACACCGTGGACGCAGCGGTCGATGGAAAAATCGACTGGGTGGCCAGCCGGCTTGATGGCGAGACTCGCACTTTGAAGGTCCGTGCGCTGATCAATAACCCTGATCGCACAATGAAAGCCGGCCAGTACGGTGATCTGACCATAACCCGCCAGGTGCCTGATCCGGTGCCTTTGGTGCCTGTCGATGCGGTGCAGACCATCAACGGTCAGACGCATGTTTTCGTGCCCGGCGATACAGACGGCGAATACCGTGCTCAGGAAGTGGAAACCGGCGAAGAAGCCAACGGTTTAATCGAGATCAAAAGCGGTTTGCGGATTGGCGCTTCCGTAGTGACGTCCGGCGCTTTTGACCTTAAGTCCGCGCTCACCGCCAGCGGTCGTAGCGCCGCGCACGGCCACTGATCGGGAGTTCAATATGATCGAAAGATTGATTGATGTCGCGCTGCGTAACCGCTTACTGGTGCTGGTTTTCATGCTCGGTGTCGCCGGTTGGGGGGTGCTTTCCTGGCGGCAGTTGCCGGTGGATTCATTCCCGGATGTGACGCCAAGCATGGTTCAGATCTTTACCGCCTCGCCTGGCTTGTCACCGGAGGATGTGGAGACCCTGATCAGTTATCCGGTGGAAATATCCATGTACGGCCTGCCAGGTCTGAAGCGGGTGCAGAGCACCTCGATCTTCGGGCTCTCCAGGGTCAATGTGTATTTCTCCGAAGACACAGATGTCTACTTCGCACGCCGCCTCGTGATGGAACGACTGGCCAAGGCGCGCGCCGAGATTCCCGGCGACCTTGGCGAGCCCCAGTTGGGGCCCATCACCAGCGGCCTCGGTCGGGTGATGATGTACACCCTGGAAACCGAGCCGGACAGTGACATTTCGTTGACGGAGCTGCGTGAGCTGCAGGATTGGGTGGTCAAGCCCATGATGCGCACGGTGCCGGGGGTGACCGGCGTGTTGTCTCTCGGTGGCTATGAAAAGCAGTACCAGGTCCGGCTTGATACGCGCGCTCTACTGGCGCGGGACCTTACCGTCGCGGATGTACGCGGAGCTATTACCGCTAACAATAAGAATGTGGGCGCCTCCTTTATTAATCGCGCCGGGGAAGAGAACGTGATCCGCGGTTATGGATGGGTGCCCCCGGGTAACGCCGGCTTGGATGCTATCCGTGACATCGTCATCCGTGCCCACGAGAGCACTCCGGTAACAGTCGGTGACGTGGCGAGTGTGGAGTATGGGCCGGCCATTCGCCGCGGTGCGCAAATTGCCAGTGGTGCCGAATCGGTGGGCGGCTATGTTCTTAAGCTGCTTGGTTCCAATACCAGTCAAGTCCTAAAGGACGCCAATCAAAAGCTTGAACAAATCAACGGCGCACTGCCCGACGGTGTCAGGGTAAAAGCGTTCTACTCGCAAAAGGAGTTGATCGATAAGGCGGTGGGAACCGTGGAGTCGGCGTTACTGCAGGGCGCGGTGCTGGTGATATTGATTTTATATCTCCTGTTGGGGAATCTGCGCTCCACGCTGATCGTGGTCGCCAGCCTGCCTCTCTCCGCGCTGTTCGCGTTCATCGCGATGCGCTATGTGGGGCTATCCGCCAACCTCATGAGTCTGGGGGGGTTGGCTATCGGCCTGGGCATGATGGTGGACGGTTCGGTGGTGATCCTGGAAAACATCTTCCGGCATATGGAAAATCGCGCCGAGGAGAATGTTTCCATGGCCAGGCTGGCCAGTGAGGCGGCGCGTGAGGTGGCGCGCCCCATTGTGTTTGCCAGCAGTATTATCATCATCGTCTTCCTGCCGCTTTTCACGCTGCAAGGCGTGGAAGGGAAAATGTTCTCGCCGATGGCCTACACCATCGCCTTCGCATTGCTCGGCGCCATGATTGTAGCATTGGTGCTGGTGCCCGCGCTGATGACCTATGCCTTCAAGAAGGATGGCAACTACGGTGAGCCGCGACTGGTGGGCTGGTTAAAGGATCGTTATCAGCCCGTGCTGGACAAGGTTATGGCCTGGCCCAAGGTGGTCGCCGGCGCGGCGGTACTGGTTCTGGTGCTGGGTGTATCGGTGTTTCCGCTCCTGGGCAGTGAATTCGTGCCGACCCTTCGTGAAGGGACGCTCATGGTGCGCTCTACCCTGCCACCGGCTGCCAGCCTGGACAGTGCTATCGGTTATGCCAAACGCATACAAACGGTGTTCGAGGAATTCGAACCGGTAACCGGCACCTACTCCAGAGTCGGGCGCGCTGAGGTGGGCGGTGACCCCGAACCCGTAAATGTCATCGCCACCACCATCACACTCAAACCCCTTGGTCAGTGGTCCGGCGACTACGACTATGAAGGGTTGCAGTCGGCCATGTCCGATGCGGTGGCGGACCGGCTGCCGGGGCTGGCCAATAATTTCTCTCAGCCGATTCAGTTACGTACCGACGAACTGTTATCCGGTATCAAGGCACAGATCGCGATCAGTATATTCGGTGAAAACTTCGGAGAACTCGCCCGTATCGGTGAGCAGGTCAAACGTATCGCGCAAGCCACGCCTGGCGCTGTCGATGTGCGCATGCAGCAGCAAGGGGGCAAGCCGCAGATCCGAATCCGACCGGACAGGGAGGCGATGGCCCGCTACGGTTTGAGCGTCGACCAGCTGTTCGCCACTGTGGAAACCGGTATCGGCGGCGACGCGGCCGGTCAAGTGTTCGAAGGTATTAAGCGCTTTGATCTGTTCGTGCGGCTGCGCGAGGAGCAACGCGACACGGTGTCGGCGATTGAAGACCTTTTGATCCGAACGCCGGCCGGCGCGGTGATACCGCTGACCCGCGTCGCCGATGTGGAGCGCTTCATCGGCCCGAAAATGATCTCCCGCTCCAAGGCCAGCCGGCGCCTGTTCGTGCAACTGAACGTGCGCGGCCGGGACATGGGCGGGGTGGTCACGGAGATACGTCGTAAGGTCGCCGAACAGGTGGATATGCCGACCGGCTATTTCGTCGAATACGGCGGTCAGTTCGAGAATCAGCAACGGGCCATGAAGCGTCTCTATCTGGTCGTGCCTGTGACTCTGGCGCTGATCTTTCTGCTTCTGTACACCGCCTTTAACAGCTTGCGTTATGCCGCGCTGATTTATCTGAATGTGCCGATCGCCACCATGGGTGGGATTTTCGCATTGTGGCTATCGGGCATGTATCTCTCCGTATCCGCCGCCGTCGGCTTTATCGCCGTGTTCGGCGTCGCGGTACTCAACGGCGTGGTCCTTGTGAGCTACATAAACCAATTGCGCGACGAAGGCATGGACGTTTTCGAGGCCGCGCGAACCGGCGCCATGCGGCGATTGAGACCGGTGCTGATGACCGCGCTTACCTCTATGCTTGGCCTGCTTCCGCTGCTGATCGCCGATGGCATTGGCGCCAACGTTCAGCGTCCACTCGCCGCCGTGGTCGTGGGGGGCTTGATAACCTCCACCTTGCTGACCCTGCTGGTCATTCCGGTGGTCTATCCCTGGTTTGCCGGCGCCCGCCGGGACGATGTTGAATTCTAAAATCTGAGAACGGCCGGCATCGTCGATGGCGGCCGATAAGGAGACCGTAATGAAAGAGATAAAAGCTTACGTACGAAACAACATGGTCAACAAGGTGATTGACGCCTTAGCGCAGCTGCCGGAGCCGCCTTCGGTGGCGGCCGTTCCGCTGGAGACCTATGGTCACGGCGTCATTGACGACGCCTACGGTCGATTACGAATGACAAAGCTGGAAGTCGACATCGCTGATGCCCGCGTGGAGGAGGTCGTGATCGTGATTGAGAGGGCCGCCAGGACAGGGGAGGGTCATCCGGGTGACGGCCGAATTCTTGTGGCTGGCGTTGAGGCCGCCTTGCGTATTGATACTGGCGAGCGCGATGAGGACGCTTTGAAATGAGTCAGTGGATTTCACTGTCCTTAAGATGTCACCGGGACAGTTCGAGATAAGCAATGAATTTCCGAATGGCCTTGGTAGCCGTCACAAGGTTGCGACAGTGGACCATGTCGAGAATGGTGAGCGCAATCTCGAGAGCAGGGACGCCCAATTCGGATCCAGACGACGGATGGAGAACGCGAATAAAGAGGTATCTACGCTTTCTAATTTGCGGCGGTGCGGCCACGGGAGTCCATTGGTTGATTATGGCGCTATTAATGACGGTCGACGTTCCGCCCGCCTGGGCTACCGGGGTCGGAGCGATTGCGGGCGCCATAGCTAACTATCCGTTGCAAAAAATTTTTACTTTTTCTGGTCGTGTGTCTCCAAGTCCGGTGCCGGTCTACATCCTGGCATGCATTCTGACATGGAGCCTTAACTTGTTCCTGTTCGTGACTCTTAACTCCGGGTTTGGTTTTTCTGCTGGCATTGCTCAGATTTTTGTTACCGCATTCGTGGCAATTGGAAGTTACGGTTTTTATAGAAAGTGGGTTTTCCATGATTAAAAATTCTAGCGGTTATTCGGTTGAGGCTGAAGTCCCGGTCATTAGTCTGGTTATACCGATATATAATGAGAGAGAGGTACTGCCAGTTTGTCTGCCTCGCCTTGATAAAGTAATGCGTGAGGTCGGCTTTTTTTTCGAAGCCATCTTCGTGGATGACGGTAGCAAGGATGATGGTTATGAGTACCTGGTTGAGCAGTCCCGTCGATATTCCTGGATCAGGCTGGTGCGCCTCAGTCGAAACTTTGGGAAAGAAGCCGCATTGACCGCCGGTCTCGACTATGCTGCCGGTGAGGCGGTGGTTATTCTGGACGCGGACTTACAGGACCCTCCTGAGTGTATTCCTAAAATGGTCGAAGCTTGGCGGGCTGGTGTCGATGTCGTCCTGATGCAACGCCGTACCCGGTGCGGAGAAAGCTGGGTTAAGCGCGCCAGTTCCTATCTGTTTTACCGCCTATTGAATCGATTGAGTGACTGCGAGATTCCTGCGGATGTGGGTGATTTTCGTTTGATGAGCCGGCGTTGTCTGCAAGCCGTGCTCGAGTTGCCCGAACGAAACCGTTACATGAAGGGGTTATTTTCTTGGGTTGGGATGCCTACAGAAGTGATTCAGTATGACCGCGGCGCCAGAGTGGCGGGCAAGACAAAATGGAATTACGCGGGTTTAATTGGGCTGGCCATGGAAGGCATCACCTCTTTTTCCATCGCGCCTCTTCGGTGGGCTGCGGTAATGGGTGTTTTTAGCGCTATTTTTGGCGGCGGCTTCGGGTTATGGATTATATTCAAGGCAATGGTGTTTGGTGCGCAGGTGGCCGGGTATCCATCATTGATTGCTTTAATTACCTGCTTGGGCGGTGTGCAACTTATTACTTTTGGAATACTGGGGGAGTACGTTGGGAAAACCTACCTGGAGGCTAAGCGCCGACCGATCTATTTGGTTCGTGAGGTGTTGAGCGCCGTCCGCGGAGGGGAAGCGGCTTCGGCGCGTGGAGGTTGTAATGCCAGGGACCATTGAAAATCGCCGTGACTGGAAGCTGGTGCCTCGCTCGCCAACGGAAAAGCTGGTGCTCGCACTAATGGTCGTTCTACTCAGTCGTTGGATCTCCATGGCCTTTTTACCCTTTACTGATACCACGGAAGCGCGCTATGCGAATATTGCCCGGGGCATGGCAATATCGGGGGACTGGATCACTCCCTGGTTTGAGCCGGGCCTGCCATTCTGGGGAAAGCCGCCGCTGTCATTCTGGATTCAGGCCGTGTCGTATAAGGTTCTCGGCTGGGACGAGTTCGCACTTCGTTTTCCGGCCTGGCTGGCTCAGTTGGGTATGGTGTGGCTGGTTTGGCGTTACGCGTCGAGCCTGGTAAGTCGTCAAAGTGCCCTTATAACCAGCCTGATATTTGCATCGTCCAGCCTGGCTTACGTACTCGCCGGTGCCGTAATGACGGATCCGTTCCTGGGCCTGGGAACTACCGCAGGCCTGACCGGCGCAGCTTTGGCCCTGCGTGGTGAAGGCTTGGTCTGGGGCTGGGTTTGCTTTTTGGGTCTGGCCGTGGGGCTGCTCGCTAAAGGTCCGCTGACCTTTGTTCTGGTCGGCGGCCCGTTATTTTTGTGGTTGCTGTGGACGCACCGCTGGAGCGACCTAAGGCGCTTGCCGGTCGTTGGCGGCACCATCGTGATGCTATTAATGACGGCGCCATGGTATCTGTTGGCTGAACTGAAGACGCCGGGATTTATCGACTATTTCCTTGTTGGAGAGCACATTAAGCGCTTTCTGGATCCAGGTTGGGTTGGGGATATTTATGGAAGCGCCCATGATGAAGTTCGTGGAACTATATGGCTGCTGACCTTGTATGCGACCCTGCCCTGGTCGCCACTGGCGTTGAGCGGGCTTTTTCTGCTGCTTCGAAATGACGATTGGGGGTTTGGTGCTATACGGCGTGGCCTTAGTGATGACGACAACAAGTTATTGTTGCTAGCCGCTTTCATGCCTAGTTTGTTCTTTACTTTTTCGGGAAATATTCTCGCTAGTTACGTACTTCCTGGGCTGCCATTCATGGCGCTGCTAATGGTGCGCGGTATGCAAAGCTCGGGCGTGACCTCCCGCTGGCTAGACCTATGTTTGTGGCCGTTTGCGCTGTTTGTGCCGACTTTGTCTTTGGTCGCTGGTGCCTGGATTTACCTGCATCCTGGAAGTATAAAGACGGAAAAGGGGTTGATTGCCTGCTATTATCGGCAGCCGGAGAATGGCGCAGCTCCGCTCATCTATTTGGATGATGCGCCTTTTTCGGCCCGCTATTACAGTCAGGAAAAAGTCCGAGAAAAGAGTTTGGATTTGATTCTCCGAGAAGTGAAGAATTCCCCCGGTAGATCGCTATATGTCGCCGTCCAACCGGACGACCTGGATCGTTTTAAGAGGCAGTTGTCCGCACCGTTCGTGAAAATATTCGAGAATCGCCGTTACGTATTGATGACTCAGAGTGACCGTGCCGTTGTAACGTGCCGGTAAACCCAGCGGAGCTAGAAGACGCCGCCAGCTCGTCGGCTTGAGCGGCTGAGCCATTCGCAAGGAGAAAACTATGCCGCATGATCATGGAGCCGCACACGTTGAGCCCGATACCGGCGATCGCCGTGTATCCATAGCCATTTGGGCCAATGGTATTCTGACCGTGGCTCAAATCGTCGGTGGTATACTTTCGGGAAGCCTCGCGCTGATCGCGGATGCCCTGCATAATTTTTCCGACATGGCCGCCCTGGTGATCGCCTTCGCGGCACGCAAGATCTCAAGACGGCCAGCTGACGAACGCATGACTTTCGGATACGGGCGCGTTGAAGTGGTGGCTGCCTTAATTAATTACACTACATTGATCTTGATTGGAATTTATCTAATTTACGAAGGCGGTATGCGTATTATCAGCCCGCCCGAAGTGCAGGCGTGGACGGTGGTTGTCCTTGGCTCTATCGCGCTGGTCGTGGACGCGCTGACAGCGGTTTTGACTTATTCAATGCAGAAAGGCAGTGTGAATATTCGCGCTTTGTTCCTGCATAATCTTTCGGATGCACTTGCCTCTGTTGCCGTAGTCGTCAGCGGCACACTTATTATTCTATATGACATGTGGTGGATAGACCCGGCGATCACGATCGGTATTGCGGTTTATATCCTTTACTTGTCTTTCGCCGAGATAGGCGGTCCGATTCGCACATTGATGCTTGGAAGTCCACCGGATATCGATAGCAAATCCGTTTTGAGCATGATGCGTGGTGTAGAGGGCGTCGACGACGTGCATCATGTGCATCTCTGGCAGATGGAGGAGAGTGAGCCAGCTCTCGACTGCCATGTGGTGTTGATGGCAGATGCCTGGTCACGAATGGAAGACATTAAGAGCCAGATTAAGCGGCGGTTGGAAGACCAGTTTGATATTAGCCATTCCAGTCTGGAGTTCGAGCATGAGCACAGACAGCATCAAAATGCCGATCTCTATGGCCACGGTCGATCCGAAGATCGCAATGCGGCACAGTTTTCGGGGCCCTAGAGGAGCACAGTGGTGTCATTGCCTGGCATGCCGTGGCAGGTTGTCTCGAAGCGACTTAGAGCACATGTATGCTATGCTTCGGGAACGGTTTGCGGTTGCTCGCAAGCCCGGTTTGGTTCATGACCTGGTTGATTTCGAAGGTTAAGAGGACTTGTACGCCATGCATGGAGATTTCAAGATGGACATCGCTCGCTGAATAGATTTTGGCCGTATCGCCGTAGTCGGTGACCGGAAATGGATTGAGCTGGGAGCGCCGCGGCTGACATAACGTAGCGGTAACATGCGCATAATGTTGGAGTATTCATGCAAAAAAAGGCGCTTTGTGCGTTCCTCGTCATTTTCTCGTTGATGTTTTTCACCAGTCTGGCCATGAATATGTACACTGACCGCGCTGTCTATTTGGCCCCTCTTATTGGGCTCGGCGGGATGCTCTGGTCGGTGCTGAGGTTGCGAGGTTGCACTCATGCCGCGGGCTTGAGAATAGGCCGTGACGATACGGAGTGAGCGGGGCCGACAGCGCTCGGCACCCTCAAGCCATTCTCGCCGAGCCGCGCCGAACGGTGCTAGCTCTTAAGCGCCAGAATCCGCCTGGCACCGTTCAGCACAATCACACCCGTGATCGTGCCGATAATTAGGTCCGGGTAATTAGATCCGGTCCACGCGACCAAGGCGCCGGCGGTAATGACTCCCATGTTAACGACCACGTCATTGGCGGAGAAGATCCAGCTCGCTTTCATATGCGCCCCGCCCTCTCGATGTTTGGATATGAGAAGAAGGCAGCTGATATTGGCAATCATTGCGACGAACGCGATAGCCATCATAACCAGCGATTCAGGTTCACTCCCAAATGCAAAGCGTCTCATCACTTCCGCAAGTACGCCTATGGCTAGAATCAGCTGGAGTACACCAGCAATGTGGGCGGCGCGCACTTGCATTTTCACCCCACGCCCAACCGCATAAAGGGCTATTGCGTATACTGCCGCATCGGCAAAATTGTCCAGCGATTCTCCGAGCAGTCCGGTGGATTGGGCGATCAAGCCGGCAGTCATCTCCACCACGAACAAGAGAGCATTGATGCTCAGCAGCCAACGCAGACTGCCGGATTCCTGCTCCGCGGAGAGGGTCGAAGATCCGGCGGTCTTGGCGGCTTCGGAATTGATAGCCGTGGTGCTCTGGAGCGAGGCTCCTAGCCCTAGGGTGGTCAGCTTTTCAGTGATAGGGTCAGCCTCGCCATGATGTATGACCTCCAATCGGCGGTTCGATAGGTCAAAGGTCAGCGCGCGAACCTCTTCAAAGCCGCTCAAAGCCAAGCGGATCATTCGTTCTTCTGACGGGCAGTCCATCTTGGGCACTGTATAAGTGCTGATCCGTGTTCCTGATGTTGTGCGGCCGCCAGCACCATCGTTGCTCGACTGGGGTGTTGCACTACGGCCAGAGGGCCTGTCAACCGATTGGCTCATGACACGATTCCGATCAGAAAATATAATAAGGCTATTCAAAACCATATAGTCGCTATAAGGTCAATAGGGCGAAGGATATCTAGAGGAGAAGTCGAATGCTCATTAGTCAGTTGGCGCGCTCAGTAGGGGTCGACCCTCAGACAATACGATTCTATGAACGGCAAGGTCTGTTGCCGTCGCCTGATAGGCAGGAAAATGGTTATCGCATTTATACCGACCAACATGCTGAGCAGCTGACCTTCGTTCGTCACTGCAGAATTCTGGACCTTTCACTGTCTGAGATTTCCGAACTTCAGAAGTGCCAGAGCGACCCACATCAGTCTTGCGCTGTCGTTAACGTCTTGCTGGACGAGCATGTCTCCCGGTTGCGATCACGGATCATCGCTATGTTGGCGCTCGAGGAACAGCTCATTTCACTAAGAAAGAGTTGCAACGATGACCGCAAGGTTCGAAGTTGCGGAATTCTTTCTGGAATTAGCGATATTGACTTTCAATGAAGTAGATTCAATCGGCATCATCGATGATTCGGTTGATTAAACAGTGCTGGAGGTCAACAGCATTTGGTCTTGTGGGAAACATGGATCGACGTCGAAGTCCTTTGGTTGTATATGAAAGTGCCTAGCTTCGTGCGATGATCTTGGCCGCAATAGGTGAGGTGATCATTTGAATCACGGCAAAAAAAGCGGAGGGGATAGCTATTTCTGATGGCAGGCCCGATGCGGCCACGAAAGCCGCGGCGATGCTGAATTCCTTTTTGCTTACGGTGAAGAGATATGTAATCACCTCCTTACAATCATTGGTTAGTAGTCGTGAGGTCATCGCTACCAAATAACCGATAAGGTTCAGGCACAAGGCCGCCCCCGCAATGACAAAAGCGTACCAGCCGTAGTTGATAATGGTTGCAGCATTTGGCCCGACCACGGCGAGCAGTATCAATAGGTAGATAATTGAGCCGAGGCCCGCGTAATGGGAGTCGTACCGTGCGCAAAAGTCTGGGAGCCCCGTACGTGAGCTTACACCCAACACCGTAGGGACAAAGACGATCAATACTAGTTCCAGGATTATGGATTCGAGTGGGACTTCCAGTTGTATCCCCGTGAGCCATAGAAACAGGAAGGGAACGATGAACGGAGACAGTACTGTATTGATTGCGTTAAAGACCGCGGCCAGAGCAACATTGCCCCGCGCTATCAGTACCAAGAGGGGGGACGAGACATCCGTTGGCAGGGTGCCAAGTAAGGTTTGGCCGGCGGCCAGTGGGCCACCTCCAAAGAAGAAACGACCGGTTACCCAGCCGGCAATCGACATGGGCCCATAGACCAGGCCCAGGGCAAGGAATTGCCTTGACGGCTTACGTACCACCATCCGTACATCGTGCGCGTCGAAGGTCAGGCTGATGATAAACATCAGAAGCGCCAGTAGTGGCCCGATGCCGGGTTCCAGGAACTGACCGGTTTCCGGGATTGCTAGCCCTAGCCCAGCTACAACAATGACAAACCACACAAGTTTGGATTCGACAAAAGAAATTAGTTGATTCATCGTTTGGCTTCCTGCCTAAAGCAGCGCGCTGACGCCCAGCACACCGGCGAAACCCACCGTGTAGGCCACCAGCAGATAGCCGGAGTACTTCAGGTAGCTGCCGAAGGTGAGCGATTCCACCTTGCTCATCGCCACCACCCCGGCGGCCGAGCCGATCACCAGCAGCGAGCCGCCCACGCCCACCGCGTAGGTGAGGGTAAGCCATTGTGGCAACGTCATTTCGATGCCGGAATTCAACAGCGCGGCCGTCAGCGGCACGTTGTCGAACAGCGATGACACCAGCCCCATCACATAGTTGGCGGCCAGCGGCGGCATCACGTCGTACAGGTGCGGGAAGTAGGCCAGCACGCCCAGCTCTTTCAGCATGCCCACCAGCAGCAGCACGCCGAGGAAAAACAGCAGCGTGTCGAACTCGATCTTGCGGATGTACTCCAGGGTGGGTTCGTCACGGTTGAGAAACTGCACCACCATGAACATCAGCGACAGGCCGAACAAAAACATCAATACCGGCGGAATGCCGAACAGAATATTGCCGCCGATGGTGGACAGGATGGTAGCGAAGAACAGCCCGGCCACCACCTTGTCGCCGCCGTTGATGTGCACTTCTTTCTTTTCCAGCACCAGCTGCCCGTTCAGGCCCCGGGACAGCATCAGTGACAGGGACGCCACCGCCAGAAAAGCGGGCAGGCTGAGCAGCAGCAGATGGGGGATTTCCACCTTGTCGGCCAGGAAGATCATCAGCGTGGTGACGTCGCCGGTGATCAGCGCGGTGCCGCCGGCGTTCACCGAAAACACCACCAGCACCACGTAGCGCAGCAGCTTGTCCGTGGGCAGGTTCAGATTCAGCAGAATCGCGATGCACACCAGGGTGGCGGTGATGTTGTCGGCCATGGACGAGAAGCAGAACGCGAACAGGCCGGTGAGCAGCATCAACTGGCGCTCGCTCATGCGCTCGGGAATCAGCCGGTTGACGATGCCGTCGATGATGCCCTTGCTGGACAGATAGGCGACGAACGTCATCGCCGCCATTAAAAACAGCCACAGCGAGGCGATATCCAGCAGGTTGTCGTCCAGGGCGAGCATCAGCGCTTCGCTGGTCTCGCCGGCGGGCGGCGAAATGAAATACAGCACCCAGACCAGCGAGCCGAAAAACAGCGTGGTCTTGGCTTTGTCGATATGAACCACGTCTTCCACAACAATGGAGACGAACCCGAGAGCTACGAGACACAGCAGCACGGCGGACATGGCGGACTTCCAGGCAGGACAGGGGAAAAGACGGCGGCGATTCTAACGCCGATACGTCAAGAAAGCGACCTACCTGTTTCGCGGATGGCTCTTTACTGCTTGCCGGCCACCGCCTCCAGGGGATGGTCGTTTCGGCACAGGCGGTGATCGCCGAGCACCTCGATCACCCCGCAGTGGGCGACATCGCCGCCGGCGCACCCTTTGATCATACGGTCCAGTTCGTCACGCAGCGCGCACAGCGCGCCAATGCGGTCGTCCACCGCGTCCCGGTGGCGCCGCGCCAGTGCATCCACGGCGGCGCAATCGCGGTGCTCCTGGTCCGACAGGGCGAGCAGCTCGCGGATCGCTTCAATGCGGAAGCCCAGCTGCCGGGAGTGGCGAATAAAATGCAGCCGGTCACGATGGCGCTCGCCGTAGCGCCGCTGGTTGCCGGCACTGCGCGCCGGCTCCGGCATCAGGCCGATCTTTTCGTAGTAGCGGATGGTCTCCACCTTGCAGTCGGTGGCGCGGCTTAACTCGCCGATTGAAAGCATGCGGCTTCCCTCGTCTATCTGTAGTGACTACAGCTATTTAACCGAAATGGCGAGGTCAGCGAAACCGCCAATCCCGGGCATTGAAATAAGCATCATTTGGTGACATATTTGGTGCTAACCTGACACTTGGAGAGGAGCAGCAGGATGCGGACCACGATCAATATCGATGACGACTTGCTGGCCGAGGCCCAGCGGCTCACCGGCGTTAAGGAACGTACCCAGATTATCCGTGATGCCCTGGTGGCATTGATCGAACGGGAGAGCGCCTTGCGGCTGGCGCGCCTGGGCGGCTCCGAGCCGGATCTGGCGGTGCCCGGGCGCCGCCGGTCGTGATTCTGGTGGACACGTCGGTGTGGGTGGATCACCTGCGCGCCGGCGACCGGGAGCTGGCCCGCCTGTTGGAGCGTAACCAGGCGCGGATGCACCCCTTCGTGGTCGGCGAGCTGGCCTGCGGCAACCTGAGCCGCCGCCGGGAGGTGCTGGATTTGCTGCGTGGGTTGCCACCGGTGCCGGTCGCGGACCAGGACGAGGTGCTGTTCCTGATCGAGCGGCACGGTCTGATGGGGCGGGGTATCGGTTTCATCGACGCGCACCTGCTGGCCGCCACGCTGCTCAGTCACGCCACCCGTCTGTGGACCCGGGACAAGCGGCTCGCCGAGGTGGCGCGAGACCTGGGCGTGGACGGCGCACCGGGGCCGATGATTCATGATCGGGCTTGACCCTGTAGTGGCTACAGGTATTTCAATTGACATCCTGAGTTCACTGAAAGCAGGACTGGTCCATGAAACCTCGCCTTCGCCGGGCTTTCCGCCATGAAATGGATCTCGCGCGCCTCGCCTATCAGGAAGGCGACTGGCAAGCGGCGTTCCGTCATCTTGAGCGAGCGCACATTATCGGACAACGGTTTATCGGCCCGCACACCCTCGCGCATTGGTGGATGCTGCGAGTGGGGTGGAGACGCAGGGATGCCCGGGAGGTCCGGGGTCAGTTACCGCGACTGGTGGCGGCATTACTGCTGTCACGAATCTGGGTGCCCGCCGGTAACACCGGCAGCGCGGATGTCAGCCCGATCAAGCCGATGCCGATACCCGCTGATCTGGTGGCCCTATTGCGCCGACGGTGATTTTGACGCCATGCGCGCGTTGCCGTACTGTTTCCGCTCTGATTAAGGTGGTGTGCATGTTGAAACGTTGGGTCGCAGCAATGCTGGTTGTGTTCCTGGCCGTTAACGGGCTGGTGGTGGCGGGAGATTCCACCATCCATGCCAGCCATGACACTCCAGGCCTGTCGTTGCACGCCGACGGTGATATTAAAAACGTTTCAGCTGCTTTTCCGATGGACGCCGACGATGGCGGTTATCATGATTGTCACAACCCCGCTTGCTACGCGCCTTTAAGCGCCAGCGTGGCGGGTGCCCACTTCGCTCTTGGCAACACCTGGCCGCCGAATCCGCGTCCGGGCGCAGTGCTGTCTGGGCGCCAACCTCCCGTTCCCCCACCGAATACGGTGTCGTTCTAGCGTACTGAATGACCTCCGGCGTCCCGCGCCGTCGTTTCCCGTATTTGGAGCATAGTTTAATGCATCACCGTACTTTGTGCGGCGGCCTTGCCGTCGTGCTCGGCGGTCTAGTGCTGGTCTGGCCCTTGGCCACCGGCGCCGACACCATCGATTTGAAATCCGTGAATCTGACGACCGTCCTGTCCCGGGTGCTCGAGCGCAACCCTGGTCTGGATGAATACCCCTATCGTTTCCGCGCCGCTGATGCGGCCGTTGTTCAAGCGGGCATCCGCCCCAGTACCGAAGTCTCCCTGGAAGTGGAAAATATCGCCGGCTCCGGGCAATGGGCCGGCACCGACGGTGCGGAAGTCACGTTGGCTTTGAGCCAGACCGTCGAGTTGGGCGGTCAGCGCGACGCCCGGATGGAGAGTGCTCGCCGGGCCGGAGAAGTGAGTCGTCTGGACTACGATCTCGCGCGTCTTGACTTGCTTGGCGAAGCGAACCGGCGCTACTTGGCGCTTGTCGCCGCCGAGCGCCGCGTGACCCTGGCCGAGAAGGCCCTGGGCCTGGCCGGTGACGCCGAACAGGCCGCCCAGCGGCGCGTTGCCGCTGGCGCCGCTCCGTCATCCGAACGGCGTCGTTTGGTGCTGTCCCGGCAGGCGGCGGAACGAGACCTGGAACGGTCCCGCATGGATCGTCGTTCCGCCAGCCAACGGCTTGCTGCCCTGTGGGGAGAGACCGGTGAGCAAGGTTTGCGTGCCGCCGAAGAGTTGCTACCCCTGCCCGACCTGCCCGGTTTGGAGCAATGGCGCGGACGTCTGGATCAGGCACCGAGGTTGCGCGAATTCGCTTCTCTAGCCCGTCTCGCTGAGGCCCGGGCCCGGTTGGCGCAAGCCAATGGCAGCCGTGACGTACGCTTTTCCGTGGGCGCTCGGCACGATGAATCCAGTGGCGATCAAGCCGCGGTGTTGGGGTTCTCCATGCCGCTTAATCTGAGCAACCCCAATCGTGGTAACGAGGCCCGTCGGCTGGCGGAAGTGGACCTTCTCGAGGCGCGCAGAAGTGCCGCGCGCATCGAGCTGTTGTCGCTGGTGGAGGGCTTGTACCTGGACCTACAACAACGCCGCACCGAGGTCCGCTCGATTCTGGAGCAATCCCTGCCGGAAGCCCGGCGGCTCTACGAGGAAGTCGAGGCCGGGTATCGTCGCGGGCGCTACAGCGTCCTTGACCTGATTGACGCCGCTCATTCCCGTCTGGCCCTGGAGCGTCGCGTTACCGACCTGGCTGAGGGCTTTCATCAGCAACGCAATGAACTGGAGCGCCTGACCGGCACTTCCCTGGCCGCCGAAGCGCGTGCGCAAGGAGATTCCCAATGAACCGATTTATTCTGAGTGTGTTGTACGCTGGCCTGCTATCTGCTGTCACCACCGGTGCCTGGGCGGCAGGCGCGAGTGGTGGCGATCATGCTGAACGCCAGGAGCGTGAGGGGCCGCACGGGGGACGCCTGCTGGAGAAAAATGAATTCGGTCTGGAGCTGACGATATTTGAAGATGGCGTTCCACCTGAATATCGAGTCTACGCTTACCGGAACGGAAAACCCCTGGACCCGGATCAAGTAGATTTGACCATCAGGCTGGACCGTCTGGGCGGACAGCGAGACCGTATTACCTTTGTCCCGGAGCGTGACTACTTGCTGGGCCAACAGCCAGTGGCCGAACCGCATTCCTTTGATGTCACCGTGGAAGCCAGCCTGGATGGTGAGGCGCACCAGTGGCGTTTCGAAAACCATGAAGGCCGCACCCTTATCCCTGAACGTCTGGCGAAAGCCTCCGGTCTCGGTACCGAAATCGCCGGTGAGCGAACCCTGGAGCGCACGCGCCAGGTCACCGGCCGGGTCGAAGCAGATCCAGACAAACTATACCGGGTCACCGCCCGCTATCCGGGCACGGTTGAGCGGGTGCTGGTGTCGGTGGGCGACCGGGTAAAAAAAGGCCAGCCGCTGGCGCGGGTGGAAGCCCGGGAGAGCCTCACCCTGCAGACGGTGACCGCACCGGCGGATGGCGTGATTACAGAGCGCTTTCTGAACGCCGGAGCGGCCACCAGCGGCGAACCAATTGTTGAGATCGGCGATTTCTCCACCCTTTGGCTGGAGCTGCATCTGTTCCCTCGTGATCTGGACGCTGTGTCCCCAGGGCAGGCTGTGCGCCGAGCGGACGACGCTACTGTGTTGGGCGCAGTGGATTACCTGTACCCCCGAGCTGACGAGGACAGTCAGGTCACCCGGGCGCGGGTAGTGGTCAACGACCCACCCGCCGATCTGCGCCCTGGCATGTTGATTGGTGCCCAGGTGGTGATTGAAAAGAAGACGGTGCCGTTGGCGGTACGCCGGGAAGCGATTCAGAGTTTCCGCGACATGCCGGTAGTGTTTGCCCGCTTCGATGAAAAGTATGAAGTGCGGATGATCAAACAAGGCATGAGTGGCGCGGATTACGTGGAAGTCACCGGTGGTTTGGAGCCAGGCACCGAATACGTGACTGAAAACAGTTTCCTAATCAAGGCCGACGTCCTTAAAGACGGCGCCACTCACGGCCACTAAGTGCTTAAGCACTAAGGAGATCTCATGATCGATGCTTTCGTGGGCTTGGTGGTCCGCCGGCGCTGGTTGGTGATGGCGCTGACCGCGTTGCTGGTGTTGGTGGGCATACGTAGCGCCGTGCAATTACCCATCGACGCGGTACCCGACATCACTAATGTCCAGGTGCAAATTAATACCAGTGCGCCAGGCTACTCGCCACTGGAATCGGAACAACGTATCACCTATCCGGTGGAAACGGCGATGGCCGGGCTGCCTAATCTCGACTACACGCGCTCGGTATCCCGATACGGTTTGTCACAGGTCACGGTAGTGTTCGAGGAGGGCACCGACCTGTACTTCGCCCGCCAGCGGGTGGCGGAAAAACTGCAAAGCGTGCGCGGGCAACTGCCCGAAGGCATGGAACCGGAGCTCGGTCCCATTGCCACCGGACTGGGTGAAATTTTCATGTACACCGTGGAAGCCGACCCGGGCGCCCGCAACGAGGAGGGTGAGCCCTACGACGCGGAAGACCTGCGTACCCTGCAGGACTGGGTGGTGCGGCCTCAGTTAATGCTGGTGGACGGCGTTACAGAGGTGAACACCATTGGCGGCTTCCAGCGCCAATATGAAGTGGCGCCGGACCCGTCGAGGCTGATCGCCCACGAACTGAGTTTGAGAGATCTGTCAGCGGCCTTGCGCGACAACAATTTAAACCTCGGTGCTGGTTATTTGGAACGCAACGGCGAGCAGTGGCTGGTGCGTTCCCCGAGCCAGGTGGCGAGCCTGGATGAGATCGCTGAGATCGTCGTGGCGCGACGCGGTGATACCGTGATACGTGTGGCGGACGTGGCGGAAGTCCGCTTCGGTAAAGAGCAGCGCACCGGCGCGGCCACCCGCAACGGTGAGGAAGTAGTGCTCGGTACCACCTTCATGCTGATCGGCGAAAACAGCCGGGAAGTGGCCAAGTCGGTAGCGGAACGTCTTCAGGAGGTTAATCGTTCCTTACCCGACGGTGTGCGTGCCGAGCCGATGTACGATCGCACCTCTCTGGTCGAAAAAACCATCGCCACGGTGGAGAAAAACCTGTTCGAAGGCGCGTTGCTGGTGGTCGTGGTGCTGTTCGCCCTGCTGGGCAACTTCCGTGCCGCCCTGATCACCGCCGCGGTCATCCCATTGAGCATGTTGTTCGCGCTCACCGGCATGGCGGCCAACCGGGTCAGTGGCAATCTGATGAGCCTGGGCGCCATCGATTTTGGGTTGATCGTCGACGGTGCCGTGATCGTGGTGGAGAACTGTCTGACCGGTCTGGCGGCGGCTCAGAAGCACCATGGGCGTTTGCTCACTTTGAAAGAGCGTTTGGACACCGTCACCCGGGCCACCCGGGAAGTGTTCAAGCCCAGTGCCTTTGGGGTGTTCATCATCATGGTGGTATACCTGCCGATCTTCGCGCTCACCGGCGTAGAAGGGAAGATGTTCCACCCCATGGCATTCACCGTGGTAGCGGCGCTTACCGGGGCGCTGATTTTATCGGTGACCTTCGTGCCGGCCGCCGTCGCCCTGTTTGTACGAGGTCGGGTGGGCCATCAGGATAACCCGGTGATGCGGGTGGCGCGGCGACTTTACCAGCCGGCTCTGGATGTCGCTCTGCGTGCTGCGGTGCCGGTATTGCTGGTGGCGGGGGTGTTGGTTGTTGCCAGCGGAGTCCTGGCGACCCGACTGGGCACCGAGTTCATCCCGCAGTTGGATGAGGGCGATGTGGCGGTCCACGCGCTGCGCATCCCCGGCACCAGCCTGAGCCAGGCATTGGAGATGCAGGAACAGGTGGACCGCCGTTTCCTGGAATTCGACGAGGTGGACAAGGTGTTCGCCAAGCTAGGCACCGCCGAGGTGGCCACCGACCCGATGCCGCCCAATGTGGCGGACACCTTTGTGATTCTGAAGCCCCGTGACCAATGGCCGGACCCGGATCGGCCCAAAGCGGATTTGGTGGCCGCCATGGCCGAGGCGGCGGAAACGCTGCCGGGCAACAAGTACGAGTTCACTCAGCCGATTCAGATGCGTTTCAATGAGCTGATCGCAGGGGTGCGCGCGGATTTGGCGGTGCGCTTTTACGGCGATGATCTGGCTCAACTGGAAGCGCTGGGTGAGCAGGCGGTATCGGTGATCAACAGGGTGCCCGGCGCCGCCGACGCCCGTCTGCAGCCGCTCTCAGGCCTGCCGGTGCTCACTGTTACACCGGACCGGGAAGCATTGGGCCGCTACGGTCTTAATGCCTCGACCGTACAGCGGACGGTGCGTGTCGCGGTGGGCGGCGAGACCTTGGGTACCGTATACCAGGGTGACAGCCGCTTCCCGTTGCGTTTGCGCTTGCCGGCGGAGAACGTGGCGGATCTGGACACCCTGAAGCGGCTTCCGATAGCGGTGCCCGGAGGTCATGACCCCGGCTATGTGCCGCTGGAAGAAGTGGCGGAGGTGGCGTTGACGCCGGGGCCTAACCAAATCGATCGCGAGAACGGCAAGCGTAATGCCATTGTATCCGCCAACGTGCGGGGCCGGGACCTGGGCTCATTTGTCGAGGATGTGCGGACGGCGGTTCGTGAGGAGATTGATCTGCCCACCGGTTATTGGGTGGACTATGGCGGTACCTTTGAGCAGCTGCAGTCCGCCTCCCGGCGTTTGGCCATCGTGGTGCCGCTTTCGCTATTGCTAATCTTCGCGTTGTTGTATGGGGCGTTCGGCAGCGCTCGCGATGCGCTGATTATTTTTACCGCCATTCCCCTGTCGCTGACCGGGGGCGTGCTGGCCCTGTGGGCACGCGACATCTCCCTGTCGATCTCCGCCGGGGTCGGGTTTATTGCCCTGTCCGGTATTGCCGTGCTCAATGGCGTGGTGATGCTGTCTCATATCAAGGATCTGATGGCGGAGGGCATGCCATTGCGGGACGCGGTGCGTGAGGGCGCGCTGCGCCGCCTGCGACCAGTGCTGATGACTGCTTTGGTAGCGGGGCTTGGTTTCGTGCCGATGGCCTTCAACACCGGCATCGGCTCGGAAGTGCAGCGTCCTCTGGCCACCGTTGTGGTTGGAGGGATCGTCACCGCTACCCTGCTTACTCTGGTGGTATTGCCGGCGCTGTACAGCCGGTTTGGCCGCAAAACGGTTGAACAAGTTTAACCTGGACCTTAACCCGAAACAGGGCGCCACCGTTTGGGCGCCCCGTCAGTATGATATGGGATTGACGATGAACTACTGGCCGTGCCTGTGCGTCGCCGGTACCGGTCGAGGACCAGGCCGAAGTCCTCTTTCTGATCGGGCTTGACCCTGTAGTGGCTACAGGTATTGGAATGTGCGGAAACGGATCGAAGGAGCCGGCCAGTGCACACCCATCACCATCATGACCATGCTCACCCGCACGGCGCGCCAAAGGATTTCGGGCGCGCCTTCGTGATCGCCATCACCCTGAACCTGGGGTTCACGGCGGTGGAATTCGTGTACGGCTTCCTCGCCCAATCCTCGGCATTGATGGCCGACGCCGGGCATAACCTGTCCGATGTGCTGGGCCTGGTGCTGGCCTGGGGCGGGGCGATGCTGGCGCGCAAAGCGCCGGACAGCCGCTTTACCTTCGGGCTGCGCGGCAGCTCGATTCTGGCGGCGCTGGCCAACGCCATGTTCCTGCTGATCGCCTGCGGCGCCATCGGCTGGGACGCCATCCGGCGGCTCGCCGATCCGCCGGAAGTGGCGTCGGTGACCGTTATGGTGGTAGCGGGCATCGGTGTTCTGATCAACCTGGCGTCGGCCTGGTTATTCGCCAAGGGCAGCAAGGGCGATTTGAATATCCGCGGTGCTTTCCTGCATCTGGCCGCCGACGCGGCGGTGTCGGTGGGCGTGGTGCTGGCCGGTCTGGCGATACTCTATACCGGCTGGAACTGGCTCGACCCGGTGACCAGTCTGCTGATCACCGTGGTCATCGTGATCGGCACTTGGGGCCTGCTGCGCGAATCCCTGAAGCTGGTGCTGAACGCGGTGCCCGCGAACATCGATCTTCCCGAGGTGGACGCCTGGTTACGTGACCAGCCGGGCGTCACCGGCATTCATGACCTGCACATCTGGGGCATGAGCACCACGGAGAGCGCGTTGACGGTCCATCTGGTGATGCCGGACGGCTTCCCCGGCGACGCCTACCTGGACCGGGTGGCGGACGGGCTGCAACACCGTTTCAGCATTGCCCACAGCACCCTGCAGGTGGAGCGGGGCGATAACGCCCACTTCTGCGTGCTGCACGCGCCGAACGACGGCCAAACCGATTGACCACCGAACCGCACGGAGACTGGCATGGCATGTTGCGAACCGGAACTGGATAAGCAGGCGCCCGTCGCCTACCGAAACGCGCTGATCGCGGTGCTGGCGATCAACCTGGTGATGTTCGGCGTCGAGGCGGCGGTGGGCCTGTTTTCAGGATCCCGGGCACTGCGCGCCGACGCGCTGGATTTCCTGGGTGACGCCGCTACCTACGGCCTCACCCTTTGGGCGCTGGGGCAATCCCTGACCTGGCGATTTCGCGCCGCCCGTATCAAGGGCTTCTCGCTGCTGCTGCTGGGGTTGCTGGTGCTGGCGGACAGCTTGGTAAGCCTGATAACCGGGGCCGCGCCCCCCGGGGTGATGATGTCCGGCATCGGCGCCTTGGCGCTGGTGGCCAACCTCACCAGCCTGATGCTGCTGGTACGCTACCGCCAGGGTGACGCCAATATCCGCTCCGCCTGGCTGTGCACGCGCAATGATGTGCTCGCCAATATATCGGTGATCGTCGCCGGCCTGCTGGTGCTGGCCAGCGGCAGCCACTGGCCGGACGTGCTGGTGGCGATGGCGATTGCCGGTTTGTTCTGCCATAGCGCGGTGTCCATTCTGCGCCAGGCCAATGCCGAACAGAGGGCCGGGCAACGTGACGGGCCGGGCCCCGGTGGTGACGGCTGCGGCCCGGCGCGTTAGTCTGCCCGGCATTTCCGCTCCAACGGCATCGTCATGAGTTTTAAAAACGAAGACCTGATCGCTGTCTGCCAGCGCACCATGCCTTTCGGTAAATACCAGGGCAGGCCGCTGATCGACCTGCCGGAATCCTACCTGCTGTGGTTCGCCGACCGCGGCTTTCCCCGCGGCGAGCTGGGCCGTCTTATGGCCCTGGCGATGATCCTCAGCGTGGAAAATCTCAAGCATCTGGTAACGCCGTTCCGCGAGTGAGCGGCGGGCGTGCACGGTGGTTGCCGGTTTGACGCATATTCTTTGCATCTTTTACCGGTACCTTTGAGGTCGACGCATTCTTTTCTGGGCAGAGTATTCGGGCAGGGTCATGACACGCTGGATCAAACGTCGTTTGCTAATCGTTTCGCTGGTGGTCCTGGCCGCGCTGGCCGCGTCCTGGTGGTGGCTGTCGGGTAACGGCGCCACGGACGGGCAGTGGCAGACCGCCCGGGCCCAACCCGCCGACATCGAGGATCTGGTGACCGCCCTCGGCACCCTGGAGCCCTACGATTACGTGGACGTGGGCGCCCAGGTGTCCGGCCAGCTGGAAAAGCTGCACGTGGATCTCGGCGATAAAGTCGAAAAGGGCCAACTGCTGGCGGAAATCGATGCCTCGGTGCAGGAGTCGCAGGTGCAGGCGGGCCTGGCGCAACTGGACGCCCTGCGCGCGCAACTGGAGCAGCAGCGCGCCGAGCTGGAACTGGCGCAGGTGCAGTTCGACCGCCAGGAGCGGCTGCGCCAGGCCGACGCCACCAGTGATGACGCCTGGCAGACCGCCAAGGCCACCCTGGCCACCACCCGCGCCCAGATCAAAGTGCTTCAGGCACAGATCGACCAGACCCAGTCCGGCCTTGAGGGCGACCAGGCGACCCTCGGCTACGCCAAGATCTACGCCCCCCGCGACGGCACCGTGGTGACCCTGGACGCCCGCGAAGGGCAGACCCTCAACGCCAACCAGACCGCGCCGATTCTGATGCGCGTCGCCGATCTCTCCACCATGACCGTGTCCACGGAGGTCTCCGAGGCGGACGTGGACCGGCTGGAGATCGGCATGCCGGTGTACTTCTCCACCCTGGGCAACAGCGCCGTGCGTTATGACAGCACGCTGCGCCAGGTGCTGCCGACCCCGGAAGTGGTCAACAACGTGGTGCTCTACACCGCCGAGTTCGATGTGGCCAACCCGGACAACGCCTTGATGTCGGGGATGACCGCCCAGGTGTTTTTCGTGGTGGAGTCCGCCGAGGGGGCGCTCAGCGTGCCCGCGTCGGCGGTGAAGAGCGGCGCCGACGGTCAGTACGTGGAGGTGCCCGCCGGCAAGGGCCGGCTGGAAAAACGTCCGGTGAAAACCGGCGTCACCGACCGGGTGCGCGTGCAGATCACCGGCGGGCTCGCCGAAGGCGACACCGTGGTGATCGGTAAGGTGCAGGCGCAAACCGAGGACGAGCCGCGCCGCCGGGGTCTGTTCTGATGGCAGAGCAGACGCCGCGGGCGCCGCTGATCGAGCTGCGCGACATTCGTAAACGCTTCCCCGGCGGTGATGAGGACGTGGAGGTGCTGCACGGCATTTCGCTGACCATCGAGGCCGGTGAATGCGTGGCGATCATGGGCAGCTCCGGCTCCGGCAAGTCCACCCTGATGCACATCCTCGGTTGCCTGGACCGGCCCAGCGACGGCCAGTACCTGTTCGCCGGCCGTGACGTCAGCGAGCTGGATCACCAGGAGCTGGCTTGGCTGCGCCGGGAGATGTTCGGGTTCGTGTTCCAGAGCTACCACCTGATCGGCACGGCCAGCGCCTGGGAAAACGTGGCGCTGCCGGCGATCTACGCCGGCCTGTCCCGGGACCAGCGCCGCGAGCGCGCCCGTCATCTGCTCACCGATCTGGGCCTGGGCGAGCGCCTGGACCACCGGCCCAACCAGCTGTCCGGCGGCCAGCAGCAGCGCGTTTCCATCGCCCGGGCGCTGATGAACGGCGGCCGGGTGATTCTCGCCGACGAACCCACCGGCGCCCTGGACAGCGCCAGCGGCGAGGCGGTCATGGCCCAGCTGCAAAGCCTGGCGGATCAGGGCCACACGGTCATCGTCATCACCCACGACGCGGAGGTGGCGGCCCACGCGGATCGGGTGGTGGAGCTGCACGACGGCGACATCCTGTCCGATACCCGCCGGCGGCCCTCCCGGGCCACGCCGGAGGCCGCCCCGGAGACCCTCAGCCCGCCCCGGGAAGCGGCGCTGCCGGAGCTGGGCGAAGTGGCCGAGGCGGTGATCATGGCGTTGCGTTCGTTGCGCGCCAACTGGCTGCGCACCCTGCTGACCCTGCTCGGCATCGTCATCGGCGTGGGCGCCGTGGTGGTGATGCTGGCCATCGGCCAGGGCGCCAAGCAGGACGTGGTGGCGCGTATCGGCGACATGGGCACGGACCTGCTGGTGATCCGCCCGGACCGGGGCCAGCGGCGCGTCTCCGACGGCGTCATCGCCACCCTGGTGCCGGCGGACGCGGAGGCCCTGCGCGAGGTGCCCAATGTTCGCTTGGCGGTGCCGGAAATTTCCGGCAGCGTTACCGCCCGCGCCGAGGGCCGGGACATCACCACCAGCGTCAAGGCGGTGTCCAGCGACTACCCGGCGCTGCGCGACTGGCAGGCGGTCAACGGCATCTTCTTCTCCCAGCTGGACCAGGACCGCTACGCGCCGGTGGCGGTGATCGGCCAGACCGTGCGCGAGAACCTGTTCGGCGACGACGATCCCCTGGGCCGGTTCGTGCTGCTGGACAGCATTCCCTTCCAGGTGATCGGCGTGATGGGCGAGCAGGGCGCCACCAACTGGGGCGACGACCAGGACGACGTGGTGTTCGTGCCGCTGTCCACCGGCACCCTGCGCCTGTTCGGCCAGAACTATCTGCGTTCCATCACCCTGGCGGTGGACGACGTGGAGAACATCGACGCCACCGAACAGGCGGCGGTGGAGCTGCTCACCCAGCGCCACGGCACCGAGGACGTGCGCGTGTTCAACATGGCGTCGCTGCTGGACATGGTGTCCGACACCCAGAACACCCTGACCATGCTGCTCGGGTCCATCGCCGCCATCTCCCTGCTGGTGGGCGGCATCGGCGTGATGAACATCATGCTGGTGAGCGTCACCGAGCGCATTCATGAAATCGGCATCCGCATGGCCACCGGCGCCCGCCAGCGCAATATTCTGCAGCAGTTCCTCACCGAAGCGGTGGTGGTGTCCGCCCTGGGCGGGCTGATCGGCGTGGCCCTGGGCGTGGCGGTGGGGCTGCTGCTGCGGCTGATTGGTCTGCCGATCCTGTTTTCCGCCCCGGTGGCGGTGGCCGCGTTCCTGTGCGCGGCGGTGATCGGCCTGGTGTTCGGTTTCGCGCCGGCCCTGAAAGCGGCGCGCTTGAATCCGGTGGAGGCCCTGTCGAATGAATAACGGCCCAATCAATAACGGCTGCAAGCGGGCGCTGACCATGCTGACCCTGGCCCTGACGGTGGCCGGGTGCGCGGTGCGCTCCGAGCTGGAAACACCGGAGCCGGAAGCGCCGGCGCAGTGGGAGAATCAGCTCGCCGACAGCCGCGCCGCGCTGGCCAACCCGGCCTGGTGGCAGGGCTTCGGCAGCGATGAGCTGAACCAGCTGGTGGCCCGGGCGCTCACCGACAACACCGATTTGCAGGCCGCCGCCGCCCGGGTGCTGCAGGCGGAAGGCCGCCTGCGGCAGGCCGGCTCGTCCCTGTTCCCGAGCTTGTCCCTGGGGGGCGGCGCGTCCACCTCCGGCACTTTCGGTGGCAATGACGGCACCGACCGGTTCCAGCTCAACGCCAATGCCAGCTACGAGCTGGACCTGTGGGGCCGGCTGCGCAACAACAAGGCGATCGCCGAGGCCAACCTGGACGCCAGCCGCTTCGACCGGGACGCGGTGCGCCTCACGGTGCTGTCCAGCGTCGCCAGCACCTGGCTCCAGTGGCGCTACCTGCAGGACCGGCTGACCCTGGCCGAAAACAGCCTGGCCCTGGCCGAACGCATCCTCGAGGTGGTCGAGGCCAAGGTGCGCTACGGCGCCGTGTCGCCCCAGGATCTGGCCCAGCAGCGCACCCTGGTGGCCAACCAGCGCGCCGCCCTGCCGGATCTGCGCCAGCAAACCCGGGAAACCCGCTACGCCCTGGCGGTGCTGGTGGGCGAGACGCCCCAGGGGTTCCTGCCTGGGGCCGGGGATGGCGGCCTGGCGGATCTGACCGTGCCGGAAATCCAGCCGGGCCTGCCCGCCGACGTGCTCGCCCAGCGCCCGGACGTGGGCCGCGCCCTGGCCGGCCTGATGGCCGCCGATTACGGCGTGGCCGTGGCCCGCACCGCCTACTGGCCGTCGCTGAGCCTCACCGGCAGCGCCGGCTACGCCAGCAGCTCCCTGGGCGACCTGTTCGACGGCGACGCGGTTTACAACCTGGCCGCCTCCCTGAGCCAACTGATCTTCGACGGCGGCCAGACCCGGGGCGAGAACACCGTGGCCCGGGCCGCCTGGCTGGAGCAGGTGGCCGGTTACCGGGGCGTGCTGCTCACCGCCCTGTCCGAGGTGGACCAGGGCCTGGGCAACATCAACGCGCTCGATGAGCAGGGCGCTCACCGCCGGGAAGCCCTGACCCAGGCCCGGCGCGGTTTCGAGATCGCCGAGACGCGCTACCGGGAAGGCGACATCGAGCTGACCTCGGTGCTGGACGCCCAGACCAGCCTGATCAGTGCCCGCCAGAACCTGCTCGATCTGCGTTACGATCAATTGGTGGCACGGGTCACGCTGTACCGGGTATTGGGGCAGGGGCTGGCGGGCCCGCTATAATCGCGGCATGTCGATTCCCCTGGTCTACCACCCGTCCTACAGCTTTCCGTTCCCGGCGCGCCACCGTTTTCCCATGGAGAAGTTCCGGCTGCTCCACCAGCGCTTGCGCGACGCCGGCATCGCCGGGCCCAACAATCTGCACCGCCCGGGCCGGGCGCGGGCGCCGCTGTTGTCCCTGGCTCACTGCCCGGACTATCTGGACCGTTTCCTGGGCAACCGCCTCGGTGACAAGGAAGCCAAACGCCTGGGGTTGCCGTGGAGCGAGGGGCTGGCGCGGCGTACCTGCATCGCGCCCATGGGCACCCTGGTTGCCGCCCAGCTCGCCCTCAAGCACGGCATTGCCTGTCACCTGGCCGGCGGCACCCACCATGCCCATTACGATTTCGGCTCCGGTTTCTGCATCCTCAATGATCTGGCGGTCACCGCCCGGGCGCTGCTGGCCGAGGAGCGCGTGAAGCGGGTGCTGATTTTCGATTGCGACGTGCACCAGGGCGACGGCACCGCCGCCATCCTCGCCGGCGAACCGCGCGCCTTCACCTGCTCGGTGCATTGCGAAAAGAACTTTCCCACCCGCAAGATGCACAGCGATCTGGACGTGGGCCTGCCGGTGGGGCTTGGCGACGAGGATTATCTGGCCATCGTCACCGACACCCTGGGCGGGTTGCTGGACGCCCTGCGCCCGGATCTGGTGTTGTACGATGCCGGCGTGGATGTGTACCGGGACGACCCGCTCGGGCGCCTGGCGGTCAGTCTGCCCGGCCTGGCGGAACGGGAGCGCCGGGTGCTGGCGCTTTGCCGCGATCGTGACGTGCCGGTGGCCACCGTCATTGGCGGCGGCTACGACGATGATCGCGCCGCCCTGGCCCGCCGCCACGCTCTGGTGATCGAGGCGGCCCATTCATTGTGGAGGTAGTGGTGAAAAAAGCCCTGTTGATCATGGCCCACGGCAGCCGCGCCGAGGCGGCCAACGAGGAATTCAAGGCACTGGTGGACGCGGTGGCGGAAACCACCCGGGAAGATTACGCGGCGGTGCTGCCGTGCTTTCTGGAACTGGCGCGTCCGTCGTTGCAGGAGGCCCTGCAGCAGCTGGAGCACCAGCCGGTGGACAGCGTCTATGTCTATCCGCTGTTCTTCAATAACGGCAAGCACGTGGCCACCGACATCCCCGCCCAGGTGGAAGAGGCCCGCGAGCGCCACCCGCACCTGACCATCGAGCTGCTGGAGTACTTCGGCACCGCGCCGGGGTTGGCGGCGCTGGTGCGCGAGCACATCGCGGGGCAATAGCCTGGTGTGAACAGGCCCTAGAACGTTTTCGCCACGATCAGCCCGCCCCACAGCACATTACGGTCGGCGGTGCCGTCGCGCACTTCCGAGGTGTGGCCGCGCAGCACATAGCTGAGCCGCCAGCCATTGGCGAACGAGCGGGTGTAGCCCAGCCAGGCTTCCAGAATCAGGTGGTTCAGCTCGTCGCTGTCGTAGGTCACTTCGCTGTCGCGGAACTGGCCCTGCAGAAAGGCGTTGTAGCCCCGCGCCACCACCGCGGCGCCGCCCCACACGTAGCTCTCGGTGGGCGCCGGGCCGCCCACGCCTCGGGAGGAGCCGTCCGCGTAGCTGGCCAGCTCCGGATTGAATTTCCACCACGGGTCGGCGATGCGCCCGCCCCGGAAACTCAGGCTCCAGCGTGCCTCGGTGAGGTAGCCGGCGGAGGCCTGCAGGGTGCTTTTTACTTCCAGGTTTTCCGACGACGGATTCAGATATTTCTGCCGCGCCAGGGTGTAGCGGGCGGTGGGTTCGCCGCCTTCGCTGACCTGGTGATCCCAGCCTTCCGCGTGCTCGCTGCCGATCACCTTGTGCACCGCGTTCTGGCCATTGCCGACGATCGCCAGCCCCAGGGCGCCCAGGGTCAGGCTGCTGTGCCAGGCCACGTTCTCGCCCCGGTCGATCCGGACCCGGGACTGGGACATGTAGAGCAGGCTGGCGTAGGGCCGGTCGTCGTACAACGGCGCCGAGGCCTGTTTGTCTTCCGGGGTGAAGCCGAACAGCCCGAATTCCACGCTGTGGCCGTCGATGGGCGTCCGGGCGTCTCCTTCCTCACCGGCCAGATGGTCCACGCCGAACAGCCGGTCCAGGCCGGTGAGCACCGGGTTCAGGGAATACCAGGCGTCGCGGGCGTCGCGGCCGGTGTGGGAAAAACTCAGGCCGTAGGTGTAATCCTGGTCGCGGCCGGTGGGCACCAGGGCGTCGTTATCGAACGCGAACGACCAACTGTCACGCGCCGGTTCCCGGGCCGGCTCCGCCCGTGGCCGGCGCGGAGTTCGCTCCTCGCGGTCGAGCATGGCCAGTTGTGGGTTGTCGCGGTCCATGAAGGCCGGGGCGTCGCTGGCCGGTGCCGATTGCGCCAGCGACGTGGGCGCGCTGATAACACCGATCAGAAACGCGGCGCCCAGCAGGCCGACTTTGAAGTGAACGCCTCGCGTTCGGGAGGCGTGTTCGAATGCATCGTCCATCGTCCATCGTTCTCCGTTCCACGGAAATCAGGTTGCCGGATCCCGCCGCCGACGCCGGGTCGGTGTCCGGGAGCGCTATCCTGCTTGGCGCGCCGCCGGAGGCGGTAGGTCAAAGCTGGGCTTTTCTTGCCTGTTTCCGCATCGCGCTGGAGTCCGCGTGGCGATGTTGTTAGTAGCCGTCCTGGCCGAGGCCGGGATCCTTCCCTTGGCGAGGCCCGGGGGCATCGCCGTTGATGGACAGCATTGGTGATCGTGGCGTGTTGCGCGAGAGGGGGGATGTAAAAGCTTGTGCAAGCCCGGGGTGGACGTGATCACGTCCACACCCGGGGGTCGACGGTTCAGCGCAGTTGGTAGGTCACGGTGGCCATGACACTGCGTTCGGCGCCGAAGTAGCAGTAGTTCAGCGAGTAGCAGGACGCCACGTATTCCTTGTCGAGCAGGTTGTTGGCGTTGACCCGGGCGCTCAGGCCCTGAATGCCAAGATGGCTGAAGTCATAGCCGAGCGCCGCGTCCACCAGGGTGTAGGACGGTACCTCCCGGGTGTTGGCGCGGTCCGCCTGAATGCCCTCGGTGTAGCGCACCCCGGCGCCCAGGTCGAAGCCCGCCATGGGCCCCTGGTCGAAGCGGTAATGGCCCCAGGCGGTGGCCTGGTTGCGCGGCGCCTGGTTGACCTGGTTACCCTCGATTCCGGGCTCCGCCTCGGTGTACTCGATGTCGGTGTAGGTGTAGCTGGCCCGTACCCGGAAACGGTCGGTGAGCAGGGTCTGCGCCTCCAGCTCCACGCCCCGGGAACGGATCTCGCCGATCGGCACATAGACCGGGTTCTGCGGTTCGCGGATCGCCAGGTTCTCCTGGTCGATGTGGAACAGCGACAGAGTGTACAGGCCGCGGCCGTCACGGGGCTGGTACTTGAGGCCGGTTTCGTACTGGGTGCCCTCGGTGGGTTCCAGCGGGTCGCCGTCCTCGTCGGTGTAGACGCTGGGGTTGAACGATTCGGAATAACTCACATAGGGCGCGAGGCCGTTGTCCAGACGGTAGAGCACGCCGGCCCTGCCGCTGAACTGCTCCTCGTCCTGGCTGGAGCGGGCACCGGTATCCTGATTGACGTTGGCGGTGCGTACCCAGTCATAGCGGCCCCCCAGGGAGAAACGCCAGCGGTCCAGGGCGATCTGGTCGCTCAGATAGACGCCGGTCTGGATCAGTTTGCGCTCATGGGGCACCGGGTCGCCAATGGCGGTGGGGACCGCTCCATACACCGGATCGAAGGCGTCGATGGCGGGGAAGGCGCCGCTGCTCCAGGCCGCGTCCACGTCGCGGTGCTGGTAGTCGGCGCCGATCAGCAGGGTGTGTTGCAGATCGCCGGTGGCGAAGTCGGCGCGGGCCTGGTTGTCCACGGTGTAGGCGTCCAGTTGTTCGTCGGCGCCGGAGTAGAAGCGGCTGAGCCGGTCGCTGTTGCCCACCCATTGGTAGGAATACACCTGCTGGAGCTGTACGTCGCTGGTGATGTAGCGGAAATTCTGCCGCAGGCTCCAGGTGTCATCGATGAAGTGCTGTAGCTGGTAGCCGAGCATTTTCTGGGTGCGCTCGAACTGCTCGTAATCCGGCTCGCCCTCGAAGAAGGTGTTGTCGATGTAGCGGCCGTTGCGCCGGTACAGGCTGCCCTCGGCGGGCACGCCGCTGTGGCTGCCGCCTTCCGGATCGTCCTGGTAGTAGGCCATCAGGTCGAGCAGGGTGTTGTCGCCCAGTTGCAGGGTCAGGCTGGGCATGATTGCCCGCCGTTCCTGTTCCAGGTGATCGAACTGGGTGTCGCCCTTGTCCGCCAGGCCCACCAGCCGGTAGGCCACCCGGTCGTTCACCGGCCCGGAGAAATCGAAGCCCACGCCGCGATAGTCGTTGGTGCCGACGCCGAAGCGCAGTTCCTGGCGGGTTTCGAACAGTGGTTTCTTGCTGGTCAGGTTGACCAGGCCGCCGGGGGAGGCGCGCCCGTAGAGCACCGAGGTGGGGCCCTTGACGATCTCCACCCGCTCCAGGAAATAGGGGTCGATCTGCATGGAGCTGAAGGTGCCGCCATCGCCCATGGTCTTGAGACCGTCCAGGTAGATGTTGTCGATGCTGTCGTCGGAAAAACCGCGCAAGGACACGTAGTCATAGCGTTTCGAGGCGCCGATCTGGTCGGTGAACACGCCGGGGGTGTAGCGCAGGGCCTGCTGCACGGTATCGGAGCCCTGTTCCTCGATCTGGGCGCGGCGCACCACGGAAATCGATTGCGGCGTTTCCAGGGTGGGGGTGTCCACCTTGGTGGCCACCTCCGCGTTCACCGCCACCGGCGCCAGGGTGCTTTCGGTCACCGGGGCCGGCTCCAGGGTGATGCTGCCGTCGTTGTTGACCCGGTAACGCAGGCCGCTGCCGGCCAGCAGCTGGCTCAGGGCTTGCGGGGCGCTGTAGTCCCCTTGCAGAGCCGGGCTTTGCTTGCCCCGGGTGGCGTCGGCGTCGTACAGCAGCTGCACGCCGGTGACCTCGGCCAGCTCCGCCAGGGCGGCGTCCAGGGGCTGGGCCTGGATGTCCAGCTGCGCGGCCCGCACCGGGCCGAGCAGGATCAGCCCGGCGGCGAGCAGGGCCAGGCGGGGGTAAGTCATTGATTTCATGGAGTCGGTACCCTTTTCAAAACAATGCAAATAGAAACCATTCGCGACAAAGGCACCCAGGAAGACGATGGCCGCTTCCGTTTCTGAACCCCAAGAAGAAATTTTTTTGCTCAACCCGTATCGCGGCTGAAGCCGCTCCTACCGTGCGATCATCCCGTAGGAGCGGCTTCAGCCGCGATCGCCGTTCAATAAAGCACCACCACGCCTGGCAGGCGAAGCGCCCGCACCGGCAGGGTCTGGGTGAGGGCGCTCAACACCGCCTCGGGCTCGTCGGTGGCGAAGGTGCCGCTCACCCGCCGCCCGGCCAGATCATCGTTGAGCAGGACCAGCCGGTCCGGATGGTAGGGCCGCAGATCGGTGAGCAGCTCGCCCAGGGGGCGGTCGCGGAACACCAGGCGGCCCCGCGCCCAGGCCAGCACGGCGTCGGCGTCCACCGCCGCCACCGGGCCGATCCGGCCGTGGCGCCAGTGCACCTGCTGGCCGGCGGTGAGCGTGCGTTCCCGGCGGCCGTCCCCGGCCACCACGCTGCCCTCGGCCACGGTGAGGCGGGTGACGCCGTCGCGGTGGCGTACCTCGAAGCGGGTGCCGGTGACCCGCACCCGGGCGTCGTCGGCGCGCACCAGGAACGGATGGGCGCGGTCCTTGGCCACCTGGAACAGGGCCTCGCCACGCACCACCTCCACCCGGCGGTGGTCGCCGGTGACGTCGATGTTGATGGCGCTGCGGCCGTTCAGGGTCACCCGGCTGCCGTCCGCCAGGGTCAGGGTGCGTTGCTCGCCGGCGCCGGTGCGCGCGTCCGCGGTCCACACCGACCAGGGCAGGCCGGCGGCCACCACCAGCAGCACCGCCACCGCCGCCAGCAGGGCGCGGCAATGGGCCAGGGCGCGAGCAATGTACTTGCCCGCCATGCGCTCGGAGACTCCCAGGCGCTGGCCGATCTCGCGCTGGCTGACGCCGTCCAGCCGGTTCCACAGCAAGGCCTGGCGCTGATGCTCGGGGAGAGCCGCCAGGGCGCTGTTGAGGCCGTCCACCGCCTGGGCGCTGCGCGCGGCGGACTCCGGCGTCGGCGTGTCGCTTTCCAGGGCCAGGTCGGGGTCGGTGAGGGCCACCGTGGTGGGGCGGCGGCGTTGCTGGCGCAGGTGGTCGATCAGCAGGTTGCGGGCGATGCGGAACACCAGGGCGCGGGGATTGCGTGGCGTCTCCCGCTGCTCCTCCAGCCGGCGCAAACGCAAGTACACCTCATGGCACAGATCGGCGGCCTGTTCCGGCGAGTCCAGACGCCGGCACAGATAGCCGTTGAGTTCCCGGGCGTGCTGTTGAAAGAGGTCGTCGGCCTGCATGGGGTGGCGCCCGCCCCGTGGGGCCGGTCATCGTGAGTGAGAATGATTCGTGATCCGTTTGCGGGCATTATGCCACCGCCCCGCCGGCCCGCGCCAGGGGCGGCGGGCGCGAGGGTTGGCGTGGCCCGCCAATCAGCGCGGAGACCGGTAGGCGTGGACGCGGTGGCCGGGTTTGGAGAATACCCACTGCCAGAGCTGGATGGTGCGTGCCCGGAACGCGCCGGCGCACACATTCAGGTAGTAGTGCCACATGCGATGAAAGCGCTCATCGTAGCGACCTTCGAGTTCCGGCCAACGGGCCTGGAAGTTGGCGTCCCAGGCTTTCAGGGTGCGCGCGTAGTCCGGGCCGAAGTTGTGCAGGTCCTCCACCACATAGCGGTGCTCGGCGTGGCGGGCGATTTGTTTGATGGACGGCAGCTCGCCGTTGGGAAAGATGTACTTGTCGATCCAGGCGTCGTGGCTGTTGGTGCTTTCGTTGTTGCCGATGGTGTGCAGCAGCATCAGCCCCCGGTCCTTGAGCAACCGCCGGGTGGTCTCCATGAAGGTGCGGTAGTTGCGCCGGCCCACGTGCTCGAACATGCCCACCGACACCACCCGGTCGTACTGGCCGGTCACCGTGCGGTAATCCTTGAGCAGCACTTCCACGGGCAGGTCCTTGCAACGTTGCCGGGCGAGCTCCGCCTGCTCGGTGGACACGGTGACGCCGTGGGCGCGCACGCCATAGTGCCGGGCGGCGTATTCCAGCAGGCTGCCCCAGCCGCAGCCGATGTCGAGCAGGGTCATGCCCGGCTCCAGCTCCAGCTTGCGGCAGATCAGGTCGAGCTTGGCTTCCTGGGCCTGGTGCAGGGTGTCCGCCTCCTTCCAGTAACCGCAGCTGTAGGCCATGGTCGGGTCGAGCATCTTCTCGAACAGATCATTGCCCAGGTCGTAGTGCCGCCTGGCCACCTGGCGGGAACGGCGCATACTCTGCCGGTTGCGCAGGCCGTGGCCAAGCAGCTGCAACGCCAGGGTCCATTTGTTCTTGCCCAGGTTGTCGGCGCCGGCGCGCAGGATGCGATGGGTGAATTCATCCAGGGCATCGCAGTCCCACCAGCCGTCCATGTAGGCTTCGCCCAGTCCCAGCGAGCGCTGGGCGGCGATACGCGAGAGCGTGTCCGGATGGTGGATTTGCATGTCCCAGGGGCGCCGACCGTTGATCTGGATGTCGGCGTTGGAGAGAACGGAAGCGATCAAGTCGTCGATGGCGCGCGACCCGGTATGGGGAGCGTCGTCGCGGCTGCGTGAACCGAGCATACAGCATCTCCTTCAGGGTTGATTGAAGACTGCATGGGTGTCACGGGCGTCAGCATGGCTGCCCTTGGAAACCATTCTTTGACGCCAGCCTCACGGACGCAAGCGCCGGCGGTGGTGAAAAATCGCCGAAGTTCCCCGCGGAACTTTATTTTTACAATAATATTCAAACAGTTGGCTTGCCGGACCCCATGGTATGAACACCTTCTATGGATGTGATTTGGGTCCGCTATTCACCTTTTTGGCGCTTTTTTCGGGAGCAGGGCATGGATTCTTTGACGCAGGCGGCGCTCGGCGGCGCCCTGGGTGGCGCGGTGCTGGGCGGTCGTCTGGGGCGCGGCGCCGTTCTCGGCGGCGCGGTGCTGGCCACCCTGCCGGATCTGGACGTTCTCATCGATTACGGCGACGCCGTGGCCAACTTTTCCGAGCACCGTGGCTTCAGCCATTCGCTGCTGGTGCTGGCGCCCCTGGCCACCCTGCTGGCCTGGGGGCTGAGCCGCTGGAAACCGGCGCCGGGCTTCGGCCGCTGGTGGGCGTTCACCACTCTGGTGCTGCTCACCCATCCGTTGCTGGACGCCTTCACCACCTATGGCACCCAGCTTTGGTGGCCGGTGGGGCCGCCGGTGGCGCTCAACAGCGTGTTCATCATCGATCCGCTTTATACCCTGCCTCTGCTGATCGCGGTGATCATCGCGTTGATCCGGCCGCCGGCGCTCACCGCGCTGTCCGTGGGGCTGGGCCTGTCCAGCGCCTACCTGGCCTGGAGCCTGGTGGCCCAGCAATGGATGACCCAGCGGGTGCAGGACACCCTGGCGGAGCGTGGCCTGGAGGCGGTGCCGCTGATGGTGCAGCCGATGCCGTTCTCCACCTTCCTGTGGCGCGCCACCGCCCTGACGCCGGACCAGCGTCTGGAAATCGTCACCGGTGTGTTCGACGGCGACCGGCCGCCCCATGTGGAGGCCTTCCCCCGGTCCCCGGAGCTGGAAACGGAAGCGGCGCGGCTCGCGGACGGCCGGCGCCTGGCCTGGTTCACCCGGGGGTTCCTGGATTACCGCCGCGACGGTGACCGTCTGGTGGTCACCGATGTGCGCCTGGGGGTGCCCGGCGCCCATCCGTTCCAGTTCGTGATCGCCCACCAGGGCCTGGACGGCTGGCAGCCGCTGACCAGCAGCCGGCTGCCACGGCCCATGGTCAACCAGGACGCCTGGCCGGCGTTGTGGCGGCGCACTTTCGCCCTGGCGCCGGTGCTGTGCCTGCGCTCGCTGACCGTCGGCGACAGCGTCGCCGCCTGCCGCTAGGCCAGTATCTGGATACCCGGACCCTTTTTATCCACAATGGCCCCGAGCGCCTTGCCATCGGCCGGACGCCAGTGGTCGCGGAAAATGCCGGGAACAAGGGGGTGGCAGGGCGGCCCTGCTGGTGCGGGCGTTGGAATAAAAATACCAACCAACCAGGAAGACCATGGCACCCGTACTCCGGAATGAGCCCGATCTGCTGCAAACACTCTACCGCTCTCTGACCCACCGGGAAGGCTTTCATGCCTTTCTGGAAAAACTGACCGGTGCCATCAACGGCTGTGCCGCCCAGCTATTGGTGATTCATCGTCAGCCCCTGCGCATGGAGCACGTCTGGTATCACGGCCTGTCGGAAGAATTCCTCGACTGGTATCTGGAAAACAACATGATCGCCCAGGATGTGGTCAGCAATCAGGCCATCAAACAGGCTCCGGGGCTTTTCCAGTCGGCCCTGCCACTGCTGCCGGATTTTCGGCCCGACGCGGACTACTCCAAATGGGAAAACGAACAGGACATGCTGGATTCCGCCTGGCTGGTGGTCGACAACACGCGCACCCACACCTTTGTCCTGACCATTCAGCGCACCGTGGGCCAGGGGCCATATCAGCAGACGGAGCTGGATGCCCTGAACCGGCTGGTGCCTCATATCCGCCAGACCGTGCAGCTTTACCGGCAACTGGAAACCCGCAGCAAGGCGGCGTCATCCCTGTCGGCCATCATTGATGTTTTGCCCGATGCCACCTTTGTACTCGACAGCCTGGCCACCGTGCTCTACTCCAACAAGGCCGCCCGGGCTCTGATCAACCGGGAGCGTTGCCTGAGCATCCGCGACGAACGCTTCAGCTTCGCCGAAAAGGACGTACAGGCCGCCTTCTTTCGCAGCTCGGCCCAGGTGGTTCGCTCCAGCATGGGGAAGGAGGGCTACTGCAGCGAGACCCTGTTCCTCAAGCGTGAACGGCGGTCCCCGCTGATTTTCGTGATCCGCCCCATCGAAAGCAGCGAACTGCTGGCCGGGGGCGCTCTGGTGAGCGTCTACGAACCGGACAACCGGCCCCTTCCCTCCGCCGAGCATATCGCCGCCTACTTCGACCTGACCCAGGCCGAAGCCCGGGTTTGTGAACAATTGGTCAGCGGCAAAAGCGTACAGGCCGTCAGCGAACAATCGGGCCGTAGCGTCGCCACCGTGCGCTCGCAGATGAAGCAGATTTTTCAGAAAACGGGCTGCTCCCGGCAAGGGGAACTGGTCAGCCGGATTCTGGCGGCGTTGTTGCGTTAGCAGGCCCCTTCGTCACTCCGGGCCGAGGGATCGGGGCGGTCCAGGGTGCGCGCCAGCAACCGGCGGCAGGCGCTGGGGGTGAGGCCGGTCCAGCGTTTGAACGAGCGCCGGAAGTTGGTGGGGTCGTTGAAACTCAGATGGCGGGCCACCTGATCGTTGCTGTAGCCATGCAGCTGCAGAAGATGCAGCGCCTCGTGTTTACGGGCCCGATCCAGCAATTGCTGGAAGTGCGTGCCCTGGCGGCGCAGCCGTCGCTTCAGGGTGGCCGGGCTGGCGCCCAGGGCGGAGGCCGCCTGTTCCAGGCTCACCGGTTCGCGCACCCGTTGGCGCAGGTAATCGTAGAGCGCCTGGATGAAGCTGGTGCGAAAGCCCAGCCGGGCCAGGTCGTTTTCGCAGTCGCGCAGGGCCAGCGCCCGGGCCGTGGCCGACGCCCGTGGCCAGGGCCGGTCCAGGTAACCGGCCGGCAGCAGCATGGCGTCCATGTGGGCGTCGAAGTGCAGGTCCGACCCCAGATGCACCCGGTATTGCTCCGGGTACGCCGGGCGCGGATAGCTGAACTGGAAGATCCAGGGCAGCCGCTCGCCGCTCAGCCAGCGGGTCACCGACGCCAACCCGGCCATCATGGTCTCCACCAGGAAACGGTATTCGTCGCCGGCGCCGCAGGCGTCCAGCCACTGCACGCAGCAGTAGTCGCCGGCGCGCGCCACCCGGGTGGTGAGCAGCGGCGAGATCAGCGACTGGGCGGACTCGAACACCGCCAGGGCCTGGCCCAGGTCCGGGGCGTTGCCGAGCAGGGCGCTCACCGCGCCATAGTGGCCGGGGAACAGGCGCTGGCCGTGCAGGAAACTCAGTTCCGGCTCCGGGTAGAGGCGGCGGGCATTGTGGATCAGCTGCAGATACTGACGCGGCGAGGCCAGGGCGCGGCCGGCGGCCACCTCGTGATAGAACAGACCGGTGTGACGCAGCAGGCGGTCCACCTCCGCGCCCTGGTCGCACACCAGGTCCATCAGCGTCACCGGTTGGTGGTGGGCGCGGATGAACTTGTCGTCCAGTTCGTAGCTGGCCTCGATCATGATGTCAGGCCGGCGCCGGTTGTTGGCGGCGCGCTTCCAGGTCCTGGTTGGCCCGTTCGATCAGCGCGTCCGGTTCGTCGCCCCGGGCCGTGGCCAGCCCCACGTCCAGGCGCTGAAGGTGGGTTTCGCCCTGGCGGGTCTTGAACGCGAAGTGATCCACCGCGGCGATCAGTTCCCCGCCCAACAGGGTCGCCTCCCGTTCGCCGGTGCCGGGCAGCACCACCGCGAAGCGGTCGCCGGCGTAGCGGCACAGCAGGTCATCCTGTCGCAGGTTGAGCAGCAACAATTCCGCCAGTTCCTGGAGCAGACGGTCCGCGTCCCGGGGCCCCAGTTGCCGGCGTACGTGATCGAAGCGGTTCACGTCCAGCATCATCAGCGTCACGGCGCGGCCGGCCTCGCCCAGCTCCATGGCCAGCTGCCGGCGCAGATAGGGCGCGCTGGTCAGGTTGGTGAGGCGATCGAAGCTGCGGTGCTCGCGGAAAATCCGCTCCCGCCGACGCAGCTGCTCGTTGATGGCCAGCTGCTCCCGTTGCCAGTGGTAGATGCCCAGGGTCAGCAGCACCATGCCCAGGGGCATGGCGCCGGATTCCACCCAATGGTCCCAGACCACCGCCTCGGGCAGGCGGATCACCTCGTCCAGCACGTCCTGCCAGTAGGCGATGAAGATGCCGGTCAGCCCGGCTACCAGATAGTTGGTAACGCGGCCTGAAGGGCGGCTATTGAGAATCAGGCCCAGCCACAGAAAGGCGAGCAGGGCGGCGCCGCCCTCGCCGGCGATGTCCAGCCAGGCGATTTCCTCCAGCCCCTTGGGGTCGCCGGCGGCCAGGTTGGCCAGCAGCACCAGGTTGGCCAGGGTGGCCACGGCGAGAATCTTCCAGCGGTGCAGATGCAGCATTCTTATCACGGTGTCGTCCTCTTCCCGTTTCCTGCAGGCACTGGTACGCGGCGGCCATGTCAGTTCGATGACAGACCGGCGGATGGCGGGCCAGGGGGTCGAATTGGCTCACCCGATCCGCCGTGGCGCGGCGTTGATCGATGAAAAAAGCCGGTCGTGCCCCCTCGGGCCGCGGCACGCCCGGCGCGCGGTGGGGGTGCGAACGGCTCAGCGCGCCCGGCCTTTCGACGTAAGTCATTGATTTTAATGGGGTTGGATTTTCCCTGTAACAGAACGGACATTTCCCGTGCCTAGTGTCCCGGCGCAACGCAATCAGGCAGGGGGGCGCCGTGCCCCGGGGGAGAACCGCATGTTCAAGAAAACTCTGCTCGCCACCCTGGTGGGCCTGGCCGCGGGCCAGGCCGCCTGGGCCCAGCAGGCCGGTGACGGCAACGAGGAGACCGTCAAGGTGATCGGCCAGGCGGCCAGCATGGACAAGGCGCTGGCCAGCCAGCGCGCCGCCGACAACATTGAAACCACCGTCAACGCCGACGCCATCGGCCAGTTTCCCGACAGCAACGTCTCCGAGTCCTTGCAGCGCCTGCCCGGGGTGTCCATCGAGCGGGACCAGGGCGAGGGCCGCTTCGTACGGGTGCGCGGCCTGGCCCCGGACCTGAACGCGGTGAACGTTAACGGCATCCAGGTGCCGGCGCCGGAATCCGACCGCCGCGCCGTGGCCCTGGACGTGATTCCCTCGGAGCTGCTGGAGTCGCTCACGGTGGTGAAATCGCTCACCCCGGACATGGACGCCAACTCCCTGGGCGGCACCGTGGAGGTGAACAGCCTGTCGGCCTTCGACCGCGACGGGCTCTACTACTCCGTGTCCGGCCAGGCCGGTTACGACGAGCACAGCGAGGAAACCAGCCCGGAACTGTCCGCCGCCGCCAGTAATCGCTTCGACCTGGGCGACGGCCAGGACAACTTCGGCGTCGCCGCCGCCATCAGCTGGGCGGAGCGGGACTTCGGCTCCGACAACGTGGAAACCGGCGGCGCCTGGGATTTCGACGGCGACACGCCGCGCCTGGAGGAATTCGAACAGCGCGACTACACCATCACCCGGGAACGGCTGGGCATGGCGCTGAACCTGGACTACCGGCCCGACGACAACACCAGCTACTACCTGCGCACCCTGCACAGCCGCTTCCGCGACCAGGAAGTGCGCCAGGCCACCATCTACGGTTTCGACAGTGCCCAGGCCGCCGGCGAGACCGGCCTCACCGAGGTGGAGAAGGAACTCAAGAACCGGGAGGAAACCCAGGAAATCACCTCCCTGGTGTTCGGCGGCAAGAAGCGCTGGGACCGCTGGATCATGGAATACAACCTGGGCTACAGCGAAGCCAGCGAGGAAGAGCCCCGCCACACCGACGGCGCCGTGTTCGTCGCCGAGCTGCCCAACGGCGGTTTCACCGACAGCCGCCAGCCCAATGCGCTGCACCCGGACGGTTTCTTCGACGACGGCAACTACGAACTGGACGAGGTGGAAGTCGCCAGCGGTGACACCGAGGACAACCAGACCGACCTCAAGCTGGACTTCACCCGCGAGCTGCTGTGGAACAACAACCCGGCTTCCATCAAGTTCGGCACCAAGATGGCGCGCCGCGACAAGGAAGGCGACGTCAACGTCTGGACCTACGAACCGGACGGCAACCTGGCGGACTTCCGCACCGACGTGGACTACGAGCTGGGCGACATCGGCTCCGGCATCGACCCGGACGCCATGGACAACGCGCTCAGCGGGCCCGGCGAGTTCGACGCCGAGGCCTCCGCCATCGAGGACTACAAGATTTCCGAGGACCGCGACGCCGCCTACGTGATGGGCACCGTGGACTTCGAGAAGCTGCGCCTGCTGGGTGGCGTGCGTTATCAGCGCACCGACTTCGAGGCCCGGGGCAACGGCGTCGAGGACGGCACCCTGGTGACCAATGACTACGACGAAAGCGAGGACCACTGGCTGCCGGCCCTGCACCTGCGCTACCAGCTCGGCCGCGACACCATCGCTCGCGCCGCCTTTACCCAGTCCGTGGTGCGGCCCACCTTCGAACAGCTTTCTCCGGGCTTCGAGATCGACGGCGACGAAGCCAGCTTCGGCAACCCGGAGCTCAAGTCCCTGGAAGCCAACAACTTCGATCTTGGCATCGAGCACTACATGGGTCGCGCCGGGGTGATCTCCGCCTTCGCGTTCTACAAGGACATCGACAACTTCGCCTACCTCACCGATCTGGGTGGTTCGCCGGGCTACGAGGCGTTCAGCGACGCGGAGACCTTCGACAACGGCAGCGACGCTTCGGTGTACGGCCTGGAGCTGTCCTACTCCAAGCAGTTCAACGAATTGCCGGCGCCGTTCAACGGCCTGCTGGTGGGTGCCAACGCCACCTTCGTGGATTCCGAGGCCACCATCGAAAGCTACGACGATGACGCCGGCGCCTATTCCCGCCGCGACATCCCGCTGCCCAGCCAGTCCGACGTCACCGGCAACCTGGTGTTCGGTTACGAAACGCCGCGCCTGAGTCTGCGCCTGGCGGCCAACTACACCGGTGAGTTCCTGCAGGAAGTGAGCGACCCCCTGGACGATCGCTACGACATCTACACCGATGACCATGTTCAACTGGACTTCACCGGTCACTACTTCCTCACCGAGCAGCTCCAGCTCACCTTCGAGGCGATCAACATCAATGATGAACCCTTCTACGCCTACACCGGCAAGGAGCGGTTCAACGCCCAGTACGAGGAATACGGCCCGACCTACAAGCTGGGCCTGTCCCTCAAACACTTTTGATCAGGCAGGGCGGTACCCGGCACGCGCCGGATGCCGCCGGCTTTTTTCCTGACGTAAGGACGACACCATGAAGAAATGCACCACCCTGTTTTTGCTGTGCCTGGGCGGCGCCTTGTTGGCCGGTTGCCAGCATGGGCCGGACCGGGCACCGCCTTGGGTGCCGGATCAACGGGCCGGGCTGGCGCTGTGGTTTCCCGGCGCCGGCGCCGGCGCCGGCGACGGCTGGGCGGCGATCAGCGCCGACGGCGACCTCACCGTGGACGGCGCCGCTGCGCCGCTGCGCGCCGGCGATTTCGAACGCCTCGACGGCCGGCGTCTGGACGACGGCCGCTGGCGGCTGGCCACCGTGGACACCGCCGCCAACCAGGTGGTGGTGCTGGAGGTGGCGAACCACCGGGCGCGTACCCTGACCACCCTGCCGGTGCCGGACTACGAAGTGAACGGGCTCTGCCTGTACCAGGACCGGGACGCGCATCTGTCCGTGTTCGTGCTGGACGAGCGCGGCGGCGCCGACCAGTGGTTGCTGCGCGACGGCGGCGAGCCGCTACACGTGCGTCGCCTGGTGTTGCCCGCCGGCGCCGAGTACTGCCGCGTGGACGACCGCCGGGACGCCCTCTACGTGAGCGAGGAAGGTGTCGGCCTGTGGCGCTACCGCGCCGATCCGGAACGGGACCCGGAGCGCACCCTGGTCGATGCCCGCCACCCCCATGGCGGCCTGGCCGGGAGCGCCAAGGGCCTGGCCCTGATCCCCGGCGGCGTGGCCTTGCTCGACGCGGACGCCGCCGAGCTGCACCTGTATCGCGACGGCGCCCCGGTGGGCGCGCCCCTGGCGGTGCCCGACCTGGACGAACCGGAACGGCTGGCCAGCCGCTGGCGGGACGGCCGGCTCACCCTGGTGGTCCTGGATGACGACGGCGCCGCCGCGCGGCGTCTGACGGTGCCCTGGGACGCCGCCACCAGCGACCAGGAAGAAGCGGATCTGGTCACCGTGCTGCCCAGCGCCCAAACCGAGCCGGTGGCCCGCTTCGGCGACGCCGCCGACGACCCGGCGATCTGGATTCACCCGGACAACCCGGCCGCCAGCCTGGTGCTCGGCACCGACAAGAAAAACGGCCTGCACGTCTACGACCTGGCGGGCAGGGAACGTCAGTTCCTGCCCGCCGGCAAGCTCAACAACGTGGACGTGCGCGGCAACCTGGCGGTGGCCAGCAACCGGGACCATAACAGCCTGCACCTGTTCGACATCGACGCCGCCAGCGGCCGTCTCACCGACCTGGGCGAACTCGCCACCGGCCTGGAGGAAATCTACGGCCTGTGCATGCACCGGGACGGCGAAGGCCGCGTCCATGCCATCGCCAACGGCAAGAGCGGCGCCTTCGAGCAGTACCGGCTGCAACGCTCGGAGCACGGCGTGCGCGGCGAACGGGTGCGTCGCTTCCAGGTGCCCAGCCAACCGGAAGGCTGCGTCGCCGACGACGCCACCGGCCGCCTGTTCGTGGGCGAGGAGAACGCGGCGGTGTGGGTGCTGCCCGCCGACCCGGACGACCCGACCCCGGCGCGCCCGGTGATCGAGGTGGGCGACAAGGTGGTCGCCGACATCGAGGGTCTGGCCCTGCACGTGGGCGACGACCACCGCTACCTGGTGATCTCCAGCCAGGGCAACAACAGCTATGTGGTGGTGGACGCGGTGCCGCCCTTCGCTTACCGGGGCCGCTTCCGCATCGGCGCCAACCTGGACGCCGCCATCGACGGCGCCTCGGAAACCGATGGGCTGGAAGTGACCGCCCTGGACCTGGGCGGCGCCTATGGCGAGGGCCTGCTGGTGGTCCAGGACGGCCGCAACCGGCTGCCCCAGGCCCCGCAGAACTTCAAGTACGTGCCCTGGACGGCGGTGCGCGAGGCCTTGGGGCTTTAAGCATGTAAGTAAAGGGACTGTCATCCGCCTTTTATAGAGTGGTCACGAAACTGTCTTGAGAGCTTTTATGAACAAGCCAATCGGAACCCTGATGGTGCTGGCGGCCCTGGCCGCCGGCGGCGTCCGGGCCGCGGACATGCAGGCGGTCACCGCCGAGGGCGAGGCACGGGCCTCGGAAAGCGGCGCCGCCCAGAACCGGGTCGCCGGCCTGGACGACGAAAGCGCCCGGCTGGAAGCGGAGTACCGCCAGCTGCTGCGTACCGTGGACGGCCTGGAAACCTACAACCGGGTGCTCGGCGAGCAGGTCGCGGCCCAGGAAAGCGAACGCCAGGACATGGCCGCCTCCCTGGACAACGCCGCCCGCCTGGAACGCCGCCTGGTACCCCTGATGGACCGCATGATCGAGCGGCTGGATACCTTCATCGACGAGGATCTGCCGTTCCAGGTAGGGGCGCGCCACGCCGCCGTGGACCAACTGCGCCAGCGGCTCGGCGACCCGGACGCGCCGGTGGCGGACACCCTGCGCCGGGTGTTCGAGGCCTACGCCGGCGAAGCCGCCCACGGCCGTTCCCTGGACAGCTGGCGGGGCACCCTGGAGCTGGACGGCGAGCGCCGCGACGTGAACCTGCTGCGGGTGGGCCGCGTGGCCCTGATGTACCGCACCCTGGACGGCGAGGCCCTGGGCGCCTGGGACCCGGGCGCCGGCCAGTGGCGGAGCCTGGACCGGGGCGAATACCGCCGCGCCTTCGACATGGCGATGAAAATCGCCGACAAACAGGCGGCGCCGGAGCTGATCCGGGTGCCCCTGTTCGGTGCCCGGGAGGTGACCCCATGACTCGCGTACTGGTGTGTGTACTGGCGGCGCTGCTGATGGCGCCGGCCCTGGCCGCCGACCGGCTGTCCATTGATACCCTGCTGGAGCAGGCTCGTCAGGGCCGCGCCGGGGAAGCCGAGGAAAACCGCGAGCGGCTGGAACGCTTCCGTGCCGAGCGCGACCGCCAGGCGGCGCGGGTGGCGGAACTGCGCGCCCGGCGCGACGCCCTGGAGCGGCGCAGCGAGGAACTGGAGCAGCGCTTCGAGGCCAACCGCGACGCCCTGGAAACGCGCCGCGCCGAACTGCGCGAGGCCCTGGGTGGCATGCGCGAGGTGTTCGGCGTGATCCAGCAGGTGGCCGCCGATGCCCGGGCGGATTTCCGCGACAGCGTCACCCAGGTGCAATACCCGGAACGGGACGCCTTCCTGGCCGGGTTGATCCAGCGCATGGGCAATGGCGACCGGCTGCCGGACCTGGACCAGGTGGAGCGCCTGTGGCTGGAACTGGACCGGGAAATGCGCGCCGGCGGCCAGGTGGCGCGCTTCAAGCACCCGATCGTGGAAGCGGACGGCGACACCGACAGCGACGAAACCGTCACTCGGGTGGGCCTGTTCCAGCTCACCGCCGACGACGACTATCTGGAATACCTGCCCGCCGAGAACCGCCTGGTGGAGCGCGCCGCCCAGCCCGACGGCGCCGCCCGCGCCAGCGCCGAGGCCCTGGACGAGGAGCGCTTCCCGGTGGCCTTCGCCCTGGACCCCACCCGTGGCGAATTGCTCGACATGCTGGTGAGCATGCCCGGCTTCCTGGAGCGCCTGCGCCAGGGCGGCCTGATCGGCTACGCCATCCTGCTGCTGGGCGCCGTGGCGGTGCTGGTGACCTTGGAGCGGGCCCTGGTGCTGGCCCGCCAGCGCCGCCGCTTCACGCGCCAGATGAAGGACCCGGCGCACCCCGGCGATAACCCCCTGGGCCGCATCCTGGCCTGCTACGCGGACCAGCGCCACCGGGACCCGGAAACCCTGGAGCTGAAGATCGGCGAAGCGCTGATCAAGGAACTGCCGCCGCTGCAGAAGCGCCTGGTGTGGCTGAAGATGATCGCCATGGTGGCGCCGCTGATGGGCCTGCTAGGCACCGTCACCGGCATGATCGTCACCTTCCAGTCGATCACTCTGTTCGGCACCGGCGATCCCAAGCTGATGGCCGGCGGCATTTCCCAGGCCCTGGTGACCACCGTCATGGGGCTGTCCGTGGCGATTCCCACGCTGCTGCTGCACACCCTGCTGCACGCCCGCGCCCGGGCCCTCGGCCAGGTGCTGGAAGAGCAGGCCGCGGGCATGGTCGCCGAACAAATGGCCGGCGCCCGCGCCGCCGCCTGAGGAAGCGACCATGCTCGACGCCCTGCGTGAACTGCTGGATCTGGGTGGCCCGGTGCTGTGGCTGATCGGCGCCGTGCTGGTGGCCCTGTGGACGCTGATCGCCGACCGCTGGCTGTACCTGTGGCGGGTCCATCCGGACCGCCGCCGCCGGGCCCTGGCGGTGTGGCGGACGGTGCGCCCGCCCAACCTGTGGAGCGCCCGCAAGCTGCGCGCCCGGCTGGTGTCCCTGGTGGCCCAGCCCCTGGAGCGGCACCTGGCGCTGATCCGCACCCTGATCGCCCTGTGCCCGCTGCTCGGCCTGCTGGGCACGGTCACCGGCATGCTGCGGGTGTTCGACGTGCTGGCGGTGATCGGCACCGGCGACGCCCGCGCCCTGGCCGACGGCGTGGCCCGCGCCACCGTGCCCACCATGGCCGGCATGGTGGCGGCCCTGTCCGGCGTGCTGATGAGCCACTACCTGGCGCGCCGCGCCCGCTACGAGCGCGAAGCGCTCACCGACGCCATGACCATCGACGCCCCCGGGGGAGACACCCATGCGTAGATTCGCCTGGCAGGACCAGACCGACGAGCAGGACACCGGCATCGATGTGACGCCCATGCTCGACGTGGTGTTCATTCTGCTGATCTTTTTCATCGTCACCGCCTCCTTCGTCAAGGAGACCGGCGTGGAGGTGACCCGCCCCACGGCGGACACCGGCACCAGCCGGGAAGGCGCCAACATCGTGGTGGCCATCGACAACCAGAACCGGGTGTGGATCGACCAGCGCCAGGTGGGTCCCCACGCGGTGGAAGCCCACGTGGCCCGGCTGCACGCCCGCAACCCCCAGGGCAGTGTGGTGATCCAGGCGGACGCCGCCTCCAACACCGAAACCCTGGTCACGGTGATGGACGGCGCCCGCGCCGCCGGGGTCCCGGACATCGCCATCGCCACCCGGAGCGGGCGCTGATGACGGCCATCCAGCAACAGCTCGCCGGCGGCGGCGGACGCTTCACCCGCCTGCTGGCCCTGCCCGCCGCGCTGGTCGCGGCGCTGCTGCTGGGCTGGCTGATGGCGCGGCTGATCCAGGCCGAGGGCGAGGCGCCGCCCAGCCGGGAGCCCATGAAGGTGGTGCGCTTCGACGACAGCCGCCCGCAGCGCGCCCAGCCGGCAAGCCAGGCCCTGCCCCAGCGGCCGCCGGACACACCGGCACCGCCGCTGCCCTCGCCGGTGGCCCTGGACACGCCGGCCCCGGCCACTCCGGACCTGCCCCTGCCGGCGGCTCCCACGGAGCGCCCCAGCGTCACCCCGGACCTGAAGCTGGGGGACCTGGGCGAGCCGTCGGCGCCGGTCAGCGACAGCGGCGAGTACCTGCCCATGACCAAGGTCACGCCGGCCTACCCGGAGCGGGCCCGCATGCAGAACCTGGAAGGCGACTGCGTGGTGGAATACACGGTCACGCCCCAGGGCACCACCACCGATGTGCGGGTGGTGGAGGACGAGTGCGAGAACTGGTTGTTCCGCCGGCCGGCGGTGAAGGCGGCGCAACGGTTTCGTTATCAGCCGCGCCACCAGAACGGCCAGGCGGTGGCCGTGCCCGGGGTGCGCAACCGCTTTGAATTCCGCCTGGAGTAAACCCATGCGTTATTGGCTTGTTGTCCTGCTGCTTGTGTCCCTCGGCGCCCAGGCGGCGCTGCGCCCGGCGGTTCATGAACGGCTCCAGGACGCCCGCGCCCGGGCCGAGGCCGGCCACGGCGACGCCGCCCTGGCGGCCCTGGAGACGCTCACCTCCGAGCTGGACCTCACCGGCGAGGAGCGCGCCCGGGTGGACGAACTGCGCGGCTACCTGCATTACCAGGCCGGCCGCCACGACGCCGCCCTGAGCGCCTACCAGGCGGTGGCCGCCAACCCGGACGCGCCGGCGCCCTTGCTGGACGGTACCCGCCGGGCGCTGCTGTGGCTTTATTACGACGCCGGCCGCATGGACCGGGCCCTGGCCCAGTTCCGCGCCCTGGCCGCGCGCCACGACCAGCTCACGCCCGAGCTCCATGTGCTGGGCGCCACCGTGCTGCACGGCGCCGGTGACCACCGGGCCGCCGCCGACCATCTGCGCCGGGCGGTGGCCGGCCGGGAAGCCCGCGGCGAGGCGGTGCCGGACGCCTGGCTATCGTCCTGGCGGGCGAGCCTGCAGGCCGCCGGCGATTACCGCGCCGCCGCCCGGGTGCAGAACCGGCTGGTGAACCGCTCGCCCAGCCCGGAGCACCTGCTGGCCCTGGCCGGCCTGTACGGCCGCGCCGGCGAGCCGCGCAAGCAGGTGGCGGTGCTGGAAAGCCTGTACGAGAACGGTCAACTGCCGGGCACCGACGCCCTGCGCACCCTGATCGCCCTGTACCAGCGCCTGGACCGGCCCCTGCAGGCGGCCCGCGTCCTGGACGCGGCGCTCCGGGACGGCGTCCTGGGCGCCAGCCGGGAACGCCGCCGGCGGCTCGCCGGCCTGTGGCTCCAGGCCCGGGAGCAGGACCGCGCCCAGGCCACCCTGGAACGGCTGGTGGAGGACTACCCGGACGCGGACCTCTATCTGCAGCTGGCGCGGCTCCATAACCGGGCACAGCGCTGGGGTGAGGCTGCCGACGCCCTGGGGCAAGCCCTGGCGCGGGGCGTGGACGACCGCGCCGACACCCTGATGGCGCTGGGCGTGGCCCGTTACCGCCAGGGCCGCCGGGCCGCCGCCCGGGACGCCTTTGAGCAGGCCCGCCGCCATGCCGCCCGCCGCGCCGACGCCGAACAATGGCTGGCCCACCTGAGCCGGCAACCTTGAGGACCGAACCATGACCGATTCCCGCTTTCGCATCGACCCGGACGCCCTGGAGGCGCTGGACGACCGGCCGGTGGCCCGTCCCCGCGCCGGCGCGCCCCTGGACCCGCACCGGCGACGCTTTCTGCGCGGCGGCCTGGGCCTGGCCGCCGCCGGGTTCTTCGGCGCGCCTCTGGCCGGCTGCGCGCCGTCCGCCCCGGCCCCGGGCGGGCGCCCGGCCATCGGCTTCACGCCCCTGGCCCGCCAGACCGACCCCGCCTTCGACGCCGTGGCCGTGCCCGACGGCTACCGCGCCCGGGCGTTTTACGCCTGGGGAGATCCGATCCGCGCCGGCGCGCCGGCCTGGAAGCCGGACGCCTCCAACGACTGGCGCGACCAGCTTGAACAGGCCGGCGACAACCACGACGGCATGCATTACTTCCCGTTCCCGGACGACCCCAACGGCCACGGCCTGCTGGTGATCAACCACGAAAAGGTGGAAACGGAATACCTGCACCCGAACGGCCCCACGGTCCGCCAGGACGCGGACGGCCGCCGCCGGCGTCCGGTGCGGGAAGTGAAAAAGGAACTGGCCGCCCACGGCGTCAGCGTCATCGAAGTGCGCCGCGACGACGACGGTGAGTGGCGGCGGGTGATGGACTCCCGCTACAACCGCCGGATCAGTGCCCTGACGCCCATGGTCCTGCGCGGCCCAGCCGCCGGCACCCCGGGCCTGCGCACCGCCTCGGACCCGGACGGGCGCACCGTGATCGGCACCTTCGCCAACTGCGCCCTGGGCTACACCCCCTGGGGCACCTATCTCGCCTGCGAGGAAAACTGGCCCAACTACTTCGTCAACCGGGACGCGGCGGACCACGCCGGGCGCGCGAGCCATGCCCGCTACCGGGTCAGCCAGGGCGAGGTCAGCAACTATTATCTGTGGGAAACCGCCGAACCGCGCTTCGACGCCACCCCGGACCCGGCGGCGCCCCACGGCGGCCACGTCAACGAGCCCAACCGCTTCGGCTGGGTGGTGGAAATCGACCCGTTCGACCCCGACGGCACCCCGGTGAAGCGCACCGCCATGGGCCGGCTGGTGCGCGAATGCAGCACCCCCTCGGTGGCGCCGGACGGCCGCTTGGCGTTCTACTTCGGCGACGACACCCGGGGCGAATATGTCTACAAGTTCGTGCCCGCCGGCCGCTACCGGCCCGACGACCCGGCCGCCAACCGCCACCTGCTCGACGAGGGCACCCTCTACGTGGGCGTGTTCGGCGACGGCGGCAAGGGGGAATGGCGGCCCCTGGTTCACGGCCAGGGCCCGCTCACCGCGGAGAACGGCTTTCATGATCAGGCGGACGTGCTGATCAACGCCCGGGGCGCCGCCGACCTGGTGGGCGCCACCACCATGGACCGGCCGGAATGGGTGGCGGTGAAACCGGGCAACCGGGAGGTCTACGTCTCGCTCACCAACAACCACAAGCGCGGCCAGGTGGCGGATCAGCCGGTCAACGGCGCCAACCCGCGCTCACCGAACCTGCACGGCCAGATCCTGCGCTGGCGGGAACGGGACGACGACCCCGCCGCCACCCGCTTCCAGTGGGAGCTGTTCCTGCTGGCCGGCTACGACCGGGACGCGGACGTGCCCGACGCCCAGAAAGGCACCATCGACGGCGACGTCTTCTCGTCCCCGGACGGCCTCTGGTTCGACCCGGACGGCCGCCTCTGGATCGAGACCGACTACGACGACGCCGGCCCCGACCACGCCGCCATGGGCACCAACCAGTTGCTGTGCGCCGACCCGGACACCGGCGAGGTAAAACGCTTCCTGGTGGGCCCGCGCGGCTGCGAGATCACCGGCATCACCGGCACCCCGGACGGCCGCGCCCTGTGGATCAACGTGCAGCACCCGGGCATCAGCTTCCCCGCCGGCGACGGAAAGACCCGGCCGCGCTCCGCCACCGTGCTGATCGAGAAGAACGACGGCGGCGTGATCGGCACCTGAGGGGAATGGAGGGCTACGCCCAGCCGGCCAGCACCAGCTTGCCGATGGTGGCGCCGCCTTCCAGGCGGCGGTGGGCTTCCTTGAGGTTGGCGGCGTTGATCGGCCCCAGGCCTTCGGCCAGGGTGGTTTCCAGCACGCCCTTTTCCATCAGCCGGGCGGCCTGGGCGAGGATTTGCCCCTGGCGTTCCATGTCCACGCCGAACAGGGCGCGGGTGAACATGAATTCCCAGGCGAAGCGGGCGCTCTTGGGTTTCAGCGGGTTGGTGTCCAGCGGTCCGCGGGCGTCGACGATGGAGACGATGCCGCCCAGGGGCGCCACCAGCTGGCAGACGTCGTTCCAGTAGCTGTCCGGTTCCTGGGCCAGCAGGATGGCGTCCACCTGCTCGATGCCCTGGGCCTTGAGCGGTGCCACCAGCCCTTTGCGGTAGTCGATGGTGTGGTGGGCGCCCATGGCCCGGCACCATTCGGCGGAGCGTTCCCGCCCGGCGGTGGCGATCACCGTCATGCCGAAGTGCCGCGCCGCCAGTTGCGCGGCGATGGAGCCCACGCCGCCGGCGCCGCCGACGATCAGCAGGGTCTTGCCTTTCGCCGTTTGCGGGGTGAGGCCGAGCTGGTCTTCCAGGGCCTCCCAGGCGGTCAGGGTGGTCAGCGGCAGGGCGGCGGCTTCCTGCAGGCCGATGCCCTCCGGCGCCTTGGCGACGATGCGCTCGTCCACGCATTGGTACTGGGCGTTGGAGCCCTGGCGCTGCATGGCGCCGGCGTACCAGACCCGGTCGCCGGGCAGGAAGTCGCGCACCTCCGAGCCCACCGCCTCGACGCGCCCGGCGGCGTCGTAGCCGAGCACCTTGTAGCCTTTTTCCGCCAGGGGGCGTTGGCGTACCTTGGTGTCCACCGGGTTCACCGACACCGCCTCCACCGCCACCAGCAGGTCCCGGGGCCCGGGTTGCGGCTGGTCCAGCTCGATGTCTTCCAGGGCGTGCACGTCCTCGATGGCGCGGGGTTGGTTGAAGCCGACTGCTTTCATGGGGCCTCCGGGCTAATGTGCTTCGTGGGGAGATTGTGGCACCGTAGGAGCGCGCTCCTACGAGCAACAAGGATACCTATCATGAATTTTGAAGAATACCGGCGCCACGACGGTCTGGGGTTGGCGGAGTTGGTGGCCAAGGGGGAGGTCTCCGCCGAGGAAGTGCTGGAGGTGGCGATCCAACGCGCGGAGGCGGTGAACCCCAAGCTCAACGGGCTGATCATTCCCCTCTACGAGGAAGCCCGGCGGCGTGCCGGCGAGCCTCTGGAAGGCCCCTTCGCCGGCGTGCCCATGCTGGTCAAGGATCTGTTCCAGGAGATCGGCGGCGCGCCGGCTTACAGCGGCAACAAGGCGCTCAAGAACCAGGACTTCCGTGCCCCCCGGGATTCGGAACTGGTACGGCGCTGGAAGGCCGCCGGCGCGGTGCCGTTCGGGCGCACCAATACCCCGGAGTTCGGCTCCAAGGGCGTCACCGAACCGGAGTCCTTCGGCGCCAGCCGCAACCCCTGGAACCCGGACCACACCCCGGGCGGTTCCTCCGGCGGCTCGGCGGCGCTCACCGCCGCCGGCGTGGTGCCCTTCGCCGGTGCCAACGATGGCGGCGGCAGCATTCGCATTCCCGCCGCCTGCTGCGGCCTGTTCGGGCTCAAGCCCGGCCGTGGGCGCACCCCCTGGGGCCCGGAGTTCGTGGAGGCCCTGCACGGCATTTCCGTGAACCATGTGGTGAGCCGCTCGGTGCGCGACTCCGCCGCTTTGCTCGACGCCACCCACGGTGACGAACACGGCAGCCTGTTCCACATCGCGCCGCCGCAACGGTCCTATCTCAGCGAACTGGAGCGCGACCCGGCGCCGCTGAAAATCGGCTTCTCCCTGACTTCGCCCATCGGCACCCCGGTGGACCCGGAGGCGGTGAAAGCGGTGGAGGACACCGCCCGCCTGCTGGAAAGCCTGGGCCACCACGTGGAGGAGGCGGCGCCGTCCCTGGACATGATGGCCATGAGCATGGACTGGCTGGGCATCTGGTTCACCAAGTGCGCCTCCGAGGTGGCCCGGGTCAAGGAACTCACCGGCTGCGGTGACGAGGGCTTCGAGCTGGACACCCTGGCCATGGCCGCCTTCGGCCACGCCACCAGTGCCGACGACTATCTGGGCTTCTACCAGCGCGGCCAGCTTTACTCCCGGCAACTGGCGGATTTCCACGACCGCTATGATTTCTGGCTGACGCCAACCCTGGCCATGCAGCCGGCGACCATCGGTGCTTCCGCCACGCCGCCCTGGCAGCAGAACGCCCTCAAGGTGATCCTCAAGCTGCGCGCCGGCAAGCTGGTGATGAAATCCGGTCTGGTGGAACAGATGGCCCGGGAAAACATGAAGTACGTGCCCTTCACCCAGCTCGCCAACTTCACCGGCGTGCCGGCCATGTCGGTGCCCCTGCACTGGTGCGACAGTGGCCTGCCCATGGGCGTGCAGTTCGTCGGCACCCATGGCGACGAAGGCCGGCTGCTGGGCCTGGCCGGTCAGTTGGAGAAAGCGAAGCCGTGGTTTGATCGTATGCCGGAGGTTTAAAATCGGATCGCGACTGAAGTCGCTCCTACGGCGGCTCTGAACCATCCCGTAGGAGCGACTTCAGTCGCGATCAAGCGTCTCGGACAACCCCTGATCCACAACCTCGATCCAATGCCTGACCGGCGTACGCCCGGCGGCGCCCAGATGCATCTGGCAGCCGATATTGGCGGTGGCGATATGGTCCGGTTGCCCGCTTTCCAGGGCGTCGAGCTTATTGTCACGCAGTTGCCGGGCCATGGCCGGCTGGGTAATCGAATAGGTGCCGGCGGAGCCGCAGCACAGGTGGGCGTCCGGCACCGGGGTCAGATCGAAACCCAGGCGGGTGAGCACGCCTTCGGTGACGCCGGCCAGGCGCTGGCCATGTTGCAAGGTGCAGGGGCATTGGAAGGCCAGCCGGCTTTCGGTGTGCACTGCCAGCGTTTCCAGATTTTCTTGGGCGAGAAATTCCGCCGGGTCCCGGGTGTGCTCGCTGACGCGGTGGGCCTTGTCGGCGTAGGCCGGGTCGTCCCGCAGCACCTTGCCGTATTCCTTGATAAAGGCACCGCAGCCGCTGGCGGTGGGGATGATCGCTTCCACGCCGTCGTCCAGGGCGGCGATCCAGGCGTCGATATTGCGTCGGGCCCGGTCCAGGCCGGTGGCCTGGCCGTCCAGATGATAGTCCACCGCGCCGCAGCAGCCGGCGCCGGACCAGACTTCCGCGCCGATGCCGAGACGGTCCAGCACCCGGGCGGTGGCGGCGTTGGTGTTGGGCGACAGGGCCGGTTGCACGCAGCCGGCCAGCAGCGCCACCCGGCGCGGATGGCCGCCGCCGGGCCAGTGGCCCGCTGCCGGCACCTTGGCGGGGATCTTCTCTTTCAGCGCCGCCGGCGCCAGCGGCCGGGCCAGCCGCCCCAGGCCCATCAAAGTAGCGAACAGGCGCGGATGCGGCATCAGGGCGCGCAGGCCCCGGCGCAGCAGCCGCTCCCGCGTGGAACGGGGCACCTGGCGCTCCAGTTCCGGCCGGGCGATGTCCAGCAGGGAGTGGTAGTCCACGCCGGAAGGGCAGGTGGTTTCGCAGGCCCGGCAGCTCAGGCAGGCGTCCAGGTGCTGCTGGGTGCCTTCGCCGGGCTCGTTGCCTTCCAGCATTTCCTTCATCAAATAGATGCGCCCGCGCGGGCCGTCCAGCTCGTCGCCGGTGAGCTGGTAGGTGGGGCAGGTGGCGTTGCAGAAGCCGCAATGCACGCAGCTGCGCAGGATCGATTCCGCTTCGTCGGCGCGGGGCAGTTGGCGGGCGGTGTCGCTGAGTCGGGTTTGCATGGCCGGCCTCCGGTTACAGGTCCGCATAGAGCCGGCCCGGATTGAAAATCCGCTCCGGGTCCAGGCGGGCTTTCAGCGTCTGGTGATAGCGCAGCAGGGCGGCCGGCAGCGGGTGGAAGGGCGCGTCCTCTGGCTCCTCGCCGCTGAAACGGGTGGCGGAGCCGCCGGCGCTGGCCGCCAGCTGCCGGAGGGTGTCGGCGTCCGTGTCGCTTTTCAGCCAGCGCTGGGCGCCGCCCCAGTCGCTGAGCAGGGTTCCGGGCAGCTCAAGCACCGGCGTCGCCGGTGGCAGCGACAGGCGCCATAAAGGTTTGCCGCCGTCGAAGAACGGCAGCCGGTGGTCACGCAGCTTGTCCCAGTAGTGTTCGTCCGCCAGCGGCTCGCCGTCAATCTCTCGGGCGGCCGCCTCCACCGAGCCTTGGTTGCCCTCCAGGCGCAGCCGCAGCAGCCCGCCGCCGTGGCAGGCGGCGGACAGCGGCAGGCCGCGCCGGCGCCAGCCGAGTATGTTGTCCCGGGCCTGGTCGCCGGTGAGACGGAGCTGCAGGGAGCGGCTGGCGCGCGGGCGCGGCAGCACCTTGAACGACACTTCCGTGATCAGCCCCAGGCAGCCGAAGCTGCCGGCCATCAGCCGGGACAGGTCGTAGCCGGCCACGTTCTTCATCACCTCGCCGCCGAAGCGCAGGTGCTGGCCCTCGCCGGTGATCACCCGGGTGCCCAGTACGAAGTCCCGCACCGAACCGGCCCAGGGCCGGCGCGGGCCGGCCAGGCCGCTGGCCACCATGCCGCCGACGCTGGCGTCGCCGCCGAACAGGGGCGGCTCGAACGGCAGCATCTGGTCCTGCTCCGCCAGGGTGGCGATCAGTTCGCTGACCCGGGTGCCGGCGCGGGCGGTGACCACCAGCTCGCTGGGGTCGTAATGGACCACGCCGCTGTGGCCGAGGGTATCCAGCACCTCGCCGTCCACCGGCCGGCCCAGGTGGCTTTTGCCGCCGGTGCCCCGGGGGCACAGCGGGCGGCCCTCGGCGCGGGCGGCGCGCACGCGCTCCAGCAGCGCTTCGGCCTGGTCGCCCATCAAAAACGCTCCAGCTCGGGGAACGGCAGTTCGCCCCGGTGAATGTGCATGGCGCCGAACTCCGCGCAACGGTTCAGGGTGGGGATGTTCTTGCCCGGGTTGAGCAGCCGTTGCGGGTCGAAGGCCGCTTTCACCGCGTGGAAGCAGGTGATCTCGTCGGCGTCGAACTGGCTGCACATCTGGTTGATCTTCTCGCGGCCCACGCCGTGCTCGCCGGTGATGCTGCCGCCCACCGCCACGCACAGCTCCAGGATGCGCCCGCCTAACTCCTCGGCGCGGTGCAGTTGGTCCTCGTCGTTGGCGTCGAACAGGATCAGCGGGTGCATGTTGCCGTCGCCGGCGTGGAACACGTTGGCCACGCGCAGATGGTACTCCCGGGACAGCGCCTCGATGCCGGCCAGCACCTTGGGCAGCTCCCGTTTCGGGATGGTGCCGTCCATGCAGTAATAGTCCGGCGAGATGCGCCCCACCGCCGGGAAGGCCGCCTTGCGGCCGGCCCAGAAGCGCTGGCGCTCGGCGTCGTCCCGGGCCTGGCGGATGTCGGTGGCGCCGGCGTTTTCCATCACCGCGCGCACCCGTTGGCAGTCCTCGTCCACGTCGCTTTCCACGCCGTCCAGCTCGCACAGCAGAATGGCGGCGGCGTCCCGGGGGTAACCGGCCCGGGCGAAATCCTCGGCGGCGCACAGCGCCAGGTTGTCCATCATCTCCAGGCCGCCGGGAATGACGCCGGCGGCGATGATGTCGGCCACCGCCTGGCCGGCGTTTTCCACGCTGTCGAAGCTGGCCAGCAGCACCTTGGCGCGGGGCGGCGCCGGCAGCAGTTTCACGGTGATCTCGGTGACGATGCCGAGCATGCCCTCGGAGCCGGTGAACAGGGCCATCAGATCGAAGCCCGGCGTATCCAGGGCGTCGCTGCCCAGGGTCAGGCACTCGCCGTCCACGGTGACGATCTCCAGCTTCAGCAGGTTGTGCACGGTGAGTCCGTATTTGAGGCAGTGCACGCCGCCGGCGTTCTCCGCCACGTTGCCGCCGATGGAGCAGGCGATCTGCGACGACGGGTCCGGCGCGTAGTACAGACCATAGGGCGCGGCGGCCTGGGAAATGGCCAGGTTGCGCACGCCGGGCTGCACCCGGGCGGTACCGGCCTCGGCGTCGATCTCGAGGATACGGTTGAAGCGCGCCATCACCAGCAGAATGCCCTTTTCCAGCGGCAGGGCGCCGCCGGACAGGCCGGTGCCGGCGCCCCGGGCCACCACCGGTACGCCTTCCTCGCTGGCGATGCGCATCAGCGCCTGCACCTGCTCCAGGGTCGCCGGCAGGGCCACCAGCATGGGCACGGTGCGGTAGGCGGACAGGCCGTCGCATTCGTAGGGGGTGAGGTCCTCGCGCCGGTGCAGCAGGTGCAGATCGGGCAGGTCCCGCCGCAGGCGGGTGAGCAGGGCCGCCTTGTCCACTTCCGGGAGGGGGCCGTCGAGCCGTTCGTCGTAATGCATGGGTCCGCCGGGCTGCTGTTGTTGGAATCGCGGTGACCGGATTCAGTGTGCAACGGCCCCGGAGCGGCGGCAAGACCGGCTCGACTTTGGTCGAAAGGCGTCGTGCCGGTGCTATGATGACCGCGTTTTCGCAACGGGGATCACCGTGACGGCGCACATTCTGATCGTTGACGACGAACCGAGGGTGGCGGAGCCGCTGAGCTTCGCCCTCCAGAGGGAACACTTCCGGGTGACCCATGTGGAACGGGGCGAGCAGGCGCTGGCGGTGCTGGCCGCCGACGCGCCGGCGCTGATGGTGCTGGACGTGGGCCTGCCGGACATTAACGGCTTCGACGTGCTCAAGCGGGTGCGGCGCGACAGCGAGGTGCCGGTGCTGTTTCTCACCGCCCGCGAGGACGAACTGGACCGCATCCTGGGCCTGGAGCTGGGCGGCGACGACTATGTGACCAAGCCGTTCAGCCCCCGCGAGGTGGTGGCCCGGGTGCGCGCCATTCTCAAGCGTCAGGGCGCGCCGGCCGACGCCGCTCCGGTGCTGGACTGGCGGGTGGACGAGGACGCCGCCCGGGCCTGGTTCCGCGACCAGCCCTTGTCCCTGACCCGCTCGGAATACCGCATTCTGGAAGCCCTGGTGCGGCACCCGGGCCGGGTGTTCAGCCGCGCCCGGCTGCTGGACATCTGCGGCAGCGAAGAGGACAGTTTCGAGCGCGCCGTGGACACCCACATCAAGACCCTGCGCGCCAAGCTGAGGCCCCTGGGGGGTGATGCCTGGATCGTGACCCGGCGCGGCCTGGGCTATGTGCTGGAACGGCCATGAAACTGAGCCGTCAGCTGCTGCTGATCTTCTTTCTTATCATGGGGCTGGTGAGCTGGTTCACCATGGATCTGGTGCTCGGCGAGGCCAAGCCCCTGGTGCGTCAGTCGGCGGAGGAAACCCTGGTGGACGCCGCCAACCTGCTGGCGGAAATCATCGCCTCGGACGTGGACGGCGAACGGCTGATCATCACCCCGGCCCTGCGCGGCGCCCTGCGGCGCTACGCCGACCGCGCCCCCGCCGCCACCATCTGGGGCCTGGACAAGAACCGCACCGACACCCATGTGTACGTCACCGATGCCCGCGGCGTGGTGCGCTTCGATTCCCGGGGCGAGAACGAGGGCGAGGATTTCTCGCAGTGGAACGACGTGCTGCTGACCCTGCAGGGCAAGTACGGCGCCCGCACCACCCGCTCCGACCCGGACGATCCCACCTCCTCGGTGCTGTACGTGGCGGCGCCGGTGCGCCATGACGGCGCCCTGATCGGGGTGGTGACCCTGGGCAAGCCCGGCGCCTCGATTCAGCCGTTCGTGGCCCAGGCGGAAGCGCGGCTGATCCGCTACGGCTGGATGGCCCTGGCGGTGTGCCTGTTGCTGGGCCTCGGCCTGGCCTGGTGGATCAGCCGCCGGGTGGGGCGCCTGCGCGCCTATGCCCTGGCGGTGGCGGAAGGCCGGCGGCCGGCGCCGCCGCGCTTCCGGGTGCGCGACGAAATCCACGATCTGGCGCGGGCGGTGACCGCCATGCGCCGGCGTCTGGAAGAGCGCGCCCGGCTGGAAAACCACACCGCCATGCTCACCCACGAAATGAAAAGCCCGCTGGCGGCGATTCGCGGCGCCGGGGAAATCCTCGCCGAGGAAGTCAGCGACCCGGCCCTGCACCGGCTCACCGACAACGTGGTCCACGAAAGTCAGCGGCTCAGTGACCTGCTCGATCGCATGCTGGCGCTGGCGCGGCTGGAAAAACTGGAAAGCCTGCCACCCCGGCGTGATCAGGCTCTGGCGCCGTTGCTGGAGGAGTGGCGCCGCAGCCGCCAGGTGCTGCTGGATGGCAAGGGGCTGGAGGTGGCCCTGGAGGGCGAAGCGGAACTGCGCGTGGACCCGGACACCGCCCGGCTGGCGCTGTTCAACCTGCTCGACAATGGGCTGCGCTTCGCCGACGCCGGCTCCACCCTGGTGGTGGCCGGCTGGCGCGACGGGGACACCGGGGGCGTCACCGTCACCAACACCGGCCCGCGCATTCCGGACTACGCCCTGGCGCGCGTCAGCGAACGCTTCTATTCCCTGCCGGCGCCGGGCGAGGAGAAAAGCTCCGGCCTGGGCCTGGCCATGGTCCGCGAAGTCGCCGAGCTGCACGGCGGCTGGCTGCGCGTCGAAAACCTCGACCACGGCGTCCGCGTCACGCTTTGCCTGCAGTAACCTCCACCTCGCACACGAAACCCCCACATTCCCCCCACACCCGCCGGGCAAGCTGGCCGCTCTGAATCAAGGGAGACGACCATGGCCCAGAGTCCATTGAAGAAAATCCTGATCATCGCCGGCCTGATGCTGGTGTTGGTGGCGCCGCTGCTGATGATCCAGGCGAAGATCAACGAACGCCAGCAGCGCGCGGCGATGGTAAGCCAGGAGGTCAGCCGCCAATACGCCGGCGAGCAGACGGTATCCGGCCCGGTCATCATGGTGCCCCAGGTGCGCCGCCACGAGGTCGCCTACCAGGACCAGGAAAGCGGCGAACGCCGTACCCGCGCCGAGTTCCGGCACGAGCTGGCCAGCCAGGTGCCGGACACCCTCACCATCGAAGGGCAGCTCAAGACCCGCACCCTGTACCGGGGCATCTACGGGACACCGGTCTACCAGAGTGGCCTGAACCTGGAAGCGCGTTTTCCGGAAAACTGGCAACAGGTGTCCGACCGCGCCGTCCGCGATCGCGGCCCGGCGCTGCTGGTATTGCGGGTCGGCGATCTGCGTGGTTTGGCGGAACGGCCCCGGCTGCGCATCGGTGAACGAACCCTGCCGTTGCTGGAGCCCGGCGAGATACCGGAAGCCCTGGGCGGCAATGTGCTGGTGGCGCCGCTGCCCCGGGAACTGAACGGGCCCTTCACCGTTTCCGTGGACCTCAACCTCAATGGCAGCCGCTCGCTGGCGGCCCTGCCCCTGGCCAAGGAAACGCGCATGACCCTGCGCGGCGACTGGCCGCACCCCGGGTTCACCGGCCTGTTGCTGCCGGCGGACCGGGAGATCTCCGACCAGGGGTTCATGGGGCGCTGGTACACCAACAGCCTGGCGGCGGCGAGCACCCTCGCCTGTGCCCGGGACACGGCCCGCTGCCAGGAGCGCGACAAGGCGCTGCGGGTGGAGCTGGTGCAGCCGGTCACCGGCCTGCTTTCCAGCGAGCGGGCGCTGAAATACAGCTACCTGATCGTCGGCCTGACCTTCGCCGCTTTCTTCCTGTTCGAGGTGATGCGGCGCGTGTCCGTGCACCCCATGCAGTATCTGCTGGTGGGGCTGGCGCTGGCCATGTTCTATCTGCTGTTGGTGGCGTTGGGCGAACATCTGGATTTCGCCTGGGCCTATGGCATCGGCGGGCTGGCCTGTGTCGGCCTGATCGGCGTGTATCTCAGCGCGGTGTTGCGTTCCGGTAAAGCGGGGTGGGGGTTCGCCGGCGCCCAGGGGCTGGTGCTGGCGTTGATCTACGCCATCCTTAATGCCGAGGACTATGCTTTGCTGATGGGATCGCTGTTGCTGTTCGCCACGCTGGCGGCGGTGATGTTACTGACCCGTCATGTGGATTGGGGCGCCCACGCTCGTGGTCAGCAAGGTACTTCGTGAAGGAAAGAACGGGCCGGGGCATTGCCCCGGCCGTGGCGGTCGTGATCAGCCGTCGATGGTGGCGGCGTCGGAACCCTGCATGGCGTTCACTTCTTCCACGTCCACCAGGGTGCGGCCGTCGTCGTGGTCCACTTCGCCGACCAGATCCAGGCGCGTCCCGGTCTGCAGTTGGCGGTCGCCGGTGAGGCCGGTGTCCAGTTCGATCTCGATGGTGCCGGCGGTGTCGCGCAGCAGGTAACGTTCATCTTCCATGACCTGCACCACCTCGCCGCTGAGGTGCACCATCTGGCCTTCCTCGATGCCTTGCTTGATGGCGGCGCTGTCCGCCTGGATGGCGTTGCCGGCGTGGGCCACGGAGAAGGTACCCGCCAGGGCGGCGGCGATGATCAGCTTTTTCATGGCAAATCCTCCTTGTTCGCTCGGATACGAGTAAGGAGTATGGCAGCCGAAAGGGCCCTTTGTTGCGGTGTGGTTGTAAAGGAGCATTAAAAGCCGGGGTGCGGCTCCATAGGGTGGGGGGCTGTAGGAGCGACTTCAGTCGCGATGAAGATGGCACGGGCCTACACCGAGACGCGGTCTCAGCTGGAGGGCTCGACCCCGATTACCGCTAAGGCCCCTCGCCCTGCGGCAGCGGCGGCCACCACCCCTGAATGGCGCCGTCCTCTATTGCCGCCAGATCACCGAACTGCAGCAGCACGAACTCGCTCTGGGTGGGGCGGAAGAAGATCAGGTCCCCCACTTCCAGGTCGGTGGCCGGGGAGCCGTTGTACATCATCTGGTTGGTGCTCATGCCGTACAACTCGTTGCTCTCGATGCCCGGCGGCGACACCGGCCGCGCTTTCCAGTAACCGCCGTAGATGAAATAAGTGCGCCGCCGGTTCGGGTCCCACAGGGTCCAGGCGTCGCCGAGGGGCACCGGGCCGGGCAGGTCGAGGCCGTCCCGGGCCTTGAGCACCGGCGTGGCGATGAACGCCGCCGGCTCGAAGGCGGCCAGGGTGTCCAGGTCGAAGTCGCTGGGTTTGACCAGGGCGGAGCCGGCGGCCAGTTCGTTGAGCGGGGTTTCGTCGCCGTGCAGGGCAAAGGTGGGGCTGCCGGCGCCGTTGAAGGTGAGCGGCAGGTCCTGGTAGCGCGGATGGGTGCGGTACAGCCGGTCGATGAAGCCCTGGTACACCGCCTGGCTTTTGCGCAGGGATTCCTCGCGGCTTTCCAGCACCGCCGGCACCTTGCCCACGTGGGCGTCGTAGCCCATGAAACCGCTGAAGGCCAGGTGTTCCGGTTGCGCCTCGATCAGCGACATCAGGGCGTCCAGTTCATGGGGCTCGGCCAGCCCGCCGCGATGCAGGCCCACATCCAGCTCCAGGTTGACGCGCAGGCGCCGGTTCAGGCGCCGGGCCAGGGCCAGGTATTCGCGCAGCCGGGCTTCGCTGTCGATCAGCCATTGCAGCTGGTGGTCCGGGTCGAAGCCGGCGTCCGCCGGCAGTTCCTCGTAGAAGCGCGCCGCCGCGTTCACCGGCATGGGCTTGCCCAGCAGCAGGTCGCAGTCCGGCTCGGCGGCGGCCAGGGCATTGATGAACGGCTGGTGGAACACCATGGCCCGGCGGCTGCCGGTCTCCGCCATCACCGCCTGGATCAGCGGCACGCTGGGCAGGGATTTGGCGACGATGCGGTAATCGCGGCCCGGCGGCAGGCGTTCCATCAGGCGCCGGCAGTTGTCGGCCAGCCGCTGGCGGTCGATAAGCAGCACCGGCCGGCCCGGGCCCCGGTTGCGCAGCAGCTCGTTGAGGCCCTGGAAATAGGGCGGATGGGGCGCGCCCCGGTCGCCGGGCTTGAGCCACCAGGCCACCGCCAGGCCGCCGCCGAGGGCGAGCAGAAAGGTGCGTCGTTTCATGGTTGTTATCCGTTTTCGAGGAACAAACGCTTCAGATGATCATTGAGCAGACGGCCTTCCGGGTCCAGCTCCCGGCGGATCGCCAGGAAATCGTCGAAGCCCGGGTACAGCGCGCGCAGCTCCGCCGCCCCCAGGCCGTGCAGCTTGCCCCAGTGGGGCCGGCCCTGGCATTCCCGCAGCACCGGCTCGGTGGCCTCGAACAGCGGCCGGTAATCCTGCTTGTAGTACTGATGCACGGAGATGCTGGCGCCGGGGCGGCCGCTGAACATGGACAGCAGGGTGTCGTCGGCGGCCACGTAGCGGAACTCGATGGGGAAGAACACATTGATGTCGCGCTCGCGGATCGTCTCGCACACCTGGCGCAGGCAGTCCACGCCCCGCTCCGCGGGCACCGTGTATTCCATCTCGTTGAAGCGCACCGTGCGGCGGTTGGCGTAAATCTTGTGGGCCGGCCCCCAGCGGCGGTTCTCCTCAACGAAGAAAGTCACCAGTTTTTGCAGCGTCGAAGTCAGCCAGCCGGCGCGCATGGCCAGCTCGGAGACCATTTCCAGCAGATCGTTGCTGTCGTCCTGGGCCAGGTTGTCGTCTTCCCGGTCGGTGGGCGTCATGGTCTTGACGATGGCGGTGCCGCCCAGGGGGAAGGCGAAGAATTCGATGTTGCGGAAGTTGTCCTTTTCCCGCTCCACGAAGTCCATGGCCTCGTCCAGGGGCAGGGTCCAGGTGTGCTCCTCCAGGCGGTAGGCGGGCGTGGTGCGTAGGGACACCTCGGTGACCAGACCCAGGGCGCCCACCGAGCAGCGCGCGGCGTCGAACAGCTCGCCGTCCTTCGCCGTCAGCCGGTGGCGCCGGCCGGCCATGTCCAGCAGGGTGAGGCCGTCCACCTGGGCGGACAGGCTGGGCAGCCCCAGGCCGGTGCCGTGGGTGCTGGTGGCGATGGCCCCGGCCAGGGATTGCAGGTTGATGTCCGGTTCGTTGATCAGGCTCTGGCCCTCGCCCCAGGCCTGGGCGCCGGCCTGGGCGATGCGGGTGCCGGCGCCGAAGTGCAGCACGTCGCCATCGCGGCCGCGCAGGCCGGCCATGGCTTCCAGGGAGACCAGGGTGTCGTCGGTGGGCACCACGCCGCTGAACGAGTGGCTGCCGCCGAAGGCGCGTACCGTGCCGGAGGTGGCGGCCAGCAGCTGCTTCAGGGCGTCCTCGGTGGCCGGGTAGGCCAGATCCCGGGGGCGGGCGCTCTGGTTACCGGACCAGTTTTGCCACTGGCCGCCGGCCGGTTGCTCCGAGGCGCGGGCCAGGGCGGGCACGGCGCCGGCCCCGGCGGTGGCCGCCAGCGCCTTGAGAAAGCCGCGGCGGTCCAGGGAAAGATTGAAAGCCATGATGGTTCCCGTTTGTTTTTATGGAACCATCGTACCAATCACCCGGCGAAGCGCAATTGACTCAGGGGCCGTCCGCGCCGGGGCCGGGAGTCACAGCCGGTAAGCGGCCAGCCACTGCTCCAGTTGCGCCGGCTGCATGGCGCCGGCCTGGCGGGCCAGCTCACGGCCCTCGCGGAACACGATCAGGGTGGGGATGCTGCGAATGCCAAAGCGCCCGGCCAGGGCCGGCTCCGCTTCGGTGTCGAGCTTGGCGAAGCGCAGGTCCGGCTCCAGCCGGCCGGCGGCCTGGGCGAACACCGGCGCCATCACCTTGCAGGGACCGCACCAGCTGGCCCAGAAATCCACCACCACGGGCAGCTCCGAGCGTTCCACCACGGCGCTGAAATTGGCGCTGGTAAGGGTGATCGGGGCGCCCTCGAACAGGGGGCGTTTGCATTTGCCGCAGCGCGGGCGGTCGGCGCGGCGGGCCGCCGGGATGCGGTTGACCGCGCCGCAGTGGGCGCAGCCCAGGGTCAGGGTGTCGGACATGACGCGGGTCTCCGGTTACGCATCTTGTTTATATGATGGCGCCGGGACCCGCTTCAAGCGCTGTCAGAGGTCAATGCCGAGCTGGTCCCAGAGTTCGTCCACGCGCTGCTTCACGTCCGCGTCCATTGCGATGGGCGTGCCCCACTCGCGGCTGGTTTCGCCGGGCCATTTGGTGGTGGCGTCCAGGCCCATCTTGGAGCCCAGGCCCGCCACCGGCGAGGCGAAGTCCAGGTAGTCGATGGGCGTGTTCTCCACCAGCACCGTGTCCCGGGCCGGGTCCATGCGGGTGGTGATCGCCCACATCACGTCCTTCCAGTCGCGGGCGTTCACATCGTCGTCGCAGACGATCACGAACTTGGTGTACATGAACTGGCGCAGGAACGACCACACGCCCATCATCACCCGCTTGGCGTGGCCGGCATACTGCTTCTTCATGGTCACCACCGCCATGCGGTAGGAGCAGCCCTCCGGCGGCAGATAGAAATCCACAATCTCCGGGAACTGCTTGCGCAGGATCGGCACGAACAGCTCGTTCATGGCCAGGCCCAGCACCGCCGGCTCATCCGGCGGCCGGCCGGTGTAGGTGCTGTGATAGATCGGATCGCGGCGGTGGGTGATGCGCTCCACGGTGAACACCGGGAAACGCTCCACCTCATTGTAATAACCGGTGTGGTCGCCGAACGGCCCCTCGTCCGCCATCTCGCCGGGATAAATATGCCCCTCCAGCACGAACTCGGCGCTGGCCGGCACCTGCAGATCCGAGCCCAGGCACTTCACCAGCTCGGTTTTGCTGCCGCGCAGCAGGCCGGCGAAGGCGTACTCGCTGAGGCTGTCCGGCACCGGCGTCACCGCGCCCAGGATGGTGGCCGGGTCCGCCCCCAAGGCCACCGCCACCGGGAACGGCTCGCCCGGGTGCGCCTCCTGCCACTCCTGGAAATCCAGCGCCCCGCCCCGGTGTCCCAGCCAGCGCATGATCAGCTTGTTACGACCGATCAGCTGCTGGCGGTAGATGCCCAGGTTCTGGCGCTCCTTGTGCGGCCCCCGGGTGATCACCAGCGGCCAGGTCACCAGCGGCCCGGCGTCGCCCGGCCAGCAGGTCTGGATCGGCAGTTGGCCCAGATCCACGTCCTCGCCCTCGATCACCTGCTGCTGGCAAGGCCCACTGCCACTCACCTTCGGGCTCATGCTCAGCACCTTGCGGAAAATCGGCAGCTTCTCCCAAGCATCGCGGAACCCCTTGGGCGGCTCCGGCTCCTTAAGAAACGCCAGCAATTCGCCCAGCTCGCGCAACTCCTGCACCGAATCCCGACCCATACCCAGCGCCACCCGCCGCTCCGTGCCGAACAGATTGCCCAACACCGGAATCGAAGAGCCCTTCGGGTTCTCGAACAACAACGCCGGCCCGCCCGCCTTCAGCGTGCGGTCGCAGATCTCCGTCATCTCCAGACGCGGGTCCACCTCGGCGGTAATGCGTTTCAGCTCGCCCTGCTGTTCCAGTTGCTGGATGAAGTCACGAAGATCGCGGTATTTCATGAAAAACGGTCTCGCCGGCTACAAGGTGGCGGCAGTATAACAGCCCATCCGCCGTCCACGATGCCATGCCGCCCCCGCCGCCCTCCCCAGGCCTGTGTAGGAGCGACTGGGCGGCACTCCGCTTCAGTCGCGATAAACGCCGTGAAGACCGCGACAGAAACGGAGCCCCGGCCGACCGCCCCGGCCGTAGCCCACACGGACAGTATGATTGATATTGGAAAACACAGCGGTCACGCGAACGGGGACGGACCCCACGTGAAAGGTTTGTAACTTTATGAAATATCTGATTTATTCGGGTTTATATAAAAATACGAAAGCTGGGATATGACGCTGGCGCGTTCATTGGATATTCGAGCCGGCGTCCACCTGTTAAGTTTCCCTGTAAAGAATCACAAAATTAAGTATAAGGAGAAAATATGTCTGAAGTGAATGTATATGAGCAGGCTCTTGCAGCCGTACTAAGTGAGGCCAAATCGCAGGGGGTCGATATCGATAAGCTGGTTGAAGATGCAAATGCTGGAATTATGGGAAATAAGCCATACACTTGGGTCGGTGCTGCACATAAACCGAACGTTTTGGATGCGTTAAAAAAAGGTTCATCGCGCTTTAGCGGGAACGCTCCCCGGTCTGGGGCGCGACGGGCCGATTCAGAAGTCAGTAAACAGGGGAACTAAGAGGTAGGGGCGGACAGTGAACCGAGTTAAGTTGTTTGTGCGACCAAATAACGAGACAAGGACACTGCCGCCATGGTTGATGCTACGTTCCCCGGCTCGGGCTGGGAAGGCTTTATCGCCACCCAATTCGTTCCGCTCTCCGGTTCCGAGTGCCTAATTCACCTGGTTCCTGACCCTCAAGTGCCGCCTCGCTGCCCAGGCTGCCGGCGATCCTGCCCCCTGATCCACGACACCACAGTACGCCGCATTCGGGACCGGGACCTGTTCGAGTATCGGGTTTGGTTGTCAGTGCCAATAAGGCGGGTACGCTGCGCCACGTGCGGTGTTGGCCGGGAAGCATTGTCCTGGCTTGAGCCCCGGTCTCGCATCACCCACCGACTACGTCAGCACGTCGAGGTCTTGCTGACCCTCCTGCCGATCAAGCAGATCGCCGGCCTTACCGGGCTGCACTGGCACACCCTCAAGACCCTCGATAAGGCCCGGCTGGCCCGGGACCTGCCCGAGCCAGACCTCAGTCTGGTCCGTTACTTGGTTATGGACGAGTTCGCCCTGTTCAAGGGCCACCGTTATGCCAGCGTGGCGATCGATGCCGAGACCCGGCAGGTGCTGTGGGTGGGTGAAGGTCGATCCCGCGAGGCGGTCCGTCCCTGCTTCAAGTGGTTGGGGCCTCATTGCGAACATATCGAGGCGGTGGCGATGGACATGAATACCGCCATGGACCTGGAGGTACAGGCCTGGTGCCCCAAGGCCCGGGTGGTCTACGACCTGTTCCATGTGATCGCCAAGTTCGGTCGGGAGGTGATCGACCGGGTCCGGGTGGATCAGGCCAACCAATTGCGCCAGGACAAGCCCGCACGGCGGGCCGTGAAGCGCTCACGCTGGTTGCTGCTGCGCAACCCAGAGAACCTGAAGGCTGATCAAGCGGACGAGCTGAAGACATTACTGGATCTGAATCAGCCGTTGATGGTGGTGTATCTGATGAAGAGCCAGCTCAAGGAACTCTGGTACGCCCGCACCGAACGGGCCGCCCGGTGGCGTTGGACACGGTGGTTCAACATGGCCCAGGCCAGTGGTCTGGCGCCGTTGATCCGCTTCGCCCGGCGTCTGAAGCCCTACGCCGAGGGCATCATCGCCAGCGCCACCTATCGCCTCAATACCAGCGTGCTGGAGGGCATGAACAACCGCATCAAGGTCATCAAGCGCATGGCCTATGGCTACCGGGACAGCGACTACTTCTTCCTAAAGATCAAAGCCGCCTTTCCCGGTAATCCGCGATGAACCAAAAAAAAGCAGTCAATGAGATTAAGTAGCGTAATGCAAAAACTTAACAAGTTGCTGTTGTCGCCACTTCGTGGCTGGGACAGCCTACTCGCCGCTTCGCTCTGTTTCGGCTGCCCCAAAGCAAGGCGTTAGAACTCACAAGGAAGATCGCAGAACGTGAAGCTTTCAGAAAAAACTCTGGAATTGAATATATGCGCACAGGCCTCTCAAAAAGTAAGCGCCACACAGCAGCTGTTTTGGTTTGGCCTTACTCAAAAGCAAGAGGCGAAGGCCGGATTTGACGCTTGTACGGAGCTTGGTGGACGCTTATTGATTTTCCAATTTAAGGCATCAAATCGTGTTCTTAAATCAAAGAGGCGTGTGTTTATGGCCCCTCACTACCAGCTTGATGCCCTACGAAATCAAGTTAATTCATTTCAGCGGTCTGTCTTTTACGCATTCCCACTTGTTGGCAACACTCTTGAGCTTAAGAAAAACCCAGATCTGCTCTCGCATACGTGGCTCGTGGACGTCGCATCATTGAAGTCGGTAGGCCCTCCCACAAAGAGTGATGGCAGCTTGCGTAAGAACGGATGTCACAACGTCTATGTCACGCCAGGGAAGGCTGTATTTCATTCTGAGCCAGTAGAGATTGGCGCCATTAGCTTTAGTAGTTTAGTAGAACAACGATTCTCGGAGAGCGATGGGATAAATTGGGTAAGCAATCAGCGCTTCGAAGGATTCTGGGAATTTGCACAACGCTTTTCGTCTGGGGCTAGGGGGCTTGTGGTGTGGTAAGTTCTAACAAATTCTTACAGTCGGACCAAGTCGTACTGTCATGTCTTTTGCAAAAAGCGCAAAAGACACGCCAGCACGACTTGGCCGCTGAAGAAAAGCGTTAGGCCCAAAAACAAGGAGAGTCTGCTTGGCAACAAACTATGTTCTGATAGATTTTGAGAATGTACAGCCCAGTAACCTGGAGGTTCTCAAGCATCACCCTTTCAAGGTGGTTGTTTTCGTTGGTGCTAACCAAGTAAAGATACCGTTTGATCTGGCCGCAGCGATGCAGGGCCTTGGGGATGCTGCGCGGTATATCAAAATTACGGGAATCGGCAAAAATGCTCTCGACTTTCACATCGCCTATTACATTGGCGAGTTGGCGGCACAGGACTCGGGAGCCGACTTTCACATCATCTCCCGCGATACTGGTTTTGACACGCTGATAAAGCATCTCAAATCGCGTGGTATCAAAATCCAGCGTGAGCGAGACTTGGCTGAAATTCCCGTAGTAAGAATGTCAACGGCTACCTCTACCGACGATATGGTGTCTGCCATCGTAAAAAACCTGGCAGGCCGGGGTCAATCTCGACCCCGCAAAGTGAAGACACTCTCCAACACCATCAATTCCCTTTTAACAGAGAAGCTATCTGAACAGCAGCTGAGCTCAATTGTGAAAGACCTTGAGCAGCGTAAGTACATAAAGGTGAACAATGGCAATGTTTCGTGCCAATTGCTGCACTAGGGAAGGTCTGAATAACTCCTTCTTTTGACGTTTGCGGTTTTCAATCAGCTTCTACCATCAAATGGTGGCCACAACTCACTCTTGAGTGTTCATTTTTTCGCCTGATTGCCGCGTTTTGGCGGCAATCAGGCGCACTGCCCCTAGGGCAGCAACACCCGTTTCACTCTCAACAGGTTGTGCAGCCCCGCTAGAAAATAGAGTCGGTTGGTATTCTTCGCCAGCCCCCGGTAGCGAACCTTGCTGTAGCCGAACATGCCTTTGATCACTCGGAAGGGATGCTCCACCTTGGCCCGCACGCTGGCTTTGATGGTTTCGCATTCCTTTGCCACCTTCGACATCGTGGCGCGCTTACCCGGCCGCTCAGCGATAAACCAATCCACTTTACGTCTCTTGTGCTCTTCGCGTTTCTCGATACCGCAATAACCCGCATCTCCCCAGACCCGCTTCTCTTTGCCATGCAGAAGCTGGCCTGATGCCGTCAGGTCATGTTCATTGGCGGCAGTAGTGGCAAGACTATGAATCAGACCCACTGTGTCATCGACACCAATATGACACTTCATCCCAAAATGCCATTGATTGCCTTTCTTGGTCTGATGCATCTCCGGATCACGGGCCTTTTCCTTGTTCTTCGTCGAGCTGGGGGCTTCGATAATCGTCGCATCAACGATGCTGCCTTCACGAACCATCAGCCCGTGTCGTGCCAACTGGCGGTTGATCTTCTTGAACAGCTTCTTGCCAAGATTGTGCTGTTCCAACAAGTGTCGGAAGTTCAGGATCGTTGTCTCATCAGGAACCCGAGAGAGGCGAACCCCTGCAAAACGGCGCATGGACTCGATTTCATACAAGGCATCTTCCATCGCCGGATCGCTCAGGTTGTAGATGATCTGCATGACATGGATGCGCAGCATGCTCGATAGCGCATACGGCGGCCGGCCAGTGCTGCCAGAGGCATAATAGACAGCAATCGTAGACTCCAGCGCCTTCCAGGGTAGCAACTGATCCAACTTCTCAAGGAACACTTCCCGCCGGGTCTTGCGCTTCTTGTGTTCGTATTCGGCTTCGGCAAAGGTCAGCTGGCTCATGGCAGTTCCGGCTAGTGGCTGAGAGAAAGTCCTGATTATGGCAAAGTCGGGGAGTTTTTCAGAGGTTCCCTAGCCCTAATAAGGCCAGGCACGCGACGCCTACTGCATTGTGGCTTCGCCTCAATTCCGTAGCCGCGTGCTGGCTGGCGTTAGCCCCTCCGAGGAAAAGATCAATGTCTATCGCAAGCACTCCCCGCTCTAACTTTGTAACCGTGGTTGCGTGGATCTTTATTGTGCTAAGTGGTTTTGCCTCATTAATTGCGCTTCTTCAGAACTTGATGTTGCACCTCGCAATGCCAATGGATGAGATGAAGCAACACATGTCAGGTCAAGCCGTGGAACAAATGCCAGCCGCAGCAATGTTCATGTTTGGACACATTGAACTCATATTTGCAGCATTTCTGGCCGTGTGTCTGGGCACTCTTGCATCTTCCGTCGGCCTCCTTAAAAGGAAAATTGGGCTCGCATCACGTTCATCGCCCTCATGCTTCTCGGAGTGTTTTGGAATCTTGGAGGGCTGGTTCTTCAACAAACCTTCATGTCGCAAATGCCCATTCCACCGGACGCTCCGTCGGAGTTTCAAGCTCACTTCGAATCCATGATGAAGGTAATGAGGGTGGCGACGGCGTTAGTTGCGCTTGGCATGTCGACCTTATTGGGATGGATCGCCTGGCGATTGTGGTCGCCAAGCATCGTTGCTGAATTTGGCGGGGTGGACCTTGCTGAAGGCCAGGACTAGCAAAGTGTTGCAGGCGACATTTGACTCGCTACCCACGTTTGCTACTGCAAACGCGGCCATCGACTCAAGTGCGCCTTAACGCAGGCGTTAGTGCTAAAAAAGTCGAGGGAAAAATGCGGAAACGAAAGGGTTCATGGGCCAGGGGGCCCGTGAAGGAGACGGAGTCTCAGTGGTTGGAAGAAGGAAAGGAACTTTCGAGATTAATTTTTCTCTTGCCGGTTTTGGGGCTATACGTGCTATGGATGGCCGCTGTATTCAAGGCTCAAGGTTTGATTCCAGCAGGAATCGCTTCGCTCGGGCTGGTCAGCATAATATGGAGATGGCCAGAAGGGCTGTTTAAGCGGGTAGGGGCTGTGCTTCTGTTAGGCATCATTGTCCCGGCTTCGGTTTCGTATGCTCTTCTATGACGTATTGTGGAAAAGGGCGCGTTAACAATGGACGGCACTCGGACGCCTGCGGTGCCGGTTTTTAAGGACGTTGGCCACAAGAGGGAGCCATGAAAGAGAGTGATTGGAAGAAGTTCAAGGCCATAAAGGAAAGAGCCATTGAGCGGTTCTGCACTCAGGCTCTTGACGAGTTTGAAGACGTCATCTCCAACTCGGACGACCATGTTCACAATCGCTATCGACGGCTTTACAAGCTTGTTCAAAACCGCGACAGGGAAATGTCGTCAATATTTGATGATCACAGCCGCTCCAATGCCCCGATGCAGCTCACGGTAATTCGCACTAGGGGCCTTGCTGAAGAATCCTTGCTCGCGGAATTATCAGACGAATTTCGGGAACAAACGGACCCCAAGCGGTCTGGTTGGGATTAACTTTGCTTGACCAGCTGTTTCAGTTCGTTCCGGCCCGAGTAACCCATCCATCGGGTGCCCTTTCCGCGGCGCTACAAGGGCACGGCTGAACACCGGCGTTTGAGCGTGCGTGAGCGTTATGAACACAGTCTCAAACGCAAAACGCCCCGGCGATGACCGGGGCGTTTTGCGTTACGGGGTCTTGCGGAAAGACCGCCGGTGTTACTTGCGCTTCATGGAGTCGAAGAACTCCGCGTTGGTCTTGGTCTGCTTCATGCGGTCGATGAGGAATTCCATGGCGCCGATTTCGTCCATGGGGTGCAGGACCTTGCGCAGGATCCACATTTTCTGCAGTTCGTCCTCGCTGACCAGTCGCTCCTCGCGGCGGGTGCCGGAGCGTTTGATGTTCATGGCCGGGAACACGCGCTTCTCGGCGACCTTGCGGTCCAGGTGCAGTTCCATGTTGCCGGTGCCCTTGAACTCCTCGTAGATCACTTCGTCCATCTTGGAGCCGGTTTCCACCAGGGCGGTGGCGAGGATGGTCAGGCTGCCACCTTCCTCGATGTTCCGGGCGGCGCCGAAGAAGCGCTTGGGTTTTTCCAGGGCGTGGGCGTCGACACCACCAGTGAGCACCTTGCCGGAGCTGGGCTGCACGGTGTTGTAGGCGCGCGCCAGACGGGTGATGGAGTCGAGCAGGATCACCACGTCCTGTTTATGCTCCACCAGCCGCTTGGCTTTCTCGATCACCATCTCGGCGACCTGCACGTGGCGGGCCGGCGGTTCATCGAAGGTGGAGGCCACCACTTCGCCGCGCACCGTGCGTGACATCTCGGTCACTTCCTCGGGCCGCTCGTCGATCAGCAGCACGATCATGTGGGCTTCGGGATTGTTGCGGGCGATGGAGTGGGCGATGTTCTGCAGGAGCATGGTCTTACCGGCTTTGGGCGGGGCGACGATCAGGCCGCGCTGCCCTTTGCCGATCGGCGCCACAAGGTCGATCACCCGGGCGGTGATGTCCTCGGTGGAGCCGTTGCCGATTTCCATGACGAAGCGTTCCGTGGGGAACAGCGGCGTCAGGTTCTCGAACAGGATCTTGTTCTTGGCGTTTTCCGGGCGGTCGGTGTTGATCTCGTTGACCTTGAGCATGGCGAAGTAGCGTTCGCCATCCTTGGGGGGCCGGATCTTGCCGGAAATGGTGTCGCCGGTGCGCAGGTTGAAGCGCCGGATCTGGCTGGGGGAGACGTAGATGTCGTCCGGGCCGGCCAGGTAGGAGCCTTCCGCGGAGCGGAGGAAACCGAACCCGTCCTGCAGGATCTCCAGAACCCCGTCGCCGTAGATGTCGGAGCCGTTCTTGGCGGCTTTCTTGAGGATGGAGAAGATTACGTCCTGTTTGCGGGTTCTCGCCAGGTTCTCCAGGCCGAGTTCCTTGGCAATATCCAGCAGTTCGCCGATCGGCTTCTGTTTCAGTTCGGTTAGATTCATTGGAGTTTTACAGGGTGTCCAGAAATGAATTGACGGGATGCACCATGGGGTGGTGTCTCGATGGTCCGGCGCATCCGGGCCGACGGGCCTCGGGATGCTCTAATTGATTCGTTTTTCGGATCCAAAAATGGCGTGCATTCGCTGGGCCCTGTTTCGGCGGCCCTTACCAAAGCAATAAGGGGGGCCGGACATGGCCTGACGCATCAAACGGGAACGAGTAAAGATGTGACCCTTGCGAATCACCGTGCGGCGGGGCCTGATTCTCAGGGGCCGGCGGCGGTGATTACCCCGTTAAGGACGTTTGCCGGAAAGGCGCAAAACGGACAAAACGGTGATCCCTGCCAGAGGGTGCGAATACGCTGATTCGGGAATGTACCATCGGGTTCGGGGGCTGTCCAGCCCGTGAAGCCAACCATTTGCGCTGGTCCCCACGGGGCTGGGCCGGTTACCGGTCCCGGTTCAGAGCGTGCTGTCCAGGAAGGCGGTGAGCTGGGACTTGGAAAGCGCGCCCACCTTGGTGGCTTCCACGTCGCCGTTCTTGAACACGGTCAGGGTGGGGATGCCACGTACGCCGTATTTTTTGGGCGTTTCCGGGTTGTCGTCGATGTTCAGCTTGGCGATGGTCAGCTTGTCCGCGTATTCGCCGGAGAGATCCTCCAGGATCGGCGCCACCATCTTGCACGGGCCGCACCAGGGCGCCCAGTAGTCCACCAGAACCGGGCCGTCGGCTTTCAGGACTTTCTCCTCGAAATCCGCGTCGGTCACGTTGATAATCTCGCCGCTCATTGAAATCTCCTGCTAGGCTCGCGGGATGTGGGGCACGCCATGCGATCATGGCAATGCAGAGGGTCATTAATATCAGGGTCTGGGGCGCGGATTTCAAGCGCGCCGGGCAATGGTGCCGACAGCGGCCGCCTATGGAGGCGCCGGCCGAATCCGCCGAGGAGGACGGTTTTGCGACAACCCGAACACATGGCCGCCATCGATCTGGGGTCGAACAGCTTCCACATGGTGGTGGCCCGCCAGGCCCAGGGCGAGGTGCGGATTCTGGAAAGCCTCTCCGAAAAAGTGCAGCTCGGCGCCGGCCTGACGCCGGATAATCAGTTGGACGCCGCCGCCCAGGAAAGGGCGCTGGAATGCCTGGGCCGCTTCGCTCAGCGGATCGCCGGCGTGCCCCGGGGCAATGTGCGCGTAGTGGGCACTAACACACTTCGCATGGCCCGTAATTCAAGCCGTTTTATCGCTCGCGCGGAGGCTCAGCTGGGCCACGATATCGAGGTGGTGGCGGGCCGCGAAGAGGCGCGCCTGATCTATCTGGGGGTGGCCCACAGCCTGGCCGATGACGCCGGCACCCGGCTGGTGGTGGACATTGGCGGTGGTTCCACGGAGCTGATCATCGGCGAGCGTTTCGAGGCCGCCGAAACCGAGTCCCTGCACATGGGCTGCGTCAGCTACGGCCAGCGCTTCTTTCCGGAGGGGCGCATCACCGAGGCGGCGTTTCGCAAGGCGGTTACCGCCGCCCGGCAGGAAGTGCTTTCCATCGAGACCAACTACCGGCGGTTGGGCTGGGCCCAGGCGGTGGGCGCGTCCGGCACGGTGAAGGCGATCGCCCAGGTGTGCGAGGAAAATGGCTGGAGCGTCGAGGGGGTCTCCCTGGAAGGCCTGGAAAAGGCCCGTCGCAAGGCGATCAAGGCGGGCAATTCGGATGCGCTCTCCCTGAAAGGGCTGCGCGAGGACCGCAAGCCGATCTTCGCCTCCGGTCTGGCCATCCTGCTGGGTATTTTCGAGCAGTTGGGGCTGACGCACATGCAGGTGTCCAGCGGCGCGCTGCGCGAGGGCCTGCTCTACGATCTGCTCGGTCGGTTCAGCCATGAGGACGTGCGCGAGCGCAGCATCCAGGCGATTCTCAACCGCTATCACGTGGAGCGGGCCCAGGCGGAGCGGGTCTCGACCACCGCCCGGGGGCTCCATGACCAGGTGGCCGCCACCTGGGGGCTGGATGACGAGCGCGCCGCCGATACGCTGCGCTGGGGCGCGTTGCTCCACGAGCTGGGGCTGGCGGTGTCCCACAGCCAGTTCCACAAGCACGGCGCCTATCTGGTGACCCACTCGGATCTGCCCGGTTTTTCCCGGGAAGAACAGCAGGCGGTGGCGCTGCTGGTGCGCGGTCACCGTCGCAAGCTGCCGCTCTCGACCCTGGCCGAATGCCCCGAGGACGAGCAGACCCGCTGGTTACGGCTGTGTCTGATCCTGCGGCTTGCGTGCCGGCTGCATCATGCCCGCAACGATGCCCCGGTGCCGCCGCTCACCCTGAGCGCTGACGAGCGCGCCCTGACGCTGGCGTTCCCGGCCGGCTGGCTGGAGGAGCATCCGCTGACCCAGGCGGACCTGGAGCAGGAACAGGAGTACTTCCAGGCGGCGGATTACACTCTGACGATCCTGTAGCACCGCCCTTGTAGATACCCTGTTCGCGGTCAAGCGTTTTGCAGGCCAGCGGTTTGAAAAAGGCGGGCCGAATCGAACGGGGTATCGGTCTTC
>NZ_JABJWH010000004.1 GCF_015265435.1 Alloalcanivorax profundimaris | reverse complement strand
CTGCGCTGCTTCCAGGAGCGAACGGCCTCCCCGGTAACCGGGCTAAACCTTACCTAAATCTCCAGATCGAACATACAAGGAGCGACCGGGCGGCGTTCCGCTTCAGTCGCGATTGCGGCGGTGGGGCGTGCTTCCTAGGCCCTATCGCGACTGAAGTCGCTCCTACAACAAAGTATCAGGCGGCGGCGAGGAAGCGGCTGAGCAGGTTGGCCAGGAGGTTGCGGCGGAACGGCTTGGCCAGGTGGGCGTCCATGCCGGCGGCCAGGCAGCGCTGGCGTTCCTCGAACATGGCGTTGGCGGTGAGCGCCACGATGGGCACCGGGTCGCGGCCGTTTTCCCGTTCCCGGCGGCGCAGGGCGCGGGTGGCTTCCAGGCCGTCCATGATCGGCATCTGTACGTCCATGAGAATACAGTCGAAGTGCTGCTCGCCGGCCAGGGCCAGGGCACTGGCGCCGTCGCCGGCGGTGACCACTTCCAGGCCCAGGTGCTCGAGCATGCGCCGGGCCACCAGCCGGTTCACCTCGTTGTCTTCCACCAGCAGCACCCGGCCGCGCAGCCGCTCGGGGCGGCGCTCCCGTTGATTGGTCTCGGTGAGCACCGCCGGGCGGGTGCGCACGCGCAGGCTGAGGGTGAAGCAGCTGCCCTCCCCCGGTTCGCTGATCAGGGTCAGGTCGCCGCCCAGGATCTGCGCCAGGCGGCGGGCGATCACCAGCCCCAGGCCGGTGCCGCCGAAGCGCCGGGAGGCGGAGGAATCCACCTGGGAGAAGGCGCGGAACAGCTTCTCGCGTTGTTCCGGGCTGATGCCGATGCCGGTGTCGCGCACGTCGATGGCCAGGTCGATCATGTCCTGGTGCTGGTCGCAGATGCTCACCTGCACGCGGATGCCGCCGGCGTCGGTGAATTTCACCGCGTTGGAGATCAGGTTGCTGAGGATCTGCCGCAGGCGGGTGGGGTCGGAACGGATCTCCAGGTCCGCCAGGCAGGCGGCGCCTTCCAGGCGCAGGAACAGGCCCTTCTCCCGGGCCAGGTAGCGGAAGGTGCCGACGCAGTTGTTGAGCAGCGGCACCGGCGCGAAGAAGGTCTGCTCCACTTCCATGCGGCCGGCCTCGATGCGCGAGAAATCGAGGATGTCGTTGATCACTTCCAGCAGGTGGCCGGTGGATTCCAGGGCGGCCTCGGTGTACTCGCGCTGCTCGTCGTTCTGGCGGGTGGTTTCCAGTAGCTGCAGCATGCCGAGCACGCCGTTCATGGGGGTGCGCAGTTCGTGGCTCATCATCGCCAGGAAGTCGCTCTTGGCCTGGCTGGCCTGCTGGGCCTGGCGGTGGGCGTCGCGCAGCTCGGCGATGGCGTTCTGCTGGTCCTCGCGGGCCTGCTCCAGGCCGGCGGCCAGGTCGTTGATGTTGGTCTGCAGGTCCGCCAGCTCCCCTTCCAGGGGACGGGTGCCGCGGGCCTGGTAGTCGCCGCCACGGATCACCCGCACCAGCCGCGACAAATGGCTCACCGGCTCGGCGATGCGCCGTGCCAGGTAGCGGGCGATCAGCAGGCCCACCACCACCGCCAGCAGGGCCGGCAGCAGGCTGGCCACCAGAATCTCCTTCTGGCGCGCCAGAATACGGCCCCGGGACAGGCCCAGCACCACCTCGCCGATGCGGTCCGGCTCGCCGTCGGCGGTGTCCAGGCCGCCGCCGATCAGCGCCGGCTGCCGGTAGATGCCGGCGTGGAAGGCGAGCACGGCGCCGGTGTCGTCCCGGGATTCGCCGGCGCGCAGCAGCGGCTCGCCGTTTTCGTCCAGGAAGGCCACGTAGCGCACGTCCGGGCGCTCCAGCACCATGCGCGCCTGGCGGCGCAGGTCGGAAACGTTGCCGGCGAGCACCCCGTATTCGGCGCCGGCGGCCATTTGCTGGGCCAGGAAGCCGCCCAGCTGGCGCACCTCGTTGTCGGCGTCCTGGAAGCGCTGCCAGGTCAGGGCCACCAGCACCAGGACCAGCATGATCAGGGCGGGGATCACCCCGAGCCATTGCAGCTGTCGGCGAATGCCGCCGGTCAATCTCATGGCGAAGTCTCCAGAATGCGCTCCAGCCGCGCCCGCTCGACCAGGTTGAGGTCGTAGGCGCGGGCCACGTGGTCGTTCACCGCCAGGGAGTAGTGGCCGGCGAAGCCCTGGGCCGGCCATTCACCGTGGCGCCGGCGGGCCTCCAGCCGTTCCAGGGCGGCGCGGGCCAGGTCGCTCAGGTCCAGGTAGGCGCTGGCGACGCTGCCGGCGTGCACGAAGTCGGCGCCGGGGCCGAACACCGGCACCCGCTGGCGGTAGCTGGTGAGCAGCACCAGCTTGGCGGCGCCGGGGCCGAACAGGGCCTCGTCGTCGGGCAGCAGCAGGGCGTCCCAATCCGGCAGGTAGCGGCGCAACAGCGGCGCCAGGCGGTCCGGGCGGGGCACCAGCACCGCCTCCAGCAGGCGGCCACGCGGCATGCTGAGCGGCGGCGCCCAGGCGCTGGCCGGCCCGAGCAGCACGCCGACCCGGCCGGCCTCGGGCATCAGGGCGTCGATCAGCGCCAGTTGGGTGGCCAGGGGCACGCCGCGCCAGATGGCGGAGCAATCGCAGCCCGGGGTCACCAGCCCGGCGGCGGAGCGCGGCACCGCCAGCCCCAGCAGCGGCCCGCGGCCGGGGACGGCGAGTTCGGCGCGGAAGGCGGTTTCGCCCAGGGCCAGGGTGACGTCGGCGCCCTGCTCCACCAGGGTGACGCGGCCGCCGCCGACGCTGTCCAGGGCGGCGACGAAGCGTTCCGCCACGGCCGGGTCCTCGGCGCGCAGGCGCACCGTCAGGGGCTCCGCCCAGGCCGGCACCGCCCACAGGGCGGCGGCCAGCAGCACGCAGATCGCGCGCCCGAGGCGGGCAATCCCGAGGCTCCGTCCTGTGCTGCCTGTCGCGTCCTTCATGGTCCCCTCGCTGGGTTCGACGCTAGAAGTTCACGGTAACCGTGAGCCAGTAGCGTTGATCATCCTGATACTCGTTTTCCGCGAACACCACCGGTTCGCTGTTGAGCGGCTGCTGTACCTGCAGCCGCCATTCCCATTCGGCGCCGGCCAGCCGCTGGCGCCAGCCGAGCTGGGCGTCCAGGCGCTCGAAGGGGTAATCGTTGTAGTCCCGCGCCAGGTAATAGCCGGTGGACCACCACCAGTCCCGGCGGAACCGCCACAGCCACAGGGCGCCGGCGCTGTCCCGGGCGGCCAGGCGCGTTTCGGTGGCGCTGGTGGCGCGGGTGTGGATGTGCGCCCCGGTGAGCCGCAGCAGGTGGCGGCCGGAGGGGCGCCAGCTCAGCTGCGCCTCTGTGCCCCGGTGGGACACCTCACCGTTATTGTTCGGCTCGAAGTTGAACGGGTTGAGGGCGCCGCTGACCAGGTCCCAGAGTTCTTCCTGGAAATAGCGCACGTCCAGCTCGAAGCCGCCCATACCGCCCACGGCGAAGCGCCCGTAGTAGCCCAGCTCCCGGGAGCGGATGCGCTCCGGGTCCAGGGTGCCGGGGCTGCGCTGGGTGACGAAGAAATAGGCCGGGTCCCAGCCGAGCAGGCCCTGGCGGTCGCCGTAGGGGCCGGACAGGCCGCTGATCGGCAGGTTGATGCGGGCCTGGTCCTCGTAGATGTCCGGGGTGCGCAGGGCGCGGGCGTAGACCGCGCGCAGGGTGTGCCCGGGCAGCACTTCCCAGTTGACCCCGGCGCGGGGGCTGAAGTGGGCGCCGCTGATGTCGTCGTGCTCCCAGAAGCCGGCCAGGTTCACGGTCACCGGCGGCAGGGGTTTCAGCGCCAGGCTGGTGAACAGGCGGTGGCTCAGGTTCTCGGCGGTGCCGGACAGGAACGCCTGGGACCGGGCCCGGTCCTGGCGCAGGTTGAGGCCCGCCACCAACCGCGCCCAGGGGCGCAATTGCAGGGTGTCCTGGAGCTCCAGGTCGTAGCGTTCCTCGCGCACGTCCAGGTAGCCGGTGCCGCAGAAGGGCCCGCCGCCGCTGGCCTGCAGGGTGGCGTAGCGGTTCTGGATGGCCGGGTCGGCGGCGGCGCTGGCCAGGGTCTGGCCGATGTCACCGCCGTTGGCCAGGTACAGGTCGCGCAGCTCCTTGGAGTAGTAGAGGCCGCCGCCGGGGCCCTGGGTGCCGGTGATCGGGTCCCGGTAGCACAGGTCCAGGTTGATGTCCTCGTTGTTGTACTGGCCGTAGAGGCTCACCTTGAACTGGTGGCGCGGCGACACCTGGCGCTGCCATTCCAGGCCCAGGAAGGCGCGTTCGGCGCGCTCCTGGCTGTCGTCGCGGTAGTCGGCGATGGCTTCCAGGCCCCGTTCGTTGGGGCGGTCCAGGCGGGTGCGGCTGCCGCCGGCGTGCACCGTGAAGGTATCGCGGGGGTTGAGCTCCCACACGGAGCGGCCGTTGAGGGTGGTGACGCGCTTGGCGTCGCCGGTGTCCAGGGGCGGCAGGTCGGCGTCGTAGCCGTGGTCGCGGCGGTCGTTGAGGCTCAGGCGCCAGGCGCCGTTGTCGAACTGGTGGGCGGCGGCGACGCGGCTGTCGAGGATGCCGTTGTTGCCGGCGCGCACCCGGGTTTGCTGGCCGTCCACGTCGCGGGGGTCGCGGGTGATGATGTTGATCACGCCAGTGAAGGCGTTGGCGCCGTAGGCGGCGGAGGCCGGGCCCCGGGTCACCTCGATGCGCTCCACGTCCTCCAGGGCCACGGGGATGGCGTTCCAGTTCACCCGGGCGAAGCCGGGCTGGTAGACGCTGCGGCCGTCCACCAGCACCAGCATGCGGCGCTGATCGCGGGCCTGGGTGCCGTGGTAGGCCACCGAGGGCAGGTTGCCGTCCGCCTTGGCCACGCTCATGCCGGGCACCAGGCGCATCACCTCGTAGAGCTCGCGGGCGCCGCTGGCGAGGATCAGTTCGCGGTCGATGACGGTAACGCTGGCGGGCACCTCGGAGACCGGCTGGTCCAGGCGCGCCGGCGTCAGCACGCGCGGTGCCTCGCCCTGTTCAAACGGTGATGCCATGGCCAACGCCGGCCACAGCGCCAGCCCTGTCAGCAGCGATCGCAACCCCCGGTAGCAATGCACCCCTGTTCCCCCGGACATCCGGCGCGGCGCCCGACCCTTATCCCTGGGGCCGGGCGCCGCGCCGGACGGTTATTTCTTGACGTGTTTCATCATGCGCCTCTTGCGCTTGATCTGGCGGTCGGTGAGCTGATTCTTGCGCCCCTCGTAGGGGTTGTCACCGGATTTCAGTTCCAGCCGGATCGGCGAACCTTCAATCTTCAGCAGCTCGCGGAAGCGGTTTTCCAGATAACGCTGGTAGCTGTTCGGCAGCGACTCGGTGCGGTTGCCGTGGATCACCACCGTGGGCGGGTTGGAGCCGCCCAGGTGCGCGTAGCGCAGCTTGGCCCGGAAGCGGCCGTTGCGCGGCGGCGGATGGCTGTGGGTGATGTCCTGCAGCATCCGCGTCAGCGCGTTGCTGCCGAGCTTGAGGAAGGCGGATTCCCAGGCCCGCTCCACATAGCCGAACAGATCCCCCACGCCGGTGCCGTGCAGCGCCGAGATGAAGTGCACCTTCACCCAGGGCACGAAATGCAAGCGCCGTTCCAGTTCGGTTTTCACCCATTGCCGGTGGTCCGGCTCCAGGCCGTCCCATTTGTTCACCGCCACCACCAGGGCGCGGCCGGCTTCCAGCACATAGCCGAGCAGGTGCAGGTCCTGGTCGGTGATGCCGTCGCGGGCATCCACCACCAGCACCACCACCTGGGCGGCGTCCACCGCCTGCAGGGCCTTGATCACGGAGAATTTTTCCACCGCCTCGTGGACCTTGCCGCGGCGGCGGATGCCGGCGGTGTCGATCAGCACGTAGTCGCGGGGGTCGCCGCCGTCCTTGGGCTGGCGGGTGAAGGGCACCTCGATGCTGTCGCGGGTGGTGCCGGCGTGATCGTAGACGATCACCCGCTCCTCGCCGAGGATGCGGTTGATGAGCGTGGACTTGCCCACGTTGGGCCGGCCCAGCACCGCCACGCGCACGGTGTCCGGGTCCTCGGGGACGGCCTCTTCGTCCTCGGCGTCCGGGAAGGCGTCCAGCACCGTGTTGACCATGGCGCGCACGCCACGGCCGTGGGCGGCGGCGATCGGGAACAGGTCGGTGAGGCCCAGGGCGTAGAAGTCCGCCATGGCGGTTTCCGGGTCCAGGCCGTCGGTCTTGTTGACCACCAGGAACACCGGCTTGGGCAGCTTGCGCAGCTCCATGGCCACCTGTTCGTCGGCGGCGGTGAGGCCGGCGCGGCCGTCCACCAGGAACAGCACCGCGTCCGCTTCGCCCACCGCCTGGCGGGCCTGGTCGGTCATCGGCCGGTCGATGCCCTCCTCGCTCTCGCCGATGCCGCCGGTGTCCACCACCGTGTAGGGGCGTTCGCCGAGCTTGCCGTCACCGTACTGGCGGTCCCGGGTGAGCCCGGGGAAGTCCGCCACGATGGCATCGCGGGTGCGCGTGAGGCGGTTGAACAGGGTGGATTTGCCCACATTGGGGCGCCCCACCAGGGCGATTACCGGTTTCATTCAGGGTCAGTCCCGCTCTTCGAGGCGGTAGGCGGCCAGCTTGCCGTCGGCGCTCAGGGCGTAGAGCACCTCGTCGTAGACCACCGGGGTGCCGGCGAACGGGTCGCCGTCATGGTGGTAACGGGCCACCAGTTCGCCGGTGTCCGCGTCCATCCAGTGCAGGTAGCCCTCGAAATCGCCGACCGCCACCAAGCCGTCCTGGACCACGGTGCCGGTGAGGCGGCGGCCGTAGAGTTTGTCCTGCTGCCACAGGAAGCTGCCGCTGCGCTGCTCGGCGGCGCGCACCAGGCCATCGCTGTCGGAGACGAACAGCGAGCCCAGGTAGGAGCTCAGTTCCTGGTGGCTGGAGAGATCCTTGTTCCAGTAGGGGCGGCCGTTTTCCCAGTCGAGCACGGCCAGCTTGCCCTGGAAGGTGGCGGTGAACACGCCGCCGTTTTCCACCAGCAGGCTGGAGTCCACGTCCACCAGGCGGTCCAGCTCGGAGCGGCCAGTCGGCTCGGCCACGCGCCGCTCCCACACCGGGGCGCCGGTTTCCAGCTCGATGGCGGCCACCTTGCCGCTGGCGAAGCCGGCGTAGACCCGGCCGCTCTCGATCACCGGCTGGGCGCCGCCCAGCAGGGTCAGGTTGGGCACCGTGGTTTCGTAGTCCCAGACCTGTTCGCCGGTTTCCGCGTCCAGGGCCTGCACGTGGCCGTCGATGGTCTGGAAGATGGCCAGCAGGCCGTTGCTGGTGGGCTCGGCCATGATCTCGCTGCTCACCGGGGTGCGCCAGAGTTCCTCGCCGGTTTCCGCGTCCAGGGCCACCGCCTCGCCTTCGCGGGTGCCGTAGAGCACCTGGCCGTAGCCGGCGTACAGGCCACCGGAGATGCGGTCGCCGGTCTTGGCGCGCCACTGGCGCTTGCCTTTTTCCCGGTCGAAGCCGTACACGCGGCCGTGGATGTCGGCGGCGAACACGCGCTGGGCGGTGACCGCCGGGCGCAGGGTGACGGCGCTTTCCTCGACGCCGTCACCGGCGCCGGAGCGCCATAGCCGGTCCACGTCGAAGCGCTTCTCGAAGTCCGGCAGCGGGTTGGGTTCGATGGCGTTGGGGTTGCTGGAGCAACCGGCCAGCGCCATCACGCAAAGCAGTACGGCGGCCGCGGGGGCGGAAAACGAATATTTCACGAATAGAGGCTCACGATTGGGACTTCAGATCGTCGAGTTTCATTTGCACGCGGTCCCGGGCGGCGCCTTCGTCCAGCGCTTCCAAAGCGTCGCCGTAGGCGGCGCGGGCCGCGTCCCAGTTTTCCCGGACGCTGGCGATGTCCCCCTTCAGCTCCAGCGCCTGGCCTTGCCAGGCCTCCGGGAAGGTGCGCGCGATCTGCTCGCCGGCGGCGTCCAGTTCGCCCTGGGCGACAAGGACACGGGCCAGCCGCAGGCGCGCGGTGTATTCCAGCTCGCGGGTGGCCGGGTCCTCGGCCACGGTGGTGAGCTGTTCGGCGGCGGCGCCCAGATCACCGTCGTCCACGGCGAGTTTGGCCAGGGCCAGGTGTGCGTAGTCGGCGTAGGCGCTGCCACCGAAATCCTTGATCAGGGTATCGGCGGCGTTGCGGACCAGGTCCGCGTCGCCTTGCTGGCCGAGCGCCGTCATCATGGCTTCGTAATGTTGCGACGCCTCGCCGGCCTGGCCGGCGCTGTGATCCTGCCACTGGCGCCAGCCGAGCAGCGCGCCGATGGCGAGCACGATCACGATGATGGTGGCGGTGCCGTTCTTCTGCCACCATTCCTTGAGCCGTTCGGCCTGTTCTTCTTCGTCGCGGATGTAGTCGACCACCCCAGTTTCTCCTTAGTCGGCCAGGCGGGCGGCCAACCAGTGGGCCACCTCGTCCTCGTTCAGTTGCTGTTGCTCGTCTTGTTCACGCAGCGGTTTCACCGCCACCTGCCCGGCGGCCACTTCGTCCTCGCCCAGAATCAGCGCGTAGCGGGCGCCACTGCGGTCCGCTTTCTTCATCTGGCTCTTGAAGCCACCGCCGCCGCAATGGCATTGGATGCCGACGCCCGGCAGGGCGTCGCGCAGACGCTCGGCCAGGGCCAGTGCCTGGGCCTGCACATTGCCCATGGCGGTAATATAGATCGCCACCGGGCCGGGCAGTTCCTGACCCTGCTTTTCCAGCAGCAGCACCAGGCGTTCCAGCCCCATGCCGAAGCCCACCGCCGGGGTGGGTTTGCCGCCCAGTTGCTGCACCAGGCCGTCGTAGCGGCCGCCGGCGCACACCGTGCCCTGGGCCCCCAGCGCGTCGGTGGTCCACTCAAACACGGTTCGCCCGTAGTAATCCAGCCCGCGCACCAGGTTGGGGTTGATCACGTACTCGATGCCGGCGGCCTCCAGCAGCGCCTTGAGCTGCTCGAAGTGATCGCGGGCCTGGTCGCCCAGGTGGTCCGCCAGGCGCGGCGCGTCCTGGAGCACTTCCCGGGTGCCCGGGTCCTTGCTGTCCAGCACCCGCAGGGGATTGCGCTCCAGGCGGTTCTTGGAGTCCTCGTCCAGGCGCTCGCGGTGCTCGCGCAAAAAGGCCACCAGGGCGTCCCGGTAGCGGGCCCGGTCGTCCGGGTCGCCCAGGGTGTTCAGTTCCAGGGTGACCTGGTCAGCCAGCCCCAGTGCCTTCCACAGGCGGGCGGTGAGCAGGATCACCTCGGCGTCGATGTCCGGGCCGGCCATGCCGAAGGTTTCCACGCCGATCTGGTGGAACTGGCGGTAACGGCCGGCCTGCGGGCGCTCGTGGCGGAACATGGGGCCGGTGTACCAGAGCCGCTGGGTCTGGTTGTACAGCAGGCCGTGTTCCTCGGCGGCGCGCACGCAGCCGGCGGTGCCTTCCGGGCGCAGGGTCAGGCTGTCGCCGCTGCGGTCCTCGAAGGTGTACATTTCCTTCTCGACGATGTCGGTGACCTCACCGATGCCACGGGCGAACAGCTCGGTGCGCTCCACGATGGGCATGCGGATTTCCCGGTACCCGTAGGCGTTGAGCACGGCGCGGGCACGCTCTTCCAGCCACTGCCAGAGCGGGGTCTGCTCGGGCAATACATCGTTCATGCCGCGTACCGACGCGATCTTCTTGCTCACCGGTTCTCCTTCCTTAAATTCGATTATTCGCTGCGCGCGATGATGCCCTTGGCCTCGTCCTCGCGCATCTTTTCCACCTTGGCGCGCACCATGCGTTCCAGCTCGTCCACCAGGGTTTCCTGCTTGATGTGGTGGCTCTTCTGGCCGTCCAGATAGGACAGGTTGTTGGGCGTGCCGCCGGTGAGGCCGATGTCCGCTTCCTTGGCTTCGCCGGGGCCGTTCACCAGGCAGCCGATCACCGCCAGATCCACGGACTCGTTGATGTCCTCCAGGCGCGCTTCCAGCTCGTTGACCGTGTCGATCACGTTGAAATTCTGCCGGGAGCAACTCGGGCAGGCGATGATGTTCACGCCCTTCTTGCGCAGGTTGAGGCTCTTGAGGATGTCGAAGCCGACGCGGATTTCCTCCACCGGGTCGGTGGCCAGGGAAATGCGGATGGTGTCGCCGATGCCTTCCATCAGCAGGCCGCCCAGGGCCACGGCGGACTTCACCGTGCCGGAGCGGAACGTGCCGGCCTCGGTGACGCCCAGGTGCAGGGGCTGCTCGATCTGGGTGGCCAGCTTGCGGTAGGCCTGCAGGGTCATGAAGACGTTGGAGGCCTTGACGCTGATCTTGAAGTCCTGGAAGTCGTAGCGGTCCAGGATCTCGGCGTGGCGCAGGGCGGATTCCACCAGGGCGTCGCTGGTGGGTTCGCCGTACTTGCGCTGCAGTTCCTTTTCCAGGGAGCCGGCGTTGACGCCGATGCGGATCGGCACGCCGTGGTCCCGGGCGGATTCGATCACCGCGCGCACCCGGTCCTCGCGGCCGATGTTGCCGGGGTTGATGCGCAGGCAGTCGGCGCCTTCGTCGGCCACCTTGAGGGCGATCTTGTAGTCATAGTGGATGTCCGCCACCAGCGGCACCGCCACCCGGCGTTTGATTTTGCCGAAGGCCTCGGCGGCCTCCATGGTGGGCACCGAGACGCGCACGATGTCCGCGCCCACGCCTTCCAGGGCCTGGATCTGGGCCACGGTGGCGTCCACGTCGCAGGTGTCGGTGTTGGTCATGCTCTGCACGGAGATGGGCGCGTCGCCGCCCACGGGCACATTGCCGACGTGGATCTGGCGCGATTTGCGACGCTGAATGGTCATTTCCGGTTCCATAACCTGCTTCCTGAAACGTTCGGGCTGTAGAGAATGTGGGCGCGTTCCGGGTCGAGAACAAGGGCGCTCAGGGCAAGGTCACACGCACCACGTCGCCGGAGCGCTGGCTGGGCAGGGCGAGGGATTCGCCGTTGACGCTCACCGAGGACACCGCGGCGGCGTCACCCACGGTGAGCCGGAACGGGGCCTCGCCCTCCAGGGTAACGCTGTCGCCGGCCTGGCGCTGCCCCTGGCTGAGGGTGGCGCCGCTGGCGTCCACCACCTTGATCCAGCAAACCCGGGAGAAAGACAGACGAAGGCGGTCGACGCCGTCGTCCGCCGGGGAAGGTTGGTCGGCGGCGGAGGCGGCGGCCGCGTCCGGGGTGCCGGCGTCGGCCAGCTCGGACTCACCGGCCGGCGGCCGTGACATCGGCTGGGCCGGGGCCGGCCCGCTGCCGTCCGGGCTGGGCGGCGCGGTGTCGCCGGCCGGGGCGCCGCCGTTCTCGGGGGCGGGCTCCAGGGTGTCGTCGGCGGGCGCCACCGGCTCGTTGTCCTCGGGCAGCGCCGGCTCCGGGGTGCCGCCGTCCGCCGGGGCGCTCTCCTCCGCCGGCGCGCCGCCGTCCGGCGCCGGGGCGCCGGGGACCGCGCCGTCCCGGGGCCACAGCCACCAGCCCAGGGCCACCACCAGCGCCACCACCAGCACCACCAGAAGCGGCAGGCGCCATTCCTTGCCCCGGGGGGTGTCCTCCAGGGCCTCCTGGTCGCGCTGGTCCTCGGCGCTATGCTGGGCGTCCACTTCCTGCTGGAAGCGGCGCGCCAGCTCCTCGGCGGGCAGCCCCAGGAAACGGGCGTAGTTGCGCAGGTAACCCTTGATGAACGGCGGCTCGGGGAGCCGGTCGTAGTCGTCTTCCTCCAGGGCGCGCAGGTAGGACAGCGACAGCCTCAGATGCTTGGAGACCTCGTCCTGACTCAGCCCCTGTTCTTCCCGGGCCCGGCGCAAACGCTCGCCGGGCAACATGGCCTCTTCGTCCACGCTCATTCAGCTCCCTCCTGCCCGTTGCGCCAGTCCCGCCAGAGCCGGAACTCCCGGCTGCCCGGGTAGAGATTCTGCAGCGCCAGCTCGTAACTGGATTGCTGATCACGCTTGCCGAGCGCCGCGGCCAGGCGAATGCCCACCCACAGCGCCTCGGCGCTCTGTGGACGCACCCGGCGCTCGTAGTCGCGGTAGTAGTCCCAGCCCAGCTTGGGCCGGCCGTCGTCGTAGTAGAGGCGGGCCAGCTCCAGCAGCACCTGGCTGGAGCGGGGATTCAGACGCAGGGAGCGGACATAGGCCTCGCGGGCCTGCTCCGCCTTGCCGAGCGCCTTGTAGGCCGCGCCCATGTTGCTGAACGCGCTGGCGCGGCCTTCGTAATTGGGGTCGTTGGCGGCGCGCTTGAACTTGTCCAGGGCCTCTTGGTAGCGCCCCTGGGAAAACAGCAGCGTGCCGTAGTTGTTGAGCGCCGGGGAATAGCGGCGGTCGGCGCGCAGCGCCTGCCGGTAGTGGTATTCCTCCTGCTCCGGGTCGCGCTCGTAGTTGTACAGCAGGGCCATGGCGTTATGTGCCTGGGCGCTGTCGTCGTTGAGCGACAGGGCGCGGGAGAAATGGCGCCGCGCCTCGGAGGGGTTGCCCATCTGCAGGTACTTCATGCCGGCGGCCACCCGGGTGGCCACCGCTTCCTGCACGTTCACTTCGTTGCCGTCGCCCCCTTCGGTAACGGTCATGCAGCCGCCCAGCGCGCCCAGGGTGGCGGCGAGGGCAAGCATGAGGACGAACTGTCGAAGCGTAGGGCTCATTGCGCGGGCGCTGTATTGCTGTCCGGTTGTTCGGCGCGGTGGAAAATGGACGCCTTCCATCGCTCGCTGCGACGGGTGCGGTCCTTCACCTCGCCCACCAGCTGGCCGCAGGCCGCGTCGATGTCATCGCCGCGGGTGGTGCGCACCGTGGTAAGCACGCCATTGTCATTCAGGAATTTGTGGAATGCCAGGATGTCCGCCTTGCGGGAGCGGTCGTAGCCGGCATGGGGGAACGGGTTGAAGGGAATCAGGTTCACCTTCACCGGGATGCCCTTGAGCAGCTTGACCAGCTGGCGGGCGTGCTCCGGCTTGTCGTTCACATCGCGCAGCATCACGTATTCCATGGTGATGGTGTTGTGGCGATGGGTGATGTTGTCGCTGTAACGCTTGCACGCCGCCATCAGCTCCTTGAGCGGATACTTGCGGTTGAGCGGCACCAGTTCGTTGCGCAGCTCGTCGTTGGGGGCGTGCAGACTCAGCGCCAGGGACACGTCCAGGTCGGCGCTGAGCTGATCAATCTTGGGGATCACCCCGGAGGTGGACAGGGTGATGCGGCGCTTGCTGATGCCGTAGCCCAGGTCGTCGCGCATGATGCGCATGGCGTCCAGGACCGGCCCGTAGTTCAGCAGCGGCTCGCCCATGCCCATCATCACCACGTTGGTGATGGGGTGCTCGCCCAGGTTCTTGCGCGGCCCGAAAGAGCGGCTGGCCTGCCACACCTGGCCGATGATCTCGGCGCTGGTCAGGTCGCGCTGGAAACCCTGCTTGCCGGTGGAGCAGAAGCTGCAGTCCACCGCGCAGCCCACCTGGGAGGAGACGCACAGGGTGCCGCGGCGACCGTCGGGAATGAACACGGTCTCCACGGCGCCGCCGTTGTCGGCCTCGAACACCCATTTGCGGGTGCCGTCCCGGGAGATGCCCTCGTGGAGCACCTCGGGACCGCGAATCTCCGCCACGCGGGCGAGTTTTTCGCGCAGGGCCTTGCCCACGTCGGTCATTTGCTCGAAGTCATCCACCTGGTGGTGGTGGATCCACTTCAGCACCTGCTGGGCACGGAACTTCTTCTCGCCCATGGCCAGGAAGAACTCCTCCATGGCCGGGCGCGTGAGTCCGAGCAGATTCACCTTGTCGGTCTTGACCTCGTGGGCAGTCATGCTTCTCCTCCAGGCACCCGTCTTAGCGGGTGCGCGGGCAGATTTCCTCGTCGGCGAAGAAGTAATCCACTTCGCGGGCGGCGGATTCGGTGGAATCAGAACCATGGACAGCGTTTTCGTCGATGGTTTCCGCGAAATCCGCGCGGATGGTGCCGGCTTCGGCGTCCTTGGGGTTGGTGGCGCCCATCAGGTCACGGTTTTTCTTCACCGCGTCCTCGCCTTCCAGCACCTGCACGGTCACCGGGCCGCTGGTCATGAAGCCGACCAGATCGCCGAAGAAGGGCCGCTCCTTGTGTTCGGCGTAGAAGCCTTCGGCCTGCTCACGGCTCAGGTGCAGCATTTTCATCGCCACCACCTTCAGGCCCGCTTTCTCGAACCGGCCCAGGATTTCGCCGATCGCGTTCTTGGCCACGGCATCGGGCTTGATAATAGAGAGGGTACGCTCAACAGCCATCTGTCTGATCACTCCAGAATTGCATAGGTCTTTGGGGAAAAGGCCTTGGGCCCGAAACCGGCGGATTATACGCATCAAGGGCCGAATATGATACCGTTGGCCCGCCCTATGGCACGTATTGCCCGACCGGATTCCCCCTCGCCGCCTTATCCTCTATAATACCTGAGTAATTTACTCTGGTATTCCGCGAAGACCGGCTCTTCCCGAACCGGTGCTTCGCAAAGATGAGCCACGAACTATGAGCAGCCAAGCCGAACTCGACAATTCCGAACTGGACAGAGTCATCCGCTCCGAGTACGAGGCGGGCTTCACCACCCTGGTGGAATCCGACACCCTGCCCCCGGGCCTCAGCGAGGACGTCATCCGCGCCATTTCCGCCAAGAAAGGCGAACCGGAATGGCTGCTCGAATGGCGCCTGGAAGCCTACCGCAATTGGCAGACCATGCAGGAGCCCAACTGGGCCCACGTGGAGTACCCGCCGGTGGATCTGAACGCGATCTCCTACTATTCGGCACCGAAAAGCATGGAAGATCGCCCGCAGAGCCTGGACGAGGTGGACCCGGAGCTTCTCGAGACCTACAAGAAGCTGGGCATCCCCCTGCACGAGCAGGAAATGCTGGCCGGCGTCGCCGTGGACGCGGTGTTCGACTCCGTGTCCGTGGCCACCACCTTCAAGAGCAAGCTGGCCGAGGCCGGCGTGATCTTCTGCTCGATCTCCGAGGCGGTTCACGAGCACCCGGAGCTGGTGAAGAAATACCTGGGCTCCGTGGTGCCCAAGGGCGACAACTACTTCGCCGGCCTCAACTCGGCGGTATTCACCGACGGCTCTTTTGTTTACATCCCCAAGGGCGTGCGCTGCCCCATGGAGCTGTCCACCTACTTCCGCATCAACGAGGCCAACACCGGCCAGTTCGAGCGCACCCTGATCGTCGCCGACGAAGGCAGCTACGTGAGCTACCTGGAAGGCTGCACCGCGCCCCAGCGCGACGAGAACCAGCTGCACGCGGCGGTGGTGGAGCTGGTGGCCCTGCCCGGCGCCGAGATCAAGTATTCCACGGTGCAGAACTGGTACCCCGGCGACGAGGACGGCAAGGGCGGCATCTACAACTTCGTGACCAAGCGCGGCGTCGCCCACGACAACGCCAAGATCAGCTGGACCCAGGTGGAAACCGGCTCCGCGATCACCTGGAAGTACCCGTCGGTGGTGCTGCGCGGCGACAACTCCGTGGGTGAGTTCTACTCGGTGGCGCTGACCCGCCACGCCCAACAGGCGGACACCGGCACCAAGATGATCCACCTGGGCCGCAACACCAAGAGCACCATCGTTTCCAAGGGCATCTCGGCGGGCAAGAGCTCCAACGCCTACCGGGGCCTGGTGCGCATGGGCCCGCGGGCGGAGAACGCGCGCAACTTCACCCAGTGCGACTCCCTGCTGCTGGGCGACACCTGTGGCGCGCACACCTTCCCCTACATCGAGACCAAGCACCCCAGCGCCACCGTGGAACACGAGGCCACCACCTCCAAGGTGAGTGACGACCAGCTGTTCCTGTGCCGGCAGCGCGGTATCGACCCGGAAAAGGCGATCTCCATGATCGTGAACGGCTTCTGCAAGGAAGTGTTCAAGGAGCTGCCCATGGAGTTCGCGGTGGAAGCCGGCAAGCTGCTGGAAGTGAGCCTCGAGGGCGCGGTTGGGTAGTTGACAGTTGATAGTGGACAGTTGACAGCGAAAGCCCGGCTCGGGCTTCGCCCATCGCGGCAAGACGCAGTGGGAAACATCTTAGACAGTTAATAGACAGGCGTTATTTACATGCTGGAAATTCGCGATCTGCACGCCTCCGTGGCCGGCGAACCGATTCTCAAGGGCCTCAGCCTGACCGTGAAACCGAGCGAGGTGCACGCCATCATGGGCCCCAACGGCTCCGGCAAGTCCACCCTGGCCAATGTGCTGGCCGGCCGGGACAACTACGAGATCACCGGCGGCGAGGCCCTGTTCGAGGGCAAGAGCCTGGCGGAGCTGGAGCCTGAGGAACGGGCGCAGCTGGGCCTGTTCCTGGCGTTCCAGTACCCGGTGGAGATCCCGGGCGTGTCCAACATGGAGTTCCTGAAGGCCGCGCTGGAAGCCACCCGCGCCGCCCAGGGCAAGGAAGAGTGGGATTCCGTGACCCTGCTGCGCAAGGCTCGCGAAGCCTGCAAACAGGTGGACCTGGACCCGCAGTTCCTCAAGCGCGGCGTCAACGAGGGGTTCTCCGGCGGCGAGAAAAAGCGCAATGAAATCATGCAGATGCTGCTGATGGAGCCGAAGCTGGCGCTGCTCGACGAAACCGACTCCGGCCTCGACATCGACGCCCTGCAAACCGTGGCCAAGGGGGTCAACTCCCTGCGCGGGCCGGAGCGCGGTATCGTGCTGGTGACCCACTACCAGCGGCTGCTGGACTACATCGTGCCGGACCATGTGCACGTGCTGTCCGGCGGCAGGATCGTCAAATCCGGCGGCAAGGAACTGGCCCTGGAGCTGGAACAGCACGGCTACGGCTGGCTCACCGGCGGCCAGGACGGCGGCAACGGTAAAGAGGATCGGACGGCATGAGTCGGGACACCGCCCTGAATCTGCCCGAGGACCTGAAGACCCGGGCTCTGGAGAACGCCCGCCAGGCCACGCCGGTGGAGGCGCTGGCGCCCCTGCGCCGGGACGCGCTCACGGCCCTGGAAGGCGCCGCCTTCCCCGGCCGCAAGACCGAGGCCTGGAAATACACCTCGCTGTTCCCGCTCACCGACGGCCACCTGGCGCGCCGCGCCGAGGGCGAGGCACCGGCGGACCTGCCGATGCTGGGCGAATACCGCCTGGTGCTGGTCAACGGCCGCCTGGACGAGGACCACACCGCCCTGCCCGAGGGGGTGACCCTGGGCCGCCAGGCGCGCCGCCTGGAGGGCCTGACCACGCCGTTCGCGTTCTACAACGGCGCCGCCCTGGAAGACGCGGTGACCCTGGACGTGGCCGCCAACACCGATGTGTCCGCCCCGATCCAGGTGCTGCACGTGAGCGCCGGCGACAGCCCCTCCCACTGCAACACCCGGCTGGAAGTGAACCTGGCCGCCGGCAGCCGCTTGACCCTGATCGAGCAGTACCTGGGCGACGGGCCGGTGCTGACCAACGCGGTCACCGCCATCCAGGCCGCCGACAACGCCCACCTGACCCATTACCGGCTGCAGGCGGACGCCGGCGACAGCCTGCACATCGGCACCCTGTTGTTCCAGCAGACCGGGGTCAGCCGCATCGACAGCTACCAGCTGATGGCCGGCAACCGGCTGCGCCGCAACGACGTGCGCGCCTTCCTGGACAAGAGCGGCGCCGAGCTGAACATGCACGGCATCTTCGTGGCCCGCGAGCGCAGCCACATCGACAACCAGCTGTGCGTGGAGCACCGCGTGCCGGAGTGCACCTCCAATCAGGTGTACCGGGGCCTGGCCGGCGAGAAGGGCCGCGCCGTGCTCAACGGCCGCATCCACATCCACCCGGGCGCCAAGGGCACCCTGGCGGAACTGAGCAACAAGAACCTGCTGCTCAACCCCGGCGCGGAGATCGACACCAAACCGGAGCTGGAAATCTACAACGACGACGTCAAATGCGCCCACGGCGCCACCGTCGGCCAGCTCGACGCCCTGCAGCAATTCTACCTGCAGTCGCGGGGCATCCCGCTGGCCGAAGCCAAGCGCATGCTCAGCCTGGGCTTCGTCAACGAGCTGATCATGAGCCTGCCGGACCAGGCCGTGGCGGACTGGGCCCAACCCTGGCTGGCCGCCGAGCTGGGCCAGCGCCCGGGCGCTGACGAGGAGGCCGCATGAGCTTCGACGTACAGGCGCTGCGCGGCGAGTTCCCGATCCTCCACCAAACGGTGAACGGCAAGCCGCTGGTGTACCTGGACAACGCCGCCACCACCCAGAAGCCCCGGGCGGTGATCGACGCGGTAAGCGCCTACAACGAGCGCGTGAACAGCAACGTGCACCGCGGCGCCCACTACCTGAGCGACACGGCCACCGCCGAGTTCGAGGCGGCCCGCGCCACCGTGGCGGCGTTCCTCAACGCCGCCCGGGAGGAAATCATCTGGACCAAGGGCACCACCGAGGGCATCAACCTGGTGGCGCAGAGCTACGGCCGCGAGCGGCTCCAGCCCGGCGACGAAGTGCTGATCACCGCCCTGGAGCACCACGCCAACATCGTGCCCTGGCAGCAGGCCTGCGAGCGCACCGGCGCCACTCTCAAGGTGGTGCCGCTCAACGAGGATGGCAGCGTCGACGAGCAGGCCTATTTCGACCTGCTCGGCGAGCGCACGCGCATTGTCGCCCTGTCCCATGTGTCCAACAGCCTGGGCACGGTGAACCCGCTGGCGCGCTGGCTGAAAGCGGCCCGCGACGCCGGCGCCGTGACCCTGGTGGACGGCGCCCAGGCGGTGGCCCATTTCCCGGTGGACGTGCAGCAGCTGGGCTGCGATTTCTACGCCTGCTCCGGCCACAAGCTGTTCGGGCCCACCGGCATCGGTGCCCTGTATGGCCGCCGCGAGCTGCTCGACGCCATGCCGCCCTATCAGACCGGCGGCGAGATGATCGAGACGGTGAGCTTCGAGAAGAGCACCTGGAACGAACTGCCCTACAAGTTCGAGCCGGGCACCCCCAACATCGCCGGGGTGATCGGCCTGGGGGCGGCGGTGCGCTGGCTCGACCGGCAGGACCGCACCGCCCTGGCCATGCACGAGGACGCTCTGCTGGCCTCCGCCACCGAACAGGCCGAGGCCTTCGACGGCTTGAAAATCATCGGCCACGCCGCCACCAAGGTAGGCGTATTGTCGTTTCTGCTGGACGGCGCCCACCCGGCCGACGTGGGCACCCTGCTCGACCAGCAGGGCGTGGCGGTGCGCACCGGCCACCATTGCTGCATGCCGCTGATGGACGGCCTGGGCATTCCTGGAACGGTGCGCGCGTCCTTTTCGATTTATAATACCGCGGAGGAAGTGGACCAGTTGTTCCAGGCGCTGGAAAAGGTCCGCACCTTCCTGTAGCACCCGCTGGAGGCGAACGATGACGGTACAGACATTCGTGCCCGGCCAGGCCGGGATTCACATGACCGAGGCCGCCCGCGCCCAGGCCCGCCGCGAAATCGAGCGCGCCGACGCCGGCGGCATTCGCCTGGATCTGGATGAATCCGGCTGCTCCGGTTACATGTACGAGCTCAATTTCGTCGAGGCCCCGGAGGACGGCGACCGCCGCTTCGAGGTGGACGGCGTGGTGCTGTACGTACCGGAGAAATGGCTGGCCATGCTCAACGGCCTGGAAATCGACTACGTGAAGGAAGGCGTCAACAGCCTGTTCAAGTTCCGCAACCCCAACGCCACCGGCGAATGCGGCTGCGGCGAGAGCTTCACCGTCGAGGATATGGACGAGATCTGATTTGACCACGAACGAACAGCGCACCGTGGTGGTGAGCCGGGACGTGCCGGCGCGGCTGGTGCCGGACGGCACCCGCATCACCGTTCACAAGAACAGCTTCGTGAACCTGCGCCAGGCCCTCGGCGGCACCTACACGGTGACCATCAATGGCAACATGGCGCGCATCGACGGCACCGACGCGGACGCCATCGGCCAGACGCCGCTGGAGCTCAATTTCGAGCCGCCGGCGGAGGACGGCACGGTGCGCGACGATGACCTCTGGACCGTGCTCGCCACCATCTACGACCCGGAAATCCCGGTGAACATCGTCGACCTGGGCCTGGTCTACGGCTGCGACGTGATCCGCCGCGACGAACTCAACGTGGTGCAGGTGCGCATGACCCTCACCGCCCCCAACTGCGGCATGGGCCCGGTGCTGGTGGGCGACGTGGAAGACCGGCTGGCCAAGGTCCCCAACGTGGACACCGTGGAGGTGGCGTTGGTGTTCGATCCGCCCTGGAGCCGGGACATGATGACCGAGGAAGCCCAGCTCGAACTGGGCTTGTTTTAACCTTTACCCGTAGGAGCGGCTTTAGCCGCGATCACCCTTATCGCGGCTAAAGCCGCTCCTACGAAGATACGAGGCATTCGATGCCCCTGACCGACTTCGACATCCGCGACATCAAGCTGGGCCGCGACGTCACCGCCGAGGACGTCTGCGAGGACCTGGAATTCCTGGACGACTGGGAAGAGCGCTACCGCTACATCATCGATCTGGGCAAACAGCTGCCGCCCATGCCGGAGGAACTGCGCACCGAGGAGCGCTTCGTGCGCGGCTGCCAGAGCCAGGTGTGGCTGGTCACCGACTATGACGCGGACTCCGGCATCCTCTACCTGGCGGTGGAATCCGACGCCCTGATCGTGCGCGGCCTGGCGGCGATCATCCTCACCGCCCTCAACGGCAAGGCGCCCAAGGACGTGGCCGACTACGACATGGACGCCTTCTTCGAGCGCATCGACCTGCTGCGCCATCTGAGCCCCACCCGGGGCAACGGCCTGCTCTCCATGGTGGGCCGCATCAAGCAGGAAGCCGCCGCGCTTTCCTAAACCGCGCTCAGCGTGGGCCGCCCACGCTCGGCGGGCACCAGGCGAACCACGAAACGCCGGTGCCCGCCGCGCACCGGCTCGTTCTCCATCAGTTCCGCCCGCTCGCCGAAATACCCGGCCACCCCATGCACCGCCCCCAGCGCCAGGGCGCTCAGATCCCGGTGGGAATGGTAATACAGCTCCAGCACCCCGGGCGCGGTCTCGCGCACCTGGATACGCGGCGGCTGGGCCTGGGGGTCCTTGAGGCGCACCAGCTTCTCATGGATGCGCTCTTCCATGTTCAGCAGGAAGTCCCGGGCGTCCCAGTTGGCGGGAATCAGAGACCGGTACATCTTGATCAGGGGCGGAATGGTCCAGGCCCCGAAGCTCTCCAGCAGATCGTTCCGGCACAGCCCCACTTCGTCCTGCAGGGCCGCCAGCAGCCGCTCCAGATGGGCATCCGGATACAGCCGCACCGGGGCGTGGGCCTGGTCCTGGAGACCCGCTCCGGCCCGTGTGCGCTCCCAGGCGCCGAGGCCGAAACGGTCCGTCACGAAATGCCGGAATTGATACAGAATCACGCCGTGCATGCACCGCTCCCCTTGTCGTTTCGGGAAGCTGGAAGCAAGGCGCGGGCCAACCGGCGACGGCCGCCAGGCCGCCGCCGGCGCGGCTTTCAGGCGTGTTGCCGGGTGGCCTCGCGGAGCCGGGTGACGACCTCCGTCAGGTTCTGCCCGACCCGGTCAATGTCCGCCTCGGTGGTGAAGCGGCCCACGGAGAAGCGCAGGGCGCTGCGCGCCAGATCGTCGGCCAGCCCCATGGCCTTGAGCACGTAGGAAGGCTCCAGGGTGGCGGACGTGCAGGCGGAGCCGGTGGACACCGCCGCCTCGGTGAGGGCGGTGAGCAGCATCTCACCGTCGATGCCCTCGAAGGCCAGGTTCAGGTGACCGGGCAGGCGCGGCGCGTCCCGCCCGTTGAGATGCACACCGGGCAAGGTGGCGGCCCGCTCCCAGAGCCGATCGCGCAGAGCCGCGACCCGCGCCTGCTCCTCCTCCCGCTGCGCCATCGCCAGGGCCAGGGCTTCGCCCATGCCGACGATCTGGTGGGTGGGCAGGGTCCCGGACCGCATGTTGCGCTCATGGCCGCCGCCATGAATCTGCGCCGCCACGCGCACGTCCGGGTGGCGCCGCACATAGAGCGCGCCCACGCCCTTGGGGCCGTAGATCTTGTGGGCACACAGGGACACCAGGTCCACCGGCAGCTCGCGCACGTCCAGGGGCAGCTTGCCGGCGCTCTGCGCCGCGTCGGTGTGGAACAGGGCACCGTGCTCGCGGCACAGGGCGCCGATGGCGGCGATGTCGTTGATCACCCCGGTCTCGTTGTTGGCGTGCATGATGGACACCAGCACGGTGTCCTCGCGCAGCGCCGCCTTGACCTTGGCCGGGTCCACGCGACCGTCCGCCTCCGGAGCGATCCAGGTCACCTCGTGGCCCTGGCGCTCCAGCCAGGCGCAGGGATCGAGCACCGCCTTGTGCTCCGAGGTGGCGGTGATCACATGGCCGCCGCCGCGCTGCTCCAGCACGCCCTTGATGGCCAGATTGTCGGCCTCGGTGGCGCCGCTGGTCCAGACGATCTCGCGGGGGTCCGCGTTGAGGGCGTCGGCCACCTGGCGGCGGGCATTCTCCACCGCCTCCTCCGCCAGCCAGCCGTAAAGGTGGCTGCGCGAGGCCGGGTTGCCGAAGTTGTCGTCCGGCCCCAGACAGGCCGTCATCGCCTTCACCACCCGGGGGTCCACCGGGGTGGTGGCGGCGTAATCCAGATAAACCGCTTGGGACATGATGGGAAAGGTTCTATTACGGGTTAAAGGGTGCTCACCGGAACCCGGTTCTGCCGCGCGTCCTGACGTTGAGCCACGGACCGCACCTCATGGCGGGCCACCAGCTCGCCCAGGGTGATGCCGGACAGAAAATCCTGGATCTGATCGGAGAGGTCGCACCACAGGTGATGGGTCAGACAGATGTCGCCCTCCTGGCAGTCGCCCTGGCCACCACAGCGGGTGGCGTCCACGGATTCGTCCACCGCCGCGATCACCGCGGCCACGTCGATGTCGTCGCCGGAGCGGCTCAGCCGGTAGCCGCCGCCGGGCCCGCGCACGCTGGTCACCAGCTGGCGGCGGCGCAGCTTGGCGAACAGCTGCTCCAGGTAGGAGATGGAGATTCCCTGGCGGTCGGAAATATCGGCCAGGGAAACGGGGCCGGTGTCCGCGTGCAAAGCGAGATCCAGCATCGCGGTCACCGCATAGCGGCCCTTGGTGGTCAGACGCATACCCACACCTTTGGTACGTGATTACCGTGATAGCCTATTGAAAACCGACTAAATCGGTCAAGTATTACCGGTACGATAATTGATAATCATTATCAAGTAAATTCCCGGTGTGCAAGAAATGGACGTCCGATCACCGGTGTGGGTTCCCCGCCTTGACAGGCGCGGGACGCTCGCGGACAATTCGCGGCCTCTGTGGCAAGGTAGCTCAGCTGGTTAGAGCACAGCACTCATAATGCTGGGGTCGGCGGTTCAAGTCCGCCCCTTGCTACCACTACATGGAAAGGCCGCCTCCGGGCGGCCTTTTTCGTTTACGGAGCCGCGTTCCCGTTCCGTTGGCCGACCCCGCTTTTTTTGCTGGGATCGGCGCAGGGTGGCCTGCCCGTTCAAGTCCGCCCCTTGCTACCACTCTTCAAGGAAGCCGCCCCATCGGGCGGTTTTTTCGTTTTCGGAGCTGCGCTCCCATCACACCGGCCGCGTCACGAGCAGCTCCCTGTAACGGGGTTGCCCGTGGACGGCGGTAGGAGCGGCTTTAGCCGCGATAACGGGCGCCATGATCGCGGCTAAAGCCGCTCCTACCGCAACACCCAGCCTACGGAGCCACGCGCCAGGAACGGCTTCAGCCACGATAACGGGCGCCCATGATCGAGGCCGGGCGGATCAGGGCACGGTACCCGAAGGCGGCGCGTTCTCGCCGAGCACCCGGCCGTCCACGGTCTTGCCGTACTGCCCCTGGTGCTGATGGAAGCGTTCACCGGTTTCCTGCACGGAGCCGTTGAAACGAGGGTCCTGGGGACGCTCATGGCTGTTGATGAAGAGGGCCACGTCCCAGGCCTGCTGATCGGTCAGATCCGGTTTGCCCAGGGGCATGGCCGCCTTGATGAAGGCCGCCGCGGTGTTCACCCGATGCATACCGGCGCCCCAGTTGTAGGAGCCCTCGCCCCACAGCGGCGGGAAGCCCATGGAATCGTCGGCCGCTTTCTGACCCTGGCCGTTCTCGCCGTGGCACAGAGCGCAATTCGCCTGAAAGACGGTTTCGCCGCGCCCGAAAGAAGGCGGCTCCGGCGGCTCCGCCACGTTCGGGAAGCCGCGGTACTCCGGCTCTTCACCGGTGGGCATGCCCTTGGCCAGCCAGAACGAATAGGCCTGCAGCGCCTGGATCACCTCCCCGTCCCGGGGTGGCGCCTTGCCGTTCATGCTGTAGATAAAGCACCCCTGCAGACGCTCGGCGTAGTCATTCACGTGCTGGTTCTTGCCCCGGTAGGCGGGATACATGGGCCAGGCGCTTCTGAGCGGGGCGGTCTTGTTGTAGCGGCCGCCGTCGAAGTGGCAGTTCTGACAGCTCAGGTCGTTGCCTGCATAGGCGTCGGCGTACTGACCGGTGTCGTTGAAAATACGCTCGCCCTGGCGCACCAGATCGCCAAACTGATTGTCCGGAATGGCGCTGCGCGGTGGCGGCTCGGTGGACGGGGCGGCCGTCGCGGTCTGCGGGGAGGGCGCCTGGGAAGACGATGGGGAAGACGGCTGCCCGGCTGCCGACGAGCCGGCCTCGGAGGCGGGCGCGGACTCGGAGGCGAAACGCTCGCGGTAATCCTCCGTGCCACCGGTCAGTAACGTGGCCAGTGACCAGGCCACCCCCGCGACCAGCACACTACCGGCGATAACGATGGCAAGGCTTCTACTCATTGTTCGCCTCCTTGGCCGCCGGCAGGGAGGCGAAGTACTCCGCCACCGCTTTCAGATCGTCCGCGTCCAGCTGCTCGGCGATGTGCCCCATCAGACCCTGGGGCCCCGCAGGCCGGTCGCCGGAGCGCCAGGCTTTGAGCTGATTCCGCAGATAACCCGCCGGCTGGCCGGCGATGGGGGGAAAATCCGCGCCAATACCGAGCCCGCCGGGGCCATGGCATTGCACGCAGGCGGGAAGGTCCTGCTGCCATCGGCCATGGAGCGCCAGCTCCCGGCCGGGGCCGGTAGGCGCTTCGCCGGCCTGGCCGCCGCCAGGCTGCATCGCCAGCGCACTGAAGTAGCCGGCCAGGGCCTGCCGTTGTTCCTCCGATAAACCGGAGGCGATGGGTTTCATGATGGCATTGACGCGTTCACCGCTGGCGAAGGCGTCCAGCTGCCGCTTGAAGTACGCCTCGCCCAGACCGGCGAGGTGGGGGTAGGAACCGGTGCCCTGCCCCTGGGCACCGTGGCAGGCGACGCAGCTTTGCGCCGCCGGCGGTGCCGTATTGGCGGTGTTTTGCTGGGCATACGCCGATGGAAACAGTAAACACAGAACCACGATAACGGGCAGCCGCGCCATGCTGGCGTCCTCCTCAGTCCCGGATGCTAGTTGCAACCCTAGCACCGCAAGTACCCACACCACCAGTATGGGCACTGTCACCGGATGGTTTTAGAGGATAACCAGGTGGTTGGGCAGCTCGTTTTTCTTTTCCGTGGCGGGGAGCTTGGTGATCAGCTCGTCGCCGCAGGAGGCGATGCACTCCAGGAAGCCGTTGAGCACCTCGCCCTGCTTCACGTGGCCGGTGAAGGTGTCGACGATGGACTTCCAGCGTTCGTCCGGCACCTGGGCGGCGATGCCCCGGTCGGCGAGGATTTCCACGTAGTGCTCCGCTTCGCTGACGAAAATCAGCATTCCGGTGCCGTCCTTGGTGTGGTGCAGCCCCTGGTCGAGGAAGGTGCGGCGGGCCAGGTTGGCGGCGCGCCATTGCTTCACCCGGCGCGGTACCAGGGCCATCATCAATGGCGGCCAGCGGAACAGCAGCGCCAGCGCCACCAGCACGGTCCATTGGGCGAGCAGGGTTTCCAGGGCGCTGAGCCAGATTGGCAGGAACGCCAGCACCAGGGGCACCAGCAGGGAGAGCAGCGCCGCCCACATCAGGGGGATGTAGCGGTAGTCGTCGGCCTGGCGGGCCAGCACGGTGACCAGCTCGGCGTCGGTGTCCTTTTCGATGGCCGCGATGGCGCGGGCCACCCGTTTTTGGTTCTCTTCATTCAATAGCATTACCAGCCTCCCGAGGCGCCGCCGCCTCCAAAACCGCCGCCGCCTCCGCCGAAGCCGCCGCCTCCGAAGCCACCACCGCCACCGCCGCCGAAGCCGCCGGTGCCCATGGGCAGGAACATGGCGCCGCCGCGCCGGCCGCCACGGCCACCACCGCCGCCCATGGCGCCCAGCGCCACGAAGACGGTGATCAGCACCAGGCCGAGCAGATAGAACAGGGCGGTGAGCCCGTTGGGGCCGGTGCCGCGCTCCGCCGCCGGGGGCGCTTCGTATTCGCCCTGGATGGCGGCGAGGATGCCGTCGACGCCGGCGTTGATGCCGCCGGCGAAGTCACCGCGCCGGAAGGCGGGGCGGATCTCGCGCTGAATGATGGTGGCGGAGAGGGCGTCGGTGAGCGCGCCTTCCAGGCCGTAGCCCACCTCGATGCGCAGACGGCGTTCATTGGGGGCGATGATCAGCAGCACGCCGTTGTCCTTGCCTTCCTGGCCGATGCCCCATTCCCGGCCCAGCTGATAGCCGTACTCCTCGATGGGGTAGCCTTGCAGGTCGGGGACGGTGACCACCACCACCTGGTTGGAGCTTTGTTGCTCCTCGGTGGCGAGCTTGTCGGCGAGGGCCTGCTCCTCGGTGGGGCTGAGCAGGCCGGCGTTGTCCACCACCCGCCCGGTGAGCTCGGGGAACTGCGGGGCGGCCCAGGCGGCGGCCGCCAGCAGCCACAGCAAGGCGGCCAGGCCGCCATGTCGTATCAGGGTCATGGCTTACTCGAAGTTGACGGTCGGCGCCTGCTCGGCGTTTTCCGTGGTGGCTTCAAAGTTCTCGCGTTGCTCCAGCTCGCTGTACAGCAGGCTGTGCCAGATGCGGCCCGGGAAGGTGCGGATCTCGGTGTTGTACTGGCGCACCGCCTCGATGTAATCCCGGCGCGCCACCGCGATGCGGTTCTCGGTGCCTTCCAGCTGGGATTGCAGGGCCAGGAAGTTCTGGTTGGATTTCAGGTCCGGGTAGCGTTCCACCACCACCATCAGCCGCTGCAGGGCGGAACCGAGCTGGTTCTGGGCCTGCTCGAACTGTTTGAACTTCTCCGGGTTGTCGAGGATGTCCTCGCCGGCCTGGATGGAGCCCACCTTGGCGCGGGCCTCGGTGACGTCCACCAGCACTTCGCGTTCCTGGTCGGCGAAGCCCTGCACGGTGTTGACCAGGTTGGGCACCAGATCGGCACGGCGCTGATACTGGTTCTGCACCTGCGCCCAGGCCGCCTTGACCTGTTCGTCGTAGGTGGGAATGGTGTTGATGCCACAGCCGGCCAGGGTCATGGCCAGCCACATCAGCACGAAGGCACGCCAAAGCTTCATGGGAGGGTCTCCTGTTTGGAAGTGTCGGCAGTCAAGCAATTCCCGGCGCCGTTGGCAACCGGCCAGGCTCAGCCGGCGGTGACGGCGCGGATCAGTCGTTCCTTGCGGGCCCGGGGCAGCGCCTTGAGACGCGCCTCCAGACGGCCGGCGCGGGCCCGGTCGGGCACCGCCACGCACAGCACCAGGGCCACCGGCCGGCGGGCGCGGGTGTAGCGGGCGCCGCGCGGCCCGCCATTGTGTTCGTTCCAGCGCCGCAGCACGTCGGTGGTGACGCCGGTGTAGAGGGAACCGTCCGCGCAGCGCAGCATGTACACCCACCAGTCGCTGCCCTGTTTCACGGTTTTACATCCTCTTGCGTTCAAGTTGCTATCATCACCGACGGTACTGAATCGACACAACAATAGCCTGAAACAGGGAGTTTCGCATGATCACCTATTTGTATTGGTTCCTGGTGGCGGTGGCCATTTTCCTGGTTCTGTTCGGCGTCGGCGTGCGCATGGGCAAGTGGAAGCCGGCGCTGATCATCGCCGTGCTCCTGTGGCTGGCGGGCACCCTGCTCTATTACTTCTGGCTGGAGCAGATTTTCGTCAAGCGTCTGGGCGGCACCATGAACCTGACCATTCCCGAGGGCCAGCAGCACATCGCCGCCACCTGGAAAGGCGACAACCTCTGGATCGAGAACTACGACCCGGAGACCAACCGCTGCATCTTCCGCGAATACTCCCGGGGTAACGTGCTCGAGGGCCAGGTGGTGCTGAAGGACTGCAACCCCCTGCGCGCCGGCAAAAGCGGCGGCGAGCCCGCCATTCCGGAGGGGCCGCGCACCTCGCTGTGAGCCCTTGGCGCCGCCTTGACCGGCGGCGTCGGATAGTGGCCTCTGATCCATCACACGGGAGGACAACCCGATGACCCCGCTTCGCTCGATCCTGGCCGGCGCCGCGCTGCTGGCCGGCTTGCTGGCCTGGACTCCGGCCGCCGCCGAAGACGGCGCCTGCCCCGCCCTGTTCCAGCACGAAGTGCGCAAGCTGCACAGCCAGGAGGACCTGGATCTGTGCCCGCTCACCGCCGGCAAGGTGGTGCTGGTGGTGAACACCGCCAGCCAGTGCGGTTTCACGCCCCAGTTCAAGGGCCTGGAAGCGCTCTATAAAGCGTACCGTGATCAGGGTTTGGTGGTGCTGGGTTTTCCCTCCGACGCCTTTCGCCAGGAGCTGGACGACGAGGGCGCCACCGCCAAGGTGTGCTACGTGAACTACGGCGTGACCTTCCCGATGATGGCCACCTCCCGGGTGCGCGGGCCGGACGCCAACCCGGTGTTCCAGGCGCTCAACCGCGCCGCCGGCGAGCCGGAGTGGAACTTCAACAAGTACCTGGTGAGCCGCGACGGCGAGGTGCTGCGGCATTTCCCGTCCTCGGCCGAGCCCCGGGGCGGCGAGCTGGAAGCCGCGCTCCAGGCGGCGCTGCGCTGACCAACACGCTTGACCCATACTATGGCGGCGCCGGATCGGCGCTGCTATGGTGAAAGGCTCCCACCGGAAATCGCCCAGTCCCATGAAAGTCCGCAACAGCAAGGAACAGCAACGCCAGCGCCTGCGGCGGGACATGGAGCGGTTCCTCTCCCGGGGCGGCCACATCCAGGAAGTGCCCAGTGGCACCACCGGCGACCCCCCCGGCCAGCCCCGGGAGCGGCGTGCTTTTCCCTTCGCCCAGAGTCCGCGCGCCACGCGCACCGATCTGTCCCAGGTGGCGGCGGCCATCGACGCGCGCAAGAAGCGCGGCAAGCACCGGTCGGCGAAGCGGCCCGGCCCGCGCCGGCGCCTGGTCTATGACGATTTCGGCGAGCCGCTGCGCTGGGTCTGGGAAGACTGAACATTACCCTCACAATGAAAAAGGAGCCCCCCATGAAACGCTTGAGCGCTTTGATCTGTTTGCTGCTGTGGGCCGGCGTCGCCGCCGCCGACGTGGTGGAGGAGCCGGTTACCCTGCCCGGCGGCGTCGGCAACGGCGTGCTCTACATGGACGACGACCTGGACCGCACCACCGCCGGCGTGATCGTGGTGCATGAGTGGTGGGGGCTCAACGACTACGCCCGCAACCGCGCCCGGTTGCTCGCCGACGAAGGCTATGTGGCGCTCGCCGTGAACCTCTACGACGAGGGCAAGGTGGCCACCCATCCCAAGGACGCCAAGGCCTTCATGCAGCAGGCCCTGGCCAACCCGGAGAAAACCACCGCCCGCTTCAACGCCGCCAAGAAGCTGCTCCGTGACCAGCAGTACGTGGACGACGAGCGCCTGTTCGCGGTGGGCTACTGCTTCGGCGGCGGCGTGGTGCTGGAGCAGGCCCGGCGTGGCAACGACCTGGCCGGCGTGGCCAGCTTCCACGGCACCCTGGGCACCGAGCAGCGCGCCGAGGCCGGCGACGTCCAAGCGCGAGTGCTGGTGGCCACCGGCCAGGCGGACCCCATGGTGCCCGCCGACCAGGTCACCGCCCTGGTGGAGGAAATGACCGGCGCCGGCGTGGACTTCCAACTGCTCAGCTTCCCCGGCGTGAAGCACGGCTTCACCAACCCCCGGGCCGACCAGATGGGCCAGCGTTTCGAGCTGCCCCTGGCCTACGACCGCCAGGCGGACGAGATCAGTTGGGAAGCCCTGATGGACTTCATCGAACGCCCCTGACCGGCCCGCCGCGCCCCATCACGGGGCGCGGCGCACCACATAAGCGCACGGCACGCCCCGTTTTCGCGCTCCCCTCCAGGCCCCGACCGGGGCAATTCTTTTTAAAACAGGCACTTGCCGATTCTGGCATTGGACTTGCTCCGGTCCAGGCAGGAATCGAATGGCGCGGTTGCCATCACGACCCGGACAATTCGGAAAAATGGATCGCTAGGGTTCCGGTGGGCCTCGCCCACGACTGGTCCGAGAGCGGTCGACCTTCTTGCAAGGTTACACGGCGGGACAAAAGCCCGGGAGGACACCATGACGACTGTGTCATTGGATTCCTCACCGTCATAGCCTGAAGGAGGTCGACATGACCCGCATTCTGACTGCTTGCCTTTCCGCGGCCGCGCTGCTGGCGCTCTCCGCCCTCCCCCAACCGGCCCTGGCCGCCGGCGAACGCGACGATTTCAAAGTGTGCTGGTCCATCTACGTGGGCTGGATTCCCTGGGAATACGGCAACGCCCAGGGCATCGTCGACAAATGGGCCGACAAGTACGACATCAGCATCGACGTGGTGCAGATCAACGACTACATCGAGTCCATCAACCAGTACACCGCCGGCCAGTACGACGGCTGCACCATGACCAACATGGACGCCCTCACCATCCCCGCCGCCGGCGGCGTGGACACCACCGCCCTGATCGTCGGCGACTTCTCCGACGGCAACGACGGCATCGTGCTCAAGGACAAGAGCGAGCTGGCCGACATCGAAGGCCAGGACGTCAACCTGGTGGAACTGTCCGTGTCCCACTACCTGCTGGCCCGCGCCCTGGAAACCGTGGGCATGAGCGAGCGCGACGTGGACGTGGTGAACACCTCCGACGCCGACCTGGTGGCGGCCTACCAGACCGATGACGTCACCTCGGTGGCCACCTGGAACCCGCTGCTCAGCGCCATCACCGAGCAGCCCGGCGCCAACCTGGTGTTCGACTCCTCGCAAATCCCCGGCGAAATCATCGACCTGATGGTGGTCAACACCGACACCCTGGAAGCCAACCCGAAACTGGGCAAGGCCCTGGCCGGCGCCTGGTACGAGATCATGGCGCACCTGGCCGATGAAGGCGCCACCGGCAAGCAGGCGCGCGCCGCCATGGGCGAGATCGCCGGCACCGACCGGGCCGGTTTCGAAGCCCAGCTGGACGCCACGCGCATGTTCTACGACGCCGCCGACGCCGTGGACTTCGTCAAAAGCCCGGACGTGAAAACCACCATGCAGCGGGTGGCGGAGTTCTCCTTCGACCACGGCCTGCTGGGCGAAGGCGCGCCGGACGCCGGCTTCGTGGGCGTGGAAACGCCGTCCGGCGTGTTCGGCAGCGAGAGCAACGTGAAGCTGCGCTTCGACCCCACCTACATGAAGATGGCCGCCGACGGCGAGCTTTGATCCACGACGCCGGCCGGGAGCCGTCATGAAGAAGCTGATCAACCGTCAAGCCGGCCCGGTGGGCCGCTGGGCCCTGGGCCTGCTGCCCTTCGTGGTGCTGGTGGTGCTCTACCTGGTGGCCTCGGATGCGCGCCTGGCGGCCAACCCCAACGACAAGCTGCTGCCGGACCTGGCCAGCTTCGTGGACGCCATTCAGCGCATGGCCTTCGAGCCCAGCAAACGCAGCGGCGAGTACCTGCTTTGGGTGGACACCCTGGCGAGCCTGGAACGGCTCGCCATCGGCGTGGCGGTGAGCGCCGCCCTGGGGCTGGTGTTCGGTATCGTCACCGGTGCCCTGCCCCTGTTCCGGGCCGGCATCTCGCCGCTGGTCACCGGGCTGTCCCTGGTACCGCCGCTGGCGATCCTGCCGATCCTGTTCATCGTGTTCGGCCTGGGCGAGCTGGCCAAGGTGATGCTGATCATCATCGGCATCACCCCCTTTCTGATCCGCGACCTGCAGCAGCGGGCGGCGGAAATCCCCGCCGAGCAGCTGATCAAGATGCAGACCCTGGGCGCCAACACCTGGCAGATCATCCTGCGTCTGGTGTGGCCCCAGGTGATGCCCCGGCTGATCGGCGCGGTACGCCTGTCGCTGGGCTCCGCCTGGCTGTTCCTGATCGCCGCCGAGGCGATCGCCGCCACCGAGGGGCTCGGCTACCGGATCTTCCTGGTGCGGCGCTATCTGGCCATGGACGTGATCCTGCCCTACGTGGCCTGGATCACCTTCCTGGCGTTCGCCATCGATTTCGCGCTGGCGCGCTACTCACGCTGGCGCTACCCCTGGTTCCACCAGGCGGGATAAGGGAGGAACCATGGCCACCATTGAATTGAAGAATCTGTGGAAGGAATACGGCGACCAGGTAGTGCTGGAACGCCTCAACGCCGAGGTGGAGGAAGGCGAGTTCGTCACCGTCGTCGGTGCTTCCGGCTGCGGCAAGACCACCTTCCTGAAACTGCTGCTGGGCACGGAAAGCCCGACCCGGGGCCAGCTGCTGCTGGACGGCAAGCCGATCCCGGACGAGCCGGACGAAAGCCGTGGCATCGTGTTCCAGCGCTACTCGGTGCTGCCGCACCTGAACGCGCTCGCCAATGTGATGCTGTGCGGCGAGCTGGAAACCAGCCGCTGGCTGGGCCGCGCCTTCGGCGACACCCGCAAGCGGCTGCGCGAGCAGGCCGTGGCGATGCTGGAGTCCGTGGGCCTGGGCGGCGCCCTGGACAAATACCCCCATGAGCTGTCCGGCGGCATGCAGCAGCGCCTGGCCCTGGCCCAGGCGCTGATCAAGAAGCCGCGCATCCTGTTGCTGGACGAGCCGTTCGGCGCCCTGGACCCGGGCATCCGCCGGGACATGCACCAGCTGGTGCTGAAGCTGTGGCGCGAGCAGGCGCTGACCGTGTTCATGATCACCCACGATCTCGCCGAGGGCTTCTATCTGGGCACCCGGCTGTGGGTGTTCGACAAGGACCGCCTGGACCCACAGACCCCGGAAAGCTACGGCGCGCGCATCACCTACGACCTGCCCGTGGGCGACAGCGACAAGGGCACCCTGCAATCCATTTCGCAAAACGTGAACGACACCTCCCGCTTACTCCAAGGAGCAATCCGATGACCGAACCGCTGTACGAGTACACCATGCCCGGCGGCGCGCACTGGTCCTTCCGGATGCGGCGCGGCACCGCCCTGCGCCTCACCGACGTGGACGGCGGCGCCAACGTGGGCATGCTGTTCTACAACCCGGAAGAGAAACTGGAACGCTACAACGCGCCGGACACCCTCAAGGGCCAGCACACCTTCAAACTGACCCGGGGCCACTGCCTGTATTCCGACATGGGACGGGTGTTCGCCTCCATCGTCGACGACGACTTCGGCTGGCACGACACCGTGTGCGGCAACCTGCACCCGGACACCCTGAAGGAAAAATACGGTGAGCACGGCTACCAGCAGTACCGCAACGGCTGGTATCTGAGCGGCCATGACAGCTTCCTGGTGGAAATGGCCAAGTACGGCCTCACCGAGCGCGACCTGGCCGCCAACCTGAACCTGTTCAGCAAGGTGGCCAGCGGCGACGGCGGCGCCCTACGCTTCGACCCGGACGCGGCGAAAGCCGGCGCCGCCGTCACCCTGCGTTTCGAGATGGACACCCTGGTGCTGATGCACACCTGCCCGCACCCGCTCAACCCGGCGCCGGACTACCCGAAGAAGAAGGTGCGCGTGGAGATGCTCAAGGCGGACCCGGTGACGGCGGACGACTACTGCCTGAACTTCCGCCCGGAAAACGCCCGCGCTTTCGAAAACAACCGCCTGTACTACCTCGGCGCCTGACGGAGAGCCCCATGATCAAAGAAAGCGAACTGACCCCCGAACAGGCCGCGTTCCGCGAAGTGGTGCCCGCCGGCGACTACTTCCTGAAAGTGGTGCGCGCCGGCGAGACCCTGCGCATCCTCGACCTGGAGGGCAACCAGGCGGCGGACACCCTGTTCTACAACGCCGACGATCCCGCCGAGCGCTACAGCGCCATGGACACGGTGCGCGAGCAGGGCAACGTCTACCTCACCGCCGGCAGCGTGCTGCGCTCCAACCGCAACAACCCGATGCTGGAAATCACCGCCGACACCTGCGGCCGTCACGACACCCTGGGCGGCGCCTGCGCCACGGAAAGCAACACCGTCCGCTACGACCTGGGCAAGCGCACCATGCACGCCTGCCGCGACAGCTGGATGCTGGCGATCAACGAGAATGAAGAGTACGGGCTGAGCAAGCGCGACATCGCCCACAACATCAATTTCTTCATGAACGTGCCGGTCACCGCCGAAGGCGGCCTGACCTTCGAGGACGGCATCTCGGCGCCGGGCAAGTACGTGGAAATGAAAGCCTTGATGAACATCACCGTGCTGATTTCCAACTGCCCGCAGCTCAACAACCCCTGCAACGGCTACGACCCGACGCCCATCGAAGTGCTGATCTGGCACTGAACGGCGCCCGCGCGCCGCGCCGGGGACGACCCCGGTGATTCGCAACCACGGCGGGACGGCCCGCCAACCGGACGAGTGCCAAGCCATGTTCAAAAAGGTACTGATCGCCAACCGGGGCGCCATCGCCACCCGTATCATCCGTACCCTGCGCGCGCTGGGCGTGACCAGCGTGGCGGTCTACGCGGAAGCGGACGCCGACTCCCGCCATGTGGCCCTGGCCGACGAGGCCCTGAGCCTGGGCGACGGCAACGCCGCGCACACCTACCTGGACCAGGACAAACTGTTCGCGCTGATGGCGGAACACGGCATCGACGCCGTGCACCCCGGCTACGGCTTTCTCAGCGAGAACCCGGACTTCGTGGAACGCTGCGAAGCCAACGGCATCGCCTTTATCGGCCCCACCGCCGCGCAGATGCGCGACTTCGGCCTCAAGCACACCGCCCGGCAACTGGCCGAGGACAGCCAGGTGCCGCTGCTGCCGGGCACCGGCTTGCTGGAAGACCTGGCCGCCGCGCGCCGCGCCGCCGCCGACATCGGTTACCCGGTAATGCTCAAGAGCACCGCCGGCGGCGGCGGCATCGGCATGCAGATCTGCGCCGACCCGGCGACCCTGGAAAAAGCCTGGGACACGGTGCGCCGGCTCAGCGCCAACAACTTTTCCAACGACGGCGTGTTCCTGGAGAAATACATCCAGCGCGCCCGTCACATCGAGGTGCAGGTGTTCGGCGACGGCCAGGGCGGGGCTCTGGCCCTGGGCGAACGGGACTGCTCCGCCCAGCGCCGCCACCAGAAGGTGCTGGAGGAAACCCCGGCGCCGGACCTGCCAGACAAGGTGCGCGCCACCCTGCACGACACCGCCCGCCGCCTGATGGAAGCGGTGCACTACCGCAACGCCGGCACCGTGGAATTCATCCTCGACCAGGACAGCCACCGCTTTTACTTCCTGGAGGTGAACACCCGCCTGCAGGTGGAGCACGGCGTCACCGAGCAGGTCTACGGCGTCGACCTGGTGGACTGGATGGTGCGCCTGGCCGCCGGCGAACTGCCCGCCCTGGCGCGACTGGGCGGCGGCCTGAGCCCGCGCGGCCATGCCATTCAGGCGCGGCTCTACGCGGAGGACCCGAACAAGGACTTCCAGCCCAGCGCCGGCCTGCTCACCGCCGTGGAGTTTCCCGAGGCGGACGGCGACGCCCTGCGCATCGATCACTGGATCGAGCCGGGCCTGACGGTGTCGCCCTACTACGACCCCATGCTCGCCAAACTGATCGTCCACCGGGCGGACCGCGGCGCCGCCCTCCAGGCCCTGGAAGACGCCCTGGCCGACACCCTGGTGGAAGGCATCGAGACCAACCGGGGTTACCTGCGCGCGGTGCTCGCCGACCCGGTGTTCCGCGACGGCGCCATGACCACCCGCTACCTGAACGACTTCCGCTACCGGCCGCGCACCCTGGACGTGCTGGCCGGCGGCACCCTGACCACGGTGCAGGACTACCCCGGCCGGCAGGGCTACTGGCCGGTGGGCGTGCCGCCGTCCGGGCCGTTCGACGCGCTCAGTTTCCGGCTGGGCAACCGCCTGCTGGGCAACGACGAGGACGCCGCCGGCCTGGAGTTCACCCTCAACGGCCCCACCCTGCGCTTCAACAGCGCCACCCGAGTGGCCCTCACCGGCGCCGACATGGGCGCCACCCTGGACGGCGAACCAGTCCCCACGCACCGGGCCTTCCCGGTGGCCGCCGGCCAGACCCTGACGCTGGGCAAGGCCGACGGGCGCGGCGCCCGCGCCTACCTGGCGGTGGCCGGCGGCATCCAGTGCCAGCCCTACCTGGGCTCCCGCGCCACCTTCACCCTGGGCCAGTTCGGCGGCCACGGCGGCCGCGCCCTGCGCACCGGCGACGTGCTGCACCTGAGCGACGCCGAGCCGGCGGCGCCGGCCACGGACCCGGCTCTGCCCGAGGGCCTGGCGCCGGCCCTGGGCGAGAGCTGGGAACTGCGCGTGATCTACGGCCCCCACGGCGCCCCGGACTTCTTCACCGACCACGACATCGAGACCTTTTTCAGCGCCGACTGGCAGGTGCACTACAACTCCAGCCGCACCGGCATCCGCCTGGTGGGCCCGAAGCCGGAATGGGCGCGCCGGGACGGTGGCGAGGCGGGCATGCACCCCTCCAACATCCACGACAACGCCTACGCCGTGGGCACCGTGGACTTCACCGGCGACATGCCAGTGATCCTGGGCCCGGACGGCCCCTCCCTGGGCGGCTTCGTGTGCCCGGCCACGGTGATCGCCGCGGACCGCTGGAAGCTGGGCCAGCTCAAGGCCGGCGACCGGCTGCGCTTCGTGCCGGTGAGCCTGGAGGACGCGGAGCGGCTGGCCGCCGAGCAGGACGCCTGCGTGGCGGAACTGACGGCGCCGCAACGGACCGTCACCCCGGCCGCGCCGGGCTCGCCGATCCTGGACCGCCTGGAAGAGCAGGCGGAGGGACCGGAGGTGGTCTACCGGACCGCCGGCGACCGCTACGTGCTGGTGGAATACGGCCCCCTGGAGCTGGACCTGCGCCTGCGGCTGCGCGCCCACGCCCTGATGCTGTGGCTGGAGGACAAGGCCCCGGACGGCATCCTGGAACTGACCCCGGGCATCCGTTCCCTGCAGGTGCACTTCGATCCCACGGTGCTGCCCCGCAACGAATTGCTGGCCCTGCTCAAGAACGCCGAGCTGACCCTGGACAAGCAGGACGACCTGGAAGTGCCCTCTCGCATCGTCCACCTGCCGCTCAGCTGGGACGACGAAGCCTGCCGTCTGGCCATCGAGAAATACACGCAGTCGGTGCGCAAGGACGCCCCCTGGTGCCCCAGCAACATCGAGTTCATCCGCCGCATTAACGGCCTGGACGGCATCGACGAGGTGAAACGCATCCTGTTCGAGGCCAGCTATGTGGTCATGGGCCTGGGTGATGTGTACCTGGGCGCGCCGGTGGCCACCCCCTACGACCCGCGCCACCGGCTGGTAACCACCAAGTACAACCCGGCGCGCACCTGGACGGCGGAAAACTCCGTGGGCATCGGCGGTTCCTATCTGTGCGTGTACGGCATGGAAGGCCCCGGCGGCTACCAGTTCGTGGGCCGCACCTTCCAGATGTGGAACCGCTACCGGCGCACCGAGGCCTTCACCCAACCCTGGCTGCTGCGTTTCTTCGACCAGATCCGTTTCTACCAGGTGTCCGCCGAGGAACTGCAGCGCATTCGCCGCGACTTCCCCAAGGGCCGCTACCCGTTCAAGGTGGAGGAAACCACCTTCAACCTGGGCGAGTACCAGCGCTTCCTGGAAGACAACGCGGCCTCCATCGAGGCGTTCACCGACGCCCGCAACAAAGCGTTCGACGAGGAGCTGCGGCGCTGGGAAGAAAACGGCCAGATGCACTTCGAGAGCCAGCAGGATCTGGACGCGGACGAAAGCGACGGCCTGCCGGACGGCGCGCCGGTGGAAGCCCCCACCGCCGGCAATATCTGGAAGCTGCTGGTGGCCGAGGGCGACACCGTGGAAGAAGGCCAGACCGTGGCGATTCTGGAATCCATGAAAATGGAGATCGAGATCGCCGCGCCGGAGGCCGGCCAGGTGATCCACGTCGCCCGCCAAGAGGGTCAGCAGATCAACGCCGGCCAGGCCCTGATGGTGCTGGGCTGACCCGGATCCGGGCCGCCCCCGAAAAACAAAAAACCCCGCCGAGGCGGGGTTTTTCGTATCGACCGAACGGTGGCGGCGTTTTACTTGCCGAGCCACTCGTTGATGCGGTCCTCGTGATCGGCCACGTAGTTGTCGATGGCCTCTTCGTAGCTGGTTTCCTGGGCCTCGTTCATGGCCGCCTGCAGCTCGTCCAGCGGCAGGTGCATGCGGGTCAGGAATTCCGCCACTTGCGGATAGTCTTCCTTGAAGCCCTGACGCACCACGGCGTCGATGTGCTCGGCTTCACCCAGGGTCCCCTTGGGGTCGTCCAGGAAGCGCAGGTCCCAGCGGCCGAACATCCAGTGCGGCGTCCAGCCGGTGACCACCACCCATTCCTCGTTCTTGGCGGCGCGGGCCAGCGCGGCGGTCATGGCGGCGCCGCTGGCGGACTGCAGATTGTAGTCCAGGTCATAGCCCTCGATGGTCTTCTCGGAAAGCTGCATCAGGCCGGCGCCCGGATCGATGCCCTGAATGTTGCCGTCCAGCTTTTCCTTCACTTCCGGCTTTTTCAGGTCCTCGATGGAAGACAGTTCGTCCTCGGGGATGTAGTCCGGCACCACCCAGCCGAGCTTGGCGCCTTCGTACAGCGGGCCCAGGCTTTCCACCTTGTCGCCCACCTTGTTCCAGTAGTTTTCGTGGGTGGAAGGCAGCCAGGCCATCAGCATGCCATCCAGGTCGCCGCCGGCGACGCCCTGATACTGCACGCCGATGGAGGACAGCTGCAGCTTCACGTCATAGTCGTAATTTTCCTCGATGACTTTTTTCGCCAGCTTGGTGACGAACTCCGCGTCGGACCAGGCGGTCCAGCCGAAGGTGATGGTTTTGTCCGCCGCCTGTGCCGTGCCGGCGCCCAGTACCAGGGCCAGCGGCAGTGCGATCAGTTTTACGAAACGTGGCATTGAAATTCGCATTGTTTCCCTTCTGATTGCTTGAAGATGTAACTACCGTAGTAAAGAAAGCGATGGGACGCGACCCCTATTTTAAGTGGGTGTTCGCTCACTCCCTTCGCCGCCAAACAGTTTTTTCAGCCGCCCAAGCGGACTGTCCTTCCGCCCGGCCTGACCGAAACTCTGCGTCAAACGGTCGAGAATGATGGCCAGTACCACCACGCCCAGACCGCCTTCGAAACCCAGCCCCACGTCCAGGCGCTGGATCCCGGTAAGCACCGTGTTGCCCAGGCCGCCGGCACCGATCATGGAAGCGATCACCACCATGGAGAGCCCCAGCATGATGGTCTGGTTGATGCCCGCCATGATCGACGGCATCGCCAGGGGCAGCTCCACCTTGAACAACAGTTGAAACGGGTTGCAGCCGAAGGCGCGGCCGGCCTCCACGTTTTCCACGTCCACGTGGCGGATGCCCAGATTCATCAGCCGCACCGACGGCGGCATGGAAAAGATCACCGTGGCGATCGCCCCGGGCACCTGGCCCAGACCAAAAAACATGGCCGCCGGAATCAGGTACACGAACGCCGGCAAGGTCTGCATGAAATCGAGCACCGGTCGCAGCACGGCGGCGACCAGATCGCTCTTGGCCATGGCCACGCCCAGCGGCAGGCCCAGGCCCAAGGCGACGATGGCCGCCGCCAGCACCAGCGCCAGGGTTTCCATGGTCTGTTCCCAGAGCTGCATGCCCAGCACCACGCCCAGGGCGGCCACCACGAACAGGGCGAACTTCCAGTTCACCCGCCACAGGGCCAGCCCCGCCAGCACCACGATCACCACCCAGGCCGGCAGCCAGCCGAGCAGGTCGGTGAGTCCGCCGGTGAGAAATTTGAGAATCGCCGCGAAAAAATCGAACGCCCCCTGGAAGTGTTCGAGCATGAAATCCACGGCGGCACTGATGCCTTCGCCAATCGGAAGATCCATGGTTTATTCCTCCCCTTGATCCGAGCGGTTCAGGGTTTGCAGCAACGCCGCCTTGGAAATGGTGCCCACGTAGCGGCCTTCATCGTCGACCACCGGCACCGGCCAGGGGCTCTCCGCGGCCAGGGACATGACGTCCGCCAGGGGCGCGTCGGCGCGGGCCGGCTCGATGTCCTTCACGAAGGCCTGCTCGATGCGGCCGTCGTCGTCGCGGGCCAGGCCGCGCAGACAGCTGAGCAGGGAATCGGAGGTGACCACGCCCTCGAAGCGGCGGCGCTTGTCGTGCACCACCGCCAGGCTGCGGTCGTGTTCCTCCAGACGGGACAGAGCGGCGCGCACGCTGACGCCGGGCCGCTCGATGATGGTCACCTGGTCGCGGCGGGCCACGTCGCCGGCGCTGAACACCTGGCTCACGTCCACGCCACGGAAGAACGAACGCACGTATTCGTTGGCCGGGTTGCGCACGATGTCTTCCGGGGTGCCCACCTGGACCACTTCGCCGGCCTGCATGATGGCGATGCGATCGCCCACGCGCATGGCTTCGTCCAGATCGTGGGTGATGAACACCACGGTGCGGGCGTGCTCGGACTGCAGGCGCAGCAGTTCATCCTGCATTTCCGTGCGAATCAGCGGATCGAGGGCGGAGAACGCCTCGTCCATGAGCAGAACGCCGGGGTTCACCGCCAGCGCGCGGGCCAGGCCCACCCGCTGTTTCATGCCGCCGGACAGTTCATCCGGGTAGCTGTCCGCGTTGGGTTTGAGCCCCACCGCGTCCAGGGCCTCGAGCGCCCGGGCCTCGCGCTCGGCGCGTGGCACGCCGGCCACGTCCAGGCCGAAGGCGGTGTTTTGCAGAACGGTTTGGTGGGGCATCAGAGCGAAGGACTGGAACACCATGCTGATCTCGCGGCGGCGCACCTCGATCAGTTCCTTGCGACTCATGCTGGTGATGTCGCGGCCATCCAGCAGCACCGAACCGGCGGTCACGTCGATGAGCCGGTTGAGCATGCGCACCATGGTGGATTTGCCGGAGCCGGACAGCCCCATGACCACGAAGATCTCGCCTTCCCGAATGTCGAAGCTGGCGTCGGAGACGCCCACCGTCATCCCGGTTTTTTCGAAGATCTCGTCCTTCCCCAAGCCCTGACGGACCATCTCCAGCGCCCGCTTCGGATGGGGACCGAAGATTTTGTAAACATTACGGACCGATAATTTTGCGTCCAAAAGCCTTCCCCGTTGCGTCTTGGGGTTACACACCTTAACGCAAACCGGGGCCCGAACCGAAGCGTGAACCGCATCACGTTCCCAAATGGCGGCTCGTTTATTGCTTTATCATTGCAAAGAAGTCCGCGAATACGCACATTGGCGCCCATGCACCGACGCCGAACGGGAGCACCATGCACGTCATCAAAACCCTGCTCTTTATCGGCCTGGCAGGCGCCACCCTCTATCTGGCGACGGGGCTGGCCCTGACCTTGCTGAGCCCGCTGGCCGAGGACGACGCGCCACCGGCGACGGGGCTGTTCACTGGCCTGCGTTCCCCGGACACCCCGCCCCCACCGCTGTCGCTTTACCCGACCCGCGATGGCTCGGCGCTGCACTACCGCGCCTATCCCGCCGAAGGCGGCGCCGACCGGGTGCTGGTGCTGATCCACGGGTCCGGCTCCCACGGCGCCTACCTGGCGCCCCTGGCCCGGGCCGTGGCCAGCGCCGGCCTGGCCCATGTCTACACTCCGGATCTGCGCGGCCACGGCAGGGCGCCGGCGCGCCGGGGCGACGTGAACTACCTTGGCCAGTTGGAAGATGACCTGGATGATTTTCTGGCCCGTCTGCGCCTTGAGCACCCGGACGCGGCCCTGCTGCTGGGCGGGCACTCCAGCGGCGGCGGCCTGGTCATCCGTCACGCCGGCGGCCGCCCGGAGATCAAGGCTGACGGTTACCTGCTGCTGGCGCCCTACCTGCACCATAAAGCGCCCACCCACCGATCCGACGCCGGCTGGGCGCGGCCGAACGTGCCGCGCCTGATCGGCCTGAGCCTGCTCAACCGGGTAGGCATCACCGCCTTCAACGACCGGCCGGTGATCCGCTTCAATATGCCCCGGGCGGTGCGCGACGGCACCGAGACCCTTACCTACAGCTACCGGCTGCAGGTGTCCTTGCACCCCCGCGACGACTACGCCGCCGATCTGGCGGCGCTCAACGCGCCCACCCTGGTGCTGGTGGGGAAAAACGACGAGAGCTTCCGGGCGGATGCCTATCCGGCGGTGTTCCAGGACGCCGCCCCGGAGGCGGAGGTGCGCTTGTTACCGGACGTGGGCCATCTGGACCTGGTGGCGGCCCCGGCGGCCCTGGCCGCCGTGAAAACCTGGCTGAACCGGTTCTAGACCGCCAGCAACCGGGGCGGCGGGAAACCGAAGGCCTGGCAGGCCGCCGCCAGGCCGGCCCGGTGCGCGTCCGTGGCCCAGGCGGCGGCCGGCGGTGTGGCGGCCCAGCGCGGCGCGCCCAGCACCTGGTCCACGCGGCGGGCGATGGCGGCGCCGGAATCCACCCAGGTCACCGGCCGGGGCGCCGGGAAGTGCGCCCGCAGCAGCGGGAAATGGGTGCAGCCCAGCACCACGGTGTCCAGCGCCGGCGGTTCCCAGAGCGGCGCCAGGGCGGCTTCCACCACCGCTTCGTCCACGCTGCCGGTGGCGAGCAGCCGTTCCGCCTGGGCTACCAGCGGGTCGGCGGCCACCCGCACCACGGTACGGTGGGCGGCGAAATCCGCGATCAGGCGGTCGGTATAGGGCCGGCATACGGTGGCGGAGGTGGCCAGCAGGCCGATCACGCCGCTGGCGGTGAACGCCGCCGCCGGCTTGATCGCCGGCACCGTGCCCACCACCGGGATCGGCAGGGCCGCGCGCAAGGCGTCCAACGCCAGGGTACTGGCGGTATTGCAGGCCACCACCAGCACCGCCGCGTCGCTGGCCGCCACCGCCGCCCGGCACACCGCCACGATGCGCGCCACCAGCCAGCCGTCGTCCTTGGTGCCGTAGGGCAAGGCGGCGTTGTCGCAGGCGTAGGCCAGGGGCGCGTCCGGCAGGCGCTCGCGCAGGGCGCGCACCACCGACAGGCCGCCGACGCCGGAATCGAATATCAGCACCGGGCCGTTCAACGGCGGGCTCCGCGCGCCACCACATCAGGCACTTCAGCAGGAAAAGGACGGACCATGGACGGGTCTCGAACGACTCACACAGGCGGCCAAGCGTACCGCCGCCCCCCCGGGGAATAAAGGCCGGCGCTCAGGCGCGTCGGCGAAGGGCCTTATCCGGGTACCAGGCGGCCACCCGGTCCGCCACGGTGGTGGCCTGGCGCGCCCAGCGGAAATGGTCCGCCCGGTCGCCCAACGCCTCGGCGTCGAGCACCACCCCGGTCAGCGTGGCGTGGCGGAACTTGTCGGTGACCGCGCGCACCGCGGCCTCCGGGGCGAAGGCGTCGTCCGCCAGGCGCACCGCCAATACCGGGCCCGGGAAGCCGCCGATGGCGGCATCCAGATCCTGGCTCAGGCCCCGGGCACGATAGCGGTTGGTCAGCGCCAGATCCCGCCAGTCCGCCATCAGGGTGCGCGCTTCGCGACCGCCGAAACCGATGCGGTCGCCGGGGTAATAGCCCAGCACCAGATTGCAGACCGGAATCAAGCGCGTCAGCCAGCGGATACGTTTGCGCACCGGTTCGGCGAAGGCGTCCACCCAGGGGCTGCCGGTGGCCACCAGCACGACCCCGTCCACCCGCTCCGGGAAACGGCCGGCGGTAATCGCCGCGTAATGACCGCCCAGGCTGTGCCCCATCAGCACGATGGGGGCTTCCGGGTGATGATCGCGCAGCCAGTCGAGCAGCGCCGGCAGGTCCCGGGTCAGGGTCTCGGCGAAGCCCCAATCCCGGCGCCGCGACGGACGCAGGGCACTGTCGCCATGCCCGCGCTGCTCCATCAACGCCACATTGAAGCCCCGCTCCGCCAAGGCCCCGGCAAGCCGCTGGTAAAACCGCGCCGGCACCCCCAGGGCGGCCATGAGCACGACCACCGGCGCCCCGGCGGTGGCCGGATACCAGGTCAGAGGCACCCGGTAGTCACCACTGGCCACACTGAAGGGCTCTCCGGCGATCATGGCGCTCACCGGGTCGCGCCGCCGCTGTCCGGACGGCGCGGGCGGCGCACCAGCTCGCCGCCGCAGTTGGGGCAGACCGCGCCCAGGGCGGTGCAGCAGTCCACGCAGAAGGTACATTCGTAGGAGCAGATGTACACCTCGCCCTGGGCCAGCAGCTCATCCTCGCAGTGCTGGCAGTGGCTCTTCATTTCCAGCATATCAGTGCGCCTCCACTTTCCGTTTGCCACACCGCTCGCATTGGTAGCGGGTCACCAGCTTGCCCTTCTGGCTGTCGAACCGGGTGTTCTTCACCACCTTCCATTTATGGAAGCCGTGCTGGCACAGCCCTTTCTTCGGCTTCTTCCGGGGCGGCTTCTTGAACGGGACGATCTCACCCATCGCTTCACCTTTGACGTTCCATCGGCCCAAGAATAACCGAACCGGGCGCTGCTGACGTCAAAGCGCGTGTTTCGGGGATTGCCAGGCATGGTCTTTCTCCTCGTCGTTTCTGGTAAAGTCAGCATCTTCACTTCCCCGGCGTGTGCGCCAACAACGGCGGAGGAGAAGAGGAGCGGCGATGGAACCGGGCGAACTGCTTTCCGATTGGCGCAAGACGCGCCGCCTCAGCCAACTGGAACTGGCCGGCCGGGCGGCGGTGTCGAGCCGCCATCTGAGCTTCGTGGAAACCGGCCGCGCCCGGGCCAGCGCCGGCTTGCTGCGGCGTCTGGCCGCCGCCCTGGATCTGAACTGCCGCGACACCAACCAGTTGCTGATCGCCGCCGGCCATGCGCCGGTGTACGGTGAAACGCGCCTGGATGACCCGGCCATGGCGCCGGTGCGCGAAGCGCTGACGGTGATGCTGGACAACCATCTGCCCTACCCGGCCGGCGTGCTCGACGCCCAGTGGAATCTGTTGCTGGCCAACGACGCCCTGCAAAGGCTCATTCGGGCCATGGTGGCCGAGGGCGGGCCGCTGCCGGCCACCGGCAACCTGGTGGAACTGGTGTTCCACCCGGAGGGCTTCAAACCCTTCATCCTCAACTGGGACACCGTGGCGTCCATGCTCTTGCGGCGGCTGAGACGGGATCTGGACCTGCGCCCGGACCCGCTGCTGCGGCGCCTGTACCGGCGCCTGGAAGACCTGGCCGACGTGCCCGGCCTGCTCGGCGACGCGCCGGCCAGCGCCGACCCGATGCTGACCCTGCAAATGATGATCAATGGCCAGCGCCTGACCACCTTCTCCACCCTCGCCAGTTTCGGCACCGCCATGGACGTGATCATGGAGGAACTGCGCATCGAACAGTACTTTCCCGCCGATGACGCCACCCGGGAATTCTTCGAAAACCTCGGCTTTCATCGCGCCGACGCGGCCGAACCCGTATAATCCCGCTCCCGAAATCCACCGGCCACAGGATTGCCATGACCGACTTTACCCCCGGCCAGCGCTGGCTCAGTGAATCCGAGACCGAACTGGGGCTCGGCCTGATCAAGGAGGTGGACTACCGCCTGGTGACGGTGAGCTACCCGGCCGTGGAAGAGGAGCGCACCTACGCGAAGAACAACGCGCCGCTGTCGCGCATCACCTTCGACGTGGGCGACACCCTGACCACCGGCGACGGCCTGGATCTGGTGGTGCAAAGCGTGGAGGACCACAACGGTCTGATGGTCTACCACGCCCACCCCGCCGGCGAGCCGGACAATGTGCAACCGGTGCCGGAATCCCTGCTCGGCCACCGTCTGCGCCTGAGCGGCGCCCAGGACCGGCTGCTCACCAATCAGTTGTCCTCCAACCGCTGGTTCGAGCTGCGCGTGGCCGCCCTGGACGCCCGCGCCCACCGCGAGGGCTCCCCGATCCAGGGCCTGCGCGGCCCGCGCATCGACCTGATCGGCCACCAGCTGCACATCGCCGACCAGGTGGCGCGCCGCTACGCGCCCCGGGTGCTGCTGGCCGACGAAGTGGGCCTGGGCAAGACCATCGAGGCGGGCCTGATTCTCCACCAGCAGCTGCAGACCGGCCGCGCCCGCCGCGCCCTGATCGTGGTGCCGGACGCCCTGGTGCACCAGTGGTTCGTGGAGATGGCCCGGCGCTTCAATCTGCGCTTTTCCATCTTCGACGAGGAGCGCCTGAACGCCCTGTCCCGGCCCAGCGTGGACGACGTCAAGGAAATGCTGGCGGACATCTTCGCGGAGGCGGAGGGCGAAGCCGATGCCCCGGAGCTGGACGACAATCCCTTCCTTTCGGAGCAGCTGGTGCTGTGCAGCACCGCCTTCCTGGAGGGCTGCGACATCGACAGCCTGGCGGAAGCCGACTGGGACCTGGTGATCGTCGACGAGGCCCACCATCTGCACTGGTCGCCGGACGCGCCCTCCGAGGCCTACCAGCGCGTCGAGCGCCTGGCCGGCGCCAGCCGCGGCCTGCTGCTGCTCACCGCCACGCCGGAACAGCTCGGCCTGGAGAGCCACTTCGCCCGCCTGCGGCTGCTGGACCCGGACCGCTACCCGGATCTGGATACCTTCATCGCCGAGCAGGACCACTACCGGGAGGTGGCGGACCTGGTCGGCGCGCTGCACGACCGGGAGGAGTGGCCGGCGGACCTCAAGCAACGGGCCGCCGGGCTGCTGCCCGACGAAACCGTGGACGAAGCCCACCGCGACGCGGTGCTCGCCGAACTGCTGGACCGCTTCGGCCCCGGCCGGGTGATGTTCCGCAACACCCGCCACAACGTGGCCGGCTTCCCGGCCCGCCAGGTGCATGGCGACGCCCTGCCGCTGCCCGACGCCTACCGGGTGGATGAGGATGAGGAACTCGAGCTGCGGCTCTACCCGGAAGCGGGTTTCGCCGATGACCGCTGGTGCGCCGACGACCCGCGGGTAAGCTGGCTGGAGCGCTTCCTCAAGGAGCACCGGGGCGAGAAGGTGCTGGTGATCTGCGCGCGCCGCGACACCGCCATCGACCTGCACGCCCACTGCGGCTACAAGCTGGGCATGAACCTGGCGGTGTTCCATGAAGGCATGGACCTGATCGAGCGTGACCGCGCCGCCGCCTATTTCGCCGACCAGGAAGACGGCGCCCAGGCCCTGGTGTGCTCGGAGATCGGCTCGGAGGGCCGCAACTTCCAGTTCGCCCACCACCTGGTGCTGCTGGACCTGCCCCTGGACCCGGATCTGCTGGAGCAGCGCATCGGCCGCCTGGACCGCATCGGCCAGAGCGAGGACGTGCAAATCCACGTGCCCTACTTCCAGGGCCACGCCCAGGAAGTGCTGTTCCACTGGTACCACCAGGGCATGAACGCCTTCGAACACACCAACCCGGCCGGCCATGAGATTCGCCAGCGCACCGGCGACGCCCTGGAAAAGGCCCTGAACGCCCCCGAGGACGGCGCCGCCCTGGACGCCCTGGTGGCCGCCACCCGGGAGCAGGCGGACGCGCTGCGCCAGCGCCTGGAAGAAGGCCGCGACCGGCTGCTGGAGCTGGCGTCCTTCGACCCGCAACGGGCGGAGGTGCTCAAGGAGCGCCTGGCCGACGCCGACGCGGACAGCCCCTGGCCGTTCATGACCCGGGTGTTCGACCATTACGGCGTGGATCAGGAGGAGCATTCCGACGATGCCTGGATCCTCAAGCCCGGCAGCCACATGCGCGAGCCGTTCCCGCATCTGCCCGAGGACGGCATCACCGTCACCGACCAGCGCGGCACCGCCCTGGCCCGGGACGACATGCAGTTCCTCACCTGGGAGCACCCCATGGTGGAAGGCGCCCTGGATCTGATTCTCGACGAGCACCGGGGCAAGGCCTCGGTGAGCCTGCTCAAGAACCCCAAGATCCAGGCCGGCACCCTGCTCCTGGAGCTGGTCTACACGGTGGAACCGGAGGCGCCCCGCCATCTGCAGGCGGACCGCTTCCTGCCGGTGACCACGGTGCGCCGGCTGCTGGACGCCAACGGCCGCGACCTGTCCTCGGCGATCACCCACGAGGCCCTGTGCAAACAGTGCCACAAGCTGGAAAAGCCGCTGGCGCGCAAGATCGTGGCGAGCCAGAAAGCGCTGCTCGAGGAGCGCCTCAAGGACGACGAGGAAAAGGCCGCCACCCAGGCCCGCGCGGTGATCGACGACGCCCTGGCGCGGATGCGCGAGAGCCAGGACCGGGATCTGCGCCGGCTGCGCGCCCTGCGCGACAAGAACCCGCTGGTCCGGGAGGAGGAAATCACCTTCCTGGAGCGGCAAACCGAAGCCCTGGAGGCCCGGTTGGCGGACGCCCGCTTCCGTCTGGAAGCGGTGCGCGTGATCGTCGCCGGCAATTGAGCCCTGGATAGAAGGAAAGCCCGATGGACTATCTGCCCTGCGTGGAAATCGAGCCGTCACAGCCCGCCGATTCCAGCGTGATCTGGCTGCACGGCCTGGGGGCCAGCGGCCACGACTTCGAACCGGTGGTGCCGGAGCTGGGCCGCAAGCGGACCCGCTTCGTGTTCCCCCACGCCCCGCAAATCCCGGTGACCGTGAACGGCGGCATGGTGATGCCCGCCTGGTACGACATCACCGCCCTGGGCGGCACCAACCCGGTGGACGAGGACGGCATCCGCCGTTCCGCGGCCCAGGTGGATGCGTTGATCGAGCGGGAAATCGAGCGCGGCGTGCCCGCCGAGCGGATTCTGGTGGCCGGCTTTTCCCAGGGCGGCGCGGTGGCCTACGAAGCGGCCCTGCGGTACCCCGAAAAGCTGGCCGGACTGATGGCGCTGTCCACCTACTTCGCCACCGCCGACAGCGTGGCGTTCAGCGACGCCAACGCCGGCCTGCCCGTGTTCATCGCCCACGGCACCTTCGATCCGATCGTGCCGGAACAGGGCGGCCGCCAGGCGGCGGACACCCTGAGCGCCAAAGGCTACCCCACGGAGTACAAGACCTACCCCATGGAGCACGCGGTGTGCCTGGAGGAGATCCAGGACATCGCCGCCTTCCTGGCGCGAGTATTCGACTAGGCGCCGAACACCTCGTCGAACAGGTCGTCCATGGCCGCGAACGCGCGCCGGGCGACCTTGGGGTCGTACACCGAACGGCCCGGGATATTCGCCCCCGGGTCGGTGAACGAATGCACGGCGCCGCCGAAATGGGTGAGCTGCCAGTCCGCCCCGGCGCCGTCCATCTCTTCCTTGAACGCCTTCAGTGAGTCCTCACTGACCATCGGGTCGTCGGCGCCGTTGAGCACCAGCACGCTGCCCTTCACCGGCCCGGCGGCGGGCGCCGGGGTGTCCAGCAGGCCGTGGAAGCTGACGAAGGCGCGCAGATCGGCGCCGTCCCGGGCCAGCTCCAAGGCACAGGCACCACCGAAACAGAAGCCGAACATGGCCAGCCGGTCCCGGCCGATGCCCAGTTCACCTGCTTCCCGCTCCAGCACCGCCAGGGCGCCGCGCAGCCGCGCGCGCAGGGCGTCGTTGTCGGCGCGGATCTCGCCCATGGCGGTCATCGCCTCCTCCGGCGTTTGCGGGCGCACGTCCACGCCGAACGGATCGAGCACGAAAATCGCCCGGGTGTTGTCCAGGCAGCGCTCCGCCTGGGCGATGGCGGCGTCACTGACGCCGAAGAAGTTGGGGGCCATCAGCAGTCCGCGACTGGGGCTGGCGCCGCGCAGGTACAGCAGGTGGCCTTGAAAGGTGCGGCCGTCCACTTCGTAGTCGACGGCCTGGTTGACGATATCGCTCATTCTTTCTCTCCCGGTCGGAACGCCCGCCATTAAACACTTCGTTACCTTCCGGTCGCAATCAGCGGAACCGGATCATGGCGCCTTCACCCGGAAGCGCGTTCCATGGGGAGGAGATAATGACAGGAGGCCGACCATGAAAACCCCACTGCGATACACCCTGCTCGCCGCCAGCCTCGCCGGGCTGACCCTGGGCGCCCAGGCGGACCCGCCGTCCTGGGCCGGCAAAGGCAACAAGGGCGGCCACCGGGCGGAAGCGCCGGACCGCCAGGCGCGTGCCTTCAACGACCGCGAGCGGGAGGCCCTGCGCCGCTTCGGTGACCGCTACCGCGGCGACGACCTGCCGCCGGGGCTGCGCAAGAAAATGGCCCGTGGCGGCGACCTGCCACCGGGCTGGCGCGACAAGCTGCGCGAAGGGCGGCGCCTGCCCGATGACCTCTACTACCAGGGCTACCGGTTGCCGGAATCGGTGTACCGCACCCCGGACGGCTATTCCGACGTGGTCATCGACAATGAAGTGGTCCGCATCCTGGATGCCACCCAGACCATCATGGACGTTTTCAGACTCAACCGCTGACCCCGGCACACGGAAACCGGAATTTCACGGAACCGAAGCGGGCGGGCTCCGCTCAAAAAATGGAAATCATTCCCATCAGAGGAGAGCCCGCCATGTCGAAACTGGCCATTCAGGGATTGCTCGCCCTTACCACCGCCCTCTGGCTGCCGGCCCAGGCCGACACCGCCTCCCGCTCGTCCTGGACCGGCGAGCCATCCACGGAAACCCGGTTGAACGCCGACGACGCGGCGGAAAACAGCCCGGCGCTGATCCGCCCGGCGGCGCGCAACGAGGAAAAATAGGCCGGTTTTGTTAAATCGGAAAAACCCGCGTGCGCCGGTTCACACTTGTACTCGGGGACCGGAACGCCCCGCCCCCGCCGGACTCTGATCTGGTGCCGACGGCGCTGACGTTGGCGAGCGCGGGGCCTGATCAGGGAAGGCCAAGGAGCAAGGACGCCAAGCCGCTCGCCGTCGCCGGCCGGCACCGAACATCGACGCTGATTCCGTTGTTGGATGTGTTTTTGAGGCGAGTTGGGAGTGCATTCGGAAAAATTGGCGCGCGCCGGGAACTAATCCCCCACCGGAACGCACTAATCGGATGAGTCTCCCAATACAATCAGGCAACCCTCCGGGCGTACAGTCAGGCTGACGCCCTTCTTTTTTGCTTCTTTCCACCCGGCGATCAGGTCTTCTTGCCGCCACCCGGGCCGAACGGCAGGGGAAAGGCGGTGACGTTGCTGCCCGCCTCGGTAATTTTTCCTACCCCTTCCTTCTCCACCTCGTCGATGCGGATCACCGCGTGCATGGGAATGAAGGAGCGCTGTACCCCGGCGAACTGGTTCTTGAGCTTCTCCTCGGAGGGGTCCACCACCATCTGGGCGCGCTCGCCGAACAGGAATTCCTCCACCTCGATGAACCCGTAAAGGTCACTGGTGTAGATCTGGCCGGCGTAGATCTCGTAGATCTGCCCCTGGTTGAGGAAAATGACCCGATAGATTTGGCGGTTTTTGGTCATGATGCGGGTACGACACGGGCTGAAACGGGGGCGCAGTCTAGCACAGTTCCGGGCGCCGGGATGCCCCGCCGACGCGCCCCGCGGGCCGCTTTCCGGCTGGACTTTACCCCTTTGAATGACTAGAGTTACGGCCCACAATGCCGTGGGGCATTTTGCCGCACCCTGGAGAACCACCGGACTTTCCCTTACTCGAAGTAAGTGCTTGATCAGGAACGGTTTTCCCCATTACCAGGCGGGTTATTGGCCACCCCCTTGGCCGCCCCCGTCCTACCGGGGTAGGGACCCGGCAGGGCTCCACGGTATCTTATCCTGAAACTCGCTTTCCAGGTGCCGGTGACGGCAAAAGAACAGGCGTGACCCCTTGTTCCGGGGGGTACTCGCTGGGGAAAACAGGGAGCTTACGCATGCAGTCAACTCTGTTCCACCGCGCGGCGGTCGGCCTGATGTCGCTGATGATCAGCGGCGTGGCCATGGCCAGCGACTGGACTGAACGTTCCGACCACAACCTGCGGCCCGGGGTCACCGCGGTCAGCCAGGAGGTCTACGATCTTCACACCACGATCCTCTGGATCGTCACCATCATCGGCTTGCTGGTGTTCGGCCTGATCCTGATCTCCATGATCCGCCACCGCCGCTCCCGCAACCCGAACCCGGCCACTTTCCACGAGAACGTGTTCCTGGAAGTGCTGTGGACGGTGATTCCGTTCGTCATCCTGATCGCCATGGCGGTGCCCGCCACCCGGGTGCTGATCGAGCTGGATGACTCCTCGGACGCGGCCCTCACGGTGAAGGTCACCGGTCACCGGTGGAAGTGGGAGTACGAGTACCTCACCTACCAGGACGACAACAACATCGGCGTGTCCTATATGTCCAACATCGCCACGCCGCCGGAACAGATCAACAACCCGGTGCTGGACGGCGGCCTGTTCCCCTACGGCACCGCCCAGGACGCGGTGGGCAAGGACTTCCCCGAGAAGGGCCAGAACTACAACCTGGAAGTGGACAACCCGCTGGTGCTGCCCTCCGGCCAGAAGGTTCGTTTCCTGGTCACCTCCGCGGACGTGATCCACTCCTTCTGGGTGCCGGACTTCGGCGGCAAGAAGGACGCCATCCCCGGCTTTGTCAACGAAACCTGGGCCCAGGTTCCCGAAGGCCAGGAAGGCACCTATTATGGTCAGTGCGCCGAGCTGTGCGGCAAGAACCACGCCTTCATGCCCATCGAGGCCGAGGTGGTGAGCCAGGCCGAATTCCAGGACTGGCTGGCCCAGAAGAAGGAAGAGGCCGCCGCGGCGCCGGATCTGACGCCGTTCGCCGACCTGGACGAAGCCATGGAGCTGGGCGAGCAGGCCTACGCGGGCAACTGCGCGGTCTGCCACGGCAACAATGGTGAAGGCGGTGTCGGCCTGCCCTTCGCGGGCAGCGACTTCGCCACCCAGGAAGAACATCTGGAAGAGCACATTCATGTGCTGATCGAAGGCCGCGGCGCCATGCCCGCTTTCGCCGCCCAGTTGTCACCGCGCCAGATCGCCGCCGTCATTACCTACGAGCGTAATGCCTGGGGTAACGAGACCGGTGACCTGATTCAACCCGAAGACGTCTACGAACAAGAGTAAGGGAGGGGAGAGCGATGAGTACCGCTGCCACCGCACACGATGATCATCATCACCACGCCCCGACCGGCCTGAAACGCTGGCTGTTCAGCACCAACCACAAGGACATCGGCACCCTGTACCTGTGGTTCAGCTTCGCCATGTTCCTGGTCGGTGGTCTGCTGGCCATGGTGATCCGCACCGAGTTGCTGGAACCGGGCATGCAGTTCGTGGACCCGGAGTTCTTCAACCAGATGACCACCGTCCACGGCCTCGCCATGGTGTTCGGCGCCGTGATGCCGGGCTTCGTCGGCTTCGCCAACTGGATGATTCCGCTGATGATCGGCGCGCCGGACATGGCGTTGCCGCGCATGAACAACTGGTCGTTCTGGATTCTGCCGTTCGCGTTCGCGATCCTGATCAGCTCGGTGCTGATGAGCGCCTTCGGCGCCGGCCACCCGAGCGCGCCGAACTTCGGCTGGACCTTCTACGCGCCGCTCTCCACCGAGTACGGCCCGGCCTCCACCGACCTGTTCATCCTGTCCGTGCACATGATGGGGATCTCCTCGATCATGGGCGCGATCAACGTGATCGTGACCGTGTTCAACATGCGCGCCCCGGGCATGACCCTGATGAAGATGCCGCTGTTCGTCTGGACCTGGCTGATCACCGCCTTCCTGCTGATCGCGGTGATGCCGGTACTGGCCGGCGCGGTGACCATGATGCTCACCGACCGCCACTTCGGCACCAGCTTCTTCAACGCCGCCGGCGGCGGTGACCCGGTTCTGTTCCAGCACGTGTTCTGGTTCTTCGGGCACCCCGAGGTGTACATCATGATCCTGCCCGCGTTCGGGATCGTGTCGTCCATCATCCCCACGTTCGCGCGCAAACGGCTGTTCGGCTACGCCTCCATGGTCTACGCCACCGCCTCCATCGCGCTGCTCAGCTTCGTGGTCTGGGCCCACCACATGTTCACCGTGGGCATGCCCCTGGCCGGCACCCTGTTCTTCATGTACATGACCATGCTGATCTCGGTGCCCACCGGCGTGAAGGTGTTCAACTGGGTGGCCACCATGTGGCGCGGCTCGATGACCTTCGAGCTGCCCATGAAGTGGGCCATCGCCTTCGTGATCCTGTTCACCTGCGGCGGCCTGTCCGGGCTGATGCTGGCGATCACCCCGGTGGACTTCCAGTACCACGACACCTACTTCGTGGTGGCGCACTTCCACTACGTGCTGGTGTCCGGCGCCGTGTTCAGCATGTTCGCCGCCGCCTACTACTGGCTGCCCAAGTGGTCCGGCGTGATGCCCAACAAGCTGCTCGGCGAGCTGCACTTCTGGAGTTCCCTGATCTCCGTGAACCTGCTGTTCTTCCCGATGCACTTCGTGGGTCTGGCGGGCATGCCGCGCCGCTACGCGGACTACGCCCTGCAGTTCGCCGACTACAACTTCTGGATTTCCATCGGCGGTTTCTGGTTCGGCCTGTCGCAGCTGTTCTTCCTGGCGGTGTGCGTGCTGTGCGCCCTGAAGAAAGGCGAGAAGGCCGCGGCCAAACCGTGGGACGGCGCGGAAGGCCTGGAGTGGGAAGTGCCCTCCCCGGCGCCCTTCCACACCTTTGAAACGCCCCCGGTGGTGAAATAACGGAACGCGGATAACGGCGCCATGAGTGACGACAGCCTCGAACATCGCAACAAGCGCACCCTGCGCAAGCTCCTGATCTGGGCGCTGGCGATGTTCGGCTTCGCGTTCGCCATGGTGCCGTTCTACGACGTGATCTGTGACATCACCGGTTTGAATGGAAAGACGTCGTCGACGGCAAGCAGCGAGGGCCCGTCACGGACCGTGGAAGACCGCACCGTGACGGTGGAATTCATCACCCAGCGCGGCCAGGGCGTGAACGGGGACTTCATGTCCGCCACGCGCCGCGTCAAGGTGCATCCGGGGGAAATCACCCTGGTGAATTTCTACGCCAGCAACCCGAAGACCAGTGACATCGTCACCCAGAGCATTCCGTCCGTGACCCCCGGGGAAGCGGCGCGCTACCTGCACAAGACCCAGTGCTTCTGCTTCGACCAGCAGACCCTGGGCGCCGGCGAGCGCAAGGAAATGCCGATGATCTTCTATCTGGATCCGGAGCTGCCGCGTCACATCAACACGCTGACGCTGTCGTACACGATATTCGACGTGACCGATCGGGTCGCCGCTGCGAATGACGCCGTGATTAACAACAATGCGGTCGCTCAATAACGGCCCGGTTGTACAGGAGATTTTTTGAAAATGGCTACCGACAAGTATTACGTACCCGAGAGCAGCCCCTGGCCCCTGGCGGCCTCGGTGGGCCTGTTCATGACCGCCTTCGGCGGTGCCCACTTCATCCAGCAGGCCACCGACCCGGACAAGTTCCAGGGCAGCTGGGGCATGCCGCTGTTCTTCATCGGCCTGGCCACCCTGCTGTTCATCATCGCGGTCTGGTGGCGCGACACCATCAAGGAATCCGTGGGCGGCCTGCACAGCAAGCAGCTGGGCATCTCCTACCGCCAGGGCATGCTGTGGTTCATCTTCTCCGAGGTGATGTTCTTCGGCGCCTTCTTTGGCGCCCTGTTCTACACCCGCTGGATGATCGTGCCCTGGCTGGGCGGCGCCGGCAGCAACGCCATGACCCATGAGCTGCTGTGGCCGAACTTCCAGGCCATGTGGCCGCTGATCAAGACCCCGGACGGCACCACCACCCAGGCCATGGGCGCCTGGGGCCTGCCGGCGATCAACACCGCCATCCTGCTGACCAGCTCCATCACCCTGACCATCGCCCACCACGCCCTGCTGGAAGGCAAGCGTGGCAAGCTGATCGGCTTCCAGGCGGCCACCGTGCTGCTGGGCGTGATCTTCCTGACCCTGCAGGTGGAAGAGTACATCCACGCATACACCGAGATGGGCCTGACCCTGGACGCCGGCATCTACGGCAGCCTGTTCTTCCTGCTCACCGGGTTCCACGGCGCCCACGTGACGATCGGCACCATCTTCCTGTTCGTCACCCTGCTGCGGGTGATCAAGGGGCATTTCGACTCGGAAAACAACTTCGCCTGGGAAGCGGGGGCCTGGTACTGGCACTTCGTGGACGTGGTCTGGCTGTTCCTTTTCGTGGTGGTGTACTGGCTGTAACCCCGCCGACCACCCTGGAAACGAAAAGCCCCGGTCACAAGCCGGGGCTTTTTGTTTTCGCCGGCGGTTATTATTCCGCCGACTGCTCGATGGGCTCGCCGTAGCGCTGGCCCGGGTTGACGTCGTGGGGCTGGATCCAGCCCATCATCATGCTCAGCAGGATGAACAGGAACACCGCCGCCGAGAAACCCACCCGCCAGGCCAGCGCGCGCATGGTCTTGCCGTCCTTGCCCTCGCCGCGCACCAGCGACATCAGGGCGCGGGCCAGGGCCACCACCGCCGCCACCAGCAGCACCAGGATGATCAGTTTCACCCACCACATAGGGGTCTCCTCCAATTCGCCCAGGCGACATTGCCTCGACGCCCGATCCGGGTCGGGTACAATACGCGCCCATTGTAGCCGCCACCCCAGCGAGTGAAAGATGAAGAGGCGTTTTTCCCCACTCGGACTGCTGCTCACGCTCACCGTGGTCGCCCTGTGTCTGGCGCTGTCCTGGTGGCAATGGCAGCGCGCCGGGGAAAAGCGCGCCTGGCTGGCGGACCAGGCGGCCAAGGCGCGCTCCGCGCCGGTGACCCTGGAGGCCGCCCTGGCCCAGGCGGACCCGCAGCACCAGCCGGTGCGGGTGCGCGGCGAGCTGGACAACCGCCGCTCCGTGCTGCTGGACAACCGCACCCACCAGGGCGTCGCCGGCTATTACCTGCTCACGCCGCTGCGCACCGGCGACGGCCGCTGGGTGCTGGTGAACCGAGGCTGGTTGCCACGCGGCGCCGACCGCCGGCAACTGCCGCCGGTGCCCGAAGTGAACGGCCCGGTGACCGTGAACGGCGCGGTTTACGTGCCGCCGGACAACGCTCTGGTGCTCAAGGACACCCCGCTGCCGGAAAATCACTGGCCATTGCGGGTACAAAAGGTGGATTTTGCAGCCATCGGGCACCGACTTGGGGTAGAATTGGCGCCCTTCGAGATTCGGGTGGCCCCCGACCAACCCCTGGGCGATCGCGAACCGCTGCCACGACCCTGGCAGGCGGTGACGGCGGCTATCAGCCCGGAGCGTCATCAGGCCTACGCCCTGCAGTGGCTGGGCCTGGCCCTGGCCGCCCTGATCATGTACCTGGTCGCCCTTATCCGCCGGCGCCCCCGATCGGATCGCTGAAACCATGTCGCCACGTACCAAAAACAGGCTGACCTTGCTGGCCATCGTCGGCCCCTTCGTGCTGTTCTTCATCGCCGGCCGCTATTTCGTGGACCCCTGGGAGCTGCCCCGGGAGAACAAGGGCCAGCTGATCCTGCCCCATGTGCAGCTGCGCGCCCTGGAGCTGCGCGAGCCCGGCGGCGGCGCCTACAACGCCAAGGACACCGCCGGCCTGTGGAGCCTGATGTACGTGGCCGGCGCCGACTGCGGCGCGGCCTGCAAGAACGGCCTCTACTACCAGATGCGCCAGGTGCAACGCACCCTGGGCGAGAACATGGACCGGCTGCGGCGAATCGTGGTGCACACCGCCCCGGCCTCCGACGAACTGCGCGCCTTCCTGGACCAGAAGGTTCCCGACACCGTCGAGGTGCGTGGCGACGCGGACACCGTCAAGCGCGCTCTGGCGCCGGCCTACGAGGGCCACGACGGCGACGCCATCGGCGACGTCTTCGTGGTCAGCCCGGACGGCCAGATCTTCCTGCGCTACCCCACCCACGAGGACATGGACGCCACCCTTGAGGAGGCGGAAAACATCCGCCTGGATCTTGAACGCACGTTGAAAGGCTCGCTGATCTGAGCGTCGGCCCCAACCCTGACAGGTCCCGATACATGCATCCCGAAACCGTGCAAACCCCGACTTCCTCGCAAATCTGGCTGCGCCGCGTGGCGGTGCTGGCCCTGGTGCTGGCCGCCGGCGTCATCATCCTGGGCGCCTGGACCCGGCTCTCCGACGCCGGCCTGGGCTGCCCGGACTGGCCCGGCTGCTACGGCCATCTGGACGTGCGCAAGGCCATCGAGCACGTCAACGAGCAGAACGCCAGCAACCCGGGGGCCCTGCGCGAGGCCCACAAGACCGTCCCGGAGATGGTGCACCGCTACTTCGCCTCCACCCTGGGCCTGCTGATCCTGATCATCGCCGGCCTCAGCCTGGCCAACCGCAAACGGGAGAAGCAGCCGCTCAAGCTGCCCCTGTTCCTGGTGGCGCTGGTGATCTTCCAGGGCATTCTGGGCATGTGGACGGTAACCATGGGGTTGCAGCCCACCATCGTCATGCTGCATCTGCTGGGCGGCTTCACCACCTTCACCCTGCTCGCCCTGCTCACCGCCCGGCTGTACCGCTGGCCACGCTTCCTCAACGACTGCGACGTGCGCAGCCTGCGCACCCTGGGCGGGCTGGCCCTGGCGGCGGTGATCCTGCAGATCGCCCTGGGCGGCTGGACCACCGCCAACTACGCCGCCGTGGTGTGCACCGAGCTGCCGGTCTGCGAGGACGGCTGGGTGGAGCACATCAATTTCGAGGACGCCTTCGTGTTCTGGGGCCATGAGCACGACAAGCCGGACTACGAGTTCGGCGTGCTGCAGAACGACGCCCGCACCACCATCCATGTGATGCACCGCTTCGGCGCCCTGCTGGTAACGGTCATGGTGCTGCTGCTGGTGGGCCGCATCCTGCTGCGCGCGCGCAGCGTGTTCTTCCGCAACTTCGCCCTGGTGATCCTGGGCCTGCTGGCCCTGCAGGTGGCCCTGGGCGTCAGCAACGTGGTGTTCGCGGTGCCACTGTGGGTGGCGGTGGCGCACAACTTCGGCGCCGTGGCGCTATTGGTGTCACTGGTACTCTTCATCCGCTCGATTAACGTAAAATGCGGTGCCCGCCACCCGCGGCGCCCGGACGGGCAGCCATAGGCCGACAGGGAGCCACCATGAGCGCGAACAACAAGGCGATAAGCCCCAATCAGTCCGACCACCAGGACCGCCCCGCCCCCGGCTGGCGCGACTATCTGGCGCTGACCAAACCCGGCGTGGTGATGCTGTTGATGGTCACCGCCGTGGCCGGCATGTTCCTGGCCACCGACCCGCCGGGCATGGTGCCCCTGGACATCTTCATCCCCGCCTTCGTGGGCCTGTCCCTGGCGATGATGGCCTCGGCGGCGATCAACCAGATCATGGACCAGAAGATCGACGCCATCATGAAGCGCACCGAGAAGCGCCCGCTGGTGGCCGGCGTGATCTCGCCCAGGGCGGCGGTGGCCTTCGCCGTGGCTCTGGCCCTGGCGTCCATGGCCATGCTGTATTTCCTGGTCAACCCGCTCACCGCCGGGCTCACCCTGTTCGGCTTCGTCGGCTACGCCTTCATCTATACCCTGTACCTGAAGCGCGCCACGCCGCAGAACATCGTGATCGGCGGCATCGCCGGCGCCATTCCGCCGCTGCTCGGCTGGGCGGCGGTGACCAACTCCCTGGACCCCTACGCCTGGCTGCTGGTGCTGATCATCTTCGTGTGGACGCCGCCGCACTTCTGGGCCCTGGCGATCCACCGCGCCGACGAATACGCCAAGGCGGACGTGCCCATGCTGCCGGTGACCCACGGCATCCCGTTTACCCGGGAATCGGTGCTCTACTACACCATTCTGCTGTTCATCTGCTCGCTGCTGCCCTACCTGACCGGCATGAGCGGCCTGATCTACCTGGTCAGCGCGGTGATTCTCAGCGGTATTTTCCTGATCCACGCGGTGCGCCTGCGTTTCAGCCAGGACCCGAAACTGCCGATGAAGACCTTCGGCTACTCCATCGTCTACCTGTTCGTGCTGTTCACCGCCCTGCTGGTGGATCACTACATTCCCCTGCATCCGCTGCAACCGTGAACCGGTGCCCATCGCGCGGATAGCCAAGGCCGGAGGCTTGCAGTAGTTTAGAGCCTGCTTCCGGCACACAACGATCACCCTGGGGTGAGGGGGAAAGAATGGGTACCTGGCTGTTTTTCGCCGTGATCATCGCGGCGGTGGTTTACCTGATCGCCGTTTACAACCGTCTGATCAGCCTGCGCAACCGCTTCAAGAACGCGTTCGCGCAGATCGACGTGCAACTGCAACGGCGTCACGATCTGATTCCCAATCTGGTGGAAACCGCCAAAGCCTATCTCGACCATGAACGGGAGACCCTGACCCGGGTCACCGGGGCCCGCAACCAGGCCGAGGCGGCGCGCCGCGACGCCGCCGCCCAGCCCGACGACGGCGCCGCCATGGACCGGCTGGGCCGGGCGGAATCCCTGCTCAGCGGCGGCCTGTCCCGCCTGCTGGCGGTGAGCGAGAACTACCCGGAACTCAAGGCCAACCAGACCATGGCGGAGCTGATGGAGGAACTGTCCAGCACCGAGAACCGCATCGGTTTCGCCCGCCAGGCCTTCAACGACGCCGTGATGCACTACAACACCTACCGGGAGCAGTTCCCCAACAACGCCGTGAGCGGCCTGTTCGGCCCCTTCAAGGAAGCGCGGCTGCTGGAGATCGAGAACCCGGAGGCCCGTCAGGCGGTGAACGTCACGTTCTGATCCCTTCATGGATTTCTTCGACCATCAGGCCCGGGCCCGGCGGCGCACCCTGCTGCTGGTGCTGTATTTCCTCGCCGCCCTGACGGCGGTGGCCGCCGCCGTGGACCTGGGCGCCTGGCTGCTGGTCCGCTGGCTGCGCCCGGAACTGGGGCTGATTGACTGGCTGACCAGCGAAAACGGTCTGTGGATCACCGTGGCGACCCTGGCGGTGCTGATCGGCGGTTCCCTGCGCAAGGCCTGGCAGCTGCGCGAGGGCGGCCCGGCCCTGGCGCGCCTGCTGGGCGCCCGCGAGGTGTCGGCCAACCCGGAGGACGCCGGCGAGCGGCGCCTGCGCAACGTGGTGGAGGAAATGAGCATCGCCGCCGGCGCCTATCTGCCCCGCCTCCATGTGCTGCCCCGGGAAGACCGCATCAACGCCTTCGTGGCCGGCCTCACCCCTTCGCGCACGGTGCTGGTGGTGACCCGGGGCGCCCTGGAGCAGCTCGACCGGGACGAACTTCAGGGCGTGGTGGCCCACGAATTCAGCCACATTCTCAACGCCGACATGCGCCTGAACCTGCGCCTGCTGGCCGCCCTGGCCGGCATCCTGGCGATCGGCAAGGTGGGCGAGTTCCTGCTGCACTTTTCCGCCGGCGACGGCCACCGCCGGGGCAATGCCCCGTTCGCCGTGGGCGGCCTGGTGCTGATCGCCATCGGCTACGCCGGCTTGTTCTTCGGCCGGCTGATCAAGGCCGCCATTTCCCGCCAGCGGGAACGTCTGGCCGACGCCAGCGCGGTGCAATTCACGCGCCGGCCGGACGGCCTGGCCGGCGCCCTGATCAAGATCCGCAACGGCCCCGGTTCCTACCTGCACAGCCTGCACGCCGAGGACCTCAGCCACATGGCGTTCGCCGAAACCCTGGGCCTGCGCTGGCGCCGCCTGTTGGCCACCCACCCCAGCATCAAGCAGCGCCTCACCGATCTGGGGGCGGACTGGCCGGCCCGGGCCCGGGCACGGCGACGGCGCCCCTCGGCGGAATCCGACGCGGCGCCATCGCGGCGCATCGGCCGCCTGGACGACGCCAATCTGGGCTACGCCCGCTCCCTGCTGGAAAGCCTGCCCGGCGACCTGCGCCAGGCCTTGCACACCCAGGAGGGCGCCGAATGCGTGCTCTACACCCTGGCCCTGGGCCCGGTGGCGCCGCCGCCGGCGCTGCGCACCGGGCGCCGGGGCGAGCTGGTGGAGCGGGTGCGCGGCCTGGGCACGCGCCTGCGGCTGCCGTTGCTGGATCTGGCCCTGGCCACCCTGACCCAGGCCCCGGCGGACCGCCGCCCGGTGATCCTCCGCCAGCTGCGCGCCATCACCCGCCAGCGCAGCCAGGAGGATCTGCTGTGCTGGGCGCTGGGGGCCATGGCCCGCCAGGCCCTGGCCGACACCGGCCGCCGCGGGCCGAAACCGGATATCCACCGGCTGAGCGCGGTGGCCGGCGAAATCCAGGTGGTGTTCTCGGCGCTGGCCTGGGCCGGCGACTCCGCCCGTACCACCGCCCTGGCCGCCTTCCAGCGCGCCACCCGGGGCCTGCTGCCCGCCGGCCGCCTGCTGCTGCCGCCGGACCGCTGCCCGGCACCGCGCATGGAGGCGGCGGTGGCGCGCCTGGCCCGCCTTACGCCGTTATTGAAGGCGCCGCTGATCGACGCCGCCGCCGATCTGGTGCTTTCCGACGGCCAGGTGCAGGTGGCCGAGGCGGAGCTGCTGCGCGCCCTGTGCACCCTGCTTGAGTGCCCCATGCCACCGCTGTTCTCCCAACCACTGAACAATATTTGACCAATTCAAATTTTGTGATAGGGTTCACACCAATAAGAAAGGGGGTTTCAGGGGAAAACAACATGGAATTGCTCAAGAACAGTCACCGCAATACCTGGCGCGTGGTGTGCGAACACACCCGCCACGTGCGCGAGGGGTCCCTGGACCCGGCGCTGACCGCCTGGCTGGCGGCCCACGGCGTGACCGTCGGTGACTGCGTGTTTCCGCTGGTGTGCCGCTGCGACGAGCAGCTCTACACCGGCACCCTGGTGGATGGCCAGGGCCGCGTTCTGGAATACCTGGCCAACCTGGCCGACCAGGACGGTGACGACGCCCTGGACGACGTCACCGAAGCGCTGGGCCCGAAAAACCCGGACCACCCCCGCCACGATCCCTGCGACCCGATCACCATGGCGCTGATGATTCAGCGCGGGCTGGCGCCCTCCCCGGAGCCGGTGCCGGCCTGATCCGCCCGGTAGGGCAGCAGGGTGCGCGCCTCGTCGCGGTAGGCGCGCACATGCTCCGCCTCGCGCCGGCAGAAATCCGCCACCGCCTCGTGGAAGGCGGGCTCCGCCAGCCAGTGCAGTGAATAGGTGAGCACCGGCTCGAAGCCACGCAGAATCTTGTGCTCGCCCTGCACTCCCGGATCGAACTCCGCCAGACCCCGCTCGATGGCGAACTCAATGCCCTGGTAGTAGCACACCTCGAAATGCAGGGCGTCGTATTTCCGCACGCTGCCCCAATAGCGGCCGTACAGCGCCCGGTCGTCGAACAGATAGAGCCCGGCGGCCACCGGCTCGTCGCCGTCGCTGGCCAGCACCAGCAACACCTGGTCGCCAAGGCGCTCCGCCAGCCGCCGGAAGAACACCTCGTTGAGATAGGGCAACTGCCCGCGCACCAGGTAGGTATTGGCGTAGCACTCGTAGAACAACCGCCAGTGGCGCGGTTCGATGGCGGCGCCGGTGAGCCGCTCCACGGTGAGCCCCTGCTCCGCCACCCGGCGCCGCTCCCGGCGCACGCTCTTGCGCTTGCGGGAATTGAAGGTGCCCAGAAAAGCGTCGAAGTCCGGATAATCCCGGTTGAACCAGCGGAAATGGCAGGCCTCGCGCTCGATCAGCGGCAGCTCCGCCAGCGCCTCCCGGGCCGGCCGGTCGGGAAACAGCAGATGCCAGCCGCTGGCGCCCTGCTCACGGACCCGCTCGCGCACGCCCTCCCAGAGTTCCTCCGCCCGCCAGTGCCCGCGCCAGCGCGGGCCCACCACCGGCGTGAACGGAATGGCGGTGACCAGCTTGGGGTAGTAGGGCAGCCCGTTGCGCTCGTAGGCGTCCGCCCAGGCGAAATCGAACACGTATTCGCCCCGGGAGCCGTTGCGGGCATAAAGCGGCAAGAAGGCGTCGCCGTCGCGCAGATGGCAGGGGCCCCAGCCCCGGGCCGGGGTGGCGCCGGTTTCTTCCAGCGCGCCAAGAAAGGCATCGGTGAGAAACGGAAAGTGCATGGCCGCATGATACTGGCCGTGGCGCATGGCGGCGAGAGCGCCGTGCCCGTGAGATTGCCGGGCCGGTTCGTTACAATGCGCCGTCCATAATGATAACGATGCGTCCAAGGACATAACGATTTCATGAAAGTCTCCAAACTCTTGGCGGCCGTGTACGCTCTGGCCGTCGTGTTGCTGGCCCTGCCCGGCGCCTGGCTGCTGTTCGCCCCGCAATCCTTCGTGATGCTCGCCCACGGCGGCGACGAGGTATTGCTGATCTCGCCCCTGTTCACCCAGCAAACCGGCCTGGGGCTGCTGCTGGCGGCGGCGGTGAACCTGGTATGCCTGGCCGGCGGCCCTACCCGGGTGCCGCTGCACGTGGCGGTGCTGTTCTATCTGGCCGGCCTGGTGGCCAGCCATGGCGCGCCGGCCTTCGGCGCCGCCGCCTGGTTGTGGATCCCGGTGCTGCTGTACGCCCTGCCGCTGGCGCCCTGGGACCGCCTGCCGGTGTCCGCCGGCGGCGACGGCCGTCGCCGGGGCGAGGTGAAGTGGTTCAACCCGAAGAAGGGCTTCGGGTTCATCCTCGCCGACAATGGCGAGGAGATCTTCGTCCACTTCAAGGCGATTCGGAACGGCGGCCGGCGCAGCCTGAGCGCCGGCACCCGGGTGCATTTCGTGGTGCGCCAGTCCGAGCGCGGCGAACAGGCCGACCAGGTGGAAATCCAGCGATGACCGGCCGCCCATGACCCTTGCCACGCTCGACTGGGCGGTCCTGCTGGCCTACTTGGCGGCGATCCTGCTGATCGGCTTCTATTTCGCGCGGCGCAATACCAGCACCGAGGAGTATTTCGTCGGCGGTCGGCGCTTCCGGGGCTGGGTGATCGGCCTGTCCCTGGTGGGCACCTCGATCAGCTCGGTGACCTTCCTGGCCTACCCGGCGGACGCCTTCAAAACCGGCTGGCTGCGCTACCTGCCCAACCTGGCGTTGCCGCTGGCGCTGCTGATGGCGGCCCGGGTGTTCCTGCCGTTCTTCCGGCGCGGCAACATGACCAGCGCCTACCAATTCCTGGAGCAGCGCTTCGGCCCCAGCGTGCGGGTCTACGGCGCCCTGGCGTTCATCGTCGCCCAGCTGGTGCGCCTGGCCATGATCCTCTACCTGCTGTCGCTGCTGATTCTGCAACTGGTGGACGTGTCGCCGACCGTGGCGATCATCGCCGCCGGCCTGTTCGTGGGGCTCTACACCATCGTCGGTGGCATCGACGCGGTGATCTGGACCGACGTGATGCAGACCCTGGTGCTGCTGATCGGCGGCCTGCTGTGCATCTGGGTGGTGGTGGACGCCCTGCCCGGCGGCCTGGGCCAGGTGTTTCGCGAGGCCGGCGCCGCCGGCAAGTTCGCCCTGGCGGAATGGCGCGACGGCGAGCCGCAACCGGTGCGCTGGGGCCTGTCGCTGAGCGAGAAGACCGCCACCATGATGCTGTTCATCGGGCTGACCAATTGGCTCACCGAATACTCCAGCAACCAGAACACGGTGCAGCGCTACTGCGCCTCCCGCTCCACCCGGGAAGCCCGCCGGGGCCTGTGGGTGTACCTGTTCACGGCGCTACCGGTGTGGGCCTTCTACATGCTGCTAGGCACCGCCCTGTGGGTGTTCTTCCAGCATTTCCCGGACCCCATGGCCACGGCGGTGCTGGCCGGCACGGAAAAAGCGGAGGCGATCCTGCCCTGGTTCATCACCGAGTACCTGCCGGCCGGGCTGGCCGGGCTGGTGGTGGCGGCGGCCCTGGCCGCGGCCATGAGCTCCCTGGATTCCAGCATCAACTCGGTGACCACGGTGTCGATCGTCGACCTGTACCGGCGGCACCTGCGCACCGGCCTGGACGACCGCCATTATCTCCGCGTGGCGCGGGCCGTGGCGGCGGCGGTGACCGGCCTGATGATCCTCGGCGCCCTGTGGCTCAACGGCGCCCATACCCACACCCTGCAGGACACCTCCACCATTCTGGTGTCGCTGTTCGGCGGCGGCATGCTGGGGCTGTATCTGCTTGGCTTCCTGAGCCGGCGCGGGGACGCCCGGGCGGCCTGGTGGGGAATTCTCTGCACGCTGGCGTTCACGTCCTGGACGGTGCTCACCAACGAGGGGCTGCTGCCGGCGGCGCTGAGCGCGCCCTTCGACCTCTATTACACCGGTCTGATCGGCAATCTGGTGATGTTCGCGGTGGGCTACGGCGCGGCCAGCCTGTGGCCGCGCCGCGCCGCCTAGTGGCCGGCGACCCGGGCGGTGGTGGCCGCCACCGGCTCGTCGGCGGTGTCCCGGCGGCGCCGTTCCCGGCGGGCCAGTAGCCGGTCACGGACCAGCCAGCCCACCGCCCAGAACACCAGCCAGGGATCCACCAGGTAATCCCAGAGGTTGTCCGAGTGCAGCAGGTTGGCGCCGTAGGCCAGTTGCGCCACCACCAGCACCAGACAGCTGGCGTAGGCCCGGTACAGCCAGGCCAGCAGGCCCATCAGCAACAGCACCGCGCTGAAGGCGGTGTCGCCGAAGCCCAGGGCGTAGGGGTCCGCGTAGCTGGAGCCCAGGCTCATGGGGTAGAACCACAGCGCCAGCACCACCAGCAGCACGCACACCGCCCGCAATTGCCACACCGGCAGCCAGTAATGGCCGGTGAGGCGGTGCTGGATGGCCACCAGCGCCAGCAGGCCGGAGGACAGGCTGAAGTGGCTCAGGTAGCTGAGCACCCAGCCGCTCAGGCCATAGGGAAACGGCAACAGCGCCGCCACCAGCATGGCGCCGGCCAGACCGGCGCGCCACGGCAGCGGCAGGCGCGCCGCCAAACGCAGTACCACGGCGACCAGCACCAGGGCACAGATCCATTCCGCGATCATCCTTCCCCCCGGGGTTCGGGCCCGGCCGGCAGCCAGGCATGACGAATGGCGGATTTGTTCCAGGTATAGAGGATGTGCACGTCGCCGTTGCTGGCCTGCAGCACATAGGGATAGTCGTACTGGAACTCACAGCCCTCTTCGTGGCACTTGTTGTGTTCCACCCGGCGGCGCATCAATTCCGGATTCTCCGCCTCCAGGGTGTTGGCCACTTCCTCGGAAATCATTTCCAGATAGACCGGCTCGGACACGTCGTCGGCGCGCCAGCGGTGCCGGTTGTGGAAGAAGAAACGGTCCGACCAGGTCTGGCCGCTGTCCCAGGTTTCGCGCATGCACAGATCGTCGCGCTCCTTCGGGTTGCAGTTGGCCACCACCAGCCAGTGGCCCGGCGACAGCACCACGCCGCCCACCGCCGAGGACGGATTGGTGAGCCGCGATCCGTACAGCGGCGACCAGTCCTCGCCGCCGTCCAGGGAATCGCTGCGGTAGAGCATGCCCTGGTCGTCCTCGTTCTCATTGCGCAGCAGGGCGGTGGCCTGCTTGGGCCCGTCCACCAGCACCAGCGGCTGGATCGCCTTGCGACCGTAGCCGATGCGCTCCTTGTCGACGATGCGGTTGTGCTCGTCCAGGCGCAGGATCTCGCCGAACTTGCCCACCATCTCGTGGTAGACCGGCAGCCCCACGGTGCCGTCCTGGTAGCTGATCGGCGGGGTCTTCACCAGGGTGCTGATGTTCAGGAAGGGCGAAGCGGTGAGTGCCTCGTCGAAGCGCCAGCTGGCGCCCAGATCGTCGGACTCCAGCACCACCAGGCGGCTGGCCGCCCAGCCACCGAAGCTCACCGCCACCACGAACAGCCGCATGCGACCGTCATCGTCGAGCACCGGCACGGCGTTGCCCAGCTTGCGCACATGGCGGCCCCACTGGCGGCGAATCTGTTCGCGGGTGACCACCCGCTCCTCATCGCTCCAGCGGGCCGCGCAGGGATCGAACACCGCCGAGTGGATGCCCACGTCCGGGCCGCCCTCGCGCTTGCCGGCGAACCAGAAGGCACGTAGCCGGCCGTCGGGCAGCTCCACCATGGAGGCGGCGTGCACCAGGGGGGTTTCGGCGTCGGAGGCGAAGCGCATCTGCCAGCGACCGTCCAGATCGTCGTGGCCGCGCACGTAGTCGGGGCGGAACTCCGGGGTGGAGCGGCGGCCCGGATCGTCGGGCAGAGCCACCCAGAAGGCGACCACCAACAGCCCCCCGATAAACCAATGGATGAAACGCTTCATACAGTAACGGCGTCTCGCTGCGTATTATTTGCACTAAAAGACCGATGGTAACACCCGGAACCCGGTCTTTACTCTGACCGAACCGCCCGGCGTGCCGGAAAATCGGACCAACGGCCCGGCACGGAGTTCCTGGGCCGCCTATGATGGGGGATTGGCCTCCCTGGAAGTTCGGATCAGACTCTATGCGAAACAGCGCCCGCCGGCTCTCCCTGCTCTTGCTGTTGCCGCTGCTGGCGGGCGCCGGCACCCCGCCGGCCGAGGGCGAGGAGCGCCAGTGGCGGCTGATCAGCGACCGCAACGGCATCCAGGTGTACCGGCCGAGCGCCCCCGCCGCCCGGCTGAGCGCCTTCCGCGGCGTCACCCGGCTGCCGGCCGGCGACGAGTACGCCCTGGTGGCGCTGCTGGAGGATTACGCCGCCTACCCGGACTGGCTGCATTTCGTGGACGGCGCCCGCCCCCTGGAACGGGACCGGCCGGGGCCACGCCGGCTGCGCCTGACCACGCTGATGCCCTGGCCCCTGCGGAACCGGGACGCGGTGGTGGAGGCCCGGGTCACGCAGACCCACGAAACCAGCCACCAGCAAGTGGTGGTGTCCCTGCGCAACCGCCCCGCCCTGCTGCCCCCGGACCCGGACTATCTGCGGCTGCCGGCGCTGACCGGGGAGTTGCGCTTCCGCCGGGTGGCGCCGGACGAACTGGAAGTGCGCTATGAGCTCAGCCTGGACCCGGGCGGGGACATCCCCGACTGGCTCACCAACCTGCTGCTGCGCGAAGCGCCCCACTTCACCCTGGAACGGCTGCGCCGGGTGGTTACCCGCGCCAAGTACCAGGGGCACTATTACCCGGGCCTGGACCTGCGCGGCCCGGGCCGGCCGCCATCGACGCAAAACGTAACAAAACCCCAATGACGCCTGTCATATTCGGTCATCTCCGCTAATATTGGAGGTTGGTCCAATTCGCCGCCCGGCCATGGAGACGACAGGCATGGTGAACGCGCTCTTCTTCATTTATTCCTGGTTCCTGTTCGCCCCCCTGATGCTGGCGGCCACCCTCCTGTTCGGTCTGCTGTGCTTTTTGCTGATGCCCTTCCTGGGCCCGCGCCGGGTGGCACGCCTCACCGCCGTGCCCTGGTCGCGCCTGGGCCTGATGCTGAGCGGCGTGCCGGTGCGGCTGCACGGCACCGAGCACCTGGATCCGAAACAAAGCTACGTGATCGTGGCCAACCACCTCAGCCAGTACGACATCTGGGTGCTCTACGGCCATCTGGACAAGGACTTTCGCTGGGTGATGAAGCACGAGCTGCGCAAGCTGCCGGTGATCGGTTTCTCCTGCGCCCTGCTCGGCCACATCTTCATCGACCGGCGCGATTCCCGGGCCGCCATGGCCAGCCTGGAAACCGCCAAGGCGCGGCTGGTGGACGGCACCAGCATCCTGTTCTTCCCGGAAGGCACGCGCAGCCGCGACGGCGAGCTGCGGCCGTTCAAGAAAGGCGCCTTCCGCATGGCCCAGGACCTGGGGCTGCCACTGCTGCCGGTGACCCTCACCGGCACCCGGGAAGTGCTGCCGCCGGACACCCTGCGCCTGCACCCGGGCCCGGTGGCGCTCACCGTGCACGCGCCGGTGACCGTGGACGGCGACGACGAAGCCGCCCTGGAAGCGGCCCTGGGGCGCTGCCGCTCGGCGATCGCCGGCGTGGCCACGGAAGGCTGCCTGGAACTCACCTGAAGGCAGGACCCTGGCGTCAGCGGGCGTCGTCCTCAAAGCCAGCGAGGCCCCGGGGATTGGCCCGTTTGGAATGAGCGGAATCGCTACACTCCGGCCAATCCATCACAACCGACGAGCTCGCAATGAAGCACTTCAACGACAAGGTGGCCGTGGTCACCGGCGCCGGTTCCGGCATCGGCCGCGCCCTGGCCCGCCAACTGGCCGACGCCGGCGCCAAGCTGGCCCTCGCCGACATCAATGAAACCGGCCTGCGGGAAACCGCCAACGAGCTGGGCCTGGACGAGAGCCGTCTGATCACCGAGGCTTTCGACGTGGCCGACCGGGAGGCGGTGTACCGCTTCGCCGAGCGGGTCGCCGGCCACTTCGGCGCCGTGCACCTGGTGATCAACAACGCCGGCGTGGCCCTGGGCGCCACCGTGGAGCGCATGACCTACGAGGATTTCGAGTGGCTCATGGGCATCAATTTCTGGGGCGTGGTGTACGGCACCAAGGCGTTCCTGCCGCATTTGAAAGCCGCCGGTGAAGGCCATATCGTCAATGTGTCCAGCGTGTTCGGCCTGATCGGCGTGCCCACCCAGTCCGCTTACAACGCGGCCAAGTTCGCGGTGCGCGGCTTCACCGAATCCCTGCGCCAGGAACTGGAAATGGAAGGCGGCAAGGTGTCCTGCACCTCGGTGCACCCGGGCGGCATCAAGACCAACATCGCCCGCAACGCGCGCATGGCCGAGGGCATGGAACACATCACCGGGGATCCGGAGAAGGCCCGCCGGGACTTCGAGAAGATGTTCCGCACCACCCCGGACGAAGCCGCCCGCACCATTCTCAAGGGCGTGCGCGGCAACAAGCGACGGGTGCTGATCGGCTCCGACGCGCGCGCCATCGACAGCATGCAACGGCTGATGCCCACCGCCTACCAGCGCATCATGGTGGCCGGCCAGAAGATGATCAAAAAGTAAGGACTTTCCATGCTCCCCTTCTCCCAGGCAGCGGACAACAACAAGGGACCGATCCTCGAGGTCCTGCGTGACTACTTCACCGCCCCCGGGGAGCTGCTGGAAATCGGCGCCGGCACCGGCCAGCACGCGGTCTGGCTGGCGCCGCGCTTTGCCGACATCGGCTGGACGCCGTCGGAACAGCCGGACTACCTGGATGCCTTGCTGCCCCGCCTGGCCGCCGAACCCGCCGGCAATCTGCGCCCGGCCATCGGCCTGAGCGTCCAGGACGACGCCGCCTGGCCCGCCGGTCCCTTCGACTACGTGCTCACGGTCAACACCTTCCACATCATGAGCCGCGACCAGGTGGCGTGCTGCATCGACCAGGCCTGCCGGCGGCTCACGCCGGGCGGCCGCTTCGCCGTCTACGGCCCGTTCCGCTACGGCGGCCAGCCCACCACCGACAGCAACCGGCGCTTCGACGAAAGCCTGCGCGCCCGGGACCCGGCCAGGGGGCTGCGCGACCAGGAATGGGTGGTGGCGCGCTTCGCCGACCACGGCCGCGCCCTGCTCGGCGATCACGCCATGCCCGCCAATAACCGGGTTTTGGTATTCGGATAAGCCCGCTTTTTATACACTGTTCGGTCTGACGACGCCGCCGGCCGGCGAGCCCATGCCGCGCCGGGTCGTTTCTGGCTTCCCAACCGAGCGAATCCATGCAAAAAGAGAGCGACAACGCGTGGAGCCTGGACCAGTTCCAGGTTCCCGAAAAAGAGGGGGAAACCCGGTTCCACGATTTCGATCTGGCGCCGGAACTGATGCGAGGCATCGCCGACGCGGGCTTCCAGTACTGCACGCCGATCCAGGCCAGCGTGCTGGAGCACACCCTGGCCGGCGCCGACGCCATCGGCCGCGCCCAGACCGGCACCGGCAAGACCGCCGCCTTCCTGATCACCATGATCAATGATCTGCTGCGCCACCCGATCACCGTGAAGCGCTTTGCCGGCGAACCGCGCGCGCTGATCGTGGCCCCCACCCGGGAGCTGGCCATGCAGATCGAGAAGGACGCCAAGCAGCTCGCCCACCATACCGACCTGCAGGTGATGAGCGTGGTCGGCGGCATGAACTTCAACCGCCAGCAGGAACGCCTGCAGACCCGCCTGATCGACATTCTGGTGGCCACCCCGGGCCGCCTGCTGGATTTCGCCAAGCGCCGCGATCTGTGGCTGGACCGGGTCGAATCCCTGGTCCTCGACGAAGCCGACCGCATGCTCGACATGGGCTTTATCCCGGACGTGAAGCGCATCGTGCGGATGACGCCCCAGAACCGCTACCGGCAGACGCAGTTGTTCTCCGCCACCTTCAACGACGACGTCATGGCGCTGTCCCGGCGCTGGACCGAGGGCGCCGCCGTGGTGGAGATCGAGCCCACCCAGGTGACCACCGAGACGGTGGACCAGAAGGTCTACATCACCGCCACCGACGACAAGTTCAACCTGCTCTACAACCTGATCACCAACGAAAACATGGAAAAGGTGATCGTGTTCGCCAACCGCCGCGACATCACCCGGCGCCTCAACGACCGGCTGCACAAGAAGGGCCTGAAGGTGTCTCTGATTTCCGGCGACGTGCCCCAGAACCAGCGGCTCAAGACCCTGGAGCGCTTCCGCGCCGGCGACCTGCAGGTGCTGATCGCCACCGACGTGGCCGGCCGTGGCATCCACATCGAAGGCGTGTCCCACGTGATCAACTACAACCTGCCGGAGGACCCGGAGGATTACGTGCACCGCATCGGCCGCACCGGCCGCGCCGGCGCCAGCGGCGTCTCGATCAGCTTCGCCTGCGAGGACGACGCCTTCCTGCTGCCGCAGCTGGAGGAGGCCATCGGCATGAAACTCACCTGTGAACACCCGGACGCGACCCTGGTCGCGGACCGTTAGTTAAGTCAGCAAGGAGCGACCCCATGGCCGAACGGATCAGCCCGGAACAGGGCCTGGAACGACTGCGCGCAGGCGACGCTCTGTTCGTGGACGTGCGCGACCCGGGTAGCCACGAGCAGGCGCGTATTCCCGGCGCCGTGCCGCTCAACCAGGCCAACCTGGAACAATTTCTCGCCGACACCGACCGCCAGCGCCCGCTGGTGGTGTACTGCTACCACGGCCACTCCAGCCAGGGCGCCAGCGACTACCTGGCCGAGCAGGGCTTCGATGCCGTGGTCAGCCTGGACGGCGGCTTTGAGTATTGGCGCCAGGCCTACCCGGACCAGGTCGACGACGACCACTGACGCCGGGCTGGCGCCAGCGCCGGGCACCGTCGTCCGGATGGCTGCACGGCCCGCCGCCGTTGTGGCCCATCATGGGCCACCCTGAAGAACCGGAACGAGGAAGCCGATGAACGCAGCCGATCTGGCCGGCGCCCTGCGCCAGGCCCATGTGGACCACGCCCGCCAACGTCTCCAGGAAAAAAGCTACTGGCAAAGCCAGTTGGACGCCGGCGTGAAACGGCTCGGCAAGACGCCGGTGGGCGCCCTGGTGGACGCCGACGCCCTGGCCGCCGTGGTGGACGACTGGCTGGCCCGGGTCGATACCGTGCAGGGGCTGGAGCCGGTGGTGATTCAGGTGTCCGAGGCGGTACTGGAGCGCGCCAGCCAGCAGCCCACCACCGTGGGCGAACTGCTCGAGGAGGAGCATTTCGAGGCGATCCTGGCCCAGGCCCTGCGCCTGCGCGAACTTCGCGAGCGCGCCATCCATGCCTGCCTGAACCATCCGCTGGTCAGCGACATGGTCAGCGAGATGCTCTACACCGGCATCAAGAATTTCCTGCTCGAGGAAAACGCCCTGGCCAAGCTGCCCGGGGTGAGCAGCATGATGAAACTGGGCCGCAAAAGCGTGGGCCGGGCCATGGGCGGCCTGGAGGAAACCATCCGCGACTACCTGCGCCACAATACCCGGGCCACCCTTAAGACCGGCGAGCAGTGGCTCAACCGGCAACTCACCGATGAACGCATCGCCGAGCTGGCCCGGGACGGTTACCGGCGGATCGCGCCGATGCGGCCGGCGGATTTGATCCAGCGCCTGCCCGAGGGCGTGGTGGCCGACAGCGTGCCCCACGCGGCGGTGATCGCCGACCAGGGCGCCCGCCTCGAATACAGCCGTGCCCTGGTGAACGCCGGCCTCCATGCCGCCGTGACGGCGCTGCTGGACAAGGATCTGCCGGCCCTGCTCAAGGCCATGGGCACCACGCCCAAGCAACGCGCCAAGGCGCTGGCGCCGGCCCTGGCCGCCGGCGCCGCGGTTCTCTACGAGCGTGATCTGCTGGCCGGGGTGATCGACGACGCGGTGGGCGACTTCTACACCAGCGACGCCTGCCTCGACGTCCTCAAAACCGCCCTGGGAGAGTAATCGGCACGCCACCCTGGTGGCTCCATCGGGGACGCGGCTCCGTCGATAGGGAATCGCGGTAGGAGCGACTTCAGTCGCGATACGGCGCCCTCCCTAAGAAAGGCGCCTTCCGCCAGCGACCGCCTACAACCAGGTCTCCGCATACTCCGCCAGCAACGACCGGGGTACGCCCATCAACTGCACCGACCCACCGTGCACGAAGCTCTTGAAGCGCTCGGTCATATAGGTGAGCCCGGAGCTGATCGGCGACAGGTAAGGCGTGTCGATCTGCGCCAGGTTGCCCAGGCACACCACCTTGGAGCCCTCCCCGGCCCGGGTGATGATCGCCTTCATCTGATGGGGCGTCAGGTTCTGGCTTTCATCGATCAGGATCAGGGATTTCTGGAAGCTGCGGCCGCGGATGTAGTTAAGCGCCTTGAACTGGATGTTGGCCTTTTCCTTGACGTACTGAATGCTGCCGGAGGGGTTCTCGTCGTTGAGGTGCAGCGCCTCGATGTTGTCGTTGATGGCGCCCAGCCAGGGGTCCATCTTCTCTTCCTCGGTGCCGGGCAGGAAGCCGTGGTCCTCGGCCAGGGGCGGCGTGGAACGGGTGGCGATGATCTTGTTAAAGCGCTTCTGCTCCACGGTCATCTCGATGGCCGCCGCCAGGGCCAGGATGGTCTTGCCGGAGCCGGCGGCGCCGGTGAGCGTGACCAGATGGATGTCCGGGTCGAGCAGCAACTGCAGCGCCACCGCCTGCTGGATGTTCATCGGCTTGAGCCCCCAGGCTTCCTGGTCGAGCAGGGTTTCCGCCTTGTGATGACGCAGCGTCACCACGCCCGCTTCGACGCTGAGGATGCGGCCCACGAACCCCTGCTCGTCGAGAATGAACTGGTTGGGGTAGACCTCCTCGCCAAGAATATCGCCCACCACCAGGCCATGGGGCAGGCGGTGCAGGGTTTCCGCGCCCACCTGTTCGGTTTCCACCTCGGTGACCTTGTCCCAGAACGAGCCGGGCACCTCGAAATAGCCCCGGGTGAGCTGCTTGATGTCCGAGACCAGCTGGTCGTTGTGGTAGTCCTCCGCCTCGATGCCGCAGGCGCGCGCCTTGAGGCGCATGTTGATGTCCTTGGTGACCAGCACGTAGCGGCTGTCCGGGTCGGCCATTTTCATGGCCATGACGTCGTTGATGATGCGGTTGTCGTTGAGGTGTTCGGGGAGCGCCGAGCCGCCGGAGGCGGGGCGCGGCATCAGCACCGTGAGGGTACCCTGGTCGGACTGCCCCCGATTGATGGGGATACCCGCTTCCACTTCCGCCGGGGTCGCCGCCCCCAGCACCCGGTCGATCTGGCGGATCGCCGCGCGGCAGTCCGAGGCGGTGTGGGATTTGCCGGTTTTCAGACGGTCCAGTTCCTCCAGAACGGTCATCGGGATCGCCACGCGATGCTCTTCGAAATTGAGCAGCGAGTTGGGATCGTGGATCAGCACATTGGTGTCGAGGACGTAGGTTTTCGGCGTGGCGTCGGGTTGGCCGTGGTGGGAGTTGGATGCTGCGGAGACGGAATGCAAAGTGGCCGCGCGCTTTTCCATGCGTTTCCCCTGTTGGTCTGCACCTGTTGGTGCGGTTGGGCGACCGGGGCGAACGTCGTTCCGCGAGCCTGCTTGCGGCGGGGGATCGCGAGAGCGACGCAGGCCTCTGCCGCCGTGGTTTGGCTTACCGGCGGTGGCTGGTCAAGCTCGGTTTGGATCGCGATCCCTCCCGCAATAACGGGATGTGAATTACCATAACCCAGCTTTTCATCACTGACAACGAAGCGAGTTCGAGCATGTCCGACGATCCGTTACCGGACCATCCCGAGGTCCGCATGCCGCCGCCCCTGCTGCATCTCGGCGGCCTGCTGATCGGCTACGGCCTGGACCAGGCCCTGGGCTGGACCCTGCCCGCCTTGCCCGGCCGCGAGGCACTGGCGGCGGTGCTGGCCCTGGCCGGCGTGGCGCTGGTGCTGGCCGCCCTGCTGCAGCTGGCCGCCCACCGCACCACCGCCATGCCCCATCGGGCGGCGCGGGTGCTGGTCACCAATGGCGTGTTCCGGTTCAGCCGCAATCCCATCTACCTGGCCTTCGCGCTGCTGCACCTGGCCTGCGCCCTGAGCCTGGCCAGCCCCGGCATGCTGCTCACCCTGGGGCTGGTGGCGTGGGTCATGCATAGCCACGTGATCGCGGCGGAAGAGGCGTTTCACGCGCGCCGTTTCGGCCCCGAGTGGCAAGCCTATCGGCAACGGGTGCGTCGCTGGCTGTAGCGCCCTTCCAGGCCTTGAGCACCCGGGGCTCGCCCAGGGCGCCCTCGCGCAGCGCCAGGCGCGGCGAATCGAAGTCGCCGGGCACGAAGCCGGCCACGCGAATGTCCCGGGGCAGCCAGCCCAGCCGCCGGTACATCTCCGCCACCAGCTCGGAGCAGAACCAGCCACGCCGGTCCGGCGGCCGGGTGAAGCCGCTGAGCAGATCCAGGGCGTTGCACAACACGAAGTTCTTGTAGGGCCGGTGCAGCAACCGGCGCACCAGGCGCGCCACCAGCCGTTGGCGGCGGGGACAAAGGGGCGCGCCCTCGCGGCGGCGCAGCACCACGTCGCCGGGGTAATCGCGCAGCTTGTCCGCCAGCGGCACCAGGGCCACGCCGGCCACCGGCCGGCCCAGATGCAGGTCGGCGGATTCGCTGGCGCCCACCGCTTCCAGCACCAGGGGCCGGTCGTCGCCGGGCAGGCACACCACCATGCCGATGTGGCTCCAGCGGCTGCGGGTGAACAAACGGATGGTGCTGCTGACCAGGCCACGCCCGGCGAACAACAGGATGTCGCCGGTTTGCGGAGTCGGAACGGACGGAGCGGAATCCGGGATCACGAGGCTACCCATCAAAGACCGAGGCTCGTTGTGCAGAGTGGGCGCCCGCCATGACAGCACCCTGACAATTTGGTCACGCTTGCGTGACACGGACGCCGCCGGCGGAGCGCCATGAAACCACTGTCATAAAACCGTGACACCGCCGGGCTACACTGCCGGCAACGATCGCGGTCCCCTCAATGGAAGAACGTCTCTATCTCCTACAACGGCACCTGCCCGAGCTGCTGCACCTGGACAGCCTGATCCGTCTGGGCGAGCGGCACCTGCGGGTCAGCGAGGTGCTGCGCGTGCCCCAGGGCGACCTGGCGCTGCCGGTGCGCGTGATCGAAATGGGCAGCCGCTCGCCGGGCGCGCCGGTGATGGGGTTCTTCGGCGGCGTGCACGGCGTGGAACGCATCGGCACCCAGGTGATCCTGTCGCTGCTGCACAGCCTGATCCACCGCCTGCAATGGGACGACCATCTGCACCGGCGGCTGGAAAGCGTGCGCCTGGTGTTCATGCCCATGGTCAATCCCGGCGGTATCTGGCGGCGCACCCGCAGCAACCCCAACGGCGTGGACCTGATGCGCAACGCACCGGTGGACGCCGACGGCAAGGTCTCCTTCCTGGTCGGCGGCCAGCGGCTCAGCCGCCACCTGCCCTGGTACCGGGGCCGCGCCGGCGACCCCATGGAGGCCGAGGCGCAGGCCCTGGTGGAAGTGGTACACGACAAGCTGATGAACGCGCCGGTGTCACTGAGCCTGGACTGCCACAGCGGCTTTGGCCGGCGCGACCGCATCTGGTGCTCCTATGCGCGCACCCACCGGCCCATCGCCCATCTGGCGGAGGTGTACCGCCTCAAGCAGGTGCTGGAAAGCACCTACCCGCATCACCACCCGTATCTGATCGAGCCGCAGTCGCTTAACTACACCACCCACGGCGACCTGTGGGATTACCTGTACGACGATGCCCGGGAGCGCCACCCGGACCGTCTGTTCCTGCCGTTCACCCTGGAAATGGGCTCCTGGCTGTGGGTGCGCAAGAATCCGCGCCAGATGCTGGATTTCTTCGGTTACTTCAATCCCATCATCGGCCATCGCCATCACCGGGTGCTGCGCCAGCACCTGCCGCTGTTCGACGTGCTCATGGCCCTGGCCGGCAACGCCGGCAACTGGCTGCCCACCGGCGAGCGCCGCCGCGCCCTGGCCCGGGACGCGGTGCGCCACTGGTTCGGCGGCAGCGAAGACTGAACGCCGCGTCACATAAACCCGCTGGTGGCCCTCGATAAACCCGCTGGTGGCCCTCCTCTTGCATCCGTACACTCGTTTCAATTGTTCAGGAGGACCACCATGATCAGAATAACCACCGCTCTTTTGCCACTGGCGCTGCTCACCGGCTGCCAGATGTTCAGCTACCAGGAACCGGCCGGCGCCGACACCGCCACCGTCACCTTCACCGGCGACGCCTCGGCCCAGCCGGCGGTGTGCGTGCCCGGCAAGGGCTTCAAGGACACGCAAATGGCCCTGGCGGTGAAGCCCTGGGAAACCAACGCCTTCGACAAACTGTTCCAGACCATGAAGAAAGGCGAGGAGGTGACCGTGTCCGTGGCCGCCTCGGAGCGCGCCCGGGTAGGCCTGGTGTACAACGAGGCCCGCGCCGCCGGCGGCCGCGACCGCTGCCGGGTGGCGGCCCAGTTCGACGCCCGCCCCGGGGAGCGCTACCGGGCCCACTTCACCCGCACCGATACCGGCAACTGCGGGCTGGAGATCCGCGGCGAGGATGGCGTGCGCGCCGATGCCGTGCCGGTGGACTGGCACTGCCCGGACTGAGTCCGGCGCGCGGCGGCGCCGTAAAGCACCGCCGCGCGGCCCCATTTCGGTGCATCGCACCAAAACGACGCATCCGCCCTTCCCGCTTTTCGTTATTTTACCTTTCCGATTTTCCCCTCCCCCTCTCAAACCCCTGATTCCTAACCGTTTTTTATTTTTGGCACGCTCCCTGCTTTGTATCCGGTCGAGCCTCCCAGGCCAGTGCGCCAGGAGCGCACAACCTAGAAAACAGTTATTTGCAAAGAGGGTTGCACATGAAACACGTATCTGGGATGAAGAAGACCGTTTTGGCCGCCACCGTGGCCGCCACCGCCGCCACCGGCCTGATCGCTCCGTCCATGGCCGCCGCCGAAGTCAGCGGTAACGTGGGCATTTCCAACATCTACCTGTGGCGTGGTCAGGACTTGTCCGCCGGTAACGCCCAGGTATTCGGTGGCTTGGACTACGCGCATTCCACCGGCCTGTACGCCGGCGTGTGGGCCAGCTCCGAGAACGACACCGACGGTGACGGCGACGCCAGCACCGGCGGCATGGAATACGACCTGTACGCCGGCTACGGCGGCGCCGTGGGCGACTTCTCCTACGACCTGTCCTTCGTCGACTACAACTACCCGAACGCCACCGACGCGGACTTCCAGGAAGTGATCGCCAGCTTCGGCCTGGCCGGCTTCTCCGCCGCCGCCTTCATCGGCGTGGGCGACTACGGCCACGGCAGCGACGCGGTGGACAACAAGGACAACTACTACAACGTGGGCTACAGCTACGACCAGTTCGGCGTCAACGTCGGCTACTTCGACTTCGACGCGGACAGCTCCGACTACACCCACGTGGATCTGACCTACGCCATGACCGATGAACTGGGCTTCACCGTCTCCAAGGTGGTGGATTCCGATGACGACAACATGGACGAAGCCAACGACACCCTGTTCGTCGTGACCTACGCCCTGTCGTTCTAAGAAGTAAGCGCTGAGAGTATTCGGGCGGGTCTCTCCCCCCGCCCAACCTTTTCACACCGTGGGGCCCTCCCTGGTCCTCGCTGGAAACGCAAGCAGGCCCCACGGTGTTTTTTAATTCCTCCCTCCCCTAAGGCGAATTGTGCCTTACCTGGAAATCCGCGCAGACATCATCGTGATTGGTGAAGGTCAAACACACCGCCACGGTTTCGCCGGCGCGCGGCACGTCGCTGAGTTTCATCAGCATCAGATGCTTGCCACCCGGCTTGAAGCTGACCCGGTCACCGGGATCCAGACGAATGGTCCCCAGATGCACCATGCGGCGCTGGCCGTCGCCGGTGGTTTCGGTGCCGTGCAGCATGGCCATGCCGGCGAATTCCGCCTCCGCGCCTTCCAGCTTCACGCTGCGGTCGCCTTTGTTGCGCAGCTCGAAATAGCCCGCCATGGTCGGCGACACCGGTGGCACCGCGCGCAGCCAGGCGTTTTCCACCACCAGATCGTCCGCCGCCGAGGCACCGGCGGCCAGGGCCAGCAGGCCGGCGCCGGCGAGCGCCCGCGCCAGAGCGCGGTTAAAGAAGGCTTTGTACATCATCGGTCACCTCGTCGATATTGAAGTCCGACGGGTACAGCTTGCGCACCCGCCCCTGCTGGTCCAGCAGATAAACATAGTCGCTGTGGGTGAAATCGTAGCCCCCATCCTGGGGATCGGATTTCAGGAAGACCACCCCGTACTGCTCCGCCACGGCGCGAATGTCCGCTTCGCTGCCGGTCAGGCCGATCACGTCGGCCTTGAACCAGGGCAGGTACTCGGCCAGATGGGCCGGGGTGTCCCGGGCCGGGTCGAAGGTGATGAACAGCGGCTGCACCCGGCCGGCGTCGCCGGCCTCGCGCAGATTGCGGTACACCTGGGAGACCCGGGCCAGGGTGGCCGGACAGATGTCCGGGCAATGGGTGTAGCCGAAGAACATGAGCACCACCCGGCCTTCCTGGTCGGCCAGGCGGAACGCCTCGCCACGGTGGTCGGTGAGGGTGAAATCCCCACCCAGGCGGGTGTTCACCGGCAGCTCCTGGCGGGGCTCGGCGCAGGCGGCCAGGGCCAGGAACAGGGTCAGCAGGCCAAGCCGGCCCGCCAGGACGCGGTAAAAGGGCATGGTGGGCTCCGGATCACGACGGCGGCGCCGGATGATACCGCGCCGGGGCGGCGCGCGCCCAGCGCGGCGGTGCGGCGTTTTGCCACGTCCGGGGTTCCCGGTTTGCCCCCTCGGGCGGTACAATCGGCGCCCATTTTCCAATCGATCGACGGTCTTCCCCATGGCACGCAAGCTGTTTATCCAGACCCACGGCTGCCAGATGAACGAGTACGACTCCACCCGCATGGTGGATCTGCTGGAGTCCACCCACAGCCTGGAGCCCACGGACAATCCGGAAGAAGCGGATGTGCTGCTGCTCAACACCTGCTCGATCCGCGAAAAGGCCCAGGAGAAGGTGTTCCACCAACTGGGCCGCTGGAAGCGCCTGAAGGACCGCAACCCGGACCTGATCATCGGCGTGGGGGGCTGCGTGGCCAGCCAGGAAGGCGAGGCGATCCGTGAACGCGCCCCTTACGTGGACGTGGTGTTCGGCCCGCAGACCCTGCACCGCCTGCCCGGCCTGATCACCCAGGCGTCCACCACCCGCTCCCTGGCCATCGACGTGACCTTCCCGGAAATCGAGAAGTTCGACAGCCTGCCGGAGCCCAGCGTGGACGGCCCCAGCGCCTTCGTCTCGATCATGGAGGGCTGCTCCAAGTACTGCACCTTCTGCGTGGTGCCCTACACCCGCGGCGAGGAAGTAAGCCGCCCGGTGCAGCCGGTGCTCGACGAGGTGCGCCACCTGGCGGACATGGGCGTGCGCGAGATCAACCTGCTGGGCCAGAACGTGAACGCCTACCGGGGCCAGGGCGCCAACGGCGAGGTGCTGGATCTGGCGGATCTGATCCTGCTGCTGCGCGACATCGACGGCATCGACCGCATCCGCTACACCACCAGCCACCCGGTGGAGTTCTCCGACGCCCTGATCCAGGTCTACGAGGAGGTGCCGGAGCTGGTCAGCCACCTGCACCTGCCGGTGCAATCCGGCTCCGACCGCATCCTGGCGCTGATGAAGCGCAACCACACGGTGCTGGAGTACAAATCCAAGCTGCGCAAGCTGCGCCGCATCCGCCCGGACATTTCCTACAGCTCGGATTTCATCATCGGCTTCCCGGGGGAAAGCGACGCCGATTTCGAGGCCACCATGAACCTGATTGGCGACATCGGCTTCGATCACTCCTTCAGCTTCATCTACAGCGCCCGCCCGGGCACTCCGGCGGCGGACCTGCCCGACGACGTGCCCCTGGACGTGAAGAAGGAGCGCCTGCGCATTCTGCAGCAGCGCATCCAGCAGAACGCCCTGGACATCTCCCGCAAGATGGTGGGCACCACCCAGCGCATTCTGGTGGACGGCTTCTCCAAGAAGGACCCGGGCCAGCTCAAGGGCCGCACCGAGAACAACCGGGTGGTGAACTTCGCCTGCGACGACATCGACCTGATCGGCGATTTCGTGGACGTGGAGATCGTCGAGGCCCTGCCCAACTCCCTGCGGAGTGGCCTGAAGGCGCTTTCCGAAGCGGGCTGAAGGCCTTATTCGGCCGGCGCCCGCCGCTCATATCTAAATTCCAAATCCGTTTAAGCAGGCGCTTTATTTAAACCTGCCGTTATATACACTGAGCGCCAATCCGAATTCATCCGCAAGGAGCCCGACAATGCGTGTTTGGCTGACCGCCGCTCTGCTTTCCGTGGCCTCGCTGGCCAGCGCCCAGCAGACCATTCTCAACAGTTCCTACGACATCGCCCGGGAGCTGTTCCAGGCCTACAACCCCAAGTTCCAGGCCCACTGGAAGGAAAAAACCGGTGAGGACATCACCATCAAGCAGTCCCACGCCGGCTCCTCCAAGCAGGCCCGCGCCATCCTCCAGGGGCTGGACGCGGACGTGGTGACCTTCAACCAGGTCACCGACGTGAACGTGCTGCACGACAAGGGCAACCTGATTCCCGAGGACTGGAACACCCGGCTGCCGAACAACTCCAGCCCCTACTACTCCACCACCGCCTTCCTGGTGCGCAAGGGCAACCCCAAGAACATCCAGGGCTGGGACGATCTGGCCAAGGACGGGGTGGATGTGGTGTTCCCCAACCCCAAGACCTCCGGCAACGGGCGTTACACCTACCTGGCCGCCTGGATGGCCGCCGAGGAGCGGTTCGACGACGATGAGGACAAGATCCGCGATTATATGGCCCACTTCCTGGGTAACGTGGCGGTGTTCGATTCCGGCGGCCGGGGCGCCACCGTGACCTTCGCCGAGCGCGAGATCGGCGACGTGCTGATCAGCTTCGAGTCCGAGGTGAACAACATCCGCAAGCAGTACGGCACCGACGACTATGAAGTGGTGGTGCCCGAGACCTCCGTGCTGGCCGAGTTCCCGGTCACCGTGGTGGACGACGTGGTCGACGACCGGGGCACCCGCGAGGTGGCCACCGAGTATCTGGAATACCTGTACAGCAAGGAAATCCAGCAGCTGCTCACCACCTTCAACTACCGGGTGCACAACCCCGAGGTGGTCAAGGCCACCGAGGACCAGTTCCCGCCGGTGAAGCTGCTCAAGGTGGAGGACTACTTCGGCTCCTGGGCCGAGGCCCAGGACACCCACTTCGCCTCCGGCGGCGTGCTCGACGAGCTGCAGGCCAAGGCAAGGAGTCTCCGCTAGTTGGCTGTTCTGCGCACCCGACATTCGGTACTGCCCGGATTCACGCTCAGCTTCGCGCTGAGCGTGTTTTTCGTGTGCCTGGTGATCCTGGTGCCGCTGTCCGGGCTGGTGCTGCACGTCAGCGACATGACCTGGGGCCGCTACTGGTCGGTGATCAGCGACCCGCGCAGCCTGGCCAGCTTCAAGGTGACCATCCTGTCCGCCGCCGGCGCCAGCCTGATCAACGCCGTGGTGGGCATGCTGCTGGCCTGGGTGCTGGTGCGTTACCGCTTCCCCGGGCGGCGCATCATGGACGCCCTGGTGGACCTGCCCTTCGCCCTGCCCACCGCCGTGGCGGGCCTGACGCTGTCGGCGCTGTTCGCCGCCAACGGCTGGCTGGGCCAGTGGTTCGAGGCCATTGGCATCCCGGTGGCCTATACGCCCCTGGGCATCATGATCGCCATGAGCTTCACCAGCCTGCCGTTCGTGGTGCGCGCGGTGCAGCCGGTGCTGGAGGACCTGACGCCGGATGTGGAAGAAGCCGCCGCCACCCTGGGCGCCACGCCCATGGCGTCGTTCTTCAAGGTGGTGCTGGCGCAACTGATGCCGGCGCTGCTCACCGGCACCGCCCTGGCCTTTACCCGCAGCCTGGGGGAATACGGCGCGGTGATCTTCATCGCCGGCAACATGCCGTTCGAGACCGAGATCATCTCGCTGCTGGTGAACATCCGCCTGGAAGAGTACGACTTCGCCGCCGCCAGCGCCCTGGCCTCGGTGATCCTGGCCGCCTCGCTGGTGCTGCTGTTCGGCATTCAGGTGGTCCAGGGACGGCTGATCAAACGCTGGCAGGGAAACTAGAAACGCAGTTAACAGTGAACAGTTAATAGTTAACAGCGACGGAGCAAGCCTGGCCGGCTTTCCCGCGGCCCGCGGCCGGCAAGGCCTGCTTCCGCGGGCACGGCGGCCACGCCTCACGGGCCCGTCCCGCGCAACTGTTAACTATTAACTGTTCACTGTTAACTGCTTTTTATATTGCGACGGCGCGGCCGATGAAGAGGACCGGGCCGGTGGGCCGGTCCTTGGGCGAGCCGCCTTGCGGCTCCAGGGTCAGCTCGAACAGCTGGCCGCTTTCCACGCTCCCCACCTGGCTGGCCGGAATCACCAGACTCCGGCCCGGCTCCACCAGGCCCAGGGAACGGGGCCCCGGGGCATCGTTTTCCAGGGTCCAGAACTGCACGCTGCGATTCGCGGCGTATTGCCCTTCCACCAGCGGCGTGAGCCGCAGATCGCCGCCGTCGGAGACGGTGACGCGCCAGCCCGGGCGGGCCGATTCGCCGGGTGCCTGCAGCACCACGGTATAGACCGGCGCCGGCTGGCGCAGCGGGCCCGCCAGCAACACCACCGCCACCAGCAGCGCCGCGCTCACCGCGCGCCACACCGACACGCTGGCCCAGCCGGCGTGCCACCAGGGCCGGGCCAGACCGGTTTCCCGGGCCACCCGCCGCCATAACCGGGCCGGCGGGCGCGGCGCCGGCAAAAGATCGGCGGCGCCCACCCAATGCTCACGCCAGTGCCGGGCGAGCCGCGCGGCGTCCTCGTCCTCCGCCAGCCAGCGCTCGATCTCCACCGCCCGCTCACCGCGATGCAGGCCGAGCACGTACTCGGCGATCAGCAGGCGACGCTCTTCCTGGTCCTGGGGAATCATAGCCGCAGACACTCCTGAAGGCCTTTCAGGCCGGATCGCACCCGGCTTTTGATGGTGCCCAGGGGCACCGCCAGGCTTTCCGCGATCTGCTCATAGGTGAAGCCGTGATAGAACGCCATCAGAATCGGCCGCCGGCGATCGCCCTGCAAGCCACGCAGACAATCCCGCAGCCGCCGGTCGCGGTCCGCCTCCAAGGAGCATTGCTCCGGGGAAGGCCCCGGGTCCGGCCAGTCGTCGCCGGGCAGTCCCTGGTCGCCCACGTGCCGCCCACGCCGCTGCTGGTTGATGAGCCGATAGCGCAACAGGCTGTACAGCCAGGCCCGGGCGCTGCCCCGCTCCCGCCGGAAGCGATGAGCGTTGCGCCAGACCTGGACGAAGGTGTCCTGCACCGCGTCCTCCGCCGCCGCCGACTCGCCGGTGAAACGGCGGGCCAGGGCCAGCATGCGCGGTGCCTCGATGGAATAAAGTCGTTGGAACGCGGCCCCGTCGCCACCGGCGCAGGCCAGCAGAAGGGCGGTGCCTTGTTCCAGATGCTGCTGTTGATCGTCGTCCATGGCCGGGTTCCGGGGCGTGAGCATCAAAAACGGATGTATCACGGGATCCTGACGGCCGGCACGAGAAGACACTGTCAACGTCCGGGGCATGCGGGCCGCCGGGGCGGCCCGCCCACCGCTTACTGGGGCGCGCGGCCCAGGTAATCGGCGATCAGCGAGACCGATTCCGGCGACGCCTGGTCGTAGCTCAGCGACGGCGTCACGTCACCGCCGGCGGAGTCCAGGATGTTGTCGAAACGCAGTACCTTGCCCTGGGACTTCTCGGCCACGTACAGATGCTGGCCGTCGAAGGCGATGTCCACCGGGTTGCCGAGCTGGGTGTTGCCCACGGCGTTGTTGTCGTTGTCGTCGATGCGCACCGACACATTGGTGACGCCGTCGGCGCTGGCGGCGTTGTCCAGCACGTAGAGCTTGCCGTCGGTGGGGTTGGCGCCGCTGCCCACGTCGGAGACGATCAGCTGGTCGCTGTCGGCCACATGGACGATGCCGTGCAGATTGGTGGGCGCGGCGAAGGCGGTGCCGCCCTCGGCGGGGGTGATGGTGCGGTCCGGACCGCCGGCGCCTCGGGCGCTGCTGTAGTCATCGAACACCGCCACGGTGCCATCGGTGAGCGCCACGTAGAGGCGATCGCCGTCCGGATCATAGTCCAGATCCCAGGGCGCCACGTTCAGGCTGGTGGTGAACAGCGGCGCCACGTCACCGCCGGCCTGGGCGCCGAACACACGGACCGCCGGGTCGCCCTGGTCGGTGACCAGCACCCAGCCAAGACCGTCCGCCACATCGAAGCCCTTGGGGGCGACCAAGCCGGTGTTGGCGCCTTCGATGGCGCGGTCACGGCTTTCGCTCAGCATCTCGCCATCACGGTCGGTGGCCAGGCGGTTGATCACTCCCAGGCCGGTATCGTAGGTCAGATAGGCATCGCCCATCTGATTGAAGGCCAGGCTCTCGCGATCCACGCTGGTGGTGAAGCCGCGCTGCTGGCTGGTCAGGCCGGTGTCCAGGATCACCACGTCCGGGTCGGTGGGGGCCGCCGGCGGGTTGCTGGTTACCGCCACGCCGGTGAAGGTGGTGCCGGTGGTGTCGATGTCGGACAGATCCGGGCGCGTATCCGGTTCGACCACCAGGGCCAGGGATTCCGGTTTCACGCTGTCCAGGCTGAAGTCCGGAGCCACGTCGCCGGAATCGCCGCTGAACACGTTCCGATAGATCAGCACCGCGTCATTGGATTTTTCCGCGATGTAGGCGGTGTCACCGTCGAGGATCAAATCCACCGGGTTACCCAGGGTGGTGGCCGGCCCGGACAGCGTCCGCGACGGGGTCACGGTGCCATCGGCGCTGGCGGCATTTTCAATCACGTACAGGCGGCCGTCATCGGCGATGCCGGCGTCGCCCACGTCGGTGATCACCAGGGTGTCGGTGTCCGCCCGGTAGGCGATGCCGTGGATGTTGGAGACGCTGCCGGCGCTGTCCGGCGTGATGGTGCGCGAGGGCGTGCCCAGGAAACCACCGGCCACGTAGTCGTCGATGACGATCACCGTGCCGTTGGTCATCGCCAGGAACACCCGGTCGGTGGCCTCGTCGTAGGCCAGGTCCCAGGCGTTGCCGGACAGGGCGGTGCTGGCCAGGGGCGTGGCGCCCGCGCCGGCGGCGGTGCCGTACACCTCGATGCTGTTGCCGCCCACGTTGGCGGCCATCACCAGGCCCGCTTCATGGGCGATGGCGATGCCCTTGAGAGTCATCGAACCGGCGGCCTCGAAATCCCGGTCCAGGGCGGCGTTGGGGCTGGAGCCGTCCTGACGGTCGGCGATCATGTGCAGGGCCTGCAGGCGGCTCGGGGCGCCATTGCTATCGTCGGCGGCGTACAGGTTGCCAAGCAGGTCCAGGGCGATGCCTTCATTGGCGTCCGCGTTGAAGGAGCCGACCACGTTCAGGTCGCCGTCGACCCAGTCGATCCGGCCGGCGTTGCCGCTGCCGTTGTGCATCACCAGCAGGGGCGAGGCCTGAAAGCCGTCCCCGTCATCGCCACCGGTGGCCGGGCGGTCATTGTCGCTGTCACCGCCACAGGCGGCCAGGGCCACGGCCATCGCCAGGGGCGAGATCCACCACATACCTTTGCCTTTCGCGTTCATGCCTTTCTCCTTGAGTCGGAATCGGTCGGGCCGGGAGCCCGCGCGGGACCGTCTGGGTCCTGTACCCAGTACCCCCGGGGACGGCGTACGGATGTAAGCGAAGGTAAAGAAAGGTGGCGTTGGCGTAGCCGGCGATCTAACGCGATGCCGAAAGGATCTAAAACAGCGCTTTATTTTGCCGTTCCGGAATATAGAATCGGGGCCCTGCTATTTCTCCCCCGAATACGGAGCCGCGCGCGCATGCCTCGATACTGGCACCAATGGGCCCTGATTCTGGCCGCCCTGGGCGCCGTGGTGGTGCTGCTGGTGCTGCCGCTGGTGCTGATCGTTTTCCAGGCCTTTTCCCAGGGCGCCACGGTGGTGGCCGATAACCTGACCAGCGCCGATATGATCGCCGCCATCAAACTGACCCTGGTGGTGGCGCTGGTCACCGTGCCGGTGAACCTGGTGTTCGGCGTGCTGCTGGCCTGGTGCGTGACCCGTTACGAATTCCGCGGCCGCAAGCTGCTCACCACGCTGATCGACATCCCCTTCGCCATGTCCCCGGTGGTGGCCGGCCTGTGCTACCTGGTGGTGTACGGTGGGCAGAGCGCCTTCGGCAAGTGGCTGGACGACACCCTGGACGTGCAGCTGATGTTCGCCCTGCCGGGCATGATCATGGTCACCGTATTCGTCACCTGCCCCTACGTGGCCCGGGTGCTGATTCCGCTGATGCAGTCCCAGGGCACCGAGGAGGAGGAAGCGGCGGTGCTGCTGGGCGCCTCCGGCTGGCAGACCTTCTGGTACGTGACCCTGCCCAAGATCCGCTGGGCGCTGCTCTACGGCGTGGTACTCACCAATGCCCGGGCGGTGGGCGAGTTCGGCGCGGTGAGCGTGGTGTCCGGGCTGATTCGCGGCGAGACCCTGACCCTGCCGCTGCTGATCCAGATGCTCAACGAGGACTACAACACCGTGGGCGCCTTCACCGCCGCCGGCCTGCTCGCCGCCATGGCGTTGGTCACCCTGCTGCTCAAGACGGCGCTGGAATGGCGCCAGCACCACAAACTCGACGCCGCCCAGGAGACGACGCCGTGAGTATCCGAGTCGAATCGATCCGCAAGACCTTCGGCGCCTTCACCGCGCTGGAGGACATCAACCTGGACGTGGCCCGCGGCGGCCTGGTGGGCCTGCTGGGACCGTCCGGCTCCGGCAAGACCACCCTGCTGCGCATCATCGCCGGCCTGGAAAAACCGGACCGGGGGCGGGTGTTCTTCCATGATCGCGACGTCACCAACCTGGACGCGCGCCGCCGGCGGGTGGGGTTCGTGTTCCAGCAATATGCCCTGTTCCGCCATCTGACCGTGGCCGACAACGTGGCCTTCGGCCTGCGCATGCTGCCGCGCGGCGAGCGGCCGCCCCGGGATGCCATCCGCGCCCGGGTCCGCGAGCTGCTGGAACTGGTGCAGATGGACACCATGGCCGGCCGTTATCCGGCGCAGCTGTCCGGCGGCCAGAAACAGCGCGTGGCCCTGGCCCGGGCCCTGGCGCTCAAGCCCGAGGTGCTGCTGCTCGATGAACCCTTCGGCGCCCTGGACGCCAAGGTGCGCAAGGAACTGCGCCGCTGGCTGCGCCACCTGCACGAGCAGATCGACGTGACCAGCCTGTTCGTCACCCACGACCAGGAGGAGGCCATGGAGGTCTCCGACCAGGTGGTGGTGATGAGCCAGGGCCGGGTGGAACAGGTGGGCTCGCCGGTGGAGGTCTACGAGCACCCGGCGAGCCGTTTCGTGTTCGACTTCCTGGGCCACATCAACGCCCTGGAAGGGCATTATGACGGCATCACCTGGCGCGCCGGCGACGCCAGCCTGCGCCTGGATACCCACGGCGCCTGCCCGGACGGGGCCCTGACCCTCTACCTGCGCCCCCACGAGGCGACGCTTTCGCACGCGCCGGACGAGCACGCCCATCTGCCGGTGAAACTGGTGGCGCGCAGCGTGTTCGGCGGCACCGTGACCCTGGAACTGGCGCCCCGGGGCTGGGGCGACCGGGTGCTGGAGGTGGAGCTGGACCGGGACACCTGGCAGGCGCTCTCGCCGGGCCGGGACGACACCCTCTATCTGCTCCCGCGCGCCCTGCAGACGGTGACCTGCGACGGCGATCTGGGCCCCCGGGTGCGGCCCGGCTGACGGCGGGTTCCGCCGGGCCTTTACCCGCCCCCCGGGACCGGGCTAGAGTGCGCGCAGGAGGGTTCCCCGAAGCCGGGCTTCGGAGTATCCTGAACGCATCCACAACAGCCCGAAGGGCCACTTTTCCCGACTTTGGACACACCAGCCGCTTCCCAGCAAGTCAGTCTCGAACCCTACGACTCCCGCCGTCTGGCCAGCCTCTGCGGGCGCCTGGACGAGCATATCAAGCAGATCGCCCAACGACTCAGCGTGGACATCCGCAATCGCGGCAATGTCTTCCATCTGTCCGGCGACTCCCGGGCGGTGCAAGCCGCCACCACGGTGCTCAATGATCTCTACGCCCAGACCGCCGAGGTGGACGACCTGACCCCGGAAATGGTGCATCTGCAGCTGCAGCAGTCCGAGCTGTCGGAAAAAGTGGACAACACCGTGGCCTTCCCCAGCGACGAGGTGGTGATCCGCACCAAGCGGGCGCGCATCAAACCGCGCGGCGGCCACCAGCGGGAATACGTCAAGAAGGTGCGCCGCTTCGACATCAACTTCGGCATCGGCCCGGCGGGCACCGGCAAGACCTGGCTGGCGGTGGCCTGCGCCGTGGACGCCCTGGAAAAAGCCGAGGTGCAGCGCATCCTGCTGGTGCGCCCGGCGGTGGAAGCCGGCGAGAAGCTGGGCTTTCTGCCCGGCGACCTGGCGGAGAAGATCGACCCCTACCTGCGCCCCCTCTACGACGCCCTCTATGAAATGCTCGGCTTCGAGAAAGTCGCCAAGCTGATGGACCGCATGGTGATCGAGGTGGCGCCGCTGGCCTATATGCGCGGGCGCACCCTGAACAACAGCTTCGTGATTCTCGACGAGGCGCAGAACACCACGCCGGAACAGATGAAGATGTTCCTGACCCGCATCGGCTTCGGCTCCAAGGCGGTGATCACCGGCGACGTGACCCAGGTGGACCTGCCCCGCCATCAGCGCTCCGGGCTGGTCAACGCCCTGGACGTGCTGGACGGCGAGACCGAGATCGGCGTCACCCGTTTCGACAGCCGCGATGTGGTCCGCCACCCGCTGGTGCAACGTATTGTGGAGGCCTACGACCGTCATGAGCGGGATACCGACACCCAGCGTTGAGGTCCAGTGGGCCAGCGACGCCCCGGACGCCCCCGACGAATCCGACTTGCGGGCCTGGGCCCTGAAAGCCACCGAGGTGGCCGGCGGCGTGATCGGCGACATCACCGTGCGGGTGGTGGACGACGACGAGATCCGCGCGCTCAACCGCGACTTCCGGGGCAAGGACAAGCCCACCAATGTGCTGTCCTTCCCCTTTGAAGCCCCCGAGGGCCTCCCCGAGGACGCCCTCGACCCGCTGCTCGGCGACATCGTGATCAGCGCGCCGGTGGTGCGCCGCGAGGCCGCCGAGCAGCACAAAACCCTGGACGCCCACTGGGCCCATATGGTCACCCACGGCGTGCTGCACCTGCTCGGCTATGACCACATCGACGAGCAGGACGCGGAGGCCATGGAGGCCCTGGAAGTCCGCGCCCTCGCCGAGCTGGGCTACCCGGACCCGTACCAGTCTTGCAACGCAATCATGGAGCTCGACCCCTGATGTCGGACGATTATTCCGATAACGCCAACGGCCGAAGTTGGTTGGAGCGCGTCGGCCAGTTCTTCACCTCCACCCCCGGATCCCGGGAAGAACTGCTGGGCCTGATGCGCTCCATGCGCGACAGCGACGTCATCGACGGCGACACCCTGGGCATTATCGAAGGCGCGATCTGCGTATCCGAGATGCAGGTGCGCGAAATTCTCATCCCCCGCTCGCAAATGGTGAGCATCCGCGGCTCCGACGACCCGCGCGACTTTCTGCCCACCATCATCGACTGCGCCCACTCCCGCTTCCCGGTGCTGGGCGAGGACCCGGACGAAATCATCGGCATCCTGCTGGCCAAGGATCTGCTGGCGCTGATTCTGGAGCCGGCCAAGATGGAGCGGTTCGCGATCAAGGACCATGTGCGCTCGGCCATGGTGGTGCCGGAATCCAAGCGCCTGGACTCGCTGCTGCGGGAATTCCGCATTACCAAGAACCACATGGCCATCGTGGTCAATGAATACGGCGGCGTGGCCGGCCTGGTCACCATCGAGGACGTGCTCGAGCAGATCGTTGGCGAGATCGAGGACGAGCACGACATCGAGGACGACGACTACCTGATCAAGGATCTGGAAGGCGACGACTACACCGTCAAGGCGCTGACCCCCATCGACGAGTTCAACGAACACTTCAAGACCGGTTTCAGCGACGAGGAATTCGACACCATCGGCGGCCTGGTGATGCAGCGCTTCGGCCACCTGCCGCAGCGCGACGAAGCGGTGGAGATGGGCGGCTTCCGCTTCACCGTGCTGAGCGCCGACGGCCGCACCATCCGCCTGCTGCGGGTGACGCCGCTGGAAGCCGGCGCCGCGTCCGCCGACTCCGACTAGCGCGCGCTGCGCCGGCATGGCGCGCCCCGGTTAATTTGCGTATAACGTGACGTCAGCAAAGTGGGGCCTCGTGCCCCTTTTTCCATTCCAGCGCCGGGACCGCCGACACCCATGCTCAACCTGCTGCTCGCCCTGATCGCCGGGCTTCTGTTTCCGCTCGCCTTCGCCCCCTACGACCTCTGGCCGTTGCTGTTCGTCAGCCTGGCGCTGGCCTACTGGTGCCAGCACCGGGCGCCCACGCCCCGGCGCGCTCTGCTCACCGGCTGGGTCTACGGCCTGGGGATGTTCGGCTTCGGGGTAAGCTGGCTGCATGTGTCGATGACCGACTACGGCTTCATGCCGCTGTGGATGGCGATTCCCTTCACCGGCGCCTTCGCCGCCCTGATGGCCCTGTTCTACGGCCTCACCTTCTGGCTCACCCGGCGGCTGGGCGGCGGCGCCCTGATGTTCGCCGGCGCCTGGCTGCTGCTGGACTGGGTGCGTGGCTGGCTGCTTACCGGCTTCCCGTGGCTGTACAGCGGCTACGCCCTGGTGGACACGCCCCTGGCCGGGCTGGCGCCGCTGGGTGGTATCTGGGCCATGACCCTGGCGGCGGTGGTGCTGTCCGCCACCGTGGTGGCGCTGATCGAGCAACGCGGACGGGCCGCCGGGCCGCTGCTGGTGTCCGTGGTGGCCATCGTGGCGGCCCTGATCGGTGGCCAGCTGGATTTCACCCAACCGTCCGGCGAACGCCAGCAGGTGGCCCTGGTGCAGGGCAACATTCCCCAGGACCTGAAGTGGCTGGCCACCATGCGCGAGGAGACCCGGGATATCTATGCCGGGCTCACCGACGGCCTGCCCGGGGACACCCTGGTGATCTGGCCGGAGTCGGCGATGATCGAGTTCTACCAGGACATCCGCGGCTTCGTGGACGGCGAGGGCGAGGCGGTGGCCGCCAAGGGTGGCGCCCTGATCACCGGCCTGCCCTGGCGTGACCAGTCCCGTTCGCCGGTGACCTACCACAACAGCATCGCCGTGGTGGGCACCCATCACGACAACGGCGTTTACCACAAACAAAAGTTGGTGCCGTTCGGCGAGTACGTGCCCCTGCAGGGTCTGCTGCGCGGGCTGATCCCGTTCTTCGATCTGGCCATGTCCAGCTTTACCCCGGGGCGGGCCAGCCAGCCCAACTTGCATGCCCTGGACCAGGAGATCGCCCCGTTCATTTGCTATGAGATTCTGTATCCGGATCTGGTGGCGGAACGCAGCGCCGGCGCCGATGTGCTGCTGACCATCAGCAACGACGCCTGGTTCGGCACCTCGGCGGGCCCCCTCCAGCATTTTCAGATGACCCGCCTGCGCGCCCTGGAAACCGGCCGCTGGCTGCTGCGCGGCACCAACAACGGCGTCACCGCCGTGGTCGACCCGCACGGCCGGGTGGTGGAGCGGCTGCCCCAGTTCGAGCGCGATGTGCTGATCGCCGACTACCAGCCCCGCCAGGGGAGCACGCCCTTCATGGTGGCCGGGGCCTGGCCCACCCTGCTGCTGGCGCTGGCCTTCGTGGTGCTGGGCCGGGGCCGCCGGGCGCGCTCCCTGCTGGATACTTTTCCTCGCCGGTGAGCGTGCTCATAACCGGCGGCTTATAACGCCGCCGGGCCTTATATATCATTTTTGTATATGCTTATAACTTAATTTGACTTCCCGCCGCCGGCGTCCTATAAAAGGAGTCCGGTCGGCGCCATCCGGGCGCGGCCGCGACTATCCCTGGAGGCCCGTCATGAGCACACAAGCGCCCCGCCCGCGGGTTGAGAGCTTCTTCGACACCGACACCAACACGGTAAGCTATGTGGTGATCGACCCGGAGACCCGCCACTGCGCCATCGTCGACTCGGTACTCGACTACGACCCCCATTCCGGCCGCACTAGCCACGAGGGTGCCCAGCGCCTGGTGGATTTCGTGCGCGCCCAGGACCTGACCGTGGAATGGCTGCTGGAAACCCATGTTCACGCCGATCATCTGTCCGCGGCGCCCTGGATCAAGGAACAGGTGGGCGGCAAGCTGGCCATCGGCGACCAGATCCGCACCGTGCAAGACACCTTCGGCAAGGTGTTCAACGCCGGCACCGACTTCCAGCGCGACGGCAGCCAGTTCGACCATCTGTTTCACGACGGCGACGAATACCGGCTCGGCAATCTCAGTTGTCGCGCCCTGCACACGCCCGGCCACACCCCCGCCTGCATGAGCCACCTGATCGGCGACGCCGTGTTCGTTGGCGACACCCTGTTCATGCCCGATTACGGCACCGCCCGCTGCGACTTCCCCGGCGGCGACGCCCGCACCCTGTATCGCTCGATCCAGAAACTGCTGGCCCTGCCCGACGACACCCGCATGTTCCTGTGCCACGACTACCTGCCTGACAACCGTGAGGAATTCCACTGGGAAACCACCGTGGGCGAGCAGCGCCAGCACAATATTCATGTGCACGAAGGCGTCAGCGAGGCGGAATTCGTGGCCATGCGCGAGAAGCGCGACGCCACCCTGGGCATGCCACGCCTGATCCTGCCGTCGGTGCAGGTGAACATGCGCGCCGGCCATTTGCCCCCGGCGGAAAACAACGGCACCCGTTACCTGAAAATTCCGCTGAACGTACTCTGACAGCACAACAACGCTTTATGCCCACGCAGCAGCCGGAGCACCCATGACCGAGTACAAACGTCTGACCGCCGACCTGTCGGTGGCGCCGCAACTCCACCCCCAGGACATGGCCGACCTAGCCCGGGCCGGTTTCCACACCGTGATCAACAACCGGCCGGAGGGCGAAGCCGAGGACCAGCCCGACGGCCAGCGACTGGAACAGGCCGCCCGGGAAGCGGGCATGGCCTACCATGCCCTGCCGGTGATTCCCGGCCAGGTGGAAGACGCGGACGCCCGCCGCTTCGGCGCCCTGCTGGCAGGGGAACGGGGTCCGGTGCTGGCGTTCTGCCGCACCGGCACCCGCAGTACCTGCCTGTGGGCCCTGTCGCAGAGCCACCGACTGGACCCGGCGGTGCTCCTTGAGACGGCCGCCGGAGCCGGTTACGACCTCGGCAACCTGGAGCCGCGGCTGCAAGCGCATTGGCGTGCCGGACCGGACAATGCGACGCGGCCGCATTCCCCGGCCAGCGACTGGGACGTGCTGGTGGTGGGCGGTGGCGCCGGCGGCCTGGCGGCGGCGGCCAGCCTGCTGAAACGCCGGCCATCGTTGACCGTGGCGGTGGTGGAACCCACCGATACCCACTACTACCAGCCGGCCTGGACCCTGGTGGGCGGCGGCGCCTTCGATCCCCGGGACACCGCCAAACCCATGGCCAGGGTCATGCCCCGGGGCGCGAAGTGGTTACGCGCCCGGGTGGCCGCCTTCGAGCCGGCTCAAAACCGGGTGGTGCTGGAGGACGGCGAGCGCATTGGTTACCGCGCCCTGGTGGTGGCGCCGGGCCTGGAACTGAACCTGGACGCCGTGGAAGGCCTGCGCGACAGTCTGGGCCGCAATGGCGTGACCACCAACTATCTGTTCGAGACCGCGCCCTACACCTGGGAACAGGTGCGCGCCCTGCGCGCCGGGCGGGCCCTGTTCACCCAGCCGCCGATGCCGATCAAATGCGCCGGCGCGCCGCAGAAAGCCATGTACCTGTCCTGCCACCATTGGGAAAAGGAAGGCCGGCTCAAGGATGTGGATGTGCAGTTCCACAATGCCGGCGCGGTACTGTTCGGGGTGGAGGCCTTCGTGCCTCCACTGATGGAATACGTGCGCCGCTACGGCGTGAGCCTGAACTTCCAGAGCAACCTGCGCGCCGTGGACGGCGAGGCGCGCAAGGCCTGGTTCGTGGACACCGATGCCGACGGCAATACCCGTGAACGGGAGGAAAGCTTCGATCTGCTTCACGTCACGCCGCCACAGCGGGCGCCGGGTTTCGTGCGCGACAGCCCCCTGGCCAACGACGCCGGTTGGGTGGACGCCGACGCCCACACCCTGCGCCACCCGCGCTTCGAGAATGTCTTCACCCTGGGCGACGCCAGCGGCACCGCCAACGCCAAAACCGCCGCGGCGGTGCGCAAGCAAGCTCCGGTGCTGGCCACCAACCTGATCGCCAGCCTTGAAGGCCGCTCGCCGTCGGCGCGCTACCAAGGCTACGGCGCCTGCCCGTTGACGGTGGAACGCGGCAAGGTGGTGCTCGCCGAATTCGGCTACAACGGCGCCCTGCAACCGACCTTTCCCCTGGCGCCGGAAAAAGCCCGCTCCGCCTACTGGTGGCTCAAGGCCAAGGGCATGCCACGCATTTACTTCGATCTCATGCTCAAGGGCCGCGAATGGCTCACCGACTGACCCGATGGCTGCCCGCCGCCGGCTGGCTGCGGGGCTACGGCCGCGAGGACGCCGCCGCCGATGGCATGGCGGCGCTGATCGTCACCATCATGCTGATCCCGCAGAGCCTGGCCTATGCCCTGCTCGCCGGGGTGCCGCCCCAGGTGGGGCTGTACGCCAGCATTCTGCCGCTGGTGGCCTACGCCCTGTTCGGCTCCAGCCGCACCCTGGCGGTGGGGCCGGTGGCGGTGGTGTCGCTGATGACCGCCGCGGCGGCGGGCCAGGTGGCCGGCGGCGACGGCGACCTCTACCTGGCCGCCACCGTGATGCTGGCGCTGGTTTCCGGCGTCATGCTGGTGGCCATGGGCCTGCTGCGCCTGGGCTGGGTGGCCAACCTGCTCAGCCATTCGGTGATCAGCGGTTTTATCACCGCCTCCGGCATCCTGATCGCCGCCAGCCAGTTCAAGCATCTGCTCGGCATTCCCCTGCACGGCGATACCCTGTGGGAACTGGCGGCCTCCGCCGCCGGGCACCTGGACGCCTTCAATCCGGCCACCGCCCTGGTGGGCGCCGCCGCCGTGCTGTTCCTGCTGTGGGCGCGGGGCCCGCTCAAGCGCATGCTGGCGCGCACGCCGCTGCCGGCCTGGCTGGCGGAGCTGCTGGCCAAGGCCGGCCCGGTGGCGGCGGTGATCGGCACCACCCTGGCGGCGGGCCCCGGCGGCCTGGCGGAACGGGGCGTGGCGATCGTCGGCCAGGTGCCCGGCGGCCTGCCGTCACCGACCCTGCCGGCCTTCGACGCCGGCCTGCTCGGCCAGCTGTGGCTGCCGGCCCTGCTGATCAGCCTGATCGGTTTCGTGGAATCGGTGTCCGTGGCCCAGACCCTGGCCGCCAAGCGCCGCCAGCGCATCGACTCCAACGCCGAATTGATCGGCCTGGGCGCCGCCAACCTGGCCTCCGGGGTCAGCGGCGGCATTCCGGTCACCGGCGGCTTCTCCCGCTCGGTGGTCAATTTCGACGCTGGCGCCCGCACGCCCCTGGCGGGGGTGTTCACCGCCGGCGGCATCGCCCTCACCGCGTTGTTCTTCACGCCCTGGTTCCACTATCTGCCCAAGGCCACCCTGGCGGCCACCATCATCGTGGCGGTGCTCACCCTGGTGGACCCGGGGGCGTTCCTGCGCGCCTGGCGTTATTCAAAGGCGGATTTCGCCGCCATGCTGATCACCCTGATCGGCGTGCTGGCGGCGGGGGTGGAAGCCGGCGTGATCGCCGGCGTGGCGGCGGCCCTGGGGCTGCATCTGTGGCGCACCAGCCAGCCGCACATGGCGGAACTGGGGCAGATGCCGGGCACCGAGCATTTCCGCAACGTGCGCCGGCACCGGGTGGTCACCTCGCCCCGGGTGCTGTCCATGCGGGTGGACGAATCGCTCTACTTCGCCAATGCCCGGCGCACCGAGGACGCCATCTATGACGCGGCGATCCACTGCGCCGGCCGGCGCCATGTGGTGCTGCTGTGCTCGGCCATCAACCACATCGACGCCAGCGCCCTGGACAGCCTGGAAACCCTGAACCGGCGCCTGGCGGACGCCGGCGTCACCCTGCATCTGTCCGAGGTGAAGGGGCCGGTGATGGATCAGCTGCAGCGCAGCGATTTCCTTGAGCGGCTAACGGGGCAGGTGTTTCTCAGCCATTACCAGGCCCTGGAGACGCTGGACCCGGACACCGCCCACGCCGCCCTGGCGGCGGACGCGATGCCCGGCGATCAGAAATAGCGAAGCCGGTACCAGATCAGCGCCGCCCACTCCCGCCAGATCACCGGCACCTCCGCCAGCGCCCCGGCGGAGGGCACCCAGGCGGCCTCGGGCAGGGTGTCCACCGCCGCCGGCCGCGCCGTCAGTCCCTGGCGGCGAAAGCTGAGCAGGGCGCGGGGCTGGTGCACCCGGTCGGTGACCAACAGCACCGAATCGATGCCCCGCCGGCGCAGCTGGGCGGCGCTGTTCACCGCGTTCTCCCAGGTGCTGCGGCTGGCCGGCTCAATCTCGATGCGGGCGCCGGACCACAATCGCCGGGCTTCCACCGCCATCATGCCGGCCTCGGAATCGTCCGGGTCCCGGGGCACCCGGTCCTCGGCGCCGCCGCTGAGCAACAGCGGCAGATTCCGGCGCCGGGCCTCCTCCACGCCCCGGTGCAGCCGGCGCAGGCCGGTGGCGGTAAGCCGGTAGCCGTCACCCTGGCGATGGCGGCCGGCGCCCAGCACCACCACCACGCCCGGTTCGCCCTGCCCCGCCGGCGCCGGGGCCGGCGGATAGAACTGGCGCACCACCACCGGCAGGGTGGCGCCCACCAGGGCCACGCCCACCACCGCCGTGATCAACATCCCGCGCATCCGCTGTCTGCCCGCCGTTCGCTCATGTATCCTATGGGGCTTTCCACACCCGACTCATACCACACCCGACTCATAGAGAACCGATGGACGCACAGTATCGCCCCGACCAGGTAGAACGGGAAGCCCAGCAGCACTGGGAAAACGCACAGAGCTTCAAGGTCACCGAGCAGCCCGGCAAGGAGAAATTCTATTGCCTGAGCATGTTCCCCTACCCGTCCGGCCGGCTGCACATGGGCCATGTGCGTAACTACACCATCGGCGACGTGATCAGCCGTTACCAGCGCATGCTCGGCAAGAACGTGCTCCAGCCCATGGGCTGGGACGCCTTCGGTCTGCCGGCGGAAAACGCGGCGGTGAAGAATCAGAGCGCGCCGGCCGCCTGGACCTACGAGAACATCGACTACATGAAGGGCCAGCTCAAGCGGCTCGGGTTCGGCTACGACTGGGACCGGGAGCTGGCCACCTGCACCCCGGAGTACTATCGCTGGGAGCAGTGGTTCTTCACCAGGCTCTACGAGAAGGGCCTGGTCTACAAGAAGATGTCCACGGTGAACTGGGACCCGGTGGACCAGACCGTACTCGCCAACGAGCAGGTCATCGACGGCCGTGGCTGGCGCTCCGGCGCCGTGGTGGAGCGCAAGGACATCCCCCAGTGGTTCGTGAAGATCACCGACTACGCGGATGAACTGCTGGAAGACCTGGACCAGCTGGACGGCTGGCCGGACCAGGTCAAGGCCATGCAGCGCAACTGGATCGGCCGCTCCGAGGGGGTGCAGCTGGACTTCGCCCTCAAGGACCAGGACCAGGCGCTGAGCGTCTACACCACCCGCCCGGACACCCTGATGGGGGTCAGCTACGTGGCGGTGGCCGCCCAGCATCCGGTGGCCCAACAGGCCGCCGAGGGCAATTCCGGGATCGCCGCCTTTATCGAGGAATGCGCCCACACCAAGGTGGCCGAGGCGGATCTCGCCACCATGGAAAAGAAAGGCGTGTTCACCGGCCGTTACGCGATCCATCCGATCAGCGGCGAGGAAGTGCCGGTGTGGATCGCCAACTTCGTGCTCATGGACTACGGCTCCGGCGCGGTGATGGCGGTGCCCGCCCACGACCAGCGGGATTTCGAGTTCGCGCGAAAATACGACCTGCCGATCAAGCCGGTAATTGATCCCATGGAGGTCGACCGGTACGAGAAAGAATTCAATCCCAATGAGAAGGGCAAGAAGCAATTCGACGAGGTCCGGAAGACCTGGGCCTTTGATAGCTCAGAGTGGAAAGACTGGTACGCTCTGAAAGGTACTCTTTACAACTCAGGGAAGTACGACGGCCTTCACTCTGACGAAGCATTCCAGAAAATCGCCGTAGATCTTGAAGAAGCTGGCCTGGGCGAGAAGAAGGTGAACTACCGGCTGCGCGACTGGGGTGTCTCCCGCCAGCGCTACTGGGGCGCGCCGATCCCCATGCTGACCCTGGAGGATGGCACCCAGGTGCCGGTGCCCGAGGACCAGCTGCCGGTGGTGCTGCCCGAGGACGTGCAGATGGACGGCGTCACCTCGCCGATCAAGGCGGACCCGGAGTGGGCGAAGACCGAGTACAACGGCCAGCCCGCCCTGCGCGAAACCGACACCTTCGATACCTTCATGGAATCCAGCTGGTACGCGGCGCGCTTCACCTGCCCGGACGACGACACCGCCATGCTCGATCCCGAGCGCGCCAACTACTGGCTGCCGGTGGATCAGTACGTGGGCGGCATCGAGCACGCCATCCTGCACCTGCTGTACGCGCGCTTCTTCCACAAGCTGCTGCGCGACACCGGCCTGCTCGCTTCCGATGAGCCCTTCAAGCGCCTGCTGTGCCAGGGCATGGTGCTCAAGGACGGCGCCAAGATGTCCAAGTCCAAGGGCAACACCGTGGACCCGCAGGCGATGATCGAGGAATTCGGCGCCGACACCGTACGCCTGTTCATGATGTTCGCGGCGCCGCCGGAACAATCCCTGGAGTGGAACGACGCCGGCGTCGAGGGCGCCCACCGCTTTATCAAGCGCCTGTGGCGGCTGGTGGCCGAGCACGTCGAAGCCGGCGCCGCCCCGGCCCTGGACCCGGCCGCCCTGGACGACGCCGGCAAGACCCTGCGCCGCAAGACCCACGAGACCATCCAGAAGGTCAGCGACGACCTGAGCCGGCGCTATACCTTCAACACCGCCATCGCCGCGGTGATGGAGCTGTGCAACGAAATCAGCCGCTTCGAGGCCAGCGACGACGCCGGCCGGGCGGCGCTCCAGGAAGCCCTGGAGGCGGCGGTGCTGCTGCTCTCGCCGATCGTGCCCCACGCCGCCCATTCCCTGTGGACGGCCCTGGGCCATGACCAGCCGGCGGTGGACGCGGCCTGGCCGGCGGTGGACGAAAGCGCCCTCGCCAAGGACAGCATCGAGCTGGTGGTGCAGGTCAACGGCAAGGTGCGCGCCAAGCTGGAGGTGCCCGCCGACGCCGACAAGGACACCCTGGAACAACTGGCCCGGGAAGAACCCAATGTGCAGCGCTTCACCGACGGCAAGACGGTGCGCAAGGTGATCGTGATTCCCGGCAAACTCGTCAACATCGTGGCCAACTGACATGACGCTTCGTTCCGCGCTTCCCGTTCTGCTCGCCGCCCTGCTGCTGAGCGCCTGCTCCGGCTGGCAGCTGCGCGGCCAGACCTCGGTGCCCAACCTGGAAAGCGTTACCGTGGACGGCGCCAGCGCGCGCCTGCGCTACACCCTGGAAGACCGGCTCGAACCGGCCGGCGTTCAGGTGCACGGCCAGGCCCCCTATATCATCAAGGTCCTGGATGAGCGCTGGGACCGGCGCACCGCCGCCGTGGACGACCGGGGCCGGGCCGCCGAGCGCGAGCTGCGCTACGAGATCACCTGGCAATTGGTGGATCGCGACACCGGCGCCATGCTCAACCCGCCGCGCCGCATCGCCGCCATCCGCAGCTTCGCCTACTCCCCGGACAACGTCACCGCCACCTCCGACGAGGAGGACCTGGTGCGCACCGACCTGTTCGAGGACGTCGGCTACCGGCTGATCAATCAGCTCGCCAACGCCTCCCGCAAAATCGAGCCCTGATCCGCCATGCGTCTGCGCGTCGAGCAACTGGCCAAGCACCTTCAAGGGGACCTGCTGCCGGTCTATCTGGTGGCCGGCGACGAACCCCTGCAGCAGGACGAGGCCATGGACGCGGTACGCGCCGCCGCCCGCGAACAGGGCTTCGATGAACGCCAGCGCTTCAGCGCCGACACCGGCATCGACTGGAACGCCCTGATCAACGAAGCGCAAAGCATGAGCCTGTTCGGCGGGCGACGCATTCTCGAGCTGGTGCTGGGCGAAAAACGCCCGGACAAAACCGGCAGCCAGATCATCCGCGACCTGCTGGCGCAGCCCTCCCCGGACACCCTGCTGCTGATCCGCTGCTCGCGGCTGGACCGCCGCAAGGACTGGAACAGCGCCTGGGTAAAGGCCCTGGAAAAAGTCGGCGCGGTGCTGGAAATCTGGCCGGTGGAAGGCAAGCAGCTGCAGCACTGGCTCCGCGACCGCCTCGCCGGGCGCGGCCTGAGCATCCACGACGACGCCCTGGAACTGCTGATCGAACGCAGCGAGGGCAACCTGCTGGCCGCCGCCCAGGAAGTGGACAAGCTGGCGCTGCTCGCCGAGGGCGGCACCGTGGACGCCGACACCGTGCAGCAGGCGGTGGGCGACTCCAGCCGCTACACCCCCTTCGATCTCACCGACGCCACCGGTCGCGGCGACGCCCGCCGCGCCCTGCGCATTCTGCGCACCCTGCGCGCCGAGGGCGTGGAAGCGCCGGTGATCCTGTGGGCCCTGGGCCGCGACATCCGCGCCCTGGACGCCCTGGCCACCGGCGGCCAGCCACCGCGCATGCCGCCCCAGCGCCTGCGCGCCCTGGAAGCCCGCGCCCGCCAACTGCCACCGCGCCAACTGCACCGCGCCCAGGCCCTGGCGATCCGCGCCGACCAGGCCATCAAGGGCATGGGCCCCGGCGACCCCTGGCAATTCCTGGCCGGCCTGATCCTGCGCCTGTGCGGCCAGCCGCTGCCCGCGATCCTGGAAAAATAGCCCGCCAACCGGCCACGGAACCGTTAGCCGCTGAGGGGGTTCCCCTTCCCTTGTAGGAGCGACTGTAGGAGCGACTTCAGTCGCGATCAAAGGCGGTGCCGGCTCCCATCGCGACTGAAGTCTCTCCTACACCGTTCCATGGAGCCGCGCGGGGCGCGGCCCTGATGGAGCCCACCCCATGCCGGCGGAGAAGCAAGGGGCGCGGGCTTATTGGCCCGCGCGGAGCCGGGAGCTTTGCTAGGGTGCCGGAATGTTCATCGCCGCGCAGGGAGCCGTCATGCCGCAACGTCTGGATACCTCCTCGATCAGCTTTACCGCCCTCTATACCGGCCAGGTGTGGGTGCGCAACGGCCTGTCCGAGCCGGGTTTCCGCACTCCGGCGGGGGCGCTGCTATACGGCGCCATGACGCCCTTCGAGGCGGTGGGCAAACGGCTGATGGGCGGCAATATCCGTACCTTTCTGCTGCAGCGTCATCACCTGATCGACGCGCGCCTGGAAGCGCTGATCGCCGACCACCCGGACCTGCAGATCGTGGAGATCGCCTGCGGGCTGAGCCCGCGCGGCAGCCGGTTGCGCGCCCGCCATCCGGGCATCGACTATGTGGAAGCGGACCTGCCGGACATGGCGCGGCGCAAGCAGCGGCTGCTGGCCCGCCAGGGCGCCCTCGGCGAACGGCACCGGGCGGAAACCGTGAACATCCTGGTGGAGGACGGCGACCACAGCGTCGCCGCCCTGCTCGACCGTCTCGACCCGACGCGGCCGGTGGCGGTGATCACCGAGGGGCTGATCAATTATTTCGATCTGGCCACCATCAGCCCGTTCTGGGCGCGGCTCGCCGAGGGGCTGAAGGCGTTTCCGCGCGGCATCTACCTGACCGACAACTACCCGCTGTACGCCAACATGCGCTTCCACCGCACCCTGAAGACCCTGGGCGGGCTGCTGGGCGCCCTGTCGCGCAGCAACGTGGCCTTCCATTTCGACTCCGACGACGCCACCCGCGCGCACTTCCGGGACCAGGGCTTCACCGCTCTGACCGTGCACGACCCGGCGGATTACTACGACCGGCTGCCGATCCCGCGCACCCGGGGCACACCCATGGTGCGCATCCTGGAGGCGCAGGCGTCGTAGCAGCACCAGGGCTGTTTCGCGGCCCGCCCGGAACCCCGTATAATGCGCCTTTTCGTTTCCCGACAGGCGTGTCACATGGATATCCAGCAGTACATGGCCGACGTGGGCCGGCAGGCCCGCGCCGCCTCCCGGGCCATGGCCCGGGCCACCACCGGTGAGAAGAACGCCGCGCTGAGCGCCATCGCCGGCGCCCTGCGCGCCCACCGCAGCGCCATTCTCGACGCCAACCAGCGCGATCTGGAGCGCGGCCGGGACAGCGGCCTGGAGCCGGCCCTGCTGGACCGCCTGGAACTGACCCCGGCCCGTTTCGACGGCATGGTGGAAGGCCTGGAGCAGGTCTCCGCCCTGGCCGACCCGGTGGGCCAGATCACCGATCTGAACTTCCGCCCCAGCGGCATCCAGGTGGGCAAGATGCGCGTGCCCCTGGGCGTGATCGGCATCATTTATGAATCCCGGCCCAACGTGACCATCGACGCCGCCGCCCTGTGCCTGAAATCCGGCAACGCGGCGATTCTGCGCGGCGGCTCCGAGGCCATCGATTCCAACCAGGCGATCGCCGAGTGCCTGCGCGCCGGCCTGCGCGAGGCGGGCCTGCCGGACACCGCCGTGCAGGTGATCGAGACCACCGACCGGGCCGCCGTGGGCGAGCTGATCAGCCATCCGGAGTTCGTCGACGTGATCGTGCCGCGCGGCGGCAAGGGCCTGATCGAGCGCATCAGCAAGGACGCCCGGGTGCCGGTGATCAAGCACCTGGACGGCAACTGCCATGTCTACATCGACGTGGACGCCGACCCGGCCAAGGCGGTGAAGGTGGCCTACAACGCCAAGACCCAGCGCTACGGCACCTGCAACACCCTGGAAACCCTGCTGGTGCACGCCGGCATCGCCGAGCGCGTGCTGCCGGAGCTGGCCGACCAGTACCGCCAGGCCGGCGTCGAGCTGCGCGGCTGCGAACGGGTGCGCAAGCTGCTCGGCGACGACGTGGCCGAGGCCACCGAGACCGACTGGGAAGAGGAATACCTGGCGCCAGTGCTGGCGATCAAAATGGTGGACGATCTGGACCAGGCCATGGACCACATCCATCGCTACAGCTCCGGGCACACCGAATCCATCCTCACCGAGAACTACAGCCGCGCCCGCCGCTTCATGGCGGAGGTGGACTCCAGCTCGGTGATGGTGAACGCCTCCACCCGCTTCGCCGACGGTTTCGAGTACGGCCTGGGCGCGGAGATCGGCATCTCCACGGACAAGCTGCACGCGCGCGGCCCGGTGGGCCTGGAAGGCCTGACCAGCCAGAAATGGGTGGTGTTCGGCGACGGCCATGTGCGGCAATAGCGGGAGCCGGTTCTGACTGTCCGCGCCCAGCCCCTGATCCTGTTCGGCGGCACCTTCGACCCGATCCACCGCGCCCATGTGCGCGCCGCCCTGGCGGTGTCGCGGGCGCTGGGGGAGGCGCCGGTGCATCTGCTGCCCAACGCGGTGCCGCCGCACCGGCCCCAGCCCAGCGCCGACGGCGCCCAGCGGCTGGCCATGGTGCGCCACGCCTGCGCCGGCTACCCCCAGCTGATCGCCGACGACTGGGAGCTGCGCCGGCCCGACGGCGCGCCCTCGTTCACCCTGGCCACGCTCAAGCACTTCCGGCGCCATATCGGCCGCCGGCCGCTGGTGTTCGTGGTCGGCGCGGACAGTTTCGCCAATCTGGACCGCTGGCACCGCTGGCGGGAATACGCCGCCCTGTGCCATCTGGCGGTGGTGCCGAGACCGGGCGCCGCGCCGGCGCCGCTGCGCGTGCAGCGTGCCTTCCCGGCCGCCAACGCCGCCTTGCTGCGCCGCCGGCCGGCGGGTCGCCGGCTGATGCTGGCGCGCCCGGTGCTGGACGTGGCCGCCACCGAGATCCGCCGCGCCCTCGCCGCCGGCGGCCCCTGCCCGCAACTGCCGGCGGCGGTACTCGCCCATATTCGCCGCCATGGGCTGTATAATGACCCGGCCAAAGCCGACCATTCCGTGCACGCACACAACGAGGCCCCATGAGTTCTCAACCCCCTCTGCTGGATCTGGTGCTCGACGCACTGGAGGAACTGAAAGCCAAGAACATCGCCAGCCTGGACGTGCGCGCCATGACCAGCGTGGCCGACGACATGGTGATCGCCAGCGGCACCTCCAGCCGCCACGTCAAGGCGCTCGCCGATAATGTAATGGAGAAAGCCAAGGACGCCGGCTACCGCCCCCTGGGCACCGAGGGTGAACGCGGCGCCGAGTGGATCCTGGTGGATCTGGGCGACATCATCGTGCACCTGATGCTGCCCGCCACCCGGGAGTTCTACGACCTGGAGCGGCTCTGGCGCACGCCCGACCACCATCCGGACCGCGACCAACGCGACCACTGAGCGCGGCGTCGCCGGGAGCCACGCCGTGCGCATACACCTGCTCGCCATCGGCACCAAGATGCCCGCCTGGGTGGAACAGGGCTTCCAGGAATACCGGAAGCGCCTGCCGCCGGACATGCGCCTGGAACTCGAGGCGATTCCGTTGCCTAAACGTTCCAGGGGCGACACCGCCGCCCTGGTGCGCGCCGAGGGCGAGGCCATGGAAAAGCGCCTGGAAAAACACCCCGGCGCCCACCGGGTGGCCCTGGAAGTGACCGGCCGGCCCCTGGGGACACCGCAACTGAGCGAAAAACTGGGCACCCTGAAGGACCTGGGCCAGGATCTGGTGATCCTGGTGGGCGGCCCGGACGGGCTCTGCCCGCGCGTGTCGGCGGCCGCCCATGAGCGCTGGTCGCTGTCGGCGCTGACCCTGCCGCACCCGCTGGTGCGGGTATTGCTCGCCGAGCAGCTTTACCGAGGCTGGACCCTGTTGGCCGGCCACCCTTATCACCGCTGACGACACGAATCACGGGCCCCGATGCGCCGACCTCTGACACTCAAGGATCATCACCACGAGCAGCGGATCTTCAGCTTCCGCCTGCTGGTGGGCGCCCTGCTGGTGGTGGCCCTGTCACTGGTGCTGGTGGGCCGCATGGTGTGGCTGCAGGTGTCCCAACACAGCCGCTACACCACGCTGAGCGACGAAAACCGGGTGCAGACCCAGGCGGTGCCGCCGCCGCGCGGCCTGATCACCGACCGCAACGGCGAGATCCTGGCCGCCAACCGGCCGGATTTCGCCGTGGAGCTGATCATTGAGCAGGTGCCGGACCTGGAAGCCACCCTGACCCGCATCGGCCAGCTGGTGACCCTGGAGCCGGATGATCTGGAGCGTTTCCGCAAGCGCCTGACCAGCCCGCGCCGGCCCTGGGACCCGATTCCCCTGCGCGGGCGCCTCGGCGAGGAGGAAATCGCCCGGCTCACCGTCAATCAACACCGCCTGCCCGGGGTCCGCGTGGCCGCCAACCCGGTGCGCCATTACCCCCACGGCAAGCTGTTCTCCCACGTGCTCGGCTATGTGAACCGGCTCAGCGCCGAGGACCTGGACGCCATGACGCTCACCGAGCAGGCGGACTACGCCGGCACCCACTATTACGGCCGCACCGGGGTGGAGCGCTACTACGAGCACCGCCTGCATGGCCAGGTGGGCTACCGCCAGGTGGAGACCAACGCCCGGGGCCGCATTCTGCGCGTGCTCGAGGAGCAGCCGCCGGTGCCCGGCGAGAACCTGCGCCTGACCCTGGATATGAAGGTGCAGCAGGCCGCCTACGACGCCCTCGGCGACCGCCGCGGCGCGGTGGTCGCCATCGACCCCCGGGACGGCAGCGTGCTGGCGTTCGTCAGCCGCCCGGGTTTCGAGCCCAACCTGTTCGTCAACGGCATCTCCCACCAGGACTACGCCCGCTACCGGGAAGACCACGACAACCCGCTGTTCAACCGCGCCCTGCAAGGCCGCTACCCGCCGGGCTCCACGGTCAAGCCGTTCATCGGCCTGGCCGGCCTGGACGCCGGCGTCACCGACTGGGAGCGCACCATCTTCGACCCCGGCTACTACCAGTTGGAAGGCAACCCGCACCGCTACCGGGACTGGAAACGCTGGGGCCACGGCTGGGTGGACATGAACAAGGCGGTGGTGCAGTCCTGCGACACCTATTTCTACGATCTGGGCTTCAAACTGGGCATCGCCCGCATGCACCATTTCCTGTCCGATTTTTCCCTGGGCCAGCCCACCGGCATCGATCTCTACAACGAATCCGCCGGCCTGCTGCCCTCCAAGGACTGGAAGCGCGCCGCCCGGGGCACGCCCTGGTTCCACGGCGACACCATCAACGCCAGCATCGGCCAGGGCTTCATGCTGGCCACGCCGCTGCAGCTGGCCACCGCCACCGCCATCCTCGCCCACCACGGCAAGCAGGTGACGCCCACCCTGGCCGCCGACGAGCTGCGCCCGCCGCCGCGCCCGGACATCGAGCTCAACAACGACGACGACTGGCTGCGCATGGAACACACCATGGAAGAAGTGGTCCATGGAAGTCGGGGCACCGCCCGGGTCATGGCCGAGGACGCGCCCTACAAGATGGGCGCCAAAACGGGCACCTCCCAGGTGTTCTCCGTGGGCCAGGAAGAGACCTACAACGAGGAAGAATTGGCGGAGCGGCTGCTCGACCACGCGCTGATCATTAGTTTCGCGCCGGTGGAACACCCGGCCATCGCCGTGGCCGTGCTGGTGGAAAACGGCCGCCACGGCGGCTCCACCGCCGGCCCGGTGGCGCGCCAGGTAATGGACGCCTGGCTGCTCGACGACAACGGCGAGCTGGACGTGCCGCCGCCCCTGCCACGCGCGCCCGCTAGCGGAGACAGCACGCCATGAGCGTACGCGAGACCCTGCGACAAATGCCCGGCCAGGGCGGCCCCTCCCTGGGCAACGGCCTGCCCGCCCGGCTGCACCTGGACGCCCCCCTGCTGGCCGCCCTGCTGCTGCTCGCCCTGGGCGGCCTGACGGTGCTCTACAGCGCCGGCGGCGGCAGCATGGAAATGGTGCTGCGCCAGGCCCTGCGCCTGGGCGGCGGCCTGCTGGTGCTGCTGGTGCTGGCGCAGATTCCGCCGCGCAGCTACCGCTTCTGGGCGCCGATGATCTATGCCCTGGGCGTGGTGCTGCTGGTATTGGTGGTGCTGATCGGCACCGAGGCCAAGGGCGCCGCCCGCTGGCTGCACATCCCCGGGCTGGGCCGCTTCCAGCCCGCCGAGATAATGAAACTGGCGGTGCCGGCCATGGTCGCCTGGTTCTTCAGCGAGCGGAATCTGCCGCCCCGGCTCACCGACGTGCTGGTGGCCCTGGCGCTGATTTTCCTGCCGGTGGTGCTGATCGCGGTGCAGCCGGACCTGGGCACCTCGATCCTGATCGCCGCCGCCGGCCTGGTGGTGCTGTTCATGGCCGGGCTGTCCTGGCGCCTGATCGGGCTGGCCGTGGTGGCCTTGATGATCGCCGCGCCGCTGATGTATTTCTTCGTGTTGCACGACTATCAGCGCAGCCGGGTGGACACCTTCCTCAACCCGGAAGCGGACCCGCGCGGCGCCGGCTGGAACATCATCCAGTCGAAAACCGCCATCGGCTCCGGCGGCGTCACCGGCAAGGGCTGGCTGGAAGGCACCCAGTCGCGGCTGGACTTCCTGCCCGAGTCGTCCACCGACTTCATCCTGGCGGTGCTGGGCGAGGAATTCGGCCTGGTGGGCTTTCTGCTGCTGATGACCATCTATCTGGTGATCGTCGGACGCGGCTTCTTCATCAGCTGGCAGGCCCAGGAGACGTTCTCGCGCCTGCTGGCGGCGGCGCTGACGATGACCTTTTTTATTTATATTTTTGTGAACGTCGGCATGGTGTCCGGACTCTTACCGGTGGTGGGCGTACCCTTGCCGCTGGTCAGCTATGGCGGCACCTCCATCGTTACCCTGATGGCCAGTTTCGGCATGCTCATGTCCATGCATACCCATCGCCGACTGATGAGTTACTGACAAGGATCCCGAGGAGAACCACGTGAAGAAAACCGGGCTGTTGATCGCCGCTTGCGCCGCCCTGGCCGGCCCCGCCGCCCAGGCCGCCACCAACTACGCCGAGCATCCGGGGGCCGGCGCGGTGCTGGAGGCGGTGCGCGAACGCGGTCTCGATGTGGACCGCGTTCGCCAACTGCTGGCCGGCGCGGAACGCAAGGACAGCATTCTCGAGGCCATTGCCCGGCCCGCCGAACGCACCCTGAACTGGGCCAAATACGGCCGTATCTTCCTGCAGGACAGCCGCGTGGAGCAGGGCGTGGCCTTCGCCCGCGAGCACGCCGAGGCGCTGGCCCGGGCGGAGCGGGAATTCGGCGTGCCCCAGGAAGTGATCCTGGCGATCATCGGCGTGGAAACCCGCTACGGGCGCCACAAGGGCAACTACAAGGTGGTGGACGCCCTGGCCACCCTGGGCTTCGATTACCCGCCCCGGGCGGCGTTCTTCCGCAAGCAGCTGATCGCCCTGTTCGAGCTGGAGCGCCACGCCCACATCGACGCCGGCGAGATCACCGGTTCCTACGCCGGCGCCATGGGCTTCCCGCAGTTCATCCCCACCAGCTACCAGGCCTACGCCGTGGATTTCGACGGCGACGACGTCATTGATCTGGTGAACAGCCCGGAGGACGCCATCGGCAGCGTCGCCAACTACTTCAAGGCGCACCGCTGGCAACCGGGGCTGCCGGTGGCCGCCCGCGCCCGGGTGGAGGGCAATGGCTACGTGGCCATGGCCAAGAAAGGCTACAAACCGGCCTTCACGCTGGATCAGGCCCGGAAAAACGGCGTAGTGGCAGTGGCCTGCGACGATGATACGCTGAGCAGCGAATACTGTTTCGAGGTGTCGAACAGCGGCCTGCCCGGTTCCACGCCGGTGGCGGTCCTCGACCTGGAAGGCGAGGATGGCCACGAATTCTGGCTGGCCACCGACAATTTCTACGTGATCACCCGCTACAACCACAGCGAGCTTTACGCCATGGCCGTGTTGCAGCTTTCCCGCCGACTGGCCGATGCCCTGGAGGCCGACCAGCCGTGATGCGCGTTGTACCGATTCTTGTTCTGAGCCTGTTTCTGGGCGCCTGCGCCACCCGCCCCGCCGGCACGCCGGACCCGGCGCCGCGCCCGGACCGCCCGGCGTCCGGCGCCCCCGGCTCCGACCGCTACCAGCACAGCACCGACTCCGGCCCGGAGGAGCGCCGCGACGTCAGCGCCCAGCCCGAGCCGGTGCCCAAGGAGGAGCCGCGCAGCGCCTACGGCAACCCGGACACCTACACCGTCTGGGGCAAGACCTATCAGGTGATGCCCACCGCCGAGGGCTACCACGAGGAGGGCCTGGCGTCCTGGTACGGCCGCAAGTTCCACGGCTACCGGACCTCCAGCGGCGAAGCCTTCGACATGTACCGCTTCACCGCCGCCCACCGCACCCTGCCGCTGCCCACCTACGCCCGGGTCACCAACCTGGACAACGGCAAGAGCCTGGTGGTGCGCGTCAACGACCGCGGCCCCTTCCACTCCGACCGGATCATCGATCTGTCCTGGGCCGCCGCCGTGCGCCTGGGCATCGAGCAGAACGGCACCGGCCGGGTGCGCGTGGAAGCGCTCACCGCCACCGGCGACCCGACCCCCAACAAGAGCGATGGCCGCGTGCCCACGGCGGTGCGCGCCGCGGTGGACAGCCCGCCGCCGTCCACCGCCTCCCGCGACGAACGCGCTGACGGCGGCGATCTCTACCTGCAGGCCGGCGCCTTCCAGGGGCTGGACAGCGCCCGCGCCCTGGAGCAGCGGCTGCGCCAGCAACTGAAGCTGCCGGTGTCCGTGCGCCAGCCGGAATCGAGCAGCCTGTACAAGGTGTGGCTGGGCCCGTTCGCCAGCAACGCCGACCGCGACCGTGCGCGCCGCTCGCTCACCGAGGCGGGGTTCGCCGCGCCGATTTCCGTAACGCCCTGATCCGTCCGCAAGCCAAGACCCGACCCAATAAGGCCCGATGATGATGCAAACCCGTTCCCTGCCCCATTCCCTGTTCTGGCTGCTGCTGGCCGGCCTGCTCGCCGTGGCGCCCCTGGCCCGCGCCGAGAACATGATCCCCCGTCCGCCGGAGGTGGAAGCACGCAGCTACCTGCTGCTGGACGCCAAGAGCGGCCAGGTTCTGGTGGAGCACAACGCCGACAAGAAACTGCCCCCCGCCAGCCTGACCAAGATGATGACCGCCTATCTGGTGGAAAAGGAGATCCAGGCCGGCAACATCAATGAGCAGGATCAGGTGCCGATCAGCGTCAAGGCCTGGCGCATGGGCGGGTCGCGCATGTTCGTCAAGGAAGGCACCCAGGTGCCCCTGGTGGACCTGCTCAAGGGCGTGATCGTGCAGTCCGGCAACGACGCCAGCGTCGCCCTGGCCGAGTACGTGGCCGGCTCCGAGGGCGCCTTCGCCGACCTGATGAACAACCAGGCCGGCCAGCTGGGCATGGACAACACCCACTTCGTCAACGCCACCGGCTGGCCGGCGGACGACCACTACACCACCGCCCGGGACCTGGCCTGGCTGGCGCGGGCGATCATCCGCGACTATCCGGAACACTACGATATCTACGCCCAGAAGGAATTCAGCTACAACGGCATCACCCAGCAGAACCGCAACCTGCTGCTGTGGCGGGACGACTCCGTGGACGGCCTGAAGACCGGCCACACCGAGGAAGCCGGCTACTGCCTGGTGTCCTCCGCCAAGCAGAACGGCATGCGCCTGATCTCGGTGGTCATGGGCACCGATTCCGAAGCCGCCCGGGCGCGGGAATCCCAGAAGCTGCTCAGCTACGGCTTCCGCTTCTACGAAACCTACGAAGGCTATGGCGCCGGCGATGTGCTCGATACCCCGGAAGTGTGGATGGGCGCCGCCGATCAGGTGCGCCTGGGCCTGGAAGACGACCTGGTGCTGACCGTGCCCAAGGGCAGCCAGGAGCAGCTCAAGGCGGAAATGTCGATCCAGCCGGAGCTGCGCGCGCCCATCGAGGAAGGCCGCCAATACGGCACCCTGACCGTGAGCCTGGACGGCGAGCAGCTGGTGCAGCGCCCCCTGGTGGCCCTGGAGGCGGTGGAGGAAGCCGGCTTCTTCTCGCGCATCTGGGACCACATCGTGCTGTTCTTCAAGGGTCTGTTTGACTGAGGCCCGGCCCCATGGCGACGGTGTACCTCAACGGCGAGTTCATGGACGCCGACCAGGCGCGGATTTCTCCCCTGGACCGGGGGTTTCTGTTCGCCGACGGCGTCTACGAGGTGATCCCCGCCTTTAACGGCGTGCTGTTCCGGCTCGACGAACACCTGGGCCGGCTGGCCCGCTCCCTGGCCGAGCTGCGCATCGCCGATCCCCACGACGGCCCCGGCTGGCGCCGGCTGTGCGAGGAGATGGTGGCCCGCAACGGCGGCGGCCACCAGTCGCTCTACCTGCAGATCACCCGGGGCGCGGCGCCGCGCCGCGAGCACGCCTTCCCGAACCCGCCGGTGCCGCCCACGGTTTTCCTCTACAGCTCGCCGCTGGCGGTGCCGGCGGCGGACCAGGTGGCGCGCACCGAGGGCGTCGCCGCCATCACCCTGGACGACCTGCGCTGGGCGCGCTGCGACATCAAATCGATCTCGCTGCTGCCCAACCTGCTGCTGCGCCAGCGGGCGGTGGAAACCGGCGCCCAGGAAGCGATCCTGCTGCGCGACGGCTTCGTCACCGAGGGCGCCGCCAGCAATGTGTTCGTGGTGCGCGACGGCCGGGTGTGCACACCGCCGCTGAGCCACTGCATACTGGGGGGCATCACCCGGGACCTGATCATCGAGCTGTGCCGGGAAAAAGGTCTGCCGGTGATCGAGGCGGAAATCAGCGAGCCCGCCCTGCACGATGCCGACGAAATCTGGATTTCCAGCTCCACCAAGGATGTGGTGCCGGTCACCACCCTGAACGGCCGGCCGGTGGGCGACGGCCGCCCCGGCGACACTTGGAAAACCCTGGCGCGCCACTATATTGAGTTCAAACGCCGCCTGTGCGGTCTGTAACCGGGCGCCGGGCCGACTGGAGAGCACCATGATCCGCGAAGAACTGTGGGATTTCCCCCACAGCATGCAATTGAAAGTGATGGGCGCCGCCGACGCCCCCCTGGAAGAGGCGGTGGTGGAAATCCTGGAAACCCACCTGGACGATTTCGACCGCCACGCTCACCTCAGCAGCAAACCCAGCACCAAGGGCAACTTCGTCTCGCTCACCGCCAGCGTGGTACTGCGCGACCGCGACCAGCTGGAAACCGTGTACCGCGAGCTGAACGCCTGCCCGCACGTCAAGATCACCCTCTGATGGACGTTCTGGTACGCCACCTGCCCCGGGTCGACTACCAGCCCTGCTGGGAGGCCATGCGCGCCTTCACCACCGAGCGCGACGCCGACACCACCGATGAACTCTGGGTGCTGGAGCACCCGCCGGTGTACACCCTGGGCCAGGCCGGCAAGCCCGAGCACGTGCTCGCCCCCGGCGACATCCCGGTGGTGCGCACCGACCGGGGCGGCCAGGTCACCTACCACGGCCCCGGCCAGACCGTGGTCTACCTGATGCTGGACGTGCAGCGGCTGGCCCTGGGCGCCCGCGCCGTGGTCAGCGCCATCGAGGACAGCGTGGTGGACTACCTGCGCGACCGGGGCCTGGACGCCGCCAGCCGCGCGGACGCCCCGGGCGTGTACGTGGGCGGCGCCAAGATCGCCTCGCTGGGGCTGCGCATCCGCCGCGCCGGCAGCTACCACGGCCTGGCCCTGAACCGGGACGCGGACCCGGCCCCCTGGCGGCGCATCAACCCCTGCGGCCACGCCGGCCAGCCCATGACCAGCCTGGCCGGCGAGGGCCTGGACGCGGACCGCGAGCGCGTGGAGCAGGATCTGGTAACGATTCTGAGCCGCCGGCTGGGCCTTACCCCCCGGACAGCCCCCGCTCCGAGTTGGTACAATCTTCTGCCAGACTGACGGGAATCTTCCACGATTCCCGTCAGTCATGCCGGCCAAAGGCCGGCGAACGGCACATCCCTGTGCCGCCGGGGCCTTCGCCCCGAATGACGAAACAGGCGCCCAAAAGGCACCCAACCGCGAGAGAGACATCTCCATGAGCGAAGCCCAGGCCAAACGCCCGGCGAAAGCGAAGGTTCAGATCGGCGACAAACTGCGTGGCGCCGACAAGGTCCGCACCATCCCCGTGGTCAATGAAAGCGCGCCGGTACGCGAGCGCAAACCCGACTGGATCCGCGTGCGGGTCCCCGCCAACGGCGAGATCCAGCGCATCAAGTCCATGCTGCGCCGGCAGAAGCTGCACACCGTGTGCGAGGAAGCGGCCTGCCCCAACCTGCCGGAATGCTTCGGCGGCGGCACCGCCACCTTCATGATCATGGGCGACATCTGCACCCGCCGCTGCTCATTCTGCGACGTGGGCTTCGGCCGCCCCAACGGCCTCGACCCGGACGAGCCCAAGCATCTGGCGGAATCCGTGGCGGACCTGGAACTGAAATACGTGGTGATCACCTCCGTGGACCGGGACGACCTGCCCGACGGCGGCGCCCGCCATTTCGCCGACTGCATCGAGGCGGTCCACGAGGCCAGCCCGGGCACCAAGATCGAGATTCTCACCCCGGACTTCCGGCCCTGCCTGGAAGACGCCCTGGACATTCTCGAGGCGACCCCGCCGGATGTGTTCAACCACAACATCGAAACCGTGCCGCACCTGTACAAGAAGGCCCGGCCCGGCGCCCGCTACGAGCACTCCCTGAAGCTGCTCCAGCAGTTCGGCGCCCGGGTGCCGCACGTGCCCACCAAATCCGGCATCATGGTGGGCCTGGGTGAAACCAACGATCAGGTGCTGGAAACCCTGCGCGACCTGCGCGATCACGACGTGGACATGATCACCATCGGCCAGTATCTGCAGCCCAGTAAATTCCACGCCCCGGTGGAACGCTACGTGCACCCGGACGATTTCCGGATGTTCGCGGAAGAAGGCCGCAAGATGGGCTTCACCTCGGTGGCCTCCGGCCCCATGGTGCGCAGCTCCTACCACGCCGACCTGCAGCACAAGGGCATCGACGTGGGCGACCCGGACAACCTGGCCCACGAAGCCTGAAGCGAATCACCCAAACGTGATGAACGGCACCAGGGCGATCAGCAGCACCGCCACCACCGCCACCAGAAACGCCAGGGTGCGCAGCGGGTGGCGGCGCAGATTGCGCCCCACGGTGGTGACGTCGCCGTCCCGATGGGCCTGCTGGAACGCCGCTTTTCCCCGGTCGTGACGCCGGTTCTGGTAATCCGCCAGCACCGGCCGGGCCCGTTCCCAATCCTGATCGTGGCGCAGCCAGATGCCACCGGCGGACACCCCCCAGACGCTGGGCGGCGTGAGAAAGTATTCGATGCCGTGCTCGTCCAGCAGCTCGCACACCTCGTCGCGCTCCTCGTCGGGCACGCGGCGCAGATTCATCAGCAGTTTCGACATGTCCGGTTCCGTTGCGCTTGGCCGGCGCCACTATAGCACGGCTCAGAATTTACAATTCCGCCACCCGCGGCCCCCTGACCGGTTACCGGTTTTGCTCTACGCTTAGTAAGCGCTAACCCGAACAAGAGTGTGCTGTCCATGGGGCTTGCCGTGCGTTTTCCCTTCGCCGTTTTTACATTCCTGATTATCTGCCTGCCGGTACCGGCCTTCGCCGCCGATGACGCCGAGGCCCTGCCCAACGCGGACTGGCCTCTGGCGATCCAGTCCCGACTGCAGGAACTGAACCTGCCCGACGACGCCCTGGCCCTGGCGGCGGTCCCCCTGGATGGCCCGGGTCAGTCCCGCTTCGTCAATGCCGACCGGGTCATGAACCCGGGCTCCACCATGAAGCTGCTGACCACCTACGCGGCCCTGGAACTGCTCGGCCCCACCTTCAAGTGGCACACCCGGGTGTACACCAACGGCGAGGTGAACGGCGATGTGCTGGAGGGCGACCTGATCCTGGTGGGCGCCGGCGACCCCAAGCTCACCGAGGAGCGGATCTGGAAGCTGCTGCGCGACCTGCGCGCCTACGGCATCCGCGCGGTGCACGGCGACCTGGTGCTGGACGGCGGCTACTTCCGGCTGCCGGAAGGCGGCCTGCCGCGCTTCAATGACGATGGCGGCGATCCCCACGCCCCCTATCTGGTGCGCCCGGACGCCCTGCTCACCAACCTGAACGTCTTCCACATCCAGATGATGGGCCGCCCGGACCGGGTCCAGGCCTGGGTGGAGCCGGTCACCGACAAGGTGCTGCTCAACAACCAGCTGACCCGCTCCAACAGCCGTTATTGCCCGTCCGGCCACCACCTGAAGGCCATCCCGGAGCGCCGCGAGGACGGCCTCTACGTGATCACCCTGACCGGCTCCCTGCCGGAGGGCTGCAAGGCCAGCCAGTACCTGTCACTGATGAATCAGGGCGACTACACCGGCGCCCTGCTGCGCGGCCTGTGGCGGCAACTGGGCGGCGAGATCACCGGCGAGACCCGCTTCGGGCGGCTGCCCAAGGGCGCTTCCCTGCTGGCCACCAGCTCGTCGCCGGACCTGGTCACCATGGTGCGCGACATCAACAAGTGGAGCAGCAACATCATGGCCCGGCAGCTGTACCTGACCATCGGCGCCGAGCACCGGCTGGCGGAGGACAGCGACGATCTGGCCGCCGCCAACCGCACGGTGCGTGAATGGATGGCGCTCAAGGGCATGGACCCGGACAAGGTAGTGCTGGACAACGGCGCCGGCCTGTCCCGGCAGGCGCGCATCAGCCCCATGGAGCAGATCAAGATGCTGCAGCAGGCCTGGCGCAGCCCGTTCGCCGCCGAGCTGATCGCCTCCCTGCCGCTGGTGGCCATGGACGGCACCATGCACAACCGGCTGCGCGATACCGGCCTGCGTGGCGAGGGCCACATCAAGACCGGCTCGCTGACCAATGTGCGCGCCGTGGCCGGCTTCACCCGCGACCGGGACAACACCACCTGGGCGGTGTCCGCCATCGTCAACACGCCGGCGGCCTGGAAAAGCCAGGCGGTGCTCGACGACGTGCTGGAAGCGGTGGGTGGTCTGCCGGAAACGGACCCCGCCGCGGTGACCCGCAGCGACAGCCGCCCGGGGCGAAACGCCCCGGGCGGCTGAAGTCACCATCAACGGTCACTACCAGCGGTAGCTGACGCTGCCCTGCAGGGTGCGCTCGGCGCCGAAGTAACAACGCCCGGCGTTGTTGCAGCCGGTGAAGAACTCCTTGTCGAACAGATTGCTGACGTTGAGTTCCGCCTTCCAGCCGCCGGCGAAGGGGTACGCCAGGGACAGATCGGCCAGGGTCACCGCATCGGTTTCCAGGGTGCCGTACAGGTTGGTGTAGGCGTAGGTCTCGCCGATGTAGCGCAGACCGCCCCCCAAGCGCAGGCCGGCCAGGCCGCCCTCCTGGAACCGATAGCTGGCCCAGGCGGAAGCCTGGTTGCGCGGCACGAACACCATCTGCCGATCCTCGTCCGCGGAGGAGGACGGGCCGTTGTCGGTGACGCGCGCGTCGGTGTAGGTGTAGGAGGCGGTCAGCCGCAGCCGCTCGCTGACGTCGGCGGTGACTTCAAGCTCCGCGCCCTTGGACCGGCTCTCGCCCACCTGAAGGTAATCCCCGGCGTTGCCGTCGAAGATCACATCGTCTTCCTTGCGCAGGTCGTAGACCGACACCGCCACCTGGGTGCGCGCTCCCGGCGGCGCCACCTTCACCCCGGCCTCCACCTGCTCGCCGGTAATCGGGTCCAGCGTGCCGATGCCGGAGGAGATCTGCTGCACCGGCGTGAAGCTGGTGGCGTAGCTCAGGTAGGGGGAAACACCGTTGTCGAACTGGTACATCAGGCCGGTCTGCCAGGTGAACGCCTCGTCGTCGGTGCCGGAGACCTTGTCCTCGTACTCATTGTCCACGGTGTCGTAGCGGCCGCCCACCAGGCCGATCCAGTTGCCGTAGTGGCCGTGCCACTGGCTGTACAGCCCGGTCATGGACTGGCGGGTGGTGGCGTCCTGCTGGGCCTGGATCATCACCGGCTCCGCGCTCCATTGCGGGTCGAAGATGTTGATGGTGTCGCCCATGCCCGCTTCCCACTCCTGGGCCCAGGAGGTGCGGTCGTAGCTCAGGCCGAACAGCAGGTTGTGCTTGAAGTCGCCGCTGTAGAGCGTGCCTTCCAGCTGGTTGTCCACCGACAGGGTGCGGGCTTCGTTGAAGCGGTCATAGGCCAGGGTCCCCACGTCGGTGCCGTAGCCGCCGTCGTTAAGCTGCTGCCACCAGATCTCGTTGCGCTGCACCCGGGATTCCATGTAGCGGGCGTTCTGGCGGAAATCCCAGCGGTCGCTGAACCAGTGCCGGTACTCATAGCCCAGGGTCCAGAATTCCCGGTCGAAGTTGTCCCAGTCCGGGTGGCCGATCATGGCGTCGCTGTCCAGCTCGCCGTTGGGGTTGTCCAGCAGGGTGCCGGCGGCGGGCAGCCCCAGTTCGAGCTTGGTCTTGTCCTTCTGGTAGCTGCCCATGAAGGTCAGACGGTCGTCCTCGGACAGCACCAGGGTCAGGGACGGCGCGATGTACACCCGGTCGTCGGGCACATGCTTGGTCTGGGTGTCGGAATCACGGCCCAGCATCACCAGCCGGCCGAGCACCGCCTCGTTGCCCGCCAGGGGCCCGGACACATCCACCGCCAGCTGGCGCCGGTCGTGGCTGCCGTAGCTGGCGCGCACCTCGCCACGGCCCTCGAGGGTGGGCCGCTTGCTGACCAGATTGACGATGCCGCCGGGGGCGTTCTCGCCGTACAGGATCGAGCTGGGGCCACGGAACACCTCCACCCGCTCCAGGCCATAGGGTTCGGTGGTGGTGTCGTAGCGGTTGGGCTGCACGCGCAGACCGTCCCGGTACAGCCCGTAGCCGTAATCGGTGGCGTTGAAGCCACGGATAAAGAAGAAATCCCCCGCCAGGCTGTCGCCGGCGGCCATGGGCGGCGCGTAGATGCCGGGCATGTAGCCGAGCACCTCGGTGAGGGTCTTGGCGCCCTGATCCTCCATGCGCTCACGGGTGGTGACGCTCACCGAGCGGGGCGTTTCCGACAGCGGCACGCTGGTCTTGGTGGCCACCAGGGTGCGCTCGGCCAGGTAGCCGGCATCCGGGCCCACCGGCGGCGCGGCGGATACCGATACCGGCTCCAGGGCGTTGCCGTCGTCGGCGTCTTCCAGGGTGGCGGTGCGGGCATCGGAGAAGCGCGCCACCAGGCCGGTGCCGGCGAGCAGCTCGGCGAGGCCGGCGCGGGCCGTGTAGCGGCCGTCCAGCCCGGCGCATTGCTTGCCGGCGGTGAGTTCCCCGGCGCCGCCCAGGTAGATGCCGGCCTGGTCGGCGAAGCGGTTCAGGCAGCGGCTCAGCGGGCCGGCGGGGATGCGGAAATCCACGGCGGCGTCCGCTTCGGCCCGGGCCGGGGTCGGCAATGCCGTGAGGGTGGCGCCGCCGACCAGTAGCGGCAGGGTCAGGGCCAGGGGCCGCAGGGTTCTGTTCAACATCAGGACGGTTCCTCCCAGGGTGTTTTTGCTGTCGTCATGGGAGGAACCGGATCAGCCGTGCAAAAGGGGAACCGTTCGGGGGGATTTTTTTCACGCTTTGGAGAAGGCGGGGCTGGGAGTGTTCTCCAGATAGGCCGCGTTCCGGTGTGGGCCCCCTTCCGGGAACGTCGTGAATCCATCCCTGGAGACTCCCGGTCAAACATCCTGTTTGACAGGGTCCCGGAAGGGGGCCCACACCGGAACGCTCCGAGGTAGCGTCACCGGCGGCTCCGGCGTTAGGTGGTCGCGGTAGGAGCGGCTTTAGCCGCGATGAAGATGGCACTGGAGGTTATCGCGACTAAAGTCGCTCCTACATAGGCAAAACGGCGTCGCCGGTCGCTCCTGCCGTGACCCTGGACCTTGCGTCGGGACGCCCGGTCCAGGGAGGGGCCGGCGGTCAGTCGCGGTCGTGGCGGAGGTTGTCGCGCAGGCGGGTGAACCAGGCGCGGACGTCCTTGAGGGCCTCGCCGCCCCGGTCCGCCAGGGCGCTGAGCTCGGCGTCGAAGGGGTTGGCGGCGCCGGGGGCCGGCTCCTCCTCGTCGTCGGGCAGCGGCGGCAACACCGGCGCGAAGTAGGTGCGGTCGAGCAGGCGGTGCAGCAGCCGCTCGCCGGGGAAGGGCCGGCCATTGTTGAGCGCCCGGGCGGCCTTGAGCAGGTTGCGGATGTCGTACTGGGTGGGGCTGATGTCCGGCACCGCCTTGTTCAGGCCCAGCAGCCGGTACACCGCCACCCGGGCGGTGCGCACCGAACTCTCCATGGTGAACACCACGTCGTTGGGGGTTTCCACGAACTGCCCCAGCAGGCCCAGGTTGGTGCAGCCCTCGGGCACCACCCGGGGCCGGTCGCCGGCGGCCCGGGGCATGAACTCGGCGGTGATGTAGGGCATCAGGGCGGTGCGCACCTTGGTGTGGGCGAGCACCGTGTCCAGGTCGTCGAGCAGGTTCAGGTGATGGCACAGCTCGGTGACGATCTCGCGGCCGGTGCATTCGGGCATGGGTTTCTTGACGTAGTCGCCGTCCGGGGTCATGCGCAGGGCATAGACCCACAGCACCAGCAGGTCGTCGGGCTGGTCCGGGAAATGCGGCTGGCGGTTGCAGGTAAAGCTCATCAGCCAGGCGGAATCGGTGATGGTGACGATGCCGCCGGTGGCGGTGCGCCCGGAATAGGGATCGTTCACCGACAGTTCCTTGAGCTTGTCCACCAGCGGTGACGGCGCGCAGGTGAGGGTGGCGGATTCCCAGCTGGAGCGGTCGGTGTCGCCGTAGAACTTGTCCGGGCGGCCGAACACCGGCGATTTCGCCGCCAGGTTGCGCCACAGGGTCCAGGCGCTGTCCTCGCCAGGCTCGGTGCGTCCGCGCCGGGGCACCGGCACGGTGTCCATATCGCCGTAGGCGGTGCCCTCGGTCATGGAGCCGGTGAGCGCCAGCACCAGGTCCCGGGGCGCCACTTCCAGGCGCTGTTCGCCGTCGGCGGTGCGGCAGTGCAGCGCGCGCACGGTGAGCCGCCCGTCGTGCTCTTCCAGGTCCAGGTCATGGACCCGGGTGTCGAGCTGGAAGCGCACGCCCTGCTGGCGCAGCATGTCGGCCAGGGGGCGCACGAAGCTGTCGTACTGGTTGTACTTGGGGAACACCAGGGCGGACATGTCGTTGAGGCCGTCGATGGCGTCCAGGAAACGGTGCATGTAGAGCTTCATTTCCAGCACGCTGTGCCAGTTCTGGAACGCGAACATGGTGCGCCAGAAGGTCCAGAAGTTGGTGTCCAGGAAGCCCGGGCTGAAGTACTCCTCCACGGTGATGTCGTCCAGTTCGTCCTTGCGGCGCAGCAGCAGGCGGATCAATTCCCATTGCTGGGCGCGGCTCAGCCCGAAGGTGGCGAAGTCCTTGATGCGGCCCCGGTGGTGCAGCAGGCGGGCCTTGGAATAGTTCGGGTCGGCGTCGTTCACCAGCCGGTATTCGTCCAGCACGCTGTAGCCGTCGGGCAGCTCCAGGGCCGGCACGTCCTGGAACAGGTCCCAGAAATTGTCGTAGTGGCCGTTCATTTCGCGGCCACCGCGCACCAGGTAGCCCTCCTCCGGGTTGCCGGCGCCATCCAGGGAGCCGCCTTCCACGTCGTGGTCCTCGAGAATGGTGATGCGCTCGGCGGGCAGATGGCCGTCGCGGATCAGGTAGAAGGCGGCGGTGAGGCCGGCCAGGCCGCCACCGACGATATAGGCGTGGCGGTCCTGGATGCCCTCGGTGGGCAGCGGCCGATGGCGGGCGTAGGGGCCCACCATGTCCGGCTCGGGCTGGGTGTTGCCCGGCTGATGACACCAGTGGCCGGCGCTGGCGTCCGGTTCCTGGGTGAAGGCGTGGGCGGCGTAGGGATCGGGGCGGGTCATGGCGTCTTCCTCCTTCCTTGCGGTGACGGTCATCGCGATCCGCTCATGGTGCGCCTTTTTGTGTATCCGCTTTTTGACCTGACGCACGTGTCCGTCAATCGGCCGCCGGCTCCAGGGTCACCCACCAGGGCAGGCGCCGCCGGACGCGCACCGGCAGGGCGGCTTCCAGCATGGCCAGGGCGCGGTCGGTGTCGTCCAGGGGATAGGTGCCCATCACCGGCAGGCCGGCCACCGCCGGGTCCACCGCCAGATGGCCATGGCGATAGCGGGCCAGCTCCGCCACCAGCTCGCCCAGGGGGCGCTCCTCGGCGATCAGCAGGCCCCGGGTCCAGGCCTGGCGGGCCGGATCGGCATCGACCAGCGGCGCGATGCGGCGGCCATCGAAGCGGGTGCGGCGGCCCGCCGGCACGGTGCGCTCGGCGCCGCTGGCGGCGGCGCGCACGCGCACCGCGCCCTGGTACACCGCCACCTCGGTGCCGTCCCCATCCCGGCGCACCCGGAAGCGGGTACCGAGCGGGCGCAGTTCACCGGCGCCGGTGGCCAGCCACAATGGCCGCGGGTCGGCGCCGGTGTCCACCAGCACTTCGCCGGCCACCAGGGTGAGTCGGCGCCGTCGGCGGTCGAAGTCCACGTTCAAGGCACTGTTGGTGTTGAGCCAGACGCGGGTGCCATCGTCCAGCGTCAGCGCCCGGCGGCCACCCACCGGCGTGTGGTAGTCGGCGCGCCAGGCCCAGGCCAGCTCCGGCAACGGCGAATGGCGCCAACCGGCCCAGCCGAGCGCGCCGCCGGTGGCCAGCACCGCCAGCCCCTTGAGCGCCTGGCGGCGGGACAGGCGGTGCTCGCGCACCCGGTCCAGGGCGCCACCGGCCAGGTCCGGATCGCCGTCGGCGCGCAGCCGGCCGAAGCGACGGCCCACGGATTCCACATAGTCCCAGGCGCGGCGGTGGCGCGGGTTGGCCTCCAGCCAGCGCCGCCAGGCCTCGTGCTCCGCCGCCGAGACGTCCTCGTCGCCCAGGGTGGCGAACCATTCCGCGGCCTGCTCAAGGCTGCGATAGTCCGGCGCGCCCTGATCCGGCAAGGTGGAGTCCGGGGCGCTCATCGCGATACGCCCTGGTGGAAATCAGCTTCCAGCAGCGCGCAGTGCAGCATGGCCCGGGCCATGTACTTCTTCACCATGCGCTCGGACACCTCCAGGGCGGCGGCGATCTCCCGGTAGGTCCGGCCGTGCAGCTGGGCCATCAGGAACGCCCGGGCCACCTTGTCCGGCAGGCGCCGCAACAGGGCATCCACCTCGCACAGGGTCTCGATCACGATGGCCTGGTGCTCCGAGGAAGGCGCCATGGTTTCCGGCTGCTCCGCCAGCACCGCCAGCCAGGCCCGCTCCACTTCCCGGCGGCGCCACAAATCCACGCACAGGCCCCGCGCCACGGTGCTCAGATAGGCGCGCGCGCCCTCGGCGCTGTCGAAGCGGCGGGGCCGGCGCAGCAGGCGCACGAAGGTATCCTGGGCCAGGTCGGCGGCGGTCTCGGAGCAGCCCAGGCGGCGCCGCAGCAACTGGTGCAGCCAGCCGTGGTGACGGGCATAGAGATCGGCGACGGACTCGGTGGGCGCGCTCCCGGTCACGAACAGCTCCGTTATTGAATGGAAATTATTCTCATTCTCTACGCGGCGGCCCGGCGGGTCAATTCCCGCCGTCCCGGGCGGGGGTGCTATGCTCGGCGCTTATCCTCAAGTCCGGAGCGCCCATGATCATCGTTCATCACCTGGAACATTCCCGTTCGCAACGCATCCTCTGGCTGCTCGAGGAGCTCGAGCTGCCCTACGAGATCGAACACTACCGCCGCGACCCGAATACCAGCCTGGCGCCGGAGAGCCTGCGCCGCATCCACCGCCTGGGCAAATCCCCGGTGATCAGCGACGGCGACACCGTGCTGGCGGAATCCGGCGCCATCATCGAGTACCTGGTGGAGCGCTACGGCGACGGCCGCTTCAAGCCGGACCCGGCCAGCCGGGCCTGGCTGGACTATGTGTACTGGCTGCATTTCGCCGAGGGCTCGCTGATGCCGCTGCTGGTGATGAAGCTGGTGTTCGGCCGGGTCGCCACCGCGCCCATGCCGTTCTTCGCCAAGCCCATCGCCCGCAAGATCAGCGGCCGGATGAACAGCGAGTTCCTGCAGCCGCGACTGCAGGACCAACTGGCCCTGGTGGAAGACCATCTGGCGCGCAACACCTGGTTCGCCGGCGACGACCTGAGCGGCGCCGACGTGCAGATGAGTTTCCCGCTGCAGGCGGCGGCCTCCCGGGCCAACCTGGATGCCCTGCCCCATATCCGCGACTTCATCCAGCGGGTGGAGGCGCGGCCCGCCTACCAGCGCGGCATCGAACGGGGCGGCCCGCTGCAGTTGCTGGGCGCCTGAAGCACGCCGGGGGGCGGGCAACGCCTCCCGGCATCAATGCAAATTGTGACACAGCTCAAAAAACGATCCGATCACTCTGACGCCGCTCCCCTTCCCCCGTTATTCTGAGTTCCGGGTCGCCATCGACCCCACCAAATAATTACAAGCGCTCACAGTAAGTTACTGATTCAAGGGCGAAACCGGCCTAAGCTTCCGGAAGTGCGTACCAGGCTTCGATTAAAAAATCGGCTTTTTTACCGATTCGGGGAACTATGATTTTACTCTACTTCTTGATCGCGCTGGCCGTGGGCTTCCTGATCTCGGAAGGGGTGCAGCGCTATCTCGCCCGCCGCCGGGAGGAATGACCGCCGGCGCGTTAAACACTGTTAAAGCCGTGAAATACGTCACGGGGTGTTGTCTATACTGATGGCCTGTTCATTTTTCACCGTCAGGGAGACACACCATGAAGAAGACGCTTTACGCCCTGGGCCTGGCCGGCACGCTCGGCCTGGCCGCCTGCCAAAGCCAGCCCATCGACCCCAAAGCCTCCAACACCGTCTATCAGGGCGTGCTGCCGTGCGCGGACTGCGCCGGCATCAAGACCACGCTGACCCTGTACCGCGACCAGGACGGCGAAGCCTCCCGCTTCGAGCTGCGCCAGCAATACCTGGATCGCGGCGACTCCGGCTCCGGCCAGGTGGAACGGGGCAACTGGGTGGACCAGCGCATGCAGCTGGACGGCCAGAGCTACCCGCTCTACGTGCTTAACCCGGACGAGCCCGAGGAGCAGTTCCGCTTCGTGCAAAACCGCCGCAACGCCGTGGAGATGCTCAACGCCGACGGTCAGCGCATCGATTCGGACTTCAACTACACCCTTATGCAGCAGTAAATTCCCTCCCGCCGGAAGCGGCCCGCGCCGCTTCCGGGCAGGCCGTCACGCCCCCAACCGGTGCAAATAGGAATGACTTGCATTTGAATACGCAAGTGCTAGACTCCCGGGCACTCTGGCGGCACCGTCCCTTTTCCGCTCTCTTTCCAGATGGCGGCGGCCGCCCGTCAACCGGAGTTCGGACATGACTTCTTTCCTGCACTTTCAACTCCCGGAGTGGTTCACCGCCGGCGGTCCCGCCATGTGGTTGCTCGCGCTCCTGTCCGTGGTGGCCCTGGCCACCCTGATCGCCAAGATGCTCCAGTTCGGCCGCATCCGGCCGGTTTCCAGCAAGCAGGCGGACGCCCTGCTCGAGCGCCTGGAGCGCGGCCAGGCCCCCGCCGACCTGGAAGCCGGCCAGGCGCCCATCGACCGGGTGATCCTCCAGGCCTGGGACAACCGGGCCATGGACCCGGCAAGCTGGGAAGAGGACAGCCTGCGCCGTGGCCGCGAGGCCCTGGAAGACATGCGCGGCGGCCTGCGCACCCTGGAAGTGATCAGCGCCCTGTCGCCGCTGATCGGTCTGCTGGGCACCGTGTTCGGCATGATCGGCGCCTTCCAGGCCCTGGAATCCGCCGGCTCCCAGGTGGATCCGTCGATTCTGTCCGGCGGTATCTGGGAAGCGCTGCTGACCACCGCCGCCGGCCTCACCGTGGCGATCCCGGCCCTGGCCGCCTTCCACTGGGCGGACCGCACCATCGAGCTGTGCCGCGAAAAACTGCAGGACCGCCTGGCCCGCCTCAAGGTCCAGGTGCGCCGCCAGGGTGACCTGGCCGAAGCGCCCGCCGCCGAGGCCACCGCCGACGCTCCCCGCCGCCGGGCGGTGGCCGGCTGATCCATGCATCTGGAACCGGAACGCCACCGCTCACCGAGCATCAGCCTGACGCCACTGATCGATGTGGTGTTCATCCTGCTGGTGTTCTTCATGCTGGCCAGCCGCTTCGGCGACTGGAAGGACCTGCCGGTGAACGTGCTGCCCAGCGAGGAAAGCACCGACCAGCAGGACCGCGACTGGCTGACCCTGACGGTGACCGAAAGCGGCCAGGTGCGTATCGGCGACACCGATTACGCCCTGGGTGAGCTCGCCGCGCAGTTGGACGCCGGCCAGACGGTGCTCATCACCGGCGAACCGGACGCCCCGCTGCAGGCCGCCCTGGCCACCCTGGACGCGGTGCGCGCCGCCGGCGTCGAGGACGTGCAGCTGGAGCTGATGCCATGAATCTGGAGTCGCCGGACAGCGGCCGCCGCCCGCCCCTGGAGCCGGTGCTGCCGCTGATCAACGTGGTGTTCCTGCTGTTGATCTTCTTCATGGTGGCCGGCCAGCTGGCGCCCCGTCCGGAAGGGGACGCGGAAGCGCCGGGCAGCGAAAGCGCCGCCACCGACGAAAACCCGGACCAATTGATGCTGGTGCTGGACACCGACGGCAAGCTGCTGCATGAAGGCCAGCCGGTGGACGCCGAAACGGTGGCCGCCCTGGTGGAAGCCCGCCGTGGCGAGCGGCAACGGCAAGCGGCCAACGCCGAGGACGGCGACGCCCCCGGTCAGGAACCGGTGCGCCTGCTGGCCGACGCCGGCACGCCCCTGAAAAGCCTGCGCGCCAACCTGGAACTGCTGCGCGAGGCCGGCATCGAGGAAGTCCGTCTGGTAACCCGGAGTGAGAGCGCCCCGTGAGCCGTAAACCGCGCCTGATTCTCGCCTGGACCCTGGCCCTCCTGGCCCACGCCAGCCTGCTGCTCACCATCGAGAGCCTGACCCTGGCCGGCGGCCGCCCGGCGCGCCCCGGCGTGCAGCAGGCGGTGACCCTGAACCTGGCCCAGAAGCCCACGGAAAGCGCCGTGAGCACGGCGCCGGAACCGGCCCCGGAGGCCAAGCCGCAACCGGAGCCGACTCCGAAACCGGAACCCAAGCCGGAGCCGAAGCCCGAGCCCAAACCAAAGCCGAAGCCCAAGCCGAAGCCGGAACCCAAACCCGAGCCCAAGCCCAAGCCGAAACCCAAGCCCGAGCCCAAACCAGAACCGGAGCCGGAGCCCCAGCCCGAGCCGCCCCCGGAGCCCGAACCCACTCCGGAACCGGCCCCGCGACAGGGTGCCCCGGCGGACAAGGTGGACGAGCAGACCCGCGTCGCCTCCGGCCAGCAACAGCCCCAGGGCCAGAAAGGCATCGCCGGCGACCCGGGCAAGGGCGTGCACCGCAGCGGCGACCACGACAACCTGCTCAACCGCTACCTGCGCAAGGTGCGCGACACCATCGAGTACAACAAGGAATACCCGGCCCGGGCGCGCATGCGCCGGCAGCAGGGCGTGGTGGAAGTGAGCTTCGTGCTGGACAGCAACGGCCGCGCCAGCGACGTGACCCTGAAAAGCAGCTCCGACAGCCGCATCCTCGATCAGCAATCGGTGGAGCTGGTGCGCCGCCTGCGCTTCCCGGAGCCGCCGGCGGAGCTGGCCGGCGAGCCGATCTCGGTGACCGTGCCGATTCACTATACGCTCTAGAGGGAGGCTCCGGGGCCTGTGGGGTTCTATCCAGGCCCGCGTCCCGGAGTGATCCCCCTTCCGGGAACGCCGTGAACCCGTCCATGGGGGCTCCCGGTCAAACATCCTGTTTGACAGGGTCCCGGAAGGGGGATCACTCCGAGACGCTACGAGGTAACCGTCACGGGTTGGCTCCGGAGTTCTGTTGGGGGGATTTGTTTGTAGGAGCGACTGGGCGCTACTCCTCGCCCCAGCGCTTCACCAGGGTCTGCGGCACGCCGAGCTGATCAAGGATGCGCGCCACCACGAAATCCACCAGATCGTCCACGCTCTCCGGCCGGTGATAGAAGCCCGGCGCGGCGGGCAGGATGGTCACCCCCAGCCGCGCCAGTTTGAGCATGTTCTCCAGATGGATCGCCGAGAACGGGCTTTCCCGGGGCACCAGGATCAACTGGCGGCGCTCCTTGAGCGCCACGTCGGCGGCCCGCTCGATCAGGTTGTCGCTGGCGCCGCTGGCGATCGCCGACAGCGTGCCCGTGGAGCATGGGCACACCACCATGGACGCCGGCGCGCCGGAGCCGGAAGCCACCGGCGCGGTCCATTGCTCCAGGCCGCACACCACCAGCCGGCCCTTGTCGGTGCCGGCGAAGTCGCGCAGCGCCGCCTCCGCCTTGCCGGTGCCCGCCGGCAGCGCCAGATCGGTTTCCATGCCGATCACCACCCGCGCCGCCTTGGAGAGGATCACGAACACCTCGCAATCCGCCGCCAGCAGACAACGCAGCAGGCGCAGTCCGTAGGGCGCCCCGGAGGCGCCGGTGAAGGCCAGGGTCACCCGTTGCCGCGCCTCGCTCATGCGAGCCTCCCGCGCAGCGCCGTAAGCAGCTTCTCGTGGACGCCGCCGAAGCCGCCATTGCTCATGATCACAACGTGCAGCGGGCCCGGCTCGGCGGCCACGGTGGCCACCAGCTCATCCAGATCCCGGGACACCGAGGCCGGCACCGGCGACTCCGCCACCACCGGATCCAGGGACCAGTCCAGCCCCGGCGGCTGATACCAGATCACCCGGTCGGCGTCGGCGGTGCTGGCCGCCAGGGCGTCCCGGTGACGGCCCAGACGCATGGTGTTGGAACGCGGCTCGATCACCGCCAGCACGCGCTCATCGCCCACCTTGCGCCGCAGGCCTTCCAGGGTGGTGGCGATGGCCGTGGGATGGTGGGCGAAGTCGTCGTAGACGCACACCCCGCCGATCTCGCCGCGCAACTCCATGCGCCGCTTCACGCCCTGGAATTCGCACAGGGCGGCGGCGCCGTCCGCCAGGGTCACGCCCACATGGCGGGCGGCCAGCAGCGCCGCCATGGCGTTGTTGACGTTGTGGCGGCCGGTCAGGTCCCAGTCCACCCGGCCCGCTTCGTGGCCGTTGTCGAGCACGGTGAAGGCGCCGCCGTCGGCGCGCTCCAGCCGGTAACCCGGCTCACCGTCCTCGGCGAAGCGCTCCACCTCGCTCCAGCAGCCCTTCTCCAGGGTCTCTTCCAGGGCCGCCTCGCCGGCGGGCAGGATGATGCGCCCCTGGGAGGGGATGGTGCGGATCAGATGGTGGAACTGGGTCTGGATGGCGCCCAGATCCGGGAAGATGTCCGCGTGATCGAATTCCAGATTATTGAGGATGGCGGTGCGCGGCCGGTAATGGACGAACTTGCTGCGCTTGTCGAAGAAGGCGGTGTCGTACTCGTCCGCCTCCACCACGAAGAACGGCGTGTCGCCAAGCCGGGCGGACACGCCGAAGTTGCCCGGCACGCCACCGATCAGATAGCCCGGCGCCAGGCCGGCGTATTCCAGAATCCACGCCAGCATGGAGCTGGTGGTGGTCTTGCCGTGGGTGCCGGCCACCGCCAGCACCCAGCGTCCGGGCAGCACCACCTCGGCGAGCATCTGGGCGCCGGAGGTATAGGGCAGGCCCTGGTCGAGCAGGTATTCCACCGCCGGATTGCCCCGGCTCAGGGCATTGCCCACCACCACCAGATCCGGCGCCGGGTCCAGTTGGGCCGGGTCGTAGCCCTCGATCAGATCGATGCCGGCGGCGGCCAGTTGATCGCTCATGGGCGGGTAGACGTTCTGGTCGGAGCCGGTGACCCGGTGCCCCTTGGCCCGGGCCAGCAGCGCCAGCGACCCCATGAAGGTGCCGCAGATGCCGAGAATATGAATGTGCATGAAAACCTCGAAAAACAGCTGCAGGCAGGATACAACATCGGCTGCGACTTTGAATCGTTCGAGGAGAGACCATGCTGACAATAACCAGCCCCGAGGAACTGAGTGCCTGGGAGGGCAAGGAACTGGGCGTCACCGAGTGGATGACGATCAGCCAGGAACGCATCGACCAGTTCGCCGAGGCCACCGGCGACTTCCAGTGGATCCATGTGGACGCGGAACGGGCGGAGAAGGAATCGCCGTTCGGCGGTACCATCGCCCACGGCTACCTGACCCTGTCGCTGATCCCCATGTTCAAGGACCAGATCTACACCATCGAGGGCGCCAAGGCGGGCATCAACTACGGCCTGAACGGCTGCCGTTTTCTCGCCCCGGTGCCGTCCGGCGCCCGCGTGCGCGGGCGCTTCATCATGAAGTCCGTGCAGCAAAAAGGCGAAGGCCGCTACCTGCTGTGCAACGAAATCACCATCGAGCTGGAAGGCAGCGACAAGCCCGCCTGCGTGGCCGAAAGCCTCGGTATGGTGCTTTTTTAGTTAACAGTTGATAGTTGATAGCTGCGCGGGAGAGTTCCTCGGCGCATTAAAGCAAAGAGGCCGCGCCCATACCTTGGGCGCGGCCTCTTCGTTTTCGGGCTCCACGGGCTTTGCCCGCGTCGCTATCAACTATCAACTGTCCACTATCAACTGTCTTTTTAGTGGCTAATCATCCAGGGCCGCGCGGAGGGAAACATCTTCTTGCCGTCGGCGGTGTAGAAGACCTTCGGCTTGGCCTTGGCGTGGTGGCAGCAGCCCTGTTCCTTTTCCGAGTGGTGGTTGCCCCGGCGCGGTTCGTGGGCGGCCCGTTCGTTGCGCGCGAAGGCGGCGCGCCGTTCCGGGGACATGTCCAGTACCGTGGGCGCCACCAGAATCACCCGGGCGCACAGCGTCCCGCAGGTGGGGCAGGCGCGGGTTTCCCCCGCGTCCGCCACCTCCACCAGCTGGTGAAACAGGCCATGCTCGGCGCACTTGTAGTCGTACAGCGGCATGCGTTCGCCCTCCCCTATTTATCCTTGGCCAGCGGCACGTCGGTGCTGCCGGCGACGCTGTGTTGTGGCCCGTCCGGCCCCGGTTTGACGTCGAAGTCGAAGATGTCCGTGGGCAGCCACAGGGTGGCGCAGGCATTGGGCACATCCACCACCCCGCTGATGTGGCCCTGCACCGGCGCGCAGCCGAGCAGCGAGTAGGCCTGGGCGCCGCTGTAGCCGAATTTCTTCAGATACTCGATGGCGTTGAGGCAGGCCTGCCGGTAGGCGATGTGCACGTCCAGGTAGTGCTGCTTGCCCTGCTCGTCCACGGAGATGCCTTCGAAGATCAGGTAGTCGTCGTACTTGGGCGCCATGGGGCTGGGCTTGAAGATCGGGTTCTTGATGGCGTACTTCTCCATGCCGCCCTTGATCAGGTGCACGCGCATGTGAATCCAGCCGGCCATTTCGATGGCGCCGCAGAAGGTGATCTCGCCGTCGCCCTGGCTGAAGTGCAGGTCGCCCACGGACAGGCCGGCGTCCTTCACGTACACCGGGAAATAGACCTGGGAACCCCGCGACAGATCCTTGATATCGCAGTTGCCGCCGTGTTCCCGGGGCGGCACCGTGCGCGCCCCCTCGGCGGCGGCGCTGTCCCGTTCACCGCCCTTGAGCTTGCCCATGTGGGCGGTGTCGGCGAACGGCAGGTTGACCAGGCCGGGCACGCGGTCGGGCTCGGTGTCGTAGAGTTCCTTCTCGCGGTCGTTCCATTCCTTGAGCATTTCCTTGGACGGCAGGCAGCCAATCAGCCCGGGGTGAATCATGCCGGCGAATTCCACGCCGGGGATGTGCCGGGACTTGGTGAACATGTCGTTGAAGTCCCAGATGGTTTTCTGGGCTTCCGGGAAATGTTCGGTGAGGAAGCCACCGCCGTTCTGTTTCGAGAAGAAGCCGTTGAAGCCCCACTGGCTTTCGTCGAAGGCGCCGATGTCGAGGATATCGACCACCAGCAGGTCACCGGGCTCGGCGCCTTCCACGCCCACCGGGCCGGTGAGGAAATGCACCTGGGTGAGATCCACGTCGCGCACATCCTCGGCGTTGTCGTTATTGCCGATCTGGCCGCCGGTCCAGTCGTGGCATTCGACGATGAAGTCGTCGCCGGGCTTCACCATGGCGGCCATGGGGATGTCCGGGTGCCAGCGGTTATGCACGCCTTCGTTGTCGTAGGGGGATTTGTTCAGATCGATCTTGATGATGGTGTCAGCCATGGTGCCTCCGGTTGGCAAGCCTGTTTTCGTTATTAGAGTAGTCAGCATGGGCGAGCGGGGGCATTCGTGAAAGGGCCGATGGGGGTACGTCAGATGACGTATTGTTCGCGGGTGGCTGTCGCGGAGTGAGTTCTTTCATGGGCCGGTTCCTCCAGCGTGGGACGCGAGCCAGCCGGTGGTCGCGGCTGAAGCCGCTCCTACGGCATCCTGTCCGGCAGGAGCGGTTCAGCCGCGATCCACGTCAGCCGGCCTGCATGGCCTCGGGCATCACGCCGCTGACCACCATGAAGGTGAGAATCAGCAGGCCGAACGCCAGCGCCAGCCCCAGCAGCGGCCCCACGGCGAAGGCCCGGTGGAAAATGAAACTCTGGATCGCCAGCTGCCAGCTCACCACGATCAGATAGAGGCCATCCACGAACGGCGGCGTGCCGCCCACCGCATGACCGATCAGCAGCAACGGCAGCGCCACCAGGGTGAGCAGGATATCCACGCCAAGCAGTGCCATCATGGTCTGCACCCAGCGCCCCAGCAGTTGCTTGAAGGCCAGCACTCCGGTGGTGGCACCGGCCAGCACGGTCAGGGAGATCAGCTGCACGCCCACCATCTGCGCCAGGGTCAGCCCGGCCTGCAGCGAGGCCGCCAGCATTTGCAGCGCCAGCCACACGGCCAGCATCAACGCCAGCAGCGGCGGGATGTAGGGCATGTCCTCCGGGCCGCTGCGGAATACGCACAGCCGGGCGAACAGTTTCAGCAGAGCATTCATCGCGACGTCCCCGGGCTTGTTCGGCCGCGTATTGTTCCAGAGCCGCGCCCGGGACTCCACTTTTGCCGGCCCGGGCATGTAACTGACTCTTTAGTGGGCTAGAATGCGCGGCTGAATCCCAGCAGGAGTCCGCCATGGCGCGCAAAAACGCTTTCTACGCTCAGTCCGGCGGTGTCACCGCCGTGATCAATGCCTCCGCCGCCGGCGTCATCGAAGCCGCCCGCGACAACAAGGCCACCATCGGCAAGCTCTACGCCGGCCGCAACGGCATTATCGGCGCCCTCACCGAGGACCTGATCGACACCTCCAAGGAAAGCAAGAGCGCCATCGCCGCGCTCAAGCACACCCCGGGCGGCGCCTTCGGCTCCTGCCGCTACAAGCTCAAGGATCTGGAATCCTCACGGCGCGAGTACGAGCGCCTGATCGAGGTATTCAAGGCCCACGACATCGGCTACTTCTTCTATAACGGCGGCGGCGACTCCGCCGACACCTGCCTGAAGATCTCCCAGCTGTCCAAGACCATGGGCTACCCGATCCAGGCCATCCACGTGCCCAAGACCGTGGACAACGACCTGCCGATCACCGACGTCTGCCCGGGCTTCGGCTCGGTGGCCAAGTACACCGCGGTGAGCTGCCGCGAAGCGGCCCTGGACGTGGCCAGCATGTGCGCCACCTCCACCAAGGTGTTCGTGATGGAAGTGATGGGCCGCCACGCCGGCTGGATCGCCGCCGCCGCCGGCCTGGCCAAGGACAAGCCCGAGGACGCGCCCCACGTGATCCTGTTCCCGGAGATCGCCTTCGACCAGAAAGCCTTCCTCAAGAAGGTGGACGACACCGTCAAGAAAGTGGGCTACTGCGTGATCGTGGTCTCCGAGGGCGCGCGCACCGCCGACGGCACCTTCCTGGCCGACGCCGGCACCACCGACGCCTTCGGCCACAAGCAGCTGGGCGGCGTGGCGCCGGTGCTGGCGCAGATGGTCAAGAACGAGCTGGGCTACAAATACCACTGGGCGGTGAGCGACTACCTGCAGCGGGCGGCCCGCCACATCGCCTCCGCCACCGACGTGGACCAGGCCTACGCGGTGGGCCGCGCGGCGGTGGAATTCGCCGTCGCCGGCAAGAACGCGGTGATGCCCACCATCGAGCGCAAGAAAACCAAGAAATACGGCTGGACCATCGGCGAGGCGCCGCTCAAGAAAGTGGCCAACGTCGAGAAAAAGATGCCGCGCAAGTTCATCAGCAAGGACGGCTTCGGCATTACCCCCGCCGGCCGCGCCTACCTGGAACCGCTGATCGGTGGCGAATCCTACCCGCCCTACAAGAACGGCCTGCCGCAGTTCGCGGAGCTCAAGCTGACCCCGGTGGCGAAGAAGCTCAACGACCACTTCGAGGTGTAAGCTGCCGGACTTTTCCCTGCTCGCGTGGACACTGATCCTGGTGTCCACCTACATCACCGGCGTCTCCAAGGGCGGATTCGCCGGCGGTTTCGGCTCCCTGTCCGTGCCGCTGATGTCCCTGGCCATTGGCCCCATGCAGGCCGCCGGCCTGCTGCTGCCGCTGCTGATCGTCATGGACGTGCTCAGCCTGCGCGCCTGGTGGGGCCGCCACGCCGCCGAGGAAGTGAAACGCCTGGTGCCCGCCGCCGCCGTGGGCATCGCCATCGGCACCCTCACCGTGGGCAGCCTGGACGAGAACAAGGTGCGGTTGATGCTCGGGGTGATCTCCCTGGCCTTCGCCGCCTACATGCAGTTCAAGCCCACCGTGCACAGGCGCCCGGGGCGGATCTGGGCGGCGCTGTGCGGCACCGCCAGCGGCTTCACCAGCACCCTGGCCCACGCCGGCGGACCGCCGGTGAACCTCTACCTGCTGCCGCGCGGGCTGCGCAAGGAAGCCTTCATCGCCACCAGCGTGGTCACCTTCGCCTTTATCAACGCGCTCAAGATCGGCCCCTTCATCTGGCTCGGCGAACTCACCCTGGACAGCCTGGGCACCTCCGCCCTGCTGATTCCGGTGGCCTGGCTGGGGGTGCGCAACGGCATCTGGCTGCAATCCCGGGTCAATGAGCGGCTGTTCTACCGGCTGATCATCCTGTCCATGGCGCTGATCGGCGTGCAGCTCATCTGGCGCGGTCTGGGCGGCGCCTAGGTGTGTAAAGCCACCAGGTTGTTCAGTAAGGGCAGCCGGCTGACGGGAGGCAGATAGCCAAGGCTGGAATGGGGTCGATG
>NZ_JABJWH010000035.1:19882-54568 GCF_015265435.1 Alloalcanivorax profundimaris | reverse complement strand
GGCGATGGTGCTGACACTGATTCCGGTCTCCTGGCTGATCTGACGGTAAATCCGCCGCTTGTAGCGAGCTTGAATGATGCGTTGACGCCGGGTCTCGTCGATCTGATGGGGGCACCGGTAAGGCCTTGAGGAGCGGTTTCGCAGGCCTGAGCGGCCCTCTTTGCGATAACGGGCGAGCCACTTGTAGGCGGTGCGCACACTCACGCCCATGGCTTGGGCGGCTTCTTCGGGGCGCAGGCCGTGTTTGAGGATGCGAGTCACAAGCAAGGCTCGACCATGGACGGTTAATCGGGCATTTTGGTGGCTGTTCATTCGGGGCTCCTGGAGGGCTGCGTAGTCTCACACCTCCAGTCTTCCGGGTACGCCCCGAATGAACAACCTACTGAAAGGTCACAGCTAGCGCCTCACGGCAGCCAGGCGATGAGCAGGCCGCCGCCCAGGGCCACGGCCATCGGCAGCAGGATCGAGCGCCCCAGCCGCCAGCCGCCGATGAACACCGCCATGCCGGTCTTGACCAGGTTGTTGACCACGGTCGCCAGCACGATCGCCGTCACCGCCGTGGGCAGCGCCAGGCCCTGCCGGGACAGGCGTGTCAGCGACAGGGTGATGGCGTCCACGTCGGCGACCCCGGACGAGGCGGCCAGCAGGTAGATGCCGGCGTCGCCCAGCCATTCCTGGAGCAGGGCGCCCAGGAACAGGATCGCCAGCAGCAGCAGGCCGAAGAACAGCGCCGACTTCAGCTCCAGGGGGTTCTGGGTCAGCGCCGGCTGCTCCAGGCTGATGTCGCCCCGGTGACGCAGCGTGATGATCAGCGCCGAGGCGTACAGCACCCCGGCCATGGTCAGGATCGGCACCGCCAGGGTGGGCAGCAGCTCGCGGTTGATCAGCAGGCAGTAGATCAGAATGCGCGGGAACATGGTGCCGCAGGCGAGCAGGATGCCGGCGGCCAGCAACGGCGACAGCGCCGGCGAGCGCCGCGACAGGCGGGCGAAGTGCAGAGTGAGGGCGGTGGACGAGCTGAGCCCGGCGAACACGCTGGTGAACAGCAGCCCCCGCCGGGTGCCGCCTACCTTCACCGCGAAATACCCCAGGAAGGAGATCGAGGCGATCAGCACCACCATCCACCAGATCTCGTAGGGGTTGATCATGCCGCCCGGGCCGTAGCCCTGGTTGGGCAGCATCGGCAGGATCACCACCGAGATCAGCAGCAGCTTGAGGGCGGCGTCCAGCTCCCGCTCCTCCAGCCGGCGCAGCAGGTCGTGGGCTTCCTTCTTGTTGTCCAGCACGATGGTGGTGATCACCGCCACGGCCGCCGCCACCGCCGCCGACTCCAGAATCACCAGCACCCCGACCAGGAAGGTGAGCAGCAGCCCCACCAGGCCGGTGATGCTGTAATCGCTGACCCGGTAGGCGCGCAGGCCGGTGGCCAGGGTGGCGATCAGCGCCAGGGTGACGAAGGCCACCGGCAGGATCGGCGCCCCGATGCTTGGCACCAGCACCGCGCACACCCCGCCCAGCAGGCCCACCAGGGCGTGGGTGCGCACCCCGGCCACGCGCTGGCCGGCGGTCTGGTCGCGGTCGCGCCAGCCGCGCTGGATGCCCACCAGCAACCCGAGCACCAGGGCCAGCCCCAGGCCCATCAGGGTGGCGGCGTCGTTGGGCAGGTCGTTGAGAAGCTGATTCATGGCGGATCCCGCTCGGCCGGTGGTCACGAGCCGCCAATATACCGCCGAACCGGCCGCCGGGCCCGATCCGCGTCAATAAAGCCGCCGTCGGGGCTTGCCAGCGGCGTCCCGGCTGCCTAGAATTGCGCCCCTCTGCAGGCACGTAGCTCAGTTGGTTAGAGCACCACCTTGACATGGTGGGGGTCGGTGGTTCGAATCCACTCGTGCCTACCAGTTCTTTTCGCGCCATCTCCAGGTTCGCGCCGTTCCGTGCCCCCGGCGGGTTTACGGTTGCCGGGGCGTGACCTAGAATATCCGGCTATCCATAGGATGGCGCGGGCCCGTTAAGGGCCATGTTCGAATAATCAACCGGAGGTTCACGACATTAAGCGTGGAGGCAAGGGCCGCGAGCAGCGGGCCAGAATCAATCAGCAAATCCAGGCTCCCCAGGTTCGTCTGATCGACCCTGAAGGGGAACAAGTCGGCATCGTGCCCCTCGAGGAAGCCCTCGAGCAGGCCAGTGGCAAGCAGCTGGATCTGGTGGAAATTTCTCCCGACGCGGAACCGCCGGTATGCCGGATCATGGATTACGGCAAGCATCTGTTCGAGCAGAAGCAAAAGGCGAAAGAGTCGCGCAAGAAGACGCGCCAGACTCAGCTGAAGGAAATCAAATTCCGTCCCGGCACTGATTCCGGCGACTATGAGGTGAAACTGCGTAACCTCAAGCGCTTCCTGGAAGCCGGCGACAAGACCAAGGTCACCGTGCGTTTCCGCGGTCGTGAAATGGCTCACCAGGAGCTGGGTCGCGAACTGCTGGAGCGGGTGGAGGCCGATCTCGCGGAGCATGGCTCCGTGGAGCAACGCCCGAACATGGAAGGGCGCCAGATGATCATGGTGCTCAGCCCGGGCAGCAAGAAGAAGAAATAACCGGCTCGCCGGTTGTTTCCGTTTCAATCACACACGAACTTGAGATAGGTACCATGCCCAAGATCAAGACAAACCGCGGGGCCGCAAAGCGTTTCAAGAAAACCGCCTCCGGTTTCAAGCGTAAGCAGGCATTCAAAAACCACATCCTGACGAAGAAGTCCGCCAAGACCATTCGTCATCTGCGTCCGCGCACCCAGGTCCACGAAGCTGACGTGGCACTGGTCAAGCGCATGATGCCCTACACCTGATATACCGGTTTTTGGAGGTCTGAAGAATGGCTCGAGTTAAGCGTGGTGTGCAGGCCCGTCGCCGGCACAAGAAAGTTCTCAAGCAAGCCAAGGGTTACTACGGTGCCCGCAGTCGCGTTTACCGCGTGGCGGTACAGGCGGTCATCAAGGCCGGTCAGTACGCCTACCGGGACCGCAAGGTACGCAAGCGTCAGTTCCGTCGTCTCTGGATCGTGCGCATCAACGCCGCGGCCCGTCTCAACGGTCTGTCCTACAGCCGTATGATCGACGGCCTGAAGAAGGCGTCCATCGAGATCGATCGCAAGGTGCTGGCGGACATCGCGGTCCGTGACCAGGTAGCGTTTGGCGCTTTGGCCGAGAAAGCCAAAGCGAGTCTCGCCGCCTGAGCCGACTGTCGATCCGTCTGTAATAAGACGACAGTACTCTGAAACGGGGGAAGAGCTCGCGCTCTTCCCCCGTTTTCGTTGGGAAGGCCCAATACAGATAACACGGGAACGGTAAATCGTATGATGGAGAACCTGGAAAGCCTGGTGGAGGCGGCGCTGGCGGAAGTGGCCGGCGCGGCGGACGCGCGCGCCCTGGACGAGGTGCGGGTCCGTTATCTGGGCAAAAAAGGCGAGATCAGCGCCCTGCTGAAAAGCCTGGGGGGCCTGAGCGCGGAAGAACGGCCCAAGGCCGGCGCGCTCATCAACGAGGGCAAGCAGCGCGTGCAGGCGGCCATCGACGAGCGCCGCGCGGCGCTCGAGGAAGCGGCGCTCAATGAGCAACTGGGCGCGGAATCCCTGGACGTGACCCTGCCTGGCCGGGGCGAGCGCCCCGGTGCCCTGCACCCGGTGACCCGCATGCGCCGGCGCATGGAGGACTTCTTCCAGCGCCTCGGTTTCGACATCGCCGAGGGCCCGGAGGTGGAAGACGACTTCCACAACTTCGAGGCGCTCAACATCCCCGCCCACCACCCGGCCCGGGCCATGCACGACACCTTCTACTTCGGTGACGGCCGGCTGCTGCGCACCCACACCTCGCCGGTGCAGGTGCGGGTGATGCAGAAAGGCGAACCGCCGTTCCGCATCATCGCCCCGGGGCGCGTCTATCGCTGCGACTCGGACCTGACCCACACGCCCATGTTCCACCAGGTGGAAGGGCTGCTGGTGGACGAGAACATCACCTTCGCCGACCTCAAGGGCACGGTGGCGGCGTTCCTGAAGTTCATCTTCGAGGTGGACGATCTGCCGGTGCGTTTCCGGCCCAGCTATTTCCCGTTCACCGAGCCCAGCGCCGAGGTGGACGTGGGCTGCGTGAGCTGCGGCGGCGAAGGCTGCCGGGTGTGCTCCCACAGCGGCTGGCTGGAAATCATGGGCTGCGGCATGGTGCACCCCAAGGTGCTGGAACACGGCGGCGTGGACCCGGCGCGCTACAGCGGCTTCGCTTTCGGCATGGGCATCGAGCGGCTGGCTATGCTGCGCTACGGCGTCAACGATCTGCGTCTGTTCTTCGAGAACGACGCCCGTTTCCTGTCGCAATTCGCCTGAGTCCACCACGCCACGGAATCCGAGGATAACCAAGAATGCGTTTCAACGAAGCCTGGTTGCGGGAATGGGTCAATCCCGACATCGACACCGACACGCTGGTCCACCAACTGACCATGGCCGGCCTGGAAGTGGACGCCGTGGAGCCGGCGGCCGCCCCCTTCACCGGCGTGGTGGTGGGCGAGATCGTCAGCTGCCAGCCGCACCCGGACGCCGACAAGCTGCGCCTGTGCCAGGTCAGCGACGGCGACGCCACCTTCCCGGTGGTATGCGGCGCCCCCAATGCCCGCGAGGGCCTCAAGGCGCCCTTCGCCAAGGTCGGCGCGCAACTGCCCGGCGACCTCAAGATCAAGAAGGCCAAGCTGCGCGGCCAGCCCTCCGAGGGCATGCTCTGCGGCGGTTCGGAACTGGGCCTTGAGGACCTCATCGACGGCCTGCTGGAGCTGCCGGCGGACGCCCCGGTGGGCGCCGACATCCGCGCCTGGCTGAACCTGGACGACACCGTCATCGAAGTGGACCTGACCCCCAACCGGGCGGACTGCCTGAGCCTGCGCGGCGTGGCCCGGGAAGTGGGCGTGCTCAACCGCGCCCCGGTCACCGAGCCCGTCGGCGAGCCCCTGGCCGCCGCCGTGGACGCCACCTTCCCGGTCACCGTGGAGGACACCGAAGGCTGCCCGCGCTACCTGGGCCGCGTGATCCGAGGCATCGACCCGGCCGCCGCCACCCCGCTGTGGATGGTGGAGCGCCTGCGTCGCGCCGGCCTGCGTTCCATCGACCCGATCGTGGACGTCACCAACTACGTGCTGCTGGAACTGGGGCAGCCCCTGCACGCCTTCGACCTGAACAAGCTCGACGGCGGCATCGTGGTGCGCAAGGCCCGCGCCGGCGAGCAGCTGCGAACCCTGGACGACCAGACCCTGGAGCTGCGCGACGACACCCTGGTGATCGCCGACGGCGGCGGCCCGGTGGCGCTGGCCGGTATCATGGGCGGCCGGCCCACCGCCGTGGCGGAAGGCACCACCGACCTGTTCCTGGAATGCGCCTTCTTCAACCCGCTGACCATCGTCGGCAAGGCCCGCGGCTATGGCCTGCACACCGATTCCTCGCACCGCTACGAACGCGGCGTGGACCCGGCGCTGCAGCAGCGCGCCATGGAGCGCGCCAGCGCCCTGATCGTGGCCATCGCCGGCGGCGAGGCCGGTCCGGTCACCGAGCAGGGCGACGCGGCGCGGATTCCGGCGCCGGCGGCGATCACCCTGCGCGCGGACAAGGTTACCGCGCTGCTCGGCGCCGCCCTGGCGGACGCCGACATCGAGGACATCCTCACCCGCCTGGGCATGGACGTGACCGCCGACGGCGACGGCCGCTGGTCGGTGACCCCGCCGAGTTGGCGCTTCGACATGGCCATCGAGGAGGACCTGATCGAGGAACTGGCCCGGGTGCACGGCTACGAGAACCTGCCCAGCCGGGTGCCGGCGGGCACTCCCGCCGGGGAGCCGGAAGGCGAGCATCTGCTGCCGGTCCGCCGCCTGGCGGACACCCTGCGCGACCGGGGATACCTGGAGGCCATCACCTACAGCTTCGTGGCCCCGGACCTGCTCGCCAAGGTGGACCCGGAACATCCGCCCCTGGCGCTGATGAACCCGATCTCCGCGGACCTGGGCGTGATGCGCACCAGCCTGTTCGCCGGCCTGCTCAACGCCGCAGGCCGCAACCTGAACCGCCAGATCGACCGCCTGCGCCTGTTCGAAACCGGCCTGCGGTTCGTGCCCGGCGACGACGGCCTGAACCAGGAGCCGATGATCGCCGGCCTGCTGTACGGCAGCGCCGAGCCCGCCCACTGGCAGGCCAAGGCCCGCCAGGTGGACTTCTACGACCTGAAGGGCGACGTGGAAGCCCTGGTGGCGCTCTCCGACGCCACCGCCTTCCAGGTCCGGCCCGGCCAGCACCCGGCCCTGCACCCGGGCCAGTGCGCCGAGCTGGTCCGCGACGGCGCCGTGGTTGGTTACCTGGGCAAGCTGCATCCGCGTCTCGCCAAGGATCTGGACCTGCCCAAGGACCTGTACCTGTTCGAGCTGGCCCTGGCGCCCCTGCGTGACGGCCTGCTGCCGCGCTTCCAGCCGGTCTCGGACCAGCCCCGGGTGCAACGTGACCTGGCCTTCGTCATGGACGACCAGGTGGCCGCCGGCGATCTGATCGCCGCCGTGCGCGCCGCCTGCGACGAGCGCCTGCGGGATGTGCGCCTGTTCGACGTCTACCAGGGCGAGCACATCGAGCCGGGGCGCAAAAGCCTGGCCCTGACCTTGACCTTCCAGGATCCTTCGCGCACTCTTAGGGACGCCCAGGTGAATGACCTGGTCGAGCAGGTGGTAATCCAGTTAAAACAACAGTTTAACGCGACCCTCAGGGACTGATGGCAGGGGCTGATTCGAGGCAATTTCCATGGCGCTGACCAAGGCAGACATGGCCGACCGGCTGCATGAGGAGCTCGGTCTCAATAAGCGTGAAGCCAAGGAACTGGTGGAAACCTTCTTCGAGGAAATCCGGGATTCACTGGCCGAGAACCGGCCGGTGAAGCTCTCCGGTTTTGGTAACTTCGATCTCCGTGACAAAAGCGAGCGCCCCGGCCGCAACCCCAAGACCGGCGAGGAAATCCCGATCTCCGCGCGCCGCGTGGTGACCTTCCGGCCCGGTCAAAAATTGAAGCAGCGGGTGGAAGACTATGCTCGAACCCAGTCATAACGACGAATTGCCGGCGATCCCCGGCAAGCGTTACTTCACCATCGGTGAGGTCAGTGAGCTGTGCGACGTGAAGCCGCACGTGCTGCGTTACTGGGAGCAGGAATTCCCCCAGCTCAAGCCGGTGAAGCGGCGCGGCAACCGGCGCTACTACCAGCGCCAGGACGTGCTCACCATCCGCCAGATCCGCAGCCTGCTCTACGAGCAGGGCTTCACCATCGGCGGCGCCCGTCAGCAGCTCTCCGGCGACGCCAACGCCGAGCACGCTACCCGCTACCACCAGATGATCCGCCAGATGATCGTCGAGCTGGAGGACGTGCTGGACGTGCTCAACACCTGAGCAAACAGTGTCATCGGCACCGATTCCGGGTTCCATCCCCCGCGCTTATCCGTTATGATTCCCGCCGCTTCGCCACGGTGCCCGTGACGAAGCCCGACGATTCGGGGCGTAGCGCAGTCTGGTAGCGCACCACAATGGGGTTGTGGGGGTCGGAGGTTCGAATCCTCCCGTCCCGACCAAATCGCAAAGAAGAAGCCCGGCGTAATGCCGGGCTTTTTCGTTTCCGGATACCGCCGGGCCGGATTGCCGGCCCTCGGCCTGCATGCCTCGGGCGTCCGCCAGGGCGCAAGCGGTGCTTGCGCCGGGGACCTGTCGGACCCTCCCGTCCCGACCAAATCGCAAAGAAGAAGCCCGGCGTAATGCCGGGCTTTTTCGTTTCGGTGTCCCGTCCCTGACCGTTCCCGACAGGTCGGTGGCGGCTTGCGTCACTGTGGCGAAACCGCGCGGGTTCTATGCTGCCCGGCGTGACCCTCAAGGAGCGCCGGCATGGACCTGACCATTCCCGATCACGAACAATCCTTCCGCGAGGAAGTCCGCGACTTTCTGGCACGCGCCATGACCCCGGAAATCCGCGAGGCCGGGCGCCTCACCACCTCGGTGTTCGCGCCGGTGAAGCAGGCCATGGACTGGCAGCGCATTCTCCATGAGCAGGGCTGGGCGGCGCCGCACTGGCCCCGGGAATACGGCGGCACCGGCTGGAGCGTGGGCCAGCGCACCGTGTTCGCCGAGGAACTGGTGCGCGCCGGCGCGCCGCCGCTGATCCCCATGGGCCTGCAGATGTGCGGCCCCTGTCTGATCGGCTACGGCACCGAGGAGCAGAAAGCCCACTATCTGCCGCGCATCCTGTCCGGCGAGGATATCTGGTGCCAGGGCTATTCGGAGCCCGGCGCCGGCTCCGACCTGGCGTCGCTGAAGACCTTCGCGGAAAGCGACGGCGACCACTACGTAATCAACGGCACCAAGATCTGGACCACCTACGCCCACCACGCCAACCGCATGTTCCTGCTGGTGCGCACCCGTCGCGACGGCAAGCCCCAGGCCGGCATCACCTTCCTGCTGCTGGACATGGCCACGCCGGGCATCACCGTGGAGCCCATCGTCGGCCTGGACGAAGTGCCGGAGCAGTGCCAGGTGTTCTTCGACAACGTGCGCGTGCCCAAGGCCAACCGGGTGGGCGAGGAGAATGACGGCTGGACCGTGGCCAAGTACCTGCTCACCTTCGAGCGCGGCGGCCAGGACTACGCGCCGGGGCTGGGCGTGCAGCTGGAACAACTCAAGGCCCGGGCCCGCCGTCAGGCCACCGCCACCGGCAGCCTGGCGGACGACCCGCTGTGGCGTCGCCAGGTGGCGGACTGCGAAACCCGGGTGCTGGCCCTGTCGTTCACCGAGCAGCGCATCAAGTCGGCGCTGTCCGCCGGCAAGGACCCGGGGGCGCTGTCGTCCATGACCAAGATTCTCGGCACCGAGCTGCAGCAGCGGGTCACCGAGCTGGCGGTGGACACCCTGGGCGCCCAGGCGCTGCTCTGGCAGCCCGGGGCTCTGGTGCCCGGTGGCGGCGAGGCGCCGCTGGGGCCGGAGTACGCGCTCACCACCATGGCGTCCTATCTGAACGCCCGGGCCTGCTCCATCTACGGCGGTTCCAACGAGGTACAGAGGGGCATCATCGCCAAGGCGGTGCTGGGACTTTGACGGCCAATCAGGAGCGAGGCCATGAACTTTTCCCTGACGGAAGAACAGCAAATGCTCGCCGACAGCGTACGCCGCTGGGTGCGCGATGGTCATGACGGCGAAGCCCGCCGCCGGGACAAGACCCGGCGGCCCCTGGACGCGGCCCTGTGGCGGCAATTCGCCGAGCTGGGCTGGCTGGCGTTGCCGTTCGCCGAGGACGACGGTGGCCTGGGTGGCGGCCCGGTGGAAACCCTGGTGCTCATGGAGGAACTGGGGCGTGGCCTGGTGGTGGCGCCCTATGTGCCCACGGTGGTATTGGGCGGCGGTCTGCTGCGCCGGGCCGGCCCGGCCTGGCGGGAGCGTCACCTGCCGGCGCTGATCGAAGGACGGCTGCAACTGGCCCTGGCGCTGGACGAGTACGAGCGCGTGTTCGCGCCGGAAAACACCGCCCTCACCGCCACGGCGGAGCAGGGCGGCTATCGGCTCGACGGCCGCAAGGCCCTGGTGCTTAACGGCGATCAGGCGGACGCCCTCCTGGTGCTGGCGCGCACCGGCGGCGTCCCCGGTGACGAGCACGGCCTGTCCCTGTTCTGGCTGACGCCGGACCAGGACGGGGTAAGTCTGGCACCGCATCGCACCGTGGACGGCCACACCGCCGCCAAGCTCACCCTGGAGCGTGTGCACCTGCCCGCCGAGGCCCTGGTGGGCGAACCCGGCGGCGCCCTGGCGCCGCTGCGCGCCACCCTGGACGAGGCCCTCCTGGCCCTGGGCGCCGAGGCGGTGGGCGCGCTGTCGGTGCTGCTCGACGACACCGTGGAATACGCCAAGACCCGCCGCCAGTTCGGCGTGCCGATCGGCGATTTCCAGGCCCTGCAGCATCGCATGGCGGACATGTTCATGGCCCTGGAGCAGTTGCGCTCGCTGCTGCTCGCCGCCACCCTCAAGGTAGCCGAGGGCCACGCCGACGCCCGCCGCGCGGTGCACGCGCTCAAGGCGCGGCTGGGCCTGGACGGCCGCCACCTGGCCCAGGAAGCGATCCAGCTGCACGGCGGCATGGGCATGACCGACGAGCTGGCCGTGGGGCACTACTTCAAGCGGCTCACCGCCATCAACGGCCTGTTCGGCGGCGCCGACGCCCATCTGGCGGCGTTCGCCGACGCCTGAACCCGCGCCATGACTGTATTCTTGGCGCGGAAACCGCCATGCTTGGGGCCCCCGACCAGGGAACAAGGTCCCAGGCTTGATGGCGCAGAAACGCTTCCGCAAAACACACCTCTTTTGGCTGCTTCCCCTGATCCTGCTGCTGGTGCCGGTGGTGGCCCTGCTGGCGGCGCCGCTGTTCGGCGTGCATTGGCAGGGCATCGGCTGGCGCCAGGGACTCACCCTGGACGCGCTCTGGTACGAAAGCGGCGGCTGCCGCCAGGTGGACGTGCACGGTGCCCGGCTGAGCGGCCTGGCGCCGCTGACACTGACCCTGGATACGGTGGGCATCCACGATTGCCCGGCCACCGATGAGCCCATCAGCCTGCCGTCCTTGCCGGCCCTGGATGTCACCGTCTGGGCGCTGCAGTACCAGGATTACCCACCGCTGATGGCGCGTCTGCGTCAGGCCGCTGGCCGCTGGCGGGGCCACCTGGAATTTCGCGGCAGCGAGCTGGAGGGGGAGTACCGGCGCGACCGGGGCCGCTGGCGGCTCACCGGCACCCTGGACGCGGCGCCGCTGTCCCTGGCCCTGGACGGGGATCGCGAGGCCACCGGCCGGGCCACGGTACAGGGCGATGGCGAGTGGCACCCCGGCGAGCTGTTCCAGGGCAAACTGGTGGTGCTGGGCCGGAACCTGGGCCTGGACGGCCAGGGCCCCGCCGGCGATCTGACCCTGAACGCCCGCTGGCGCAATGACCGCTGGCGCCTGCGCGCGGCCCTGGACGAGCCCCTGGCCCTGGGCGGTGGCTGGGTGGTGAGCCCGGGCCGGGACCTGATCGCCGAGGGGCGCGGCCCGACGTTGAGCCAGGTGGACGCCCGGCTGGTGGTCAATGGCCCGCCGGGCCGGGCCGCCGTGGCGTTGACCAGCGACGCGGAACGCTTCGGCCGGGGCCAGGGCTGGCTGCTGCTCAGCGAGGGCTGGCAGGGGCGCATCGCCTTCCAATGGGCGGACGGCCGGGCGCGGCTGGCGCCGTTCCAGGTGAGCCTGCCGGAGCCCGCCGTGAGCCTGCGCCTGCGCGAGCCGGTGACCCTGCCGCTGGCCCTGGAAGGCGAGGCCGTGCTGCCCCTGGAAGCGACCTACCAGGACCTGACGCTCACCACCACGGAAAGCCGGGTGTACTGGCGCCCCAACGACGCCCAGTGGCAAGGCGCCCTGAGCCTGGACGGTCGCTGGCAGGGCTACCGGCTCAGCGGCCAGTGGCGCGGCGACGCCGGCCCCACCGGCGTGCACGGCGAGCCGGCCCGGTTGCGCCTGCGCGGCGGCGATCTGGACGTGCGGGCGCGGGTGCCGGTGGCCGGGGTGACGCCGCCGGCCTGGCCGCTCACCGCCACCCTGGAGGGCCGCTACGGTGACCTGCCGTTCCAGGCCCGCGCGCAAGCGCGCCGGGACGATGATCGCTGGCGCGGTCGGGTGAGCGGGCAGGGCGGTCCGCTGCCGGCCCTGGGCGACGGCCCGCTGACCCTGGAAGGGCGCTGGCAATACGCGGACCAATTCCAGGTGCTGCCCGGCGCCCGCCTGGCCCTGGGCCGCTCGGTGCGCGGCAACCGCTTGATCCGGCCGGCCAGCGCCCGGCTCACCACGCCCCTGCGGTTCACCGAACGCGGGCCGGTGGGCGCCTTCTCCCTGGAGGCGGAGGGCCTGGTGGCGGAGCGCTGGACCCTGCCGCCGCTCACCGGCACCGCCCGGCTGGACGGCGACACCCTGAGCGCGGACCTCCAGGTGCCGCGCTGGGACACCCGCCTGGACCTGCGCGGCCGCGCCCGGCCCGGCGGCTACGCCGGTACCCTGAGTGGTACCTCCCCGCTGAGGCCGGCCATGAGCCGGGGGCTGCCGCTCACCTTCCAGGGCGGTGACCTGACCCTGGACGGCGAATGGCGCTGGGCGGACACCCTGCATCTCGCCGGCCGGGCCAGCGGCCGCGATCTGGACCTGGACTGGGGCAGTGTGCAGGCCCGGGATCTGGACGCCGAGCTGGCGCTCAACTGGGACGACGGCGCCGCCCATCTGGCTACGGTGACGCCGCTGACCCTGGCGTCCCTGGACGTGGGCGTGCCGATCACCGATCTGCGCCTGGACCTGGACAGCGATCTGAGCACCTGGACCGTGCGCCGCGCCCACGCCCGGGTGCTGGGTGGCGAGATTCGCACTCCCCGGCTCACCTGGCCGTCGCCAGCCTGGCAGCCGGTGGTGATCACGCAAATCGAACTGTCGCGAGTGGCCGCCTTGCAGGGCGAACCGGCGGTGGCCCTGTCCGGCCGGGTGGGCGGCTATGTGCCGCTGCGGCTGCTGCACGACAGCATCGCCGTGCGCCAGGGCCGGCTCGCCAACGAAACGCCGCTGTCCCTGGCCATCCTGCCGTCCAGCGGCGCCCAGGCCATGGCGCAATCCAACCGCGCCGTGTCCCTCGCCCTGGACGCCCTCAACCCGCTGCGCATCCAGCAATTCCAGGCCGGCGTGGACATGGCCGCGGACGGCTGGCTGGACGCCGCCGTGCGCATCCAGGGCGTCAACCCGCAACGAAACGGTCTGCCGGTGGTCTTTAATTACACCCACAAGGAAAATGTGCTGGAATTGTTGCGCAGTCTGCGCATCGGTGACCGCATCACCGATCAGGTCATGACGGAGTCGAAACGATGAAACCATTCGGGCTGGTGCTGCTGCTCCTGCCTCTCGCCGCCTGCACCCCGCGGGTGGCGCTGGAGGCGCCCAAGGAGCCGATCACCATCAATTTGAACGTGAAGATCGATCATGAAATCCGCCTCAAGGTGGAGAAAGACATTGATCAGCTCTTCAGCGAAGACAGCGAGCTGTTTTGATCAGGGCATTGAGGAGAGGACCCATGACATTGATTCGATACCTGGTGCTGGCCGTGGCCCTGCTGCTGTCCGTGGCCGCCGCCGCCCTGGACCTGGATCAGGCCAAGGCCGAGGGCCTGGTGGGCGAGCAGCCGAACGGCTATCTGGGCGTGGTGAAGGCCACCTCGGGGGCGGTGGAGCTGGTCTCCGACATCAACGAAAAACGGCGCGCCGCCTACGAGCGCATCGCCAAGCAGAACGGCATCACCCTGGATCAGGTGTCCAACCTGGCCGGGCAGAAAGCCATCGAGAAGACCCCCGCCGGCCAGTACATCAAGACCCCCACCGGCCAGTGGGTGGAGAAGTAGCCGCTTCCCCGCCCGCCTCGCCGTCGCGCTGATTGGGCGGGGTCAGCCGGTGGCGGCGCATGCGCCGGTACACCGTGGGGCGGGAGACGCCCAGGTGACGGGCCACCGGGCTGATCCGCCATTGGTGCCGTTTGAGCAGCCGCTCCAGTTCATCCCGGGCCGGGTCGCCGGAGTCCACCGGCGCGGCGGCGGGCCCGATCACCCGCTCCAGGCATTCCTCGGGCAGATCGGCCACGGTGATCTCCTCGCCGTCGCGGGTGGCCTCGGCGAACGTCAGGGCATTGGCCAGTTGCCGCACATTGCCCGGCCACGGGCAGGCCAGCAGGGCGCTCATGGCGTCCGCGCGCAGACGCGGCGCCGGCCGGCCCAGGTGCCGCCCCAGCTCCGCCAGGGTCACCGCGATCACGTGCTGCTTGTCGGCCCGCTCTCGCAGCGGCGGCAGGCGCAGGGTGGCGCCGTTGAGGCGATAGTAAAGATCCTCGCGGAAGCGGCCCTCGGCGATCAGCCGGGCCGGGTCCCGGTGGGTGGCGGCGATCACCCGGCAGTCCACCTTCACCGGCTGTTCCGCCCCCAGGGGCAGCACCTCGCCCTCCGCCAGAACCCGCAGTAGCCGGGTTTGCAGGGCCAGCGGCATGTCGCCGATTTCATCCAGGAACAGAGTGCCGCCGTGGGCCAGCTGAATCAGGCCCCGGGCGCCCTTGGCGCGGGCTCCGGTGAAGGTGCCCGGCCGGTAGCCGAACAGTTCGCTCTCGATCAGGGATTCCGGGATGGCGGCGCAATTCACCGCCACGAATGGCCGTGCCTGGCGGCCGCCGGTATCGTGGATGGCCCGTGCCAGCACCTCCTTGCCGGTGCCGGTCTCGCCCAGGATCAGCAGGCTGACATCGCGGTGACGCAGGCGCTTGGCCAGGCCCAGGGTGCGCCGCATGGCCGGGTCGTCGGCGGCCAGGCGGTCCAGGGCGGGCACCCGTTCGCCATCGTCGGCGGCGCGCGGCCGGGGCGGTCGGCGCGGCTCGATCAGGGTGCCGAACAGGGTGGTGCCCAGCGCGGAAATATCCAGCACCGCCAGCAGACGCCCCTGGGGATCGGTGATCGGCGCGGAGGTGCAGGTCAGGCCGATGTGGGTGGCGTCGAAGTGGTCCTGGCGGTGGCAGGTCAGGGCCCGGCCCTCGCGGATGCAGGTGCCCACCGCGCAGGTGCCGGCATGGTGCTCGTTCCAGTCCGCGCCCAGGTACAGCCCGGCCTGGCGCAGGCGACGATCATGCCGGCGGTCGCCGAGAAACTGCACGGTGATGCCTCTCTGGTCGGTGAGCAACAGCACATAGCCGAGCCGGGCGATCTGGCCGTAAAGCTGCTCCACGCCGGCCCGCGCCACGTTCAGGAACTCGTCGGCGCTCTCCTGATGCTCGCGCAGAATGCGGTGGGTGACGATGCGCGCCGGCCTCGGGCTGGCCGGGTCGAGGCCGTATTCCTCGATACAGCGCTTCCAGGAACGGCCGATCGGATTGTCCGGCCGGGGGTGACCGTCCGCGTACCGGAGTACCCGGTCGATATGGTGGCGTTGCTGCTGTTCCAGGGCACTCATGGTACCTCCGCCTTTTCTTGTCGGTATCCCAGCGGTTCCAGGCTAGCCCGCCGCCCGGCCGGCCACCATTCGACTTGAGTGCCAGTTACACCTGTAACGCCGGCCCGTTACAGGGCGTTACGGGTGTTCGCCGGAAACGAGCCGGTCCGGGCGTCTTGTCGGCGCCGTCCGTGCACGGATTTTCCTTTCCATTCAGGTCGTTGCGGTGCCCGGCGCATCACCCGGGGCACCTTGGCACGGCTTCTGCTGAAGAGCCGGGCGCGCCCCGTTTCGCGACGGGGCCGGAAAACAACAACGCAGCGAGGAGAACCCCATGACCCTGACCCCCACCGCGCAAGCGCGACAATGGCTCGATGACTGGAACCGGGCTCTGAGGAGCGACCAGCCGGCCCGCGCCGCCGACCTGTTCGAGGACAACGGCTTCTGGCGTGACCTGGTGGCTTTTACCTGGAACCTGAAAACCGCCGAAGGCAGCGACCAGCTGCGCGCCATGATCGACGCCACCGTGGCATCCACGGCGCCGTCCGACTGGGCCCTGGACGGCGAGGCCACCGAGACCGACGGCGTGATCGAGGCCTGGATCACCTTTACAACCCGGCTCGGCCATGGCGAGGGCCATCTGCGCCTGCGCGACGGCAAGGCCTGGACCCTGCTCACCACCTTGAAGGAACTGCGCGATTACCCGGAACCACGGGGCGCCAACCGGCCCAAGGGCGCCCGCCATGGCGTGTTCAAGGACCGCCGCAGCTGGCTGGAGGAACGCCAGGCGGAGCAGGCGGAACTGGGCTATAGCCGCCAGCCCTACTGCGTGATCATCGGTGGCGGCCAGGGCGGCATCGGCCTGGCGGCGCGGCTGCGGCAACTGAACGTGCCCACCATCGTGGTGGAGAAGAACCCGCGCCCCGGGGATTCCTGGCGCAATCGCTACAAGTCCCTGTGCCTGCACGATCCGGTCTGGTACGACCACCTTCCGTACCTGCCGTTTCCCGACAACTGGCCGGTGTTCTCGCCCAAGGACAAGATTGGCGACTGGCTGGAAATGTACACCCGGGTCATGGAGATCAACTACTGGGGCGGTAGCGAATGCACCGGCGCCCGGTATGACGAGCAGGCCGGCGAATGGCGGGTGACGGTGCGCCGCGACGGCGACACCGTGACCCTGCGCCCCAAACAGCTGGTGCTGGCCACCGGCATGTCCGGCATGCCCAATGTGCCCGACATCCCGGGCATGGACAGCTTTGAAGGCGAGCAGCACCATTCCAGCCAGCACCCCGGCGGCGAAGGCTACGCCGGCAAACGCTGCGTGGTGCTGGGCGCCAACAACTCCGCCCACGACATTTGCGCGGCCCTGTGGGAACACGGCGCCGACGTCACCATGATCCAGCGTTCCTCCACCCATGTGATCAAGTCCGCCACCCTGATGGACCTGGTGCTTGGCCCGCTGTATTCCGAGGAGGCGGTGGCCAATGGCGTCACCACCGAACGGGCGGACCTGACCTTTGCTTCCATGCCCTACCGGGTGATGCCGGAATTCCACATTCCCGTGTACCGCCAGGTGGCCGAGCGGGACGCGGATTTTTACCAGCGTTTGCGCGACGCCGGCTTCATGCTCGATTTCGGCGAGGACGGCTCCGGCCTGTTCATGAAATACCTGCGTCGCGGCTCCGGTTACTACATCGACGTGGGCGCCTGCGATCTGGTCGCCAACGGCGACATCAAACTGCGCAGTGGCGTCGGCATCGAGCAAATCAACCCGCGCTCGGTAACCCTCACCGACGGCAGCGAACTGCCCGCCGACCTGATCGTCTACGCCACCGGTTTCGGCTCCATGAACGGCTGGGCGGCGCGCATCATTTCCCAGGAGGTGGCCGACAAGGTGGGCAAATGCTGGGGCATGGGCTCCGGCACCAGCAAGGACCCGGGGCCCTGGGAGGGCGAGCTGCGCAACATGTGGAAGCCCACCGCCCAGCAGGGGCTCTGGTTTCACGGCGGCAACCTGCATCAGTCCCGGTTCTATTCCCGCTTCCTGGCCTTGCAACTCAAGGCGCGCATGGAAGGCCTGGAAACGCCGGTGTACGGCCGCCAGGAGGTTCATCACCTGGCCTGACCGGCGCGACGCCAACTTTTGATCTGGTTCAATGGCGGGCCCAAAGGGCCCGCCTAGACTGAGTCTGTATGTGCAAAAAGGAGAGTATCATATCCCATTACTCCGCGTCCAAGTTCGCGGTGATCGGCTTCACCAACGCGGTGGCCAAGGAAGTGGCTCAGGAAGGCATCACCGTCAACGCGCTGTGCCCGGGCATCGTTGGCACCGGCATGTGGCGTGGCGAGAACGGCCTGGCCGGACGCTGGCGGGAAGAAGGGGAGAGCGAGGAAGCGTCCTGGGAGCGTCATCAGAAGACGCTGCTGCCCCAGGGCGTGGCGCAGACCCCGGAGGACATGGGGCAGCTGGTGGTCTATCTGGCGTGCGCGGAGCACGTCACCGGCCAGGCGATCGCCGTGGACGGTGGCTGTACTCTGTAGCGACGTTATAGGAAGCAGTGGGAGCGGCTGAAGCGGTGTGCCGCCCAGCCGCTCCCACGGTCTTTTCAGGTTACTCCTTGAACTGGGGTTCCTTGTTTTCACCCTCGACGATGATGTCGGCGCGGCGGTTTTTCTCGCGGCCCTCGGTGGTGTCGTTGGGCGCCACCGGACGGCTTTCGCCGTAGCCCCGGGTGTCCACCTTGTCCGCGTCGATGCGGTACTCCTGGATCAGCTGCTTCTTGACCGAGTCGGCGCGGCGCTCCGACAGGCCCTGGTTGTACTGCTCGCTGCCGATGCTGTCGGTGTGGCCCTCGATGCGGATCTGGCCCTTGCCGCCCTGGCGGGACTGTTCCGCGGCGTCGCGGACCTCATCGCTGAACTGGCCGCGCACGTCGGACTGATCGAACTCGAAGTAGATGGTCTTGATGGTCTGCTCGTTCACCATCTTGTAGATCTGGCAGCCGTTGGCGTCGACCCGGGCGTTGGGCGCGGTGCCGGGGCAGTCGTCGCGATCGTCCGGCACGCCGTCGTTGTCGCTGTCGCCGACGATCACTTGTTCCGGCTGGTCGGTGGCCTGGCGCGGCGCGTTGTCGGTTTCCCGCCCGCTCACCGCGAACATCAGGTTGAGGCCGGCGTACACCTGGCCTTCCCAGAATTCCCGATCGACGCTGTACGCGTGCCGCGTGCCCAGATCCAGCAGTACGTGTTTGAACAGGGCGCGCTGGATGCCCAGCTCCACGCCGGCCAGGGTTTCGTCGTTGTCGTTGATCTCCTGCACCCCGGCGTTGATGCCGGTGTACGGTTCGAAACCGAGGAAACTGGTTTCGTCGAAGTGGTGCCGCAGGCTGGCGTAGTAGTTGATCACCTCGGATTCGCGGTCGGTGTACTTGTGGTCAACCTCGTCGTTTTTCTCGTACCAGGCCTGAACCGACCATTTCGGGCTGAAGCGCCAGCCGATCTGGCCGCCGGGGAAGGCGGACTCATCAAATCCATCGACGTCGCCGGTCACCTGATTGTCGTAGAAAAAATATTCGCTGACGTGACCACCGATGTAACCGTAACGGTCGGGCACATTCTCATCGGCGTGGGCGGAAATGGCGATAAACAGCGGTGAAAGCACCGCGGCGGTCATCATGGACTTATTCATGGCAAGCTCCTTTGCAAATGCGAATGCGTAATAGCCCTATATTAAAAGGCAAAACAGGAGCAATTGGGTTGGAGAAACGTAAACAACAGGAAAATATACGAATGTGTTTTTTTATATAAAAAGATATTTTTTTGTAAAAAAGGGGATTTTTATTAAAGCCGGAGACGTGGCCATTTCGCGACTGAAGTCGCTCCTACCGCGTCTTGTAGGAGCGACTTCAGTCGCGATAACGGCTGGCCGCTTCAGTCGAGTTTTCCGGCCAGGCCGGAGGCGCGCCAGGTGCGCCGGCGCACGGCCTGGTCGAGCACCGCCGGCGGGCCATACTCGACCAGGGTGAAGGCGCGCCGGGCGCGGGTGGCGGCGGTGTAGATCAGCTCCCGGGTGAGCAGGGGGTGCGGGCGGTCCGGCAGCGCCAGCAGCACGTGGTCGAACTCCGAGCCCTGGGACTTGTGCACCGTCATGGCGTAGACCGTGTCCACCGCGTCCAGACGGCTGGGCAGCACCCAGCGCACGCGGCCGTCCGGCAGCTGGAAGGCCACGCGCAGACCGTCCGGGTGCGGCAGGGTCAGGCCCACATCGCCGTTCATCAAACCCAATTGATAGTCGTTGCGGGTCATCATCACCGGCCGGCCCGGGTACCAGTCGTGGTCGCCGGCCAGGCCATCGCGGCGCAGGTGGTCGGTGACCAGGCGGTTGAGCCGGTCCACGCCGAAGGGGCCGCCGCGCAGGCCGCTGAGCAGCTGCTGGCCGGTGAGACGGGTGAGCAGGTCCCGGGCGCGCTGGTCTTCCTCCTCGTGGGGCGCGGGCCCGGCGGCGTCCGCCACCAGGGCGCGCAGGCCCTCGCCGTGGGCGCCGCCATGCAGCAGCAGGGCGGCCAGATCCTGGGCGTGGTCGCCACGGCGGCGCTCCAGGGTGGCGTGGTCCCGGGCGAACACCCGGTTCACCGCCGCCGGGTCGCCGCCGTTGATGGCGGCGGCCAGTTCGCCGATGCCGGGGGCCCCCTGGAAGCGCCAGTTGCGGCGCAGCATGGCGGTTTGCTGGGCCAGCCCGCCGCCGTCGCCGGCCCAGGGTGACAGGTCGGCGCCGGTGGCGGCGCGGGCGAACGCCAGGGTGTCGGGGCGGTACAGGCCCAGCTCCGAGCGCCGACACAGATCGCCCATCACGGCGCCGGCCTCGACGCTGGCGAGCTGGTCCTTGTCGCCCAGCAGAATCAGTTTGCAGGCCGGGGGCAGGGCGTCCAGCAGGCTGGCCATCATGTCCATGTCGATCATGCTGGCCTCGTCCACCACCACCAGGTCGGCGTGCACCGGGTTGTGGCGATGATGGCGGAAGTGGCGGCTGTCCGGGCGCGTGCCGAGCAGCCGGTGCAGGGTGCTCACCTCGGTGGGGATGGCATCGCGCACCGCCGCGTCCACGTTCAGTGCCCGCACCTGGCGGCCGATGGATTCGGTGAGCCGGGCGGCGGCCTTGCCGGTGGGCGCCGCCAGGCGGATGCGCAGGCGCCGGCCGTCGTCCATGGCCTGGCCCTGGAGCAGGCCGAGCAGGCGCACCACGGTGGTGGTCTTGCCGGTGCCCGGGCCGCCGGTGATCAGGGTGAGCCCGGCGCGGGCGGCCAGGGCGCAGGCCACCTGCTGCCAGTCCGGCTCGCCGTCCCCGGGCGGGTCCGGGAACAGGGCGCGCAGTCGCTCCGCCAGCCCGGTGGGGGGCGCGGCGGTGTCCGCCAGGCGCGCGCGGATGCGTTCCGCCACGGCGTTTTCCTGGGTCCAGTGACGGCGCAGGTAAAGCCGCCGGCCGTCGAACACCAGGGGCGCGCGGGCCCGTTCGGTGTCCGCTTCAGCGTCGCTCACCAGCGGGCTGCCGGCGAGCGGCGCGGCCCAGTCGGCCACCGCGTCCGGCAGCAGGCCGGTGAGTTCCGGGGGGCGGCCGGCGGGCCACAGCCGCGCTTCCAGCTCCGGCTCGCGCAGGTCCAGGCACAGATGGCCGGCGGCCAGCTGGCCGCTGGTGAGCGCCGCCAGCAGCAGCGCCGCCGGTTCCGCGTCCGGCGCCTGGCGGTGCAGGAATTCCGCCACCGCCACGTCCAGGTCGCGCAGCAGCCCCTGATCGCGCAGGGCCGCCAGGGCGTCCCGCCAGGCGGGGGCGGTGAACAAATCAGCCTGCATCGTGACCTCCGGGTACGAACAGTTCGTCCAGGGCGGTGATCAGCCCGGTGGCCGGGCGCTCGAACACGGCGCCGGCGTCCGGGCTGTTCAGGCCGCGCAGGAACACATAGACGGCGCCGCCCAGGTGCCGGTCCGGGTCGTAGTCCGGGCCCAGGCGGGCGCGCAGCAGGCGGTGCAGGGCCAGCAGATAGAGGGCGTACTGTACCTCGTAGCGGCTTTCCAGGATCGCCGTGGTCATGGTGTCGCGGGTGTAGGCGCGGTCGTCGGGCCCCAGCCAGTTGGATTTGTAATCCAGCACGTAATAGCGGCCCCGGTGCTCGAACACCAGGTCGATGAAGCCCTTGAGCATGCCGTTCAGGGTGTCCGCCTCCAGGCGTGGGCGCGGCACGCCCGGCGCGATGTGGTCGCGGATCAGCCGGTCCAGGGCCTCCACCGGCACGCGCCGGGCCGGGAACAGGAACTCCATTTCCGGCACCGCCGTGGGCAGGTCGGCGAGCGCCGCCGCGTCGCCGCCCAGGTCGAAGGGCGTGCGCAGCGCCGCCCGCCACCAGTCCTGGAGCATGCTTTCGTGGTCCTGCCAGTGGCGCGCCGCCAGGCTCTCCTGGACGCGCCGGTCCAGCTCCTCCGGCGCCGCCAGGGTGGCGGCGAAGCCGTCGCGGCCGGCCTGCTCCAGCAGGTCGTGGAGCAGCAGGCCGGGCAGGGGCCCGCGCGGGAAGGCGTGGATGCCCCGGGGCTCGATGTCGTCCGCCACCGGCGCCGCCTCGCCGTCGTGTTCCGCCAGCCGGTCGCCGCGCGGATCGGAGGGCGCCAGGGTGTCGTCTTCCACCTGCTTGAGGGCGCTGTAGCTGGCGATCCACCAGGTTTCCGCCCGGCGGCCGGAGAACCGGGCGGCGCCGCGCCAGGGCCGTTCCTGGTCGCTGGGGCGGTGAATGGTGTCGTTGTCCCGCGGCGGCGCCGTGACGCGGATGGCGTCGTCATCGAGCGGCGCCAGGGCGGCGCTCAGGCCGTCGTTGGCGACACCGTCCGGGCCGAACAGCAATCGGCCGATGGCGCTGCCGTCCAGCTGGTTGCGTTTGCCGTTGCCGCGGGCATAGGGCGATAGCCCCAGCCAGCAGGCGTGGCGGGCCCGGGTCAGGGCCACGTAGAGCAGGCGCATGTCCTCGGCCAGCCGTTCCCGGTCCGCCAGGGCGCCGGCGGCGTCGTCCGGTTCCAGGTTGACCACCAGTTCGCCGTTCTGGTGATAGCGCAGCGGCGGTTTGCTGGTTTCCGCCGGCCGGAAGCCGCAGATGAAGGGCAGGAACACCAGCGGGTATTCCAGGCCCTTGGATTTGTGGATGGTGATCACCCGTACCCGGTCGTCGTCGCTTTCCAGGCGCAGGATGCTGTCGTCACCGCCCCGGCCGCCGTCCTCCACCGCCTCGCGCAGGTGGCGGATCAGCGCCTGCTCGCCGTCCAGCTGGCCGGCGGCCTGCTGCATCAGCTCCGCCAGGTGCAGCAGGTTGGTGAGCGAACGCTCGCCGTCCAGGGTGCGGCTCAACCGCTCCGGCACCTGAAAATCCAGCAGCAGGCCGCGCAGCATGGGCAGCACGCCCTGGCGTTGCCACTGGTGCTTGTACCCGTGGAAGCGGTCGACCATGGCCTCCCAGGCGCGCTCGTCCCGGTTGAGGTGGTCCAGGGCCGCGTAGGGCTGGTCCAGGGTGGCGCAGGCCAGGGCGCTGCGTACCCGGGCGTCCGCCTCCGGCGCCGCGCAGGCGCTCAGCAGGCGCAGCAGGTCCGCCGCCTCCGGGGTGGCGTACACCGAATCCTGGTCGGACAGATAAACACTGCGCACCCGGCGCGCCGCCAGGGCCTGGCGGATCGCCGCCGCCTCGTTGCGGTCGCGCACCAGCACGGCGATGTCCCGGGAGCGCAGCGGGGTGAATTCAACATTGTCCTCCCGGCGGAAGCCGGTGTGGCCGTCCTCGGCGCCGTTGAGCAGGCGGGCGATCTCGCCGGCGGCGCGCTCCGCCTGGCGGTGCCGGTAGGCGCCGCTGCTCACCGCCTTGTCGTCGTCCTCCACCCACAGGGTGACGCCGGCGTGGGCGGCGCCGTCGATTTCCAGGTGCTCCTTGCGGCCCTCGGCGGTGACGCGCTGGAAGGGGATGCGGCCGTCCATCAGGAACACATCCCCGGACAGCCGCTCGCCGTGTTCGAACAGGCGGTTCACCCCGTCCACCATGGCCTTGGCGGAGCGGTAGTTGCGGTCCAGGGTGTGCTGGCTCTCGGTGTCCGACCGGGCCGCCAGATAGGTGTGCACGTCGGCGCCCCGGAAGGCGTAGATGGCCTGCTTGGGGTCGCCGATCATGAACCAGCCGATGTCCGGCTGGCCGGCGTACAGGGTGGAGAAGATGCGGTACTGCACCGGATCGGTGTCCTGGAATTCGTCGATCAGGGCCACCGGGAACTGGGCGCGGATCACCCGCGCCAGGCGCGGGCCGTTGGCCGCGTCCGCCAGGGCGTCGCGCAGCCGGGTGAGCATGTCGTCGAAGCCCATGGTGGCGGTCTGGCGGCGCATCATCGCCACCCGGTCCTCGATCCAGGCGGCGGCGTGCTCCAGCAGCGCGGCCCGGGGCAGGGCATTGTCCTGGCGGCTTTCCAGCACCCGCTGCAGGGCCTCGAAGCAGGCCAGCTCCGGCAGCCGGTCCTGGCCCGCCTTGGTCAGCTTCAGGCCATCCAGGGAGAAGCGCTCCAGGGCCTTGAGGTCGTCCCGGCCGGTGCCCGGAAAACCCTCCGCGTAGCGGGCCAGGGCGTCGAGCATGGCGGGCACCGAGCCGGCCCGGTAGCTGTTGCCGTTGAGCCATTTGTTGTCCAGGGCCTCGCTGACCCAGGCGCGCAGGGCCGGCAGTTCGGCGGCCAGGGTGGCGCGGGCGCGATCCTCCAGCTCGCGCTGGGGGCCCGCCGTGTCCAGCCAGTGGCGCACCGTGGCCGGCAGCTCGGTGGCGGCGCCGACATGGCCGAACAGCGGGCGGGCGGCGGCCAGCAGCGCCTCCGGGCCGTCCAGGCCGGCGCCGCGCAGGGCCGGCGCGGCGGCGGCCGGGAAGCGCCCGATCACCGTGCGCCAGTAATCGCAGGCGGCGCGGTGTTGTTCCTCGCTGGCGTCCTCGTTGAGTTCCAGGTTGAACAGGCTGCCGGAGTCGAAGGCGTGCTGCTTGAGCATGCGGTTGCAGAAGCCGTGGATGGTGTAAATGGCGGCTTCGTCCATCCACTGGGCGGCGGCGTCCAGGCGTCGGGCGGCGGCGACCCGGTCGGCGTCGTCCGGGTAGGCGGCCAGCAGCTCATCGAGAATCGGGTCGCCGCCGGCCCGGTCGCCGGCGAAGGCCCGGGCCGCCTCCGCCAGGCGGTCGCGGATGCGCTCGCGCAATTCCTCCGTGGCCGCCTCGGTAAAGGTCACCACCAGGATTTCCGGCGGCAGCAGCGGGCGCGGGAAGGCCGCCTCGCCGCCATGGCCGAGCACCAGGCGCAGATACAGGGCGGCCAGGGTGAAGGTCTTGCCGGTGCCGGCGCTGGCCTCGATCAGGCGGGTGCCGTGCAGCGGAAAGGTGAGTGGCAGGGGGCGTTCGCTCATCGGGCGTCCTCCCCGGGCCGGCGCCATTGCACCTGGTCGAACAGCGGGCGGTAGAGCCGTTCCGCCCAGGCCGCCAGGGCCGGCGCGCCGTCCTCCTCGGTGGCCAGCAGGGCATCGAAGTCCGGCCAGGCGCGGCGCAGGGCGGCGTCCCGGTCCGCTTCGCCCACATGGCTGAAGCCGGATTCGAAGGCGGCGCGGGCGTCCCGTTCGTGGCGTTCCTTGTCCAGGCCGCCCAGCCAGGCGAAGGCGGTGTCGCAGGCCACCGGCAGGGGCCGGCGCAGGCCCTCGGCCCAGCCCCGGGCCAGGGCGGCCAGGTGGCCCCGGGCCGCCTCGGCGGCCAGCGGTGGCAGCACGGCGCCGCCGTCCTGGGCCACCAGCTCGGTGGTCAGCGCCAGCCCGTCGGCGCAGGCCAGCAGGTGCACCGCCCAGGGCGTGCACAGCTTGCGCCAGCGGTTTTGCAGGCCGCCGGTGATCAGCAGCAGCCGGCGCGGGCCGTCCTCGCCGTCGAGCAGATCGGTGAGCCAGTCCTCCACCGCCAGGCCGTCCAGGCTCAGGGTGACTTCCCGTTGGGGCAGCGGCCCGCGGGTGCCGCCCAGGCTCTCGAAATAGGCGCGCAGGGGCCGGTTCAGGGGCAGACTCAGGGATTCCCGGCTGGCTTCGGTGAAGGGCGCCAGGGGCAGGGCGCCGCCGCCGGCCAGGTGGTCCAGGGTGTCCGCCAGGGCGGCCTGGAAGCCGTCGCCGCCGGCGCGGCGCGCCGCTTCCAGCAGCCGGTCCTGGAGCTGCCAGCGATCCAGGCCGTCCAGGGTGAAGGGCTCGGTGTCCTCCAGGGTCCGGTGCTCCTGCTCCAGGCCCGCCTTGAGCCGTTCCCGGAAGAAGTGCGCCACCGGCTGCTTGAGGAAGCGGCCCAGGGCCTCGGCGGCCACCGGTTCGCTGTCCGCCGGCGCCGGCAGGGGGGCGTTGTCCGGGCCGGCGGGCGCCGGCCGGTGCAGGGGCTCCCATTCGTCGGCGAAGGTGGGCGGCGGCGCCGGCTCGCCGTCCCCGGGGCCGTGGAAGTAGCGGGCGCTGAACGGCTGCAGGGGGTGCTCCACGGTGAGCCGTTCGGTGATCGGGGCGCCGTCGTTGGTGGTCCAGCGCTGGTCCAGATGGTCGCGCAGCTGCGCCACCAGCACCGAGGGCGGCCGCTCGCTGTTATCCCGGGCGTGGCGGCCGGTCCAACTGATGTAGAGGCTGTCCCGGGCGCTCAGCAGGGCTTCCAGGAACAGGTAGCGGTCGTCCTCCCGCCGCGAGCGGTCGCCGGGGCGGTACTGACTGCGGCGGCGGCCGTCGTCGCCGGGCGCGCCCCAGTGACGCATCAGATCGAAATCCATGGGCTGCTGCTGGCGCGGGTAGTCGCCGTCCTTCATGCCCAGCAGGCACACGTGCCGGAACGGGATGGCGCGCATCGGCATCAGGGTGCAGAAGTTGATGCGCCCGGCCATGAAGCGCTGGGCCAGGCTTTCCGCGTTGAGGGCGTCGAGCAGCGGGCGGCGGGCCACGGTGATCGGCAGCGGGGTGTGGAAATCCGCCTGTTCGCAGGCCGCCAGCCAGTCGTTGAGGGCGTCGCGCAGGCCGGCGTCCAGGGCCTGGTCGTCGGTCTCCTCCGGCTCGAACAGGTCGTCCAGCAGGGCGCCGAAGCGCTGCCGCCACTGAGGCGGCGGCGCCGGCTCCCGGAACGCCCGCCAATGGTGGTCCAGGGTGTCCAGCAGCCGCGCCAGGCGGCCGGCCAGCTCGGCGCCCAGGCCGGCCACCTCGTCCAGGGGCTCGATGCCCCGCCAGGCCGGGCCGTCGCCGATCAGGTAGCCGGCCAGCATGCGGCGCAGGCCGAACGCCCAGCTGTTCTGCTCGAAGCCGGGCAGGTCCAGGCTGGCGCGCTGGCGCTCATGCAGCCCCCAGCGGATGTTGGCCTGCTCGATCCAGCGGCTCAGTTGCGGCAGGGCGCTTTCCGGAATGCCGAAGCGCCCACGCAAAGCGGGCACGTCCAGCAGGTCGAGGATGTCGGCGGCGGTGAAGCGCCATTGCGGCAGATGCAGCAGCGCCTCCACGGCGTTGGCCAGGGGCGAGGCGGCGCCGGCGCTGCGGTCACTGAGGGTATAGGGCAGGTGGCGCGGGTCGTCGCGCTCCAGGCGGCCGAACACGGCGTCGATGTGGGGCGCGTAGGCTTCGATGTCCGGCACCATCACGATCACGTCCCGGGGGCGCAACTCCGGGTCTTCGGCGAAGCGCGCCAGCAGGGCGTCCTGCAGGATCTCCACCTCGCGCTGCGGGCCGTGGGCGACGCCGAATTGTAGCGAGCCGTCGGGGGCCGCCACCGGTCGTTCCGCCGGCGCCGGGTTGGGCGACAGCTCCAGCACGTCCTGCTGGAGTTGCCGCAGCAGGGTGAGCGGGCCGTCCTGGTCCAGGAACAGGTCGATCTGGTTCTGGAACGCGCCCTGGTAATGGTCCGGGTCGTCGTGGCCGTACAACAGGCCGATGAAATCCCGGCCTTGCTTGCCCCAGGCGGCCAGCAGCGGGTGCACGGGGTTGTCCGGCGGCGCGCTCAGGTGGCGGCGGCGGCCGTCCAGCTGGGCGCGCAGCAGGTGGCGGTCCTCGACGATGTCCGCCCAGTAATGCTTGCAGGGGTTTTGCACCAGCATCAGCACCTGGGCGTGACGGCTGATCGCCGCCAGCGCCTCCAGGGCCTGCTGGGGCAGGGCGCTGATGCCGAACACCAGCACCCGGGGCGGCAGGCCCGGCGGCGGCGTGTCGCTGTCCAGGCGTTCCACGAAGGCCTCGTGGATGGCCGCCCGGCTCAGGTGCCGCCGGTCCTCGGGCAGGTCGGCGAGCAGCGCCCGCCACAGGGCCGGCTGCCAGTGCTGGCCCGGCGGCAGCGGGTCGGCGTCGCGGCGGTCCGGCGCCCGGCGCAGGCGGTCGTCGTCGTTCTCCCAGTCCGCCAGCCAGTCCGCCCGGTACACCTGGTAGGCGTCGAACAGGTCGGCCAGCCGTTCCGCCAGCTGGTGGCGCTTGCGGCCGTCGCCATCGTCGTCCAGGAAATGACGCAGGGGCTCGAAGGCGTCCTCGTGCAGCAGGGTGGGCAGCAGCCGGTACAGCCGCCACAGCAGGCGTGACTTGTCGAACGGCGAGGTGCGCGGCACCCGGTCCTCGCCGAGCACGGTGCGGTAGGCGCTCCACAGGAAGCGGGCCGGCATCTGGAAACTGAAGCCGGCGGCGATGCCCAGGGCTTCCGGCTCCGCCAGGTTGAGCTTGAGCCACTGGGCCATGCCGTTGGACTGCACCAGCACGGTTTCCTCCGCCAGCGGCGGCAAGGGGTGGCGCCGTAACCAGTCCGACACCACCTCGGTGAGTGTCTCCAGCCGGTTACCGTGCAGCACCATGAAACCGTTTTGCATGGACATTCCTTGGGACGAGTTGCCAAGGGCGTAAGCCTAAGGGAGACGGCGGGGCGGAGGAAGGACCGGCGCGCCCCGCCGGCGATTATTTCAGCGGGACGGACCCGGCGCGGCTTACATTACGCTCAGCCACCAGCGCGGGCGGCGCCGTTCCGGGGCATCGGAGGTTCCCTGATCCGCGCCGATCGCACTTTTCTCGGCGCTGATGGCTCTTTCCCTGGCGCTGATGGCTCCTTCCCCGGCGCTGAAGGCTCCTTCCCGCGCGCTGGCGGCCCTGGTGTCGTCGGCCAGCCCGGGTTGAATGCCGAAGGTGGGGTAGAGTGAGGCCACCAGCAATACCGCCATGGCCCGGTTGAACACCGTCAGGCGATGCCCTTGGTGCAGTCGGTTCTTCAGGGTCGCGCCGAACAGGTTCCAGGCGCTGATCAGAGGCAACCCGACGATCAGGAAGGCGCCGGCGACCAGGATCACGCTGGCGGTGAAACGGTCCGGCTGGGTAAAGGTGGCCATGCCGGTGAGGATCATCATCCAGGCCTTGGGGTTCACCCACTGGAACAGCGCCGCCTGGGTGAACGTCAGTGGGCGCGCCTCGCGATCCGTTTCGCTCAGTTGCCGGGTGCGCACCAAGCGCCAGGCCAGATACAGCAGATAGAGGGCACCGCCGAGGCGCAGCGCGGTCACCGCCTGGGGAAAGCGGCTCAACAACGAGCCCAGCCCCAGGGCCACGCACAGCAGCATCACCTGGCAACCGAAGGCGATGCCGAGAATGTGCGGCAACGAGCGGCGGAAACCGGCGTTGGCGCCGCTCGCCATCAGCATCAGGTTGTTGGGGCCCGGGGTGCCGGTCATCACGGCCACGAAGCCGATCAGCGCGATCAGTTGTTCAAAGGGCATGGCGGGCATGTGTCCTGGTCAGTTCGTTGGTTGAGTGATCAGCCTAGGTGGACGGCGTGAATCGATACAGATATAAAATGGAGAAATTGAACCGATACAGTTGGTAATGAATTTAAACTGTGCTGTTTCTATTCATGGCAACTGTGCCGGTGACGGGGATTGACGAGGAGGGCGCGTGGCCATGGCCTACGCCGACAAACGCTATGAACAACTGGCGGACCAGCTGCAGACGCTGATTCGCGACCAGGTCTACCCGGTGGGCAGCCGCCTGCCCGGGGTGCGCAAGCTGGGGGAACAGCATGGCGTCAGCGTGGCCACGGCGGTGAGCGCCTGCCGGGAACTGGAGCAGCGTGGCGTGCTGGAGGCGCGGCCCCGTTCCGGTTTCTTCGTGTGCCCGCCGCCGGCCCGTCGGGACGCGCCCAGCCTGCCCCGCGCCGGCCGCCGCCCGCGCCCGGTGACCGGCCAGGAGCGGGTTCTGCGCATGGTGCAGGCGGTCAACGACCCGTCGGTGGTCAACCTGGGCGCGGCGGTGGCGGACCCGGATTTCCAGCCGGTGGCACAGATGGAGCGAGCCTTCCGCACCGTGCTGCGCGAGCAGCGCCGCCGCTGCGTGGGCTACGAGTTCCCGCCCGGCGCCCCGGAACTGCGCGCCGGCCTGGCCCGGCGCCTGGCGGCGCTGCGCTGCCCGGTGTCCCCGGAGGAGATACTGATCACCAACAGCTGCCAGGAATCCGTGGCCATCGCCCTGCGCATGCTGACCAAGCCCGGCGACACCGTGGCGATTGAGTCGCCCACCTACTACGGCCTGCTGCAGGTGATCGAATCCCTCGGCCTGAACGCCCTGGAGATCCCCACCGACCCGATCCGGGGTCTGTCCCTGGAGGCGCTGAGCCTGGCCCTGGAGCGTTGGCCGGTGGCCGCCTGCGTGGTGGTGCCGAACTTCTCCAATCCCCTGGGCACCTGCATGTCGGACGAGCGCAAACAGGCGCTGCTGCGATTGCTGGGGGAGCACGACGTGCCCCTGGTGGAGGACGACATCTACGGCGACCTGCCGTTGAACGGCCCGCGCCCGCTGCCGATCAAGGCCTGGGACCGGGACGGCCGGGTGTTCTACTGCGCCTCCTGTTCAAAGACGCTGTCGGCGGGCATGCGGGTGGGCTGGCTGGTGCCGGGCCTGGATCTGGAGCGGGCCCAGTACCTGCAGTTCATCAACACCGTATCGGTGGCCACGCCGTCGCAACTGGCGCTGGCGCATTTTCTGGATCACGGCCATTACGACCGCTATCTACGGCGGGTGCGGGATCAGCATGCCCGGGCGGTGGCGCGCATGACCGACCGGGTCACCGGGCTGTTCCCGGCGGAAACCCGGGTCAGCCGGCCCGCTGGCGGCTTCGTGCTATGGCTGGAATTGCCCGGCCGGGTGAACACCACGGAGCTGGCGGAGCGGGCCCTGGACGCCGGGGTGAGCTTCGCGCCGGGGCCGCTGTTTTCCGCCTCCGGCAAGTTCGACCACTGCCTGCGGCTGAACTGCGCGGTGCGCTGGGACAACCGGGTGGAGCGGGCGCTGGCGCGCTTGGCGGCGCTGCTGTAGCGCCTGCTCCCACCCGCTCAGCCTTCCATGTCCGCCAGTTCGTCGTCGAAGAAGAAGCGGTCCTCGCCGAAGGCCGGCTCCAGGTGGTTGAGCCAGGTGGCGTCCGGGTTGTATTTGGCGAAGAACGGGCGCTGCACCCAGTCCGCGTTGCGGCCCTGGATCAGGCGCAGCACGAACACCTTCTCGCCGTGGATCTCGGTGATGCCCTGGATTTCCACCTTGCCCGGATGGCTGGACATGCTCGGGCCGCGGGCGGTGCGCGCCAGGCCGGAGACCCGTTGCATGGCGTCCCGGTAGATTTCCCAGGCGCGGGCCAGGGGCACCTCGAAGTAGTGCCGGGCGCCGGTGTCGCGCTCCACGAACATGTAGTAGGGCACGATGCCCAGCTCCACCTGGGTCTGCCACAGGCGCGCCCAGTCGTCGGCGTTGTCGTTGATGTGCGCCAGCAGCGGGCCCTGGGCGCGGATCTGGGCGCCGGTTTCGCGCACCCGACGGATCGCTTCCCGGGCGATGGCCGGCTCCAGTTCCTGCCAGTGGTTGTAGTGGGCCATCAGCGCCAGGTGCTTGCCGGCGGCCTGTACCTCGCGGAACAGATCCAGCAGATCGTCGGCGTCCTTGTCGGACACGAAACGGTAGGGCCAGAAGGTGAGGGCCTTGGAACCGATGCGGATGGTGCGGATCTGCTCCAGCTCCAGCAGCGGCTCGATGTGGGCGCGCAGGTTCTTGGTCTTCATCACCAGCGGGTCGCCGCCGGTGATCAGAATGTCGGTGATTTCCGGGTGGGCCTGCACGTAGCGCTTGAGCTGGCCGGCTTCCTTGGCGGCGATCTTGAGATCGTTGTCGCCGATGAACTGGGCCCAGCGGAAGCAGAAAGTGCAGTAGCTGTGGCACACCTGGCCCTGGCTGGGGAAGAACAGCACGGTTTCCGCGTACTTATGCTGAATGCCGTCGATCTTCTCGCCGTCCACTTCGGGAATGTTGTGTTCCATCTGGCCGGCGGGGTGCGGGTTGAGCGCCTCGCGCACTTCCGCCACGGCGGCGTCGATCTCCTCCTTGTCGCCGCCGCGCAGGGCCTCGGCCACCTTGTCGAAGTGCTCCGGGGCGAGCATGTCCTTCTGCGGGAAGGTGAGTTGGTAGATCGGGTCCTCGGGCACCTTGTCCCAGTCGATCAGATCCTCGATGACGTACTCATTGACCCGGAACGGCAGCACGTTGGCGACCACCCGCATGGCGAAGCGGGTATCCTCGTCGAGACGCTCCAACTGCGTGATCTTATCCAGTTGGCGGGCGGTGAACACCTTGAAACGGCGCGGTTCCTGGTGGGCCGGCTCCTGGTGCTCGCGCAGCGGGATGACCGTGTTGGCTTCTGACATGGTTTTCGCTCCTCATCATGCCGGCGGGCAATGGGCGCGCGCCGGTAGACTGGCCGCTTAAGGAGCGCGCGAGGCTCCTTCACCAGTGTGATTGTTCGATCTCTTCTGACAGCCGGTGACACCGGCGCGAATCGGGCTCCGGAGAGCCGGGGAACCCGGGGTTCCCGTGTGTCTCCGGTAATGCTTGGTCCGGAGCAAGGCGCGTACTGTACGCGGAGGGTCAAGGAGGCCGGGCCGGTCGGGCATCGCGCGGCGGCTCCTCAAGGCGGGCCATTCTACGGTCTGGCCCGGCAAAGCGCAAAAGCCCCGGCGGGGCCGCGCGGCCGGGTTCGAGCCGGCGATCCGTGTTATGTTTGCCCGGTTTCCAGGAGATCGAGATGCAGGACATGGTCGCCGGGATCGCCGCGCCGGTGGAACGCGGCCTGGCCTGGCTGAATACCTTTTGGCCGGCGATCGCCGCCACCCTCGGCGTGGTGCTGGCGGTCTGGGTGACGCTGCACGTGGCCCAGCACAAACGTGACGCCCGCGCCGCCGCCGCCTGGACCGGCCTGGTGTGGCTGGTGCCGGTGCTGGGCGCGGCGCTCTACCTGATGCTGGGCGTCAACCGCATCCAGCGGCGCGCCCGGCAGCTCACCGGCGGCGGTATCGACGCCGCCCTGCGCGCCGGCGCCGAGCAGGGCACGCCGCTGCAGACGCCCCGTCTGCAGGTGCTGGCGCGGCTGGTGGGCCGGCTTACCCGGCTACCGCTCACCGGCGGCAACCGGGTCTCGTTGATGGAAGCGCCGGCGGCCCTGGACGCCATGGTCGAGGCGGTGGACCAGGCCCGCGACAGCGTTTTTCTGGCCACCTACATTTTCGGCAACGACGCCGCCGGCCGCCCCCTGGCGGACGCCCTGGTGCGCGCCCACCGGCGCGGCGTCCAGGTGCGGGTGCTGGTGGACGGCGTCGGCGCGCTCTACTCGCTGCCGCCGATCACCGGCTACCTGCGCCGCCGGGGCGTGCCGGTGCAGCGCTTCCTGCATTCCATGGCGCCCTGGCGCATGCCCTATATGAACCTGCGCAACCACCGCAAACTGATGGTGGTGGACCGGGCCCTGGGCTTCACCGGCGGCGCCAACATCCGCGCCGGCTACATCCAGACCCCGGCGCGCATCCAGGACCTGCACGCCCGGCTGGAGGGGCCGGCGGTGGCCCACCTGCTGCTCAGCTTCGCCGCCGACTGGGTGTTCACCTGCGGCGAGGTGCTGGACGACAACTACGTCGGCGAGCTGAACGCCGGCAGCGTCCAGGCCCGGGGCATCAACGCCGGCCCGGACGCGGACTTCGACAAACGCCGCCTGACCCTGATGGCGGCGATCGGCGCCGCCGAACGGGAAATCCGCATCGTCACCCCCTATTTCGTGCCCGACCAGACCCTGCTCGCCACCCTGCAGCTGGCTATCCTGCGCGGCGTGCGCCTGGTGATCATGGTGCCGGAGAAGAACAATCTGCGGCTGGTGCAGTGGGCCAGCCTGCACGCCATCAAATGGCTTGCCCGGGAAGGCGCCGAAGTGTATTTCTCGGCGCCGCCCTTCGACCACACCAAGCTGCTCACCGTGGACGGCCACTGGGTGCAGTTCGGCTCCGGCAACTGGGACGCGCGCAGCCTGCGCCTTAACTTCGAATTCGACCTGGAATGCTATGATGATCCCCTCGCGGAGACCGCCAATGTGCTGATCGACCAGCGCCTGGACCGGGCTCGGCCGATGAGCGACGCGGATTTCCGCGCCATGGCCCGCTGGCGGCACATCCGCAACGCCCTGGCCCATTTGCTCGAACCCTATCTCTGAACCATCGCTGAAACCCGATTAAGGAGCCCCGATGCGCCTGCCTCGCGCCCCGGAACTGCCGGACACCCTGGTCACCCTGTCGCGCCTGCAATTCGCCCACGGCTTCGTGGTGGTGGCCATGGCCTCCGCCATCTGGCTGCCGGACCCGGTCACCGCCCGGCCCTGGGTGCCCATCGTGCATCTGCTGGTGGCGCTCTATGTGTTGCTTCAGGTGGGGCTCTATTTCGGCGCCGAACTGGCGCGGGAGGGACGTACCCTGGCGCCGCTGGCTTCGTTGCTGCTGGTGGCGGCCTGCGCCACGCCGTTTCTGCCGGCCTGGCTGGCGGCGCCGCTGATGGGAGTGGCGGTGATGCTACTGTTCGCGGTGGAAAAGGTGGCGGCGGTGCGCGACTACTGGCCGGAAGCCTGGCTGCGCGGCCGCAAGCAACACATGCAGTTTCTCATGGTGTCCCTGGCCAGCGTGCTGTTCTGGCTGATCAGCCGCGACAACCAAGCCCTGCTCAACGCCGCCGGCGGTTAACCGCCGGCCCGGCCGCGTTGCGCGGCCGGGACCGACGTAGCGCCGTCGCTCGCCTACTTCTTAACCGGCGAACCGGGCCCCAACAGCGCCCAGATGATCAGGCCCAGCAGCGGCAGCACCACCACCAGCAAGACCCACAGCACTTTTTCACCGGTGCTGGCGCCGGACTGCACGATCTTGATGATCGCCAGGATATCCAGCACCAGAATGATCAAACCCAATATCTTACTCATGATTCCCTCTCCCTAGGTGTCGTCGTTAAGGTCCCTCCGACGCTAGCCCGCCCCGCCAGGCCGGTAAAGTCGCCGGAGGTAAAAGCCGGTAAAGCCCGACGACTGGCATCCCCGCCCCGGATCACTACAATAGGCTCTCTCGTGGATAGCCCCGGTAGCTCAGTTGGGTGAACGCGGGGCCTTCCGGCGCACAGCGCCGGCCGCGTTCACGCCTCGCGGATACCGCCGCGAGGCCGGGGCCCGGAGGGCGAGCGGCGCCATAAAAAGCGCGTTCGCTCCATTCCGAGCACTCGGACAGGTGAATGCACGACAACGTTTTTAAAT
>NZ_JABJWH010000035.1:0-19872 GCF_015265435.1 Alloalcanivorax profundimaris | reverse complement strand
ATAAAAAGCGCGTTCGCTCCATTCCGAGCACTCGGACAGGTGAATGCACGACAACGTTTTTAAATGCCCCGGTAGCTCAGTTGGATAGAGCGAGCGCCTCCTAAGCGCTAGGCCGCAGGTTCGACTCCTGCTCGGGGCGCCATTTCCCTCGCCTCCAGCCGCGTTTTTGACGTAACGTTTCCCCTGATCATGCATCCATAGGGCGTGAAAGCAGTCCCTACCCCGAGGAGCGCGCCATGAAGGACACCCGGCCCCTGCTGCTGCGCAGCCACACCGATTTTCCCCGCTTGCGCCGGCGCCGCACCCGCATTCTGCAGGTGAACCTGGGCTACCTGTGCAACCTGAGCTGCGTGCACTGCCATGTGAACGCCGGCCCCACCCGCACCGAGCTGATGAGCCGGGAGATCGTGGACCAGGTGATCGCGGTGCTCGACCAGGGCGAGGTGCGGGTGCTGGATCTCACCGGCGGCGCCCCGGAGATGAACCCGCACTTCCGCGATCTGGTGCGCGCCGCCCGGGCCCGGGGCGTCACCGTGATCGACCGCTGCAACCTGACCATCGTGCTCGAGGAAGGCTACCAGGACCTGCCCGAATTTCTGGCCGGGCAGGGCGTGCGGATCGTGGCGTCCCTGCCGTGCTACCTGGAGGACAACGTCAACCAGCAGCGTGGCAAGGGCGTTTATCAAGGCAGCATCGAGGCGATCCGCCGGCTCAACGCCGCCGGCTACGGCGACAGCGAGGCGCTGCCGCTGGACCTGGTCTACAACCCGGTGGGCGCCCATCTGCCGCCGCCCCAGGCGGCCCTGGAGGCGGATTACAAGCGCGAGCTGGGCGAGCGCTTCGGCATCCGCTTCAACCACCTGCTGACCATCACCAACATGCCGATCAGCCGTTTCGGCGCGGTGCTGCTGGCCCAGGACCGCTTCAACGATTACATGCAACTGCTGCGCGACAGCCACAATGACGCTAACCTGGACGCGGTGATGTGCCGCGATACCCTGAGCGTGGACTATCGCGGCTATCTCTACGATTGCGATTTCAACCAGATGCTGGATCTGCCCCAGGGTGGCGGCGAGCGCCACCCGCACCTCGAGGAGTTGCTGGCGGCGGATAAGGACGGCGAAGGCATCTATGTGGCCGACCATTGCTTCGGCTGCACCGCCGGCGCCGGCAGCAGTTGCGGAGGAGCGCTGGAATGAGTCTGAGCGTGGTGATCCCGGTGCTTGATGAAGCCAAGTGCCTGGAGCCGTTCCTGGACGGATTGCGAGAGCGCCTGGCGGATGGCGACGAAATCATCGTGGTGGACGGCGGCAGCCAGGACGGTAGCCCGCTGATCGCTCGCCAATACGCCGACGTGGTGCTGCACTGCGACCGTGGCCGGGCCCGCCAGATGAACCTGGGCGCCGAGCGCGCCAAGGGCGACTGGTTGTGGTTCCTGCACGCCGATTGCGGCCGGGTGAAACGGGGCCATCTGCGCGCCCTGCGAGCCCTGCCCGAGGACGCCCTCTGGGGCCGCTTCGACGTGCGCCTGTCCGGCGATCACCGCCTGTTTCCCATGATCGGCCACGCCATGAACCTGCGTTCTCGCTGGACCGGCATCGCCACCGGCGACCAGGGCATCTTCGTGCGCCGGGACCTGTTTCTGGAGCTGGGTGGCTTCCCGATGCAGCCGCTCATGGAGGACGTGGCGCTCAGCACCCGCCTGCGCGGCCGCGCCAAGCCGGTGTGCCTGCGCCCGCGTCTGGAGGCGGACAGCCGCCGCTGGGAAGAGAACGGCGTGCTGCGCACCACGCTGCTGATGTGGCAGCTGCGCTGGCGTTATTGGCGCGGCGAGGACCCGGCGCGCCTGCACCGGGATTATTACCGCCACCATTACTATCAGCGCTGAGGGCCGCATGAGCAGCGATACCCTGTTGATGGTGTTCGCCCGGGCGCCGCGCCTGGGCCAGGTGAAGACCCGGCTGGTGCCCGCCCTGGGCGAGCAGGGTGCTCTGGCCGTGCATCAGCGCCTGCTCGACCGCACCCTCACCGAGGCCGCGGCCTTCCCCGGTCCGGCGCGCCTGATGCTGGACCGGCCCGACCAGGCCCTGGCCCGCCGCGCCGCCACCTTGAATCTGTCCGTGGGGTATCAGGAGGGCGCGGACCTGGGCGAACGCATGGCCCGTGCCCTGGCCGCCGGCCTGGCGGATTACCCCCGCGCCCTGTTGGTGGGCTGCGATTGCCCGGTGCTCGATCAGGCCTACCTGGCTCTGGCGCAGGAGCGCCTGGAGCGTGGCCGCGTGGTGCTGGGCGCCAGCGAGGACGGCGGTTTCGTGCTGGTTGGCGGCCGCGACGCGGCGGTCTGGCGGGCGGACCGGTTCGCACGGGTGCGTCTGGGCGGCGGCTATGCCCTGGCGGACACCCTGGTGGCCCTCAACGACGAGAGCGGTGTGGAGGTGTTACCACCCCTGTGGGACGTGGATCGCCCCGAAGATGTGCGCAGAGCCCGGAATCTGGGCGTACTTCCCTGAAATCGTCTCACATTATGAGACGATTGCCGTGAGATACACGGTTGTCAGCCCTATACTCGAAGTTGCAGACTTGCCCCGGTCGCCATCGCGGTCCGGGAGCCCGAGGCCCAGCGTCCGGGTGTCGGCGCGGTTGGAAGAGGGCGCCATCTTCAACTCAAGGGAGTGATTCATGCAACAGCCACCGGTGCTGGATGAGACCGTGCTCGCGGAATTGCGCGAGGTAATGGGCAGCGACTTCGAGACCCTGGTGGAGTCCTACGGCCGCGACGGGGGTCTGCGCCTCGACGCGCTGCGTCAGGCGGCCGCCCAGGGCGACGCCGATCAAGCGCGCCAGCAGGCGCACAGTTTCAAGGGCAGTAGCAGTAATCTGGGCGCCCGGCGCGTGGCGGCGCTGTGTCTGGAGCTGGAGCAACTGGCCCGAACCGGTGACCTGAGCGCCTTGGCGGAACGCCTGGATCCCCTGGAAGACGCCTTCAACGAATCCTGTCGCTCACTGCGCGCGCTCACCGCGGTAGCCGGTTGATCCCCCGGCGCTGTCGACCGCCCAAAAAAAACCCCTCTTCCAAAGGGGGTGGAAGAGGGGGGGTTGTGAGCGCTATTTCTAGCGCCTTGGGGGGATACCTTGAATACTTCGAATGCTACAGGTCATGCACCGCCATGTGTTGTAAAAAGCGGTGAGCAATTGTAAAGGTTGACGATCTTGTAACGGGAGGCTGTTGCTGGATCCGCACTGGAATCGGTGTCCTGACCTTGGGCAGTGGCCATCGTTTGTAAGCCATATCTTACAAGACTGTAAGCATTTCTACCAATCTTCTGTCCTAGTATGCCTTCATTTCTTCAGGGCTCTATCGGTAAGTCATTGATGAGAAAGGGAAAGAGCCGGAGGGGCTGATTTTCGGGCGGAAAATTTTATAGATCTTTAACCCCCCGTAACGAAACGGGTTGCTATAGTGGCACCCGTGTTCAGGGATAAAGAGCACAAGGATTGGCTAAGGATGGCGGACACGGAAGTCCAGGTGAGCGCAATCGGGTAAGGACGACTCGACGCAAAAAGGGCGGCAGGATGCCGCCCTTTCTCATTTCTGGCCCGCCGGGCTCGTTTCAAGCCGCCGGCGTTTCAAGCCTCTGGCGCTGACGGTATTCCGGCCGGCGCGCCGCCCACCGGAACACTCGCGCCTGACTCACCATTCCTTGACGAGTTTCTCTCGCTTGTTGGCCACGCCATCCCATTCGTCGGCGTCGTCCGGCGAGTCCTTCATCTCGGTGATGTTCGGCCACTTCTCGGCCAGCTCGGCGTTGATTTCCAGAAAGTCCTGCTGATCATCCGGCAGCTCATCCTCGGAGAAGATGGCGTTCACCGGGCACTCCGGCTCGCACAGCGCGCAGTCGATGCACTCGTCCGGGTGAATGACCAGGAAGTTGGGGCCTTCATAGAAGCAATCCACCGGACATACTTCCACGCAGTCCGTGTGTTTGCAGTTGATGCAGTTTTCACCTACTACGAACGTCATTAGCCTGTCCTCGCCAGGTGTATTCTCGTCTCGTTCCGGGACGGCGCCGCATTTTAACAGACGCCGGTCGACTTGGGGGCGGCGCTAGTCTACCGGACTGCCAGCTTCAGGCAAGCGCCGCGACCCGCCCCTGTGCGCATATGGATATAACGCCGCCGCCGATCAACCGTGGATCAACCCCAGTAGGAGCGGCTTCAGCCGCGAAACCCACGTTTCCGCCCGGCCCTCACCCTTCCCCCAACGCCTTCAACGCGTACAACCGCTCCAACGCCTGCCGGGGCGTCAACTCGTCCGGGTCCAGCTCAGCCAATGCCTTCTCCACCGCGCTGGGCGCGCCGAACAGATCGGCCTGGGCCGGGGCCTCCGCCGCCGGCGCCACCGTCGGTCGCTCACCCTGTTCCAGCTCGGTGAGCTTCTGCGAAGCACGGTTGATCACCCCCGCCGGTACCCCCGCCAGCTGCGCCACCTGCAACCCGTAGCTGCGGCTCGCCGGCCCCTCCTGCACCCGGTGCAGGAAGACGATGCGGTTATTGTGCTCGCTGGCGGTGAGGTGGGCGTTGTACACCCCGGGCAACTGCTCCGGCAGCTGGGTCAGCTCGAAGTAATGGGTGGCGAACAGGGTGAATGCCTTGAGGTTGCGAGCCAGATGCTCCGCCGCCGCCCAGGCCAGGCTCAGGCCATCGAAGGTGCTGGTGCCCCGGCCGATCTCGTCCATCAGCACCAGGCTTTCCGGGGTGGCGTTGTTGAGGATGTTGGCGGTCTCCGACATTTCCACCATGAACGTGGACCGGCCGCCGGCCAGGTCGTCGGAGGAGCCGATGCGGGTAAAAATGCGGTCCAGCTTGCCGATCCGGGCGCTGGCCGCCGGCACCGCGCTGCCGATGTGGGCGAGCAGGGCGATCAGCGCGGTCTGGCGCATGTAGGTGGACTTACCGCCCATGTTCGGGCCGGTGATGATCACCATGCGGCGCTGGTCGTCCAGATGCAGGCTGTTGGGCACGAAGGCATCGTCCAGCACCTGCTCCACCACCGGGTGGCGGCCGTCCACGATCTCGATCTCGGCGTGCTCCACCAGATGCGGTGGCACCCAGTTCAGCGCCTCGGCGCGCTCCGCGAAGGCGGCCAGCACATCCAGCTCCGCCACCGCCGCGGCGCTGGCCTGCAGCGGGCCCAGGTCCGCCGCCAGGGTCTCGATTAACTGTTCGTAAAGCCGCTTCTCCAGGGTCAGCGCCTTGCTCGACGCGGACAGCGCCTTGTCCTCGAACTCCTTGAGCTCCGGAGTGATGAAGCGCTCCGCGTTCTTCAGGGTCTGGCGGCGCTGGTAATCGATCGGCGCGTTGTCCGCCTCCCGGCGGGACAGCTCGATGTAATAGCCATGCACCCGGTTGTACTTCACCCGCAACGTGGAGAAGCCGGTGCGCTCACGCTCCCGGGTCTCGATGTCCACCAGCACCTGGCCGGCGTTCTCGCTGATCGAGCGCAGCTCGTCCAGCTCCTCGCTGTAGCCCTCGGCGATCACGCCGCCGTCGCGGATCAGCATCGGCGGGTTCTCGATCACCGCCTTGTCCAGCAAGCCGGCCTGCTCCGGGAACTCGTTGAGCCGCTCGTGCAGGCCCTGGAACGCCTCGTCGTCGGGCAGGGCGGCGTGCAGCTCCGGCAGCGCCTCCAGGCTGGCGCGCAGGCGGGTCAAATCCCGCGGCCGCGCCGAACGCAACGCCACCCGGCCAAGAATCCGCTCCATGTCGCCGATCCGGTCCAGCACCTCGCGCACCGCCTCGAAGCGCCAGCCGTCGCGCAGCGCCGCCACCCGCCGCTGGCGCTCGCCGAGCACCGTGCGGTCACGCAACGGCCGGTGAATCCAGCGCTTGAGCAACCGCGCCCCCATGGCCGTCTCGGTGCTGTCCAGCACCCAGGCCAGGGTCGGCACCTCGTCGCCGTTCAAGGTCTCGGTGAGCTCCAGATTACGGCGCGTGGCCGCGTCCATGGCCACGCCGTCGTCGAACGCCTCCATGGCCAGGCCGGTGACATGGGGCAGGGCGCTGCGCTGGGTATCCCGGGCGTACTGCAGCAACGCCCCGGCCGCCGCCACCGACACCGCCGGCGGCTGCCCGAACCCGGACAGATCCTGCACCCCGAACTGCTGGCACAACTGACGCACCGCCGCCTCGCCGTCGAACTCCCACGGCGGACGCTTGCGGCACCCCGGCCGGTCCACCAGCGCCGACGGCAGACCATGGTCCTCGCACACCAGCAACTCCGCCGGCTGCCAGCGCTCCAACAACGCCTGCAACTGCTCCTGGCCTTCCACCCGGGTCACCACGAACCGGCCCGCCGCCACGTCCAGACTGGCCGCGCCCACCGCCGGCCCGTCCTCGAACAACGCGCACAGCAGCGTATCCCGCCGCTCCTCCAGCAACGCCTCGTCGCTCACCGTCCCCGGCGTCACGATGCGCACCACCTTGCGCTCCACCGGCCCCTTGGCCAGCGCCGGATCGCCGATCTGCTCGCAAATCACCACCGACTCGCCCAGCTTCACCAGCCGCGCCAGATAGCCCTCCGCCGCGTGATACGGAATCCCGGCCATGGGAATCGGCTTGCCATTGCTCTGCCCGCGCTGGGTCAGCGTGATGTCCAACAACCGCGCCGCCTTCTGCGCGTCGCCGAAAAACAGCTCATAGAAATCCCCCATCCGGTAGAACAACAACTGATCCGGATGCTCGGCCTTCAGGCCGAGATACTGCTTCATCATCGGGGTGTGGCCGGAAAGGTCGTCCATTGCCATAAGCGCGGTATCGCCTGTCTTCTGAAAAGAGTGGAGCGGCTCAAGGGCAGGGCGCGGGAACACTGGCTGTAGGAGCGGCTTCAGCCGCGATCCCACCCAAACGGAGCCAAGCGCGAAAGAATAGCAAACCCTTGCGCATGGCTCTATTGGCGGGCGCCGGGAGGATGGACAGAACCCCCTCAACCGCCTAGGGTATCACTAGGTATTACCTTTCGATACGAGGCCGCCATGGCAACCTCCATCAAGATTGACGACGAACTGAAAAGCCGCGTTCAGACCCTGGCCAGCAAGCGCCGCCGAACCCCCCACTGGATCATGCTCGAAGCGATCAGGCAATATGTGGCCCGCGAAGAGGCCCAGGAGAGCTTCAAACAGGAAGCCCTGGAGTCCTGGCGGTCCTACCGCGAGACGGGTCGCCACCTCACGGTCCAGGAAACCAACGAGTGGCTGGAATCCTGGGGAAGCGACGATAAGGCGCCGCCCGAGTGCCACGAGTAATCATCACCGAAGGGGCCGTGCGCGGGCTGGCACGGTGCCGGGCTTTCCTGGAAGCCGTGGAAGCTGGAGAATCGGCCGTCCGTGCCGGTCGGACCATCGCACGGCATCTGCGTATGTTGGAGACCGCCCCGGACATGGGCCGCCCCGATGACGAGATGCCGGAACTCCGGGAGTTGATGATTCCTTTCGGCAAAGCCGGTTATGTGGCGCTTTACCGCTACCGGCCCGGTGACGATGCGGTGTATGTGTTGGCTGTGCGTCATCAAAAGGAAGCGGGTTATTAGATCTCCGCTGGTGCTGCTAAAGAATTAAAAAGGGGACGTTATGGCCATACCCGACTTCCAATCCGTGATGCGGCCCCTGGAGTTTCTGGCATTCCATACCCACACCCCCACTCAGCCGAAGACGGAACCGGCGGACACCAACCTCAGCGACACCCCGGACGAGCAGCTTCAGCGGGCCCACGCCTCACTAATGGACTCCCTGGCCGACGAGCTGCTGGACACCATCACCGCGGCCACGCCGGCCTTCTTCGAGAAGCTGGTGGTCGATCTGATGCTGGCCATGGGCTATGGCGGCTCCCGGGAAGATGCCGGCCAGGCGACCTGCTACACCAGTGACGGCGGCGCTGGCCGGGCCAGCCACGAAACCGACGACAGGCATGTGCCCGCCGCTGCGATAAAGTGTGGATGCCTATCTTGATACCCTGGCCGCGCAGGGCCTGGTGGTGGCCGTGGACAGGTTGCGGGATTACCGGGATTTTATTTAACTAGCCCGGCATAAGCGCCCACTGCTCCACCTCATCCCGGTTAAGAACCACCACCTGCTGTGCCTCCGGTGACCGTTGATCCGCCGGCGCATCCACCCGCAGTTGCTGCAGCAGATAGCTCACCAGAGCTCCGCGGGTCTCAAGGCGCAGCTCTCCCTGTTCCATGCCGTAATCCCGCTGGATCAGCGCCTGTTGTGGCTCTGATAAACGGGGATCGGGCCCCAGGCGCACAACCACCCGGGTCCGCCAGGCCTCGTCGTCTTCCGCCCGCATGGTGGCGGTGGTCACCAGTTCGGGCTGGTCGCCGATGCGGCTGAGCACGAAATCCCGGAAATCCCCGTTCTTCTCGCACCAGGCCCGCACATGCCAGCGATAGCCGGTATGGACCACTGTGTGCGGCTGGATCACCCGGTACTCGGGTTCCGGGTTGGCCAATGAGGCGTACTCAATCTCCACCCGCTTGCGCTCCCGGCAGGCTTGTAGCACCGGCTGAAGTACCTCGGGGCGCAGATCCCGGGCCGGCGGCAGCAGCACCTCGGTGTTCAGCTCACGCACCGTCAGCGCCTCGAACGAGCTGGCCAGGTCCTCCCGGGCGTGCATCATCTGCAGGTACTCGTCCGCCACGCCCCGGGTAAACACCGGCCGGAAACCCGGCGTGGGCCGATACCCCTTGAGGAAGCGGTCGTACACAAGATTGTCGGGCCCGTAATCGGCCAGATAGGTATTGATGTCCTTGCTGGCCTGCTGCCGGCCGATGCCGAAGGCGCGCATCAGGTGGTTGGTGGTGAGGCGGCCTTCCCAGAGGGCGACCACCTCGATCAGTCGATAGCGCAGCAACAGATCCCAACGTACCGGCCATTCCCCAGCGCTTTTGCGGCTAACACGAGCCATGACGCTCTCCTGCCTGAAAAGTGGACATGTTCATGTAGCCAGTATAGTCATGTCTTTGATGAAGGCATAGAGTGCGAGATGTCACGGATCGACCACTGGGCAGGGATGCCACCCTGGACTCGAGGCCGATGAGGCACGTTGCGACAGGTAATGTCGTGGGAACGCAGCAAGATGGCCAGCGGACAAGGCCAGCAAAAATAGGGAAAGAGCAATGAGAGACTATAACGCCATCCGGGAGCCGGTGGTTCTATGGGCCAGTGAACATTACCAGATCATCCAAAACACGGGGTCGTCGCTAAGCGACGAGGGCCTGGCCCTGGCGAGAAGGGTTAGGGTGCTCGAGCCGGAGCGGATCAGGGTGCTGCTGGTCGATGAGATTCCGATCCACAACGACCCTCTTGTTGCCGGCCTGGCCAAAAGCGCGGGCATGCTGGATGGGACGATAGAAGGGATGACATTCGGGCACTCGATTTACATTGCCCGGGGACGCGAATCGGCACGCTTGTATTCCCACGAGTTTCGCCACGTCTACCAGTACGAAACCTACGGATCAATCCCGGCTTTTATGGACGAGTATCTGCCTCAGGTGTTGACGCTGGGCTACGGTAAGGCGCCGTTGGAGCTGGATGCCCAGGCGTTCGAAATTGAGAGAGTATGAATGCCCACTATCCTGGCTCCACGATTCTCGTCTCAATGACAATCTGAGCGGCATTCTCCTTTCGGAATGCACTCAAGCTGTCTTTTAACGATCCTCACGAGTATGCCATAGGCGCAGGATATAAACCGTGCCGTTGGCGATCTCGTAGCGCATTTCGTAATGGCCGATGAGGAGGCGTCGCACCACCCTGGGCTGGAACCCCTCGAGTCGCTCGCCGAGGCGAGGATTCTCCAACAGGGCTGCCGGCGCCTCGGTCAGTTGCTGGATGGTTTGGGCCGCCGCGAGCGGATTGACCGCCGCCAGAAACTCATAAAGCCTGACCACGTCGGACAGGGCTTTGCTGGTCCACTTCAGTTCCATCAGCGCGGTACGGGCAGGGGGGAGTCCGTGCTCAGGCTCTCGGCCCACTCGCGGACCGCTTGATGGTCGATCACATGGCCAGCGTCCACATCGGCCAGGGCTTCGCGGGTCAGTCGGTCGCGCTCTTCTTCCTGGTCAAGCCAGTCGGCCAGGGCTTGCCTGACGATCCAGTTCTTGGAGCGCTCCAGGCGCGTGGCGATCTCATCGATCCGGTCGGCCAGTTCCACGGGCACGTGAGCCGTCACCGAGCGTGTATTGGCAGTCGTTGACATAAGGGGCACCTCCAATCGTGGATAAGCAATCTGATTTTCTATTAATCGATATTAATCATCAGGGTGCCTGTTGTCCATGAACCCGCCAAATGCGGACGCCCGGACTCTCCTGCCTGAAAAGGTGACATGTTCATGTAGTCAGTATGGTCATGTCTATAGTGAGGGCATAGAGTGAGAGATGTTACGGACCGACACCAGGGGCACGGACGCCCATCCCCGATAAGGAAGGCGAGTTATGTACGACATCATCGGCGACATTCATGGCCATGCCGGGCCGCTCAAGCGGCTTCTGGACCGGCTCGGCTACCGCGAGACAAACGGCGTCTGGCGTCATTCCCACCGCACGGCCCTGTTCCTAGGCGATTATATCGACCGTGGACCGGAGCAAGTGGAGGTGGTGCGGGTGGTGCGCGCCATGGTCGATGCCGGCTCGGCCCTGGCGATCATGGGCAACCATGAGTTCAACGCCGTGGCCTGGGCCACGCCGCACCCGTCGCATCCAGGAGAGCATCTTCGGCCCCATACTGCCAAAAACCGGCACCAGCACCACGCGTTCCTCGAGCAGGTGGGGGAGGGCTCGCCGCTCCACCAGGAAGTAATCGATTGGTGCCGAACCCTTCCTCTGTACCTGGACCTGCCGGAACTGCGTGCCGTGCACGCCTGTTGGCACCCGGTGCACATAACGACGCTCTCCCGGGAACTGGACGATCGACAGCGCCTGCCCGCCGACGCCTGGGGGCGCGCCGCCACCGAAGGCAACGCCCTGTTCGACGCGGTGGAAACGACCCTCAAGGGGCAGGAAATCGAACTGCCGGACGGCGCCGGCTTTCACGACAAGGACGGCCACCATCGTCGGCATGTTCGCACCCGCTGGTGGCAATCCACACCGGCGACTTACCGGAGCGTGGCGCTGATCCCGGACAGCGCCCGCGCCACCGTCCCCAGCCAGCCCCTGCCAGATGGCCTCCTGCCTGGCTATCAGGGCGACAAGCCGGTTTTTGTCGGCCACTACTGGCTCAGCGGCACGCCCGCGCCGCTGTCCGAGCGCGTCGCCTGCTTGGATTACAGCATTGCCGCCAGGCTAGGAGGGCGTTTGGCCGCCTACCGCTGGGATGGCCGGCATCCCCTACATGCAGGCGCCTTTGAATGGGTAACCCATGACTGAATCATCGCGACTCGCCAGTCTGGCACGGCCTCGAGAGTGTGATAAGGTTCACGGTATAAGACCGGGAAGAGCCGGCTAGGGATGGGGGACATGGAGAGAACGTTCGAAGGGTTGAAGGCGCGTCAACGCGCCGAGCGGGATGGCTACCCGGAGAATCTGAGCTTGCGCGTGCATCGCGCGCTCAGCTGGCTCGACCGCGCCGAACGGGACGATGACCCGGACAGCTGCTTCATCTTCCTGTGGATCGCCTTCAACGCCGCCTACGCCACGGAAATCGACGACCGCGTTCACCTCAACGAACAGGCCACCTTCAACGCCTTCCTGGAAAAGCTCTGCGAGCTGGATGGCGAAAAGCGCCTCGATGGCCTGGTGTGGAGCGCCTACCCGAACGCCATCCGCGTGCTGCTGGACAACCCCTATGTGTTCTCCTGCTTCTGGGACCACCAGAAAGGTGTCCTGACCGAAGCACAGTGGAAGCGCAGCTTTGATGGCGCGAAGAAGGCGGCCCACACCGCTCTGGCTCGGCAGAAGACCCCAGCCGTGCTCTCTATCGTCTTCAGCCGCATCTATACCCTGCGTAATCAGATCATCCACGGTGGCGCCACCTGGAACGGCCGCGTTAACCGCGACCAGATCCGCGACTGCGTGGCGATTCTGGCGGATCTGGTGCCGGTGGTGATTGAAATCATGATGGATAACCCCCGTACGCTCTGGGGCGCGGCGAGTTATCCGGTGGTTTGAGATGAAGGATGATGGATACGGGTTGCTCTAAGTCGGTATGGCGTCAGGCGAGGTGCCCAAGGCTGGTTTGGTCATGAATACCGCGATTCTTCAACAAGCAGAACAACTGTTCCGGGCAGGTCGCCGGCAGGCCGCTGTGGACATGCTCGAAGAGCATATGCACTCCTGCCCCGCCGATCGCCAGGCGGCAACTGTGCTGGGTCGCATATACGTGAACCTCCGCCAGCCTGAGAGGGCAGCGTACTGGTTGCGACTTTCGCTTCAAATGGACCGCCAGGGTGTGTTGCGCGCACGCGGCTCGGAACAGCCGCTGGATGAGCCTCTGGGGGTCGACGAGCTCGATCATATCCATGCCAGCACTGACACCCCTGCCGAATTCGACTTCGCTCACGAATATGGTTTCGATACCAGCCTGTCAGATCAGGTTGATACCCCCAAGGAGCCGAGGAGAGAGACAGATCCGGCGCCCAGCGGGCTACCCCTAATTACCGCTGACGATGATGGGGCAGCGTCAGAAGACGGAGCGGATTTTACAGAGGAAGACCTGGCTTTTTTGGGCGCCTGTGAAGATAGCCACAGTGGCGATCAGGAGGTGCTACCTAAAACCACGGCAGATCCGCTGGAAGGTAATTACGATTCATACCCCTCGAGCGAAGGCGGCGCGTTGCTGGACGATGAAGACCTGGACGAGCTCCCCCCCGCTCTTGAGGATGCTGCTCAGGCGGACGAAGACACGGACTGGGTAATACATACCCTCAGTTTCGATCCGCTGGATACCTCTGAAGAGGACACACTCGAAGAGCTTCCGGTGAGTGCCGCAGTGGTTAGCGACTACCGCAAGGCGCGGCAGGTCGCCGCTGAGCTCGCCACGGAGGCTGGCTGGTCACTCGATGATTTGGCGAAGCTGGTTGAGGTGCTGCTCCATCATCGCAGCCATGGCAAGACCCGCGTGGCCCTGCGTCAGTTGCTGCAGGATGAAGCGGTCACTCCAGATGAGTTGACCATAATGCATGACTTGCGGCTTCAGTGGGGTGGAGGGGGGTACAACCGTTGTTTTCGCAGCGGAAAGGCGGAGGATGGCTGGCCGAACGTCTCCTGGCAGCTCGCTCTGCGCCTTCTGCGTGAGCTGCAGGCGGACTCTGCCGAGGAAATTCTGCTGTTTGTGGAAGATTGCTTTCAGCAATGGAATGACTCGCCCCGGATGCTGAACGCGTTTCCTATATTTGCTTATTACCTGAACAATGTTATCGAACACATGCGTCGTATTGCCGAAAACTGTGGTGAGCGTATGCCGCCCTACGTTGATTTCGACCTGTTCCCTGACTATGAGGGCGATTACGACAGCTGGCGACTGGGAGGGTCTCGTTTCCCCTTTGGCTATAGCATTGATACGGTCATCCCGGAAAGTGAGTGGTTGTGATCATGATTACACCAGTTCTCGATGCCTTCGTTCGGCTGAAAACGGATACTGCGGGCCAGTCGCCGGGTTTGGTGCGGTCTGTTGGCGAGCAGGGAAGTGAAAAGGTCAAGGTATATTGGCCAAGAAAGAAAAACACCAGCTGGCACCGGGCCGACGAATTGACTTCCGGTTTCCTTGCCAAAATGGAAGTGTTGCATGAGCCAGTGAGCCGAGCACAGCAGTCGTTGGGCTGGGGCGTCGTGGTGGCCACCCGCGACGTGGCCGGATTCGCTCAGGTCCTCGTTGAGTTTCCGGACGCAGGCGAGCGGCGCTGGCTACCCTGGCAGCGCTTGCGCATGGTGCGGGGGATCGCTCACGCTTTCAACACTGTCCGCTTCGAGCAGGGTGATGCCGCTGAACGCCAGCGGCTACGCCTTCTCGCCTGGGCAACCCGCTTGTGGAATGAAAATACAGGCGCGCTCGCCACCTTCGATATTGACCCTTTGCCGCACCAGATACACCTGGTCCACCACATACTGGCTTCCGGGCAATATAACTGGCTGATCGCGGATGACGTCGGCCTCGGCAAGACCATTGAGGTCGGTTTGCTTCTGTCGGCCTTACGGCAGCGGGACGAGGCTCGCCGGGTATTGATCATTACCCCGGCCGGTCTAACCCGCCAGTGGCAGGAGGAAATGTCTGGAAAGTTCGGTCTGGATGAGTTTCGTATTTACGGCGATGACTTTCTTATCAATGAGCCCCGTCACTGGAAAATGTACGACAACGTGATTGGCTCCATGGACCGCCTAAAGCAGGAAAAACACCTAGAATCCCTACTGCAGGCAGAGTCTTGGGATCTGGTCATTGTCGATGAAGCCCATCGCCTCTCGCGCCGTCAATATGGTAATAAACTCGATGCCAGCCAACGCTATGACATGCTGGAAAAACTGCGTCAACACACTGAATCAGTGCTGCTCCTGTCAGCGACCCCGCACCAGGGTAAGCAGGACAGCTTCGTCGGGCTGCTGGAGTTGTTGCACCCGGAACGCAAGGAAGAGTTTGATACCCTCTCCCTCAACCCCGAGATAATCGGCGAAATGGTGTTCCGCAACTACAAAGCGGATGTCACCGATATGGAGGGCAAGTTCATTTTCCATGGCAAAACCGTGAAGCAGATCGAGGTGCCACTCTCCGAGCAGGCGCGGGCCTTTGATGAAAATCTGCGTGGCTACCTGCGCCGTGGCTATGCGGCAGAAGCAGCAGATGGTCGAACCACCAGCCGCGCTATTGGCTTTGTGATGACCGTATACAGGAAACTGGCCGCCTCCAGCGTGGCAGCTATCCATACCGCGTTGCTTCGGCGTCAGGCGCGCTTGCGAGGCGAACTGCTGGAACAACGTCGCCGCGAGGAGGACGAGCGTTACCAGGGCGAACTGGAGGAGCTGGAAGTCGAACTGACTCAGGCCACCCCCTTCTTCGACGGCGAGGAGGAGCTTTTGCAGGACCTCATCGATGAGGCCGGGGCCCTGGCCGAGCATGACATCAAGCTTCAGGCCTTTATGGACGGCCTTGTGAGCACTGTCCTGAGCCAGAACTCGTCGGAAAAGATCCTGATCTTCACCGAGTACCGCAGCACCCAGGCCTGGGTGCAAGAGGCACTTAAGCAGCGCTTTGGTGAGCAAGCTAGTGTGCTCATCCACGGCGGCATGGCTATGGATGAGCGCCGGGAGGCGATTACCAGTTTTGAGGAAGAAGCAGGCGCTCAGTTCCTGGTTTCCACCGAAGCGGGCGGCGAAGGCATCAACCTCCAAGAGCGCTGCCACATCATGGTCAACTATGACCTGCCCTGGAACCCGATGCGTCTGGTGCAGCGTATCGGTCGCCTGTACCGCTATGGCCAGAAGAACCGCGTCGTGGTCTTTAATGTTCACCAGTCTGACAGCGCCGATGAACAGATTCTCGATATCCTCTATAAGCGGCTGGACAGAGTGGCTGAAGACATGGCTACGGTCCAGCGCCACGAATTCAACGAAGCCATGAAGGAAGATATTCTCGGCGAACTCGCCGACTTGGTGGATATTGAAGAGGTGCTGGCCACCGCCAGTCGCGAGCGTGTAGAGCGTACCGCCGAGCGTATCGATGAAGCACTGGGTCGTGCCCGCGATGCGGCCGGCAAGCAGCAGGAACTGTTCCAGCATGCCGCGGGCTTTGACCCTGAGGAAACCCGTGGTGAGCTGGCAATCACCGTTGTTCACCTGCAGGCCTTTGTCGAAGGCATGGCGAACCTGTTGGGCATCGACATCGTCGAGCGCACACACAAGAACCTGGTGTGGGACCTGCGCTTGCCCGAGGCACTACGCGAAAGCTTCGATGTCAGCAAGACCCGCTGGAAAATCACTTTCGACCGCATGCTGGCGGCGCGCAACCAGGATTGGATGCCGATCAATATGGATAACTGGTTCTTCCGCCATTTGCTGGACATCGCGGTGCGCTACGACTTTGGCGGCACGGCGGCACTGACCGACGGCCTGCAGGGGCGGGCGCTGTTTGCCGGCGTAGCCCGCTGGCAAAATGATCGCGGCCGCCGTGCGCGCCAGGAGCTCGCCCTGATCAGCATTGACAGCGAGCGGGCGCATCTCAACCCCGCCTGGGCGAGTGATTGGCTGGTGACAGCCCGCAGCTCGATAAAGGGCCAGATCCCCGACAAACAGGAGGCAACTGCCGCTTTCGAGCTTGCTGCTGCCCGTCTTGAAAAGATGCTGGCCAACCAGGCTGGCAGAACACTTTTGCCCGACCAGCCTCAGTGGCTGGCCGGCGGCTGGCAGACAACTGTCCAGCAAAGCCCACAGACAAACGCATCACAGGAACCACCCGATGAGCAATATTGAACATATCAAGGCCGCCATTCTTGCCCAGTTGCCGGAGGACGGCACTCAGATGGGCAACCGGAAGATGCAGACCCAGTTGTTGATTGTGGATGAGCTGAAGCTCAGCGAAGAGGACTATCGTCGCGCCTGTGAAGAACTGGTGGCAGAAGGGCAGATAGCCAGAGGACGCGGCCGTGGTGGTGCGATTCGTCTAGCGGAAGGAAATGCAGAGGGTGGCAACAAGTCAGGAGCTGCTCCGGCAGGTAGTCGCGGCAAGAAGAAAAAGCAGCGTAACGCTGCTGGCGCTGCCAGTGCCGACCCCCCGAGTATCGGCGACGCAGCGGGCCGCTATGGCAATTACCGTCACGATGCCGCCGCTATCAGCCGCCCGGATGTGGGCGTTCAGGCGCAGTTCAACGCACGGCGCGAGCCAAAGAGCTACCGTTATGACTCCAGCTTAGCTCCGGAGCTGTGTTGGGACGAAAACACCGAACGCGACTTTGTCGAATGGCTTTTGAGCCTGATCTCGGAAGCCGCCGAGAAAGGAGAGGCCGAGGTGTTTTCCGAGGAGCATGTCTGGAAGGGTACCGGTGATCGCTTTGCCAGCCTTAGCCAGTGTGTCGCCCGGCTGAAAAGCCTCACACAGCCATTTCTGAACTGGGCCGGCAAGGCAGAGAGGCAGCAGATCAGCGTGCCAACGGTGCCGCTGTTTGTGCACGAGCGTCATTCCACCGAGACCATTCTAAAAACGCTGGAATCCCATCGCGCCACCGGCACCAACCTGGACCTGTTTGGCGATGAAAACGAAAAGGATATTGCCGACCGGCTCGATGCTTACTCCCATACCGAGGAGTGGCAGAATCGGCTTGTCCTCGGTGACTCCCTGCAGGTGATGAATTCTCTGCTTGAGTATGAAGGGCTAGGTGGCCAAGTGCAGATGATTTACTTCGATCCGCCCTATGGGGTCAAGTTCGGCTCAAATTTTCAGCCTTTCGTGCGTAAGCGTGATGTCAAACACGGTAAGGATGAAGAGCTGATTCGCGAGCCGGAGATGGTCAAGGCCTACCGTGATACGTGGGAGCTGGGGCTACATTCTTACCTAAGCTATTTGCGAGACCGGCTTTTGCTGGCGCGGGAGCTGCTGACCGAGAGCGGGAGTGTCTTCGTGCAGATTTCAGATGAGAATGTTCATCATGTTAGGGAGTTAATGGATGAAGTATTTTCAGAATACAATTTCGTTTCCCAAATTTTCTTTCAAAAAACCTCAGGATTTGAAACAAAAACGATAGCCACAGTCGGTGACTACATACTTTGGTATGCAAAAGAGAAATCTAAACTAAAAGTAAATAAGATTTACAAACCAAAAGAAATTGAACTTGGTGAGGGCAATGCTAAATGGATAATTTTACCTGACGGCTCTTACCGAGGAGTAAGCAAGGCAGAGGCTAGGGGCGAACAACCTCTTCCGGCCCACGCTAAGCTTTATAACCCTGCAGATATTCAGTCTCAGGGAGCAGCTAAAGAGCCGCAGCCCTTTGAAATGGAAGGCCGTACGTTTAAGCCCAACAATAACTCACATTGGAAGGCTAATTACCCTGATGGAATGGAAAGGTTAAAACGCGCAGGCAGGATACATGTCGCAAGAAATAGTTTGCAGTATAGACGATTCTCAGATGATTTTCCGTTTTCTGAGTATTCGCATATATGGACGGATACTCAACTAAGTAGTTTTGGCGATGAGAAGCTTTATGTGGTTCAGACACTTCCCAAGGTGATTGCAAGATGTATGCACTTAGCAAGTGACCCGGGAGACCTTGTTTTTGACCCCACCTGCGGCTCTGGCACCACCGCCTATGTCGCTGAACAATGGGGACGCCGCTGGATCACCTGCGATACCTCCCGTGTGCCGCTGGCGTTAGCCCGGCAGCGGCTTCTGGCCGCCACCTTCCCATGGTACGAATTAAAAGAGCTAAAGCGGGGGCCGGCCGGCGGCTTCGTTTACCAGCGCAAGCAAAACCGCAATGGAGAAGAAGTTGGCGGTCTGGTGCCTCGCATCACGCTGAAATCCATTGCCAATAACGAGGATCCTGAGACCGTTACACTGGTTGATAGGCCCGAAGTGAAAAATGGTATCACTCGTGTTTGTGGCCCGTTTACAGTAGAGGCCACCATCCAGGCTGCCCATTCACTGGTTGCTCAGGCTGAGAGTCAAGCCTCCGAGCAGGCCGCTGGTTACGATGCGCGCACCTATCTCGATCGCATGATCGAGATCGTGCGTCGCAGCAAGAATCTGAACCTACCCGGTAACCGGGTACTGAAACTGGACGGCGTCCGGCCGGTGGAGAGTGAGCACCTGCATGCCGAGGCGGTGGATGAGAGCGGTAAGCGTGTGGCGCTGATGTTTGGTCCGGAAGATGGCGCCATCCATTCCCAGCAAGTGTTCGATGGCGCCAGTGAGGCCTATTTTCTCAGGGTAAGCGGATTAAATGGTTGATCTTACCTTTGCATGAGAGTGAGACAGACCGGCATCTCATCGGATTATCTGGTTGATGCTTCACCTACTGCTGGTGCATGTTTCCTTCGCTAATTCCAGCAAGAACCCCACACGCCTCAACTTCCCGGTCATCGTTGCAACTCGCTCTCAGTGAAACGAGTTGTTTCTCAAGCGCTTGCAGAGCGGTTATCTGCGACCGCACATGAGAGATGTGATCATCGAGCAAGGCGTTGACGGCGGTACAAGGCTGATGAGGGTCGTCCTGATAGCTCTGTAGTTCGTGAATCTCAGCCAGTGACAGGCCCAGGATTCTGCAGCGACGGATGAAGGCCAGCCCCTCACCATGCTTCTCGGTATAGACACGGTAACCGTTGTCCTGCCGATCAGGCGGCGGCAACAAGCCCTGCTGTTCATAGAAGCGGATCGTCTGTGTTTCGACCCCTACCAACTGCGCCAACTGACCAATGCGCATCAGCCTCCTCCCCAACGGATTCTTTACTCTATTGACCTTATAGTAGCTTTATAGTTTTAAATGGTACCACAACATTGTTCAAGTGGAGTCGTATCATGAGCAAATCCTGTGGTGGCGCCTGTGGCGGTGATGCAACGTCCGCAGCGGATACCGATATACAGGCCTCCTCCGAGGCGCCAGGGAGATGGGTCAGTGTTTATGCCGTGCCGAAGATGGACTGTCCATCAGAAGAACGAATGATTCGCCTAGCCCTGAACGGCTTTGAGGAGATTCGGGCGCTGTCCTTCGACTTGTCGAACCGCCGGCTGAAGGTCGTGCATGACGGCGAGGTCGAGCCCGTCACCTCGAAACTGAAGACCTTGGGGCTAGGCGCCTCGCTTCAGGAAACCGTCGCTGCAAATCCGGAGACCATCAAGGCCGCCGAGTTTTCGGCAGCTTCTGCTAAGCAAGAATCCGGGACCCTGCGCTGGTTGCTCGGCATCA
>NZ_JABJWH010000034.1 GCF_015265435.1 Alloalcanivorax profundimaris | reverse complement strand
GTAGATACCCTGTTCGCGGTCAAGCGTTTTGCAGGCCAGCGGTTTGAAAAAGGCGGGCCGAATCGAACGGGGTATCGGTCTTCAAGCAGGCCCACAGACCGGTGAGGTACTTACGCATCACCGCGACCAGAGCCTGGATTTTTTTCTTCCCCCGGGCCACCAGGGCCTCGTAGAAGGCCTTGGCGTGCGGGTCATACCGAACCGCCGACAGCGCCGGCATGTACAGCGCCGAGCGCAGGTAAACGTTGCCCGCCTTGCTGATCCTGGCAGGCCGGTTCACGCTGGTGCCGGATTGGTGCTGACGTACGTCCAGCCCCGCATGTCGGCTGATCTGGCCAGACTTCAGGGAAGTCGGTAACACACACAACTCGGCGAGAATGGACAAGGCAGAGGCTTCCCCGATGCCCTTGGCCGCCAGCAGGTGCTGATAGCGACGTTGCAACGCTGGCGCCTCGGCCAACAGGTCCAGAGCCGCCTGGCGGAGCCGGTCGATCCGGCGCTCCAGCATGGCAATACCGTCCTGTTCGTCCTCGATCAACAGGCCGGGTGTGGAGCGAGTCGCCTTCAGTGCGTGCAGCCGGTTCTTGGCCTGGGCTCGACAGCCCACCAACCGATTAATCTGCCGCCCCAGGCTTCTCAGCGCCTGGTGGTGGTGATCCGGCGGTGTCCACGGCGCCGGAGCCATCCGCTGGCCGTATTCGGCCAATAGCTCACTGTCGATCGCGTCGGTTTTACTGGTCTGCAGCTTCAACTCGGCGAAATGGCGAAAGCTTTTGGGGTTGATCACCGCGACCGGCAAGCCCGCTTCGGCGAGGGTGACGGCCAGATCGAAGTAATAGATGCCGGTGGCTTCCATGACGATCAGGGCGGGCTTGGACTTCTTGAGCTGAGCGATCAGGGCATTATGGCCGTCGGAGGTCTGCTTGTAGCGTTTTGCCTTGGAGGGCTTATCCGCTTGCCGTGTGACCAGATCCACCGAGTAAGCACCGATATCCAAACCTGCGTAAACGGACATGCCTCTTCACTCCCTGCAATCGATTGGGGACAATGGTCACCGGTTCCCCGACCTCGCACTGGTTGCCGCTACCGACCTTGTCTATGCGAAGTCCCGTAAAAAGGGCTTCTGGATACCCTTCGGAGTGGGCAATGAGGCGGGGAGCCGCTCTACAGACGAAGTCAGACTGCGCTGCTTCCAGGAGCGAACGGCCTCCCCGGTAACCGGGCTAAACCTTACCTAAATCTCCAGATCGAACATACAAGGAGCG
>NZ_JABJWH010000033.1:6312-114665 GCF_015265435.1 Alloalcanivorax profundimaris | reverse complement strand
CTTATACCAGCCGTAATCCACATACCCCTTGTCGAACACCACGATGCTGCTCTTCGGGAAGGCGAACCGCCGTCCCTGCACCAGATCGTTTTCGTTGCCGTCACTCACCGCCACGAACTCCGGTACATCGGTGCCGTGGTTGAGCCCCACGCTCAGTTTCATGTTGCCCGCGTCCGGCCGATAGGCGGCCCACGGGAACAGCTTCAGCGACAGATCGATGGCGCTGGCATCCAGTGAGTAAAGCGGGTTCTTGAAGCGGAACTTGTGCCGCCCCGGCAGGCTCTTGCAGTGCTGCAGCAATCGCCCGAAAAGGGCCTGATACAACGCCGCCGGCTGCTTCTCATTGATCCGGGCCAGGGTCGAACGCGGGATCGGCTTGGCGCCCAGGTGGTAAAGCTTGTGGCGCTGGCTTTCCAGGTTCGACTGGATATCCCGCAGGCTTTGCCGACCGGAGAGCTGCGACATGGCCATGCCGACGAACTGATCCCAGCGCGACGCCGAGCGCAGTTTCTGCCCGCGATGGTGCTCCCGCGCCAGTCTCTCAAAGTCATGTCTGGACAGGGGCTTGAGCAGTTGGTGAAACGCGGTGTTATGATGTGACAAAGCCTGGACCTCCCGGAATACAAGGTTTTCTCGACAAAAACATTGTACCCGGGTGGTTCAGGCTTTTTCTTTATGTCCCTTCAACTGTGGGACAGCAGTGGCCCCAGGGGGCCGGTTCATGTTGGAAGGGAAAAAGGAGAAAGGCTTAATAACCTTCGATTGTTACCGTCCAGCCCGGCCTCTCCTGCACACTGAAGCTGCCCCGGATATTGGCGGACCGCAAACGTTGCAGAATCTGAAAGGCTTCACTAAAGCTGGAAGGTGGTGTCTCCCCCGTGATCTCCACTTTATAGACAAGCTCCACGGTTTCCCCCTCGGCGATGAGATAGCCATTACCCACGGTTTCACCGGTGGCCGTATCCAGGAACAAGGAACTGTAATTCATGTTCTCGGACCCGGTTTCCACGTTCATCAGCGTGTAGTCGCCGCCGAAGGCGGTGAGCCGGAAACGTTGCACTTCAATTTCCGGCCCCTTCCAGGGGTAGACGTGCGAGGCACCAAATGCATTGCCTATGGTAAGCGGGAAAAACGTCTGCACATCAACACTGGACGGCTCCGCCGCTAGATTTTTTGAAGGGACTTCCATCAGCAACGTCGGGTAATTCGCCCGCTCCACGGCATGTACCGTGGCCGTGAACGGTCCGGCGAACTCACTGCCGTCGTAGACCTGATACTCGAAGACATAGACGCCCGGCTCGGTGGGCGACAAGGCGGGCTTTGAACAGGGCCATTCCGTGTACGCCTCAATACGTTCCCTGAAGGCCTGCCAGGTCTCCTCGCTCACCGGCGTCCAGGCTTCCACACAGGTATTATCGCCAAAGACGCCGTCCATGCCGGAGGACCCGTTTACCTGCATCCGATTGCCCGCCGGCGCGCTGACCAGGGTCCAGAGGTGACTGAGCGTATCGCCGTCCGGATCGGTGCTGTCCGCTTCCAGTTTGAATCGGTCAGCCCGGAACTCGTTTCGGTCACCCTCAAGCCACTGGTTCGTGATGACGAAGGGTTGCGCCGTATCGTAGTGTGGATGTTGCGGCCCCGGGTTGGCGCGATTCTCATAGTCGGCAATGCCCGCGGTGGCTTTGTATATCCGGGTGATGGGCGCGTTGTTTTCGGTTTTGGCAAGCACCGTGACTTCGTACAGGCTGTTACCCGGTACATAGTTGCTGGTGGCCCCATGTTCATCGGTGACCACCAGGGATACCACATAGGCCCCGGCCCGATCCGGGGTCAGGGTCGGTAAGGCGGTGTTGGGACGTTGCAGTTGCGCCTGACTGTCGTCGGGGCGCTGGATAATGGTCCATTGATAGCTCAGACGGTTGTCATCCGGATCGGAACTGTCTTCTCCGTCCAGCGTCACCGGGTTCCCCACCAGGGTGGTGGGCGTGCCGCCGGCGATGGCCGCCCGGGCGGAGGGTTCCCGGTTAGCGCCCAGGCGGGCGGTGAAGGTTTCCGTGGTGGTGTCGCTGGCTTGCCCGTCGGAAACCGTCAGTTGCACGGTGTAGTCGCCATCCACCGTGGGGGTGAACGTGGCCGGGCAATAGGTAGCGGAACAGTAGCTGCTCGGTTCCAGGCCGTTGGCGCTTTCCGGGTCGAAGCCGCTCGGGTAATCGGTGAATTCCCACTCATGGGTGAGGGCGTCGCCGTCCACGTCGTAGGCACCGCTGCTCACGGTGACCTCCGCGCCGCGTTCCGCTTCGAAGGTATCGCCGTTGCCCGGGTTGATCTCCGCCACCGGCGCGGTGTTGGCGCCCCCGGTGGCCGGGGCCGCCTCGATACGGGTGTCGGTGCAGTTGCGCGAAGTGCCGTCGAACACGCACAACTCCACGTTGTAACGGCCGGTGCCATAGGCGGAATCCGCCACGAAGGTGGTCTCCGCGCGGTCGGTGCTGCTGAGTTCGGCACTGGAACCCCGTGGCCGGTTCTGGATAAAGCGCCAGCGGTACTGAAGGCTGTCGCCATCGGCGTCCTCGCTGCCGCTACCATCCAGGGTCACCGTGTCGCCTCGGGTGACATCGCTGGGCGCGTCGATGCGCGCCACCGGAATGGCGTTGGCCTCCACGATATTGATGTTCACGGTGTCCGGCTGACTCACCTTATCGCCATAGCGCACCACCAACCGGGCTTGATAGACGCCAACTTCATCGGCGGTGAAGCGCGGATAGATCTGGCTGCCATCGTCCAGTTCCGCCGCGCTCCCGTCCGGCTTTTGCGTCAGGGTCCAGTCATAAACCAGCTGGCCGGCATCGCCGCCGTCCGGCGGCAGGCTGCGCGAGCCGTCCAATTGCACGGTACCCAGGATCCAGTTGATCTCGTTGGGCACCACCGCCAGCGGGTTGGGATTGAGGGCGGTGACGGTGACGCGGCTGGACGAGCCGTCGCCGCTGTCGGCGGTGCCGTCGTTGACCACCAGCTGGATCACGTAGGTGCCGGGCAGGTCCGGGGTGAAGCTGGCCTGGGCGGTGTCGGCGCCGTCCAGGGTGGCTTCGCTGCCGTCCGGGCGGCTCAGGAAGCGCCATTGCCAGGAGGTGATGTCGCCGTTGGGCGAGGTGCTCTCGCCGCCATCCAGGTGCACGGTGCCTTCGGCGGCGTTCACCTCGGTGGTGTCGGCGCTGGCGCGGGCCTGGGGGCGGTCCACGGCGTCACCGCCGCCTCCGCCACCACCGCCGCCGCCACAGGCGGCGAGCACCAGCAATAAGCAAAACAGGGATATCGGTCTGATCAGCAGGGCCATAAGGGGAGTCTCCCAAAGAAAGCGTCGCACCCGGTTGAGGGTGATTCTCATTTACAGCCCTATAACGATTGAGAGGCGGGTATTTTTCAGGGCAGCGGCCTGGCGCTGAAAAATCCCCGCGCGGGCTTCGTTATTAGGGTGGATGCATCACCTTGGGAAGAACGCATGTTGCAACGAAGTCTGGCACGGCGCGGCGTCGCGCTGTTCGCTGTTCTGTTTTTGCTGATCGGGGCGCCCGTCGGCGCCCAGCCGGCCCCGGCGAGCGGGGAAACAACGACGGTGACGACCGTCGACGACACCGCCAGCGGCGACGCTGGAGAGCCGGCCACCGCCCCGGCGATGGAGGCCCCCGCCGCCGCGTCGCCGGCCGGCGCCGACACCCTGCCCCATGATCTGACGCCGCTGGGCATGTTCCGGCAGGCGGACTGGGTGGTGAAGGCGGTGATGATCGGCCTGCTGGTGGCGTCATTGATCACCTGGATCGTGCTGGTGGCCAAGAGCCGGGAGCTGGCACTGCTGACCCGCCGGCAGAAGCGCGCGCTGGTGGCGCTGTCCCAGGCACCGAGCCTGGAGGCGGCGGAAATCGAGCCGCGCGCGGACGCCTTTCTGGCGGCGGCGCGGGAGGAATGGCGGTTGTCCGGCGGCGCCCTGGACGACCGTGACGGCCTCAAGGAGCGGGTGGCGGCCAGCCTGGAGCGGCTGGCGGCGGCCAGCGGCCGACGCGCCAGCCGGGGCACCGGGGTGCTGGCCACCATCGGCGCCACGGCGCCGTTCGTGGGCCTGTTCGGCACCGTGTGGGGGATCATGAACAGCTTCATCGGCATCTCCCAGGCCAACACCACCAATCTGGCGGTGGTGGCGCCGGGCATCGCCGAGGCGCTGCTGGCCACGGCCCTGGGGCTGGTGGCGGCGATTCCGGCGGTGGTGATCTACAACCACTTCGCCCGCCGCATCCAGGGCTACCGCGCCCTGGTGGGTGACACCAGCGCGGCGGTGCTGCGGCTGGTGTCCCGGGATCTGAGCCGCCAGGGCCGGGGGCTGGCGGCGGTGGCCGGGGGCTAAGCCATGGGCATGCGCATCGACCAGGACGACGAACTGGCGGAAAACCATGAGATCAACGTCACCCCGTTCATCGACGTGATGCTGGTGTTGCTGATCATTTTCATGGTGGCGGCGCCGCTGGCCACGGTGGACATCAAGGTGGATCTACCGGCGGCCAGCGCCACGCCGGAGGACCGGCCGGACGACCCGCTCTATCTGACCCTGGCCGAGGACCACACCCTGACCCTGGGCGAAACCCCGGTGGCCGACGGCGGCCTGGCGGCGGCGCTGGCCCGGGCCAGCGGCGGCCGCGAGGACCCGAGAATTTTCCTGCGCGCGGACAGCCGGGTGGATTACCAGACCCTGATGGGCACCCTGGACCGCCTGCGCGAGGCCGGCTACCTGAAGGTGGCCCTGGTGGCCCGGGAAGGCCCGGGCGGGAGCGCCGGCGATGAATGAACTGAGCCGGCCGGGGCCGGCGCTCAAGCCGGTGGCCCCTCTGGACCTGCCGCCCAGCCTGATGCTGGGCGCCGGCCTGGGGCGCCGTGGCCTGGACGCGGACACCCGCCGCTGGCTGAGTTCCGCGCTGCTGGTGACCCTGGTGTACACGGCGCCACTGGGCTGGTGGCTGTGGCGGGCGCCGCCGCCGGCGATGGACAGCGCCCCGGCGGCGGCCATGGTGGTGGAGCTGGCGCCGGTGGCCAGCTCCCCGGCCAATCCCACGGACCTGCCACCGGGACCTGAAAGCCAGGCCAACCAGGCATCCCGGGCGGCACCCCCGGAACCGCGACCGGAACCGCAGCCCGAACCGGCCCCGCCGGAACCGGTCACGCCCCCCTCCCCGGCCCCGGAGCCCCCGGCCCATGCCGAGCCGGAGGTGGCACTGCCCGAACCGGAGCCTCAGCGCGAACCGGAGCCTCAGCCTGAACCAGAAGAGCCTCAGCCCGAACAAGAAGAGCCTCAGCCCCAACCGGACCCGACGCCCGAGCCGCAACCCACCGAGCAAGCGGCGGAACCGCCGTCCCCGGAAGAAGCTTCCCGAGACGCCACGGCCTCCACCGCCAGCGCGCCACCGGACGCCGCCCTGCAATCGGAACAGGCGGCGGCCCCCCGCCAGGGCATGCAGCGGCCCAGAGCCGATCTTAACCAGGTGCCGAGCTGGCGCGACGCCCTGCTGCGCCGGCTCGCCGAGGCCAAGCGCTATCCTTCACGGGCGCAGCGGTTGCGCCAGGAAGGTGTCAGCTACCTTCGTTTCGAGACCAACATGGAAGGCCGGGTACTGGCCGCCAGCATCACCCGTGGTTCCGGCTACGAACTGCTGGACCGGGAAACCCTGGCGTTGATCCACCGCATCGAACCGCTGCCGCGCCCGCCCAAGGAGCTGGCCGGGCAACGGCTGGAGTTCGTGGTGCCGGTGGAGTTCTTTCTTAGTAATTCACGGTGACACCGAGCCGGGCGGTACGGCCCGGCGCCGGCACCATGCCCAGGCTCAGGGCGTCCAGGTAATACTCGTCGGTGACATTGTCCACGTTGAAATCCACGGACAGGGTGTCGTTGGGCGTCCAGGTCACGAACGCATCCAGGATCGAATATTTGTGCCAGGGAATCGGGCGCGCGAAGCGGCCGGCGGTCTGGTCGTTGTACTCCGGCACCCGGTTGCGGGCGCCCATCCAGGTGTTGCGCGCGCCCACTTCCAGGGTGCGGTCGAACAGGCGGAAGCCGAGGGTGGCGTTGGCCTGCCATTTGGGCGGAATCATGTTGTTGATGTAGCTGCTCGCCACCCCGTAGTCGGTGCAGCGCTGGCGCCGATAGCTGCCTTCATGGCACAGCTCGATGTCGTTGTAGCGGGTGCCGCCGAGCTCGGTGTAGACCCAGCCCAGATCGTATTCCAGGGACAGCTCCAGGCCATGGAACTCCACGCTTTCCAGGTTCTGGATGCGGAACAGCGCCGCGTTCTGGCCGATGCTGGTGTTGTCCCAGGTGTTGGGGATGGTGCGGGTGATGTAATCCTCGGTGCGGTTCTCGAAGTACGCCAGCTTGAATCGCAGCGCGTCGCCGCCGGCGAACAGGTCGTCCTTGAGGATGTTCATGCCCACTTCCTTGTTCTTGGCGCGCTCGGGCTTGATGCGCTGGCCGGGCACCGCGGCCACGGAAAAGCCACTGGTGGTCTCGAACAGACTCGGCATGCGCAGTGCCTCGGAATATTTGGCGAAGAACTGCAGCCCCCTTAGGGGCTCCCACAGCAGGCTGGCCATGGGCGCGGAGCCGGAGCCACTGAAGTCGTTGTAGAGCGGGTCACAAAGGCCATCGTCATCGCCGTCCACGCAATATTCACTAGCCTGATCGTCCACTTCCACCGGCGTATTGTCCTCCGTCTGGTAACGGGTGTAGCGGATTCCAGCGTCCAGGGTAAGAGTGGGCACGAAGGTCCACTTCATGGCCAGGAAGCCGCTGGTTTCCTCCCGCTCGCCGTCACGCATAGCGAAATCCTCGCCAACCTTATCATCCTTGGGTTCAACGTCCTCGCGCTGCCAGGCGAGCCCGTAGCGGAACTGCAGATCGCCCAGGCTCGTTATCGAGGTGGTGTTGCTCACATCGCCGCCCCAGCGCTGATAAATCTCCGTGCCCGGCCGGCCGTTGAGCAGTTCCAGCATCTCGTCGGAGTAGCTGTTGTTGCGGCTCTCGGTGTCCGTGTGCCAGAAGTGGGAGTCCAGGTCCAGCCAGTCGTTATCGAACGGCTGCCACTGGTAACGGGCGGTGTAGGTGTTGGCGGTGACCTCGGAGGCCCGGGTCTGTTTGATGCGGCCCAGCCACAGCAGCTCCGAGGGCATCAGCTCGCCGTATTCGCTGTCATAGCGCAGGTAGCTGAGATCCAGGGTGTGCTCGTCGCTGGGGTAAAGGCGGGTCTTGAGCAGCACCGACTCGCTTTCGAAGTGGGTATTGACCACTTCCTCGCCGCCGCGAACGCGGGAGGCGCCGTCCACCTCCGGGCGAATCTCGGTGTAGAAGCCCCGGTCGATGCGGTCGGACAAATCCAGGGTCGGCGTGGGGCCGTGCTCGCCGGCGAAGTAGTTGCCCTGGCGGCGCTGGGCGTAAGCGGCCACCAGGTCGGCGCCGGCCAGGCGCCGGGTCACCGCCAGGCTGCCGGCGTGGCCGTCGAAGTCCAGCAGGCCCGGGCGGTCCATGGAGCCATCCGGCGGGTAGGCGTTGTTCAGGTTATAGATGCCGTCGCACAGGGTGCTGCCCGCCTGGCAGTCGGTGCGGTAATGGGAAGGCGTGGCCAGGCCGCCCACGTTGTAGCCCGCCTGGGTACCGATGGGCGCCGGCGAGCCGCTGTTGTTGCCCACCAGGCTGCCGCGCAGGCGCAGCCCCCAGTCGTTGCCGGGCTTGGCGATGTCGTCGGCGTTCAGGGTGTGCATGCTCACCAGACCGCCGATGGCGCCGGTGCCGCTGGCGCCCATGGTCGGGCCCTTGTCGATTTCCACACCGCCGATCAGGTCCGGGTCCACGTAGCTGCGGCTGGTGACGCCGGCATAGCCCCGGTAGACGGTGGTCTCCTGGCGGGCGCCATCCACCAGCACCGGCACCCGGCCCTGGCCCTGCATGCCGCGAATGTTGATATTGAGGCCACCGCTGTTGCGGTTCTCCGCCACCAGCACGCCGGTGGTGCCCTTGAACATATCGCCCACGGACAGGCCCCTGAAGCGCTCGATGTCCTTCTTGCCAATGTAGGCGGAGGAACCGGCGGTGGCGTAGGGCCGGTCCGCGGCGGCGGCCTGGCGGGGGGCATCGCCCTGCACCTTCACCGCCGGCAGCATCTGGGCGTCGCCCAGGGCCACCGGCCCGCGCACCACCACCGTGCGGCCGGCGCCGAAGTACCAGCTCAGGCCGGTGCCGGCCAGCAACCGGTCCAGGGCGGAGGACACCGTCAGGTCACCGTTCACCGGGTGGGAGCGCTGGCCGGCCAGGTCGCCGGCGTCCGCGGACACCTGGTAGCCGGACTGGCGGGAAAAACTGTCCAGGGCGGCGGGCAGCGGCTGGGCGGGGATGTCGAACCGGGCCTGGCCGGCGTCCTCCTGGGCGCGGGCGCCCGCCGTCAGTAGCAGAAAAAAGGCCAATAGCCAGACCGGCGCGGACCGGAGTCCGCGCCCTGGCGGGAAAAAGGTTGGTGTCATGCTCCTGTGTCTCCGGATCGCGTATCATGAATGCGACGCATTTCGCGACGAGTACCGGAACAACGAACGAAGGCGGGCGTTTTTTCAGGGATGGCGTGTCATGCGGCTTCAGCCGCGATGCCGGCTACAGAACGATGCGCAACAATGGCGTGATGTGCAGCACTCGGCCACCGTGGGGCTGGACCATGGCGCTCAGGGCGCCGTCGATGTCGGTGAGGTCATAGCTGCCGGTAACCCGGCGGGCGGCCAGGTCGCCGTCGGCGATCAGGATGTAGCCGGGGGCATGGCGTTCCAGGGTGTCGGCCAGGTCCGCCAGGGTACGGTCCTGGACGAACAGTCGGCCTTCCCGCCAGGCCGCCACCCGGTCCGGCGGCAGCCGATATCGGCGGGCGCCGCCGTCCCGGTCCAGGGCCAGTTGGTCACCGGGCAGCAGACGGTGCTCGCCATCCCGGTAACGCACCGCCACCTCGCCGTCGCGCACCGCCACGGCGTAGCCCTGGTCGTCGGCGCGCACATTGAAAGCGGTGCCGATGTCCCGGGCTTCCATCTCCCCGGCCTGGACCAGGAAGGGCCGCCGGTCCTCCGCCACCTCGAAGAACGCCTCGCCGTCCAGCAGCCGCACCCGGCGCCGGCCGGCGGTGAAATCCTCGACCAGGGCGCTGCCCGCTCCCAGCATCACCCGGCTGCCGTCGCTCAGAGTCAAAGCCAGGGTGTCGCCCACCGGGGCGCGGTAATCCGCCTGCCAATAACGCCAGGCGCCGGGCAGCACCGCCAGCAACAGGCAGGCGGCCAGGGCCAGGCCGGCCAGGGCCCCCGGCCCCGGCCGACGAAGGCGGGTCGCCGGCGCCGCCCCACCGGGCCAGGCTTCCGGGTCCGCCGGGGCCTCGCCGATCAGATCCCAGGCGCCACGTACCCGCCGCCAGGCCTGGCGGTGGGCGTTATCGGCGGCCAGCCAGGCGTCCAGCTCCCGGCGCAGGCCCCGGTCATCGGGGGCGGCCTCGAGGCGCAGCATCCAGTCCGTGGCACGGCGCAGCAGCGCGGCGTCGGGCCGCGCCGGCGTCCCGTCTTCCCGGGCGGACGTGCGCTTTTCGGAAGTTTCCATCTCAGATCCGGACAGGCTGGGCTTCGCGGCGCGAAACCGGGCTACTCCATGGACGCGGCGACGTGCACCACCGCGTTGCGAACCAGGCGGTGGGCGGTGGCGGTGGAGACATCCAGACGCCGCGCGATTTCCGACAAAGTATAGCCACCGACCCGGTGCATTTCGATGGCGACGCGCTCGCGCTCCGGCAGTTCGTCGAGCACCGCGGCGAGCCGCTCCAGCCGGTCGTGCTGCAGCAGGGTCTGCTCCGGGCTGCTTTCCTCCCGGGGCTTGAGCCACTCCACGGTTTCCTCGTTCTGGTGGCGGCTTTCCATGGCCGACCGGCGCGCCAGGTCGATGGCCAGGTTGCGCACGATGCGGTACAGGTAGGCGATACCCGAGGTGCTCGGCGTGGAGGCGCCGCCGCCATCGGGCACGAAGCGCAGGAAGGCGTCCTGGACCACGTCCTCGGCGCGCGCCCGGCAGCCGGTGATGGAGGTGACGTAGTCCACCAAAGCGGCCCGATGATCCAGATAGGCATTGAGCTTGCTGTCGGCGTATTTCACGTCGTCACCCGATCCATGCGCGCCCCCTCGTTGCATCCCCGGCGAATGCCGGCAGCGCACCAATCTAAACGGAAATCATTCTCATTTCAATGCATGCTGTTGCGGATTCATCAAGGTGGCACAATGTCTGCTTAGGGTCTTTCCACGCAGTAGAAGGCAGTACTCCATGATTCCCCTGGGTGAACGCATCGACGGACTCGCCGGCCTGGCCCGTCAATACAAACGGCTGGGCCACGACCTGATCCACGACCTGAGCGCGGAGGCGGAGACCCTGTCCCTGGCCGCCGGCCGCGATGCCCGCGACCAGGGCTGGCGCCACGACCGGCTCTACGTGGTGCGCGGCGGCGCCCTGATGGCCTGCTACCAGGGCCGCCGGCTGCTGCTCTGGGACGAAGGCGACGTGATCCCGCCGGATCCGGAAGACGGCCTCACCTACCAGACGGACGGCGCCGTGCTGCTGGGTGGCTACCACTACCCGGCGGTGCTGGACGAATTGCTCGGCGATCCGGCGCGGGCGCGCCGCTGGAGCGAGCTGCTGGTCACCCGCCAGGCCCTGTTCGCGCGGCTGCTGGCCGCGCGCATTCCCGAGGACGCCCACGCCCGTTCGCGGTTCGCCTACTTTCACCCCGGCGACGACCTGGTTCGCCAGGGCGAGCCGGCGGACGGCGTCTACAATCTGTTCGAGGGCGAAGCGGAAGTGCTGGTGGACGGCGTCGCCGTGGGCCGGGTGGGCGCCGGCGAAGTACTCGGCGCCATCGCCATGCTCACCGGCGCGCCACGCGGCGCCACCGTGCGCGCGCTCGGCCGCTGCGCGGCGGTGAAGGTGCCGGCGGATCAGTTCCAGTCCCTGATCCGCTCCAACCCCTCCATGATCCTGGGGCTGATGACCGACATGGCGCGTCAGATCACCGACCTGAATGGTCAGGTGGTGTCGTTATCCCATGGCGAAAACCCGGAGCGCCGACCGGGCACCGGGTCATTGGCGTAATTTGCGCAGCAGTGCCACGGCCATGGCCACCACCAGGCCGGCACCGAGGATCAGCACGCCCCACAGCACGATGCGCCGCGTGGGCAGGGGTTCCGGCGCCGGCCGCAGCGCCGCCGGGCCGCCCAGCTCGCGGCGCTGTTCCGGCCGGGCGCGGGCCGCCGCCGGCGCGGTGCCCAGCCGGGCGCAATCAATCCGCTGGGCCGGCGGTGCCGTGCCGCTGCCGTAGGCGAGCAGGAAAGGCCCCTCGCCCTGGGCCAGGAAACCCAGCTCCAGCGGGACATAGCCCAGTTCCAGGGTCACCGGGGCGTCGCCCAGGGATTCCTCGCCGGACAGGATTCGCAAACGCCAGAACCGGTCCGACACGCCGCCGGCCGGGTGCGCGCTGCTCAACGACCGGTCGGGGCCGGACGCCACCGCGCCCTGGAAACGCGGGCGCCATGGGGCGTCCTCACTGGCTCGGGAACTCAGGCTGACACCCACTACCCGGTTGGGCCCCGGCAACCGCAGCCGCCACTGACGGACCGCCAGCGGCCGCGCGCTCCGGTATTGGCGGGCGCCGTCGGCGTCCGGCTCAGGTGGCCGCTCAGCGGCCACCCAGCTCAACGATGCACTGTCCTCACCGGCCGGCCGGAACAACACCGAGGCCCCTTGCAACCAGTCCCGCGCCCGTTCATCCAGGGGCACCAGACGCAGGAACCGGTAACGCCGCTCCGGCAGGGTCACGGACCCGGTCTCCAGGGCCTCGCCGTCCGCCGGCGAACCCTCCACCCGCAAAAGCGTGGCGCGCGGCACCACCGTGCGCCACTGCTCCAGGTTGTCGCTGGCCTCCAAGCGGATCGGCAATTCCGCGCGCCCTTGCGGTGAGCGCCATTGCCAGTCCAGACGCACGCCGGTCAGCGGCGCGTCCAGGTCGCGGGCATCGAGAATGTATTCGAACGCGCCCGGCGCCGACGCCATCCGCGCCGGGTCGTCCTGGTCCCAGCGCAGGCGCAGCCCGTCCGCGGTCTCCAGAGAGAAGCGTTCTCCGCCCCCTTTGTCGGCGCGCCCCGCCGGCAAGCCATGGGCCGGCACCGGCCGGGCACGGGGGGACAAAGGCGCCGGCGCGACGCACAGAGCGTGCTGCACTACCTGGCCGGCCTGATTGAAGACCCGGAGATCGCCCAGATCCGCGCGGGTGCTCAAGCCGTACACCGCCTCCGGCAACGGCAACCGGTAAGCGCTGCCCGGCGCCTCCGGCTCCAGCGGCATGCCTTCGGCGAAATCGTCCGGCACCGGCGCCGCCAGGGCGGCGCCGGCCACGCCGAGCACCAGCAGTGCACTCCATTTCCGGCGATACCCCATCAGGAAGCCTCCTCCGCCCGGGGCGGCAGCGGCGAGAAGTACCCCACCACCAGCAACACCAGGCCCACGCCCAGGAACGACACGGTCCGCGCCAGGGTTTCGGTCCCGGCCAGATCGATCAGGAACAGTTTCACCACCACCACGCCGAGCAGAGCCACGCCCACCATCCAGACCCGCCGCCAGCCCCGGCGGGTGGCGGTGATCATGGCGGCCAGCCCGAGCAGGGCCCAGAACAGGGACAGGGCCATCTGCACCGTCACCGACGCCATGATGCCACCGGCCTCCAGCGGTGTGCCGGCGGTGTAATGCAGCGCCCGCACCAGCGCCGCGCTCAACCACAAAAAGGCCAGCGCGCCGGTCGCCGCGAGGCCAATGGCCAAACGGCCGGGCACTGCCGTGCGCCACCAGCCAACGCCGGCCAGCAGTACCAGAGCCAGGGTAATATCCAGGGGGTTGAGCAACGGCCAATAGGGCAAGGGCGCCGGGTCGCCGGCATTGCCCAGGTTGATCACCACCACCCAGATGGCCAGCAGCGCCGCCAGGGGGGCGCCGGCCAGAAGCAGATAGGCGCGCCCGTGATCCCGCCAGGGCCACAGGGCTGGCCGCCGGGCGCAGACCACCAGCAGACCGGCGAGCACCAGGCCCCGGGCCAGCGCCGGCCAGACGCCCTGCACCGCCTTGTCGATCCACCACGGCAACTCAGCCATGGCCACCCAGGCCAGGGTCCACACCCCCAGGGCATGGAACCAGGGCGTGAGCCCGGGCAGCCAGGCGCCGTCATCCCGGTCGCGCCGCCACAGCACCGCGTAGACGGTCAGCCACAGCGCCGGCCAGCCCCACCAGGCGCCACGGGTCAGAGGATGGGAAAGCACCGTCAGGGACAGCGTGGCCAGCACCAGGAAGCCGGCGCCCAGGGGCGCCGCCAGCCGGTAACTGGCGGGCCAGGCCAACCGGCGGCCAACCACGGCGAGCAGCGCCACGATCAACGCCGGCACCGCCAACACGCCGCCGGCCTCGCCCCCCGCCGGCATCGACGAGGACACCTCGGTGATGCCGGCGAGCAGCGCCCATAGCACCGCCCAGGCCAGCAACAGGGGCGTCAGGACGCGCTCGTAGGCGGGCCGTTCATCGCCCAGCCGGAACAGGAACCAGCCGCTGAGGTAGCCGGCCACCGCCAGGCCCGCCATGGCCATGAACGACGCATTGAACACCGGCATCGCCGCCGGGCCGCCGCCGTCCCGGACCCAGGCCAGCGCCGCCAGCACCTGCAACAACAAACCGAAGCCCCGGGCCAGACGGCGCCCCTGACGGCCACCCAGCCACACCAGCCCGGCGCCTTCCAGGGCCCAGCTCACCGCCGTGGCGCCGCCGGACAGCACCAGGGGCACGGTGAGGGTGGCGAAGATCACCGCCAGGGCGGCGAACGCTTCCGCCATCAAGCGCCAGGCGGCGCCCCGGGAACGCCACAGCGTCACCGCCAGGGCCAGATAGAACACCGCCAGGGTCAGGGCGCTCCAGGCGAGGGCGTACTCGAACCGCCCCACCAGGGAAGCGTGCAGGGTGAACGCCGCCACCGGCAGGCCGAACACCAGGCTGCCGGAAATATAATCCACGCGGCCGGCGGTCCGATGCCGCGCGAACAGCAAGGACACGGCCACGTACATCAGGAAGAACAGGATCAGGAAGGCGTCGGTGCTGACCAGATGCTCGGCGCCGTAGCCGGTACCGCGCCACAGCGCGCTGACCCCGAAGGTGAACAGGAAACCCACCAGGTTCAGCAACCGCCAGGCCCGGAACCAGGCCACCGCGAACACGCCCAGGTTGAGTACCGCGTAATAACTGAACAGGGTGATGTGGCTGCCGCCGCCTTCGGCGGTGAGCAGCGGCGCCAGGAAGCCGCCGGAGAAACCGATCACCGCCAGTACCAGGGCATTCTGGGCCACCGCCAGCACCGCCGCCGCCAACGCCACCACCACCATGAGGGCGAACGCCAGCCCCGCCGGCAGCACGCCGAACAGGCGGAAGCCGGCGTACAGGGTCAGATACAGCACCGCCACGCCGCCCCCTTGCAGAATCAGGGCATAACCCTGGTGCCGCTGGCGCAACCGCCAGCCCAGCCCCAGCAGGCCCATGCCCAGCAAGGCCACCGCCGCCAACCGGGCCTCCAGCGGAAACCAGCCGCTTTCAGCGGCGTACTGGGCCAGCAGGGCGGCGCCCACGAACAGCACCACAATCCCCACCCGGGCGATGGTGTTGCCGTTCCTGAACCAGTCCAGGCCGCGCCGCCAGGCGATGGCCAGGGGCGACGGCGTGACGGTCGGGAAGGCGGTGGAGGATGGCGTGGCGCGCGGCGGCTCGGAGGCGCGCCGGGCCGCCGCGACCGGGGCGACGTCCGCCTCGGCGGGAGCCGCCGGGGCCACCGGCGCGGCGGGCTCCACCGGCGCCGGGGCCGCCTCCGGCGATGCCGCCGGTGGCGTCGCCGCCTGGGCCGGCGGCTCCGGCGCGGCCCGCTCCGCCGCCAGAATCAGCGCCCGCAGGCGCCGTTCCGTGGCACGCACGCGGTCGCCGATCAGGGCCACCAGCACCAGCGCGAATCCGGCCAGGGCGCCGAAGGCGGCGAACACCCCGGCCAGCACCGCGCTCACCGTCCAGGAACCGATCATCGCGCCCAGCATCAGCCCCGGCACCGCCAGAATCGCCGCGCCGCCGACGGCGCCCGCCAACGCCAGCAGCACCGTCGACATCACCGGCCAGGGCGCCACGGTCGGCGGGTTGTTGCTGTCGTCCTTGCCGGTCATTCCCATCCCTCAGATTGAATAGCGCCGATTGAATACCGTTTGCCGGCTTATGTCCGGGACCGAGCGCACACCGGGCAGGCGGGGTCCTTGCGAAACGCCATCTCGCGCCAGGACAGGGTACGACCATCGAACAGCCGCAGGCGCGGCGCCACCGGTTTGCCGGTGAGCAGGTGCAGGGCGAGCAACGCCTGCAGGGTGCCGATGGTGCCCACCACCGGACCGAGGATGCCGGCTTCGCTGCAGGCCAGATCGCCGTCTGTGCCGTCACCGTACACGCAGGCGTAGCAGGCGCTGTCCGGGTCGCGCAGGTCGAAGGCGGCGAGTTGGCCGTCCAGGCGGATGGCGGCGCCGCTGACCAGGGGTTTGCGGTGGCGCACGCAGGCGGCGTTGATGGCCTGGCGGGTGGCGAAGTTGTCGCAGCAGTCCAGCACCAGATCCACCCCGGGCAGCTGCTGGTCCAGCCAGTCATCGCCGGCCATGGCGGCGTGGGGCTCCACCGTCACGTCCGGGTTCAGGGCGTTGAGCTGGGCGGCCAGCGCGGCGGCCTTGCCCTGCCCCACCTGGTCGCCCCGGAAGGCGATCTGGCGGTGCAGGTTGCTGGTGTCCACCGTGTCATCGTCGACCAGAATCAACCGCCCCACCCCGGCGCCGGCCAGGTACAGGGCGGCCGGATTGGCCAGGCCGCCGCAGCCCACCAGCAGCACGGTGGCGCCAGCGATGGCCTCCTGGCCGTCCAGGTCGAACTCCGCCACCAGCAGTTGCCGGCTGTAGCGTTGCAATTGGTCGTCGCTGAACACTTCTTGGTTAGACATGACCCAAGGTTACCCTGTCGTTGCCGCCCAGGTCGCCCCGGGTGGTGACGTCCTGGAAGCCGTGGTCGGCGAGCAGCCGGCGCACCAGCGAGCCCTGGTCGTGGCCGTGTTCGAGCATCAGCCAGCCGCCGTCGGCGAGCCGTTCCCGGGCCTGGGCGGTGATCACGCGCAGGTCCGCCAGGCCACGGTCGTGGGCGGCCAGGGCGGAGCGGGGTTCATGGCGCACATCGCCCTGTTCCAGGTGATGATCGTCCGGGTCCACGTAGGGCGGGTTGCTGATGATCAGATCGAAGGGCCCGGCCAGGGCTTCCAGCCAGTCGCCGCGCAGCAGGGTGACGTTGGCGCCGAGCGCCTCGGCGTTGTCCCGGGCCACCGCCAGAGCGGCGGCGCTGGCGTCGGTGAGGGTAACCCGCCAGGCGGGCCGTTCCAGGGCCAGGCTGAGGCCCACGGCGCCGGTGCCGGTGCCCAGGTCCACCGCCCTAAACGGCATGTCCGGCAGGGTCTCCAGTGCCGCTTCCACCAGGGTTTCGGTGTCCGGGCGGGGAATCAGAGTGGCGGCGGTGACCACGAAACGGCGGCCGAAGAATTCCCGCTCTCCGGTGAGGTGGGCCACCGGCTCGCCGGCGGCGCGGCGTTTCACCAGCAGCTCGAACAGCCGTTGCTGGTCGCCGTCCAGTTGTTTTTCCGGCCAGGTGTAGAAGTAGCTCCGGTCGCGGCCCAGCACCCGGCCGAGCAGCAGTTCCGCGTCCAGGCGCGGGGTCGGCGACGCGGTCAGGGCGTCCCGGGCCAAGCGCAGCGCCTCGTCGATGCGCACGGCGTCAGCCCTGGCCCTCGGCCAGGGCCGCCAGTTGCTCCGCCTGGTGTTCGGCGAGCAACGCGCCGACCACCTCGTCCAGATCACCGGCGACGATCTCGTTGAGCCGGTAGAGGGTCAGGTTGATGCGGTGGTCGGTGAGCCGGCCCTGGGGAAAGTTGTAGGTGCGGATGCGCTCGGACCGGTCGCCGGAGCCGACCAGGGATTTGCGCTCCGCGGCCTGCTCCGCCTGGGTGGCGGTCTCGCGGGCGTCGAGCAGTTTCGCCTTCAGCAACGACATGGCCTTGGCCTTGTTCTTGTGCTGGCTGCGTTCGTCCTGGCACTCCACCACCACGCCGGTGGGCAGGTGGGTGATGCGCACCGCCGAGTCGGTGGTGTTGACGTGCTGGCCGCCGGCGCCGGAGGAGCGGTAGGTGTCGATGCGCAGATCCTCGTTGCGGATCTCGATGTCGCCGGCGTCCTCCGCCTCGGCGAGGATCGCCACGGTGCAGGCGGAGGTATGAATGCGGCCCTGGGATTCGGTGGCCGGCACCCGCTGCACACGGTGGGCGCCGGATTCGAACTTGAGCCGGGAGTAAACGCCGTCGCCGGCGATGCGCGCGATCACTTCCTTGTAGCCGCCGTGCTCGCCCTCGCTGGCGCTCACCACTTCCACCTTCCAGCCCATGTGATCCGCGTAGCGCGAATACATGCGGAACAGATCACCGGCGAACAGGGCCGCCTCATCGCCGCCGGTGCCGGCGCGGATTTCCAGGTAGACGCCGGCGCTGTCGCGGGGGTCCTTGGGCAGCATCAGCCGCTGCAGTTCGTCGTCCAGCACCTGCAGGCGTTGCTCGCCTTCACTGACTTCCTCGGCGCCCATTTCACGCATGTCCGGGTCGCTGTCGTCGAGCAGGGCGCGGGCGGTGTCCAGGTTCTCGGCGGTGGCGCGGTATTCCCGGTAACCCTTGATCACCGGCTCCAGCTCCGCGTACTCCTTGGACAGGCCGCGAAAGCGATTCTGCTCGGCGATCACGTCCGGGTCCGCCAGCAGGCCGCTGATTTCCTCGAACCGCTCGACCAGTTTTTCCAGTTTGTTTTCCAGGGACGCCTTCATGATTCCTCGCTGGACGCCTCGCCGTCCTGATCAAGCAGAATTTCCCGGGCCATCAGCAATGCCTCGGCGCGGTCCTCCGCGGCCAGCCGGCGCAGGGTGACGCTGGGCCGGTGCAGCCATTTGTTCACCAGGCTGTGCTTGAAGCGGCGCAGCACTTCCTCCGGATCGGTGCCCTGGCGCAGCTGCGCCAGAGCCCGTTCCAGTTCCTGGTCGGCCAGCTCGGTACGCTGGCGGCGGTAGTCGCGCAGCACGCCCACGGCGCGTTTCTCGCGCCGGGTGCGGTGGTGCTGGCGCACCGCCTCGGCGATCAGTTCGGCGGCTTCCTCGGCGGCCTGCTGGCGGGCGCGCACATTCTCCTGGATCGCTTCCTGGAGGTGGTCCACGGTGTACAGGTAAACGTCGTCCATCTCGCCCACTTCCGGTTCGATGTCCCGGGGCACGGCGATGTCCACCATGAACATGGGCTTGTGGCGGCGGCGCTTGAGGGCGCTTTCCACGGTGCCCTTGCCGAGGATCGGAATCGGCGCCGCGGTGCAGGCGATAAGAATGTCGGCGTGCTCCAGGGCCACCGGCAGTTCCTCAAGGGTAATGCCGCGCCCGCCCACCTCGGCGGCCAGGGCCTCGGCGCGCTCGGCGGTGCGGTTGGCGATCACGATCTCGCGCACCTGCTGTTCCTCCAGGTGCCGGGCCACCAGCTCGATCATCTCGCCGGCGCCGATCAGCAACGCGCGGCTCTTTTTCAGGTCGGCGAAAATATGCCGCGCGAAGGACACCGCCGCGTAGGCCACCGACACCGGGTTGGCGCCGATGCCGGTTTCCGTGCGGATGCGCTTGGCCGCCGAGAACACGTCCTGGAATACCCGGCCCAGCTCGCCGTTGATCAGCCCCACTTCATGGGCGCGGGCGTAGGCGTCACGCATCTGACCGAGAATCTGCGGCTCACCCAGCACCAGGGAATCCAGCCCGCCGGCCACGCGCATCATGTGTTCCAGGGCCTGGTCGCCGTGATGTTGATAAAGAACCGGGCGAATCCGGTCCAGGGCCATGCTCCGCTCCCGGGCCAGCCAGCCGGCCACGTCCAGGGCGTCGCCGTCCACCAGGCAGTACAGCTCGGTACGGTTGCAGGTGGACAGCAAGGCCGCTTCACGCACGCCGGGAAGCTCGCGCAGCCGGTCCAGCGCCCGGTCCGCCTGGTCGGCGGAGAACGCCAGCTGCTCGCGTAACTCCACGTCCGCGGTGGTGTGATTAACGCCGGCTGCGATCAGCTTCATAGGAAATGACGACGACCCGATGGGATAGGTACCAGACACGCGCAAGGGTGTCGCATTTTGCGCGAAACAGCCCCTTAAAACAATGTGCTACGGCCCTCAACCCGGTGAACGACAGGCCCTCGAATCCTTGGGTGCGGCCGGCTGGTGTGCAATGATAGCCGCTCAATTCGAGGACTGAATCGCCGATGAACGCACGCCCATCGCTTGTTGTCGCCGCCCTCCTGACCCTGGCGGGCTGCGCCCAGACCCCCTCCCAACCGGCGCCGACGCCGGCCCCCGAACCCCGCGACCTGCCCCCCATCGAGTACGACGGCGAGACCCTCGGCGATCTGCTGGTGGCGGAGAGCGCCGCGCAACGGCAGAGCCTGGGGGTCACCCTGGACTATTATGGCCGCGCCGCGGAATCCACCCACGACCCGGAAGTGATCAGCCAGGCCACCAAGCTGGCCACCTATCTGGAGCAACCGGAACGGGCCCGCCAGCTGGCCGGCCTGTGGCTGGAGCGCGAGCCCGCCAACGCCGACGCCCTGCGCCTGGCGGCCCTGGCCGACATCCAGCTGGGTAACAGCGACGGCGCCGCCGGCTTCATCGACCGGCTGCTGGCCGGGCACGGCAGCGAGGCCCTGCTGCCCCTGGTGGCCGAGGCCAGCAACCTGAGCGACAACGACAATCAACAGTTGCTCAAGGCACTGTCGCAGTTGGCGGAACGCTACCCGGACCAGGCGCCGCTGTGGTACGCCCGCGCCCTGGACCGGCGTCAGCAGGGCGACCTGCCCGGCGCCATGGAGGCGGTGGAGCACGCCCTGGACCAGGATCCGGAGCATATGGAAGCGGCCCTGCTGGAAGCCCGGCTGCTGTTCGAAAGCGGCGAGCACAAGAAAGCCCTGCGCCGCGCCCGGGCCCAGGTGGAGGATCACCCGGACAACCGCCGCCCACGCCTGGCCTATGTGCGCCTGCTGCTGGCCGCCAACCGCCAGGACCAGGCCCGCGAGCAGCTCATGATTCTCGCCGAGCAGAACCCGGACGACCTGGACCTGCGCTACTCCCTGGCGCTGATCGCCCTGGAAGCCGGCGCCGGCGACACCGCGCGCACCCTGCTTCGCGACCTGCTGCGGCGCGGCTACCGGCCCGACGACATGCGCCTGCGGCTGGGCCAGGCGGCGGAAGCCGCCGGCGACGCCGACCAGGCCATCGACTACTACCTGAAGGTGAAAGGGGCCGACGCCCTGCAGGCCCAGGTGCAGGCCGCCCGCCTGCTGTACGCCAGCGGCCGCGGCGACCGGGGCCACGCGTTGATCACCAGCCTGACCCGCCAGTACCCGGAACGGGCCGATCTGCTGTGGATCAGCGAAGCGGAAATGCGCAAGGCCCAGGGCGACGGCGAAAGCGCCCTGACATTGCTCGACCACGCCCTGGAAGCGGACCCGGACAACCCGGACCTGCTCTACGCCCGCGCCATGACCGCCGGCGGCCTGGGCCAGGACCAACGCATGGAAGCGGACCTGAAACGGGTGCTGGCACTGCACCCGGACGATGCCGGCGCGCTCAACGCCCTGGGCTACACCTGGGCGGACCGGGGCGTGCGCCTGGACCGGGCCGAGGACATGATCCGCCGGGCCCTGGCCCAGCAGCCCCAGGACCCGGCGATTCTCGACTCCATGGGCTGGGTGCTGTACCGCCAGGGGCGCCTGGAAGAGGCCCTGGAATACCTGCGCCGTGCCCATGCCCTCATGCCCGACGCGGAAGTGAGCGCCCACCTGGGCGAGGTGCTTTGGGCCCTGGGCGACCAGGAGACCGCGCGCGCGGTCTGGTCCGCCGCCCTGGCCAACCAGCCCGACGCCGACACGCTGCGCGACACCCTGGAACGCCTGGAGGTAACCCTGTGACACGGCTTTGGTGGCTTCCCGTGCTGGCGCTGCTGTTGAGCGCCTGCCAGACCCGCCCGGTGACCACCGGCGATTTCACCCGGCCCGAGCAGATCAAACGCTGGGAAATGAACGGCAAGCTCGGCTACCGCACCCCGGAGGACGGCGGCTCCGCCACCTTCGATTGGGAGCAGGCGCCGCGCCACGGCGCCATCCACTTCTCCGGCCCGCTCGGTTTCGGCAGCGCGGAGCTGACCTGGCGGCCGGGCATGGCGCGCCTGGAAACCGCCAAGGGCCAGTGGCAGGCGCGCTCCCCCGGGGAGCTGGCCTGGCACCTGACCGGCTTCTGGCTGCCGGTGTCGGCGCTGGAATACTGGAGCCGCGGCCTGGTCTGGCCCGGCGCCCCGGCGGACGCGGAAGAGAACGAGGCCGGCCAGCTGGTGCGGCTGCGCCAGTTGGGCTGGGAGCTGGAGTTCGACCGCTATGAGCCGGTGGGCCGGGTGGCCTTGCCCCACCGCATCAAGGCGGAGCAGGAGGCCAACCGCTTTACTCTTCTGATCCGCGAGTGGCAGCCGCTGCCATGACCGCCTCCCCGGTCCGTTTTTCGCTGCCGGCGCCGGCCAAGCTGAACCTGTTCCTGCACATCACCGGCCGGCGCGCCGACGGCTACCACGAGCTGCAGACCCTGTTCGCCCTGCTCGACCATGGCGACACCCTGCACTTCCAGGCCGCCGACGAGCTGACCCTGAGCTGCGACCGGCCGGATCCGCCGGTGGACGAGAGCAACCTGGTTCTGCGCGCCGCCCGGCTGCTGCGCGACGTCACCGGCACCAACCTGGGCGCGCGTCTGCACCTGGAGAAACGCCTGCCCGCCGGCGGCGGCGTGGGCGGCGGCTCCTCGGACGCGGCCACCGCCCTGTGCGGGCTCAACCATCTGTGGGGCCTGGGCCTGGACGAGGAGCGGCTGGCCGGGCTGGGCCTGCGCCTGGGCGCCGACGTGCCGGTGTTCGTGCGCGGCCGCAACGCCTGGGCGGAGGGCGTGGGCGAGCGTCTGCAAGCCGTTGAATTGCCGGAACAATGGTTTCTGGTGGTGGATCCGGGGGTGGCCGTTCCAACCGCTCGAATTTTCGGCGACGGGGAATTGACAAGGCACACCCCCGCCATTACATTACCGGCCTCGCTTGGGGCGGCCACCCTGGAACGCTTTCACAACGACTGTGAAGCCGTGGCCCGGCGCCTTTATCCAGCAGTGGATAACGCGCTCGACTGGCTCCAACGCGAAGCGGGCAACGCCCGCATGACCGGCACCGGCGCCTGCTGTTTCGCACGCCTTGCCGGGGCGCAAGCGGCCCGCGATCTTCAGCGGCGCTTGCCGAAAAACTGGAAAGCTTTCGTGGCTCGAAGCACTCAACTCTCACCTCTCCACGAGGCACTGGCGACGCTTCGAGCCCAACAAGATCCAGGTCCGGCGTTCAACGACAACGCCACCTGACCGGTTAGTGTTGGGGTATAGCCAAGTTGGTAAGGCAGCGGGTTTTGATCCCGTCATTCCCAGGTTCGAGTCCTGGTACCCCAGCCATCTTCTTATAAGGGAACGCGGTTCCCCGCAATCCATCAGCTGATAGCCAGGGGACGCCAGTGTCCAAACTCGTGGTTTTTTCCGGCAACGCCAATCCCGAACTGGCCCAGGCCATGGTCAAGCAACTCAACATCCCGCTTGGCGACGCCGACGTTGGCATTTTCAGTGACGGCGAAGTGGCCGTGGACATCCAGGAGAACGTTCGCGGCAAGGACGTCTTCATCGTCCAGTCCACCTGCAAGCCCACCAATGATCACCTGATGGAAATCCTGGTCATGGCCGACGCCCTGCGGCGCTCCTCCGCGGGCCGCATCACCGCCGTGATGCCCTACTTCGGCTACGCCCGCCAGGACCGCCGGGTCCGTTCCGCCCGGGTTCCGATCACCGCCAAGGTGGTGGCCGACATGATCACCGCCGTGGGCATCGACCGGGTAGTGACCGTGGACCTGCACGCCGACCAGATCCAGGGATTCTTCGACATCCCGGTGGACAACGTTTACGGCACCCCCCTGTTCGTGGCCGACATCGAGCGCCAGAAGCACGATGACCTGATGGTGGTGAGCCCGGACGTGGGCGGCGTGGTGCGCGCCCGCGCCCTGGCCAAGCAGCTCAACGACGCCGACCTGGCGATCATCGACAAGCGCCGCCCCAAGGCCAACGAATCCCAGGTGATGCACATCATCGGTGAAGTGGAAGGCCGCACCTGCGTGCTGGTGGACGACATCGTCGACACCGCCGGCACCCTGTGCAAGGCGGCCCAGGCCCTCAAGGACCACGGCGCCGCCAAGGTCTACGCCTACTGCACCCACCCGGTGCTGTCCGGCCCGGCCATCGACAACATCAACGGCAGCGCCATCGACCAGCTGGTGGTCACCGACACCATTCCGCTGTCCGAGGCGGGCCGCGCCAGCGACAAGATCCGCGTGCTGCGCCTGGCGCCGATGCTCGCCGAGACCGTGCGCCGGGTGAACAACGAGGAATCCCTGTCGGCCATGTTCGACCGCCTCGAGCTGGTCTGACCCCTCCTTCACCGCTGTAGGAGCGGCTTTAGCCGCGATCCGGAGCCTGATTCCGGCGCCAATCGCGGCTAAAGCGGAGCGCCGCCCGGCCGCTCCTACATCAACTTCTGGCCTGCCGGCCAGATTTCCGGCATAATCCGGCCCCCTTTTAGCAACCCTTCCCATCGCGCCTGGTCGCGGGGCGGCGGGAAGCCTTATGGAGACATCGACATGTCCAACGAATTCGAACTGACCGCGGAAAGCCGCAGCGACACGGGGAAAGGTGCGAGCCGCCGCCTGCGTCGTCTGCAAGGCCGGATTCCCGGCATCATCTACGGCGGCGACGCCGAGCCGCAGATGATTTCCCTGGAATCCCGTGAGCTGAAGAAAGCCCTGGAAACCGAGGCCTTCTACAGCCACATCCTCAGCCTCAAGCTGGACGGCAAGACCCAGCAGGCGGTACTGCGCGATCTGCAGCGCGATCCGGCCCGTGGCTTCCCGATCCACGCCGACTTCATGCGCGTGGACGCCACCCACAAGATCACCATGGTGGTCCCGGTGCACTTCACCAACGAAGAAGCCTGCATCGGCGTGAAGAAACAGGGCGGCGAGATCCACCGCAACATCTCCGAAGTGGAAATCAGCTGTCTGCCGAAGAACCTGCCCGAGTACCTGGAAGTGGACATGGCGTCCGTGGAACTCGACCAGGTGATCCACCTGTCCGAGATCAAACTGCCGGGCGGCGTGGAAATCGTCGAGCTGACCCATGGCGAGGACCATGACCAGCCGGTGGTCGCCGTGCACAAGCCGAAAGTCCGCGCCGAGGAAGAAGAAGGCGAGGAAGGTGGCGAGGAAGCCGCCGGCGAAGACGACGACGCCGACAAGGAATAACCCGCGCCGTGACGGATCCGGTACGACTGATCGTGGGCCTGGGCAACCCGGGCCCCGAATACGACGCCACCCGTCACAATACCGGTGTGTGGTACATCGATGCCCTGGCCCGTGCCCAGGGCATCTTCCTTTCCGAGGACAAGAAATACTTCGGCCTCACCGGCACCTTTCAGTTCGAGGGCGAAACCGTTCGCCTGCTGGTGCCCACCACCTATATGAACCGCAGCGGCCAGGCCACCTCGGCGCTGGCGAATTTCTTCAAGATCCCCGTCACGCAAATGCTGGTGGCCCACGATGAGCTGGACCTGCCTCCCGGCGTGGCCCGCTTCAAGCAGGGCGGCGGCCACGGCGGCCACAACGGCCTGCGCGACATCATCGCCCGCCATGCCAACCGCAAGGATTTCCACCGCCTGCGCATCGGCATCGGCCATCCCGGCAGCGCCGATCTGGTCACCCCCTATGTGCTCGGCAAGCCCTCCCCCGCCGACCGGGACAAGATCGAGCGGGCCATCGACGAGGCGGTACGCTTCACCCCGGATCTGCTGCGCGGTGACCTCGACATCGCCATGAACAGCCTGAACGGCTTCCGCGCCTAATTTCAGACGCCCGAATCGCGGCTGAAGCGGAGCGCCGCCCGGCCGCTCCTACAAAGCGTCCGTGACCTCGCACCGCGCTAACGATCGGTGCGATAGCGCTCCAGAATCCACTGCCCCGCCGGCCGCTCCCGCATATCGTTGAGCTTCTTTTGCAACGACGCCGGCAGCTCGGTTTCGTCGAACACGTCCCAGGGCGTGCCCGGCGGGCTCACCAGAGGCGCCATCAGGGCCGCGGCGCTGATGTCCGCCAGGGTCAGCCGGTCCGCCACCAGATAATCCCCGGCGCCCCGGCGCAATGACTCCTCCACCAGGGCCAGCCCCTCCTCCACGCGCTGCTCGGAATACACCACCGCCTTGGGCTTGATGGCGTACAGCCGGCGCACGCCCTCCCGGGTAAGCGGCACCAGGGCGCGCTTGATCGGGCCCGGCAGACGGTAGGGGTCGAGCATGGCGTCCATGATCTCCGGGCGGTCCAGCACCTGGCCGTAGAGCCAGCGGCGCACATGCACCGCGAACCGGTCGAAGTGCTGCTCCAGCTCGATCACCCGGGCGCGGCTGTCGGCGTCCTCGGGCACCAGGGGCCGGGTCGGATAATACTTTTCCAGGTAGTAGGCGATCTTGGTGGAATCCCCCACCGTGCGGTCGCCGTCACGCAGGATCGGCAGGGTGTTGATGCGCGCCAGCCACTGGGTGCGCAGGCGGTGCGGGCCGGGCAGCAGATTGCGCGTCCGGTAATCGAGGCCCTTGTGGTCCAGTTGCCAGCGGGTCTTCTCGCAGTAGTGGGAAATCGGGAATTGATACAGAATTCGCATGATCGTCGTGCTGCCGGCTGTCGTGACTCATCAGTCTAGCCAAACCCGGCGCCCCGGCTCCCGGCATCAGAGCCCCACCTGAGCGGCGCCCTGGCAACTGGCCCCGGCGCCCGACACGGCCGCCCCCGTGCCGCTACCGGTCGCATTTTGGCCGCGCCTTGAGTAGCATTGCGCCCTCGAAAACGGAGGTGCAGTTATGGGTATTCAGTGCGGTATCGTGGGCCTGCCCAATGTGGGCAAATCCACCCTTTTCAACGCCTTGACCAAGGCCGGCATCGACGCCGAGAACTTCCCGTTCTGCACCATCGAGCCCAATACCGGGGTGGTGCCGGTGCCGGACCCGCGCCTGGACGCGCTGGCGGCCATCGTCAAGCCGGAAAAAGTGCTGCCGGCGACCATGGAATTCGTCGACATCGCCGGGCTGGTGGCGGGGGCCTCCAAGGGCGAGGGCCTGGGCAACCAGTTCCTGGCCAACATCCGCGACACCGACGCCATCGCCCACGTGGTGCGCTGCTTCGACGACGAGAACGTGATCCACGTGGCCGGCAAGGTGTCTCCCCTGGACGATATTTCGGTGATCAACACCGAACTGGCCCTGGCCGACCTGGACTCCGTGGAGCGCGCCCTGCAACGGGCGCAGAAAGCCGCCAAGGGCCAGAACAAGGACGCCCAGGCGATGATCCCGGTGCTGGAAAAGCTGCTGCCCCTGCTCAACGAAGGCGAGCCGGCCCGCGCCGCCGACCTGAGCACCGATGAGCGCAAGACCATCCGTAGCCTCAACCTGCTCACCCTCAAACCCACCATGTACATCGCCAACGTGGAAGAGGACGGCTTCGAGAACAACCCGCTGCTGGACACCGTGCGCCAACAGGCGGAGAAGGAAAACGCCTCGGTGGTGCCGATCTGCGCCAAGATCGAATCCGAGATCGCCGAACTGGACGACGAGGAGAAAGCGGACTTCCTGGCCGACCTGGGCATGGAGGAACCGGGCCTCAACCGGGTGATCCGCGCCGGCTACGAATTGCTCGGCCTGCAGACCTACTTCACCGCCGGCAAGAAGGAAGTGCGCGCCTGGACCATCAAGGTGGGCGCCACCGCGCCCCAGGCCGCCGGCGTCATCCACACCGACTTCGAGAAAGGCTTTATCCGCGCCCAGACCATCGCCTACGAGGACTTCATCGCCGGCAACGGCGAGCAGGGCGCCAAGGAAGCCGGCAAGATGCGCGCCGAAGGCAAGGACTACGTGGTCCACGACGGCGACGTCCTGAACTTCCTGTTCAACGTGTGAGTTTTGGACACGCATAAAGGCACCACCCTGGCGCTGATCGCCAGTGCCCAGTGGGGCGCCACCGGCATCTGGGTGGCGCTGCTGCGCGACCTGCCCACCGCCACCACTCTGGTGTTCCGGTTCCTTACCGCCACCCTGCTGCTCACCATCGTGCTGGCCGCCCTGCGCGGTTTCCGGCGCCCCAACCGCTCCGCCCTGGAAGGCGGCGTGCTGCTGGCCGCCTACTATGTGCTGGCCACGGTGGGGTTCTACCTGAGCGATGTCGTGACGGTATCGCTGCTGGTGGCCACCTCGCCGTTCTTCGTCATGCTGTTGCGGCTGCTGCGTCGGGAGGGCCTGACCGGGCGCGAACTGCTGGGCGGCCTGCTGGCGTTCGGCGGTGTCGCCACCGTGTTGCTGCTGGGCGCCGCCCCGGCCGCCGGCGAAAGCCACCTCACCGGCGACCTGTGCGGCCTGGGCGCGGCTCTGGTGATGGCGCTCTATTCCCGCGCCGGAGACCGGCTGCGCGGCCAGGGCTGGAACGTGGTGTGGATCGCCTGCGCCTTGGGCCTGCTGGTCAGCGCGCCGTTCGCCGACCCGGGCGCGGCGGTGCCCGATGCCCGCCAGTGGGGCCTGTTCCTGGGCCTGGCGGCGTTTTCCACTTTGGCGCCGGGTTACCTCTATCCCCTCGCCTGCCAGCACATCAACGCCACCTCGGCCACGGTGGTGCGGCTGAGCACGCCCTTCTTCACCGCCCTGTTCGCGTTTCTGATTCTCGGAGAGGCCCTGGGCATGGAGCATTTGCTGGGCGCGCCCCTGCTGTTGCTGGGGGTCTATCTGACCCTGCCGCGAGGCCCGTCCGCCAGGGCATGAAGGTGGCCACGCCGCCGGCCACCAGGGTGAAGACCCAGTCGCCGCTGGAGAAGTACAGGAACGACTCGAACAGGTTCACCACCAGCCAGAAGCCCAGGAAGGCCATATAGAACAGCAGGAAGTCCGCCGGCAGCGCGCCGGTGCGGCGCGCCCTCAATGCTTCACGGGTCAACCAGACCAGCAGCCCCGCCAGCACCGCCAGGCCGGCCAGGCCGTAATTGACCAGGGTGTCCAGATAGCCGTTGTGCAGGTGCCGGAAGCCCTCCTCCCCGATCCAGCCGGGCAGCCCCGGTGAGTGTGTCAGCACCAGGGAACGCCCGTTGCCGCCCCACCCCACCAGGGGCCGTTCGGCGATCCAGGGCAGCGCCGCCCACCAGCTCACCACCCGGCCGGCGACGCTGCCGGTCACGCCTTCCAGTTGCCCCCGGGAAAGCTGGGCGATGGCCTGGCGCTCGTCGGCCAGGCGCTGCTCGACGATGGGCGAGCACGCCGCCGCCAGCACCAGGCCCAGCACCCCGGCCAGCAGGGCCCCGGTGAGCCAGCGCCGCCGCGGTCCCGGCGACAGCCGCCGGCGCAGGGCCAGGCCGGCGGCGGCCAGCATCACCAGCGCCGCCACCGCCAGCCCCAACCACACACCCCGGGTCTGTGTGATCACCACCGCCACGGCGCAGGCCAGGGTGGCCAGAGTCCAGAGCAGGCCGCGCAACAAGCGCCAGGGCCCGGGGCCCAGGCAGCGGCCCGCCAGGGCGATCAGCCCCAGCAAGCCGGTGGCGAACAACAGGGTGGCGTGCTGGGCGTTGTGCAGGCCGAAGTCCACCCGCTCGCCGTGCCAGCCGACGAACCAGTCATACCCTCCCCGGCCGGTGAACCAGGGCGCCACCAGCAGCCCGGCCAGGCCGGCGCCCCAGGCCAGCAGCACGCGCCGGACCCGGCCCGCCAGCAGCCAGGCCACCGCCAGGAAAGCGAACCAGTGGGTCAGGCGGTGCACCTTGGGCGAGGACTCCGCCCACTGCGGATGATGCAACCGGGACAGCCCCCAGGACAGCAGCGCCACCAGGGCCGCCGCCAGCAGCAGCTTCACCGGCGCGGTGAAGCGGCGCCCCCGGGCCAGCCAGAAAAAGCCGCCGAACCCGGCCATCAGCACCAGCACCTTGAAGCCTTCGCCGACCTCCGGCAGGGCCAGGGCGGTGCCGGCGTAGGCGGCCACCAGCCAGGGGCCGGCCCGGTCCAGGGCGCCGGCCAGGCTCAAACGTCCTCCTGGAGGCGACCCCAGAGATGGTAGTGATCGAACACCGCGCGCAGCTTGCGGTCGTTGCCGTCGGCGGCCTTGTTGGCCCGTTTCAGGGAATGCACCTGGCTCTCTTCCACGGTGAGAAAGCGGCCGCGAAAATCCCGGGGGTCGGGGACCCGGCGGCAGCGGCGGCCGGCCTTGAGGCTCATGGCCTTGAGCCAGATGTCGTCGGCGCCGGGGCACAGCGCCATGAAACGGTCCCGGTCCAGCACCTGGTCATCCAGATGGCCGGGGGCATAGAGCACGCCGCCCACGCCGGTGGGAAACACCAGCGGCGAGGGCGTGCCGTCCAGGGTGGGTTTCTCCCAACGCTTGTAGGGCAACACGGCGCCGTCACCGGCCAGCCGGATGCGGTGGGCGCGGTGGCAGGGAACGCTGTCCGGGTCGGCGCGGTGGGCGCGGTACAACTGGTCCACCAGATCGTGGGGGTAGAGGGTGTCGTCGTCCACGGTGATCAGCAGGCTGTCCGGGAAGCATTGCAGGGCGTAGTAGAACTTTTTATAGGGCCCGAGATCCTCGGCGCAAAAACGGACTTCCAGGCCGCGCCGTTCCTGCAGGCGCAAAATGTACGGCAGGCCCGCCCCGCCCAACTCGCCCTCGGCGATCCACAGCACTACCCGGTCCGGCTTGAGCGACTGCTGGAGCAGACTCTCGATGGTCAGATAGACGTTGTCGATGCGCTTGTCGAAGGTGGTCAGCGACACCACCACCTCCTCGGCCAGGGCATTGCCCACGCCGGCGGTGTCGTCGTGCAGGGCGCGCCAGTGCAACTGGCCGGTACGCTGGATCGCGGTGTCCCGGGCCAGGACGTCGCGCCGGGCGCGCAGCCGCTTTTGCCGGCGTCTCGCTTTGAACATGCTCAGGCCCCCTTGGCCGGCAGGCCGGCGAAGAAATCCCGGTAACCGTCCAACACCACCCGGCGGCTGTAGCGGGCCTGGTAATGCCGTCGGGCGGCGTCCGCCAGGCGCCGGCGCCGGACGTCGTCGGCGAGCAGTTCACGCAGGGCGCCGGCCAGGGCTTCCGGGCGGTCCACGGGGGTGAGCAGGCCGGTCTGGTCGGCGCGGATCAGTTCCGCCGGCCCCTGGGAGGCGGTGGCGACGATCGGGCACCCGTGGGCCCAGGCCTCCAGGACAATGGAGCCCAGCCCCTCGTGGCGGGACGGGCACACGAAAACATCGACGCTGGCCATCAGGGTGGTGACGTCGTCCCGCCAGCCCAGAAAACGCACCCGCCCGGCCACGCCCAGGCCCGTGGCCAGGGCGTGCAGAGCGCTCTGCTCCGGGCCGGTGCCGGCCAGCCACAGGGTGGCGTCGGGCAACCGGGCCAGGGCGCGCAGCAACACATCGAAGCCCTTGTTGTGGTGCAGCCGGCCGGCAGCCAGCAGCAACGGCCCGGCGGGCGTGGCGAAGCTGTCCCGGGGCAGCGGCGTAACCGGCGTTTCGTCGGCGAAGTTGGGCAGATGCACCACCCGCGCCGCCGGCATGCCGCCGCGCACCAGGTGATCACAGATGCCCCGGGTGATGCCGATCCAGTAGTCCGCGTGCCGGTAGTGCTTGAGATCGTAGTAATGACCGAGCCGGCTGATCAGCGTGTAGGGCCCCGGCGGCGTGGCGGCGCTGGCCCGGTTCATCCAGGTAAGCACCCGGTCCGGCCGGAACCCGGCCAGGGCGCGCCGGTAGCGGTACCGGGCCAGGGGGCGCAGCGGGCCGGGGAAGCGGAAGCCGGACACCGGCACGCCGGCCCGGCGCAGCCGCGCCACCCGGTCCGGGTGGGGGCGGATGAAGGCATGCTGGTCCAGGCCGCCTTCTTCGTGCAAACCGGTCACCAGGCGCGTGAAGAAATTCTCCGCGCCGCCCCGGGGGGCGCCGGCCAGCACCTGGGCCAGACGGGGCGCGCCGCTCATGGCCGCTCCGGGGCGTCGTCGTGGAACAGCAGCCCATGGTAGCCGGGGAAGGCCCCGGGGCTGGGGCCGGCGCCGCGCAGGGCCAGCAGGTCCTCGATGCGCTGGTGCAGGTTGGCCACCTTGCGCCGGGCGGCGGCGCGGCTGCCCCGGGTCCCGGCCAGGCCGGCGCGGCCCAGGCCGTCAATCACCACCAGCCGGCGCAGTCCGCCGTCGGCGCCGCGCTGGGCGACGATGTTGTGCGGCAGCAGGTCCCGGGAGGGAATGCGCTGCTCGATCCAGAACCGGCCAAGCACGCCCACCGCCCGGCTGCAGGAGGGCGTCAGGCCCTGGTCCCAGAGCACCTTTTTCAGGGTCTGGGAGATGGCGCCGTCGGCGTCGCGGATCAACTCGGTGACCAGTCCCGGGCCCAGGTCGGTGTCCACGAAACCATGGCAGCGTGGCAGGTGAGCGCCAAGCAGCGCGCCGTGGCGGCGCCACAGCACGGTCAGCACGCGCTGCTCCTCGCGGTTGTCGTCGAACCAGGACAGTGGCCGCAGGTTGCCGGGAAACCCTTTTTTGCGGCGCCGGTCCGCCAGGGTGAAGTCCGGCCGGCGCACCTTGATGCAGCGGCACCGGTCCGCCGGGTCCACGAAGCACAGGCGGTTGCCGCCCCGGGCGAACGGGGCCCGCTCGGTGAGGTTCAGGATCATGGCCGGCTCCGCCATACGTAGTCGTGGGAGAGCGGCAAGCCCAGGGCCGACTCGACGATGAAGCGGGCGTACAACCGGGAATTCATTTCCCGATGGAAGAAGTTCCGCGCCCGCCCGGCCCATTCCCGCCGCCGGTCGTCGTCGTGATGAAAGTCGCGGACCCGGTGGAGCAGATCATCCTGGTCCTGGAAATAGACCAGCGAGCGCTCGGGCATCAGTTCGTCGAAGCGGGGCGCCGCGTGGGTGAACACCAGGATGCCGTTGCCCGCCAGCTGCGCCATGCGCGCCGAGGAGTACCAATGATCCCCTTCCTGGCGGTTCAGATTCAGCCCCATGCGGGTGGCGGCCAGGGCGCGCTCGTAGTCCCGCCCCCATACCGGCGGCTGCCCGAAACTGCCGTGGGTGCGGAACACCAGTTCGTCGTCCAGGGCGGCCTTGAGCCCCTTCACCTGCTCCAGGCGGCGGGTGAAGTCCGTGCTGTTGCTGCAGAACAGCAGGTCCACCGGCAGGTCCACGCGCCGGCTGTTGTCCAGGTTCTCGATGCTGGCGTCCACCGGGTTGGGCATGTGATGAAAACGCGCCGGCAGGTCGTCGAAGCGGCGCAGCTCCGGCCAGCCGGTGGACACGAACACCGCGTCCACCACCTCGCCGCGATGGCGCAGCCGGGCCACGTTGTCCGGCACGAACAGCGGATCATTGTTGCAATGCGCCAGCACGATGTGGGGCCAGCGCCGACGCAGGCGCCGCAGGGTGTCGTTGCCGATCAGGTCACAGTGGCCCAGGATCACCAGGTCCGGCTCCACCGCCTCCACGGTTTCCAGCAGGCGGCGGTTGGCGCGCCGGCGGCCCAGGTCGCGGATGCCGAACGGCGCTTCCAGGGCGGCCACGTCCCGGTCGCTGAACACCTGCACATAATGCCCGTCGTGAATCAGCCCCAGGGTCAGCTTGTGGGCCCAGCTGACCCGGGTTTTGCCGTAGCGGCGCCATTGCTGGTAGGCCACGTGCAGCACCCTCATGGCCGCGCCTCCGCGCCGCCGTCCCGGTCCGCCAGGGCCTGACGGTACACCGCCAGGGTGGAGGCCACCTGCTGGCCCAGGTGGAAGCGCGCCGGCAGCTCGATGCGCGCCGGCCGGCCGGTGAGCGTCCGTATCCGCTCCACCACCGCGCCCACGTCGTCCGGCGCCACCAGGCCCTCCGGGAAACAGGTGGCCAGGGATTCCCGGGCGCCGCCCCGGTCGAAGGCCACCACCTTGCAACCGGCGGCCAGGGACTCGGTGATCACCCGCCCGAACGGCTCCGGCTTGCTGGAGAGATGGCAGACCACTTCCGCCAGCCGGTAGAACTGCAGGATATCGTCCCGGCGACCCACCAGGGTCACATGGGGCGCCAGCCCCATGGCCAGGGCGGTGTTTTCCAGTTCGGTGCGGTAGTGCTGCTTGTTGGCGTCGGCGCCGCCCAGGATCACGCCGTGGGCGTCCGGGTCTCGTTCGATCAGCCGCCCCATGACCTGAAGGAAGGTCTCCTGGCCCTTCCAGCGGCTCAGCCGGCCGGGCATCAGGATCAGGCGCTTGCCCCGGAAATGCGGGAAATCGGCGTACAGCCGGCGCAGCCAGTCCGGCTCCGGCGGGCCGGGCCGGAAGCGCGCCACATCGACGCCCCGGGGGATCAGGGTGATGCGCTCCGGCGCCACCGGATAATGGGCCAGGATGTAGTCGCGCACGCTCTCGGAGATGGCGATTACCCGGCGCGGCCGGGCCATCACCGCGCTGTAGCGGCTCACCGAGTAATGGCTGTGGAAGGTGCTCACCAGGGCCGGCCGGTCGGCGGCGGGCAGCTTGCGCCAGGCCAGCCACACCAGCCAGGCGGGCAGCCGCGAGCGCACGTGCACCACGTCCGGCGCCAGCTCTTGGAGCAAACGCCGCACCGCCGGCACGTGGCGCAGCGACAGCGGCGATTTGCGGTGCACCGGCAGACTCGCATGGCGGCTGCCTTCGGCTTCCAACCGCGCCACCTGGGCGCCGCCACTGGACAGCACCCAGGACTCATGGCCCAGGGCCACCAATTCCCGGGCGAACTCCACGGTACCCCGTTCCACGCCGCCGCTGTTCAACGCCGGCAGGACCTGCAGCACCCTCAAGGGCGCGCCTCCTCATAGCGGTCGATGAGCCAGTGCGCCACCCGGTTGGCTTCCCACAGGTGCGGCGGCCTCGGGATGGCGTCGCCCATCAGCGCCGCCCGGTCCCGCCAGCCCCGGATCTGGCCGCGCCCCTGCAGGGTGCGGATGCCGCCGGCCACCCGCGCCTTGCCGGTGGTGGCCAGATCCAGGGTGCCGGTGGGCACGCCGGCGGTGAGGGATTCGTAGAGCATGGAGACACTGTCCGGCGACACCCAGGCCACGCGGTGGGCGCGCAGTTGGCGCGGCAGCCAGTCCACCGGGGTGTGGTCGTGGTGATGAAAGCGCAGGTTGGGCGCGCTGAGATCGCCCAGCCGCGCCACCAGCGGCGCCGGGGTGCGCCGCGAGCTGGTCACCGTCCAGCGCCAATCCGGGTACTCGCGCAGCAGGGTGATGAGCTGCTCGAGGATCGAGTCATCGCGCCAGTGGAAATGCGGCGAGTGCCCGCCCAGCAGCACCAGGCCACGGCGGGCGGCGCTGAGCCGGGGGTTGGGCTGCACCGCGGTGAGCGCGCCCTGGGTAGCGAGAATATCGCCCCGGGCGGCGGGCCGGTCGTGCTCGGGAATCACCTTCAGATCCACCCAGCGGGACGGGAAACCCGGCCGCATCAGCACCACGGTGAGCGCTTCGCGGAAGCCCCGGCAAGCAAGCAATAGCGGATGGGTGCCGGAACCGGCGCCGATCACCAGATCCGGCGCCGGCGCTTCGATGCGCGGCGGGCGCGCCGCCAGCGCCTGCCACCAGGACACCCGGTGGCGGCGGCAGGAAATCCACACCAGGCGGGCGCCGCGCAGGGCTTCCAGGCGCTCGCCCAGACCACGCAGCTGGTTCACGTGGCCGGCCTTGTCGTCGCTGAGCAACCACACCACCGGCCGCTCGGGCCGGCGAGCGAGCCGGCCCGTCAGGCGCGGATCGGCGAACAGGGCGGAAGACGCCGCGCCGGCGTCGAACAGAGCCGGGCCCGGCCAGCCATCGGCGGGGGGCCGCATCCGGTTTCCGGCCCGATTCAGCGGAGAAGGTTTCATGGTGTCGGAACTCGCTCCGGATCACTTCCGGAACAGTGTCCGCCACCGATGTTACAGCGCTACGACAATCACCGGCAGATGCCGAACCCGCGCAGCCCGAAGTGGAAATGATCGGCGTGGGCGGCGTTGTAGTCCGGCCCCAGGGCGGTGCCGAACAGGCCGCAGGCGCCGTCGAAGGCGGCGTGCAGAAACGCCCCTTTGTCGCCCTCGTCGTCCCAGTGGTCCTGCACCGAAACGCGGGTGCCATCGGCCAGGGAGAAGGCGGCCACGTCCAGGGCGGAGGCGGTGGCGTGGTCGCTGCGCCGGTCATCCTCGCGGTGATAGATGTTGCGGCAGGCGAAGGTGCCGTAGTGCCAGACCTCGGCCACCGGCTGGTCGAAATATTCCCGGGCCAGGGGCTGCAGCCGGCGCCGCTCGTACAGGGACCAGGCCGCCACCAGCGGGCAGCGGGCCACGAAGCTGTTGTTGAACGCCACCACCGTGGACCGCACCCGGACCACATTGGTCAGCGGACAGCTTTCCACCGGCGTGTAGTCCTCCAGGGGCAGCGCATCCAGGGTGCCCTCCGGCGCCGTGTTCAGCACCGCCCGGCAGGCCAGCGGCCGGTCGCCCAGCCGGCGCAGCTTCCAGCGCGTCACCGGCGTGACCGGGTCGTCCAGATGCAGAGCCATGAAGGGATTCCAGTGGCGGGGAACCGGCCACCATTGCTGCTTGAGGCCGGCCAGGAAGACCCCGGCGGCCAGCACCAGGGTCAGCAAAACGATAACGAAACGTGCCATGCCCGCAGTGTACCCCGGCGGCCAGATCAGGCCGTTACCGTGTTACCGGTTTTTACGCTTGGCGGCGCCGCCAGTACCAGGCCAGCAAGGAGCCGGACAGGTTGTGCCACACGCTGAACAGGGCCGCGGGCAAAGCGGCGCTGGCGGAGAAGTGCTTCACCGCCAGCGCCACCCCGAGCCCGGAATTCTGCATCCCCACCTCGATGGCCAGGGTGCGCGCCCGCGCCGGGTCCAGCCGCAACAGGCGCGCGCCGCCGTAGCCCAGGCTCAGGCCCAGCAGGTTGTGCAGTACCACCGCCAGCATCACCAGCAGGCCGCCGGTGGCGATGCGTTCCCGGTTCAGCGCCACGATCACGCCGATCACCACCACGATGGCGATCACCGACACCAATGGGAAGACGTTGCGCACCGGCGTCAGCCGGGCGCCGAAGACACTGTTCAGGAAGGTACCGGCCACCACCGGCAGCAGGATGATCTTGACCAGGGACCCGAGCATGGAGGCCACCGGCACGTCGATGGCCTGGCCCTGATAGACCCACACCAGCAGGGGCGTGGCCAGCACCGCCAGCAGCGTGGACACCGAGGTCATGGCGATGGACAGGGCCACGTCCGCCCGCGCCAGATAACAGATCACGTTGGAGGCGGTGCCGCCGGGGCAGGCTCCCACCAGCACCAGGCCCAGCACCCATTCCGGCGGCAGGCGCAGCAAGGAGCCCACCAGCAGCCCCACCAGCGGCATGATCAGAAACTGCAGCGCCACCCCGGCGCCGATCACCACCGGGCGCTTGCCCGCGTCGGCGAAGTCCGCCCAGGTGAGCGTCATGCCCATGCCGAACATGATCAGCATCAGCAGCGGCACGATGGCCCAACTCAGGGTCGCCAGCTGATCGGGAAACGCGAACGCGAAGCCGGAAAACAGAATCGCCCACAGCGGGAACAGGCGGGTGAGGGTTTGTATCATCGGTCGGGTGGCCTGAATTCAGTCGCCGCCGCCGCGGGCCTTCACCGGCTCGAAGTCCTCGTCCTTGAGCTCCGGCAGTTTCTCGTCGCAGCCCTGGATGCCCTGGCGGCGCAGGTTGTCGCACACCCGGTCCAGCTTGCCGTCCACCGCGTGCAGGTGGTCCAGCAGCGCGCCGATGGCCTCGGCCACCGGGTCCGGCATGTCGTTGCTGACGCCGTAGGCCTGGAAGCCGATCTTGTCCGCCATTTCCTTGCGGTTCTTTTCCTGCTCGGTGGCCGGCTGGCCGATCACCCGGCCAGGAATGCCCACCACGGTGGCGCCCTCCGGCACCTCCTTGGTGACCACGGAGTTGGAACCGATCTTGGCGTCCTTGTGGACCGTGAAGGGGCCCAGCACCTTGGCGCCGGCGCCCACCACCACGCCGTCCTCCAGGGTCGGGTGGCGCTTGCCCTTGTCCCAGCTGGTGCCGCCCAGGGTGACGCCGTGGTAGAGGGTCACGTCGTCGCCGATCTCGGCGGTTTCACCGATCACCACGCCCATGCCGTGGTCGATGAAGAAACGCCGGCCGATGCGCGCGCCGGGGTGGATCTCGATGCCGGTGAGCCAGCGACTGAAGGTGGAGATCAACCGCGCCAGCTGCTTGAAGTTGCGCCGCCACAGCCAGTGGGCCAGGCGGTGGAACAGCACCGCGTGCAGCCCCGGGTAGTTGAGCAGGACCTCCAGGGTGTTGCGCGCCGCCGGGTCACGGTGGAAAACGGAGTTGATGTCCTCTTTGATCTGCTTAAGCATAGCTACCTCGAATCCTGGCCCCGCAGGCGCTTCTCCAAAGCCACCAGGGTGCCGCGCAGAATACTGATCTCCATTTTGTCCGGGCGGGCGCGCAGGAACAAACGCCGCATGCGCGTCATCACCTGCCCGGGCTGTTCCGGGTCCAGGAACCCGCTGTCCTCCATCAACCGCTCCAGGTGCTCCAGGAACCCCTGCACGGTCTGATTGCTGGCCGGCTCCACGTCCCAGAACATTTCCGGCAGCGGCATGGTGGCGCGCTTGGAGCGCGCGCCGCGCGGCTCCGCTTCGTCGCCGACCAGCGCCAGGCGCAGTTCATAGGCCAGCAGCTGCACCGCCGAGGCCACGTTGAGCACGCCGTAGTCCGGGTTGGTGGGCACGGTGACGTGCAGGTTGCAGCGGTGCAGCTCCTCGTTGGTGAGCCCCCGGTCCTCGCGGCCGAACAGCACCGCGATGCGGGTGTCGTCCGGCTCGTGCTGGAGCTGGGCGGTGAGCTGGCGGGGCGTCAGGCAAGGCCAGGGCACCCGGCGCAGGCGGGCGCTGGTGCCCACCACCAGGGTGGCGCCCTCCAGGGCCTCGTCCAGGTCCGCGCAGACCCGGGCATTGGCCAGGATATCGCCGGCCCCGGAGGCGCGGGCGGTGGCCTCGGCGCTGGGATGGATCTTGGGCGCCACCAGGCGCAGGTCCGCCAGCCCCATGGTCTTCATGGCGCGGGCGGCGGCGCCGATGTTGCCGGGGTGGGTGGTCTCCACCATCACCACGCGCACCTTGTCGAGCATCTTCGATATCCCGGAGCTTGCTAAGAAGGAAGGGGATTTTAGGCCCTGCGCCCGGCAAACGCGAGGACCGCCCCGGTTGGGGGCCGGCGAGAGGCCTGCCTTCCTCCCGCGCGCTCTGCTACAATCCGCCTCCCGTCCGGTTCCCCGTTTCCCGGGAACCCGCTCTTCCAAACCGATAGGATGATTGCATGCACGCGCCGCAAGTGAACATTGCCCTGCGAGCCGCCCGCCAGGCGGGCAACCTGATCCGCCGCGCGGCGGAGAACGGCGACCCGCTCAAGGTGGATCGCAAGGAGGCCAACGACTTCGTCACCCAGGTGGACAAGGCCGCCGAGGCACGCATCATCGACGTCATCCGCAAGGCGTACCCGGACCACGGCATCCTCGCCGAGGAAGGCGGCGAACTGCCCGGCAAGGGCGAAGGCGCCGATTACCTGTGGGTGATCGATCCGCTCGACGGCACCACCAATTTCATCCACGGCTTTCCCCAGTACGCGGTGTCCATCGCCCTGAAGATCAAGGGCCGGGTGGAGCACGGCGTGATCTATGATCCGCTGCGCGAAGAGGAATTCACCGCCAGCCGTGGCCGCGGCGCCGCCCTCAATGGCCGCCGCATCCGGGTCTCCGGCCGCGCCAGCCTGGACGGCGCCCTGATCGGCACCGGCTTCCCGTTCCGCAAGGACCAGATGGCCTACATCGACGCCTACCTGGGCATGTTCCGGGCCATCGCCGAGGACGCCGCCGGCCTGCGCCGCCCGGGCTCCGCCGCCCTGGACCTGGCCTGGCTGGCCGCCGGCCGCACCGACGGCTTCTTCGAGCTGGGCCTGCAGGAGTGGGACATGGCCGCCGGCACCCTGCTGATCACCGAGGCCGGCGGGCTGGTGGGCGACGTGGCCGGCGGCCACAACCACCTGACCCGGGGCAACCTGGTGGCCGGCGCCCCCAAGGTGTTCAAGGGCCTGCTGCAGAAGATCAAGCCGCACCTCACCGACAGCCTCAAGCGCGGCTAAGCCGCGCCCATACCCGCCGCCTCTTGTCGGGGCGGCCGGGCGGTGTGCCGCTCTGGCCGCGACCGCGCTCCAATCATGGATGGCTATCGCGGCTAAAGCCGCTCCTACCGGGGCGCGCGACGTAAAAGCCTGCCTCAAGGGATAGGACTGGCCGCCAAGCTCTGCTAGCGTTAAAGCATTGAATTCGTTTGCGCGAAGATGCTTCTTCAGGAGAGCCCGATGAGCCAGTTTCAGCTGAAAGACAAAGACCTGTTCCGCCAACAGTGCTACATCAACGGCCAGTGGTGCGACGCCGAGGACGGCGCCACCCTGGACGTGGACAACCCGTCCACCGGCGACATCATCGGCCAGGTTCCGCGCATGAAGGAGGCGGACACCCGCCAGGCCATCGCCGCCGCCGACAACGCCCTGCCCGCCTGGCGCGCCAAGACCGCCGCCGAACGCGCCGACCTGCTGTACCGCTGGTACGAGCTGATGATGGAGCACCAGGACGACCTGGGCGCCATCATGACCCTGGAGCAGGGCAAGCCGCTGGCGGAATCCAAGGGCGAGATCGCCTACGCCGCGTCCTTCCTGAAGTGGTTCGCCGAGGAAGCGCGCCGCGTCTACGGCGACACCATCCCCGGCGCCAAGCCCGGCCAGCACATCGTGGTGATCAAGCAGCCGGTGGGCGTCACCGCCGCCATCACGCCATGGAACTTCCCGGCGTCCATGATCACCCGCAAGGCCGGCGCCGCCCTGGCCGCCGGCTGCACCATGGTGGTCAAGCCGGCCAGCGCCACCCCCTACTCCGCCCTGGCCCTGGGCGAGCTGGCCACCCGCGCCGGCATCCCCGCCGGCGTGATCAACGTGATCACCGGCTCCGCCGCCGCCATTTCCCAGACCATCACCAGCTCCCCGGTGGTGCGCAAGGTGAGCTTCACCGGCTCCACCGAGGTGGGCAGCCAGTTGATGGCCCAATCCGCCGAGCACATCCAGAAAATCTCCCTGGAACTGGGCGGCAATGCGCCCTTCCTGGTGTTCGACGACGCCGACCTGGACAAAGCCGTGGAAGGCGCCATCGCCTCTAAATTCCGCAACACCGGCCAGACCTGCGTGTGCGTGAACCGCTTCCTGGTGCAGGACGGTGTCCACGACGCCTTCGTCGAAAAGCTCAAGGCGGCGATCCAGGACCTGAAGGTGGGCGACGGCTTCGAGGACGGCGTCACCCAGGCGCCGCTGATCAACAAGGGCGCCGTGGACAAGGTCATGGAGCACATCAAGGACGCCCGGGAAAAAGGCGGCAAGGTGGTGCTCGGCGGCGAGCCCCATGAGCGCGGCGGCAACTTCGTGCAACCCACCCTGATCGTGAACGCCAGCCAGGACATGGAATTCTGCGTGGAGGAAACCTTCGGCCCGCTGGCGGCGGTGATCCGCTTCCAGGACGAGCAGGAAGGCATCCGCATGGCCAACGACACGCCCTTCGGCCTGGCCTCCTACTTCTACAGCGAGAACATCCACCGGGTGTGGCGCGTGGCCGAGGCCCTGGAAGCCGGCATGGTGGGCATCAACGAGGGGCTGATTTCCAACGCGGCGGCGCCGTTCGGCGGCGTCAAGGAATCCGGCCTGGGCCGCGAAGGCTCCAAGTACGGCATCGAGGAATACTGCGAGATCAAGTACCTCTGCATGGGCTAACCCCCGGACCGTAGGAGCGACTTTAGTCGCGAAAAGGGCATCAGCGGTCCCGTTGATCGAGACTGATCGCGGCTGAAGCGAAACGCCGCCCGGCCGCTCCTACGGGGTGAATGTTCTGGTCGGGAGTCGTTATGACCGATTCATACCGCATCGCGCTGCTGCCCGGCGACGGCATTGGCCCCGAGGTGATGGCCGTGGCCGAGACGGTGCTGAACACACTGATCCACGGCCACGATCTGCCTCTGGACTACGAGGTGCTGCCCTGGCCCGCCACGGACTGGCACCGGCGCCACGGCGCCATGATGCCCGAGGACGCGCTGGAGCGGCTGCGCGGCTACGACGCCCTGCTGCTCGGCGCCCTGGGCGACCCGGGGCCGCTGGACGATCCGCGCCGCTACCATCTGCCCGACGGCATTTCCCTGGCGCCGCTGCTGACCCTGCGCAAGGGGCTCAATCTGTGGGCCTGCGAACGGCCGGCCCGCTTCTACCCCGGCACCGTCCAGTACCTGGCCGATCCCCGCGCCCGGGACCTGGACATGCTGGTGATCCGCGAGAACAGCGAAGGCGAGTACGCCGGCCAGGGCGGCCGGCTGCGCGCCGGCACCCGCGACGAGATCGCCAACCAGCTGGAAGTGTTCACCCACGCCGCCACCGAACGCCTGATCCGCCACGCCTTCGAGCAGGCCCGCGCCCGCGCCGCGGACCGGGCTCGCGACGGCCGCGACCGGGTGTTCAACGAGCCCGGCGGCGAGGACAAGGCCGCCCAGGTGTGCCTGATCACCAAACGCAACGCCCAGGCGTTCTGGGGCGAGCTGTACACCGAGGTGTTCCGGGACGTGGCCGCCGACTATCCGGACATCGCCACCCACCATGAGCTGGTGGATGCCGCCGCCATGAAGTTCGTGCAGGCGCCCTGGCGTTTCGACGTGGTGGTGGCCAGCAATCTGCACGGCGACATCCTCACCGACCTGGCGGCGGTGCTGTCCGGCGGCCTGGGCGTGGCGCCCTCCGCCAACCTCAATCCTTCCGATCCGACGCAGCCCGCCCTGTTCGAGCCCACCCACGGCTCGGCGCCGGACATCGCCGGCCAGGGCGTGGCGGATCCCCGGGCCACTCTCTTCAGCCTCGCCCTGCTGCTCCAGTGGCTGGGTGAAAAAAACACGATTTTTAATGGCGCGGCGCGCCATTTGCATGAGACGCTGAAAGCGGACCTGGCCGGGGAACACCCGGCGAGCGGCACCGAAGCCATCGGTGCGCGGATTCAAGGCGCCCTGGGCGGGAGCCGCTGATCCGGTCTTGATCCAAGGCCGGCACCCCCCGCCCGAATCGACGAGGGAGGAGCAAGGCATGAATCATCTGTCTCCACTGCTGGTGCAATCCAGCGGCATCTGCGCGGAGCGCGGCGAGGGTAGCTGGCTGTACGACGGCGAAGGCCGGCGCTGGCTGGATTTCACCTCCGGCATCGGGGTGACCGCCACCGGCCATTGCCACCCCCGCGTGGTGGAAGCGGCCCAGCGCCAGGTGGGCACCCTGGTGCACGCCCAGTACGCCACCGTCACCCACCCCAACATGCTGCGGCTCACCGACCGGCTCTACGAACACCTGCCCCGGTCCCTGGACGCGGTGGCGTTTTCCAACTCCGGCAGCGAGGCCATCGAGACCGCCCTGCGCCTGGTGCGTCAGGCCACCGGCCGGCCCAACATCATCGCCTTCACCGGCGGCTTCCACGGCCGCACCCTGGCGGCGGCGTCCATGACCACCTCCACCACCAAGGTGCGCAGCGGCTGGCAGCCGCTCATGGCCGGCGTCTGCTTCAGCCCCTTCCCGCACAGCTACCGCTACGGCTGGAGCGAGGAGGACACCGTGGATTTCTGCCTCCAGGAACTGGACCACCTGTTCCTGACCCAGTCCGCGCCGGCCGACACCGCCGCCATGATCATCGAGCCGGTGCAGGGCGAATACGGCTACTACCCGGCCACCCGGCGTTTCATGCAGGGGCTGCGCGAGCGCTGCGACGAGCATGGCATCCTGCTGATCGCCGATGAAATCCAGGCCGGCTACGGCCGCACCGGCCGCTTCTGGAGCCACCAGCACTACGATGCGCACCCGGACCTGCTGGTTACCGCCAAGGGCCTGGCCAGCGGCTATCCGCTGTCCGCCGTGGCCGCCAGCCGCGCCCTGATGGCCGAGGGCTGGCCCGGCTCCCAGGGCGGCACCTACGGCGCCAACGCGGTGGCCTGCGCCGCCGCCCTGGCCACCCTGGATGTGATCGAGGAAGAGGACCTGGTGGCCCACGCCGCCGGCGAAGGCGACTATCTGCGCCAGCGCCTGGAAGGGCTGATGGAGCGCTATGAGTGCATCGACGAGGTGCGCGGGCTGGGCTTGATGCTGGGCCTGGAAATCGTCAAGGCACCACGCCAGCCGGACGGCGAGCGCGCCGGCGCCCTGCTCAAGGCCTGCGAACACAGCGGCCTGCTGCTGCTGCGCTGCGGCACCCACGGCCAGGTGGTGCGCTGGTTGCCGCCGCTCACCGCCAGCCGGCAAGAGATCGACCAGGCGGTGGACCTGTTCCAGGACGCCCTGGAGGAGACCGCATGAGCAACACCCGGGTAACCGTGCTGCTGGCGCCGGACGAAGCGCCGCTGCCCGGCCTGGAGGCCCTGGAGGGCCTGGCCCGGGTGCGTCAGTTGCAAGGCGACGAGGGCCTCGCCGAGGCCCTCGCCGACACCGACGTGCTGGTGGTCACGGACTTCCGCGTGGAAGCCCTGGAGGCGGCCTGGCCGGAGCCCTGCCCGATCCAGTGGGTGCATGCCACCAGCGCCGGCGTCGACGCTCTGATGATTCCGCCGATCCGCGACGGCGGCTTCCCGGTGACCAATGCCGCCGGCGTGTTCGACCGGGGCATCGCGGAATACGTGCTGGGCGCCATTCTGCTGTTCGCCAAGGACACCCTCACCAACCTGGCGCTGCAGCGCGAGCACCGCTGGCAACACCGGGAAACGGCACTGATCCGCGACCAACGCGCCCTGGTGGTGGGGGCCGGCTCCATCGGCCGCTCCGTGGCCACCCTGCTTGGCGCCCTCGGCATGGAGGTGGTGGGCACCGCCCGTCGCGCGCGGGAGGACGCCGCCTTCGACCGCGTACACGCCCAGCAGGATCTGCCGGACCTGCTCGGCGACGCCGACTATGTGATCGTCACCGCGCCGCTGACCCCGGACACGGAAGGCCTGTTCGACGACCACCATTTCGGGCTGATGAAGCCCGGCGCCGCCTTCATCAACGTGGGGCGCGGCGCCATTGTTCGCACCGAGGCCCTGCTGCGCGCCCTGGACGGGCCGCTGGCCGGCGCCGCTCTGGATGTGTTCGAGCAGGAGCCGCTGCCGGCGGACCACCCGCTCTGGGACCGTCCGGACGTGATGCTCTCCGCCCACATGGCCGGCGATTTCATCGGCTGGCGCCAGGCCCTGGGAGAGCAGTTCGTGGACAACTTCAACCGCTGGCGACTCGGCGAGCCGCTGGCCAATCCGGTGGACACGGCGCGGGGTTATGGACGCCGTTGAAGAAGGAGGAAAGCCATGGCCGATGAAATCAGGATGCTCACCGCCACCGCTCTGAAACGGGCCTTCGAAAGCGGCGAGCTGTCGCCGGTGGAGGTAGCGGCCACCCTGCTCGACCACGTGCAGCACCACGACCACGCCATCAACGCCTGGTGTCTGATTGATCGCGATACCACCCTGGCCGAGGCCGGCGCCGCCGAGCAGCGCTACCGCCGGGGGGAACCCCGCGGGCTGCTGGACGGCATCCCGGTGGCGGTGAAGGATGTCTTCCTGACGCCGATGTGGCCCACCGTCAAAGGCTCGCGCACCATCGACCCGGAGAGCACCCTAAACAAGCGCTCGCCGGCGGTGGCCGCCCTGGAGCGGCACGGCTATGTGCCCCTGGGCAAGACCACCACGCCGGAGTTCGGCTGGAAGGGCATCACCGACAGCCCTCTGTGCGGCCCCACCAACAACCCCTGGAACCCGGAAAAGACCGCCGGCGGCTCCAGCGGCGGCTCGGCGGCGGCGGTGTCGGCGTGCATGGCGCCGCTGGCCCTGGGCACCGACGCTGGCGGCTCGATCCGTATCCCCGCCGCGTTCTGCGGCATCGTCGGCCACAAGCCCACCTTCGGCGAAGTGCCGCACTGGCCGGCCAGCCCGTTCGGCACCCTGGCCCACGCCGGGCCCATGACCCGTACGGTGGAAGACTGCGCGCTGATGATGCAGGTGCTCACCGAAGCGGACCCGCGCGACGCCCAGGCGGCGCCGCGCCGCAACGTGGATTATCTGGGCGCGCTCCAGGGCGACCTGAGCGGCCTGCGGATCGCTTACAGCAACAATCTTGGCTATGTGGACGTGGACCCGGAGATCGAACGCGCCACCGCCGAGGCGCTGGCGGTATTCCGGGATCTGGGCGCCACCGTGGTGGAGGTGGACCCGGGGTTCAGCAACCCGCTGGCCGCCTTCGGCCACCTGTTCTACGGGGGCGCCGCCAACGCCTGCCGGGACCTGGGCCCGCGCAAGCGCGACCTGATGGACCCGGCTCTGGTTCAGGTGGTGGAAAAGGCGGAGAAGCTGTCCATGCTTGACTACCTGGCGGCGGTCAATGAACGCATGGCGCTGTCGGAACGGATGGCGGTGTTTCATCAGAAGTACGATCTGCTGGTCACCCCGACCCTGCCGATCACCGCTTTCGACACCAACCGGGAAGTGCCGCGGGACTGGCCCAATACCCGCTGGCCTACCTGGACCCCCTTCACCTACCCGTTCAACATGACCGGCCAGCCGGCCCTGTCGGTGCCCCTGGGGCGCGCCAGCGACGGCCTGCCCATGGGGCTGCAAATCGTCGGGCGCCGCTTCCAGGACGAGTTGGTGCTCAAGGCCGGCCACCTGTTCGAACAGGCCCGCCCGTTCACCGAGCGCCCGGATCTGGCGCTCGCCGGCATGGAGGCGTGATCATGAGCAACATCAACCTGGACACGGATTTCTACGAAACCGAGGACCCGATCTGGAACCCGGCGCTGCTCACCATTCCGGTGCCGGGCATTCGCCGCATGGTGAACCTGGCATCGACCATGGACGACGTGATCCACCTGTCGATCGGCCAGCCGGATCTGAAACCGCCGGAGCACGTGGTGCAGGCGACGGTGGACGCCCTGCAGGCCGGGCAGACCGGCTACACCATGGACGCCGGCCTGCCGGAGCTGCTGGAAGCGCTGGCCGAATATTACGGCGAGCGCTACCACCGCACCCTGGTGCCGGAAAACATCATGATCACCACCGGCGCCACCGAGGCGATTTATCTGGCGCTCACCGCCACCTCGGCGCCGGGCCGGGAATTCATCGTGCCGGAGCCGTCGTTCATGCTGTACGCGCCGCTCATTCGCATGAACGGCGGCGTGGTGAAGAGCATCCCCACCCGGGCGGAAAACCAGCACCAGCTCGATCCCCAGGAAGTGATCGACGCCATCGACGCCAACACCTACGCCATCGTGCTCAACTCGCCGAGCAACCCCACCGGCACCCTCTATCCCCGGGAGACCGTGGAGGCGATCGTGCAGGAGGCGGCCTACCGGGGCGTCTACGTGATCAGCGACGAGGTCTACGACCATCTGATCTATGACGGCAAGGAGTACCCCAGCGTGCTGTCCTGCTGCTCGGACCTGGACCACGTCATGGTGATCTCCAGTTTCTCCAAGACCTTCAGCATGGCCGGCATGCGCATCGGCTGGTTGATGGCCAGCCAGGGGGCGATCAAGAAATTGAGGCGCTACCACATGTTCACCACCACGGTAGCGAACACGCCCTGCCAATGGGCCGGGGTGGCGGCGTTGCGCGGTGATCGAAGCTTCATTGATCGCATGCTGGAGGAATATCAGCACCGCCGCGACCGGCTGGTGGACCTGGTCAAGCAGACCCCGCACCTGACCGGCTACCGGCCGGACGGCGCCTTCTACCTGTTCCCGTCCCTGCCGGACGGCGTCAACGGCGGCAACGTGGCCTTGAAGCTGCTGCGCGAGACCGGCGTGTGCACGGTGGCCGGGGAAACCTTCGGGGACAGTTGCTCGAACGCGCTGAGGATCAGCTACTCCACCTCCCTGGATCAGATCGAGGCGGCCTTCGAGCGCATCATCCCCTGGATGGAAAAACAAGACTGGTAAAGAGCAGTTAATAGTTAACAGTGAACAGTTAATAGTTGGCCGGCATAGCCGGCCCTGGGGAAAACAAAAAGGCCGTGCCAGCGTTCATTCGCGGGCACGGCCTTTTCGTTGGTGGCGACGCTCGTCGCGTCTTTTAGCTGTTAACTATTCACTGTTAACTGTTAACTATTCACTCTTAACTGCCTTTTCAGGGCATTTCGTCGATTTCTTCCTTTTCGGGGATCAGGAAGTCTTCCTTGGAGACGCCCAGGGTGAACAGCAGGTTCGCCACCACGTAAATGGACGAGTAGGTACCCACGAAGATGCCCACCAGCAGCGCCTCGGAGAAGGCGCGCATCACCTCGCCGCCGAAGAAGAACAGCGCCACCAGCACCAGGATGGTGGTGAAGGAGGTGTTGATGGTGCGGCTCAGGGTCTCGCTGATGGCCCCGTTGACGATCACGTGGGGATCGGTTTCCCGGGTATTGCGGAAGTTTTCGCGGATGCGGTCGGCGACCACGATGGAGTCGTTCAGCGAGTAACCGATCAGCGCCAGCACCGCGGCCAGCACCGTCAGGTCGAACGGCCAGCGCACCAGGGAAAACAGGCCCAGCACGATGATCACGTCGTGCAGCAGGGCCGCCACGGTGGCGATGCCGAATTTGTTGCTGAACCGGAACCAGACGTACACCAGCATCAGGCCCAGGGCCATCAGCATGGCCAGCCCGGACTGGTCGCGCAGCTCGTCGCCCACCTGGGGGCCGACGAATTCCACCTGCTTGAGCTGCAGGTCATCGATGCCGCCGGACAGGGTCTGGTACACGTTCTGCCCGACCTGATCGGCTTCCATGCCCTCCTGGGGCGCCACGCGCACGCTGATGTCGCGGGCGGAGCCGTACTGCTGGACCACGGCGTCGCTGAAACCGGCCTCTTCCAGATCCTGGCGGACCTGGGCGATGTCGATGTCCGCCGGCGCTTCCACCACCACGGTGGTGCCGCCGGTGAAGTCCAGGCCCAGGTTCAGGCCGCGGGTGGCGAGCAGGATGATGGACGCCACCACCAGGCAAATCGACAAGGTGCCCAGCACCTTGCGAATGCCCATGAAATTGATCGTTTTCGTAGGCGTAGGCATAGCCACCTCAGATGCTCAGTTTGGCCGGCGCCCGGGCGCCGCGACCGTAGGTCATTTCCACCAGCGCGCGGGTACCGACGATGGCGGTGAACATGGACGACAGGATGCCGATGAACAGCGTCACGGCGAAGCCCTGTACCGAACCGGTGCCGGCGGAGAACAGGATCACCGCCACGATTAGGGTGGTGATGTTGGCGTCCAGGATGGTGGTGAAGGCCCGGTTGTAGCCTTCATCGATGGCCTCCCGGGGCCGCCGTCCCCTGCGCAGTTCCTCGCGGATGCGCTCGTAGATCAGCACGTTGGCGTCCACCGCCATGCCCACGGTCAGCACGATGCCGGCGATGCCCGGCAGCGTCAGGGTGGCGCCGGGGATCAGCGACATCACGCCGACGATGATCACCAGGTTACCCAGCAGGGCGATGTTGGCGAAGATGCCGAACACCTTGTACCAGACCAGCATGAACACCAGCACCAGGGCCATGCCCAGGGCCATGGACTTGAGGCCCGCTTCGATGTTCTCGCGGCCCAGGCTCGGCCCCACGGTGCGTTCCTCGACGATGGTGACCGGCGCCGCCAGGGAGCCGGCGCGCAGCAGCAGCGCCAGTTCCGAGGCTTCCGCCGGGCTGTCCAGGCCGGTGATCCGGAAGCGGCTGCCCAGGGTGTCCTGGATGGTGGCCACGTTGATCACGTAACGCTCGGTGGTGCTTTGCGGCACCTGGCGGCGCTCGCCGTCCTCGCCCTCCACCGTCTTCATGTCGGTCTTGGTTTCGATGAACAGCACCGCCATGGGGTTGCCCACGTTCTTGGCGGTGATGCGCTGCATGCTGCGCGCGCCGGTGGAGTCCAGCTCCACGTTCACCTGCGGCTGGCCGCTCTGCTGGTCGAAGCCCATGCGCGCATTGGTGACCTGGTCGCCGGTGGCGATCTTGGATTTCTCCAGGATCACCGGGCGGTCGCCCTGATCCTTGAACGGGAAGATCTCGGTGCCCGGCGGCGCGATGCCGGTGGCGGCGCGCTGGGAGGAATACTGGTCCGCCACCAGGCGGAACTCCAGGGTCGCGGTGCGGCCCAGGATGCGGCGCGCCTGGGCGGCGTCCTGCACGCCGGGCAGCTGCACCACGATGCGGTCGGCGCCCTGGCGCTGCACCACCGCCTCGGCCACGCCCAGTTCGTTGACCCGGTTGTTCAACGCCGTGCGGTTCTGTTCCACCGCGTAGTCCTGCAATTCTTCCAGGGTGGACGCGTTGAGGGTCAGGGTCAGACGCGGCTGCTCGCTGGCCTGGGACAGGGTGAATTCCGGCAGCGCGGTGCGCAGCGGCGAACGGGCGGCGTCGGCGGCCACCTGGTCGTCGAAGGTGGCCACCAGGGTACGGTTCTCGATGGCCACGTCCCGGTAGCGAATGCCCTCGTCGCGCAGGGCCATCTTGGCCTGGCCGGACCAGGCATCCATGCGCTGGCGGATCACCGTTTCCATGTCCACCTGCAGCAGGAAGTGCACGCCACCGCGCAGGTCCAGGCCCAGATTCATGGGCGAGGCACCCACCGCGCGCAGCCACTGCGGCGTGGTGGGCGCCAGGTTAAGCGCCACCACATAGTCGTCGCCGAGTTGCTCGGTGAGCATTTCCTTGGCGCGCAGCTGAGCGTCGGTGCTGTCCAGCCGCACCATCCAGGAGGTGTTGACGGTCTCCCCTTCGCCGTGGGACAGGCCCGCCTGATCCAGGGTGTCGAGCACCCGCTGCCGCACGCTGGCGGGCACTTCCTCGCCGGCGTCATCGGCGCTGATCTGGATGGCGGGCACGTCCGGAAAGGCGTTGGGCAGGGCATAGAGACCGCACGCCAACAGCACGGCCAGGAGCAGGAAGAATTTCCAGCGCGGATAGCGGGTCATAAGGCGTTACTTCAGATTGATTTGATGGTGCCCTTGGGCAGCGTGGCCTGGACACTCTGTTTTTGCAGTTTGATTTCCAGGTTGTTGCTGATCTCCAGAACCACGAAGTCGTCGGTGACCTTGGTGACGCGGCCCACGATGCCGCCGCTGGTGATCACTTCGTCGCCCTTGTTCAGGCTCTGCACCAGGTTCTTGTGTTCCTTGGCGCGCTTCTGCTGCGGCCGGATCAGGAAGAAGTAGAACACCACCACCATCACCACCAGCATGATCAGTTCGATGCCGCCACCACCGGGCGCGGCGCCGCCGCCGGTCTGGGCGTGCGCGGGAGAAATCAACCAGTTCATTACGTTACTCCACGTTATCGTCGTTAAAGCGCGGGTACGGGACGGCCCAGGGCCGCGTAGAAGTCACTTATGAAGGCGCTCAATGTACCCGCTTCGATAGCCCCCCGCAATCCAGCCATCAGGCGCTGGTAGTAGCGCAGATTGTGGATGGTGTTGAGCTGCGCGCCGAGCATTTCGTTGCAGCGTTCCAGATGATGCAGGTAGCTGCGCGAGAAGTGCCGGCAGGTATAGCAGTCGCAGTCTTCTTCCAGGGACCCCAGGTCGTGCCGATGCCGCGCGTTGCGAATCTTGATCACCCCTTCGGCGGTGAACAGGTGGCCATTGCGGGCGTTGCGGGTGGGCATCACGCAGTCGAACATGTCCACGCCACGGCGCACCGCCTCGACGATGTCCTCCGGGCGCCCCACCCCCATCAGGTACCGGGGCCGTTCGCCGGGCATGTGCGGCGTCAGTTCCCCCAGGGTGCGCAGCATTTCCTCCTGGGGTTCGCCGACGCTGAGCCCACCGATGGCGTAGCCGTCGAAGCCGATGTCCACCAGCCCCTCCAGCGATTCGCGGCGCAGGGCGTCGTACATGCCCCCCTGTACGATGCCGAAACAGGCCGCATCGTTCCCCAGATCGTCGAAATGGGCCTGCTTGGAGCGTTTCGCCCAGCGCAGGGAGAGGCGCATGGAGTCGGCGGCCTCGGTCTCGGTGGCCGGGTACGGCGTGCACTCGTCGAAAATCATGCAGATGTCGCTGTCCAGATCCGCCTGCACGCGCATGGCGATTTCCGGATTCAGTTCGATGCGGTCGCCGTTGATCGGGCTCTGGAATACCACGCCCTGCTCGGAGATCTTGCGCATCTCGCCCAGGCTGAACACCTGAAAGCCGCCGGAATCGGTGAGGATCGGCCGCTGCCACTGCATGAAGCCGTGCAGGCCGCCGTGGGCGCCGATCACCTCGGTGCCGGGGCGCAGCATCAAATGGAAGGTATTGCCGAGACAGATTTCCGCACCGATGTCTTCCAGGTCCCGGGGCAGCATGCCCTTGACCGTGCCGTAGGTGCCCACCGGCATGAACGCCGGGGTTTCCACGCTGCCGCGCGGGAAGGTCAGCCGCCCGCGCCGGGCGGCGCCGTCACTGACCAGGTGCTGGAACGTCATTCGGGACATGAAAAGCCTCGCTGAGCGTCGGGCGCCCTCTCAATGAACATGGCGTCGCCGTAACTGAAAAAGCGGTAGCGTTCACGGATCGCCTCTTCATACGCCGCCAGCACCCGCTCGCGGCCGGCGAAGGCGCTCACCAGCATCAGCAGCGTGGAGCGAGGCAAATGGAAGTTGGTGACCAGCGCGTCCACCTGGCGGAACCGATAGCCCGGATAAATAAAGATGTCGGTTTCCGATTCACCGGCCTCCAGCGCGCCGCCGGCGGAGGCCGCCTCCAGGGTGCGCAGGGCGGTGGTGCCCACCGCCACCACCCGGCCGCCGCGGGCGCGGGTGGCGGCGACCTGCTCCACCAGGGTGGGCTCGACGCGGAACCGTTCGCTGTGCATGGGGTGATCCTCGACCCGCTCCACGCGCACCGGCTGAAAGGTGCCGGCGCCCACGTGCAGGGTCACGAAGCCGGTCTCCACCCCCATTGCCCGCAGTTGCTCCAGCATCGGCTGGTCGAAGTGCAGGCCGGCGGTGGGCGCCGCCACGGCGCCGGGCTCGCGGGCGTACACGGTCTGGTAGCGCTCCTGGTCCGCGCCCTCGTCGGGGCGGTCGATGTAGGGCGGCAGCGGCACATGGCCGATGCGTTCCAGCGCCTCCAGGGCGGTCTCGCAGCCAGTGAAATCCAGCTCGAACAGCTCGCCACGGCGGCCCTCGACCCGGGCGCCGATGCCCTGCTCGAACACCAGGCCGGTATCCGGCTTGGGCGACTTGGAGGCGCGCACATGGGCCAGCGCCCGGGTGCCCTCCAGCAGCCGCTCGATCAGCACTTCCACCCGGCCGCCGGAGCTTTTGTGGCCGAACAGGCGGGCCGGAATCACCCGGGTGTCGTTGAACACCAGCAGGTCGCCGGGGCGCAGGTGGTCGGCCAGATCGGGAAACCGCTGGTGTTGCAGGGCGTCCACGGTGAGCGCCAGCAGGCGGGCGTCGCGGCGCCGCTCCGGGGGATGCCGGGCGATCAGCGCTTCAGGCAGGTCAAAATCAAAGTCGTCGACTCTCACGCGGTTATTCCTCCACCCCGGTCAGACCGCCTTGGCGCCCTTGGGCAACACCACGGTGGCGGTGAGCGACAGGCGGTCATGGAGGGTCTGGTGCGGGTGCACCAGCACCACCAGATAGCCGGCGCCGAGGGCCAGCCAGGACAACCCGGCGGCGGCGAAACGGGCCACCGTCTGCCAGAAACGCATGGGGCCGCCCCGGTAGTCGCGCACCTGCAGGCGCCAGGCGCGCATGCCCAGGGTCTGGCCGCCGTGCAGCCAGAACCAGGCGTAGAAGGCCCAGGTTTCCAGGACCAGCAGCGGGAACAGCACGCCGCGCAGCACCATCGGGTCGGCGCGGGTGACACCATTGATGTCCTGCACCGGCAGGCCGGTATGGTTATAGAGAAGCACGAACAGACCGGCGCTGACGAACCACAGGGCGATCACCAGGAAGCCGTCGTAAACCAGGGCCATAAAGCGTTTGAGCAAACCGGCGGGTTTGGCGTCTTCAATCATGGGGGCTCCGACGGGCGGACCAGCGTCTGGCGACGAACGGATACGGAATAAAAAGCCCGCGTTTAGCGGGAGCTTCGTTTCATGCTGGGTACTCGGCCCGATGCGCGAGTGTAGCAGAAACCGATTCAAAACCGCCAATGATCCGCCACCGGGCGCCTCTTGCCCAGCCCCACTTCTGGCGAACTTTCTTTCGTCATCAATCCAAAGACCGCGCCTTGCCGGAGCTGGGTTCACCGAGGCGCCGATGCTCCCGGGGGCCTGACGTTAGAGCCATAGGGGCGCCGATCAACCGTATTCAGTCCGCACATCGTGCAGGCGCTCCTTTAGCACCGCGTCGCGGATCATGCGCCAGACAAAATCACCTATCTCCTCTAGCGTGTAGCGACCATCGTCGCTAAACCAGGTGGCTACCCAGTTGAGCGCGCCGAGGCCTATAAGCCGCAGCAAATCCAGATCCACTTCCTTTCGAATTACCCCTTTCTCCGCCAGTGACTTGAGCATAGTCGCCCAGAGGGACTCATAACGGTCGCGCAACTTGATCATCTCCTTGCGTGCCTCGCCGCGCAGAGAACGCCACTCAAACAACAGTACATAGACCATGTCCGAGCCGCTGACCAGCATCTGAAGGTGCGCATTGATGCCTCTACGCAACTGCTCCACGGGTTCCGCCGCACCGGCCACGGCTTCGGAGACAGCAGTCGAGGTTTGCTCCAAACCAAGGCGCATCAGATCAACAAGAATATCCTCCTTGGCCTGATACCGGTAATGAAGGCTGCCGGGCAGCAAATTACACGCTTTTGCGATTTCCTTCACCGTGGTCCGGTCATAGCCCTGCTCACGAAACAGTCGAGCGGCGGATGTCAATACAAACTGACGATCAGACCGGGCCGGACCGGCCGGGCGCTTTTTTCTCATGGTTTTTCTCCTCCGGCCTCGGGGTACGGCACGAATCCGAATTGCGAGAGTCCATTGCCTGCGTCAGACCGACGACTTCCCCGTAATGGCTCGTCACGCCGAAGATCCGCGCGGCCCGCTGATTTTCTCACAAGTCATCGGCTAAGCACCACCGGCCTTGGTCAGCTGGCCAGGGAGGAGGTCCGGGCCGTGTACGGTCTGCGTCACACCGAATGCCGATGCTGCTTCGGTATCATGCCTTATACCAACGATTTCAATTCGGTGCTCGGATCTTTCAATGCTTCAACATCGACGTCCTTGCCTTGATATACAAGCTTCTTCCCGACCATGAAGGCCATGGGCAGATTTACCGCGTCAACGGCCACCAGCCGGCTTCCGCGTAAATAGAATACCACAAACGCTTCATCCGAGGGATCGCCGCGAACCACCCGCTGATCGTGGTTTTGAGATAACCCCACCATTTGTAAGCGTACGTTAAACTGGTTCGACCAGAACCACGGCACGCTTGTGTAGGGCACGCGCTCACCCATAAGCGTCGCGGCCGCAGTACGAGCCTGATCGACGGCATTCGCCACGGACTCAAGTCGTTGCATCTTTTCAAATAACAGATTCCGGTGGCGGGTACAGTCGCCGATCGCCAGGACAGCGGGATCCGCGGTACGAGTAAACTCGTCAACGACAATACCGTCATCACAGGGCAAGCCCGCGGCCTCGGCCAGAGCGGTTTCCGGAAGAACACCGATGGAAACAAGCACGATATCGGCCGGCACGATACCGCCGTTCGCCAATCTTACGCCCGTCACACAACCTTGCTCTCCCGCTTCGAAGCCGGTAACCGCGGTGTTCAAACGTACGTCCACGCCGGCGTTAGTATGCTTGGCGTAAAAGAATGCGGACATCTCCGGCCCAGTAACCCGTTGCATAAGCCGATCAGCGGCTTCCAGTACGGTGACATCGACGCCGCTCTTGTTTGCGCTGGCGGCGACCTCGAGACCGATATAGCCGCCACCCACGATGACCAAACGTTTCCCTGCAACTAATTGTTGGCGCAAGTTATCCGCATCGGCTATATCATGCAAATAGTGAATGCCTTTCAAGTCCGCTCCCGGCGCATTCAAACGCCGAACACGCGATCCCGTGGCCAGGACAAGTTGATCGTATTTCAAGGTGCTCTGGTCCGACAACCGGATGATTTTGTTGTTTCGATCGATTTGCACGACTCGCACACCGAGCCGCAACTGATGACCCGCGTTTTCATATATTGAGCTTGGCTTCAAATACAGTGAACCCTGATCAACTTCGCCTGTCAGGTAATTCTTGGACAGAGGCGGGCGCTGATAGGGTGGGTGGGGCTCTTCGCCCACCAGAATCACTTTATGCTGATATTTCTTTTGCAACAGGGTTGTTAAAAGCGCTCCCGCCGCGTGCCCGCCGCCAACGATGACCGTCGTTTGTTTCTGATTGTTCGTCATAGCCTGTCTCTTTTCTACTGTGCCTTGGGGTCCGTTTTCACGATTACAAAAGCCATGGGGACGAGCACGCCGCACTCAATACCGCGATCGGCCGCGGGACACCTTGAAATCCTCGAGAATCATCTCGGCCCCCTTCTCGCCAATCATGGTCGCCGGCTGATTGGTATTTCCGCCCACCAGGGTCGGCATAACGGAAGCATCAACCACCCGCAGGGACCGGAGGCCACGCACGCGCAGTCGGGGATCGACCACCGCCATTGGATCCGATCCCATCTTACAGGTACCTACAGGGTGGTAGGCCGACTCGCCGCTACGCCTTACCCATCTGGCGAGTTCTTCGTCACCGCGCAGCGTCGGTCCCGGCGATATCTCGACCTCGTGGTGAGACGCGAAAGCCGGCTGCTCCAGAATCCTGCGTACTAAACGCACCCCCCGAACGAGTCTCTCGACGTCGGCGGGCTCAGCCATATAATTGGGGTCTATCAGCGGTGCCGCGAAGGGATCGGCACTGTGCAAACCGACGTGGCCGCGCGACAAAGGCCGGAGCCCATAAATCATCACGATGTAGCCATAACCGCTCATCGCGGTCTTCATGTCCCGCCCGTGATCAGCGTACAGCATCGGCCCGAAATGCAGTTGCAAGTCGGGGATCGGCTCTTCCGCACGGGAACGAATAAACCCACCGGCCTCGGCGCCGTTACTCGACAGTAAACCGCGACGACCGCTCAGATACTGCAGCAGGGCCCGAAGGCCCTTGAACCAGTAGCTCGGATGCATGGAAATGCTCTGGCGGTCGCGCGCTCTAACACGCACGAACACGTCGATGTGATCCTGCAGATTCCGTCCCACGCCCTCCAGCTCATGACGCAATTCAATCCCGTGCCGGGACAGTTCACCGCGCGGCCCGATTCCAGAAAGCATCAGCAGCTGCGGAGAATTAAACGCGCCGCCGCAGAGAACTACTTCGCGCCGGGCACGGACCTGAGCCAGCCCCTTCCCGCTCCGATATTCGACACCGGTGGCATGGCCGCCCTGGAGCAACACACGCGTGACGTGCGCTCCGCTGCGGACAGTCAGGTTGGACCGAAACGCCGCGGGTTCGAGATAGGCACGCGCATTGCTACAGCGCGCGCCGTCCTTCTGATAAACATAGTAGTAGCCCACGCCTTCCTGTTCACGTCCGTTGAAATCCGGGTTGCGCCGGTGGCCCGCCTGCATCGCCGCCTTGACGAACGCCGTGCTTAGCGGATTGGTATAGCGGCGCTCGGCAACATTAAGCGGGCCACCCCGACCATGAAACGCCGTTTCAAGAGCCGCCAACTCCGGCTCGAAATGTTCGGATCTTCGGAAGTAAGGCAACACATCGGCATACGACCACCCCTCGCAACCGAGCCGTGCCCACTCATCGTAGTCCCGGGCATGTCCGCGAATGTAGACCTGCGCGTTCATGCCGCTGGACCCGCCGACCATCTTGCCTCGTGGCTGATATAAGGCACGGCCATACATGTGCCGCTGCGGCTCGGTATTGAACTGCCAGTTAACGCGACGACTGAAGATCAGCTGCAGAAAGCCCAGCGGCATATTCACGAACGGATTGCGGCGACTCTCCGGACCGGCCTCGAGCAACAGCACCGAATGGCGGCCGCATTCGGATAGACGGTTGGCGACGACGCATCCGGCCGAGCCCGCCCCAACCACGACATAATCGAACTGTTCGGATGACATCGGCTCCGGACGTGAATTCAATTTTTTGCGGTCAACTTGACCATTAGCTTGGAATAGCCCCGCACAAAGTTGGACTGCACACGCTCGGGCTCACCCACGACCTCTATGTTATCAAAGCGCTTAAGTAACTCTTCCCACAAAATCCGCAATTGCAACTCAGCCAGACGGTTGCCCATGCAACGGTGAATGCCGTAGCCAAAGGAAATATGATTCCGCGCGTCCTTTCGATCAATAATAAGCCGGTCGGGATTTTCGAACTTTCGTTCGTCTCTATTACCGGAGGCATACCACATCAACACGCGGTCCCCTTTCTTAATGGTCTGACCACGCAGCTCCACGTCCTGCGTGGCAACCCGGCGCATGTGGGCGAGTGGAGTTTGCCAGCGGATAATTTCCGAAACCATGTTTGGAATCAATTCCGGGTTTTTCTTCAGCTTGATGAATTCCTCGGGGAACTGATTCAGGGCCAGCACACCGCCGCTCATGGAGTTGCGGGTGGTGTCATTGCCGCCAACAATCAGCAGCGCCAGGTTGCCGATAAACTCCATCGGACGGTTAATCAAATCCCGGGTATCCTCGTTACTCTGTAGCATGCTGATCAAGTCGAAACCCGGAGGCTCGCCAGCCTTGCGTCGTGCCTCCTTGTCTCGCCAAAGCCTCGAGAATGACCAGGCCATGTCCGCGGCATCGTCAAACATGATGTCTTCGTCGGTAAACTCGCCACCAGTCGCCGAAGATGCTCCGGACAGTCGGTCCGACCAATCAACCAGCTTGTGACGCTGCTCGTAAGGGAAATCCAGCAACGTTGCCAACATACGCCCGGTCAACTCCTTGGACACTGCCGGCACCCAGTTGAAAGCCTTGTCCAGGGGCAGACTGTCGAGCACCTCGGCGGCGCGCTGCCGGATCAGCCCCTCCATTTCCTTGAGATTCTGGGGTGCCACCACACCTTGGACCGCCCGGCGTTGCACATCATGTTTTGGCGGATCCATGGCGATGAACATTTCCACCGACAACCCTTCCGGAGGATCACCCAGAATGATTTGTGGCTCGGAGGAAAAGAGCTCGTGATTCTTATCGACGAACAAAATGTCTTCATAGCGTGTCACCGACCAGAATGGCCCGAACTGGCTGCTTTTCTGGAAGTGCACCGGTGCCTCATCACGTAACCGCTTGAAATAGGCACCCCACTGATCTTGCCGATACAGAAAAGGGTTGCTGGTGTCAATATCCTCAAGTGCCAGGGTATTGACGTCAGGCACGGGCTGTTCGAGAAACTTGACCTGTGGGCGTGTTGACCCCAGTGCCTTTTTCTTCGCTTTCATCAGAGATTTGAGTGCCTTGATCTGTAAGTGCATAGGCACCAATCTCGATGTGGCATTAATCATCTTTGTTTGCATGGCATCGTTCGTGCCTGACTTGGTTGACATGGTGACCTCCCGCTACATCTGAAATTCAGGCAACAGAACGGTCATACCGTCCATCGCCTCAGTGGTTCGAATCTGACAGCCCAGCCGAGAAGTTTCTGCCCGCTCCGGAGTCATGGACAACATCTGCTCTTCAGCATCATTTATTTCCCCGGTCTTTCCGAACCATTCATCGGTCACTATCACGTGGCAGGTGCCGCAGGCGCATTCCCCACCGCAGTCTCCGTCGATGCCGGGCACAGCGTTATTAACAGCAACCTGCATCAGCGAGGAACCAGATTCAAACTCGGCAATGTGCTCGGTACTGTCATGCTCAATGAACGTAATCTTACCCAAGACCTTTCTCCAGCAAGTAACTTAATGACTGCATCGTGGTTGTTGATTCGCTTGCCGGGGAGGTCATTTATTGACACACTGGGGTCATTTAAAGACAGGCATGCCTATCAACGGACCGTATCAATGACACAGCAGAAAGGTGAACCGAAAGCCTCGGAAGGCGGCATTCCGTCGAACTATTCACGACTTATTGCCCGCGAGCTGGACTTAACCGTCAGCCAGCTACCCTCGTTGCTGCAAGGTACCGGTCTCGGTATCGCGCAATTTCTGGGCGAGGACAGTCTGCTCACGCCAGCTCACCAGGTGCGGATTTTACGCAATGCACTGGCGTTGTCGGGCCAGTTTGAGTTCGGCTTACGGCTGGGTAAGCGTCTGACCCCGGCGACCCACGGCGCCATCGGTTTTGCCGCCTCGAGCAGTCCGGACCTGCTCACCGCGCTACAGGCGATTCAGACATTCCTACCTACTCGGGCAAGCATCGTCGAGCTACACCTGCAGGAAGCTGAAGAACACCTGGAATGCCGACTGGACTTCCAAGTGCCGCTGGACGCGGATATCGAGCGTTGCCTGGCGGATACCATGATCGTGGTGCTGCTTGAATTCGGCGAGTTCGTTGTCGGTCGCCCACTACATGAGGCTGAAATTTGTTTTACCCACCGGACACCTGAGTACCACGCGATGTACTCGGACTACTTGCCCGGTCGCATTCGTTTTGGCTCCGATAAGTTCACACTAAAACTGCCGACGGCACTGTGCCGGGAACCGAACGCCTCCGCCAATCATGAAAATTACCGCCTGGCTCTTGAGCAATGTGAATCAATGCTTGCCGAGCTTCAGAACCACAAGCCCAGCTACCAGACCCGGCTTAAGAAGATGATGCTATCGAGACCCCCCGGTTCGCTCAGCGAAGACGAAGCAGCAGCCTCCCTTTTCATGAGCAAACGCACTCTCGCTCGCAAGCTCAAGGAGGAAAACAGCAGTTTTAGGAAAATTCGTGACGAAATCCTATCCCGGCAAGCGATCAGCTACCTGTGTGACAGCAAGCTTTCGATCGAAGCCATCGCCGCGTTGATGAACTATCATGACGGAGCCAATTTCAGGCGTGCCTTCAAGCGCTGGTTCGGTCTTTCGCCCGATCAGTACCGGCAGCACGCCGGTTCCCGGCACACTCTACCCCCTGCCCCCTAGTGGTCCGGTACCACGCTCCGGCATTCCGTTTCCTTTCTTTTGTACCGTATCTCGACCGGCTTTTCCCGCCGGTCTGACGCGATCTGTTTCCCGGCGCGCGAAGATATCCACTGACTGCTTTTTCGGGCCTTGACATTTGGTCAATCGCCCAAATAAAGTGACTCAACAGTCGAACTACTCAGGAGGTCGACATGGTGATCGCGAGCCGCAAGATTGGTTACGATGAAGTCGAACACAGGGATTTGAATTTCGGCATGAGCCCGGAGACGGTGCCGCGCCACTGGTTCAACAACGATCCGTGGATCACTCACTGGATGAACGCGATCCTGGCCGCGGTGCCGGACGGCGAGCGCTGGGTCATGCAGGCCACGAGTAAGCAACTCGAGAATCTTCACGATCCGTCAGTGCGCAAAGCCGCGATCAGCTTTATTCGACAGGAACGCTCCCATGCACGGGAGCATGACGCCATGAATGAAGCGATGGTCGCGCACGGCATTCCAATAGACCGGGCGGAGGCCGTGTTCAAGGCGATCAGAAAGCCCCTTCAACGCTACCTGGGCGGCGCCACCCAGTGCGCCATGGCCGCGAACTTCGAGCATTTCACGGCCGTGATTTCCCAGGTAATGCTCGATCATCCGGAACTGTGGGACGATACCAGGCAGGAAGTCGCCGCCATGCTGTTCTGGCACTTCGTGGAGGAGACGGAGCACAAGTCAGTCAGCTTCGACGTGTTCGGAGAGGTAAGCGGGGGCGGCGTCCGCGCTTACGCAATCCGCATGGCGACGCTCGCTCTGGGTACAGCCCTTTTCCTGCCTCTGGTGCACGGTAACTGGCTGTATTTCCTCTGGAAAGATCGGCAGCTCACGAACATCCCCTCGGCACTGCGCGCCATTAAGTGGTTGTACTTCGCACCTGGAATCTTCACCCGAGCTTTTGTGATCGATACGCTGCCTTTTCTCTCCCCCCGCTTCCATCCATGGGACGCCGATAACCGGGAAGTCATCCACGCCTGGAAGCGCGCCTACGAGGAAACCGGTGATGCCCAGCAGGCTTACCAAGCATTCCGGCAATGGCATGACGATAACAGGCGTGACACAACAGCGGAACGAGTGACGGCGGCGTGAGCGGTGCCAAGCGTAAAACACTGAAACCCTCCGAGGGGGCGGCGGCCCTGGTCACGGGGGCGGGCAGCGGCATCGGCCGCAGCTTCGCCTATGAGATCGTGCGCCGTGGCGGATCAGTGATCTGCGCGGATATAGACCGCCAGCGCGCCGAGCAAACCGCCAGCATACTCTCGGAATTGGGCGAAGGTCGGGCTGTCGCCTACCGCTGCGACGTAGGTAGTGAAAAGCAGATGGCCACGCTCGCCGACAAGGCCGAATCGCTGCTCGGACGGCCAATGACGTTGGTGGTCAATAACGCCGGGGTGGGCGTAGGCGGCCGCATCGGAGAAGTGCCGCTTGGCGATTGGCGCTGGTGCCTCAAAGTCAATCTTTGGGGCGTCATTCATGGTTGTCACTTCTTCGCACCCAAGCTGCGCGCACTGGGCTACGGCGGCATTGTCAACGTGGCTTCGGCCGCCGGTTTCGGCGCGGCGCCGGAGATGAGTGCGTATAACGTGACCAAGTCCGCGGTCCTTTCACTCTCCGAAACTCTGGCGGCCGAGCTGACCGGCACCGGCGTGCATGTTTCGGCCCTGTGTCCCACCGTGGTACCCACCAACATTCTGGACAAGGCGCGACTGCCCGAGCACCGCGGCGATTTCGCCCATGCCGCCATGCGCAAGTGGACCTTCGCCACCAGCGACCAGGTGGCACGCCGGACCCTGGACGCCCTCGATCGAAAGCAACTTTATGTGGTGCCGCAGTTCGACGGGCGTTTCATGTGGCGGTTCAAGCGCTACGCGCCGCGGCTATACGCTCGCGCGCTGGGCGAGGCGTATCGCTTGGCCGGGGGCTGATATCCGGCAGGAGGCAAATCATGACATCATTCTCGGCAAGAGTTGCCGACCGTGGTTTTCGGCTACTGATGAAACGCGAGCCGGCTAGTCCCGACGAGTTGGTGATGCGGTTACGGCGCATCGCCGCGATGGCCCGCCTGCCGGGCGGGCTGCCGTCCGGAGTCACCGCGCGCAAGACCACCATTGGCAATGAACCGGCCGTACCACCCGGCGTGCCGGCGGTGCGTGTCAGTCCCAGTCAGCCCACGGCCACCGTGCTGTATCTCCACGGTGGCGCCTTTATCAGTGGCCGTTTCCCTACTTATGCTGAGCTTTGCGGGCAGCTGGCCAAGAGACTGAACGCACGCGTGTTCTGGATCGACTACCGCCTAGCGCCGGAGGCGGCCTACCCGGCCGCCCTCGACGATGCCCACCATGCCTACAGGGCGCTGGCCGAGGACTATCCTGACGAGCCGCTGGCCCTGATCGGAGATTCCGCGGGTGGCAACCTCACTCTGGCCACGCTGCTGAGGCTGCGCGATGCGCAGGCCGCCTCGCCCGATTCCTCCCCCCGCATGCCAGCCTGCGCCGTGTCGATCTCGCCCGGCGCCGACGCGGTTGGCGATACACCGTCGCGCCAGGCCAACGCGGCCAGCGATGCCATGCTGACTCCACGCATGATCGAGATGGCCACCAATCTGTATCTGGCCGGCCATGATCCCCGGGATCCCTATGTCTCACCGATCTACGGCGATTTCCGTGGCCTGCCGCCTCTTATGCTCACTGTGAGCGAATCCGAGGCCCTGCGTGATGATGCCTATCGGGTAGCGCACCGTGCGCGCCAGGCCGGCGTGGCCGTGACCCTGCGCGCCCGCTGGAATATGCCACATGTGTGGCCGGTGTTTCATTCCATGTTGCCGGAGGCGCGCCAGGACGTTACCGAAATAGTCGGCTTTATGCGCCGGCATTTGTCGGCGCCCGTAGCATGCACCCGGGCCGTGGCACGGACGAAACTGCGCCTCGCGCATAGCGGCTAAGCGACCTGCCAAAAACTGGAAGGAGGACCACTATGAATGTCGCGGAGGACCGGATTCAACAAAGCCGTCGTGGCCAGCGGGCGCCGCGCCACGGGAGCGCTGAACCCGACCACGAGATTTTGATCATCGGCGCCGGCTTCGCCGGAATGGGCGCGGCCATCGAGCTTCTCAGCCGCGGCATGAAATCCTTATCAATCATCGAGCGTGCCGCCGACGTCGGCGGCACCTGGCGCGACAACCGCTACCCCGGCGTGGCGGTGGACATCACTTCTTTCGTCTACTCTTTTTCCTTCGAGCAGAATCCGAACTGGTCACGGGTCTTCGCGCCGGGTGACGAGCTGCAGAACTACGCCCGCCGTGTGGCCAGCAAATACGGCCTCTATCCCTACATACGTTTCGGCGTCAGCGTGAAGCGTGCCGAGTTCGATGAAGGCGAGCACTTGTGGCGGGTGACAACCGACAAGGGATGTGTCACCGCACGCCACCTAGTGTCCGCCACCGGCGGGTTGATCTCGCCGAAGATGCCGGATATCGAAGGGGTCGAGGATTTTCAGGGCGAGCGCATGCACACCGCGCGCTGGGACCACAAAGTGGATCTCACCGGCAAGCGGGTGGCGGTGATCGGTACCGGCGCCACCGCGGTGCAGCTGATTCCCGAAATCGCCCCGCAGGTGGCGCATCTGGATGTCTATCAGCGCACGCCCATCTGGGTACTCAAGAAACCGGATGTCCGTATGCCCGGCTGGATGCGCACCGCCTTTCGTTGGTCGAGCCTGGCCCAGCAGGGAGTACGTACCACCACCGATGCGCTGACCGAATCGTTGATGATCATCGCGGCGGTTTACTATCGGCGCTTTCCCTGGCTGGTGCACTGGGCCCAGCGCGCCGGCGTCAACAACATGCGCGAGCAATTGCCCGATAACCCGGAGTTATGGGGCAAATTAACCCCGCGATATGGCTTCGGCTGTAAGCGGCCGACATTTTCCAACAACTACTTTTCCACCTTCAGCCGTAGCAACGTCGATCTGATCACCACCCCTATCCAACGCATCACTCCCAAGGGCATCGAAACCATCGACGGCATTGAGCACGAGATCGATGTGCTGATCCTGGCGACCGGCTACAAGGTTTTCGAAAAGGGCAATCTGCCCTCCTATGAAGTCGTGGGACGCGGCGGTGTGGATCTGGGCGAATTCTGGGAGCGGAACCGTTACCAGGCCTATGAGGGCCTGACAGTTCCCGGCTACCCCAATCTCTACATCATGCTGGGTCCATACGCGCTGATTGGTTCATCCTATTTCAAAATGGTCGAGGGTAACGCGATTCACGTGGCGCGCTGCATCGAGGCCGCCCGAAAGCGGGACGCGACTTGCGTGGAGATTCGTCAAGACGTGCACGATCGCTACTTCCGGAATATCCAACGACGCCAACAAGGGACGGTGTTCCTTAACCACAATTGCGCGGCCTCTAACAGCTATTACTTCGATCATCATGGCGACGCGCCCATGCTTCGACCTTCTACCTCTTTCGAGATGCTTTGGCGAGCGAAACACCTGCCCATGGCTCATTACCATTTCAAAAAGGCCTATCCGGCAGGATGGCTATGAGATGACTCAAGGCTGACGTCCAACAGCAGGCCTTTTCCCGGAGATGATACCGTTGCGGAGGTTATTCGCCGATGACGGCTCATGAGGAAACAACACCGGTGCTGGTCGGCGCCGGCCAGATCAGCGCGCGCGAACCGGATACCGAGCGCACCCCCATAGGCCTGGTCGCCGAGGCTGCCCGAGCCGCGGCGGCGGACTGCGGTGTGGCCGGGGTTCTGGGTCAGATCCAGTCGTTAACGTGTCTCAACATATTGGCGCCGTCTTATTCCGATGCCCCGTCCACCCTGGCGCGGCATCTGGGCATCGACCCCGGCGAGCGCTTCTACACACCCATAGGCGGGAACATGGGTCAATGGCTGGTCGGTTACTATGCCGATCGCATCGCCGCCGGTGGTCTCGATTGTATCTTGATCGCGGGCGGCGAGGCGCTTGCCACACAGATGCGCGGCAAGGGCGCCGGCCTGTCCGGAGTGCTGGACACCGCCACCGGCGAGGGTCCGCGACTGCTCGGCGATGACCGCGAGCCGACCAATTCGGCGGAACAACGCCACGGGCTCAATCTGCCCATCCAGATCTATCCGTTATTCGAGCAGGCGCTGCGGGGTCGCTACGGCCTTGACCCAGCCGAGCACCGACGAATGCTGGGCGAATTCTATGCCCGATTCAACGCCGTCGCGGTCGACAATCCGCGAGCCTGGCGCCGCGACCCTTTATCGGCGGCCGATATCGCCGAGCGCTCACCCAAAAATCGCATGGTCGGCGCGCCCTACACCAAGCACATGAACGCCCTCATCGCGGTGGATCAGGCCGCCGCGCTGGTAATGATGTCCGTGGCCAAGGCCCGGCGGCTGGGCATCGACCCTGAACGCTGGGTGTACCCCCTGGCCGCGGCAAACGGCCACGATCATTGGTTCGTCTCCCAGCGGGCGGATCTTTCCCGCTCGCCGGCGATCACCGCCTGCGGCGAGCGGCTGGCAGCGACCAGCGGACTCGGGATCGACGCGATCGATCACCTGGACCTGTACAGCTGTTTCCCCAGCGCTGTACAGATGGCGCGCGATGCGCTGGGTATCTCCGTGCATGATCCCCGGCCACTGACCGTCACAGGTGGCTTGGCTTACCATGGCGGGCCCGGCAACAACTATTGCACCCACGCCATCGCCGAGATCATGAACCGTATCCGCGCCGACCGAAGCACCAACGGATTGGTCAGCGGCGTGGGCTGGTACATGAGCAAGCATTCGCTGGGGCTCTACGGCGGAAGACCGCCCGTCGGCGGTTGGCGGCCGATCGATCCGGCCGGGCTGCAAGCCGAGATCGACGCCGGCCCCGTCGTGGAACTGGTGGAGCAGGCGCAGGGCAAGGCCCGCATCGAGACCTACACTGTCATGCACGACCGCGCCGACCGCCCGGTCCAGGGTATTGTGCTGGGCCGCCTGAGCGATGGCCGGCGGTTTGTTGCCAACACTCCCACCGACACGGACCTGCTCAATGCCATGACGAACGAGGAATTTCTCAATCGCCCGGGCCGCGTGCACCACGATGGCAAACGCAACCTATTTACCCCGGAGGGGTGAGCGCAAGGAGGAGACGATAATGAGCATCGCGTCCGAAGCCCAGTTCGACCAAGCCCGCGTAGCCGAACGCATGCGTGACATTCGCGAGGCCACCCGCGTCGTGAGCGAAGGCTTTTCCCGGGAATACATGCGCGAATGCATCGATAATCACCGATTCCCTCAGGAGGCCTGGGAAGCGCTGGGCGAATATGGGCTGCTTGGCATCACCATTCCCGAGGACCTGGGGGGCTCGGGCGGCGGCCAGGTGGAACTAGTCGCGCTGATGGAAACGCTGGCCGAGGCCGGGCTGGTGCTGCCCATGCTGTTGCTCACTGGGTTTGCGCGAGTGCCGATCATCCGCAATGGCACAACCGGGCAAATAGAGCGGTTCGTCAAGCCGACAATCAGCGGGGCCGAGAAACTGTGCTTCGCAATCACCGAGCCGGATGCCGGGACCAACAGCTTCGCGATGTCCACGCTGGCGACACCGGATGGTGACGGCTATCGGCTGACCGGGCGCAAGGTTTTTATTTCCGGTGCGGCGGACGCCGATCGAATGCTGGTCGTGGCCCGCACCCAAAAAGCCGGCGAAGTCAAACGACGCACTGAGGGTATGTCCTTGTTCGTGGTGGATACCGACGCGCCCGGCGTGGAACTACAGCCCCTGAATATCGACGTCGGTTGGCCGGAGCGGCAATACCTGGTTTTTTTCGATGACGTCAAACTCGACGCGGGTCGCTTGATCGGCAACCCGGGACAGGGCCTGGCCGGAATGTTCGAGGCGCTGAATTCGGAGCGCCTGCTGGTCACCGCCATGTCCGTGGGCCTGGGCAATTACGCTCTCAAAAAGGCAGTGGCCTACGCCAACGAACGCAAACCTTTCGGCACCCCCATCGGGGGTTATCAGGCTATACAGCACCGGCTGGCCGAGGCCAAGGCCGAATTGGAGGCAGCACGGCTGATGATGATCCACGCGGCTGCGACGTTCGACGCCGGTGGCGATGCCGGTTCTCATGCCAACATGGCGAAATTGCTGGGTTCTCGCGCGGCGGTCAAAGCCGTCGAGGCCGCCCTGCAGACCCACGGCGGCTACGGTTTCGACCGGGACTACGACATCATCACGCTATGGCCTTCGGCACGGTTAATGGAGGTTGCACCAATCAACAACGAAATGCTGCTCAACTACATCGGAGAACATGTCCTTGGCTTACCCAAATCCTACTGAGACGCGTGACGTGATCGAGCGTGACGGATTCACTGCCCCGGACGGGCGGCAAATCGCGCTGTGGCGCTGGCCCGGATCGCGCGAACGCCCCACCCTGCATTGGGCCCATGCGACGGGCTTCCATAGCCAGGTTTACCGCTCGCTGCTCGACGAATTGGCTGACGATTGCAACGTGCTGGCCTGGGATATGCGGGGCCACGGGGCCAGCGCCGAGGCGGCCGATATTAAAACATTCCGCGGTTGGGAAACGTACTACGAAGACCTTGTCGCTTGGCTGGAAAGTCTGGATGAGCCTGTCTGGCTTGCGGGTCATTCGATCGGTGCCACGACCAGTATCATGGCCGCGGCCCGACGACCGGACAAGGTGCGGGGCTTGATCCTGGCGGAACCGGTGATCATGGATCCCTGGCAGGGCTGGCGATTGTGGTCGGCCAAGCTGCTACGCCAGTCACAGCGGTTTTCACTGGCCGCCGGAGCGGCACGTCGCCGCAGGGTGTTTGACTCGCGCGCCGCCGCACTGGAGAACTTTCGTGGCCGTGGTGGCTTCAGAACCTGGCCGGAAGCATGGCTGGAAAACTATGTTGAGCACGGCCTCGTGGCCCATGATGATCGTTTTCGCTTGGCCTGTACGCCGGAATGGGAAAGCACCACCTTTGCCCATACCGAACACAACCCCTGGCCCGCCGTCCGACGATTGCGGTGTCCGATGGTCGTACTGGCCGCGGAACGCGCCTCAACCTTCTCGCCAAGGGCGCGCCGGCGCCTACATGCCTTGCTACCCTCCGCCGAGTTGAACGTTCTGGCTGGAACAACCCATTTTCTGCCCATGGAGCGACCGGAAGTGGTGCGGGATGCAGTGCGACAAGCAATGCACGGTGATACCTAGAGGGTAAGGAGAAAAGCATGAAACACACAGCGGTGATCAGTGGCGTCGGCATGGTGCCGTTCGCGAAACCCGGCGCCAGCGCGCCCTACTACCAGATGGGTGCCGAGGCGGCGCGTCAGGCCCTGGCCGATGCCGGGCTGGACTACGCCAAGGTGGAGCAAGCCTAAGTGGGCTATGTCTATGGCGATTCCACCTGCGGCCAGCGAGCGCTCTATCCAATCGGCATGACCGGCATTCCCGTGATCAACGTCAACAACAATTGTTCCACCGGCTCGACCGCCCTGTTCCTGGCGCGCCAGGCGGTGGAGTCCGGCGCCGCCGACTGCGTGATCGCCCTGGGCTTCGAGCAAATGAAGCCGGGAGCGCTGGGCAGCTACTACAACGACCGGCCGACCCCCTTCGAACCCTTTGACCGGATCTGCGAGGACCTGGTGGGACAGCCCGAGGTGCCGCTGGCGATCCGCTATTTTGGCGGCGCGGGCATGGCGCACATGGACAAGTACGGCACCAAGGCGGAGACCTTCGCCAAAATACGCGCTAAGGCGAGCCGGCATGCCGCGCGCAACCCGGTGGCGCTGTTCCGCAAGGAAGTGACAGTGGAGGAAGTGATGGACTCCCCGGTGTTGATCGGCCCAATGACCCGCCTGATGGCCTGCCCGCCGACCTGCGGCGCGGCGGCGGCCATCGTCTGCTCCGAAGCCTTCGCCAGGGCCAACGCTCTCGATCACCGAGTGCGCATCCTGGCGCAGGCGATGACCACCGACACACCGAGCACGTTCGAGGCGCGCAACATGATGCAACTGGTCGGCTATGACATGACGCGCACCGCCGCCGATCAGGTTTACGAGACCGCTGGCATCGGTCCGGAGGAGCTCGACGCCGTGGAACTGCACGACTGCTTCGCCACCAACGAGCTGCTGACTTATGAAGCACTACGGCTGGCGCCGGAAGGTGGCGGCGAGCAGATGGTCGAGGACGGCGACAACACCCACGGTGGGCGCGTGGTTACCAACCCCTCGGGCGGGCTGCTTTCCAAGGGTCATCCATTGGGCGCCACCGGGTTGGCGCAATGCACCGAGCTGGTCCAACAGCTGCGAGGACAGGCCGCGGACCGCCAGGTCGAAGGCGCGCGCATTGCGCTCCAACACAATCTCGGCCTGGGCGGCGCCTGCGTGGTGACGATGTACCAGGCCACCTGAAGAGGACGAACTATGATCGACACTAAACACATCGGGCTGCGCCTGCCGACCGTCAGCTTCGAGGTCGAGAAGGGGCGGTTACGTTTTTTCGCCAAAGCCACCGGCGAAACGCGGCCCGAGTACCTCGACGAGTCTGCGGCCCGGGCAGCCGGCTACCGTAGCCTGCCGGCACCACCAACCTTTCTGATGGGCGCCGACCTCGATGCCGGAACCATGACCACGTTGCTCGAAACGCTGAACGTGCCGATCGGACGCATCCTGCACGGCGAGCAAAGCTTCACCTATCACGCGCCGGTATGTGCCGGCGACGTGCTCAGCGTCGAGTCAAAGATTAGCGACATCTACGGCAAGAAGAGCGGTGCGCTCGAATTCATCGTCAAGGATTCGCTGATCAAGGACGCGACTGGCGAGACCGTGCTCGAGGCACGCAGCGTGATCGTCGTCCGCAACCCGCAGGAGAACGCAGCATGAACGCCCCCACTCGTGACCAGGTCAAGGTCGGCCAGGCGCTTCCGCCACTCGAGCTTCCGCCCATCACGCGCGCGACGCTGGCACTGTTCGCCGGCGCCTCGGGTGACCACAACCCGATCCACATTGACATCGACTTTGCCAAGGCCTCTGGCATGCCGGACGTGTTCGCGCACGGCATGCTGCCGATGGCCTATTTGGGCCGCTTTCTGACCCAGTGGGCACCGCAGACCCGGCTGCGCCGGTTCTCGGTCCGCTTCGCCGCCATCACGCCAGTCGGCGCACGGCTGAGTTGCACCGGCAAGATCGTTGAAATCACCGAGGACGGCCACGAAACACTGGCCCGGCTCGAGATCGGCGTGGTCGATAAACAGGGTGAAGTCAAGCTCGCCGGCGACGCCCTGGTGGCGCTGGCCTGAAACACGTCCTTTCCATCACCAACAAAGCAGGACTGCGTATGAAACTTCAAGATAAAGTGGCCATCGTCAGCGGCTCAGGGCGCGGGATAGGCCGGGAAATCGCCCTCAAACTCGCCGCCGAAGGCGCCAGCGTGGTAGTCAACGATCTTGATGCCGCCCCGGCGGAGGAAACGGTCGCGGCGATCAAGGACGCCGGCGGCAGGGCCGTGGCCTGCATCGGCAGCGTGACACAGGAGGATTTTGCCGAACGCTTTGTGAACACGGCAATCGAACAGCTGGGCGGTCTGGACATCATCGTCAACAACGCCGGCTACACCTGGGACAACGTGATTCAGAAAATGAGCGATGAGCAGTGGCAGGCGATCATGGACGTGCACGCCACGGCGCCCTTTCGCATTCTGCGCGCGGCCTCCGAATACTTTCGCGTGCAGGCCAAGAAAGAAGCCGCCGGAGGGCGCGAGGTATTCCGTAAGGTGGTCAACATCGCCTCGATCGCCGGCACCGGCGGCAACGCTGGACAGGCCAACTATTCGGCCGCCAAGGCGGCGGTGATCGGCCTGACCAAGGCGATGTCCAAGGAATGGGGCAGGCTCAAGGTGAACGTCAACTGCGTGGCCTTCGGACTGATCAAAACGCGCCTCACAGAGGCGGAAGCAGGCTCTGATGCGAGCATCGATGTGGAAGGCCGCAAGATCAAGGTGGGCGTCAACCCCGATCTGCTCAAGACCATGGAGGCCATGGTGCCGCTCGGTCGCGCCGGCACGCCGGCCGAGGCCGCCGGGGCCGTCTATCTGTTTTGCACTCCGGAGTCGAACTACATCAGCGGTCAGACGCTGCTCTGTGGCGGCGGGTTCTCAATGTGAGGCCATGGACACCATGACGTTTAATCAATCACCCTGGATGGACGAAGAACTAACGCTGTTCCGCGACAACGTCCGGAAGTTCATCGCCACCGAAATCACCCCCTTCGAAGAACACTGGGACTCCCAGCAGCACGTCGAGCGCACGCTGTGGACAAGGGCAGGCGCCGCCGGCCTCCTGTGCACCGACGTGCCGGAGAAATACGGCGGGGCGGGGGGAAGCTTCGCCCATGAGGCCGTGATCCTCCAGGAGCAGGCCCGTGCCGGCAATACCAGTTGGGCCAAGGGCGTTCATGAGATCGTCAGCCACTACATCGTCAGCTGCGGCACGCCGGAGCAGAAGCATCGCTGGCTTCCCAAGCTCGCCTCCGGCGAGTGGGTGGGGGCCATTGCCATGACCGAGCCGGGCACCGGCTCGGATCTACAGGCCGTGCGCACGCGGGCCGAACGCCAAGGCGAGAACTATGTGGTCAACGGGTCGAAAACCTTCATCTCCAACGGCCATCACTGCGGCCTGCTGATCGTCGTCTGCAAGACCAATCCGGCCGAGGCCGCCAGGGGCGTCTCGCTGCTGGTCGTCGAACAGCCGGGCGAGCAGCCCGGCTTCCGCCGCGGCCGGCTTCTGCACAAGATCGGCCAGAAAGGCCAGGACACCGCTGAGTTGTTCTTCGATGATCTGCGGGTGCCGGCCGAGAACCTACTCGGCGGCGAAGAGGGCCAGGGTTTCTACCAACTTATGAACCAACTGCCACGAGAGCGCTTGATCATCGGCGTCGGCGCCATCGCTGCCGCCGAGGCGGCCCTGGAGCACACCTTGGCCTACGTGCGCGAGCGCAAGGCCTTCGGCAAGCGCCTACTCGACTTCCAGAACACGCGCTTCCGGCTCGCCGAGCGGCGCACCGAAGTGACTCTCGGCCAAGTGTTCATCGACCACTGCATCCAGCGCCTGATCGCCGGCGCACTCGACGCGGAGACGGCCTCAATGGCCAAATGGTGGTGCACACAAAAGCAGTGCGAGATCGTCGACGAGTGCCTTCAATTCTTCGGCGGCTACGGCTACATGCTCGAGTATCCCATCGCGCGCTTGTACGCCGACGCCCGGGTACAGAAGATCTACGGCGGCACAAACGAGATCATGAAGGAGCTGATTGCGCGGGGGCTCGATTGAATGCGATTCACGTCACCGGGCTTCCGTCAGCCGGATGGCGATATCGCCAGTCCCCGGGGCCGCCGCCGCTGGCGTTGACCCCACCTCGCGATAGATGCGCCCGTGGTTGACGTTCTCCATGATCAGCCGGTAACCGGCCGGATCCTATACAAGATTGACAGGTCGGTAACAGCCAGAGCGCGCAAGGCATTTCCAACAGCCCGCTAACCGTGCCGGGCGACACCTTTCCAGTATTTCTCCTCAAGCTGCTTTTTCGGCAGCTTGCCGGCCAAGTTGCGGGGCAGCTCGCCAAAGTCCACGATCTTCGGCAGCTTGAAACCGTACAACCCCTCCGTCTTGCAGTGCTCGATGATCTCCTTGCGAGTGGCCTGCTGGTGCTCTTTGAGCTCAATTACCGCCGCCGGCACCTCGCCCAGGTCCTTGTCCGGCGCCCGCACCACGGCAACGTCAAGAACCGCCGGATGCCGCTTGATAACCGTCTCGATCTCATTGGGGAAAAGATTCACCCCGCCGGAGATGATCATTTCCTTGATCCGTGAAGTCAGGTACAGAAAACCATCCTCGTCCACATAACCAATCAGACCATCGTCGTACCAGAGCTTGCCCTCGACCCCGATGTAATTCTCCTTCATCTTCTCTTCGCTGAGGCCGACATAGTTCAGCGCAAGGGCCATCGGGGAGCGCACGAGCACCTTCCCTTCCTTGCCGGGTGGGGTCCAGGTGCCGGTCTCCTCGTCATAGATCCGGCATTCCGCCGCCCGCAGCTTGCCAACGCTGTCGTAGCGCTTCGGGTTCTTCTGGTAGTCCTCGCTGGCGAGAACGCTGATCAGGCCGCTCTCCGAAGCGCCGTAGTATTCATGGAAGACATCATCCGACGCTCCCTGGCGGCGGAACAGTGCGTTGATCTCGCGCTTGACCTTGGGCGGACAAGGCGCCGCCGCGCAAATGATTACCCGCATGCTGGAAAGGTCGTATTGGGACTTCAGAGCCTCGGGCAGTGCCAGGATGCGCTCGAGCATGGTCGGGGCGACGAAGGTCCAGTTGATACGCTCGTCCTGAATAAGTTTAAGCATGAGCTCGGGATCGAACTTGCTCATGGGCACCGCAGTGCCGCCGAGAAAGAACGGCAACACCGCGATCTGTACCCCGGCATGATACAGCGGCCCCGGAATCAGCGTGCGGATGTTGTTGCTGATCGGATCCCGGATTTTGCCGATCTTGTAGAAATGAAAGGCCGATATCTGCATCAACCCCAACCGGGTCACCTCCTCCTTGGAGGCGCCCCGCCGCGCCTCGGCCGAATCCGATGTCAGCCGGTCCCGGTCGATGTTGATGTATTTCGGCGTCCCTGTGGTACCGCCGCTGTAGGTCTTTGGGGCCATGCCCAGCTTGCCGCTTGGGAGTATGGACCGGCTGTCCCGGATCAGTGACTCGTAGGCGATCATACCCTCGGGCAACTCGTCAGCATCAACCACGATGAAGTGTTCGACGGTGGCCAACTGATCACGAACCGACTGTACCGCTTCCACAAAGGCGCCCCCCAATACCAGAGCCTTTGGCGAGGCCTTGTTGATACATTCCGCCAACTCCTTGGGCTGGAGATGCCAATTGAGCATCGGCATGGGATTGTCCCTGAGCGTACAAGCCAGCATCAATTCGAACCATGGCGCGCCGTTGTGCATCACCTCGGCCACCGCCTCGCCTTCGCCGATACCCAGCCGGTGCAGGCCATTGGCCAGGCGGAGAACTCGATCCCTGAATTGACCGAAGGTGACCCGACGATCACCGTCGACAATCGCCTCACGATCTCCCCAATGCTCCCATAGAGCAAGCAAGAATTGCCGCGGAAGCTCCTGTCGCTTAAGCCGGCTACGCCACGCGGCCCGGACGCCACCAATCGCCAACGCGCCCCAACCAAACTGGCCTAAAATCTCCCTGAGGGCCGCACGGGCCTCGGGCATTGCTTTCAGCTGGGCTATAGCGGACATTTCGAAGATCTCCTGACTGGTGTTATGTTGTTATGGCAGGCGCGAGACGGGGTTGGTAACCCGCCCGTTTCCGTGGTTTCCACCGAACCGGACGCGCGCGAAGCTGGACCGCAACCCGTTCAAACTCGTCGACGATTCCGGTGTTGTCGAAACGCTTAAAAGTTCCTCCGACAGGATGCGCAGTTGCAATTAGGCCAGCCGGCTGTCTATGCAACGGTGGAAGTTTCAGCAGCACCATTTGTTCCCGACCATGGTTGTGTGACAGCAGCCTAGCGAGGTCATTTTTTGACAATACGGGGTCATTTGGAGACACCCAATGAGAGGCATGACGGCGAACCGGCTACAGGGCTCGCAATTCCTTCTTCAGAATCTTGCCCACCGGATTGCGGGGAATGGCGTTGATCAGTTTCATCTTTTCCGGCAGCTTGTAGACACTCATGCCCTGCTCCCTCAAGTAGTCGTTGATTTCCTCCAGGATCGGTGGGTTATCCTCGTCAACAGGCACCACGCAAATACAGATCCGCTCGCCCATGATCTCGTCCGGTTGGGGTATGACCGCGACGTCCCGTACCTTGCCGAAGCCCAGCACCGCGTTCTCCACCTCCACACTGGAGATATTGTAACCACCCCGAATCACGATGTCCTTCTTGCGGTCATAGAACCCTAGGTGCCTGTCATCCCGCACGATGAAAAGGTCGCCGGTGCGGAAAAAGCCGTCATAAGTGAACGAAGCCGCGGTAATATCCGGGCGCTGAAAGTAGCCCGCGAACACACCCGGGCTGCGATAGCAAAGCTCGCCGATGCCACCTGGTTCGGTTATCTCCTCATCCTCATCGCCGAGAATTTTCAGCTCGACCCCGCTGACGCCGGAAGGCCATTGGACTCCTGCCTTGCCCCACCAGGGCAGGTGATCCACCCGCATCTCCAGGTCCGGCACATCGGCCGGGCCGGCTACCAGACTGGTGCCCTCGTTCTGGCCCCAGATGTTGACGATCTCGATGCCCCAGCGGCGCTTGAACTCCTGCATCGACCAGGCCGAGGGGGGCGCCGAACCGGTGGTGATGGTCCGCACGCTGGAGAGATCCAGCTGGTCCACGTTGGGCAACTTGACAATCATGTTCAGCATTGCCGGTACCAGAATCGTGTACTCGATGTGCTCCTCGGTCAGCTGGCGCAACAGGATTTCCGGCGTAATCGGATGATGCAGCACCAGGGTGCCCCCCGCCGCCAGCCAGGGGAGGTAGTTCACCCCTACCGCCGTCATGTTCACCAGCGGTGCCACACACAGAATGCGGTCACCCTCGCGCAGGCCACAGGTGGTGAACACCAGGTTGGTCATGTACTCCCAGTTGTTGTGGCTCATGGGGCAGCCCTTGGGGTTTGACTCAGTGCCCGAAGTCCAGCACAGGGTGAAGATGTCATTGGCATCCACCGGCACCTCCGGGACCCGGCCCGGATCTCCATGGGCGATATCGGTCAGCGCCGCCAGACCAATGTAGTGCTCGAAGCCCAGCTCCTGCCCCAGGGCCCGGTAATCAAAGCCGTGGAAGCTTTCCACCGAGGCGTAGAATCTGGCGCCGGTGATCTCTTTCACATAGCCCACATCCTTGCTTCGCCATTGCAGGGGCAACGCGGAAAGCAGACCGCCGGCCTTGGCCGCCGCCAGATAGAGCATGGCCAGCTCCCAGATGTTCGGCAACTGCGCCACCAGTAGGTCGTCCTTGCCGAAGCCCCGGCGTGCCAGCTCGGCGGCGGTGGCGTCCACGGCCCGACCAAACTCGGCCCAGCTGAGCCGCTGGGGCGGTGTGCCGACCAGTTCGTCACGATTGGGGGGATCCACCACCGCTTCCCGGTCCGGGTAGGCGGCACGATTGGCGGCAAAGCGATCCAGCAGGGTTCTGTCACCCCAGTAGCCTTTATCGGAGTATTCCTCGATCAGTTCAGGTTCGTGTAAGATCATTTACCCTATTCCTCCAAGCTTATTGGCCCCAACCGAGTCCGCGCTCGCTCGCCTTGTGGTTCATGGACGGCATCCGCGAGCGGCGGGTCGGGTCTCGCCGGCGCTCACCGCCGACTCTACGGGCTTGCCGCCTCCTCCAGCGCCTGCACCGCGCGTTGCTCGGATGACGGGAGTTGTTCGGCATGGGCGACGAGCGCCCGCCAGTCAAGCTGATCGGCGGCGGCATATGTAGCAAGACGGCTCCAGGCGTTGGCGCAGTCGAGCAGGACGTCGGCGGCACGGGCAAAGGATCGATCGCCCGTGAGGCGGGCAACCTCGGCGCAGAATTCCGCTTCGAGGCGGCGGAACAAGCCACCGCCTGTGCCGGCTTTCTCGACGAAGACCGGTAAGACCCTTAGCGATGCGTTAAGCTGGTCATCAGTCAGGCTATCTCCCCAGGTGGCCAGATCGTCGACGAAGATATTGACGCCCTTCAGGCCGGAGGCGACCACACCATCGGCGGGCAGGTCCGCCGGATCGAACAGCGTCGCATCCGTGCCGCGCATATTGCGCGCCGCGCTTGCCGCTGCATCGCGCGCCACCGGCAGTAGCTCAGGCAGCCGATCAGGAAAGCGTATCGGGTAAGTCGCGTGGCGATTGGGATTGGGAAAGCCATGGGAGGCACGAGCTCGCGCCAGAGCTTTTAGGGGGACTTCCTGCACCTCCTCGCGATCGTTGTCCACCACCCGGGCGACGCCGCGCCTCTCGTCGTAGCCGATGACGACGATGTCATGACGGGTGTTGGATAAACGTACCCTGAGATACGGCAGCTCGGCGATGTCAGCCCAGATCATCACGGGACGGCCGGCGTCGATTTCGTCGGCGACCCAGCGCCAACCCTCGTCGGGATCGTCGGTTTGGCGACGCTCGGTTTCAATGCCGAGGCGGTGGCAGAAGTCGAGCTCCATGTCACCGTTGCGCCCTACCAGGTAGATGGGAGGCGTGAGCTCGGATACTCTCATATACATAAAGGACAGCCCGCCGCCGAGGCCGAACACGAGCCCCTCGCCCGGCGGCCCGTCCCAGCCAAGCCCGGCCCATTCCAACAGGTCGCGCAGTGCGCCCGAGCCGCAGTGCCCCCCCATCCGGTGGGGATAGTTGGAGATTTGCACGCTTTTCATTCCACTACTCCAGCTGTGTTCAAAGACCTGAGCCAACGCCGGTTGGCGTACCGCGAGCTCACTCCGCCGACGAGGCGCGGATCGAGGCCTTTTTTAACCACCAACCTCTGGCAACGAATAGTCCTTGAACTGCTCGCGCAATTTGGCCTTCTGTAGCTTGCCGGTCGCCCCGTGCGGCAGTTCGTCGACGAATACCACGTCATCCGGCAGCCACCATTTCGCGACCCGCTGGCTCAGATAGTCGATCACGCCCTGCTTGCCGAGCTGGCTGTCCGGCTCGCGCACCACCACCAGAAGCGGCCGCTCGTCCCATTTCGGATGATGCACCGCTATGACCGCTGCCTCGGCGATCTCGGGATGCCCCACCGCTTCGTTCTCAAGATCGATGGAACTGATCCACTCGCCTCCGGACTTGATCACGTCCTTGGTGCGGTCGACGATCTCCATGTAGCCTTCGGGATCGATCTTGGAAACATCGCCGGTGCGGAACCAGCCCTCGCTGTCGAAGGCCTTGGCGCTGGCTTCAGGGTTTTCGTAGTAGCCGCTGATGATCGCCGGGCCGCGCACCAGCAGCTCACCGAAGGACTTGCCGTCCCGCGGCAGCGCTTGACCGTCGTCGTTGACGATCTTCATCTCCACCCCGAACACCGCACGCCCCTGCTTGGCCTTGATGTCGAACTGCCGATCAAGCGGCAAATCGGCGTCCTTGGGACGGATCATCGAAACCGTGCCGATCGGACTCATCTCGGTCATGCCCCAGCCCTGCAAGCCTTCGACGCCGTACTTCTCCTGGAATTCGCGCATCATCGCCCGTGGCGCGGCCGAGCCGCCGATAAGAACACGCTTGAGCGAGGTGAACTTCTGCTCGGTCTTACGCATATGACCAAGAAGCCCGAGCCACACGGTGGGCACACCCCAGGCCTCGGTGACGCCCTCGTTATTGATCAGCTCGGCCAGGCTCTCGCCATCGAGCTTCGGCCCCGGGAAGACGATCTTCGCGCCCACCATTGGCGCGAAGTAGGGGACGCCCCAGGCGTTAACGTGGAACATCGGCACCACCGGCAGCACGGCACTCTCCTCGCCCAGATTCATTCCGGGGATGGTCAACACCGAGAAGGCGTGCAGCAGCGTCGAGCGGTGCGAGTACAACACCCCCTTGGGATTGCCGGTGGTGCCGGAGGTATAGCAGAGCGACGAAGCGGTATGCTCGTCGAACTCCGGCCAGGCCATTTCATCGGACTGCTCGCCGACCAATTCCTCGTAGCACATCACGTTGGGCAGCGAGGTTTCGGGCATATGAGCGCGGTCGGTCATGACGACATAGCCCTTCACGCCTTCAAACAGACCTTGCAACTTCTCCAGCAATGGAACGAAGGTCAGATCAAGGAAAATGTACTGATCCTTGGCGTGATTGACGATGTAGCCGAACTGCTCGACCGGCAGACGCGGATTGATTGTGTGACAGATCGCCCCAATACCGGAGACCGCGTAATACAGCTCCAAGTGCCGATAGGTGTTCCAGGCCACCGTCGCGATGCGATCCCCGGCCTGGACGCCCAGCGACTTGAGCGCGTTGGCCAACTGGCGGCTACGCTTGGCCGCATCTTCGTAGTTGTAACGGTGCAGGCCGCCTTCCGGAGTCCGGGACACGATCTCCTGCTCTGGATAGCTGGCGGCCGCGTACTCGATGATCTGGGAAATCATCAAAGGCCGGTCCATCATTAATCCACGCATCTGTCTCTCCTCAATCAGTCGATTTTCTCTGGCGGTTTCTGTCGGATGGCGTATTCGAAACCGCAACAGTCGACAGAACAAAATAGTATTTTTGAGCGCACTGGAGGCCCCGCGATTGTAATCGGGCGTGGCCAAGGCCCCGAACGCACCGGAAAGACGGCGATCTTTGCTCGCCCACACCCTCCCGAGCGCACCAACGACGGCGCCCCCAAGGAAGAAGCCCTATGTTGCTTCCCAACCAAGCGCTTGCTCAAGACCCTATCCTGCTTTAACTTCGATAGGCAAGAACAAGAGCCGCCCCAGAGCGGTCAAGGACCACTGTCCGCGCGATGTCCCGAGCCCGTGTGCTGCTCGCGAAACCGGAGCATCACGCCGCCAGTGGCCGGGCAGCTCCAAGGTGCCGAAAGTGGCCCAGATCCACGAGGACTTCCCCCGCACCGGGACCGGCAAGGCCAGAAGCGCATCATACGCACCGAACTGCGCGACTTTTCGCTGGGGCGGAAGAAGGCGGCTGGCGGCGACAACACCGTAAAACCTTAAATTTTCATTGACTGATAAGCAATTTTTCGTATTGCCTCAAAACCAAGTCCAACGCATTGTTTGTTCGACCAAACAAAACATGTCAGATGCCACCCCGAATAACAAAAAGGATGATTCCCAATGACGATAATCAGGTCTCACCATCAGTCCCGCGAACACCTTTTCTTCTCCAATGCCGGTCTTCGGGTCCGTCGTGTCTTGGCCGTTCTGATAGTCGTGCTGCTCCCATGCGAGGTAATGGCCGGAGCGGGCGATGCAGCAAGCACCTACGGCCTGGGCCCCATTCACGCCGGTTCGGCCCAGGCGTTCAGCGCTTTCCACAGCGGTGCTTGGGCCACCTACTACAACCCGGCGGCACTTGCGCGCTCGCCGGAAGGTGAACTCACAGTGGTCTTTCAGCATGGTCACCAGGAGTTACGTGCCGAATCACTTGGCGGAGCCGCACCATTCGATCGCGAAAACGATGTGCTCACGGACCAGAGTTCGGAGTTGCTGCTTCTTGGTATCAAGACCCGTGTCGCCGGCGCGGCGGACTTGGACACACCGATTTATCTTGGCATTAACGTCGGCGTGGATGAGTATGCCTCCAACGCACTGCCCTTCGCGGCCAATACCAGTCAGGAAGGCCAGTTCCTGCGTTTTGAGTCGCAACCCTTGTATCTCGCTTTTGGTGGGGCGGTTAGCAACCTCCTGCGCGGCGTTGATATCGGTGCCTCGGCAAGACTCACGCTGGCGGCCCAGGCCCGCCTTGAAGCGGTCTCCGATCTGTCCGGCAATACCGACTCCGAAGAGCTCTCTCTGGAAGCCGAACCGACATTGACGCCCTCGCTGGGCATTAACGTCAACCTGAGCGATACGCTGTGCGGTTCGAGCGCCTGCCTGCCTTTCGCGCTTAAACCGGAGCTGGCGTTGTTCTATCGAGGGGAGTCGGAGTACGACGTCAGCGTGGACGCCAACGTGGTGATTCCCGGTGTCATACCCGAGCCGGGCCTTGATCTTGCGCTGGCCACTCTCGACACGTTCCAGCCCCAGGTATACGGAATCGGATTGCTGATGCCTTTAGGTAAGTTCGAGCTGGTTGCGGCTGTAGAGCGCCAGTATTGGTCCGATCTTGAGAGTGAATTCGCCGGTGACACGGTCAGGGACCAGGCTGGGCTGCGCTTTAATGACACCACCGTTCCCCGCATCGGCGTCCGTTACACGTGGTCGGACGCTCTTAAACTTTATGGGGGTGTGGCCGTCGAGGATTCCCCACTTCAATCGACCCGGTCCCAGGATGTCAACTTTCTCGACAGCGACCGTATCGTGGTCGGTGTTGGCGCCGATTACCGCCTGAAACGCGCGCCGATAATCAATATGCCCCTTGTGATGTCCCTGGCTTATCAATACCAGCAGCTTGATGAAAGAGAGTTCAACCTCACATCCATCAACTCGCCAACCAATCCCAACCCCTACGAGACCGTTCGCGTGGATGGCGACATACACGTCATCTCGGGTTCCCTGTCACTCAAATTCTAGACCGCGATGGCGGAGCTGAATTCAGGAGAGTAGAGATGAATAAACAAATAAACATTCGGCCGCGGTACGTTTCGTTTGCCCTTTGGGTGTTCGGGCTGATGTTGATCAGTGCGTGCGGCGATGACGAAGGCAAAGTCGTCAATCCATGGCGCGCTTCGGACACACTGGTGTTCGCTTACCCCTACCCTGGCCAGCAGGAGGTGCCGACGAGCGGCAATGTCGTGCTGCGTTTCTCAACCACACTGAGTGACGAGGTGAGCGGCGATGTCGAGGACCGTCTGCGGCTCGCCGACGACGCCGGAAACGCCGTGCCCTTTACCCCGGAAGTGATCGATGGCGGCCGGGGGCTGGTACTGAAACCACGGACTTCACTGTCGCCCAATACGCATTATCGGCTGAGTGTCAGCGAGGCGGGCCTGGGGCGTATCGACGATACCGTATTCAAAAATTTTCAATTTCACACGATGGGCGCCCATGCGGGGTTCGCCGACGCCGTCGGCAGTGACGGCTTTAAGATACTTGGCATCACACCTCTGGATCCCGATCCACTGCTGGCCGGCATCGAGGATGCCAGAATAAATGATATGAGCACGCTACGCATGGTCTTCAACCGGCCGCTCGACCCGGCCACCACCGTTTATGGCAAGCAGATCACGCTTGTCGACGACCAGGGCCAGCTGATCGACGCCTCCGTGCTACTGCAGGGGCGCTATTTGATACTGGATCCGCGCCAGGACCTGGACTCGGTGGAATACACGTTAGCATTATCGGGGCTCCGCAGTCGTGATGGTTCTCTACTTCCGGAAGTCGAACGCCAGTTCACACCCACGGGCACACAGCCGCGCGAAACCACGGTCATCAAGGTCGGTTCCCTAGGCGAGCAACAGCCGGACCTGCAATCCCAGCTGACGGGAAGACCGGTCAATCAGGTGCCATTGGACAGCTTTATCATCGGTGACAGCGCCGTTACCGAACTGACGGGCTCGCTGGCCGCGGACCTGGGCTTTGTCCCAGACTTTGCCGATGCCGTCCCCCTCCGGGTGCCGGCCGGCACGGTACTGCGAGGCGCGCCGGTCGATGTCAACATTCTGGGGGAAATCCCCGCCGGTATCGATACCGGCGACCTGCAAATTACCCTTCTCAGTGACGCCAACGGCTATCTGATTCCCAATCCCTTCAGTACCGAGGCGACGGCGCCTCGCTATGCACTGCTGAGAATGGATGCGGCCATGACCGCGGAGGGAACCATCGCCAATGCCGCCCTCAGTCAGAATCTGCTCAATATCCAGGTCGTCGGTCTCGCCATTGTCGAGGATGGCAAGCTGGTGCTGGATGCGATCTCCGTGGTCGACCCCGACATTCTCGGCCTTGAAAAGGCTGGTGCCCAATTATCTTTCCGCATGGAGTCCTTCGCCGGGCAGCGAAACCCGCCAATGCCTGAGCCGGATCTACGCCCTCTGGAATTACAATCCTGGTCGCCGGGTGAGGACTTCCAGGCCAACACACGCCCGGGGGATCCGGTCATTCTGAACTTTAACAAGGCGATTGATCCCGCGTCGGCGTTTCTTGATGGCGCTATCAACGTCCAGGTTAACGGCACTTCGCTACCACCTGAAAACGTCTCGATGCGTGTCGACGGCGCCACCGTCATCCTCGAAGGCACCGGAATCGTGGAGCACAACCAGGACGTCGAAATCATACTGACCAGCCAGCTACGGGACACGGCGGGCAACCCTCTGAGCAAGGATTACACCCTTGATATGCGCCTTGACGATCTGTTTTTGCCGAATGACAACCGCGACAGCCTTCGTGCGCCCTTGGTAGCCGCTGTTTTCCCCGGATACCCCTGTGCTCTGACCGACGCCCGGCTAATCGGTGAAAGATCACAATGGCGTAACGGACGCTGCCAGGGCGGCCAGGGAAGCGACCCCCTGTTCCCCGTGGTCGGGCTTTTTCGAGAGTACCCTATACGGGTCATCTTCAACCGCCGTATAGATCCGGCAACAGTCAACGGCGACACTTTTTTCGTCGAGCGTCGCGATGCCGGTGGGGATTGGCAACCGGTGCCGGGCCACCTCGACGTGCTGGCGCAACGGGTTGAGTTTTTCCCTGACAGCCCTTGGCGAGACGGTCAGCTATATCGCTATACGTTGCGCTCGGAGTCCACCAGTCCCGACTGCGGAAACAACGCCATCTGCACACTGGACGGTGCTGCCTTGCAAACACGCCAACTGTCACAGAGCAGCGACACGGCTCCAGCGCCGCGCGAGGGAGGTCCCGATATGGTAAACCACTTTGTCGTGACCGGTGACGATCAGCGTTATACCCTCGTATCCCTGCGTTCCCTACCGACGGTCGACGTAAATGCCAATCTACAGGTCGACAATTCAGAACAAGGTGCCACCGACAACAATGGTGTCATCAAGGCGCCCGCCAACCACCTGCGGTTGGAGCTGCGGGACACCGGGGGCGTGATTACCAACGCCAACCTGGGCTGCTCAATTGGCGAGGACTGTCCGGAGAAACGCTTCGCGTTCGTCAGTACCGGCGCGTTGCAGGCCGGCCCCCGGGAATACGACTCCGCCGTCTCCATCAACCGTAGACTGATTGACGATAACCCGGACACGGATGATCGGACCACGGGCGCTGTTCGTGTTTCCGTCTTTCCAACTACGCTGACCACCACGGAGGTCTTTCTCGAAGCCAGAGCGTTAGGCCTCATCACCATTGGTCTCGAGACAGGTCCCTTGGTTCTGCGTTTACTACCCGAGGGCGATTCACCGTTTATTGAAGGCTACATCACCGAGACAGAGGACGGTCCCTGGTTCAGCACCACCTTCGACCTGTTGATAGACGCGCCTGAACTGGAACCCAGGCTGATTATTGAACTTGGGCACGATATTCGCAGCAAACGGGTTAACAACGTCACTCTCGAAGGACCGCTTCGGTTCGTCGACGATGGCAGACTGATACTCAAGGTCTCCAATCCCGACCCGCTGACCATTCCCGCCAACATCGACCTGATCGGCATCGGTCTGGCGTCGGTTGAACTTGAAGCACCTCCCTTGGGAGTGGACCTGACCTTCACGTTCCTTCCGGTGAAGGATTTTTAACGTGTTATACCCCGGCCGTTACAAACTGATCTGAAAGGGGCTGGAGAAGCATTGCCGTTGATATATTCAATCTGTAATATTGGTTGGACGACCAAATGTATTGCCGGAAGAGTTGACTATGACTGACTCTCAGACGACGACATCGTCCGCGCATTGCGGCCTTCGACGCAGTGTTCGGGTGCGATTCACTGGCAGTGAGGGGTTGAATCTGTGGGCCAGCCGCCATGGTGAAGACACGGCGCCCCCCGTATTGCTCCTGCACGGCGGCGGGCAGACCCGCCATGCCTGGTCCGACACGGCGATCGCACTGGCCGATGCCGGCTACTGCGCGTTTAGCCTGGACGCACGAGGCCACGGCGAAAGCGACTGGTCTCGAGAAGGCGACTACAGTGCCCGAGCCCTTGCAGCGGACCTCAGCGCGGTGATTCGCTCGCTACCGGCCCGGCCGGTTATCGTCGGCGCGTCCATGGGTGGCCTGACCGCTTTGCTCACGCTTGGCGAAGACACCTCCCTGGATTGCGAGGCACTGGTACTGGTCGACGTGGCGCCAAGATTGGAACCTCGGGGCGTCCGCCGGATCATCGAATTCATGCGTCATCATCAGGACGGATTCGAGACGCTGGAGCAGGTACGCGATGCTATCACCGCCTACAACCCGCGCCGCCCGCCATCAAAAGATCTCTCCGGGCTACGCAAAAACCTGCGTCAACACGGTAATGGCCGGTTTTACTGGCACTGGGACCCAGCTTTTCTCAACCACGCGAACGCGCCAACCAAGGCCGGGAGCATGTTCGACCGAGCAAGGCTGGAGCTGGCGGCCCGCCAGTTGGACGTACCGGTGCTTTTGATACGTGGCTACTACAGCGATGTTCTTAGTGACCGGGGCGCAACAGAGCTGCTCACTCTAATACCAGAGGCACGTTATGTCGTTCTGAAACAGGCCGGCCATATGGTCGCGGGAGACCGTAACAGTGTTTTTACCGAGGCGGTACTGCAATTTCTGAAAGAACGGCCAGCCGCCACTGAGCCGGAATCGTGCCGCACTGCCACTACGGAGCAACACCATGAAACACCCTTATCTTGATGTTCTGATCGTCGGTGCGGGCCTGTCGGGAATTGGCGCGGCGTGTCACTTAAAGGAAAAATGCCCCAACGTCCGTTTTGGAATCGTTGAACGACGCAAACGGATCGGAGGCACCTGGGATTTATTCCGCTATCCCGGCATCCGCTCCGATTCCGACATGTTTACCCTGGGTTATAACTTTCGGCCCTGGACCGATACCAAGATGCTTGCCGACGGCCCTTCTATCCGTCGGTATATTGACGACACCGCACGCGAATACGATGTGAAACGCCGAATCCAGTTCGGTCTGAAAGTGATCTCGCAATCCTGGCATAGCGAAAAAAAACACTGGATCGTCAAAGCCATCGACGAAGCAACCGATGAAGAGCACCAGTTCAGCACCGGCTTTGTATTCCATTGCACCGGATACTACAAATACGACTCCGGCTACACACCGGAGATTCCGGGGATCAACCAATTCCGCGGTGACGTAATCCATCCGCAACACTGGCCGGAAAACTACGATTACACTGGCAAACGGGTGGTGGTTATTGGCAGTGGCGCCACTGCCGTGACGCTGGTTCCGGCTATGGCCGACAAGGCGGATCATGTAGTGATGCTGCAGCGCTCGCCCACCTATGTAGCCACCGTGCCGGAGCAGGATCTGATATCCAGGAACCTGCGCCGCATTCTGCCGGAGATGGCCGTTTACCGGCTGGCCCGGACCCGCAATATTCTGTTGCAAAGAGCGGTATATCGACTTTCTCTGAGTAAGCCCAAGGCGATGCGACGCCTGCTTTTGGCGACAGCGCGCCGGCAGCTCGGCCCGGAGGTCGATATGCGGCATTTCCAACCCCATTACAATCCCTGGGAAGAACGCATGTGCGCCGTTCCCAAGGGTGATCTCTTCAAGGTTATCCGCGAAGGCCAGGCCTCCGTGGTCACCGACCACATCGAAGCGGTCACCGAAACCGGTATCCAATTGAAGTCCGGCGCTCATATCGACGCAGATGTTCTGATCACGGCCACTGGCCTTGATTTGCAGCTGTTCGGTGGCGCCAGATTGGAAGTCGACGGCCGTGAGGTTCATGTGGCGGATACCCTGATGTACAAGGGACTGATGCTTGAAGGGGTACCAAATATGGCCCTGGTGTTCGGTTACACCAACGCTTCTTGGACGCTGAAGGCCGATATCGCCTCTGAATTCGTCTGCCGCCTTCTGAATCACATGCGCGATATTGACGCCCGGGTGGTCACACCCGTCGATGAACAAGGGAGCAAGACCCAGATGAACTTTCTTAATTTACGTTCCGGATATGTTCTTCGCGCCAACGACCGCCTCCCTCGTCAGGGCAGCAGGACCCCCTGGCAGAATCTTGATGACTATTTGCGTGACCTGCCCGCATTACGCTATGGCAACCTCGAGGATGGCCACCTTCGTTTTGAGGGAAGTGGCATCAAGCGCGGAAGGAACCGCGTATTTCGCAAGTTACTGAGTGCCTGATCCGCCTACCTGTTGGAGCATATTATGAAACGTTTTTACGGGAAAGTCGCTGCGATTACTGGTGCCGGTTCAGGCATAGGTCGAGCGACCGCCATGCTGCTGGCGAAGAAAGGCTGCCATTTGGCTCTGTCGGACATTGACGAAAACAGTCTAAAAGACATCGCCATCGACCTGCGCGACTACCCGGTCAGAGTCACCACCCAATCAGCCTATAACGCCGCGAAATTCGCTGTTCGAGGGTTCACCGAGTCGCTGCGCGAAGAACTGGACATTGAGCGAAGCTGTGTTAGTGCAACCTGCGTGCACCCGGGCGGCGTCAAGACCAACATTGCGCGTAATAGCCGAATGGGTGATATGGAAGACATAGCCCGGGCAGCAAGGAAGAAATTACGGAACTTTTCGATCGCATCGCCCGGTCCACGCCGGAACAGGCTGCCAACGCTATCCTCCACGCGGTTCGCAAGAACCGACGTCGCGTTTTGATAGGTAATGACGCAACGATACTGGACGCCGGCCAACACCTGACGCCGGCGGGCTATCAGCGGCCCCTCGAAGCGTTCTTTCGAATGCGACAGGGGCGGCAAAAAATGTCTAGTCAATCATCGCAATAAGCAGGATCAAACTTCAAAAAGAGGGCCGAGTCATGGCTTTAAAGAAGAGAACTAGTGCAAAGACGTCCAATGTCCTGAACGGTGCGTCAGTGGGCATCCCACCCCGTCACATAGACTTCCAGTTTCCGGACACAACACCAAAGTACTTCTATGCGGACAACGCTACGGCAACCACATTCTTTGCCATGCTGTCCGGGTTCTTTCCACCCGGTGAGCGCTACTTCATGGATTCGGTGCGTTATTTTCGAAACCGTGTCACCGACAAGCAGCAGCGAGCGGCCATTTCCGGATTCATGGGGCAAGAAGCCATTCATGGTCGCGAGCATGACCGCCTTAACGAATTGCTTGCCGAGAGCGGCTTCGACATGGACACTCCGGACCGCTTCGTAAAATTCGGCCTCCGCATTCTGAAAATGTTACCGAAGAGAACCCAGCTTGCCGCCACTACTTTCATGGAACATTTTACCGCCTTGCTTGCGGAGCAGCTATTGGAAGACGAGACGTTTCAAAGTCTGGCCGACCCGGAGATGATAAAGATATGGCAATGGCATGCTCTTGAGGAGCTTGAACACAAATCTGTTGCTTATAACGTTTACGAAATCATCGGCAATAGTCACGGTGAGCGGATCGCAGCGACGGCGGCATCCCTGGTTGTGCTCTTGCCGATGTTGGGGATCACTTGGGCATGGATGCTCGCCAAGGACGGGAAGCTGGGCAGCGTCAAGGACAATGCCATTGGATTGAACGTACTGTTCGGTCCAAAGGGATTTGTCTCCGGGATTATGCGCCGCCTTCCGGAGTTCGTTGATCGACGTTACCATCCTGACAATCACGACACGCGGGCACTGGAAGATACGTGGCGACAACGCCTGTTCGCTGAAAACGGATCACTATACCGAGCTTACAGAAACCGTCCCGAGAGCGACCAAGTCAAGATGGCCTAATATCCGAATTCCGCCGCCCCAAAAGACCTGGGGACGACATTAGCACTACCGTTTGGTGGCGCTAATGTCGTCTCATCGTTGATCCTGAATGATATAACCAGCCGCTTTCTCGCCGATCATCATGCTTGCCGCGTTAGTGTTGCCACTGATCAAAGAAGGCATGACGGACGCATCAGCAACGCGCAATCCTAACACGCCCCTGACTCTTAACCGATCATCCACTACGGCCAGATCATCCACCCCCATACGGCAAGTGCCCACCGGATGATAAATAGTTTCAGCGCGCTGCCTGATATCGTCCTCAATTTGGGTATCGGTTACCACATCGCTCGCCGGTAGATCTTCTCCTCCAAAAACCTCGGCGAAAGCTTTTGTCTGGAACACCCGCCGAGCCAGTTTGACGCCCTCTCTCAGGACGCCAAGATCGTCAGCATCGGAAAGATAACAGGGATCGATGAGCGGGGCGCTGAGAGGGTTGCTATCGGCGAGACGAATCCAACCGCGGCTTTTAGGCCGCAACTGGCATACATGAATGGTGCAGCCAAAGCCTGACGTGAATTCCCTGCCATGATCGCGCAAAAATGCGGGCAGAAAATGCATCTGCACATTCGGGCGCGTCCCTTCGCCGACATTAATAAACGCACCCGCCTCAGCCGCATTGCTGGCTAGAAAGCCGCGCCGATGGCGGAAGTACTCATAAAACGCTCGCATCAAACGCGGTAGAAAGTAAGGGGAGAAGCCAATTGACTGTTTGCTACGATCGTGAATCGAAATAGTCATGTCCAGGTGGTCTTGAAGATTACACCCCACCTCTGGCCGGTCGACCAGACAATCAACGCCAACACTTTGTAAATGGTCACGGTCACCAATGCCTGAAAGCATCAGCAAATGGGGCGAGTTGATTGCCCCACCCGAAAGTACGACTTCTCGATTTGCCCGAACGGTGTGAGATGTGCCGGCCGTATCGCTATACTCGACGGCTACCGCACGTCCATTTTCGATCACTACCCGGGAAACCATTGCATTAGTCAGAATGGTCAAATTACCGCGGCTCCTCGCCGGATCAAGAAACGCCCTCGCGGCGCTCCAGCGTCGCCCATCTTTTTGCGTCACTTGGAATTGGCCGAAGCCGCGCTGCGATTCACCATTGAAATCATCGTTACGCTTTTCGCCTAGTTCTTCCCCGGCGCGAATGAACAACTCAGTCAGCGGATTAGGATCCCTGACCCCAGTGACGTTCAGCGGTCCTCCGTTACCGTGCCAGGCGTCAGGCGGATACTCCTCATTGTGCTCATGCGCGTTGAAGATGGGCCGGACATCATCCCACCCCCAACCCTTCAGCCCGCTGTCCCGCCAAGCATCGTAATCCTCAGGTTGTCCACGAATATAAACCATGGCGTTGATCGAGCTACTACCACCGAGAGTTTTTCCACGGGGCCAATAGAGCCGCCTACTGTCAAGCGCTCGTTGAACCACTGTTTGATAGCCCCAGTTACGCTTGCCCTCCCGGATCAAACCGATCATCCCGAACGGCACGTTGACAAACCCGCTGTTGTCGTGCGGACCCGCCTCCAGCAAGCAAACAGAGAATCGGCCGGACTCGCTTAGTCGGTTGGCCAGAACACAACCGGCGGATCCCGCTCCGACTACGATGAAATCATATTCATCCACGATCGAACTCCTCTCCGAGGGCGGCGACACGATCAAGATGGTAGTCACCATGGCCGTGTGTTAGGGAGCAGTGCGTCATGAGACGAAAGTAATGGCCTATATCAAGCTCTTCGGTGACCCCGATACCGCCGTGAATCTGGATCGCCTGTTGCGCGATCTTCACCCCCTTGTCGGCATAATACGCCTTGGTCGTCGAACAAGCGTGTTCCCGCTCAAGCGTATCGTCTAGATCCGCTTTGACGGAAACCATGAACAGCATTGACTCCAACTGTTGAAGATCCGTGAACATATCCACGAGGTAGTGTTGAATTACCTGGAAGCTGCCGATCGGCGCACCGAACTGCTTCCGCGTCTTTGCGTAATCAAGAGTGCGCTGATAAAGCGCACTGGCGGCGCCATACATACGCGCGCAATCGAGCGCCTGCAGCCAGGCGACCGCCTTGCTGACGGCGCGCTCCACCTTCACGCCACGAGAAAGAATCATCTCCTCGTCAATAACCACGTCATCGAACAGCACATCGGCAAGCCGGCTACCGTCCAAGCCCCGATAGCGGGTCACCTCGCAGCCTTCAAGCGGCACAAGGACCAAGGTCAGCTCATCGCCAAGCATCGCCGTCGTCAGCACCTTATTCGCGCAGCCACCATCAGGAACGAAATTCTTCCGTCCAGACAGTTTGCCACTGTTAATCGACAGGGATGGCTTCAAAATATTGTATCCGGCGTGATAGTCATAGAGCGCGCATGCCACCCTCTCATCATCATCGACAATGGATTGCAATACCTTCAATGCCCGCTCAGTACCCAGATACTCGAGAAGTTTTCCAGGACCGATCACCAGATCGACATAGGGGTCCAGACATAAGACGGCGCCAGCCTCCCTAACAATCATCGCCACGTCGATCAGATCGCCGCCATAGCCTCCGACCGACTCAGGAAACGGCAGACCAAACCAGCCTAGCTCGCGCATCAAATCCCATCGTGATGGATCGCAATGATTGAGTTGGTTGAGTTGTTGTATGTAGGTATCAAAACCATAGTGATCCTTGAGATACCGCCGTGCCGTATCGGCAACCATGGTCGTGTTGTCGGAAAGATTGAATTCCATTATGACCTCTCATAAACCTAACAGCATCTTGGCAAGCACGTTCTTCTGAATCTCGTTCGATCCGCCATAAATCGTGCAGGCACGAAGAAAATTGTACCGACGAGGGGAATGATTAAAGCTTTCATTACCCACCGCTGATGAACTATCCCAGACAAGCGACATCAACCCGCCCATCTCGACCATCGCTTGGGACATTTTCTGCTGTAGCTCGGTACCCTTGATCTTGAGACCGGAAGACTCCGGTCCAAAAGGTCTGCCCTCGTCTGTCGCGGCGACGGTCCTAAAGTTGGTGTACTCCAACGCCGTCAGTTCGACTTCCAACTCGGCCACACGTCGTCGCGCCTGTTTCTTATCGATGTAATAAGGAGCTTCGTCAATAGCCCTCTTCATGCGAGCCAATGCATAGTGACTGTCGGCAACGCCGGCGATCGTTGTGCGTTCATGCGTTAACAAAAACTTGGCGATCGTCCACCCCATACCCTCCTTCCCCACCAGATTGTCCAGCGGCACCTTGACATCGGTGAAATACACTTCGTTGAGGTGATGGTGCCCATCAATGGTATAAATGGGACGAACCTCGATACCCGGCGTGTTCATATCTATTAGCAGGAAAGAGATACCCTGTTGCTTCTTGGCATCGGGGTCGGTTCTAACAAGACAAAACATCATGTCCGCCCAATGCGCTTGGGTGGTCCAAATCTTCTGGCCATTGACCAGGTAGTGGTCCCGTTTGCGCTCGGCGCGGGTTTTAAGGGATGCGAGGTCCGATCCGGCATTGGGCTCGGAATAACCCTGGCACCAAAGCGTCTCGCCGCTCGCTATCCCGGGCAGCCATCGCTCTTTTTGTTGCGCGGATCCGAACGTGTAGATCACAGGGCCTACCATGGCGACACCGAAGGGACTTACCGGAGGCGCCCCAGCCATGGCCCTTTCAAGATCAAAAAGATAACGTTGTGTGGCGGTCCATCCCGGACCTCCGTATTGTTCAGGCCAAGTTACCGCCAGCCAACCCTGTTTACCGAGCCGTTTCTCCCATCGCTGTTGCTGCGATTTTTCCGGCATTTCGCCAAGCGCGGAAATACGACTAATCTCTTCAGGAATATTTTTCCGCATCCATGCGCGTATCGTCTTTTGAAACTCCTGCTCTTCCTGCGTAAATTGCAAATTCATAATTTTCCTCATCCAAGCAAGTGGTTTTGACGAGAATGATAAATCAGGTAACCGATCGCCCCATCCGGCCCCAGTAGGGTGCACGCAGCTCATTCTTGAGAATCTTGCCGGCGCCACTTATCGGCAATGGTTCACTACGGAACTCGATACTACGGGGAAGTTTGTAGCCGGCAATCAACTCCCGGCAATGGCTCAACAGCTCTTCTTCCGTGAGCACATGGCCTTGGCGAGGCACGACGATTGCATGCACCGTTTCAACCCATTCATCGTGGGGAATCCCCACCACCGCGCATTCCTGTACCGCGGGATGACTATAGATAGCACTCTCAACTTCGACCGAAAATATATTCTCCCCACCACTGATGATCATGTCCTTGACGCGATCGACGATGAAGACAAACCCGTCTTCATCCATATAACCGAGATCACCGGTATGCAACCAGCCGTTACGCAGGGCCTCAGCGGAGGCTTCCTCCATTCCCCAATAACCCAGCATGACGTTCGGACCTCTGGCGCAGATCTCGCCAACTTCGCATCTCGGCCGCTCGGTATCATCCTTGTCAAAAATGGCAACCTCGACTCCCAGCGCGGCCCTGCCCGCGCTTCGAAGCTTGTCGCCTCCAGGCACATGGAAATCGGGTGGCAAGGCGGTGATGATGGGTGACGCCTCCGTCTGTCCATACCCTTGAGCGAACAGAGCGTCCGGCATCTGCTTCATGGCGCTGATCAATACTGACTCAGGCATGGCCGACGCTCCATAGAGCATGCGCTTGACGCTACTTACGTCGAATTCCTTTATTTTTCCGGAGGACACCAGCAGATTGATCATCGTTGGCACGAGCAGGGCATGTGTAACTCTTTCACGCTCAATAAAAGAGAGCACATCGTCTACATCGAAACGAGGTACGATGCCGTGCGTGCCACCAGCTAGCGTCACGGCAAAAGTGCTTGCCATATCGGCCAAATGAAACATCGGAGCCGCATGCATGTAGATCGTGCCGGACGCATAATCCATTTCCGGCACCACATTAAGCGCATTGAAGACAAGGTTGTCATGGCTCAGCATCACGCCTTTCGACCGCCCGGTGGTCCCCCCGGTATAGAACAATCCGGCAAGCTCGCTCCCTCCTTCGCTGATATCCCGCATCGGATCTGATTCAGCGATAAGCGACTCATAGTCGACACACCCGTCCGGTAAACTACCGTCGCCCATGAAAACCACATGTTGAACGGTCTCAAGCAGCGGCCGTAGTTTTGACAGCATGTCGCTGAATGCATCATCGACAAACAGGATGGACGATGCGGAATCGTTCAGACTGTACGCGATCTCTGGCGGTGCCAGGCGGATATTGACGGGATTAAGAGCCGCGCCGGCCCATGGCACGGCGTAAAAATATTCTAGGTAGCGGTCGCTATTGAGTGACAAGATCGCGACGCGATTCCCGCTTTCCGCTCCCAAGGCGCGAAGGCCCGCGGCCAGGCGCGCAACACGATTCTCAAAAGCGCGCCATGACCGCCTTCTATCCTTGTAAATCGTGGCGATGCCGTCAGGATTTTGCTGGACCGCACGACGTAATGTTTGCGATATGATCAAGGTATTCTCCCAAGTCGCTCAAAAATCATCAGCCCCCAGTTGAAAATACTTAGCGGCTATAGATAAAGCGCCCGATTGACACAAGCGTTTTATCCAGATAAACGTCGACGGAAACGACTACGAAACGTCTTCCTGCACGGACAATACAAGGCTCGGCACGAATCGTGCCCGCAAACGCGGGCCGTAAATAATCAAAGGTCATACTACTGCATGACGGCTCTTCGACCAGATCAAGCGATTCCATCAAATAGAGAGCTGCCGTTATTTCGGCAAAACTGGCGAGGATTCCGCCATGAAAGGTACGCAACAGAGGGTTACCGATATGCTGTTCTCGAAAGCACAACCGGCAAGAGAACCCCTCATCAGAGGTCAGCGCCTCAAGACCTAGAAACTCCACAAATGGAGTATTTTCAAGCATTTCTTTTTGCGCTTTATTCAGAGCCATGTCAGCCAACCCGTCATCTGGCGATTTAAAAGCGATCGCTCTTTCATACTTTACCCTCCCCCTTTCATGGCTGAATCGAATGCAGGCCCGAGAGTACCGACGGCAAACGAACCGAATACCGTTGCCAGCAAGTTATGATCGGAATAAGCGCAACCTTGTCCGCGCACATAGGCGATATCACCTCGTACCGCGTAACACTCCACCTCGCTGTAGATTCCCTCCCCCGCGGGTACAGGCCGAATGAAATCCACACGCAGATCGATGGTCGCAATCGGGCGCATGTCACCGAGTCGGGAAAATATTGCCAACCCGCAATTGGTATCCAATAGCGTGACAACAACTCCTCGGTGAAGCCCCCCGTGTCGATCGCAAAGCGCTGGACGGCACGAGAGACTCATGGCGGCACGCCCTTTGCCAACTTCCTCCACTTCCACGCCGAAGGCGTTGAACAAGGGATGGGATGTGCCAAAGAAGGTCTTGGCCATGGTTAAATAACGATCTGACATCGAATCGCTTCCCCCTTTTCATTGGCCCGGCTCACTCAGAGCCAGTGTCTCGCTCCGGGTCCGCTCGCTTTTGTCTAATCAGCCCAGAGCATCTAGTGCACGCTTCACATAACGCGACTCGTGTGATTTAACCCGATTAATAGCCAACTCAATATCGGCGGAAGGAAATGTCGTTGCCTCGGAAGCCATTTTCAAAACAGCCGCCAAGCCGGACCAAGCCGCTGCCGCGCCTCGCATGAGCTCCACTAACTTCGCATCTCTAACCACGGCAAGCCGTGCACTGGCCTCTTCCAAAAAGTCGGCGTAAAGGGTGCGAAATCCGGCTCCCCCAGTACCGCGCTTTTCGATCACCTGGTAAGCAAAACGCAACGACCAGCGCCAGTTTTCGTCAGCCGCCCAATGTGACAGCCCGTCAATCCAAGTATCCAGCGCCGCGAGACCGCTAAAACGATCGCCATTCGCCAGAGCATAGGCATTGTCAAAGATGGCCCTCCGAATACGTTCCGGAGTTATGCTGGCTTTGATAGCTTCGGGGGCAAACAGGTTTCCGTTATGAATGAAAGGGGGTGCGGTGGAGAAGCGTGCGTCGGCCAAATTAGCCGTAGATACCGCGATCAATCCCGGGCGTTCAGTATCACTGACCAGCACCTCGTCCCGCTCCTCGTCATATAACCATGCCACGATGGCGTGCCCTGCAAAATGTGTGCTGCTTTGGAAGTAGGGCAAATGGAAAATGTCAGTTAACAACAGTGCCGGTCGATTTTCATTCAGCACCCGTTTGAGATCCGTATTAGCGGACCGTTGGTCGCGATAGCTGCGCCAGGAAAAGGGAACATCCAAAGTATTGAATACCTTTTCCTCGAATTCCATTGAACGCACATGCACGATGAAAGGGGTATTGGAGGCTGCAGTCTCCACATAGGTAATGCCGAGTCCGGCCCCAAGACCAAAACAGCAAGCCTCGCTCATCACCAAGCCGTGGAACTCAAGCAAGTCACGGATGGCCGAACTGCCACAGTGCCTGCCCGGCCTGTGGCAGTGACGCGCCCCGATCTTTGGCCTTACAGCTGTTTCAGACACTTCTCCGCCGACCATTCAGGCGGCCTCGCTCACCGGCTCGGTTTCATATACGGCGGCCGATGCCCGCATCGGATCACCATGCTCTCCGTACTCCTTCAACCATGCCGCGACTTTCTCCGGCATGCCCGTTTCCCAGGGGTGGAATCCCGGACGGAACCACGCAACAAACTCGGGCAACATGCGGGTCAGAATACCGCGACGACCGTAGAGCCGGTTTAGACCACGCAGCACTACCGTCGGCCGTCGCATCGCACCATCAAGACGCAACATATTCACGAACACCGGTCCGACGACCAGGTGCACCATCAGCATGGCAACCACCAGTGCCGAAGCGCGAGTCAAATAACCCCCGCCTGCCGCGGTTCGGTATACATCGTACGCCACTGCCTTGTGCTCAACCTCTTCCACACCATGCCAGAGAAACATCGCCCGCATTACCGGATCCGCATCTCGGAACATATCCGTTTCATCCTTGAGCATCGCCTCGCCCAGAGTGGCGGTAAAATGCTCGAAAGCCGCGGTCATCGCCAGTTGATACTTTTCCGGCATGTATTTCTGTGTCGTACGAATAAAACGACGCAGGTTGCGGGTAATCTGATCGACATCGACTCCCTGCGCCTCCATCACGTCATTGAAACGATCATGGACGATACCGTGCTGGCCCTCCTGACGAATGAAATGGCGGATATCTTCACGCAAGCGCTGGTCCGTCACCTGATCCTGGAAATGGCGCACCGACTGGATAAAAAACCGCTCCCCCTCGGGAAAATGCACCGACAAGGCGTCAAAAAAACGGGTTACCACAGGATCACCGCCATTCCAGTGGCGCGGCACAGAGGACACATCAAAATCTACTTTACGGGGCTGAATTGAGACTGCACTCATCAGAACCTCCTCTAGAGAACTACAGCATAAAGTATACGTTTACAAAGATGCTATTGGTTAACCAACCAAAACTCAATAAGAACTTTTTCTTAAAGCCACTTTATCTTTGCCGAGACAGGACACTGCCCTTTGAAGCAGCAGCGCACACGGTGGGGCGCCGAAACCTCCGCGGAATCAGATTCTTCGTTTGACAAGGTAGTCGCGCGGTTCAAGGGAAGAGAGAGGGCAACCACCGATTAGGGCTGCCCGGCTTGCAGCCAGATGAAGCGGGGGATGTTTGCAGCAGCCCCAACTGGCTAGTCGAAGGAGAAATTTGAACGGGGCGCCCTAGCGAAACCGGAAAGGGAAACACCAGTGACGACGCTGCGTCGGAAGTCCATTCCCGACATAATGTTTGGTACCAGAGGCCGGACTTGAACCGGCACGCCCTCGCGGGCAACGGATTTTGAATCCGTCGTGTCTACCAATTCCACCACTCTGGCTTTGGCTTACCGCTGGACAGCGAACCCGCTGTCTCGGGCGGCGAGTATACCAAGCCCGGCCAACATTGCCAGCCGTTCAGCGCACCCGCAGCAGCAGCCAGATACCCAGCACCAGGCACAGCAGTGGCGGCAATCCGGCCGCCAGCAGCGGCTCGGTGCGGAACACCAGGGACAGATGTCCAAAAAACTGCTGACCGTAGTTGAAGGCCAGCCCGGCGACGATGCCGGCGGCCATGCGCAGCCCCATGGTGACTTCACGCAAGGGGCCGAAAATAAAGGAAATCGCGATCAGCACCATGCCGATGGTGGCCACCGGCATCAGCAGTTTCTGCCAGAACGCCAGCATGTAGTCCGCGCTTTGCAGCCCCTGCTCTTTCATATAGCGGGTGTAGTTCCACAGCTTGGCCATGGCCAGCCGCCGGGGCTCCAGGACCACGATACTCAGCAGTTGCGGGGTCAGGCTGGTGTCCCAGCGGCCGCCGCCTTCGGTGTAGGTTTCGGTGCGGTCGTCGCCGAAGCGGGTGCCCTGGATGTTCTGCAGCGTCCAGTGGTCACCCTGGTAGATCGCCCTTTCCACGAACTGGCTCTCTTCCAGCTGGTGATCGTCGTTGAAGCGGTATCGGGTGAGGCCGTAGAGCACCCCGTTGGGCTGCACCGTATTAATGTGGATGAATTCGTCGCCTTCCCGGTGCCAGAAGCCGTATTCGCTGCGCAGCGCCTCGCCGCCGCCCTCCTGCAGGGAGCGGTTGCTCTGCGCCACCTGCTCGGTATACGGGGCCAGGTACTCACCGACCGGAACCGACAGCAGCATCAGGAAAATCACCGGGCGCAGCACCATCCAGCTCACCTGCAGGGTGGACACGCCGGCGGCGCGGATCACCGACAGCTCGCCGCTGTTGGCCATCAACCCGAGCCCGATCAGGGTGCCCAGCAGGATCGCCATGGGCATGTACTCATGCACCCGGCGCGGCACGGTGGTGAGGATGAACTGCAGCGCCTGCAGGATCTGGTAGTCGCCGCGCAGGAATTCCAGCTCGTAGATGAACCCGAACAGGCAGTCCAGGCCGACGATGATGGCGACGATGGCCAGGGACGGAATCAGCACCGCCCGCCAGAAATAGCCGTTGAGCAGCTTCATGAACGGGCCCTCCGGGAAAACAGGCGGCCACCGAAATACAGCATGAAGACGGCGAGCAACGCGATCACGTGTATCCACACCATGGAATAGAACCAGGGCCGCTCGCTACCGGGCACGGCGGCCATCCAGCTGCGCATGGTGAGCAGCAGGCCCACGTAGAGCATGTAGCCGAGCACCGCCGGGATCATGCGCAGAAAGCGGCCCTGGCGCGGATTGACCCGGGCCAGCGGAATCGCCGCCAGGCACATGATGGGCACCGTGAGTACCAGGGAGATACGCCATTGCAGCTCCGCCCAGGCCTGGTTGGTGCCTTCGTCGAGCAGCTCCAGGGTGGTGCGCCCGCGCACTTCCGGCGGGCGGCTGCTGGAGCGCTCCTCGCCGATGCGCACCCGGGCCTGTTCGAAGGCGATCTCGCGGTAATCCGCCTCGCCGGGCTTGCCCTGGTACTGGTAACCGTCTTCCAGCAGCAAATAGCTGATGCCGTCCTGCTGTTCCAGACGGCCGCTGCGCGCCCACACGGTGAGCAGACGCCCGGCCTCCTGGTCGGCGAAGCTGGCGTCGGCCACGAACACGTTTTCCAGCACGCCTTCCTCGCGGTTAAGGCTCTCCGCGTAGGTGGCGCGCTGGGCGTCGCCGTCGCCCTTGACGTGGAAGCGGCCCGGCGTGAGCAGCTCCAGGGCGGAGCGCCCCTTCTGTTCCTCGAAGATGCGGTTCACCTCGGCGTCGCCGTTGGGCGTCACATAGAGCGCGAACAAGGCAATCACGCCCATGGCCACCAGCACCGGCGCGATGATGGAGCGTGCCACCCGGCCATCGCCCTGGCCCCCGGCGCGCAGCACCACCATCTCGTTGTCCATGTGCATGCGCCCGAGCACCAGTAGAATGGCGATGTACAGGCTCAGCGGCAGGATCATCTGCAGGAATTCCGGCAACCGGAACGCCATCACCAGAAACAGGGCGTCGGCGGCGATCTGCCCGGCGGCGGCCTCGGCTAAGTACTTGATAAAGCGGCCACTGACCAGCACCATCACAAGAATGAAGGTGACCAGTACCGTGGTCATGAAGATCTGACGATTGATATAGCGGTGTAGTATCAACGTTGGCCCTGTCCTGCACGCATTGAGTGCGGCATTGTAACTCAGGAGACAGCATGGAGTACGCCATCGGCCATTCGGCCTTGCCCAAATTACGGGTGGATTGCCTGATTTTACCTCTCGGCAGCGACGCCACCGTGCCCGAGAGCCTGCCCGATGAGACCCGCGAGGCGGTGAAGGCGTTCATCAAGGCCGGTGATTTTTCCGGCGACAAGGGCCAGATGGCATGGCTGCACCAGCCCGCCGGCCTGGCGGCGGCGCGCCTGCTGCTGGTGGGCGCCGGCGACAAACCGCTGGACGGTCGCGGCTTTCTGAAGGTGGTCGGCCAGGTGAGCCGGAGCCTGCAAAGCGGCCCGGTGAAACACGCCGCCTGGATACTGGACAGCGTCACCGTGGACCGCGACCTGGATTGGCAGGTGCGCGAGGGCACCCGGGTGGCCGAGGAAGCCGCCTACCGGTTCGACCACTATCGCAGCAAACCGCCCAAGGCGTCCAAACTCAAGAAATGGACGTTCTGGCTGGCGGAGCGCAACAACGGTCTGAAGAAGGCCGCCACCACCGGCAAGGCGGTGGCCGAGGGCACCGCCCTGGCCAAGGACCTGGGCAACATGGCGCCCAACGATTGCCACCCGGACTACCTGGCCCAGCGCGCCCGGGACCTGGGCAAGCAATACGAGAAGCTGTCCGTGAAGGTGATCAGCTACGCCCAGGCCGAGAAAATGGGCATGGGCGCCTTCTGCGCCGTGGCCCGGGGCAGCGCCCGCAAGGGCTGCCTGATCGTGATGGACTACAAGGGCGCCGCCGGCAAGCCGGTGTCCCTGGTGGGCAAGGGCATTACCTTCGACACCGGCGGTATCTCCCTGAAGCCCGGCGCCACCATGGATGAAATGAAGTACGACATGGGCGGCGCGGCCAGCGTGTTCGGCAGCGTCAAGACGGTTTGCGAGCTGGGCCTGCCGATCCATCTGGTGGCGGTGGTGGCCGCCGCCGAGAACATGCCCGACGGCGAGGCCACCCGCCCCGGTGACATCGTCAAGACGCTGTCCGGCCAGACCGTGGAAATCCTCAACACCGACGCCGAGGGCCGCCTGGTGCTGTGCGACGCCCTCACCTACGTGCAGCAGAAGCACAAGCCGCACACGGTGATCGACATCGCCACCCTCACCGGCGCCTGCGTGGTGGCCCTGGGCGCCCACGCCCAGGCGGTGTACGCCAACGACGACGATCTCAGCGCGGCGCTGCTGGACGCGGGCCAGGACACCGGCGACCGGGGCTGGCCCATGCCGCTGTGGGAGGACTACCAGAGCCAGTTGGACAGCCCCTTCGCCGATATGCAAAACATTGGCGGCCCCAAGGCCGGCTCCATCACCGCCGCCTGCTTCCTGCACCGCTTCGCCCGGGATGTGAAGTGGGCCCACCTGGACATCGCCGGCACCGCCTGGGTCAGCGGCGGCAAGGACAAGGGCGGCACCGGCCGGCCGGTGCCCATGCTGACCCGCTACCTGATGAATCTGGCGGACGGCAAGAAGAAGGGCTGAGGCCTTGACCGAAATCCTCTTCTACATCACCGACCGGGCCGGCGAGGGCGTGCAAACCGCCCTCGCCTGGCGCATCGCCGACAAGGCATGGCGCCAGTCCCACCGGATCTACATCCATTGCGGCGACGCCGAGCACGCGCGGGCGGTGGACGAGGCGTTCTGGCGCCGGCCCGCCACCGGCTTCCTGCCCCACGAACCCGCCGGGCCCGATGCCGCCTCCCCGGTGGTGGTGGGCCACGGCGACGATCCCGGCGACCACCATGACGTGCTGATCAACCTGGCACCGGCGGTGCCGGACTTCGCCACCCGCTTCCAGCGCGTGGCGGAGATGATCACCGGCGACCCGGATTTGCGCGAGGCGGGCCGGGCCCGGTTCCGCTTCTACCGGGACCGCGGCTTCGATATTCAGAGCCACCGCCTGTGAGCCGCGCCCCGGCTGCCCGCAATGGGCGACGGGGCGCGCCCTCTTCGCTATAATTCGCCCTTCGTTTTTGACGGTGAAGACAGCGGAGATCATGGACAAGACCTACCAACCCGAGCGCATCGAGCAGGCCTGGTACAAGACCTGGGAAGAGGCGGGGCATTTTCGTCCCTCCGGCGAGGGCGAATCCTTTGCCATGGTGATTCCGCCGCCCAACGTGACCGGCAGCCTGCACATGGGCCACGCCTTCCAGGACACCATCATGGATACCCTGGTGCGCTACCGGCGCATGCAGGGCCGCAACACCCTGTGGCAGGTGGGCACCGACCATGCCGGCATCGCCACCCAGATGGTGGTGGAGCGGCGCCTGGCCGGCGAAGGCACCAACCGCCACGAGCTGGGCCGCGAAAAATTCCTGGAAAAGGTCTGGGAATGGAAGGGCGAGTCCGGCGGCACCATCACCCGCCAGCTGCGGCGCATGGGCGCCAGCGTGGACTGGAGCCGCGAGTGCTTCACCATGGACGAGGGCTTCTCCCGGGCGGTGCGCGAGGTGTTCGTGCGTCTGCACAAGGAAGACCTGATCTACCGGGGCAAGCGGCTGGTCAACTGGGACCCGGCGCTGCACACCGCGATCTCCGACCTGGAGGTGGAAAACCGGGAGGAGCAGGGCCACCTGTGGCACTTCCGCTACCCCCTGGCGGATGGCTCCGGCCATCTGGTGGTGGCCACCACCCGGCCGGAAACCATGCTCGGCGACACCGCCGTGGCGGTGCACCCGGAGGATCCGCGCTACAAGGATCTGGTCGGGCAGATGATCCGGCTGCCGCTGGCGGACCGGGACATTCCCATCATCGCCGACGATTACGTGGATCCGGACTTCGGCTCCGGCTGCGTGAAGATCACCCCGGCCCACGACTTCAACGACTACGAGATGGGCAAGCGGCACGATCTGCCGATGATCAACCTGCTCACCGACGACGCCCACCTCAACGACGAGGTGCCCGAGGCCTACCGGGGCCTGGAGCGTTTCGAGGCCCGCAAGCGGGTGGTGGACGATCTGGACGCCCTGGGCCTGCTGGAAAAGGTGGAGGATCACACCCTGCAGGTGCCCCGCGGCGACCGCTCCGGCGTGGTCATCGAGCCCTACCTCACCGACCAGTGGTTCGTGGCCGTGGAGAGCCTGGCCAAACCCGCCATCGAGGCGGTGGAGAACGGCTCCATCCAGTTCGTGCCGAAAAACTACGAGAACATGTACTTCTCCTGGATGCGCGACCTTCAGGACTGGTGCATCTCCCGGCAGCTGTGGTGGGGGCATCGCATCCCCGCCTGGTACGACGCCGAGGGCAATATCTACGTGGGCCGCGACGAGGCCGAGGTGCGCGCCGAGAACAATCTGGGCGACACGCCGCTGAGCCAGGACGAGGACGTGCTCGACACCTGGTTCAGCTCCGCGCTGTGGACCTTCGCCACCCAGGGCTGGCCGGAACAGACCGAGGATCTCAGGACCTTTCACCCCACCGACGTGCTGGTGACCGGCTTCGACATCATCTTCTTCTGGGTCGCCCGGATGATCATGATGACCCTCAAGTTCATGGACGAGGTGCCCTTCAAGACCGTCTACGTGCACGGGCTGGTGCGCGACTCCGAGGGCCAGAAGATGTCCAAGTCCAAGGGCAACGTGCTCGACCCCCTGGACCTGATCGACGGCATCGACCTGGACAACCTGGTGGACAAGCGCACCCGCGGGCTGATGCAGCCGCAGAAGGAAAAGCAGATCGCCAAGCGCACCCACAAGGAATACCCGGACGGTATCAACGCCTACGGCACCGACGCGCTGCGCTTCACCTTCCTGTCGCTGGCGTCCACCGGCCGCGATATCAAGTGGGACATGGGCCGCATCGAGGGCTACCGCAATTTCTGCAACAAGATCTGGAACGCGGCCCGCTACGTGCTGATGAACACCGAAGGCCAGGATTGCGGCCTGGACGACAACGGTGGCGAGGTGACCCTGTCCCTGGCGGATCGCTGGATCATCAGCGCCCTGCAACGGGCCGAGCAGGAAGTGGGCGAGGCGCTGGACCAGTTCCGCTTCGACGTGGCCTCCCAGGCCGCCTACGAGTTCATCTGGAATGAGTACTGCGACTGGTACCTGGAGCTGTCCAAGCCGGTGCTGTACGGCGACGACTACAGCGACGCCGAGAAGCGCGGTACCCGCCGTACCCTGGTGCGGGTGCTGGAAGCGATTCTGCGCATGGCGCACCCCTTCATGCCGTTCATCACCGAGGAAATCTGGCAGAAGGCGGCGCCTCTGGCCGGCCGCGCCGGCGACACCATAATGCGCCAGCCCTACCCGGCCGCCGACACCGGCCTGCTCGACCCCGAGGCGGAACACGACATCGACTGGATCAAGGCGGTGATCACCGCGGTGCGCAACATTCGCGGCGAGATGCGCATCCCCCCGGGCAAGGCCCTGGAAGTCTATCTGCACAACGGCAAGGACAGCGACCGGGCCCGGCTGGACGCCAACCACAACTTCCTGTGCCGCCTGGCGAGGCTGGAATCCATCACCTGGCTGGCGCCGGAGGATTCCGCGCCGGCGTCCGCCACCGGCCTGGTGGGCGACATGGAGATCCTGGTGCCCATGGCCGGGCTGATCGACAAGAATGCCGAGATCGAGCGCCTCGGCAAGGAAATCGACAAGCTGCGCAAGGAAGTGGGACGCGGCGAGGGCAAGCTGCGCAACCCCAACTTCGTGGACAAGGCGCCGGAGGCGGTGGTCAACAAGGAACGCGAAAAACTCGACGACCACCGCTCCCAACTGGCCCGTCTGGAAGAGCAGCTGGAGAAGATCAAGTATCTGTGAGGCCGCCATGGACGCCAGCGACCCGCGCCGCGCGCGCATTCTGGCCACCGCCCGGGACGTGTTCGCCCGGGAAGGGTTCCGCCGGGCGGAGGTGAAGACCATCGCCTCCGCCGCCGGCGTGGGCAAGGCGACCATCTACCGCTTCTTCGACTCCAAGGACGCCTTGCTGCTCACCGTGGTGGAGGAAAATCTGACCACGGTGCGCGATCTGGTGCTGCGGGAGCTGCTTTCCGGGGCGCCGCCGCTGACCCGCCTGGAGAACGTGTGCCGGGCGGTGGCGCGCTTCCTGGAACGGGAGCGGGACTTCTCCCGGTTGCTCATCCAGGAGGCCGGAGAATTCCTGGGGCCGATCCAGGAGCGCTATCTGCGGTTGGTGGACGACAATCTGCCGGTGGCGGATGCCTTCTTCGAGGAACTGCGCCGGGAAGGCTATTTCGTGGCCCTGCCCACCCGGGACACCCTGTTGATGATGGTCAATCTGCTGGTGGGCACCACCTACACCTGGGTACTCACCGGGGAAGGGGAACTGGAGCAGCAGGCCCTGGCCTACATGGCTGTGCTGGTGCGCGGCCTGCGCGCCTCCTGACCCGGGCTATTCCTCGTCCTGACGCTCCAGCAGCGCCGCGGTGGCGTTGCCGCCCAACAGTACCGCCTCGGAAATGCCCACCATGGCGCGCTCGCATTGCTCCAGCCGCTGGGCGGAAAACTCACCGTCCTCGAAGATGTACAGGGAGTAATTCTCCAGGATCCACAGCATGGTGCGCATTACCAACGGGTCCAGGTCGCGGCCGGTGAGCCGGCTGATCTCGGCGGTAAGCTCCTCCGCGGCGATCCGTTGCGCCCGCACCCGGTGCGGCGCCAACGCCGAGCTGGAGGCGCGCGCCTCCTCCATCATCAGCTTGATCACCGGCCCCATGCTCACGTGGTAATCGAAATACACCTTGGTGGTGTTGCGGATGATCTCCTTGGCGGAGCGGGACTGGCGCATTTCCTGATGGAAATGCAGCAGCATGTTGTCGATGAAAATGCGATAGATGCTTTCCAGCACATCCATTTTGTTGCGGAAGTACTTATAGAAAGTGCGGCGTGAGACCTGGGCCGCGTCCAGGAGGTGCTGCACGGTGGTGCGGCCCAACCCACGCTGGGCGAACACGTGCATGGAATGAATAAGGATCTCGGCACGGGCCTGGGAGCGCTGTCCGCCCTCTTCTTCCGCGTGGGCTTCGAGCACCTGATTGACCACCTGGCGTATGGCGTCGAGATCGTCCATTCCGCGTTGCACGTTACTTATCCCCTGGTTTTGTTTACCCGGGCGCTAGCTTAACCAAGCCCGCCCGGGGCGTAAACAAGGAGTTTATCAAACCGCCAGGGCCCCACCGTCGGAACCGTCCCGCCCGCGTTTGCGGTTCACCAGACGCTTCCAGACCTTCTCGTGGAAGTGGTAGGCCACGGTGTTCACGCAGGGCTCCACCAGCGCGGTGGCACCGCCGATGCGCCAGTCACCGGTCATCGCCCAGACCACCAGGAAAGCCACGCTGATGTGCATAACGCCGAAACTGAGTGTCTTGATCATGGGGCACCTCCTCGTTGTGTGGGCCACCAGGGAATAGGTAAATGATATCCATTCTCACAAATAGGTAAAGCCGTTCGAGGACTATTTTTTCGATAGGATCGCCCTATTCTGGCGCCGGGCCGGTTAATTGTTGTAAAGCCGCCGGATTCCGAGGGTGCGCCGGCCACGGCTTATCCGTACTCTGAGCCGGTCGGCGGCGGACGGCCCGCCCCTGAGAAAAGGACGGAACATGGACCGTAAAGCGCTTTTGATTCTGCACGGCAAGCAAGCCACCAACGAAGCGGTGCGCAAGGCCGTGATGCAACGGCGGGAGGACGGCTGGGATCTGGCCGTGCGCGTCACCTGGGAAGGCGGCGACGCCGAGCGCTATGTCCGCGAGGCGCTGGAACGGGGCTACCGCACGGTGATCGCCGGCGGCGGCGATGGCTCGGTGCGCGACATCACCCAGGCGCTGATGGCCTCCGGAGAGCCGGACCTGACCCTGGCGGTAATCCCCCTGGGCACGGCCAACGACCTGGCCACCGCCGCCGGGATTCCGGAAGCGCCGGCGGACGCTCTGGCTCTGCTGGAGCGGCCCGCGGCGCCGGTGGACGTCATCCAGGTTAACGACAGCTATTTTCTGAACATGGCCACCGGCGGCTTCGGCACCGAGGTCACCACCCAGACCTCCGAGGACCTCAAGGAACTGCTCGGCGGGGCCGCCTATCTGCTCACCGGCCTGACCCGCTTCGCCGAGGTTCGCCCCGCGGAGGGGGAATTCGAGGGCCCGGACTTCCACTGGAAAGGCGAATTCCTTGCCCTGGGCATCGGCAACAGCCGCCAGGCCGGCGGCGGCCAGCGCCTGTGCCCGGAGGCGCTGATCGACGACGGCCTCATGGACGTGGCCATCCTGCCCTCCGAGGTGGATCTGCTCGGCGGCGTGCGCGGCCTGTTCCGCAGCGGCGAGAACGGCGGCAAGGAGGGTTTGTTCGAGCGCGCCCGCCTGGACCGGCTCACCATCCACACGCCGGAGGCCATGCACCTGAACCTGGACGGCGAGCCGCTCAAGGATACCCGCTTTGAACTGAAGGTCCTGCCCAAGGCCCTGCACCTGGCCCTGCCGGAGGGCAGCGCCCTGCTGTCCTGACGCCTCCTCTCCGACGCCCTTAGCCGGCGCCCGGCGGCTTCCGCCCGGCGCCGTCTTCATTGCCACCCTTCTGGCCCAGCGCCGCCACCTGCACGTTCAGCGCATTGGTGGAGATCAGCACCTCCCACAGCGAGAAGATCAGCGACAGGGACAGCGAGATCAGGCTGGCGCCGAACAGCACCACCCCGGCCAGCTCCAGATGCAGGTAGAGCCCGAACATGGACAGGGTGCACAGCAGGAAGCTGAGCACGCCGGCCACCTGCATGTATTTGGTCAGCACCACGCGCTTGTGCAGGAGTTCGATCTGGCGGGTGGCGACCTCCTGGTGATGGGTTTTCTCCTCGTCGGCGAGCTTGCGGATGATCTGGGAGAGGACCAGAAAGCGGTTGGTGTAGGCCAGGAGGAGAAGGGAGATGGCGGGGAAGAGGAGCGCCGGGGTGGTGAGGGTCATTGATGGCTCTTGGGTTGGGTGGGTTGGGTTGGGGTTTGTTGGTGGTTGGGGGGACTGTAGCGGATGTGGGGGGTGTTTGTCGTGTGGTTGGGGTGGAGGGGTTTCTGGGATTGGGTGGTGGGAAAAGATGAGGTTCTGGGATTGGGTGTC
>NZ_JABJWH010000033.1:0-6302 GCF_015265435.1 Alloalcanivorax profundimaris | reverse complement strand
AACGGCACGCTCCGGCTCCGGAATGTACTCGTCCAGGCACTCAACCAGCTTGGCCACCGCCGGCATGCCAATCTCGCTGGTGTCGCCTTCCAGTGCCTTCAGCGCGGAGCCCTTGATGATCGGAGTGTCGTCGCCCGGGAAGTCGTAGTCGTTCAGCAGCTCACGCACTTCCATCTCAACCAGCTCGAGCAGCTCTTCATCGTCCACCATGTCCGCTTTGTTCAGGAACACAACGATGAAAGGAACGCCCACCTGGCGGGACAGCAGGATGTGCTCGCGGGTCTGCGGCATCGGGCCGTCCGCCGCGCTCACCACCAGGATCGCGCCGTCCATCTGCGCCGCGCCGGTGATCATGTTCTTCACGTAGTCGGCGTGACCGGGGCAGTCAACGTGCGCGTAGTGACGGTTCGGAGAATCGTACTCAACGTGAGAGGTCGCAATGGTGATACCGCGCTCACGCTCTTCCGGCGCATTGTCGATCTGGTCAAACGCGCTCGCGGAACCCGAACCCCAGGTCTCGAAGCACACCCGGGTCAGGGCGGCGGTCAGCGTCGTCTTACCATGGTCAACGTGACCAATGGTGCCTACGTTTACGTGCGGTTTATTGCGTTCAAACTTTTCCTTTGCCACGACTCTCTACCTCTCAACTTGGCTGTGCATTCCCGTCTGAACGGCGTGCGCCTTGGAAAACACATTTAAGGACCGCGCCATTCGCGGACCACCCTGGCACCACCAAGACACATGAAGCCGGGCCCGGGAAGTCCCCGGGCCCGGTATCTGGAGCTCATGACCGGATTTGAACCGGTGACCTCACCCTTACCAAGGGTGTGCTCTACCTACTGAGCTACATGAGCGTAACCTTCATACTGCCTTGTCAGGCATCCAAATTGTTGCCGCAGACTGGAGCGGGCAGCGGGAATCGAACCCGCATCATCAGCTTGGAAGGCTGAGGTTCTACCGTTGAACTATGCCCGCGAACCTTCCGTCTGTCTTGCCAGCCTGCCGGCGAATCTGGTGGAGGGGGGAGGATTCGAACCTCCGAAGCTTTCGCGTCAGATTTACAGTCTGATCCCTTTGGCCACTCGGGAACCCCTCCTGAAAAGGGCCTACATTCTCTTTACGCCGCCTTCGCTTGTCAACCATATTTTCAGGCATTTTCAAGCTCTTAGGCGCGCATAAAGTGGAGCTGGCGAGAGGAGTCGAACCCCCGACCGGCTGATTACAAATCAGCTGCTCTACCAACTGAGCTACGCCAGCAGCGTAAGGGCTGCGCATTCTATAGAAACCCCACCGGGGGTGCAATCGTTGCCGGCGGATTCAACCCGCGCCACCATTTTCCCGTCGGCAGGCGGCCCGGTCCCGGCCCACGTCCGGATTACCGGCCAGAAAATCCTCCAGCGCCGGCGCGCCGGCGGCGGCCTCCGGCAGATACAGCCAATACTCGGTGACCGGCCGGGAAGTTTCCCTCACGAACGCCGGATAGCCGGCGTTGCGCATCTTCACGCGCAACCCCTCGGCGGAATCCGCGCTGGAAAAATACCCCAGGGAAATGGCATTGGCGTCTTCCCCGGTCTTGACGATGAAACTGTCCACCCCGCGGGCCTGCAGCTCGCCGAGCACGGTCAGCGCCCGCTCCCGGGTGCCGTAGGGGGGAAGATAGACCCAGTTGAGATGATCCTTCTGCACCGTGACCGCCTCGATGCGGCCGCCCAGACCCACGGCGTCCAGTTGGATGCGGGCCCGCTCGGCGTCACCGCGCCCGGACCAGGGCCCCACCACGGGGCACAGACCGGGGCCCGTCGCCGGCCGGGGGGCGGCGCCGCGCCGCGGCTGGGGCGCTTCGCCGAGCAGCTTGAGCTCCTGCCCCGACGGCGCCGCCGGGGCTTCCGCGCTGGCCGGGGCCGCCGGCGGGTCGGGCTCGACCACGAGCATGACCCCTTGCCAGCCCAGGTACACCAGATTCACGACCACCAGGCTGTAAAAGACCCAACGCACCGACTTTGTCCCCCAAGCCTCATTCTTGTCGTGCCGCCACCCGTTCCAGGCCGTCCAGCACGAGATCGGGCAAGTGCAGGAATTCAAAGGAAAAAGCGGAGGACAATTCGTCCGCGTCCCCGCCCGTGACCAGCACTTTGCAAGTATCGGGAAGGCGCTCACGCAGTTCAACCACCACATCCGTGACGAACGCCACAGACATGCGCAGAAGGCCGTTGTGCACGCACTCACCGGTGGAGCGCCCCAGGCCGAGTTGCGGGCGCGCCCGCTCCACGTGCACATCGGCGGTGTCGCGCAGCAGGGCGTTGCGGAGCATGCCCAGGCCGGGAACGATGTAGCCGCCCAGGAAGGCGCCCTCCCCGTCCACCGCGTCGATGGTCAGGGCACTGCCGCAGTCGATGATGATGCCGGCGCCGAACCGTTGCCAGCATTCCACCAGGGCCACCCAGCGGTCCACGCCCAGGCGGCGGGGCTCCGGATAGCAGCTGCTTACCCCGAAATCGCGCTCCTGGGAATAATAGAAACGCGGCGCCTGGCCGGTGCGCGCCCGCACCAGTTCGGTGATCCGCTGGTCGGCCTCGGGGCCGGCCACGGAGGCGATCCAGACCGCCTCCAGATTGTCGCCGGGCGCCAGGGGCGCCTCCAGGGCGGCGGGCCAGTCTCGGCCATGGGGGCGGCCGCCCTGGAGAATCCGTTCGCCGTCCCGCTGGCGCCACTTCAGGGCGGTATTGCCCACGTCCACGAACAATTTCATCGCAATCTCAAACTCACTTCGCCGCCGTGCACCCAACGGCGTTCGCCGTCGATGTCCACGCACAGGGCGCCGTCTTCCGCCACGCCCCTCGCCACGCCGTCGCGGGCGCCATCCGGGCCGTGCACGGTCACCGGCCGATCGAGGCACAGGTCCAGGGTCTGGAACTCCGCCATGAAGGGCGCGAAGCCATCCACGGCGAAGCGGTCCAGCATGGCCAGCAGTTCCCGACCCACGGCGCCGGCCAGGGCGGTGCGCGCGGGCGGCGCCGGGCAGGCCTGGCGAAGGTCGATCCAGTTCTGGTCGATGGCGTCCGCCTGGCGGTCGCTCATCGCCACGTTCAGGCCCACGCCCACCACGACCTGGACGCGGCCGTCCATCTCTCCGGCCAGCTCAATCAGGACACCGCCCAGCTTGGCGCCGTCCACCAGCAGATCATTGGGCCACTTCAGGCCCGCGTTCAGCCCCGGCGCTTCGCGCTCCAGGGCGCGCGCCACCGCCACTCCGGCGGCCAGGCTCAGACCACCCAGCGCGGAGTACCCGCCGGCCAGTTCATAGAGGACGCTGAGATACAGGTTGGCGCCGAACGGCGATTGCCAGGCGCGCCCGCGCCGGCCCCGGCCGGCGCTTTGGAATTCCGTGGTGATCACCACCGGCGACGAAACGCCCTCGCCCGCCAGGGCCAGGGCGTCGCCGTTGGTGGATTCGGTCACCGGCAGGAAGCGCAACGCGGCGTGGCCGCGAAACGCCGCTTCCAGGGCCTCGGGATCCAGCAGATCCAGGGGACTGCTCAGGCGGTAGCCCTTGCCCCGGACGGATTCCACCGCCAGACCCAGTTGCTCCAGGCGGCGGATCCGTTTCCAGATCGCCGCCCGGGAAATGCCCAGCGCCTCGCCCAGTTCGGCTCCGGAGTGAAAACGGCCGTCCGCGAGGCGGCGAATCAGAGCCTGGTCGGCGTTGGCTTCCATTGACGATCAGTGCTCCCAGATCACGCCGCGGGATTTGCCCCACTCCGGCAGGTCCGCCGCGTAGTGCTTTTCGATCTCGTTGCGCTTGAGCTTGAGGGTGGGCGTGATCAGGCCGTTCTCCACGGTCCAGGGCGTTTTGCAGATCACCAGGCAGTTGAGCCGCTCGTGGGGGTCCAGCTGCTTGTTGACCCGCTCCAGCAACTCTTCCAGGGACTTGGTGAAATGGTCCTTCTCGGCCCCCTTGCCCAGTTTCTCCTGCTCCTCGGGGGTGAGGTTGAGCAGTGCCACCGGTTGCGCCATGTTGGAACCGATCACGCAGGCCAGTTCCACGCCGGGCTGGCTGCCGAGGCGATTCTCGATGGGCGCCGGCGCCACGTACTTGCCCTTCTCGGTCTTGAAGATTTCCTTGATGCGGCCAGTGATGCGCAAACGGCCCCAGTCATCGATTTCGCCCACGTCGCCGGTTTTCAGCCAGCCATCCTCGGACAGCACCTCGGCGGTGAGATCCGGCTGCTTGTAGTAACCGCTCATGTTGCCAACGCTGCGCACCTCCACTTCGCCGGCTTCGCCGATGCGGCACTCCACGCCATCATTGGGGGTGCCCACCCAGCCAATGCGCTGATCGCCTTCCTCGGTGGTGTGCGACCAGCCGAAGTTCTCGGTCATGCCGTAAACCTCGAGGATTTCCAGATCCAGCTTGTTGAACCAGGTGATGATCTCGGTGGACAGCGGCGCGGCGCCGGACAGAGCCACACGGCATTCGTCCAGGCCCATGGCACCCAGCACCTTTTTCTTGATCACACGGTTGAGCAGCGGAATCTTGAGGAGGGTATTCAGTTTCTGCGGCGGTACCGCTTCGGAGGCCTTCTGGTAGAACTTTGACCAGATGCGCGGCACCGCGAAGAACAGGGTGGGCTTGGCGCGCTTGATGTCCTCACCGAAGGTATCCAGAGACTCCGCGAAATAGACCGTGTTGCCGGTGTACAGCAGGGCCATCTCCACCGCCGCGCGCTCGGCCACGTGGGACAGCGGCAGATAGGAGATCATGCGGTCGGCCGGCTCCAGGTCGTACACCTGGATCACCTTGTCGCCCACGGAAGAAAGGCTCTGATACTGGTGCATCACGCCCTTGGGCACGCCGGTGGTGCCGGAGGTATAGATGATGGTGGCGAGATCCTCCGGGCCGGGCTTCGCCGGCTCCGCCAGGGGAGCTTGTTCGGCGACGATGTCGGTCCACACCGGTGCCTTGGCGAGCACCTCGTCCGGGGCCAGGGAAAAAGCGATCTGTTTGATGTCGGCGGCAACCCCGTCCTTCATCATGTCCCAGTCGTCCAGCTTGCCGACGAACAGGATTTTCGACTCACTGTGCTCCAGGATCAGCTTCACGGAGTCCGCCACCAGGGTCGGGTACAGCGGCACGCTGACGCCGCCGGCGATCCAGATGGCCAGGTCGGCCATGATCCACTCGGCGCAGTTCTTGGACACCAGCGCCACCCGGTCGCCGGTCTGCACGCCCTGCGCCTGCAGGTAGCCCGCCATGCGGTAGGCTTCGTCGGCCACCTCTTCCCAGGTGTAGCTACGCACCTTGTCGCCGCCCAGAGGCTGCACCATCGCCATCCGATCACCTTGCTGGCGACGGCGGTCGTCCAATGCCTGAATCGGGGTTTTCATGGTTCCGTTCTTATCATTCGTCATAGTGATCACCTTTACCCAAACCAAAAAAGGGGGAGATCGGGCCGGTGGTCCGGCCCCGTGAAGTTTATCGGTTTAATATATCCGGCGCTCTTGGATGGCAGCGGAAAATCGGCCCCATGAACAGTGCCACGCCCAGCCCCCAGGCGCCATTGAGCAGAAAGCCGCCCAACCAGGTGACCAGGCTTACCGGCAGTTCTTTCAGCGGGAAGACCAGCAGCATCGCCACCACGGTGGGCGCGATGGCGCCGAACAGAAGAGAGACCAGCCAGAACAGCCGCGCCGGCTTGTACCGGATCAGCCACCACAACGGCAGGCCCCAGATGCCGCCCCAGAACGCCAACGAGACCACCGCCGGCACGCCGAGGGGCTCGGAGGCGGCCAGGTTATAAGGCGGTGCCGGCACCACGCCGGCGGCATACAGCAATGCCAGCAGGCCTTGATGGAAGATCAATGTCGACAGGAAGCCTGCGACAAATGCCTTGACCCACTGCATAGTGGCTCCGTTCGGGACATGACCTTCTGAGCATAGAGATACATGGGCACGGGATAAAGAGTGGGGTGAGATTAAGTGGGGTGGGGGTAGAGGGGTCTCTGGGATTGGGTTGTGGGAGTAGATGAGGTTCTGGGATTGGGTGTTGGAGTAGAGGGGCTGCTGGGATTGGGTGGTGGGCGTGGACAGTGGCGTTTAGAGGAAGCGTAGGAGCGACCGGGCGGCGCTCCGCTTTAGTCGCGATGGGGGACCTACTTAGGTGGCGAGCGGTGCTCGCCATCGCTGCGCGACGCCTTCGGCGCCTGCTCCCCGTTCCTTTGGAACAGGGTCGCTCACATGGGCCTGTGTAGGGACAGAAGGACACCGTATCCACGCGTTTCGCGAGGCGAAACCGAACAGCCGC
>NZ_JABJWH010000032.1 GCF_015265435.1 Alloalcanivorax profundimaris | reverse complement strand
TCGGGAGGGGTCTAGGTCGTTAAGGAGGTGATCCAGCCGCAGGTTCCCCTACGGCTACCTTGTTACGACTTCACCCCAGTCATGAACCACACCGTGGTGACCGTCCTCCGAAGTTAGACTAGCCACTTCTGGTGCAATCCACTCCCATGGTGTGACGGGCGGTGTGTACAAGGCCCGGGAACGTATTCACCGCGGCATTCTGATCCGCGATTACTAGCGATTCCGACTTCACGGAGTCGAGTTGCAGACTCCGATCCGGACTACGACTGGCTTTAAGGGATTAGCTCCGCCTCGCGACTTAGCAACCCTCTGTACCAGCCATTGTAGCACGTGTGTAGCCCAGGTCGTAAGGGCCATGATGACCTGACGTCGTCCCCACCTTCCTCCGGTTTGTCACCGGCAGTCTCCCTAGAGTTCCCACCCGAAGTGCTGGCAACTAAGGACAAGGGTTGCGCTCGTTACGGGACTTAACCCAACATCTCACGACACGAGCTGACGACGGCCATGCAGCACCTGTCACTCGGCTCCCGAAGGCACCAAGGCATCTCTGCCAAGTTCCGAGGATGTCAAGACCTGGTAAGGTTCTTCGCGTTGCATCGAATTAAACCACATGCTCCACCGCTTGTGCGGGCCCCCGTCAATTCATTTGAGTTTTAACCTTGCGGCCGTACTCCCCAGGCGGTCTACTTATCGCGTTAGCTGCGCCACCAAAGTCACTAAGGACCCCGACGGCTAGTAGACATCGTTTACGGCGTGGACTACCAGGGTATCTAATCCTGTTTGCTCCCCACGCTTTCGCACCTCAGCGTCAGTGTCAGTCCAGGAGGCCGCCTTCGCCACTGGTGTTCCTTCCGATCTCTACGCATTTCACCGCTACACCGGAAATTCCACCTCCCTCTACTGCACTCTAGCGTGCCAGTATCGGATGCAATTCCAAGGTTGAGCCCTGGGCTTTCACATCCGACTTAACACACCGCCTACGCGCGCTTTACGCCCAGTAATTCCGATTAACGCTTGCACCTTTCGTATTACCGCGGCTGCTGGCACGAAATTAGCCGGTGCTTCTTCTGCAGGTAACGTCAAGTACTCCAGGGTATTAGCCCAAAGCCTTCCTCCCTGCTGAAAGTGCTTTACAACCCGAAGGCCTTCTTCACACACGCGGCATGGCTGGATCAGGGTTGCCCCCATTGTCCAAGATTCCCCACTGCTGCCTCCCGTAGGAGTCCGGGCCGTGTCTCAGTCCCGGTGTGGCTGATCATCCTCTCAGACCAGCTACGGATCGTCGCCTTGGTGAGCCTTTACCTCACCAACAAGCTAATCCGACGCGAGCTCATCCATCAGCGCAAGGCCCGAAGGTCCCCTGCTTTGTCCCGTAGGACGTATGCGGTATTAGCCCGAGTTTCCCCGGGTTATCCCCCACTAATGGGCAGATTCTCACGCGTTACTCACCCGTCCGCCGCTCGACGCCTGGAGTGCAAGCACTCCATCGTTTCCGCTCGACTTGCATGTGTTAGGCCTGCCGCCAGCGTTCAATCTGAGCCATGATCAAACTCTTCAGTTAAGAAAAGTCTTTAAAGTGCCT
>NZ_JABJWH010000003.1 GCF_015265435.1 Alloalcanivorax profundimaris | reverse complement strand
TCTTCCATGGCGATCGGCGCGATCAGCTCAACGCTCATCTGAACGTTGTCGCCCGGCATCACCATTTCGGTGCCTTCCGGCAGCGTGCACGCACCGGTCACGTCGGTGGTCCGGAAGTAGAACTGCGGACGGTAGCCGTTGAAGAACGGAGTGTGACGACCACCCTCGTCCTTGCTCAGCACGTACACCTCACCTTCGAACTTGGTGTGCGGGGTGATGGTGCCCGGCTTCGCCAGAACCTGACCACGCTCCACTTCGTCACGCTTGGTGCCGCGCAGCAGCACGCCCACGTTCTCACCCGCGCGGCCTTCGTCCAGCAGCTTGCGGAACATTTCCACGCCGGTGCAGGTGGTCTTCATGGTGTCCTTGATGCCCACGATTTCCATCTCGTCGCCCACCTTGATGATGCCGCGCTCAACGCGACCAGTCACCACGGTGCCGCGGCCGGAGATGGAGAACACGTCCTCGATCGGCATCAGGAACGGCTGGTCAACGGCACGCTCCGGCTCCGGAATGTACTCGTCCAGGCACTCAACCAGCTTGGCCACCGCCGGCATGCCAATCTCGCTGGTGTCACCTTCCAGTGCCTTCAGCGCGGAACCCTTGATGATCGGGGTGTCGTCACCCGGGAAGTCGTAGTCGTTCAGCAGCTCACGCACTTCCATCTCAACCAGCTCGAGCAGCTCTTCATCGTCCACCATGTCCGCTTTGTTCAGGAACACAACGATGAAAGGAACGCCCACCTGGCGGGACAGCAGGATGTGCTCGCGGGTCTGCGGCATCGGGCCGTCCGCCGCGCTCACCACCAGGATCGCGCCGTCCATCTGCGCCGCGCCGGTGATCATGTTCTTCACGTAGTCGGCGTGACCGGGGCAGTCAACGTGCGCGTAGTGACGGTTCGGAGAATCGTACTCAACGTGAGAGGTCGCAATGGTGATACCGCGCTCACGCTCTTCCGGCGCATTGTCGATCTGGTCAAACGCGCTCGCGGAACCCGAACCCCAGGTCTCGAAGCACACCCGGGTCAGGGCGGCGGTCAGCGTCGTCTTACCATGGTCAACGTGACCAATGGTGCCTACGTTTACGTGCGGTTTATTGCGTTCAAACTTTTCCTTTGCCACGGCTCTATACCCTTAACAAATTAACCGTAAATTTAAGATTTCTTGCCGTTGATCACTTCGTCGGCGATGTTGCGCGGCGCTTCCGCGTACTTCAGGAACTCCATGGAGTAGCTGGCGCGGCCCTGCGACATGGAGCGCAGGTCGGTGGCGTAACCGAACATCTCGGACAGGGGGACCTCGGCACGAATGATCTTGCCGGACAACGTGTCTTCCATGCCCTGGACGATACCACGACGACGGTTGAGGTCGCCCATCACGTCGCCCATGTACTCCTCGGGGGTTACCGCTTCCACCTTCATCATCGGCTCAAGCAGTACCGCGCCGGCTTCCTTGGCGGCGTTCTTCACCGCCAGGCCACCGGCCATGCGGAAGGCGTTCTCGTTGGAATCCACCTCGTGGTAGGAACCATCATAGAGAATCGCTTTCACGCCAAGGATCGGGTAACCGGCAAGCACACCGGCTTGCAGCTGCTCGTCGATACCCTTTTGCACGGCGCCAAAGTATTCCTTCGGCACCACGCCACCGTGGATCTGCTCTTCGAACACGAAGTCGGAATCCCGGTCGATGGGCTCGAACTTGACCTTGACGTGGCCGTACTGGCCGCGACCACCGGATTGCTTGACGAACTTGCCTTCCACGTCGGCCGCCTTGGTGAAGGTCTCGCGGTAGGCCACCTGGGGCGCGCCGATGTTAGCGTCCACCTTGAACTCACGGCGCATGCGGTCCACCAGGATGTCCAGGTGCAGCTCGCCCATGCCGGAGATGATGGTCTGCCCGGTCTCTTCGTCGGTCTTGACCCGGAAGGAGGGATCTTCCTGGGCCAGACGGCCCAGCGCCAGACCCATCTTCTCCTGGTCGGCCTTGGACTTCGGCTCCACCGCCACGGAAATCACCGGATCCGGGAATTCCATGCGCTCGAGCACGATCACCTTGTTCAGATCACACAGGGTATCCCCGGTGGTCACGTCCTTGAGGCCCACGCAGGCGGCGATGTCGCCGGCGCGCACTTCCTTGATCTCTTCACGGCTGTTGGCGTGCATCTGCAGCAGACGACCAACACGCTCCTTCTTCTGCTTCACGGAGTTGAGCACGGAGTCGCCGGAATTCAGCACCCCGGAGTACACCCGGATGAAGGTCAGGGACCCCACGAAGGGGTCGGTGGCGATCTTGAACGCCAGCGCGGAGAACGGCTCGTCGTCGGAGGACTGACGGGCTTCAACGGTCTCGCCGTCGTCCAGTACGCCCTGGATCGCTTTTACTTCGTCCGGCGCGGGCAGGTACTCCACCACGGCGTCGAGCATCGCCTGCACGCCCTTGTTCTTGAACGCGGAGCCGCACAGAGCGAGCACGATTTCATTGGCCAGCACCTGCTGACGCAGGCCGGCCTTGATTTCCTCGTTGGTCAGCTCGCCGTTCTCGAGGTACTTCTCCATGAGCTCCTCGGAAGACTCGGCGGCGGACTCGACCATCTGCTCGCGCAGCTCTTCACAGCGCGCCTTGAGCTCTTCCGGAATATCGGTTTGCTCATAGGTCATACCCATGTCGTTCTCATTCCAGTAGATGGCCTGCATCCGGATGAGATCGACGACGCCCTTGAAGTTGTCCTCGGCGCCGATATTGAGCTGGATCGGAACCACCTTGGCGCCGAGGCGCTGACGGATCTGGGTGACCACCCGCTCGAAATCCGCGCCGGCACGGTCCATCTTGTTGACGAACACGATCCGCGGCACTTCGTATTTGTTGGCCTGGCGCCATACGGTTTCGGACTGCGGCTCCACGCCGGAGGTGCCACAGAACACCATTACCGCGCCATCCAGCACCCGCAGGGAACGTTCCACCTCGATGGTGAAATCCACGTGCCCGGGGGTGTCGATGATGTTGATGCGGTACTGGTCGTACTGCTGGTCCATGCCCTGCCAGAAGGTCGTGGTAGCAGCGGAGGTAATGGTGATACCACGCTCCTGTTCCTGCTCCATCCAGTCCATGGTCGCGGCACCGTCGTGTACCTCACCGATTTTGTGAGACACACCGGTGTAAAAGAGGACGCGCTCGGTGGTGGTGGTCTTGCCTGCGTCCACGTGGGCGCAGATACCGATGTTGCGATAACGGTTAAGAGGAGTCTTACGTGCCACGCTGCTAACCTCGATTCACTGAATCCAATACAAAAACCGGCCTGATCGCAGGCCGGTTTACTCGTTCTGCCTTCTGCCTTAGAAGCGGAAGTGGGAGAAGGCCTTGTTGGCCTCGGCCATGCGGTGCACGTCTTCCCGCTTCTTCATGGCGGCGCCCTTGCCCTCGGCGGCATCCATCACTTCACCGGCCAGGCGCTGAGCCATGCTCTTCTCGCCGCGCTTACGGGCGGAATCCACCAGCCAGCGCATGGCCAGGGCGGTACGACGGCTGGGGCGCACTTCGACCGGCACCTGGTAGGTGGCGCCACCCACACGACGACTCTTCACCTCGACCATGGGACGGATGTTGTCGAGGGCTTTCTCGAACAGCTCCAGGGGCTCGCCGTTCTTGCGCTCGGCCACGGTGTCCAGCGCACCGTACACGATGCGCTCGGCCACGGACTTCTTGCCGTCGACCATTACGTGGTTCATGAACTTGGCCAGCAGCTGGCTACCGAATTTCGGATCCGGCAGGATCTCGCGTTTGGCTACGACGCGTCTTCTTGGCATCGGATGTGTTCCTCATCATGCCCCGCCGGGGCGGGGAAAGCTTCAGGGTTACCCGGGACGGTGCCCGGCCTTACTCATCCCGCCGGGCAGTACGCCCGGACGTATGGAAAGGGTCGGTTTATTTCTTCGGCCGCTTGGCGCCGTACTTGGAACGACGCTGCTTACGGTCCTGAACACCGGCGGTGTCCAGCGTGCCGCGCACGGTGTGGTAACGCACACCCGGGAGGTCCTTCACACGACCACCACGGATCAGCACCACGGAGTGCTCCTGCAGGTTATGGCCTTCCCCCGGAATGTAGGAGGACACTTCATAACCGTTGGTCAGGCGCACCCGGCATACCTTACGCAGCGCGGAGTTCGGCTTTTTCGGGGTAGTGGTGTACACCCGGGTGCAAACGCCGCGCCGCTGCGGGCAGCCCTGCAGGGCGACCGAGTCGCTTTTTTCAACCTTTCTCTTGCGCGGATTCCGCACAAGCTGGTTTACAGTTGCCATGAAACTACTGCTCCACGCTTACAGTTCTGTGACGAACATTGCTCTTTATCGCCACCCTATTGATCATTCCATAGCCGATTCCGGGCTATAGACAGGGGCGACGGATTCTAGGGAGCCCCCGGCGCCAAGTCAAGGCGCCGGGGGCAGGTCCCGCTTTTCGGGGCCGCCTTACTCCTGGTCGGAGGAGCTCAGGGCCTCGGACAGTGCCGCTTCCACCTCGTCCATGGTGGGGCCGTCACCGGTGGCTTCGGCGCGCTGGCGGCGACGCTCCTCGTGGTAGGCGTAGCCGGTACCGGCCGGGATCAGACGACCCACCACCACGTTTTCCTTCAGACCGCGCAGGTCGTCTTCCTTGCCGGTCACCGCCGCCTCGGTCAGCACCCGGGTGGTCTCCTGGAAGGAGGCCGCGGAGATGAACGACTCGGTGGCCAGGGAGGCCTTGGTGATACCCAGCAGCAGACGCTCGCCACGGGCGCGCATCTTGTCCTCGCCGGCGAGACGCTCGTTCTCCTCGGTGAGGCGGGCGTACTCGACCTGCTCGCCCTTGATGAAGGCGGAGTCGCCGATTTCGGTGATTTCCACCTTGCGCAGCATCTGGCGAATGATCGTCTCGATGTGCTTGTCGTTGATCTTCACGCCCTGCAGACGGTAGACCTCCTGCACCTCGTTGACGATGTAGCGCGCCAGTTCCACTTCCCCCATGAGACGCAGGATGTCGTGGGGGTTGAGCGGGCCGTCGGAGACCACCTCGCCCTTCTCCACGTGCTCGCCCTCGAACACGTTGAGCTGGCGCCACTTGGGAATCAGTTCCTCGTAGGTATCGCCACCTTCGTCGGGGGTGATCACCAGGCGCACCTTGCCCTTGGTTTCCTTGCCGAAGGAAACGGTACCGCTCTTCTCGGCCAGGATCGCCGCTTCCTTGGGGTTGCGGGCCTCGAACAGGTCCGCCACCCGCGGCAGACCACCGGTGATGTCGCGGGTCTTGGAGGATTCCTGGGGAATCCGCGCGATCACGTCACCCATGCCGATGTCCGCGCCGTTCTTCAGCGCCGACAGCGCGCCGCCGGGCAGGAAGTAGTTGGCCGGATTGTCGGTGTTGGGCAGGGTCACCGGCTTGCCGCTGGCGTCCACCACGCGAACCACCGGACGCAGGTCCTTGCCCGCGGACGGGCGGTCCTGGCTGCCCAGCACCTCGATGTTGGTGAGGCCGGTGAGCTCGTCGGTCTGGTAGTTCACGGAGATGCCTTCCTCCATGTCACCAAACTGCACCTTACCTTCCACCTCGGCGATGATCGGGTGGGTGTGCGGATCCCAGGTGGCCACCACCTGGCCGCCGTCCACCGGGTCGCCTTCGTTGACGGTGACCATGGCGCCGTAGGGCAGCTTGTAGCGCTCGCGCTCACGCCCCAGGTCGTCGGCCACGGCCAGCTCGGCGGAGCGGGACACGATCACCAGCCCGTCCTTGTGCTGCACGTGCTTGGCGTTGTGGAAGCGCACCTTGCCGCCGTGCTTGATCTGAATGCTGGACACCGCGGAAGCCCGGCTCGCCGCGCCCCCGATGTGGAAGGTCCGCATGGTCAGCTGGGTGCCCGGCTCACCGATGGACTGGGCCGCGATCACGCCCACGGCCTCGCCCACGTTCACCTCGTGGCCCCGTGCCAGGTCGCGACCATAGCACTTGGAGCAAACGCCCCAGCGGGTTTCACAGGTGATCGGCGAGCGCACGATGACTTCGTCCACGCCCATGGCTTCGAGACGGTCCACCCAGACTTCGTCCAGCAGGGTGCCCTCTTCCACCGCCACTTCCTCGGGCTTGAGCGGGTTCATCACGTCGCGCACCACGACCCGGCCAAGCACCCGCTCGCGCAGGGGCTCGACCACGTCGCCGCCTTCGATCAGCGGCGTCATCAGCAGACCCTGCTCGGTGCCGCAATCGTTCTCGGTGATCACCAGGTCCTGGGCCACGTCCACCAGACGGCGGGTCAGGTAACCGGAGTTCGCGGTTTTCAGCGCGGTGTCCGCCAGACCTTTCCGGGCGCCGTGGGTGGAGATGAAGTACTGGAGTACGTTCAGCCCTTCACGGAAGTTACTGGTGATCGGCGTCTCGATGATGGAGCCGTCCGGCTTGGCCATCAGGCCGCGCATGCCGGCCAGCTGGCGAATCTGCGCCGGGGAGCCCCGGGCGCCGGAGTCGGCCATCATGTAGATCGAGTTGAAGGAATCCTGCTGCTCGTCCTCGCCGTCGCGGTTGACGACGATTTCCTTGTTCAGGTTTTCCATCATCGCCTTGGCGATCTGGTCGTTGGTGCGCGCCCAGATGTCGATCACCTTGTTGTAGCGCTCACCGCGGGTCACCAGACCGGAAGCGAACTGCTCCTCGATCTCGCGCACTTCTTCCTCGGCGGCGGCGATCATCTTCACCTTGGCGTCCGGGATCACCATGTCCTCGACCCCGATGGAGGAGCCGGACAGGGTCGCTTCACGGAAGCCCATGTACATGATCTGGTCGGCGAAGATGCAGGTTTCCTTGGTGCCCAGGATCCGGTAGCAGGTGTTGAGCAGGCCGGAGATCGCCTTCTTGGTCATGTTGCGGTTGACCTGATCGAAGCCGATGCCGTCGGGCACGATGTCCCACAGCTTGCAGCGACCGACGGTGGTTTCCACCAGGCGATCGTTTTCTTCGACGCGGCCTTCCTGGTCACGCACCACTTCGTGGATGCGCACCTTGATGCGGGCGTGCAGATCCACTTCCTTGGTGCCCAGGGCGCGCATCACTTCCTGGGTGTCGGAGAACACCCGGCCTTCGCCCTTGACGTTGACTCTTTCACGGCTGATGTAATACAGGCCCAGCACCACGTCCTGGGTCGGCACGATGATCGGTTCACCGTTGGCCGGGGACAGGATGTTGTTGGTGGACATCATCAGCGCCCGGGCTTCCAGCTGGGCTTCCAGGGTCAGCGGTACGTGCACCGCCATCTGGTCACCGTCGAAGTCCGCGTTGAAGGCGGCGCACACCAGCGGGTGCAGCTGGATCGCCTTGCCTTCGATCAGCACCGGCTCGAACGCCTGGATACCCAGACGGTGCAGGGTCGGCGCCCGGTTCAGCATGACCGGGTGCTCGCGGATCACCTCGGCGAGGATGTCCCACACCTCGGCGGTCTCGCGCTCGACCATCTTCTTGGCCGCCTTGATGGTGGTGGCCAGGCCACGAGCTTCCAGCTTGGCGAAGATGAACGGCTTGAACAGTTCCAGCGCCATCTTCTTGGGCAGGCCGCATTCGTGCAGCTTGAGGGTCGGGCCCACCACGATCACGGAACGACCGGAGTAGTCCACCCGCTTGCCCAGCAGGTTCTGGCGGAAGCGGCCCTGCTTGCCCTTGATCATGTCGGCCAGGGACTTCAGCGGGCGCTTGTTGGAGCCGGTGATGGCACGGCCGCGACGGCCGTTGTCCAGCAGTGCGTCCACGGATTCCTGCAGCATGCGCTTTTCGTTGCGCACGATGATGTCCGGGGCGTTCAGGTCCAGCAGCCGCTTGAGGCGGTTGTTACGGTTGATCACCCGGCGGTACAGGTCGTTCAGGTCGGAGGTCGCGAAGCGGCCGCCGTCCAGGGGCACCAGCGGACGCAGGTCCGGCGGCAGCACCGGCAGCACCGTCATGATCATCCACTCGGGCTCGTTGCCGGAGGCGTGGAACGCTTCCATCAACTTGAGCCGCTTGGACAGCTTCTTGAGCTTGGTGTCCGAGTTGGTGGCCTCGATTTCCTCGCGCAGGGTGTTGATCTCTTCCTGCAGATCGAGTTCCAGCAGCAATTGCTGGACCGCCTCGGCGCCCATCTTGGCTTCGAATTCGTCGCCGAACTGTTCCAGGGCGTCGAAATATTCCTCGTCGGTGAGCAGCTGGCCGCGCTCCAGGGTGGTCATGCCGGGCTCGGTGACCACGAAGGATTCGAAGTACAGCACGCGCTCGATGTCGCGCAGGGTCATGTCCAGCATCAGACCGATGCGGGACGGCAGCGACTTCAGGAACCAGATGTGCGCCACCGGGCTGGCCAGCTCGATGTGACCCATGCGCTCACGACGCACCTTGGAGAGGGTGACTTCCACGCCACACTTCTCGCAGATCACGCCACGGTGCTTGAGACGCTTGTACTTGCCGCACAGGCACTCGTAGTCCTTGATCGGACCAAAGATGCGCGCGCAGAACAGGCCATCACGCTCCGGCTTGAAGGTGCGGTAATTGATGGTCTCCGGCTTTTTCACTTCGCCAAAAGACCAGGAACGGATCAGATCCGGCGGTGCCAGACCGATCTTCAGCTTGTCGAACTCCGTGACTTGTCCCTGACTTTTGAGCAGATTCAGCAAGTCTTTCAAGGCCAGTCCTCCGTATGGAGCTTTCGCTCGCGATTCTTTCCTAAACCCGGGTCAGGCGTGGCGCCGCCCCTCGGCCTCCGAGGGGCGGCGGCGCTGCCTCAGTCGTTTTCCAGCTCGATGTTGATACCGAGCGAACGGATTTCCTTCAGCAGTACGTTGAAGGACTCCGGCATACCCGGATCCATCCGGTGATCGCCGTCGACGATGTTCTTGTAAATGCGCGTGCGCCCATTCACATCGTCCGACTTCACGGTGAGCATTTCCTGCAGCGTGTACGCCGCGCCGTAGGCTTCCAGCGCCCACACTTCCATCTCACCGAAGCGCTGACCACCGAACTGCGCCTTACCACCCAGCGGCTGCTGGGTCACCAGGCTGTAGGAGCCGGTGGAGCGGGCGTGCATCTTGTCGTCCACCAGGTGGTTCAGCTTCAGCATGTACATGTAGCCGACGGTCACCTTGCGGTCGAACTGCTCGCCGGTACGGCCATCCCAAAGCTGGATCTGACCGGAACGGTCCTGGCCGGCGAGTTCCAGCAGCGCCTTGATCTCGTACTCCTTGGCACCGTCGAACACGGCGGTGGCCATGGGCACGCCGGCGCGCAGGTTGCGGGCCAGCTCGATGATGTCCTGGTCCTCGAAATGGCTCCAGTCCTCATCGGTGCCGCCGGCGCCGGTCTGGTTGTAGATCTGGTCGAGGAAGTCGCGCACTTCGGCGACTTTCCGTTCCTGATCCAGCATCTCGCCGATGCGGTCACCCAGACCCTTGGCGGCCCAGCCCAGGTGGGTCTCGAGAATCTGGCCCACGTTCATCCGCGACGGTACGCCCAGCGGGTTGAGGACCACGTCCACGGGGACGCCGTTCTCGTCGTAGGGCATGTCTTCCTCGGGCATGATCACGGAGATCACACCCTTGTTACCGTGCCGGCCGGCCATCTTGTCGCCGGGCTGGATGCGGCGCTTGATCGCCAGGTAAACCTTGACCACCTTGAGCACGCCGTGGGACAGGTCGTCGCCGCCGGAGATCTTGGCCTGCTTGTCCTTGTAGCGCTCGTCCTGTTCCTTCTTGTGCTGCTCCAGATACTGGTGCGCGCGCTCCAGCTGCTCGGCCACGTCATCGTCGGCCGGGCGCAGCTCGAACCACTTGTCGCCTTCCAGCTCGTCGAGCACCGCGTCGGTCAGCTCGGTACCGCGCTTGAGGCCGGCGCCACCGTTCACCTTCTTGCCCAGCAGCACGGACCGCAGACGGTCCTTGATGTCCTGCTCGAGAATCCGGTACTCGTCCTTCAGGTCCTTGCGGAACTTGTCCAGGGCATCCTGTTCGATCTGCTTGGCGCGCTCGTCTTTCTCGACGCCGTCGCGGGTGAACACCTGAACGTCGATGACGGTACCTTTAACGCCGGAGGAAACCCGCAGGGAGGTGTCCTTCACGTCGGAGGCCTTCTCACCGAAGATGGCACGCAGCAGCTTCTCTTCCGGGGTGAGCTGGGTTTCGCCCTTGGGCGTCACCTTGCCGACCAGAATGTCGCCGGCTTCCACCTCGGCGCCGATGTACACGATGCCGGATTCGTCCAGTTTGCCCAGGGCCGCCTCGCCCACGTTGGGGATGTCGGCGGTGATTTCCTCGGCGCCCAGCTTGGTGTCACGGGCGATCGCGGTGAGCTCCTGGATGTGGATGGAGGTAAAGCGATCCTCCTTCACCACCCGCTCGGAGATCAGGATGGAATCCTCGAAGTTGTAGCCGTTCCAGGGCATGAACGCGACGCGCATGTTCTGGCCCAGGGCCAGCTCGCCCATGTCCACGGACGGGCCGTCGGCCATGATGTCGCGGGCTGCCACCCGGTCGCCCACCTTCACCAGCGGACGCTGGTTGATGCAGGTGTTCTGGTTGGAGCGGGTGTACTTGGTGAGGTTGTAGATATCCACACCGGCTTCGCCTTCCACCACCTCGTCGTCGTTCACTTTGACGATGATGCGGGAAGCATCCACCTTGTCGACGATACCGCCACGCTGGGCCACCACGCAGACGCCGGAATCCCGGGCCACGTGACGCTCCATGCCGGTGCCCACCAGGGGCTTCTCGGCGCGCAGGGTCGGCACCGCCTGACGCTGCATGTTGGAACCCATCAGAGCGCGGTTCGCGTCATCGTGTTCCAGGAACGGAATCAGGGACGCGGCCACGGACACCACCTGGCGCGGGGAGACATCCATATGGGTGATGGTGTCCCGCTCCATGACGGTGAATTCGTAGCGGTGGCGCACGGTGACGAAGTCTTCCACGAAGCTGCCGTCGTCGTTCATCTTGGCGTCGACCTGCGCGATCACGCACTCCGCTTCCTCGATGGCGGACAGGTACTCGATTTCCTCGCTGACCTTACCGTCGATGACCTTGCGGTACGGCGATTCCAGGAAGCCGTACTCGTTGGTCCGCGCGTAGCTGGCCAGGGAGTTGATCAGGCCGATGTTCGGACCTTCCGGCGTCTCGATGGGACACACGCGACCGTAGTGGGTCGGGTGCACGTCACGCACCTCGAAGCCGGCGCGCTCACGGGTCAGACCGCCCGGGCCCAACGCGGATACCCGACGCTTGTGGGTGATCTCGGAGAGCGGGTTGTTCTGATCCATGAACTGGGACAGCTGCGAGGAGCCGAAGAACTCCTTCACCGCGGCGGCCACCGGTTTGGCGTTGATCAGGTCCTGCGGCATCAGGCCTTCGGACTCGGCCAGGCTCAGGCGCTCCTTGACGGCGCGCTCCACCCGGACCAGGCCGACGCGGAACTGGTTCTCGGCCATCTCGCCCACGGAACGGATGCGGCGGTTGCCCAGGTGGTCGATGTCGTCGACCACGCCGTTGCCGTTGCGGATGTCCACCAGGGTCTTGAGCACGTCGATGATGTCGGACTGCTCTTCGCCGAGCTGCTCGAAGTACTGCTTGCCTTCATCATCGGCGCGGGCGCTGAAGTAGCGACCGTCGTAGACGATGCCCGGGCCGGTGACGTCGTCACGGCCGAGGCGGCGGTTGAACTTCATGCGGCCCACGCCGGACAGGTCGTAGCGCTCGTCGGTGAAGAACAGGTTGCGGAACAGGTTCTCCGCCGCTTCCTTGGTGGGCGGCTCGCCCGGACGCATCATGCGGTAGATTTCCACCAGCGCCTCGAGCGGGCTGCGGGTGGGATCCGCGCGCAGGGTATCGGCCATGAACGGGCCGTGGTCCAGGTCGTTGGTGTAGAGCGTCTCGAAGGTGGTGATGCCGGCGTTTTCGATCTTGTCGAGGCTGTCGGCGCTCAGTTCGGTGTTGCACTCCACCAGAACCTCGCCGGTTTCCTGGTCGATGATCGACTTGGCCAGGTAACGGCCGTGCAGGTACTCGGCGGGGATCTCAAGGTATTCGATGTTGGCTTTTTCGAGCTGACGGATGTGGCGCGCGGTCACGCGACGGCCACGTTCCACCACCACCTCATCGCCGGCCAGGATATCGAAGGTCGCGGTTTCACCACGCAGACGCTCCGGCACCAGCCGCATGCGATAGACACCGTTCTCGAACAGGATTTCGTTGGTGTCGAAGAAGGTGTCGAGGATCTCGTCGGAGGTGTAGCCCAGCGCGCGCAGCAGGATGGTCGCCGGCAGCTTGCGGCGACGGTCGATGCGCACGTAGACCAGATCCTTCGGGTCGAACTCGAAGTCCAGCCAGGAACCGCGGTAGGGAATCACCCGCGCGGAATACAGCAGCTTGCCCGAGGAGTGGGTCTTGCCCTTGTCGTGGTCGAAGAACACGCCCGGCGAGCGGTGCAGCTGGGACACGATCACCCGCTCGGTACCGTTGATCACGAAGGTACCGTTCTCGGTCATGAGCGGAATCTCGCCCATGTAGACCTGTTGTTCGCGGATGTCCTTGATCGCGCCGTTGGATTCCTTGTCGTAGATCACCAGACGGATACGCACGCGCAGCGGCGCGGCGTAGGTGGTGCCACGAATGATGCACTCTTTGACATCAAAAACCGGTTTGCCGAACTCATAGCCGGCATACTCGAGGGCCGCGTTCCCGGAGTAGCTGGAGATCGGGAACACCGACCGGAAGGCCGCTTCCAGGCCTGCGTCAAAGCGCTCCTCGGCGCTCTTGTCGTGTTGCAAGAACTTGCGGTAAGAATCGAGCTGTATGGCCAGAAGATACGGAACCTCCATGACCTTGGGAAGCTTGCCGAAATCTTTGCGGATCCGCTTTTTCTCAGTGAATGAGTATGCCATCTGCGTTCCTCGGCTGTTGACCTATCACCCCTGGGTGATATTCCTGCATGAAACCCTTCATACAGAAACGACAAAAGGCTGGCAGCCCTTAAGCTGCCAGCCGGTGTCTTTCCGCCGGAATGTGGAAAGACATTGCGCTCTCGCGCTTACTTGAGCTCGGCGGTACCGCCAGCCTCTTCGATCTTTTTCTTGATCTCTTCGGCTTCGTCCTTGGAAGCGCCTTCCTTGACCGGAGCGGGAGCGCCCTCGACCAGTTCTTTCGCTTCTTTCAGACCCAGGCCGGTTACTTCGCGGACTGCCTTGATCACGCCGACTTTCTTGTCGCCGAAACCGGTCAGAACCACGTCGAACTCGGTCTGTTCTTCAGCGGCGGCACCAGCGTCACCACCAGCGGCCGCGGGAGCGGCGGCAACGGCGGCGGCGGCGGTTACACCAAACTTCTCTTCCATGGCCTCGATCAGGTCGACGAGGTCCATAACGCTCATGTCAGCGATTGCGCTGAGGATATCTTCTTTGGAAACGGCCATTTTCAATCTCCTAAAATCACCGTACGGGCGATCCCGAGTGGAATCGGGTAGTTACGCTGCTGCTGATCCGGGGATCAGGCAGCTTCCTGCTGTTTCTTGTCCTTCACCGCGGCAACGGTACGCACAAACTTGCCGGGCACCTCGTTGAGGGTACGGACAAACTTGGCCACCGGGGCCTGCATGACGGACATAAGCTGAGCAAGGGCTTCGTCACGGGTGGGCAGCTTGGCCAGGACATCGATGTCCTTGGCTTCGTACGCCACACCGCCTACGGCCAGTGCTTTGACTTCGAGCGCGTCGTGGTCCTTGGCGAAATCCTTGATCAGCCGGGCGGCTGCGCCCGGATCTGCCTGGGAAAACGCCAGGATCGTGGGGCCGACCAGCGAGTCGCTGAGACACTCGTATTCAGTGCCTTCAACGGCGCGCTTGGCCAGCGTGTTCCGTACTACTTTCAGGTACACGCCGGTTTCACGAGCCTTCACGCGCAGAGCGGTCATCTCTGACACGGAAAGTCCCCGATAGTCGGCAACCACGGCGGACAGCGCTTCGGCAGCCGCAGCATTCACCGAAACCACAATCGCCCGTTTGTCCTCCAGATTCAAAGGCACGATTTACCTCCTGGATTCACAAACTTAACCGGATCCGTCGACTGCCTGACTGATGGATCCAGCGGTTGCCAGGACCGGTTACCCGGTCCGTTATCGCGGAAGCCAGCCCCTGCTTTGACACAGGATTTGCAACTACCGCGCCTGCGCAGGCGGTTACCCCTTAACCTCGGGCGGAAACTCGGCTCATGAAGCCGGACTCCATTCGCGCCCTCGGACCTGCGGTCTTTGACGCCCCGGCGGTTGGCCTGCGGACAGGTGTCGCCGTCGGGATCAAAGCCCTTTGGAACCGGCCCGGGGGCCGGCTCCGGATTTTCTACATGGCCAGGGAGGCGGTATCGATCGCCAGGCCCGGGCCCATGGTGCTGGACAGCGTGATCTTCTTGAAGTAGGCGCCCTTGGCGGAAGCCGGCTTGGCCTTCTTCAGGTCGTTGATCAACGCTTCCACGTTTTCCTTGATGGCGTTGGCGTCAAAACCCACCTGACCCACGGTGCAGTGGATGATGCCGCCTTTGTCGGTGCGGTAACGCACCTGACCGCCCTTGGCGTTCTTGACCGCCTGGGCCACGTCCGGGGTCACGGTGCCGACCTTCGGGTTCGGCATCAGACCACGCGGGCCGAGGATGGTGCCCAGCTTACCGACGACGCGCATGGCGTCCGGCGAGGCGATCACCACGTCGAAGTTGATTTCGCCGGCCTGAACCTGCTCGGCCAGATCGTCGAAACCGACCACGTCGGCGCCGGCTTCCTTGGCTTCGTCGGCCTTGGCGCCCTGGGCGAACACGGCGACGCGAACGGTCTTGCCGGTGCCGTGGGGCAGCACGGAAGCGCCACGCACGTTCTGGTCGGATTTACGCGGATCCACGCCCAGGTTCACGGAAACATCGATGGATTCCTTGAACTTGACGGCGGACAGCTCGTTGAGCAGCGCCACGGCGTCTTCCACTTGATAAAACTTGCCCGATTCCACTTTCTCACGGATGGCGCGGGCGCGCTTGGACAGCTTGGCCATTGGTTAGTCCTCCACGTCCAGGCCCATGGAACGGGCGGAGCCCGCGATGGTACGCACGGCGGCGTCCATGTCGGCGGCGGTGAGATCCGGCTCTTTCGCCTTGGCGATCTCTTCCAGCTGCTCACGGGTCACCTTGCCCACCTTCTTGGTGTTCGGCTCGCCGGAACCGCTCTTGATGCCGGCCGCCTTCTTCAGCAGATACGCCGCGGGCGGCGTCTTCATGGTGAAGGTGAAGGAGCGGTCGCTGTAAACCGTGATCACCACCGGCACCGGCGCGCCCTGGTCGAGCTGCTGGGTCTGGGCGTTGAACGCTTTACAGAATTCCATGATGTTCACGCCGTGCTGGCCCAGAGCGGGGCCGACCGGCGGTGAAGGGTTAGCCTGACCCGCTGCCACTTGCAGCTTGATGTAGGCTTCGACTTTCTTGGCCATGATTAAGACTCCTTGGGTTCAAACGCCGTTTGACGGGCTCCCCTGAGGTTGGTCGTTTGCCCCGCCGGACCCGGCGGAGCACCGTGGATCAGGTCTTTTCGACCTGTCCGAATTCCAGCTCCACGGGCGTGGAGCGACCGAAAATGAGCACCGCCACCTGCAGGCGGCTCTTTTCGTAGTTCACTTCTTCCACCACGCCGTTGAAATCCGCGAACGGACCGTCGATGACGCGCACCACTTCGCCGGCTTCGAACAGCGTCTTCGGCTTGGGCTTCTCCACCGCGTCGTCCATGCGACGCAGGATGGCATCCGCCTCTTTCTGGGTGATCGGCGACACGCGACCCGGGTTCTTCGGATCCTCGCCGATGAAGCCCATTACCTTGGGCGTTTCCTTGACCAGGTGCCAGGAGTCGTCGCACATATCCATTTCCACCAGCACATAGCCGGGGAAGAATTTGCGCTCGGACTTACGCTTCTGGCCACCGCGCATTTCCACCACTTCCTCGGTGGGCACGAGAATCTCGCCAAACAGCTCTTCCATGGAGCGCAGCTTGACGCGCTCTTCCAGGGCCCGCTTGACGTGCTTTTCAAAGCCGGAATAAGCGTGTACGACGTACCAACGCTTCGCCATGTGTACCCCTTAGCCGATGAGCATCGAGATCGCGCCGTTGAGCACCCAATCGAGCACGAACAACAGCAGTGCGACGATCAGCACGAACACCAGCACGATCAGCGTGGTCTGCAGCGTCTCCTGACGGGACGGCCATACCACCTTGCGCAGCTCCACCATGGAGTCCTTGCGCAGCTGGTTGAACGCCTTGCCCTGTTCAGTCTGCAGAGCCACGAACGCGGCCACCAGACCGACGACCAGCACGCCCAGCGCCCGGTACAGGGGGGACACCTCGGAGAAATAGCTGTTACCCACAACGGCAACAGCCACCAGCGCGGCCGCGATGACCCACTTGGTGGCCTCTAGAACGGAGGACCCAGACTGCCCTTCTGCTTTCTCACTCATCTGCCGACGCACCCCGCCGCCTGATGGCAGCTCTGGGAGAATTGGCAGGCCAGGAGGGACTCGAACCCCCAACAGCCGGTTTTGGAGACCGGTGCTCTACCAATTGAACTACTGGCCTGTAACCTCGAAAACACAACAGCCGGGACCCGTGGGCCCCGGCCCGTTATACCACCGCGAGGTGGCTTACTCGATGATCTTGGAGACCACGCCGGCGCCGACGGTGCGGCCGCCTTCACGGACCGCGAAGCGCAGGCCCTCTTCCATGGCGATCGGCGCGATCAGCTCAACGCTCATCTGAACGTTGTCGCCCGGCATCACCATTTCGGTGCCTTCCGGCAGC
>NZ_JABJWH010000031.1 GCF_015265435.1 Alloalcanivorax profundimaris | reverse complement strand
GGGTTCTACCCCGTTTCCACGGACGGTTTTAAAACGGCGGATAGCTTCCTGTCTTGAGCGGCCACTCTACGTCGCATTCTTGGGTTATGGAACCGCTCTATGTAATCGAATACATCGGCCCGGGCTTCATCCAGCGTTCGATATTGGCGGTGGTGGACCCGTTCTCGCTTGAGCACCCCGAAGAACCCCTCACAGGCCGCGTTATCACCACAGTGGCCCACCGCGCTCATGCTGCTCACAACACGATTGCTGCCAAGGAAACGCTGGTAATCCCCGCTAGTGAATTGACTGCCGCGGTCGGAATGTAGAATAACCGGCGCCTTTCCTCGGCGTTGCCAGATCGCCATCTCAACCGCCCTGATCACCATATGGCGATCTTGTCGGTGGTGCATCGACCAGCCCACGACCAGCTTGTTGAACAGGTCCAGAACTACGCACAGAAACAGCTTCCCTTCTTGGGTCGGTAATTCCGTGATATCAGTCACCCACTTGGTGTCCGGCTCAAGTGCGGAGAAGTCCCGGTCGAGATGATTTTGAATGCCCGGCGGCCGAACGGATCGTCGCCCAGCGCGACCCCGCTTCTTCCGAGGCCAACCTTGAAGACCATTCTTGGCCATCAGGCGTGCCACTCGGTTCAAACCGACCGAGGCGCCTTCCGCCACCAAGTCCTCATGCATACGTGGCGCGCCGATCATGCCCCCGCTGTCATCATGAATCTCTCGGATACGAGCCAGCAGTCGCTGATTCGCCTCCGACCGAGAGGACGGTGCACCAGAAGCCCACGCGTAATACCCGCTGGCGGAGACCTTCAGGCATCGACACATCAAGCGTATTGGGAAGTCACCGCGACAGCGCTGAATCGCCTGATACCTCAGGACGACTCCTTGGCGAAGAACACTGCCGCTTCGCGCAAAAA
>NZ_JABJWH010000030.1 GCF_015265435.1 Alloalcanivorax profundimaris | reverse complement strand
ATGCTCTTTAACAATTTGGGAAATGAGAAGTCCAAGTATTCCAATGGAATACAAGCGTTAGAAGTTTATCTGACACTTGTGTCTATTTGGTGCGATATCGTTGATCGTTGCGAGTTCGTATGGCCTGAACGGTTCAGACTGTTTTGGGTTATATGGTCAAGTGACGAAGCGTGCACGGTGGATGCCTTGGCAGCCAGAGGCGATGAAGGACGTTGTAGCCTGCGATAAGCTCCGGTTAGGTGGCAAACAACCGTTTGACCCGGAGATTTCCGAATGGGGCAACCCACCCGTTGTAAGGCGGGTATCCGTTACTGAATCCATAGGTAACGGAGGCGAACGCGGGGAACTGAAACATCTAAGTACCCGTAGGAACAGAAATCAATTGAGATTCCGTCAGTAGCGGCGAGCGAACGCGGATTAGCCCTTAAGCATGCGACTGGTTAGGAGAACGGTCTGGGAAGGCCGACCATAGTGGGTGATAGTCCCGTATCCGAAAACCTGAGCATGTGAAATCGAGTAGGTCGGGGCACGTGTAACCTTGACTGAACATGGGGGGACCATCCTCCAAGGCTAAATACTCCTGGCTGACCGATAGTGAACCAGTACCGTGAGGGAAAGGCGAAAAGAACCCCGGAGAGGGGAGTGAAATAGACCCTGAAACCGTGTACGTACAAGCAGTCGGAGCCCGCATGTCGGGTGACGGCGTACCTTTTGTATAATGGGTCAGCGACTTATTCTCAGTAGCGAGGTTAACCGTATAGGGGAGCCGTAGGGAAACCGAGTCTGAATAGGGCGACGAGTTGCTGGGAATAGACCCGAAACCGGACGATCTACCCATGGGCAGGTTGAAGGTGCGGTAACACGCACTGGAGGACCGAACCGGGATCTGTTGAAAAAGATTCGGATGACCTGTGGGTCGGAGTGAAAGGCTAATCAAGTCCGGAGATAGCTGGTTCTCCCCGAAAGCTATTTAGGTAGCGCCTCGTATATCACCACCGGGGGTAGAGCACTGTTTCGGCTAGGGGCCCATCCCGGGTTACCAAACCGATGCAAACTCCGAATACCGGTGAGTGCAGTACGGGAGACACACGGCGGGTGCTAACGTCCGTCGTGGAGAGGGAAACAACCCAGACCGCCAGCTAAGGTCCCCAAATTCCAGTTAAGTGGGAAACGATGTGGGAAGGCTTAGACAGCTAGGAGGTTGGCTTAGAAGCAGCCATCCTTTAAAGAAAGCGTAATAGCTCACTAGTCGAGTCGGCCTGCGCGGAAGATGTAACGGGGCTCAAACTGGATACCGAAGCTGCGGCAGTGCCTTTGGCACTGGGTAGGGGAGCGTTGTGTAAGCCTGTGAAGGTGTGTTGAGAAGCATGCTGGAGGTATCACAAGTGCGAATGCTGACGTGAGTAACGATAATGCGGGTGAAAAACCCGCACGCCGAAAGACCAAGGTTTCCTGCGCAACGCTAATCGGCGCAGGGTGAGTCGGCCCCTAAGGCGAGGCTGAAAGGCGTAGCTGATGGGAAACGGGTTAATATTCCCGTACTTCTTGTAACTGCGATGGAGAGACGGAGAAGGCTAGGCCTACCGGGCGTTGGTTGTCCCGGGGAAAGACCGTAGGCTGAGGTGTTAGGCAAATCCGGCACCTTAAGGCTGAGAGTCGAGACCACCGGCCCTTTGCGGCTGGGAAGTGGTTGATGCCCTGCTTCCAGGAAAATCTTCTAAGCTTCAGGTTACAAGGAACCGTACCCCAAACCGACACAGGTGGTTGGGATGAGTATTCTAAGGCGCTTGAGAGAACTCGGGTGAAGGAACTAGGCAAAATGGTACCGTAACTTCGGGAGAAGGTACGCCGCTTGGTGTGAAGGGCTTGCCCCGTAAGCACCGAGTGGCCGCAGTGAAAAGGCCCCTGCAACTGTTTATTAAAAACACAGCACTCTGCAAACGCGTAAGCGGACGTATAGGGTGTGACGCCTGCCCGGTGCCGGAAGGTTAATTGATGGGGTTAGCTTCGGCGAAGCTCTTGATCGAAGCCCCGGTAAACGGCGGCCGTAACTATAACGGTCCTAAGGTAGCGAAATTCCTTGTCGGGTAAGTTCCGACCTGCACGAATGGCGTAATGATGGGGGCACTGTCTCCACCCGAGACTCAGTGAAATCGAAATCGCAGTGAAGATGCTGTGTACCCGCGGCTAGACGGAAAGACCCCGTGAACCTTTACTACAGCTTCACAGTGGACTTTGAGCCTGCTTGTGTAGGATAGCTGGGAGACATTGAAGCGGTGACGCCAGTCATCGTGGAGTCGCCCTTGAAATACCAGCCTGGCATGTTCGAGGTTCTAACCCAGGTCCCTTATCGGGATCGGGGACATTGTGTGGTGGGTAGTTTGACTGGGGCGGTCTCCTCCCAAAGAGTAACGGAGGAGCACAAAGGTACCCTCAGCACGGTCGGACATCGTGCAATGAGCGTAAAGGTAGAAGGGTGCTTGACTGCGAGACCTACAAGTCGAGCAGGTGCGAAAGCAGGTCTTAGTGATCCGGTGGTTCTGTATGGAAGGGCCATCGCTCAACGGATAAAAGGTACTCCGGGGATAACAGGCTGATACCGCCCAAGAGTTCACATCGACGGCGGTGTTTGGCACCTCGATGTCGGCTCATCTCATCCTGGGGCTGAAGCCGGTCCCAAGGGTATGGCTGTTCGCCATTTAAAGAGGTACGCGAGCTGGGTTTAGAACGTCGTGAGACAGTTCGGTCCCTATCTGCCGTGGGCGTTGGAGATTTGAGAGGAGCTGCTCCTAGTACGAGAGGACCGGAGTGGACGAACCTCTGGTGTTCCGGTTGTCACGCCAGTGGCATTGCCGGGTAGCTACGTTCGGACGGGATAACCGCTGAAAGCATCTAAGCGGGAAGCCTCCCTCGAGATGAGATCTCCCTGACCCCTTGAGGGTCCTGAAGGGCCGTGGAAGACCACCACGTTGATAGGCGGGATGTGGACGCGCTGCGAGGCGTGAAGCTAACCCGTACTAATTGCCCGTGCGGCTTGACCATATAACGCCAAAGCAGTTTTGCCGGTTCCCCAGGGAACGGCCTGCGAGGCAGCGGTCAACGATCTCAAGCACTGAATAGCAACAGGTGTCGGATGACCCTGACGCTGGACGCCTCGTTTTCCAGATTGGCTTTGCCCGTGCCCAACGGGCAAGGCAACCCTATTTGGTGATCATCACCAAACCGGTTTGCCTGACGACCATAGCGAGTGGGAACCACCTGATTCCATGCCGAACTCAGAAGTGAAACCACTCAGCGCCGATGGTAGTGTGGGGTTTCCCCATGTGAGAGTAGGTCATCGTCAGGCTCCTAAATACAAAAGACCCCCGTCACGAAAGTGCCGGGGGTTTTTTGTATTTGATTCGCCCCTGCGGGGCTCACCCTTCGGGCCAGCCGCGAGGCGGCTGTTCGGTTTCGCCTCGCGAAACGCGTGGATACGGTGTCCTTCTGTCCCTACACAGGCCCATGTGAGCGACCCTGTTCC
>NZ_JABJWH010000029.1 GCF_015265435.1 Alloalcanivorax profundimaris | reverse complement strand
TGTGTAAAGCCACCAGGTTGTTCAGTAAGGGCAGCCGGCTGACGGGAGGCAGATAGCCAAGGCTGGAATGGGGTCGATGCCAGTTGTACTGGTGTAGCCAGGTTGTTAGGCATTCGGCGCGCTGGGCGGCGTTTTCGTAGGCCCTGGCATAGGCCCACTCGTGCAAGGCGGTCTGGATGAGCCTCTCGGCCTTGCCGTTGGTGCGGGGTCGGTAAGGCTGGGTTCGCTTGCGTTTGAGGCCCAGACGTCGGCAGATCCGGGCGAAGGCCTTGGAACGATAGCAGGCGCCATTGTCGGTCAGAACCTCGCGGAACCGGATCCCCAGATGCCGGTAGTAGCGCACCGCCGCGATCAGGGCCCGCCAGGCACTGGCGCCGGTTTCATCCGGCTTGATGCCGGCCCAGGCGACGCGGCTATGGTCGTCGATGGCGACATGAACATAGTCCCAGCCGGCGCCTCGGGAGCGTCCTTTCTGGCGATCGCCGGTGACCCGGTGTCCCGGCTTGTCGAAGCGTCCCAGCTTCTTGATGTCCAGATGCAGTAGATCGCCAGGCGCCTCTCGCTCGTAGCGTTGGGGCGGCGGTGCCGGCTCCAGCGCCGCCAGCCGGTTGAGTCCTTCGCGGCGTAACACGCGGGCGATGGTGCTGACACTGATTCCGGTCTCCTGGCTGATCTGACGGTAAATCCGCCGCTTGTAGCGAGCTTGAATGATGCGTTG
>NZ_JABJWH010000028.1 GCF_015265435.1 Alloalcanivorax profundimaris | reverse complement strand
CTGGTGCAGGGACGGCGGTTCGCCTTCCCGAAGAGCAGCATCGTGGTGTTCGACAAGGGGTATGTGGATTACGGCTGGTATAAGTCGTTGACGGACCAAGGGGTTTTCTTCGTTACCCGGCTCAGGCCGAACTCCATTTACCGGGTCGAGGAGCGGCGTCCGGTGGACCGATCCAAGGGGCTGACCTGCGACCAGACCATCCAGCTCAACAGCGCGCACGCCCTCAAGCGCGGAGCGCCGCGCCTGCGGCGGGTGGGCTTCGTTGACCGGGAGACGGGCAAGCATTACGTGTTCCTGACCAACCATTTTGGTCTGAGCGCGGCGACCATCGCGGCCTTGTACAAGGACCGCTGGCGGATCGAGATCTTCTTCAAGACGATCAAGCAGAACCTGAAGATCAAGGCGTTCGTGGGGACCTCGAGGAACGCGGTACTGACCCAGTTGTGGATCGCCATGATCACTTACTTGCTGGTGGCGTTTGCCCGGCACAGTGCCCGGGCGGGCTGGACGGTTCAGCGGATCATGCGGGTGCTGCAGTTAAGTCTGTTCGACCGCCGAACCTTGGCGGAGATCCTCAATCCGGACCCGGGGCGAAGTAAAAAGGGCGAACCTCAAATGAGGTTCGCCCTGTGAGGCCGCC
>NZ_JABJWH010000027.1 GCF_015265435.1 Alloalcanivorax profundimaris | reverse complement strand
GAAGACCGATACCCCGTTCGATTCGGCCCGCCTTTTTCAAACCGCTGGCCTGCAAAACGCTTGACCGCGAACAGGGTATCTACAGTGGGGGGGGGGCTCCGCGCCGGCTTACTCCGGGGGTTTAACGCGGGTGACGGTAGCTTCGAAGGAGCCCTTGGCCAGCCGCGTCTCCACGGTCTGGCCCTCCTGGAGGCTCTCCACCGAGCGCAGCGGCTCGCCATCCACCAGCGTCAGCGAATAGCCCCGGTCCAGGGTGGCCAGGGGGCTGGCGGTATTCAGCCGGTGGCCCAGACCACTCAGCCGCTGGGCCAGATGGCGCTGTTGATGGGTGAGCGGCACCGGCAGCCGCCGCCGCAACTCCGCCAGCCGCTGGGCCTGCCGCGTCACCTGCTGGGCCGGCGACTGCTGGCGCAACCGCACATCCAGCGGCCGCCAGCGGCTCAGCAGTAACGCCAGCCGCTGGCGCAGGGCCCGGGCCAGCCGCGCCTGCTGCTCATCCACCAGCTGCCGGGTCTGCTCCAACTGCCGCTCCGGATGGCGCGCCTGCAGCCGCCGGGTCAGGCCCTCCAGCCGCTGGCGCTGGGCGCGCAGGGCCAGGCCCATGAACTGCCGCTGGCGCCGCGCCAGCACCGACAGCCGCGACAGCAACGTCTCGCCGTCCGGGCTGATCAGCTCCGCCGCCGCCGACGGCGTCGGCGCGCGCACATCCGCCGCGAAATCGGTGAGCGCCACGTCCACCTCGTGGCCCACGGCGCTCACCACCGGCACCGGGCTGGACGCCACCGCCCGCACCAGGGCTTCGTCGTTGAACGCCCACAGATCCTCCAGACTGCCGCCGCCCCGGCCGATCACCAGCACGTCGCAATCGCCCCGGGCGGTGGCCCGCTCCAGGGCCGCGCGGATTTGCGCCGGCGCCTCGGCGCCCTGCACCGGGGTGGGGAAAATCAGCACCGGAATCGACGGCGCCCGCCGCTTGAGCACATGCAGAATATCGCGAATCGCCGCCCCGCTGGGGCTGGTGATTACCCCGATTTGCCGGGGCCAGGCGGGAAGTGGGCGCTTACGTTCCTGGGCGAACAGCCCCTCGGCTTCCATCTTGGCCTTGAGCGCATCGAACTGGGCCCGCAGGGCGCCTTCACCCGCCTCTTCCATGTGCTCGACGATGATCTGGAAACCACCCCGGGGCACATACAGGGTAATGCGTGCCCGCACCAGCACCTGCTGGCCGTCCCGGGGCTGGAACCGTAGCCGGCTGTTACGGTTTCGAAACATGGCCCCACTAACCTGGGCCCGCTCGTCCTTGAGGCTGAAGTAGATGTGCCCGGAGCGGGGCCGCGCCAGATTGGACAGCTCCCCCTGAAGCCAGATCAAGGGGAAGCTGCCCTCCAGCAGGCCCTGGGCCTCCAGGTTCAAGCGGCTGACGGAATACGGTTGGCTGCGCGATGATGGGTCCATGGCGCGCAATGTAGCGATTTATGGCCTTGCCGGCCAGAAATCGCGATGCAGGGTGAAGGATTCAGGATACAGGCGCGCGGGGTGGGCCGTGCTTGAACGCCAGGCCGTGCCCGCGCATGTCTTGGGCACATGCCCTCACCCCATGGCTTTTTCGCGACCATGGCCTCTCCGATACGAGGGCCCCATCCGCGCCTGTATCCTGCATCCTTCACCCTGCATCGGCCGCTGAAAGCGGCCACCGAGCCACCTGCTGGCGATGCATTTCGATTGCCGGGAGGGGTTAATTTACGGTATATTATCCGGCTTAATTTAACGGAGCCCCTGGTTCGCCCTCGCGCCGGCTCCTCCCCGCCCGACCCGGCTTCCCGGCCGGCGACAGCCCGGCGCTCCGGGGTCCAGACTCCCCCAGTTTCTCTCTGTGCCTAGGGGTGCAAAATGCTCAGAATCGCGCAAGAAGCACTGACGTTCGACGACGTTCTGCTCCTGCCCGCCCACTCCGATGTGCTGCCCAACGAGGTCTCGCTCAAGACGCGCCTGACGCGCAATATCGAGCTGAACATCCCCCTGATCTCGGCGGCCATGGACACCGTCACCGAACACCGCCTGGCCATCACCATGGCCCAGGAAGGCGGCATTGGCATTCTGCACAAGAGCATGCCGGTGGAAGACCAGGCCCGGCAGGTGCGCGCGGTCAAGAAATTCGAATCCGGCGTGGTCAAGGACCCGATCACCATCAGCCCCAACGCCACCGTCCGTGAGCTGATCAACCTCACCGACACCAACAACATCTCCGGCGTGCCGGTGGTGGAAGGCGAGCAGGTGGTGGGCATCGTCACCAGCCGCGACACCCGCTTCATCACCGACTACGACCAGCACGTGGCCGACATCATGACCGGCCGCGAACGCCTGGTGACGGTGGGCGAGGGCGCCGACGCCAGCGAAGTGCAGGCCCTGCTGCACAAGCATCGCATCGAGAAGATTCTGGTGGTCAATGAATCCGGCGCCCTGCGCGGCATGATCACCGTCAAGGACATCGAAAAAGCCACCCGTTACCCCAACGCCTGCAAGGACGCCCAGGGCCGCCTGCGCGTGGGCGCCGCCGTGGGCACCGGCGGCGGCACCGAGGAGCGCGTGGCGGCGCTGGTGGAAGCCGGCGTCGACGTGATCGTGGTGGACACCGCCCACGGCCACTCCCAGGGCGTGCTCAATCGCGTCGCCTGGGTCAAGAAACACTTCCCCGAAGTGGACGTGATCGGCGGCAACATCGCCACCGCCGAAGCCGCCAAGGCGCTCGTTGAAGCCGGCGCCGACGGCGTGAAAGTCGGCATCGGCCCCGGCTCCATCTGCACCACCCGCATCGTCGCCGGCATCGGCGTGCCGCAGATCACCGCCGTCTCCGAAGTGGCCGCGGCACTCAAGGACTCCGGCGTGCCGCTGATCTCCGACGGCGGCATCCGCTTCTCTGGCGACATCGCCAAGGCCGTCGCCGCCGGCGCCCACGCCATCATGATCGGCTCCCTGCTGGCCGGCACCGAGGAAGCCCCCGGCGAAGTGGAACTGTTCCAGGGCGGCTACTACAAAGCCTACCGGGGCATGGGCTCCCTGGGCGCCATGTCCGGCAAAACCGGCTCCTCGGACCGCTACTTCCAGGACGCCGCCGCCGGCATCGAGAAGCTGGTGCCCGAAGGCATCGAAGGCCGCGTGCCCTACAAAGGCCCGATGAGCGCCATCGTTCACCAGCTGATGGGCGGCCTGCGCGCCTCCATGGGTTACACCGGCTGCGCCAGCGTCGAAGAAATGCGCACCAAGCCGTACTTCGTGAAGGTCACCAACGCGGGCATGAAAGAATCCCACGTCCACGACGTGACCATCACCAAGGAAGCACCGAACTACCCCGTGGGGTGAGCCCACGGGAGCCGGACGCTTGACGCCGGACGCCAGACGCAGAAAATCGGACGAGCCAAGGCTCGCCCGATTTTTGTTTTTAAAGCGTCCAGCATCCGGCGTCAGGCGTCCAGCGTCACAACAACCGGCGTCCGGCGTCCAGCGTCCGGCGTCCAGCGGAAATTAAGCCATGCAAGACATTCACGCCCAGCGCATCCTGATCCTCGACTTCGGCTCCCAGTACACCCAGCTGATCGCCCGCCGCGTCCGCGAAATCGGCGTCTACTGCGAAATCCGCGCCTTCGACGCCACCGCCGAGGACATCGCCGAGTTCGACCCCAAAGGCATCATCCTCTCCGGCGGCCCGGAATCCGTCACCGCCGCCGAGACCCCGCGGGCCCCGCAAGCGGTGTTCGAACAGGGCGTGCCGGTACTGGGCATCTGCTACGGCATGCAAACCATGGCCGAGCAACTGGGCGGCTCCGTGGTCGCCGGTGAAAAACACGAATTCGGCTACGCCCGCGTCGCGAAATCCGAGGGCAGCAACCTGCTTAACGGCATCATCGACCACGAAGAAGCCGGCACCGAATACCTGGACGTATGGATGAGCCACGGCGACCGAGTCGGCTCCACCCCCGAAGGCTTCGTCGTCACCGCCACCACCGACAGCTGCCCCATCGCCGGCATGGCCAACGACGACAAACGCTTCTACGGCATCCAGTTCCACCCGGAAGTCACCCACACCCTCCAAGGCGGCCGCATCCTCGAACGCTTCGTCCGCGAAATCTGCGCCTGTGACGCCCTCTGGACCCCGGCCAAGATCATCGACGACGCCATCGCCACCATCCAGGAACAGGTCGGCACCGACGAAGTCATCCTCGGCCTCTCCGGCGGCGTGGACTCCTCCGTGGTCGCCGCGCTCCTGCACAAAGCCATCGGTGACCAGCTCACCTGCGTCTTCGTCGACAACGGCCTCCTCCGCCACGGCGAAGGCGACCAGGTCATGGAAATGTTCGCCGAACACATGGGTGTCCGCGTCATCCGCGTCGACGCCGAAGACCACTTCCTCTCCCGGCTCGCCGGCGAAGCCGACCCGGAGAAAAAGCGCAAAATCATCGGCAACACCTTCATCGACATCTTCGACGCCGAAGCCGCCAAACTGAAAAACGCCAACTGGCTCGCCCAAGGCACTATCTATCCGGACGTAATCGAATCCGCCGCCTCCAAAACCGGCGGCGCCCACGTGATCAAATCCCACCACAACGTTGGCGGCCTCCCCGAGCACATGAAACTCAAGCTCGTCGAACCCCTGCGCGAACTCTTCAAAGACGAAGTGCGTAAAATCGGCCTCGAACTCGGCCTCCCCTACGACATGGTCTACCGCCACCCCTTCCCCGGCCCCGGCCTGGGCGTGCGCATCCTCGGCGAAGTCAAAAAGGAATACGCCGACACCCTCCGCCTCGCGGACCACATCTTCATCGAAGAACTCAAAGCCGACGGCCTCTACCACAAAACCAGCCAGGCCTTCGCCGTCTTCCTCCCGGTCAAATCCGTCGGCGTCGTCGGCGACGCCCGCCGCTACGAATACGTAGTAGCGCTGCGCGCCGTCGAGACCATCGACTTCATGACCGCCCGCTGGGCGCACTTGCCCTACGAATTCCTGGAGAAGGTCTCCAGCCGGATCATTAATGAGATCCCCGGGATTAGCAGGGTGACGTATGACATCTCGTCCAAGCCGCCGGCTACGATTGAGTGGGAGTGACGGGCACTGGCTGGCAATGTCTAGCAACGGCAGGCATTTCGGCTGAGGGTAAAAGAACTTTCCGCTAAGCGATAGACTGTATGTAAACACAGTATTGCAAGGACGCGGAACATGCCTCATGTGGCGGCCAGGACGGCCAGCCGGGATCGGGATACTGGTCGTTACCAGAGCCACCGACCCGAGCAAACCCTTCTCTATCAGATCGTTGACGAGTATTACCCGGCATTCGCTGCGCTTATGGCAGAGCAGGGAAAGGAATTGCCGGGCTATGTGCAACGGGAATTTGAAGAATTTCTCCAATGCGGGCGGCTGGAGCATGGCTTTCTACGGGTTCGCTGCGAGTCTTGCCACGCCGAGCACCTGGTCGCTTTCAGCTGTAAGCGTCGCGGTTTCTGCCCGAGCTGTGGGGCGCGGCGGATGGCCGAAAGTGCCGCCTTGCTGGTTGATGAAGTACTGCCTGAACAACCCATGCGTCAGTGGGTGTTGAGTTTCCCGTTTCAGCTGCGTTTCCTGTTTGCCAGCCGGCCCGAGATCATGGGGCGGGTGCTGGGCATCGTTTACCGCGTCATTGCCACGCACCTGGTCAAGAAAGCGGGCCATACCCACCAAGTGGCCAAGACGGGCGCGGTCACCCTGATCCAGCGTTTTGGATCGGCGCTCAATCTGAATGTTCACTTCCACATGCTGTTTCTCGACGGTGTGTATGTCGAGCAATCCCACGGCTCAGCGCGTTTCCGCTGGGTCAAGGCGCCGACCAGCCCAGAGCTCACCCAGCTGACGCACACCATCGCCCACCGGGTGGGTCGCTATCTGGAACGGCAAGGCCTGCTGGAACGGGATGTCGAAAACAGCTATCTGGCCTCGGATGCGGTGGATGACGACCCGATGACACCCCTGCTGGGGCACTCGATCACTTACCGTATCGCTGTCGGTTCACAGGCGGGGCGAAAGGTGTTCACTTTGCAAACTCTGCCGACCAGTGGTGATCCGTTCGGTGACGGGATTGGCAAGGTAGCCGGGTTCAGCCTGCACGCCGGCGTGGCGGCCAGGGCCGATGAACGCAAGAAGCTCGAACGGCTGTGCCGGTACATCAGCCGCCCGGCGGTATCCGAGAAGCGGCTGTCGTTAACACGAGGCGGCAACGTGCGCTACCAGCTCAAGACGCCGTACCGGGACGGCACC
>NZ_JABJWH010000002.1 GCF_015265435.1 Alloalcanivorax profundimaris | reverse complement strand
GGAAACGAAAAGTAAGGCACCGAGGACAATTGCAATATCAGCCAGGTTGAAGGCCGGCCAATGCCAGTCTCGCCAATAGAAATCAAAGGAATCCACAACATAGCCACGAAAGACCCGGTCAATCAGGTTGCCCATGGCGCCACCGAGGATAAGACTGTAAGCGATGGCTTCTCCTTTATGACGATTTTCAAGGATCAGCTTGATCAGAAAAATCGAGACCACTACCGCGATTCCGATAAAAAAGTAGCGCTGCCAGCCTCCACCATTCGCAAAAAGACTGAATGCGGCACCGGTGTTCCATAGGTGCACCCAGTTAAAGAACGGGGTCACTGAAATAGACTCGCCATAGGCCATTGATTGCTGCACCAGCCACTTTACAGCCTGATCAGACGCTGCCAGCAGGCCCGATATGGACAATAGGGCATACGGCGAGAGCTTTTTGCCAATAATGAGCATTATTTAACCCTTCAACGCCAAAATGCGTCTGGCACCGTTAAGTACAATGCCCCCCGCGATGGTGCCGATAATCAGATCCGGATAATTGGAACCGGTCCACGCGACCAGGGCGCCGGCGGTGATGACCCCCAGGTTGATCACCACGTCGTTGGCCGAGAATATCCAGCTTGCCTTCATGTGCGCCCCGCCTTCCCGATGTTTGGATATGAGCAGCAGACAACTGGTATTGGCAATCAATGCGACGAATGCGATAGCCATCATCACCAGCGATTCAGGCTCACTACCGAATACAAAGCGTCTCACCACCTCTACGAGCACGCCCACAGCCAAGATCAGTTGCAGTACACCAGCAAGATGCGCGGCACGTACCTGCATTTTCACGCTATGTCCAACCGCATAAAGGGCAAGCCCGTACACCGCCGCATCGGCAAAATTGTCCAGGGATTCTCCAATCAGGCCGGTGGACTGGGCGATCAGACCGGCAGTCATTTCCACCACGAACAGAAGTGCATTGATGCCGAGCAACCAGCGCAGGGTCCCGGATTCTTGCTTAGCAGAAGCTGCCGAAAACTCGGCGGCCTTGATGGTCTCCGGAT
>NZ_JABJWH010000026.1 GCF_015265435.1 Alloalcanivorax profundimaris | reverse complement strand
CAGGATGTCAAACCGGGAGCCCCCAGGGACGGGTTCACGGCGTTCCCGGAAAGGGGGCCACGCCGAGACGCGGCCCCGATGGAGAACCACCGCTTCAGTACGCCACGGCCACCACCAACAAATGCACGCTGGCGACCAGGAACACCGTCCAGGTGGCGATGATGCCCAGCTTTCGGAAATTGTTCACCTCGCTGCCCGGCCCGGTCATGCCCCAGGCATGGGCCACCCGCCCCAGCACCAGCAGCGCCCCGTACAGATGCAACGCCCAGGCGTTGGCGTTGTTGCCCTCCAGCAGGCCGATCAGGATCAGCGCCAGCGGGATGTACTCCACCGCGTTGCCGTGGGCGCGCACCGCCCGGGTGATGCGCGCGTCGCCGCCGTCGCCCAGGGAAATCCCCCGGCCGAAGCGGTAGCGCACCACGTTGAAAGCCAGGGCCAGGACCAACAGGCCGCACAGCGCGGCGTACAGGGCGGTGATCGGAAACATGGGCGAACCTCGTTATCGTTTTTTTCGTTGTCGTTTCAGGAATCTGACCGGATCCAGGGCGTCCAGCAATGGCCGGTCCGCCGGCGGCGGCGCGTCGCTGATGCGGTCCGCCAGGATCTCCGCGCACAGCGGCGTGCCGGTGATGCCCCGGCTGCCGTGGGCGATGCTCAGCCACAGGCCGGGCAGGGCGGCCAGGTCGTCCCGGGCCGGGTCCGGCAGCGGGCCGGCCAGGGGCAGGAAGTCGGTGCTCTGGCAACGCAGGCCCACCCGCCGGTCCACCACGCGGATGGCGTCGCCGCCCAGTTCCGCCCAGTGGTCCGGCAGGTGCCGGCGCAGCTGCGCCAGGTTGGCGGCGTCGTCCTGGTCCCGGGGCGCCGGGTCCGGGTCGTGCAGGTCGAAGGTGGCGCCCACGCAGTGCAGGCCGTCCAGGGCCGGGGTCAGGTAACCGCCATGGCAGCGGGCCCGGTCCCAGGCGGCGCTGGCCCCGGTGGCGGCGCAGTAGCTCACCTGGCCGCGAATCAGCTTGAGCGGCAGCCAGTCCAGGGGGGCGCCGTCCACGGTGAGTTGCTTGGCGGCGCCGGCGGTGGCGATCACTATCGCGTCGGCGTCCACCTGCTCGCCGTCGTCCAGGGTGGCCCGGGCCGGCGTGCCGCTGGCCAGGGCGGTGACGGCGGCCCGGCGTACCCGGATCGCCGGATGGTCGAGCAGGGCGCGGCACCAGGCTGGCGGGTTCAGGTAGCCGCCGCCGCGCAGCTCGGCGCGGTCGTCGCCGGCCAGCAGCAGCGAGTCCGGCCAGGCGCCGCTGTCGGCGGCGGCGCGGATCTTGGCGCGCTGCTTGTCGTCCACATAGTGCTGGATCACGCCGTTCAGGGCGCCCTGGCCGTCCGCCGGGAAGCGGTGGCGGCCCAGCCAGCGCAGGGCGTGGCCGTAGCTGAGCTGGTAGAAGCGGTTCTGGGCGGTGAGGTGCGGGCTGGGGGTGCTGTAGACCACCCCGGCGTGGTTGCCGGAGGCCGCCGTGGCGATGCCCGCCGGGTCCACCACGGTGACCCGCCAGCCGCGCTCCGCCAGGGCCCGGGCGGCGGTGGCCCCGGCCAGGCCGGCGCCGGCCACCAGCGCCTCGCCCCGGCGCTGGCGCCCGGGCCGCCAGGCCGCCGGGTCCGGCCCGAAGGTGCCCACCACCATATGCCGCTTGTGGCCGAAGCCGTCGATGCGCTCCACCCGGAAGCCGGCGTCCACCAGCCCCCGGCGCACCGCGCCGGCGGCGGTGAAGGTGGCCAGGGTGGCGCCGGGGCGGCTGTGGGCGGCGAGCTGCTCGAACAGGGCCGGTTGCCACATGGCCGGGTTGCGCGCCGGCGCGAAACCGTCCAGGAACCAGGCGTCCACCCGCGCCGGGCACAGCCGCCACAGGGGCTCGGCGTCGCCGAACATCAGCGTCAGGCCGACGTTGTCCGCCAACCACAGCCGGTGGCAGCCCGGCGAGGCCGGCGGATACTGGTGGCGCAGGGCATCGCGGAGCGCGTCCCACTCCGGGGTGTCGGCGCTGTCCGGCCAGGCCGCCAGCGCCCGGTCCAGATCCTCGGCGCCGAGCGGGTGCTTTTCCACCGAGAACAGATCCAGCCGCGCCCCCGCCGGGGCCCGCTGGCGGAACAGGGCGGCGGCCAGCAGCATGTTCAGGCCGGTGCCGAAGCCGGTCTCGCCGATCACGAAGCGGTCGCCGTCGGCGAGGGCGGCGAAGCGCTCACTCAAGCGGTTGCCGTCCAGGAACACATAGCGGCTTTCGGCGCGGCCGTCCTGGCGGGAAAAATAGGGATCGTCGAAGTCCCGCGCCACCGGTGTGTGGTCCTGCCAGTGCAGGCGAGCGGGCTGGATCGGGGCGAAATCGCCGTTGGACATGTCGGGGCCGGCTCCTCAGACTACGCCACTTGAATCGGGCCGCTTGAATCGGGATGCGCCCGGCGCCGCGCGCCGGGGCGAAGGATAATATCATGATCGCTAAAATCTGGGCGGTGATGGCGCCGGTGCTGGCCTGCGCCGGCGTGGGCTTTTTCTGGGGCCGCACCGGCCGGCCCTTCGACACCCGCATGGTCACCGCCCTGGTCACCACCGTGGCCACGCCCTGCCTGATCGTCGCCACCCTGGGCAAAAGCGATCTGGACATGGCGGCCCTGGCGCGCATCACCGGCCTGTTCCTGGCCGTGCTCACCCTCACCGGCCTGGTGGCCTGGCTGGTGCTGCATCTGTGCGGGCGCCCGCTGCGCGTGTTCCTGCCCTCGATGATGTTCCCCAACACCGGCAACATGGGCCTGCCCCTGGCCATGTTGGCGTTCGGCGACCGGGGCCTGGCGCTGGCCCTGGCCTGGATGATGCTCACCTCGGTGGTGCAGTTCTCCTTCGGGTTGGCGGTGGTCAGCGGCCAGGGGCTGTCCTGGAAGCTGTTCCGCCATCCGATCCTGGTGTCGGTGGTGATCGCCGTGGCCATGGTGCTGTTCCAGGTGCGCTTGCCGGAGTGGCTGTTCAACAGCGTGCGGCTGATCGGCGATCTGACCATCCCGCTGATGCTGATCACCCTGGGGGTGTCCCTGTCCCAGCTGCGGGTGCGCCACCTGGGGCCCGGCGCCGGCTTCGCCGCGCTGCGTCTGACGCTGGGGTTCGCCGCCGCCTGGCTGGTGTGCGAGCTGGCCGGGGTGGAGGGCGTGTTGCGTGGCGTGATCCTGATTCAGTCCACCATGCCGGTGGCGGTGTTCAACTACCTGCTTGCGCAGACCTACCGGCAGGGGCCGGAGGAGGTGGCGGCCATGGTGGTGTTCTCCACCGTTCTGTCCTTCCTGACCTTGCCGCTCCTTCTTGCCGTGGCTTTGCCGTAATCCTCCTCCAAAAAACCGCCGGCGTTACCCCGGAGCGGAGCGGCGTGGCCCCCTTTCCGGGACCCTGTTTGACAGGATGTCAAACCGGGAGCCCCCAGGGACGGGTTCACGGCGTTCCCGGAAA
>NZ_JABJWH010000025.1 GCF_015265435.1 Alloalcanivorax profundimaris | reverse complement strand
GTCGCTCCTTGTGTCTCTCCGCAGGGGAGATGATTAGCTATCATCCCCCTTTCAGCCTGGTGGCAACCCGAGTCGCTCCTGAGGTCCTGGAACCTGTGCAGTAGATGGGACCACCAGGCTGTTTCTCTCGAAACTTGAACGGTATCCAAGCCACTTCCGTGCGAAGAGAGGCTGTACGAACAAGGAAAGGTGGAGAGATGGCCCACATTGGCATCGACGTCAGCAAAGGCAAACTGGACCTGTGCTGGCTGCGTGAGAACGGCAAGATGAAGACCAAGGTCTTCACCAATCATCCTAAACACTATCCCGCGCTGATGGACTGGCTGACCCGCCAAACCGGCGAACAGGCCGGGGATCTGCGCGTGTACCTGGAAGCCACGGGAATTTACCACGAGCCCGTGACGGAGTGGCTGCATGAGGTGGGTGTGCAGGTTCATGTGGTGAACCCCGCCCAGGTGCGCCATTACGCCCAGGCGCTGGGTAACTCGGGCAAGACGGACAAGAAAGACAGCCAGCTTCTGGCGCGCTACGGCCTTGATCGTCAGCCTCCCAGATGGAAGCCGGAACCGGCGGGGATCCGCCGCTTACGGCGCCTGGCCAGCCGTCTGGAGACGGTCCAGCAGGACATCCAGCGCGAACAAAATCGTCGTGAGAAGGCTCAGTTCAGTCGGGATACGGAAACGGTATCGTCGATCGATCAGGTTCTGCTGGCCTTGCAGAGCGAAGCGAAACGACTACGCGAAGAGATTAAAGACCATATCGACAGCGATGGTGACCTCCAGCGCGACCAGGAGCTCTTGAAGAGCATCCCCGGGATCGGTGACGCCACGTCGGTCCATCTGATGGTTCTACTGCGGGGCAAGGTGTTCCGCAGTGCCCGCCAGGCGGCGGCGTTCGTGGGGCTGGTACCGCGCGAATGGACCTCCGGGACCTCGGTGCGAAGTCGGCCACGTCTGACCAAAAAGGGCGCGCCAATGATGCGTCGACGGCTGTACATGGCGGCAGTGGTCGCGAGTCGACACAATCCGATGGTGGAAGCGCTTTACACCCGATTGCGGCAAGCGGGTAAACCTCCCATGTCCGCTCTGGGGGCCGCCATGCGCAAGCTGGTGCACATCGCCTTCGGCGTGCTGCATCGGCAAACCCCATTCCAGACCCAACCCGTTGGGGGTTGAGTCCGGATAGGAGAGACGGTATCTACAGTAAAAGGATGCGGTAGGAGCGACTTCAGTCGCGAT
>NZ_JABJWH010000024.1 GCF_015265435.1 Alloalcanivorax profundimaris | reverse complement strand
TCGACCCCATTCCAGCCTTGGCTATCTGCCTCCCGTCAGCCGGCTGCCCTTACTGAACAACCTGGTGGCTTTACACAGCTAGCGGTTGCGCCGGCCGCTCCAGGCGGCCTCGATCTGGCGGGCCCGGGTGATCGACTCCTGGACCAGCTCGGACTGACGCTCGGCGAACTCGCGGATGATCTCCAGGGCGGAGCGCACGTCGCGGCGGAAGATGGTTTCCACCAGGGCCTTGTAGAAGGACAGGCACTCCTTCATTTCATCGCCGTCCAGGTGCAGCGCCATGAAGTAGGTGCGCTGCAGGGCCGGATGCAGGTCGGTGAGCACCTCCTCCACGAAGGCGTTGCGGGCGAACGGATAGGCGTGCTCCAGGAACTGGAAACTCAGGTCGAAGAAGCGATCCACGTCGCGGTCCGAGGCGGCCACCTGGAGTTCATGGATCAGGGCGATGATCGGGTCCAGATCCTCCTCGCGGACGTTCTTGATGGCCTTGCGGATGACCAGGCCGAGCAGTACCTGGATCAGCTCGTAGAGCCCGCGCACGTGGGACTCGGACATGTCCTTCACCACCGCGCCCCGGCGCGGCAGGATATCGATCAGGTGGCGGCGCTGGAGAATCAGCAGCGCCTCGCGCACCGAACCACGGCTCACTTCCAGCTCGCCGGCCACGCGCAGCTCCTGAATGCGGTCGCCGGCCAGCATTTCACCGCGGATGATCTGCCCGGCCAGATGGCCGGCGATCTGTTCGGAAAGGCTTTCCCGGGCTTTGAATGTCATCTTTTGTCCAACAATCCCTGGTATTGTCCGACTATAAAACAATCCCCCTCCCCCACCCAACCGCCACGGTCGGGAACGAACGTACGAAATTGGGCGCCCGCCCAATGACATCCGGGGCCGGGCGTGGTTAATTGCGGAGTAAAGGAACGCAGTCTGGCGGCCCGGCCGCCAAGGACGATGATGAGACGGTTGATCACCGAACTGCCGGAACTCGACGGCCTGTTCGACCAGTACGCGGAGCGCTTCGGTCGCGACCAGACGCCCTATCGCAATCACGTTTACCGGGTGATCAACCTGGTGGCCGCCCAGCGCCCGCTGTCCGGCGACGATCTGCGCAAGGTGGAGCTGGCCGGCTTTTTCCACGACGCCGGCATCTGGCTGGCGGGCACCTTCGATTACCTGGCGCCCTCGGCGCGGCTGGCCTGCCATTACCTCACCGAGCACGGCCTGGAAGCCTGGCGCGACGAGATTCACGCCATGGTGCTGGATCATCACAAGATCACCGCCACCGACCGGGGCCGCGACAGCCTGGTGGAAGCCTTCCGCCGCGCCGACTGGATCGACGTGTCCCTGGGGCTGATCCGCTTCGGCGTGTCCCGGGAGCGCCTGCGCGAGATCAACCACCGCTTCCCCAACGCCGGCTTCCACGCTCTGCTCGCCGCCCTCACCGCCCGCCAGCTGTTCACCCGGCCCTGGCGGCCGCTGCCCATGCTGCGCCTCTGAGCGCCGCGCGCCTACCCGGGACAGTCCGTCCAAGGACAAGACGCCCAAGGGCGATTTGCCCAATCGTCCGCCCTCCTCGCCCCTTCTAGCATGGTGATCGCCACCAACCACGCCGGGAGGCAGCCATGCCGGACTCACTGGCCCTCGACCTGGCCCGCGTCCAGTTCGGGTTCACCATTTCCTTCCACATCATTTTTCCGGCCATCACCATCGGCCTGGCCAGTTACCTGGCGGTGCTGGAAGGGATGTGGCTGTACACGCGCCGGACGCTGTACCGGGATCTGTACCATTTCTGGGCGAAAATCTTCGCGGTGAATTTCGGCATGGGCGTGGTGTCCGGGCTGGTGATGGCCTACCAGTTCGGCACCAACTGGAGTTTCTTCTCGGAGTTCGCCGGCAGCGTCACCGGGCCCTTGCTGGCCTATGAGGTGCTCACCGCCTTTTTCCTGGAGGCCGGCTTTCTGGGCGTGATGCTGTTCGGCTGGAACCGGGTGGGCCCGGGCCTGCACTTCTTCTCCACCCTGGCGGTGGCGGTGGGCACGCTGATTTCCACCTTCTGGATCCTGGCGTCCAACAGCTGGATGCAGACCCCCCAGGGCTTCGAGATCGTCGACGGCCGGGTGGTGCCCACCGACTGGCTGGCGGTGATCTTCAATCCCTCCTTTCCCTACCGGCTGCTGCACATGTCGGTGGCGGCGTTCCTGGCCACCGCCCTGTTCGTGGGCGCCTCGGCGGCCTGGCACCTGCTGCGCGGCCGCGACCAGCCGGCGATCCGCAAGATGTTCTCCATGGCCCTGTGGATGATGTTGATCGTGGCGCCGGCGCAGGCGCTGATCGGCGATCTGCACGGCCTCAACACCCTGGCCCATCAGCCCGCCAAGGTGGCCGCCATGGAAGGCCACTGGGGCGACGAGAACGAGCCCGGCGAGGGGCTGCCGCTGCTGCTGTTCGGCTGGCCGGACATGGCGGCGGAGACCACCCGCTTCGCCGTGGGCGTGCCGCGCCTGGGCAGCCTGATCCTGACCCACAGTTGGGACGGCACCATCCCCGGTCTGAAGGACTTCCCCGCCGAGGACCGGCCCAACGCCACCGTGGTGTTCTGGTCGTTCCGCGTCATGGTGGGCCTGGGGTTGCTGATGATCCTGCTGGGCGGGCTCGGCCTGGTACAGCGCTGGCGCGGCCGGCTCTACCGCTCGCGCTGGTTCCTGCGCTTCGCCCTGGCCATGGGGCCGGCCGGTCTGGTGGCGATCCTGGCCGGCTGGTACACCACCGAGATCGGCCGCCAACCCTGGGTGGTGTACGGCCTGATGCGCACTGGCGAGGCGGTGTCGCCCCACGCCCCGGGCACCCTGGCCCTGTCGCTGGGCCTGTTCGTGGTGGTCTACCTGTTCGTATTCGGCGCCGGCATCGCCTATATGCTGCGCCTGGTCCGCAAGGGCCCGGTGCCCGACGAGGGCGCCGAGGCCACCCCGGGCGGGCCGGGCCAGCAACGCCACGCCATGCGCCCCCTGTCCGCCGTCACCGAGGAGCACTGAACCATGGGCATCGATCTGCCTCTGCTGTGGGCGCTGATCATCGGTTTCGGGGTGATGATGTACGTGCTGATGGACGGCTTCGATCTGGGCATCGGCATCCTCTACCCGTTCCTGCCGGACAAGATCGACCGGGACGTGGCCATGAACACGGTGGCGCCGGTGTGGGACGGCAACGAGACCTGGCTGGTGCTCGGCGGTGCCGGCCTGCTGGCGGCCTTCCCGCTGGTCTATTCGGTGGTGCTCACCGCGCTCTATCTGCCGCTCATCCTGATGCTGCTGGGGCTGATCTTCCGCGGCATCGCCTTCGAGTTCCGCTTCAAGGCCTGGGAGCGGGAACGCCCGGTCTGGGACGCCGCCTTCATCGGCGGCTCCTTCGCCGCCACCTTCTTCCAGGGCGTGGTGCTGGGCGCCTACGTGAGCGGCCTGCCGGTGGAAAACGGCGCCTACGCCGGCGGGCCGCTGGACTGGATCGCGCCGTTCCCGCTGTTCACCGGCGTCGGCCTGGTGTTCGCCTACGCCCTGCTGGGCAGCACCTGGCTGATCATGAAAACCGAGGGCGCCCTGCAGGCGCGCATGGTGCGAGTGACGCGGCCGTTGTCCTGGGTGCTGCTGGCCGCCATCGCCGTGATCAGCGTGTGGACGCCGCTGCGCGACCCGGCCATCGCCGCGCGCTGGTTCAGCCCGCCGCACCTGTTGTGGTTCGCGCCGGTGCCATTGCTGGTGCTGGCCAGCATGGCGCTGCTGCAGCGGGCCCTGCGCCGTGGCGCCCAGGTGGCGCCCTTCGTGCTGACCCTGTTCCTGATGTTCCTCGGTTACGCCGGGCTGGCGATCAGCGGCTGGCCGCGCATCCTGCCGCCGGACATCGATATCTGGCGGGCGGCGGCGCCGCCCCAGAGCCTGGGGTTCGCCCTGGTGGGAGCGCTGTTCATCGTGCCGTTCATCCTTATGTACACGGCGTTTTCCTACTATGTGTTCCGGGGCAAGGTGCGCCCCGGCGACGACGGCTACCACTGAACGAGGAGACGGCCATGCCGAGACCCGCGACCACCGCGACGCCCTCCCGACTGCGCCGGCTGGGCTGGCTGGTGCTGCTCTGGAGCGCCAGCGTGCTCACCCTTACCGCCGCCGCCGGCACCATGCGCCTGCTGATGAACGCCATTGGCTTACAGACCGCCTAGCGGCACGCTGACAGCCGGCCGGGCAAGTTACTCACAGAATCTGTGGATAAGTCTGTGAACTTTCTGTCAGGAAGCCCGTCGAGGCCCCGTGATGACGGCGATGACCCCTAAATGACGAAAAAATATCCATCCCGTTAAATACTAATAAAATCAATGACTTAAAATATTGCCCGGGAAAAATCAAGCGGTTACGTGGACTAGCTAAAAGTGAAATGAAAAGTGCCCGTTCACTGTGCAAAACTATTGACCCATGGCGCCGTTCGTGCCCTTTCCCGGGGCCGGCTCAAGCCCCGTCCCGGGGCGCGTGCACCAGGCGCACATTGATTACCCCTTCCAGCCCGGCGATGCGCGCCAGCACCGCCGGATCCGGGGCCTGTTCCAGGTCCAGCAGGTTATAGGCCAGGTCGTCACGGCTCTTGTTGAGCATGTCCAGCACGTTGAGGTTCGCTTCGGCCAGTTCCGAGAGCACCGGCCCGAGCATGCGCGGCACATTGCGGTTGGTCACCGCCAACCGGGCCCCAGGGCCCGGCTCCAGCACCAGGTCCGGGAAATTCACCGAATGGCGAATGTTGCCGTTCTCCAGGAAGTCCACCAGGGCGTCGGCGGCCATCATGGCGCAGTTCTCCTCGGATTCGCCGGTGCTGGCGCCCAGGTGTGGCAGGGCCAGCACGCCGGGGGCGCCGGTCAGCAGCAGGCTGGGGAAATCGGTGACGAAGCCGCGCAACCGCTCCGCGCGCAGGGCGTCCGCCACCGCCGCGTCGTCGACGATGCCCTGACGGGCGAAATTGAGCAGCACCGCGTCCGGGTTCATCGCCGCCAGTTGCTGGGCGCCGATCAAATCCCGGGTGGCGTCCAGCAGCGGCAGATGCAGGGTGACGTAATCGGCCCGGGCCAGCAGCGCCTCCAGGCTGGCCATGGGCCGCACCTGACTGGGCAGCCGCCAGGCGGCGTCGACGCTGAGCGCCGGATCGTAGCCGATCACCTGCATGCCCAGGTCCAGGGCGGTGCGCGCCACCCGGGAGCCGATGGCGCCCAGCCCCACCACGCCCAGGGTACGCCCCTGCAGCTCACGGCCCAGGAAGTGCTTCTTGCCGGCTTCCACCTGACGGTGCAGGTCCGCCTCGTCGGCGGCGTCCAGCCCGGCCACCCAGTCCAGGCCCTGGCGCAGGTGCCGCGAGGACAGCAGCAGGCCCGCCAGCACCAGCTCCTTCACCGCGTTGGCGTTGGCGCCCGGGGTGTTGAACACCGGAATTCCCTGGCGGCTGCAGTGCGCCACGTCGATGTTGTTGACGCCGGCGCCGGCCCGCGCCACCGCCTTCACCGTGGCGGGCAGGCCGTCGGCGTCCAGGGGATGGCTGCGCAACAGGATGGCGTCCGGATCGGACAATTCGCTGGCGACCTCGAAACGGTCGCGGGGGAAGCGTTCCAGACCGCGCAGGGCGATCCGGTTGTGGGTGCGGATGCGGAACATGGCGATTCTCCGATCGGCCGTGGTTGTTGTTTTCCCACAGCCTCCCGGAAAACCGCCGTCCTGGCCAGCCCGAGCTGGCCGAAAGGGTCAGTACTCGAAGGTCATGCCCAGGCGGTGGCCCACTTCCTCGTAGGCCTCGATGACGCCGCCCAGGTCCTGGCGGAAGCGGTCCTTGTCCATCTTCTCGCGGGTGTCCTTGTCCCACAGGCGGCAACCGTCCGGGGAGAATTCGTCACCCAGTACCACCTCGCCGTGGAACAGGCCGAACTCCAGCTTGTAGTCCACCAGCAGCATGTTGCCGTCCAGGAACAGCTGCTTGAGCACGTCGTTCACCTTGAAGGTCAGCTCCTTCATGGTGGCGATCTGCTCGTCGGTGGCCCAGCCGAAACTGCGCACGTGGTACTCGTTGATCATCGGGTCGCCCAGGGCGTCGTCCTTGAGGAACATCTCGAAGGTGGGCGGATTCAGTTCCTTGCCCTCCTCCACCCCCAGGCGGCGCACGATGGAGCCGGCGGCGATGTTGCGCACCACGCATTCCACCGGGAGCATGTCCAGCTTCTTGACCAGGGATTCATTACTGGAAAGCCGTTTCTCAAAGTGGGTGGGAATGCCCGCGGCCTGCAGTTTTTCCATGATGGCGGCGTTGAACTGGTTGTTCACCGCGCCCTTGCGATCCAGCGCCTCCTTCTTCTTGCCGTCGAAGGCGGAGGTGTCGTCGCGGAAGACGATCACCAGCCGGTCCGGATCGTCGGTGGTGAAAACGGACTTGGCCTTGCCCGCGTAGAGTTCGTCGCGCTTTTCCATGAAATACCCGTCTGTGGTGTCGCTGAATTGTGGTGTCGCTGATCGGGGCGCCGGCGGCGCCTCAGTGAATCTCCAACCAGTCGAAGCCGTGCCGCTGGCTGGCGACGCGGATCCGTTCCTGGCCGATGTCCATGACCCGGTGCACCTGATCGAGGGCGTGCGCCGGGGTATTATTCTGCTCGCTCAGATGAGAAAGCACGAGATGCTGCAGCCGGTCCAGGTTGCATTGCGCCAGCAGCGCCGCCGCCTGCTGGTTGCTCAGGTGCCCCAGGTTGCCGCCCACGCGCCGCTTCAGCGAGGCCGGATAGGGGCCGGCGGCGAGCAGATCCGGCTCGTGGTTGCACTCCAGCACCAGGGCGTCGCACTCCTGGTAGGCGGCCACCACATGGGGGGTCACCGATCCCAGGTCGGTGAGCACGCCCAGCTCCCGGCCGCCCCAGCCGAACCGGTACTGGCAGGGCTCCAGGGCGTCGTGGGGCACGGTCACCGGCGTCACCGTCAGGTCCGCCAGTTGGAAGCCGCGACCGGGCCGCACTTCCCGCCAGTCGGCGCCGTGGAAGCCGGCCGCCTTGCCGGACACCGCCCGGGCGGTGCCGAAGGTGCTGTACAGCGGCGTGCCGTGCTTACGCGCCAGGGCGCCGGCGCCGCGCACGTGATCCCCGTGTTCATGGGTGATCAGCACCGCGCTCAAATCCTCCGGGGCCAGGCCCAGGCTGGCCAGCCGCTGGGTGGTTTCGCGCAGGGTGAACCCGCAGTCCACCAGTACCAGGGTGTCGCCGGCGCGCACCAGGGTGCCATTGCCTTTACTGCCACTGCCCAGGGACGCCAGTCGCAAGCCCCCTCCCCGCCGTCCCGGCGCGTCTACAGTTCGTTGTGAATGCTTTCCAGAATCGCCAGGCCGGAGTCCTTGGCGGCCAGGGCGGTGCCCTCGCCGTTGAGCACCGCCACCTGAATGCCGTTGGTGGTATGGCTCAGCTTGAGCTGCGCCTGCGGCGGCTGCAGCTGGTAGCGCTCCGGCGCGGTCAGGAAGAACACGCCCTGATCCCGGTTGCGGTCGGTGACGCGCAGGTCGGTCTGGGTGAGCGCCTGGGTGACGCGCTCCCAGGCCCAGGCGAAGCTGGTGGGCATCATGATGATCGGATAGCCGCTGCCATCCTTGCCCAGCACCGGCCGGCCCTGCTGGCCCGGCGGCGGCGCCGGGGCCTCGGCCTCGTCCTCGTCGCCGGCGTCCTCGGCGGCGGCCACCAGGCGCGGCGGGCGCGGCGCGTCGAAGCCGTCCTCGCCCTCGCGCTCGCCGGTCAGGCGGCGGTCCATGTCGGGCACCGCGTAGAGCGGCTCCTCGCCGATGAACACCAGGTCACCGGGCGGGGTCATGGGCTCCAGGACCTTGGCCTCGCGATAGCGCAGGCTGTTGTCGGGGAGCAGGCCGCAGCCGGTCAGGGCCAGGGCGGCGGCGAATACAGCGATACTGCGATGCATTATCCCTCCAGGAGTCCACAGCCACGCAGCGTTTCGCGCAGACGCGGCTGGGCGGCCTTGGACAACGGCACCAGCGGCAGGCGGATGCCATTGTCGATCAGGCCCATTTCGTACAGCGCCCATTTCGCGGGAATGGGGCTGGGCTCGATGAACAGATCACGATGCAGGGGTTCAAGTTCCGCGTTCAGCTCCCGGGCCTTGTCCACGTCGCCGTCCAGGGCCGCCTGGCACATGGCCGCCATCTTCGCCGGCGCCACGTTGGCGGTTACCGAGATGTCGCCGTCGCCGCCGCCCAGCATCAGCTCCAGGGCGGTGGCGTCGTCGCCGGAGTAGATCAGGAAGTCGTCGCCGCAGCGCTCGCGGATTTCCCGGGCACGCTCCAGGTTGCCGGTGGCTTCCTTGATGCCGACGATGTTCGGCACCTTGCTCAGGCGCTCCACGGTCTCGGGCAGCAGGTCGCAGGCGGTGCGGCCGGGCACGTTATAGAGAATCTGCGGGATGTCCACCGCCCGGGCCACTTTCAGGAAGTGCTGATAGAGGCCTTCCTGGGGCGGCTTGTTGTAGTACGGCGTGACCAGCAGACAGGCGTCGGCGCCGTCGCGCTTGGCGTCCCGGGTCAAGCGGATCGCTTCCTCGGTGCTGTTGGCGCCGGTGCCGGCGATCACCGGGAGGCGTTTGTCGGCGATCGCCACCACCTCGCGGATCACGCTGTCATGTTCCTCGAAACCCAGGGTGGCGGACTCACCGGTGGTGCCCACCGCCACGATACCGTGGGTGCCTTGCTCCACATGCCAGTTCACCAGGGCGCGCAGGCGTTCCCAGTCCACGGAACCGTCCTCGCGCATGGGGGTGACCAGAGCCACAATGCTGCCACGAATCATGCCGTTATCTCTCTGCGTGCAAAGGGCGCTATGGTAAACCCGGCGCCGGGGGCAAGGGAACCTCTACCGGCCCGCCGGCGCCTCCGGCGGGCTGATTCGCGCCTTGCCGGCCTGGACGCCTCCCCGACCCCGCGGCGATAATCCCCGCCCCGACCGAGCCGTGAACAAGGATTCATCCATGAGCATCAAAGAGGGCCAGCCGGCCCCGGACTTCACCGCGCCGGCCACCGGCGACACCACCGTCACACTGTCCGAACTGCGCGGCCGCAAGGTGGTGCTGTATTTCTACCCCAAGGACAGCACCCCGGGTTGCACCACCGAGGGCCAGAATTTCCGCGACCTCTACCCCAACTTCCAGGAAGAAGGCTGCGAGATTCTCGGCGTCTCCAAGGACTCCCTGCGCCGCCACGAAAACTTCAAGGCCAAACAGGAATTCCCCTTCGAGCTGATCAGCGACGAGGACGAAACCGTCTGCCGGCTGTTCGACGTGATCAAGCTGAAGAAGATGTACGGCCGCGAATTCGAGGGCATCGAACGCAGCACCTTCCTGATCGACCAGGAAGGCGTGGTACGCGAAATCTGGCGCAAGGTGAAGGTCAAGGGCCACGCCGAGGAAGTGCTGGAAGCCGTGCACGGCCTCTGAGCCTCGTCCGTGTAGGAGCGGCCGGGCGGCGTTCCGCTTCAGTGGCGATCAAAGGCCCTGCCAGCCGCATCGCGGCTAAAGCCGCTCCTACCGCGACCTTCAACCACCAACGCCACCCTACAAAGCCGCCCGGGACGCCACCTCGAAGCGTCTCGGTGTGGCCCCCTTTCCGGGACCCTGTCAAACAGGATGTTTGACCGGGAGCCCCCATGGACGGGTTCACGGCGTTCCCGGAAAGGGGGCCACACCGAGACGCGTCCCTGCTGGAGGGCCCGGCGCCAGCCAGAGAGAACAATCAGCTCCCGGGTATTTGCTCGGGACGACCCTGACGACGCGGCCAGGCATTGATCACCGCCTTCAGCAGGGTCGCCAGGGGAATGGCGAAGAACACCCCCCACAACCCCCAGACACCGCCAAAGAACAGAATCGCGGTAATGATCACCACCGGATGCAGATTGACCGCCTCGGAAAACAGCAACGGCACCAGAATGTTGCCGTCGATGAACTGAATCACCCCGTAGACCACCATCACCAAGGCGAAATCGCCGCTCCAGCCGAACTGCAGATAGGCCACCGCCGCCACCGGCAGGGTGACGATGGTGGCGCCGATGTAGGGAATCAGCACCGACAACCCCACCAGCACCGCCAGCAGCACCGTGTAGTTGAGCCCCAGCACCAGGAAAGCCAGAAAGGTGGCACCGCCCACCAGCAGAATCTCCACCGCCTTGCCGCGCACGTAGTTGGCGATCTGCTGATCCATCTCCTCCCACACATGGGACAGGATGCGCCGCCGCGCCGGCAGGAAACTCAGCGCCCAGTCGGTGAGCGCGGCCCGGTCCTTGAGGAAAAAGAACACCAGCACCGGCACCAGCACCAGGAACACCAGAATCTCAAGCAGGCTGGGAATCGACGACAGCGACAGGGTCAGCACCGACTGGCCGAACTGGGCCAGCTCCCGCTGGGTGATGTTCACCAGGGTGTTGACCTGCTCCATGGACACCATCTCCGGGTAGCGCTCCGGCAGGCCGCGCAACCAGTTCTCGGAACTGTGCAGGATGTTGGGAAGCTGGTCGCGCACCAGCAGCACGGTCTGGCGCCACACCAGCGGCATCACCACCACCAGCACCGCCACCAGGGCGGCCAGGAACAGCAGGAACACCAGGTTCACCGACCAGCCCGACGACAACCCCAGACGATTGAGCTGGGCCACCAGCCCCTGCATCAGATAGGCCAGCACCAGGGCGGTGAGCACCGGCGCCAGCATGCCGCCGAACAACACCACCACCACCAAGCCAGCGAGCAGCAGGAACAGCAGATAGACCGCCTCCTCGTCGGAGAACCAGGCATGGAACCAGCCCTTGAGCACGTCCAGCATCAATCGCTCTCCTCTTCGCCACGGCGGATCAGGAACCGGAATTCCCGTTCGTCCTCGTCCCGGCGAACCAGCTCATGGGGAGATTGTCCGAGGTAATTGGGAATGTCCCGAGCCGAGCCGGCGTCCGTGGCGGCCACTTCCAGCAGCGCGCCCGGCGCCAGGCGGCGCAGCGCCTGGCGGGTCTTGAGCAACGGCAGCGGGCAATCAAGCCCGCGGGCATCCAAAAATGTCGTGTCCATGGTGTGATCCTTTCGCCGGGGCCGTCATTATAGGGCAGCCATGCGTATTCTTCAGAGGAGTTCACTTTTGACCGCGGTCCGCCTTCTGTTCATTGGCCTGTTGTGCCTGCTGGCCGCCGCCGGCCGGGCCCAGACCAACGATCTTCCGGAGTTGGGCGACCCCACGGTGGCGATCCTGTCCGCGGACGAGGAGCACCGCCTGGGCCGCTCCTGGCTGCGCGACCTGCGCGGCCAGACGCCCATCATGGAAGACGCCCTGGTCCAGGAATACGTGGAAAACCTGGTCTACCGGCTGGCCTCGTTCAGCGACCTCAACGAGCCGGACCTGGCCATCGTGGTGATCAACAGCCCGGCCATCAACGCCTTCGCGGTGCCCGGCGGCGTCATCGGCCTCAACGCCGGGCTGTTCCTCAACGCCGCCAGCGAGGATGAGGTGGCCAGCGTGGTGGCCCACGAGATCGCCCACGTCAGCCAGCGCCACTTTACCCGTCGCTACATGGATTCCAAGCGTCGCGGCCCGGCGGTGCTGGCCGCCATGCTGGCGAGCATCGCCCTGGCGGTGGCCGGCGCCGGCGACGCCGGCATGGCGGGCATGGCCGCCACCCAGGCGGCCTCGATCCAGGCGCAGCTGGCCTACTCAAGGCAGAATGAATACGAGGCGGACCGGGTCGGCATGCAGATTCTGGCGTCGGCGGGCATGGACCCCACCGCCATGCCGCGCTTCTTCGAACGCATGCTCGAACAGCAGCGCTACGCCGGCGATCCCCCGGAGTTCCTGCTCACCCACCCCCTCACCGAGGAGCGGGTGGCGGATTCCCGGGCCCGGGCCCGCAACCTGCCCCATCCGGACAGCGAGCCCACCCTGCCCTTCCAGCTGGTGCGCGCCCGGATCCAGGCCCGCTACTTCGAAACCACGGACAAGGCCCGGGAGCATTTCCAGCGCCAGCAGGAACAGGGCCAGGGCATCCAGGCGGAGGCGGCGCGCTACGGGCTGGCGCTCATCGCCCTGCGCGACGACCACTATGAACAGGCCCGGCGGCGTTTCCAGGCGCTGGTGGACGGTGGTGGCGGTTATCAGCCCTGGTACCAGCTGGGCCTGATGGAAGTGGCCATGGAACAGGGGCGCTACCCGGAAGTGATTGAGCGCGGCGAACGCCTGCTCGACGTCAACCCGGAGGACTACGCCACCTCCATGCTGATGGGCCGCGCCTACCTGCTCAGCAAGCAGCCGGGCAAGGCCGCGCCGCTGCTGGAGCCGCTGGTGCTCAAGCGGCCCGACGACCCCACCGTCTGGTCCATGGCGGCGGACGCCTGGGGCAACGGCGGCGACCAGGCCCGCGCCCACCGGGCCCGGGCCGAGGTGATGTTCCTGCGCGGCCAGGACAAAGCGGCCCTGCGGCAGATGGACTTCGCCCTGGAGGAAGCCGGCAACCAGTTCGCCCTGCGCAGCAAGCTCACCGCCCGCCGGGACGAAATGGAGCGGCTCTCCAAGGAAGAGTTCTAGGGCCTGTTCACACTACTTGCATCGCGCCTGCTGGCTGTCATTTTGGACCTCCAGCTAGGCGGAGGGAGCGCCGTTTGGTCAGTCCAAATAAGCGACCGACAACGACGCTGGAGGTCCAAAAGGGCTCCAGCCCTTCGGGTTGCGGCTATAAACCCACCCCTCCGCGTTACTCGTCGTTCATTTGGAGCCACCAAACTTCTCTCCTCGTGCCTTGATGGGTGGGTTTATAGCCGCAACAGGTGCGATGCAAGTAGTGTGAACAGGCCCTGTCCGTCTAAAGATCCAGGCGCAGCGTCAGGGTGGCGCTGCGCGGCTCCCCCCACCAGGCCTGGTCGTAGAAACCGGCCTGGGTGTAGTACTCCCGATCCAGCACGTTGTTGACCCGGGCGGTGGCGCTCAGCGCCGGGGTGATCTGATAGCGGGCCATCAAATCCACCAGGGCGTAGCTGCCCTGGCCCACCTTGGTGCGGCCATGCACCGGCACCCGCGCCGAAGTGTAGCGGGAGAAACCGCTCTGCCAGGTGACGCCGGCCCCCAGGGTCAGCCGGCGGCGCGGCGCCGGCGGCTGGTAGCGGGTGAACAGCTTGAACTGGCTGCGCGGATGGGTGCGGTTGAGCGTTTTGCCGTCCGCGTCCTTGGCGGTGAAATGGGTGTAGCTGGTCGAGATCTGCCAGTAGCGGGTCAGCTCGCCGGTGAGTTCCGCGTCGAAGCCTTCCACGGTGGCGCCGTCCACCGCCCGGTAGGCGGCCTCGTCCGGCCGGCCCGGCTGGGACGCGCCGGGGATTTCCTCCGCCAGGTTGTCCTGCTCCATGCGGTAGGCGGCCACCGCGCCGGTGAGCCGGCCAGCCAGCCATTCCGCCTTGAGGCCGATTTCCTGGCTGGTGCCGCGCACCGGATCGAGCAGATCGCCCTGGGGATCCCGGTTGTTCTGCGGCTGGAAGATCCGGGTGTAGCTCAGATAACCGGAATACACCGGGCTGAAATCATAGATCAGGCCGGCATAGGGAGTGACCTCGTCGCTGACCTGGTAGTCCGTGGGCGAGCCGAAATACATCTGGTCGATTTCCCACTGGCTGATGCGCGCGCCGACGATGGCGTGCAGCGGATCCGCCAGGGACAGCCGGGTCACCGCGTAGCCACCGCTCTGGCGGACCACGCTGTCATCCACATCACCGTAGGGCCCCCACTGCGGACGCGGCACGTCGCTTTGCCGCCAGTCGAAGAAACTGCCGATGTCCGGCGCGTTGACCGGGTAGGCGGCCTTCATCAGATAGTCGTCCTTGATGTTCATCCAGCCCAGCGATACCTCGTGGAAACGGCCGAAGGCCTCCACCGGGCCGGTGGCGGTGAGGTGCATCTGGTGATAACGGCGGTCACCGTCGTACTTGGTGAAGGAACCGCTCATGCCCTCGCCGGTATCCGGGTCCGGGTAGCCGCCCCGGAACAGGTATTCCATGAAGTAGTCGCCCTCGTTGTAGCTGAAGGCGCCGCGCAGCTGCCAGCCGTTGCCCAGGGCCTGGGTCAGGTCCAGGAAGGCGGTGGTGGAGGTGGTCTCGAACTCGGCCCAGTCGGTGGTGTTGACCACTGAACGGGGGAAGTCGGTGCGGGTGCCGTCGCTGTGGAACAGGGGGAAGCCGGCGCCCATGCCGTTGCTGTGATTGTTCTGGTGCTCGATCCCGGCCACCAGCAGAGTGCGCGGCGTCAGCTCGGCGCTGACCACGCCGTACAGGGTGCGCCGGTCGTCGTCGAACAGCCGCATGTAGCTGTCGCTGTCATCGCGCACCGCCACCACCCGGGACGATACGCGGCCGTCCTCGGTGAGCGGCAGGGTCAGATCGACCTCGGCGCGGCGGGCGTCCCAGGAACCCACGGAGAGCGCGCCGCTGGCGGCGAATTCCCGGCCCGGGCGCTTGCGCACGAAATTGACCAGGGCGGAGGGCTCGCCAGCGCCGGTCATCAGGCCGGTGGCGCCGCGAATCACCTCGACCCGGTCGTAGATGGCGGCATCCATGTCGGTGGCGCCGAAGTTCCAGTAGTTGGAGATCGGCGTGAGCAGGCCGTCGAACTGGAACTGGCGGATGGTGAAGCCCCGGGACGAGAACGAATAGCGGTTGCTGTCGCTGCGGGTAAGCGACACCCCGGGGGCGCGCCGCAGGATCTCCCGGGTGTCCTCGAGCCCCTCGTCCTCGATCTGCTCGCGGGTGATGATGCTCATGGACTGCGGCGTTTCCCGGGGGGCCAGCAGCAGGCCGGTGGCGCTCTGGGTGGCGCCCAGGGTATAGCCGCCCCGCTCCTCGCTGCTGTTTTCCCGGGCCAGATCGCCGGCGGACACGGTGACCGGCGCCAGCGCCCGCGGCTGGCCGGCGTTTCCGGTGTTATCGCCCTCGTCGGCGGCCGCCGCCCAGGGCGCCACGCTCAAACCTCCGGCCAGCGCCAGGCCGACCACGCCCGGTTTCCATGCAAAACGGTGGGAACCACGCCCCATAACCCCTTACTCCTCGACAATGAACAGGAATGAGAATTGTTCTTTATTGCCGCGTGATCGGGTTATGGGCAACGCCGGGAAGATTATGGGCGATGCGCGGAGCCGGGAACCCGGCCACGTCGCCATTCACCGGGTGGCATGCCGAAATGGGCGCGGAAGGCGGTGGTGAAGTTGCTGGCGTGGCGGTAGCCCACGAAATGGGCGGCCTGCTGCACCGAGGCGCCGTCGCGCAGGTAGCGACCGGCCCGCTCCAGGCGCTGCTCACGCAGGCAATCGAACACGCTCTGGCCATAGACCCTGGGGAACTTGGCGCGCAGGGCGCTGGGGCTCATGCACGCCAGCGCCGCCAGGGAGGCCAGGGTGTGGGCCGCTCCCGGCTCTTCCACCAGCCGTTCGTGGACGCGGCGCAGCAGCCGGCGGTCGCGCTCGGACACCGCCTCCGCCGCCGGGGCGTCCTCCAGGGCCCGCAGGGCGTGGGCCAGCAATTGCAGGGCGGTGCCCTCCCACAGCAGCGCCGCCAGGTCCCCGTCCCAGTGCTCCTCCAGCAGCGAGCCCAGGTTGTCGCGCAGGGCCGGCGGCACCCGCCAGGGGGCCAGCCGCGAGCGTCCGGCGCGGCGCAGGGCGCGCAGCCGGTCCTGCAGGCGCTCGTCGCCGAGCCCGTGGAGGTCGCGCACCGACAGGTTGAGGCCGTGCAGCAAGGGGCCGGCGGGGTGGGAGGCGTGCAGCGGGCTGTCGCCGGTTTCCAGCATGGTCACGGCGGTGGCGCCGGTCATGCGCAGGGGGCCGTCGCGGCGGGTGCGCAGGTGCGCTTCGCCCTGCCCCAGCCAGGCCAGGGAGAGGCAGAAATCCGGCCGCGAGCGGGCTTCGTAGGGGCGCAGGGCGCGGACCCGGGACAGCACCAGCAGGCCGCCGAAGGCCAGCGGCCGTTGCTCCACCCGCCCTTCCAGCACGTCCTGGTCGCCGCCGTCGCCGCGCAACAGGCGGTAGTCGGCGCCGTGGGGGGCGCCCAGGCGGTTCAGGGTGGACAGGGAATAGCGCTCGGCGTGCGGTTGCAAAACGGCCCCACTGGGTTGGTGGCGGGCCCCGGGAGGGGCGGGACGGTCGCCACCTTAGCGTCAGTGAGAATCATTTTCAAAGAAACGGCCGGGCGGCGACGTCAGCCCTTCAGGCGGGCGCCGAAGTCGAGCATGCGGTCCAGGGGCTTCATGGCCTGTTCGGCCAGGGTCGGGTCGACGAAGATTTCCTGGCCGCAGCCGTTGTCGTCCTGCAGCACCGCCAGGGTGTTTTCCAGGCCGTTCATGGCCATCCACGGGCAGTGGGCGCAGCTGCGGCACTGGGCGCCGCTGCCGCCGGTGGGCGCTTCCACGAAGGTCTTGTTGGGCGCCAGTTGCTGCATCTTGTAGAAGATGCCCTTGTCGGTGGCGACGATGAAGGTGTCGTTGTCCATCTCCGTGGCCGCCTTGATCAGCTGGGAGGTGGAGCCCACCACATCGGCGATCTCCACCACCGAGGCCGGCGATTCCGGGTGCACCAGCACCGCGGCGCCGGGGTGGGCGGCCTTCAGGTCGAGCAGGCCCTGGGCCTTGAATTCCTCGTGGACGATGCAGGCACCGTCCCAGCACAGCACGTCGGCGCCGGTTTTGTCGCGCACGTAGCTGCCCAGGTGCTTGTCCGGGGCCCACAGGATCTTTTCGCCGAGCTGGTCCAGGTGCTCGATCAGCTCCACCGCGATGGAGGAGGTCACCACCCAGTCGGCGCGGGCCTTCACCGCCGCCGAGGTGTTGGCGTAGACCACCACGGTGCGGTCCGGGTGCTGGTCGCAGAAGGCGGCGAAGTCGTCTTCCGGGCAGCCGATGTCCAGGGAGCAGGTGGCTTCCAGGGTGGGCATGAAGACGCGTTTTTCGGGGCTGAGAATCTTGGCGGTCTCGCCCATGAAACGCACGCCCTCGACGATCAGGGTGCTGGCCGGGTGGTCGCGGCCGAAGCGGGCCATCTCCAGGGAGTCCGCCACGCAGCCGCCGGTTTCCTCGGCCAGGGCCTGGATTTCCGGGTCGGTGTAATAGTGGGCCACCAGCACGGCGTCCCGCTCCTGTAACCTTTGCTTAATGCGCTGGCGATACAGTGAGCGTTGATCCTCGGTCAATTCGGGTTGTTCCCCGGTGCCCGCCAGGTGGGCGCGCACGATTTCTTGAGCCTGTACGGTCATAAGGCATCACCCCGGGTAAGGGCCTTGTTCTGAATCCTCGGACACCGCCGGCGACGGTGACCGCCGGGGCGTGGACCGCTAACTATACCACAATGGATCGGGGTGGACCTCAGAGGCGCCGGTAGTCGGGGCCGGCGGCGAGCAGATGGACGGTGCTGATGGCGCGCTCCATGAAGGCGCCCTGGCAGTAGCACAGGTAGTAATCCCACATCCGGCAGAAGCGTTCGTCGAAGCCCAGCTCGCGGATGCGCGGCAGCGCGCGCAGGAAGCGCTCCCGCCAGTCGCCCAGGGTGCGGCCGTAATCGGCGCCGATGTCGTCCAGGCCCACCGGGGTAAGCCGGGTCTGGCGGCGCAGGCCGGCGCACATCACCGACACGGAGGGCAGGAAGCCGCCGGGAAAAATGTAACGCTTGATGAAGTCCACGTTGTCGCGGGCGTATTGGTAGCGATGGTCCGGCACCGTGATCGCCTGCAGCAGCAACAGGCCGTCGGGCTTGAGCCGCTCGCCGAGCATCCGGAAGTAGCCGTCCAGGTACTGGTGCCCCACCGCCTCGATCATTTCCACCGATACCACCCGGTCGTAGCGGCCGGTCAGTTCCCGGTAGTCCTTTTCGAGCACGTCGATGCGGTCTTCCAGGCCCGCCGCGCGCACCTGCTCGCGGGCGTGGCGCGCCTGTTCCCGGGAAATGGTGGTGGTGGTCACGCGCACGCCGTAATGGCGGGCGGCGTGCAGGGCCAGCCCGCCCCAGCCGGTGCCGATCTCCAGCAGGTGCTGGCCGGGGGTCAGTTCCAGCCGCTGGCAGATCACGTCCAGCTTGTGGGCGGCGGCGGTTTCCAGGTCCGCGTCCGGGGTCGGGTAGATGGCGCTGGAATACATCATCGCCCGGTCCAGGAACAGGGCGAAGAAATCGTTGCCCAGGTCGTAGTGGGCGGCGATGTTGCGGCGCGAGCCGGCACGGGTGTTGCGGTGGGTCAGGTGCAGCAGCTTCAGGGCCGGCTTGGCGAGCACCGCGGCGCCACCTTCCAGGGCGCGCATGGCGTCCACGTTGGCGGCGAAGTAGCGGATCACGGCGACCAGGTCCGGGCTGTCCCAGGCCTTGGCTAGGTAGGCTTCCGCGGCGCCCAGCGCGCCGCCGGTCATCATCATCCGGTAGCTGTCCCAGTCGTGAATCTCGATCTCGGCGTTGAACGGGGCCGCGTCGCCCAGGGTCACCGTGGCGCCGTCCGGCTCGCGCAGCACCACGCCGCCGTGGGGCAGGCGCGCCAGATGGCCGTGCACCAGCCTTCTGGCCTGGCTCTGGATCCAGGACGGGCGCTGGGTCGTCAGGGTTTTTTCACCGTTCATCATGTGTTTTCTCCCCGTCGTCGTGCTTCGAGCGGCGCGGGTGCGGATGAAACCGCGCGCCCTTGCGCCAGAGTTTCCAGGCCTGCCAGTAGATGCCCGCCACGGTACGCGCACCCTGGGCGCCGAAGCGCCCGATCACCGCGCCCATGGCCGCCGCCCGGGGCTCGACCATGGCCAGCTTGAGGCCGGCGGCGAACACCGTCTCCGCGCCGTCCTGGTCCCGCAACGTTAGGCGCAGCTCGGGAAATAGGGCGTGAAGGGTCCAGTGGTAGCGCAGCGCCAGGGGCAGAAAGGGCGACACATGGAAGGTCTTGTCGTGCTCCACCACCTGCTCGCCGCCCTCCTCGCGCAACCTCAGGGGGTAGAAATGACGCTCCCGCCAGGGGGTGTTGCGCACCTCCGCCAGGGCCGAGTCCGGACGCTCGGCGCCGGCGGGAAAATGGAAATACAGCACCAGGGGGTTGAACAGCACGCCGAAGGTGCGCCACTGGCCCAGCATGTGGACGCGCCCGGCGGACCAGTCCAGGCCCAGGGCGGCGGCCCGCTCGCGCACCTTGTCGCCCAGGGGGCGCCCGGAGGCGTCCACGAAATCCCGGTCGCGGAAGGTCACCGGGCGCCAGCGCCGGCCCCACAGCCAGTGACCGGCGAGCAGGCGGTCCGGGGCGTCCACGTCGCTCCATACCAGCCACAGCGGCACCCGGAACCGATGGTCCATGGGCGTGTAGCGGCGGTGCCAGACGTGGCCTCGGGCAAGGGCGAAATCGGGGATCATGGCCGGCCTCCCAGGGCCTCGACCACGTCCAGGGCCGACACCACGCCGTCCTCGTGGAAGCCGTTGCGGCACCAGGCGCCGCAGAACCAGGTGCGCCGGGCGCCGTTGTCGGCAAGCAGGGTCTCCCGGGCGGCCAGGCCGTCCAGGGTGAACAGCGGATGGTCGAAGCGCACCCGGTGCAGCACACGGGCCGGGTCGATGCGCTCGCCGGCGTTCAGCGTCACGCAGAAGGTCTCCGGCGCCTGGATGCCCTGCAGGATGTTCATGTTGTAGGTGACCTGCACCGGCTCGTCGTCCCGACCGGCGCCGAGCAAGGCGTTCCAGCTCGACCACACCCGGCGGCGGCGCGGCAACAGCCCGGTGTCGGTGTGCAGCACCACGTCGTTGCTCTGGTACGGCAGGCGCGACAGGCAGTCGCGCTCGCGGCGGTCCGGGTCCGCCAGCAGCGCCAGGGCCTGGTCGCTGTGGCAGGCCAGGATCACCTGATCGAAGTCATGCTGCTCGCCGCCGGCGCTGACCGTGACGCCCGCCTCCCGGCGCCGCACCGAGGTCACCGGCGTGCCGGTGAGGAAGCGCGCCGCGCAGCGCTGGCGCAGGGCGCGCACATAGCCCCGCGAGCCACCGGGCACCACGTACCACTGGGGCCGGTTACGCAGCGCCAGCAGGCCGTGGTTGATGAAGAAGCGCACGAAGAAACGGGCCGGGAATGCTTCCATCTGGGCCAGTGAGCAGGACCAGATGGCGCCGCCCATGGGCAGGATGTAGTGGCGCTTGAACGCCTCGCCGTAGCCGTGGGCGCGCAGGTACTCGCCCAGGGGGCGCTCGCCCTCCTCCCGCTCCAGCAGCGCCGGCGCCTCCCGGTTGAAGCGCAGGATATCGGCGAGCAGGCGCCAGTGACGGCGGTTGACCCAGTTGCGGCGCTGACCGAAAAAGCCGGCCAGGCCGTCGCCGCAGTATTCCAGGCCGTTGGCCGCGTCGCTCACTGCGAAGCCCATGGCGGTGGGCTGGCGGCCAATGCCCAGCTCCGCCAGCAGCGCCTCGAAACGCGGATAGGTGCGGTCGTTGAAGACGATGAACCCCATGTCCACGGCGTAGTCGCCGTGCTCGCGGCGCAGATCCAGGGTGTAGGTGTGGCCGCCCAGCTCCGGCTCCGCCTCGAACACCGTCACGTCATGGTCGCGGCTCAGATACCAGGCGGCGGTGAGCCCGCTGATGCCGGCGCCGACCACGGCGATGCGCTGGCTCATTGGCCGCCCTCCTGCTGCTGGCGCCAGGCGTCCCGGGCCTGGCGGAACGCCTGCTCCACCCGCTGCTTGACGCCCTGGTGGGCGACGATGGGCGCCGGGTAATCCGGGCACAGCAGCGGCTGTTTGCCGGGCTCGTGGATGGTCTTGTCGTCCAGTTCCGCCAGTTCCGGCACATAGCGGGCGATGAAGCGGCCATGGGGGTCGAAGCGATGGCTCTGGCGCAGCGGGCTGAACACCCGGAAATACGGCGCCGCGTCGGTGCCGGTGGAGGCACTCCACTGCCAGCCTCCGTTGTTGCTGGCGAAATCACCGTCGATCAGGTGCCGCATGAAAAAGCGCTCTCCCTTGCGCCAGTCAATGAACAGGTGCTTGGTGAGGAACATGGCGGTGAGCATGCGCAGCCGGTTGTGCATCCAGCCGGTGGTGACCAGCTGTCGCATGGCCGCGTCCACCAGGGGGTAGCCGGTGCGGCCCTCGCACCAGGCCTGGAAATGCTCGTCGTTGTCGTTCCACGCCAGCAGCCGGGTTTCCGGCCGGAAGGGCGTGCCCTTCGCCAGACTAGGGAAACGATGCATGATCTGGCGGTAAAAGTCGCGCCAGGCGAGCTCGCCGATCCAGGTGGCCGCGCCTTCCCGGGCGGCGGCGTCGCCCATCGCCCGGCGCGCCGCCAGGTAGGCGTCCAGGGGCGCCAGGGTGCCGGCGGACAGCGCCGTGGACAGGGTGCTGGTGGCCGGCTCGCTGGGGAAGTCCCGGTAGGCCTTGTAGTCGCCCAGATGATGCTCGACGAAATCGTAGAGTTGCTTGTAGGCGGCCGCCTCGCCGGGGCGCCAGGGCCGGGTCAGGGCGGCATCCAGCCCGAGGCCGTCGCGCAGCGCCTCGACCCGGTCGCGACCGTGGAAGCGGCCCTCGCCACCGGGCCAGGCCGGCGCCGGCACGGCGCCCGGGTCGACCTCGTCCATCCAGGCGTCCCAGCGCTTCTTGTAGGCGGTGAAGACGGTATAGGGGGTGTCCTTGCCGGTACTCAGGGCGCGCGGCGGCACCAGCACGCCGTCGTCGAAGCCGTGCAGACGCACGCCCCGCCCTTCCAGGCGGCGGGCCAGGGCGCGATCCCGATTCAGTTCATTGAGCGGGTATTCCCGGTTGCAGAAGATCCCGGTGACGCCGTGCTCGGCGACGAAATCCGCCAGGGCGTCCACGGCGCCGTCGAAATCGCCGCCGTCCAGCACGTGCAGGTCCACGCCCTTGGCGGCCAGGGCCTCGCCCAGCTCGATCAGGCTTTCCAGCACGTACCAGCGGCGCAGCGGCGCCACGTCGTGGGCGTCCCACTGATCCGGGCACAGCACATGGACCGCCAGCACCGGCTCGCCGCCGGCCAGGGCCTGGGTCAGCGGGGTGTGTCCGTGGCAGCGCAGATCGTTACGAAACCAGACCAGTCGCACCGTGTTCTCCTCGTTGCTCGTGTTCGTCCAGGGCCGCGTCGAAGGCGGCCCGGTCACCGGCCACGCGCCGCAGCCAGGGGGGCGTGGCCAGCTCCTCGGTGAGCGCCGGGCCGGCGCACAGGGCGGGCCGGTCCGGCGCAGCCGTGGCCGGCCACAGCTGCTCGGCGCGGCGCCGCCCGGGGTGCTCGCCGAGCACCCAGGCCACGCCGATCACCCGGTCGCCGGCCAGCCAGGGGGCCAGGGCCGGCCAGGCCAGGGGCGTTTCCAGGCACCACACCGGGGCGCCGCGCAGCACCGCCCGGGTCATCGCCGGCAGGGGATCCCCCACCGCCATCAGCAGCCAGCCCCGTTCACGGCGGGACGGCGCCCGGGCCAGCAGCCGGCCGGCCAGTTTCTGGCGCAGGAAGGTATCCAGCAGGGCCCGCGGGGCGGCGCCGTCCGGGCGCTCGCGCAGATGGTCGCGGAGCGGGTCGCAGCACTGGCCGATCACCTTCTCCAGGGGGTAATCGCCGGTCAGGCGCTGGAACCACTGCTCCAGACGACGGGTGTTCAGCTCCTCCAACGCCGCCAGGGCTTCGTCGCCGGCCTGCCGCCAGGGGTCGCCGGCCAGGGCCGGCGGCGCGCGGCCGTCCAGCACCGCGCGTACCTGGCCGATGGGCAGACCCCGGTCCAGCCAGGCGACGATGCGGCGGATGCGCGCCACGTCCTCGGCGCTGTAGCGGCGGTGCCCGCGCTCGGTGCGCGCCGGGCGAATCAGCCCGTAGCGGCGCTCCCAGGCGCGCAGGGTCACCGGGTTGACGCCGCAGCGCTCGCTCACCGCCTGAATGCTCAAGCCCTCGCTCATACCCGGTTCCTCAGCCCCAGGGCGTCGGGATAGGGATTGAGATAGCGCTGGCGCGCCAGGTAGGGCTGGCCCACCTTGCTCTGTGCCCCGCGCAGCAGCGTCATGGGCACCACCAGGGGCACTTCGCCGCGCCGGTAGGCTTCGATCTGCTCGTGGATCAGGGTGAGATCCGCCTGCTCCAGCTGGTCGCGCAGGAAGCCCACCAGATGCAGCATGGTGTTGACGTGGGCGCCGGGGCTGATGCGCTTGGCCATGGCCGGCATGAAAGCGGCGATGTAATCGTCGGCGATCTCGTCCAGGGGCCGGTTTTTCAGGTCCGCCAGCATCGGCCCCAGGCGCCGGTAAGTGGCCTCGCAATGGGCCAGCAGCTGGAACTTGTGGCGGCTGTGGAATTCGATCAGGCCACCGGGCGTCAGGCCCGCCTCGCGCAGGCGGCACCAGTCATCGTAGATGAACACCCGCTCCACGAAATTTTCGCGCAGGCGGTCGTCATTGAGGCGCCCCTCCTCTTCCACCGGCATCAGCGGATAGCGTTCCATCAGAGCACCGGCGAACAGGCCGCTGGCGTCGCGGCGACCCACTTCGCCGTCTTCCCGGTAAACGCGGATACGCTCCATGCCGCAACTGGGCGACTTGGCCATCAGCACGAAGCCGCGCAGGTCCGCCAGGCCGTCCAGGGCGCCGGCCACGAAGCCCTCCATCAGGTCGGTGAAGTCCTTGTCTCCCCGGGTGGCGCGCAGGCGCACGCCCTGCCCGGTGTCCACCAGGTGCATGGCCGGCCGGGGCGTGGCCAGGCCGGCGCCCATTTCCGGGCACAGGGAGCGGAAGCGGAAGTAGCGCGACAGCACCTCGGTGCAGTAGCGCGAGTGCTTGTGGCCGCCATCGTGGCGCACTTCCCGGCCCTGCAGGCAGGCACTGATGCCCACCGGGATGCGGTCGTCATGGCGCGTCTGGGAGGAATCGGACATGGATCAAGCAACCTGTACAAGATTAGAACGTTGTACAATTTTGCCGGTGCACCGATGAATGGATTGTGAAGCCGGCGGCGGGAAAGGCCGGTGAACGGGGCACCACCGGCGGGCCCGGCACATTTAAAGCTGTTTTACACACAGCCGCCGGGAATCGTGAGACAGTAAACCCACGTCGCCGGCCACGGAAGGTCAACGCTTCCCCCAGAGCGTCAAGCGGCGTAATCCCCCTTCCTTCAGGCAATGAAGGAACCCCCCAAGGCCACCTTCCCCCGGGTGGCCTTTTTTTTGGTTCATCGCGCTTTGGCGGGAAATCTATGCGGGAGATCTCTATCCGGGACGCGGATCTGTGTGGGGGCCTTCCGGGAACGCCGCAAGTACGTCCCTGTAGGCTCCCTGTCAAACGTCCTGTTTGACAGGGTCCCGGAAGGCCCCCACACAGCTCCGCTTCGAGGTAGCCGAACCGTTCCGGGTACCAACAACGATGAACCAGGGTGGGTGGTGGTGGCGGCTCCGTAGAGCCCATTTCGCGGAAGCTCACTGCTGAGCGACTCAGGGCGCGACGCCCTTCCGGGACCCTTGAGAACAGGACGTTCGAAAGGGAGCCTACAGGGACGTACTTGCGGCGTTCCCGG
>NZ_JABJWH010000023.1 GCF_015265435.1 Alloalcanivorax profundimaris | reverse complement strand
GAACCTTGGCGGAGATCCTCAATCCGGACCCGGGGCGAAGTAAAAAGGGCGAACCTCAAATGAGGTTCGCCCTGTGAGGCCGCCGACTGTGGGACAGCAGTGCCCCTCGGGGCCCCTTTTCTGTTACCGCTGGCGGGCGGATCAGTCTTTATCCGCGCCCATCGCCTTGCGGTACTCTTCCTTGATGTTCTCGCTGGAGTCGATTTTCTCGCGCTGTTTCAGGTAATCCTTGGACTTCTGCTCAGCACCGTCCATCTTCTTCTCGGCGGCCTCTTGCTTGGCTTCCATGGCCTTGCGGTATTCCTCGCTGATGTTGCCCTCGGAATCGATCTTCTTGCGGCCCTCGGAGTAATCCGGGTTGGTCCCGGACTCGGACATGCCCTTCTCCTTCGCTTCGCGCTGGGCCTCCATGGCCTTCTGGTACTCCTCCTTGATGTTTTCCTGGCGATCGATGTTGGTTTGCTGAGCCAGGGCGGCGGGCGCCATCAGGGCACCGGAAACACCAAGCAGGGCGGAAATGAGTATGGTTTTTTTCATGGTTCTCTCCTTCGTTATTTTTTCGATCCCTATCGATCGGGGTCCAAACGATCCGCCTCCAGTATAGGGACGGTACCGTGACAATGCACAGCCCAAAATGGCACCGCGAAAGCCACCGGAGAGAGAAAGCGAGAATCAATTAACGGTGTGCTAGCGTGCGGGGCCCCGATCGATCCCGTTGAAAGGCTGTTGGGAGCGCTCGCGGACCCGGTCGTTGCGCTGGCGCGCGGCCTGGTCCAGCCGCTCCATCCGGTCGCGCATCATGCTTCGGTGCTCCCCGGCCTGGTCCCGGCCGCGCTGGCGCAGGGCCTCGGCGGCGTTGCGGTTGGCCTCCAGACGCTGCTGGCGATTGTCCCGCAGGGCGTCATCGGCGGCGGTGACGGCGGGGGCGCCGGCCAGGGCGGCGGCGGCCAGGACGGCGAGCAGTGGCTTCATGTTCATGGCTGGGCTCCTGAAACGTTCGGCCAGTGTTATCCGGTTGGAGTCACGGCGACGCGAAGGGTTCAGGCCAGGTAGCGGTCGATCAGGGCGAAAATGCGCTGGCGGTAATCGCCGTGCTCGTTGGCCAGGTGGTGGCGGGCGCCGGCCAGCATGTGGATCTCCGGGTCCTCGAACTTGCTGCGGATAACCTGCAGGTTGTGGCGCCAGTCCACGGTTTCATCCTGGTCGCCCTGGATCACCACCGGCGAAATCTTGACCCGGTCGGCGGCCTCGAAGCCGGGAATCCAGCGCTTCAGGGCGGTGACCCAGCGGGCCGGCAGGCGGCGGTCCTGGAGCGGGTCCTTGTTTTCCAGGAAATCGAGGAAATCCGGATCACCGGAATTGACCGTGAACACCCGCTTGATGGAGCGGGCGAAGGGGCGCACCAGGGTGTGCAGCCAGCGCGCCACGCCCCATTTGAACGGCCGCACCAGCGGCGCCAGCAGAATGATCTGCTCAAAGGGGCTGTTGTCCGCGTCGAAACCGTGGTGCAGCAGGTAGTCCATGACGATGGCGCCGCCGGTGCTCTGGCCGATCACGTGCCAGGGGCGCGGAAAGTGGTTTTCCGCCATGGACAGGCACTGTTCCAGCACCTCGCGGTAAATGCGGAAGTCGTCGATGGCGGCGCGGGGCCCGGAGCTCAGGCCGTGGCCGGGCAGGTCGTAGGCGAGCACCGCGTAGCCGAGCTGCAGCACATGGCCGATGACGTGCCGGTACAACCCCACATGGTCGAAATAGCCGTGGCAGATCAGCACGGTGCCGCGCGGCGCGGCGGGCCGCCAGGCGTGCACGCTGATGGTGTGGCCGGCGGCCTCGAAGTAACCGAAGCCGTGCTCCAGCTCAGGCAGGCGGGCGTCGAAATCAATGCCGTAGTAGTGGGCGTAACGCTGGCTGGTTTCGTCGAGGGGGTCGAAGGCTTCCCAGTTCAGGGGCTGCCAGTGCTGCAGGATTTCTTCGCGGCTGAACGGTAACGACATGATGGCGGCGGCGTTCTCGGTAACGGGATTCGATGATAGGCGCCCGGTGGCGGTAAAAAAAGGTCCATCGGGGGTTCGGGGTAACGGCGGACGAAGGATCCTCCATCCGGGCCGCGTCTCGTCGTGGTCCCCCTTCCGGGAACGCCGTGAACCCCCGCAAGCGGGTCCGGCCACCCATCACAGATGGGCGGCGTTCGGCGGCGCGCGAAGCAGTGCTTCGCAACACGCTTGCCTCACCC
>NZ_JABJWH010000022.1:25239-44250 GCF_015265435.1 Alloalcanivorax profundimaris | reverse complement strand
GTTGCCGGGCTAGTCATTCGCAGTCAGAGCCGTGGTCAGAGCTGCTGGACTTGGGTAAAAAGGGCGTTTATTCTTCCTATACACCACCATGACGCATGCGTCGGTGTGAAATGAACATGGAATCGTGGACGCTGGGCAAACCAAGCACGTACCTTTGGATGCTTATGCGTCGCATAGTTGTCCATGATCAAGTGGATATCCAAGTCTTCTGGTACGTTCTTTTCAATATGGCGAAGAAAAGACAAGAACTCCTGGTGTCGGTGCCGGGCTTTGCATTGACCCAGCACCGTCCCGTTGGCGACGTCCAGCGCCGCAAAGAGTGTCGTGGTGCCATGGCGGAAATAGTCGTGTGTCACGCCTTCTACGTAGCCCAAGCCCATTGGTAGCACAGGCTGACTGCGTTCCAACGCTTGGACTTGGCTCTTCTCGTCGACGCACAAAACCAAGGCCTGCTCTGGCGGATTCAGGTATAGGCCAACAATGTCACGTACCTTCTCAACAAAGAACGGGTCGGTCGAGAGTTTGAAGGACTTGCTGCGGTGCGGCTGGATACCAAAAAGCTTGAAATAGCGCTGAACGGTGGACTTCGACAAGCCGTTGGCATCGGCAAAACTGCGCACGCTCCAATGGGTACCGTCCTGAGGTCTTGTTTCAAGGGCTTGCTGCATCAATCGGGCGACTTCGTCGTCGCCATAGGTCCTTGGCCGCCCAGCACCCGGCAAGTCGTACAGCCCATCTATCCCTTCATCGATGAAACGCTTGCACCACTTCCTAACGGTGGTCTCGGTCATCCCCAAACGTTCAGCTATCATCGTATTGGGCATGCCTTCTGCAGCATGAAGAACGATAGCCGCACGACGACTCAGGCCATGGGGCAAACTGCGCGAACGCAAAAACGCTTCAAGTTGTTCGCGCTGTGACTCGTTAAGTGTGACTTGGTGGAGCTTCGGTCGCCCAGTTCGCATGAGTACCCTCCGTAAAGATGATACCTTTATTGACCGCTAATACTTAGATTAGTTTATTGCGGGACGGGACACTAGAAGGTCAATTTCACTGTGGTGCCCGCGCCAGCTTTGCTGGTGATGTCGATAGTCCAGCCATAGCGATCGCATATGCGCTTTACCAGATTTAAGCCCAAGCCTGTGCCGCCGGGTTTGGTGGTGTAGCTGCGGTCAAATATCCGCGGCAGGTCTGCCTCGGCAATGCCGGAACCGGTGTCGCCAATTTCCAGGCTGTGGCCATCGCTGTTTATGTCAATGCGGCCATGATGGCTGTGCTCAATGGCGTTGCGCAGCAAGTTAGAGAGCATGATTTTGACCAGGCTCTCCGGCGCCTGCACAGTGAGCGCGGTGTCCACGTGGGTGCTGAGCTCAATGCCGGCGGCGTCGATATCCCCCTTTAAATCGGCGACGAGCTGCTCTGCGACGTTGCTAACCGTGCAGGGGCCGCCCTCGTAGATGGTGCGGTCCTCTTCCCGGGACAAAAACAGCGCCGCCTCGATAAAGGCCAGCATCTCGCTGCAGGCCCGGCGGATGCGGGTCACCGCGCGCTGGGTGGCGGGCTGGGGACAGTCGGCCTCGATAATATCCACGGCGCCGATCATTACCGACAAGGGGGTGCGCAGCTCGTGACTGGCGGCCGCGGTGAAGGAGCGCTCCCGGTCCACAAAGTGGTCGATGCGCTCCAGGTAGCTGTCCACGGCGGCGGCAATCTGGCTGATATCGCTGTCGCCAAACTCCGCTTCGATTCTAACGCCGCGCTGTTTGGGCGATAGCCCTGTCAGACGCTGGGTAAGTCGGCGCACCGGCTCCAGCACACTGTCCGCCGCTTTACTGGCCAGGTAAAGGGCCACGATCAGCACCACTAGCATCCCGGCAAGGAGAATGGCGAGCAGTGTATGCTCCTGCTCCTCCCAGTCCGAGATGTCGTAGAGCAGGTACACTTTGTCGCCGGCGTCGCTAACGATTTGCAGGTGGTAGTGCCGCTTGTCCAGCTTGATGCTGTGGTAGGCGCCGGGTGGCAGGGCTTGAATGTCCGCCGGCAAGCGCTGGACGTCATCGCCGCGATAGTACTGCCATTCATTGAGCAGTGGGTTGTCCAGGGAGTCGGCATTGGCGGGATCGGCCAACAGGATGTCGATATGCCGACTGACGATCTTGCCGAAGGTGGCCTCTTCCAGTTGCTGCTTGATCAACAGCAAACCGCCGGCGAACAGTGTGCTGGTCACCGTGACAATTACCGCGGTGACCAGGATAAGCCGATATCTCAGGGTTTTGACTTTCATGATTTGCCTGCGGTGTCTGCCAAGCGGTAGCCGACACCGTGTACGGTATGCAGCAAGGGTTTATCAAAGGCTTTGTCGATGGTGTTGCGCAAACTGTAAATGTGAGTCCTGAGTATGTCTTTGTCCGGCGGGTTATCCCCCAGATAAGCTGTTCCAGCTGCGCTCGTTTTACCACCTTGGGGCTGTTTTCCATCAGGTAGTGCAGCAGCTTGCGCTGGATGGGGTTGAGCTCCAGGGCCTGATTGCCCCGCCGCACCTCCAAGGTTTGGGTGTCGAAACTGAGGTCGGCCACGTGCAGTGCCGGCGCCTCGTTTTGCTGACGTTTTAATAGTGCCAGCAGGCGCGCTTCCAATTCTTTTACCGAAAAGGGTTTGACCAGGTAGTCGTCAGCGCCCACCTCAAAGCCCAGCAGTTTGTCGTCGAGTTGATCCCGGGCGGTGAGCATAATGACCGGGGTGTGGTTGTGGCCAGCGCGCAGCTGTTTGCACAGTTCGATCCCACTCATTCTGGGCAGCATTAAATCCAGCACAATGGCGTCAAACTCGGTGCTGCGGGCCAGCTCCAGGCCCTGTTGTCCGTCGATGGCAAAGTCCAGCTGGTGGCCCTTGGGCTCCAGATAGTCGGCAATGTTTTCCGCGATGTCGCGATTGTCTTCCACGATCAATAGATTCATCGGCGATCGCTCGGTGGTTTCTTGTATTGGCGAATCTAGCATGACAAACGCCAAAAGGATGTCAAAAGCGCATTTTGCCCCCGCCGTCACGTTGTCGACATATTTTTGACAAGCGCCTCTTTACCCTGTGCCGCACATTCACTGACTGCGGACATCAATGTGAAAGCCTTACTAGCGTCTGCCGGACTGTACTTGATAGTGGCCGCTGTGGTGGCCAGCCCGGCCCACTCTGCCGATGTTGAAGCCCGGGAAACCGTGGCTCACCCCCACAGCGAGCACCCTCATCTGGGTGTTGATGCGAGCCTGTCCATCGATCGGGTTTTTCAGGCGGCATTGCAATTGGCACCGGAACAGGATCTGGGCAGTGCCTATCGGCAGCAGGCCGAAGCCCAGCAACGGGTCAGTCGCCGCCTGATCGCCAATCGACCGCGCCTCAACCTCAGCTACTGGGATGATCAGGCTGGTGACAATACCGGCATGCAGGAAACTGAATTGGGCGTAGAGGTGGACCTGTGGCGTTGGGGCGAGCGCGGTAATGCCCAGGCCCTGGCCGACAGCTTTAACAGCGGCAGCCAGGATTGGCAGGCCTACCAACAGTTGTTGGTGTCGGGGCGGCTGCGGGACGCGCTCCATCAACTCAGCGCCAGCGCCGCGCGGCGCCAGCATGCCGTGGACGCGGTAAGCGATGCCCAGCGCTTGTTGGCCGTCAGCCAAAAGCGATTCAAAGCCGGCGCCATTCCCCGGGCGGCGGTGATGCAGAGCGAGGCCCTGTTGTTAACCGCCCGCCAACAGTTGTTGGAGCAGGAGGCGGAGCTGGTCGACGCCGAGCGCCAGTACGTGACCCTGACCGGTTTGCAGCAGCGTCCCGAGACTTTCTCGGAGGCCCCGCCCCAGCGGCGACAGATAGATCAACAGCACCCGCAACTTCGCCTGCTGCTGACCCGCCGTCAGCAGCAGGCCGAAAAATTGACCCAGCAGCGCCACCAGGCGGCGGGCAACAGCACCGTGTCGCTGGGCGTGCGACGGGAGCGGGGCAGTGACAGTGAACCCGAGCTGGAGAGTTTTGGCGTCAGTGTGTCGATCCCGTTTGGCGGTAGTGCTCACAGCGATGCGTCCAGCTCTGAGGCGGCTGTGGCACTGGCGGATATCGACGTGCAGATCAAACGTGCCCGCCTGCAATTACAGCAGCAACTGCACGAGGTGGAGCATCAGTTGGATGTGCTGGAGGAATCCCTGGATTTTGCCACCCGGGCCCGGGATCTTGCCCGACAACAGTGGCAGATGGCAGAGAAGGCCTTTGCCATCGGCGAGTCCGATATTCGCCCCACTATTCTGGCGCTGCAGCACTACCGGCAAAGCCAAGTGCAGTGGCAGTTGCTCACCCTGCGCCGTCACCAATTGATTTCCTCCCTGAGACAGACTGTTGGAGAACCCCTATGACCTTTTTTATCTCGCGCCCCCAGCGGGCCCTGGCTGCTCTCACCGTGATGCTCTCTGCCAGTCTGGTGCAACCGCTCTCGGCCGCCGCCGAAACCATTGCGCTGTCCAGTGAGGACCAGGCGCGTTTGGGTATCGTCAGTCAGCCTTTGGTTGCCGCGGACAGCGGTGTGGGTATTCACGTACCCGCAGTGATCATTCCCTCGCCGGAGTCGCCCTCGCAATTGGTGGCCCGCTACGACGGCGTACTGGTGGGCTGGCACCAGCCCGGCGGTGCCACCGTCGAGGCCGGTGATCTGGTCGCCACCGTCAACAGTCCGGCGCTGGCTCGTGTACAGGAGCAGTGGTTGGCGGCGGTATTTGCCCAGGCCAACCAGCGGGCCCTGTTGGCCAAAGATCGGCAGCTGTTTGCCGACGGTATTATCTCCCAACAGCGGCTGGCACAAACCGAGCGCGCCGCTCAGCAGGCGGCCTTCAATCGCGATGCCTGGCGGGGGCAGTTGCAGCAGGCGGGCTTTGACGAGCAGGCCCTGCAACAACTGCGGGACGGCAAATTAGCGCCGGGGGACTACCCCCTCAAAGCGACCCGCGCGGGGGAGCTCAGCCGGGAATATCTTCGCGTCGGCGATGCGGTGGCCGCCAATCAGCCCCTGGCATCCGTGACCGGCGCCGATGGTTTGTGGCTGCGCGCCTCTATCAGTGCCGCGCTGGCTGACGGTTTGGCCCTGGGGCAGGAATTGCAGATTGCCGAACTGCGCGACAAACAGGCTCGGGCCACGCTGACCTTGGTCAGCAAAAATCGCCAGCTCAGTACCCACACCCAGCGGGTGGAAATCCTGGCGCGCTTTCAGCAGCCGGTGGCGCTGCTGCCCGGTCAACGGGTCAGTCTTATTGTGTCCAGCACCGCGCCGGGGGTGAAGGTGCCGGCCAGTGCGGTTACCCGCAGTGGCGCCGAGGCCTCAGTCTATGTGCGGGCCGACGGTGGCTTTGAAGTGCGTCGCCCGTCGCTGGTGCCACTGGGCGAGGACTACCTGGCCACCGCGGGTTTGCAATCCGGTGAGCAAGTGGCGGTGCAGGGCACTGCCCAGTTGAAAGGCATGTTGCTGGGCCTGGGAGGCGGTGAATAATGTTGTCGCGACTGATTCAATTCTCCCTCAGCCAGCGCCTGCTGATCGGCCTGTTAACGCTGTTGTTGATCGGCCTGGGCGGTCGCGCGGCGATGAATATCGCCATCGACGCCTTTCCGGATATCTCACCCACCCAGGTGAAAATTATCATCAAATCGCCGGGTATGACCCCGGAAGAAGTGGAGAGCCTGATCACCCAGCCCATTGAGGTGGAGCTGTTGGGTATCTCCCGGCAGTCGATGCTGCGCTCTATTTCCAAATACGCGCTGTCGGCGATTACGCTGGATTTTGAGGAAGGCACAGATATTTACTGGGCCCGGCAACAAGTTGCCGAACGCATGAACAATATCTGGGACCAGCTACCCGCTGGCATTAGCGGCGGTCTGGCGCCGATGAGCACGCCGCTGGGTGATATGTTTATGTTCACCGTGGACAACGAGCAGATGTCACTCAGTGAACGGCGTTACCTGTTGGACTGGACTATTCGCCCGGCGCTGCGAACGGTGGACGGCGTGGCCGATGTCAACTCGCTGGGGGGCTTTGTCAAAACCTATGAAGTGGCGCCCCGCCGGGGCGATATGGCCACGCTCAAGGTCAGCACCCAGCAACTGATTGAAGCCCTGGAGCGCAATAACCGCAACGATGGCGCGGGCCGCCTGGACCAGGGCGAGGAAGCCATCCTGGTGCGGGTTGCCGGGGCGCTGAATTCGCTGGAAGAGATTGCCGACCTCCGGGTCAGCAATGCCGATGGCGAGACCTTTGCGTTGCGGCAGTTGGCGGATATTCGCCTCGGCGCTTTGGAGCGCTACGGCTCGGTAACCGTGGACGGCAAAGGAGAGGCGGTGCAGGGCCTGGTCATTGGTTTGCGCGGCGCTAACGCCCGGCATGTGGTGCAGGGGGTGAAGGATAAAATCGCCGAAATTCAGCCCGCCTTGCCGGAGGGCACCACCCTCAATGTATTTTACGACCGCAGCCAGCTGATTGAGCTGGCGGTGGGTACGGTGGGCGAAGCCCTACTGGAAGCGGTGCTGCTGGTGCTGGTGGTGCTGGGGCTGTTTCTGGGCAATGTGCGCGCGGCGTTGACGGTGGCCAGTATTCTGCCGCTGTCGGCCTTGTTCACCTTTTTTATGATGGACCGCCTGGGTATGAGCGCCAACCTGATGAGCCTCGGCGGGCTGGTTATCGCCATCGGCATGCTGGTGGATTCCGCCATCGTGGTGGTGGAGAACATGGTGTCGCTGCTGGCCCGTCACGACGGCCCCTCCCAGCAGGGCGCCCGCCGCTTGCCGCTGCTACATATTCTGTTTCGGGCGGTCAAGGATGTGGCGGTGCCGGTGACCTCCGGGGTAATTATAATCGTGATTGTGTTTCTGCCGCTGATGACCTTGCAGGGGCTGGAGGGCAAATTGTTTGTACCGGTGGCGCTGACGATTGTGTTCGCCCTGTTCGGTGCACTGATAATGTCGCTGACCGTGATCCCGGTTATCGCGTCTTTGTTGTTGAAAAGCGGCCAGGACGAAGAGCCCTGGTTGAGCCGTAAATTGATTAGCCTGTATCAGCCCCTGTTGGCCAAGGCCCTGCAGCGCCCCGCTGTGGTGGTGACCTTTGCCGGCGGTCTGCTGGTATTGATGGCGGTGCTGTTTCCCTTTGTGGGTAAAACGTTTATGCCCACCATGGATGAGGGCGACTTGATTGTGCAGTTGGAGTCGATTCCCTCGGTGAACCTCAGCAGTGGCATCCGCATGGTACAAAGCGTGGAAAAAGCCCTGCTGGACAACGTCGAGGAAATCGAGCGCATTGTGTCCCGCAGCGGCTCCGACGAAATCGGTATGGACCCCATGGGCCTGAATGAGACCGATGTGTTCCTGCAACTGAAACCCCAGGATCAATGGCAGGTCGCCGATAAGGCCGCCCTGCAGGACAAGATGCGGGCGGTGTTGGAACAATTCCCGGGGCTCAATTACGGCTTTACTCAGCCGATTGATATGCGGGTGTCGGAAATGCTGACCGGCTCCCGGGGCGATATCGCCATTAAGGTCTTTGGTCCCGACCTCAGTACCCTCAATGACCTGGCCCAGCGCATTAGCCATATTGTCGGCAATGTCGACGGCGCGGTGGATACCACGGCCACCCTCAATGAGGGCGCCCAGTATTTACAGGTCAATGTCGACCGGCTGAAAGCCGGGGCACTGGGCTTGAATGCCGATACCCTGCAACACCGTCTGCGGGCTGAAATCGAGGGGCTGCCGCTGGGCAACATCATTGAGCAGAGCGCCCGGGTGCCGCTGGTACTGCGCTACGACAAACCCGCCGGTGACGGCGTGGTGCAATTGCAGAACAGCCTGATGACCCTGGACGATGGCCGGGTGGTGCCGCTGTCCGAGCTGGCCAGTATTGAGCGCATCGACGGCCCGGTGGGGGTATCCCGGGAGTCGGGGCGGCGCTTTGCCGTGGTGCGCAGCAATGTGGCGGGCCGCGACCTGGTGGGTTTTGTCGACGAAGCTAAGCAAGCCATCGCCGCGCAGCTCGATATGCCCGAGGGCTATTCGCTGGCCTGGGGCGGGCAGTTTGAGAACCAGCAGCGCGCCGCCGCCCGTCTGGGTCTGGTTGTGCCGGTGGCCCTGGGGTTGATTGCCCTGCTGCTGTTTATCACCTTCGGCTCCCTGAAGCAGACGCTGATTATTCTGTCCAATATCCCCTTTGCCCTGACCGGCGGTGTGGTGGCGCTGTGGCTGACCGGCGAGTTTATGTCGGTGCCGGCGTCGGTGGGCTTTATTGCCTTGTTGGGCATTGCGGTGATGAATGGGGTGGTGATGATGTCCTATTTTAATCAACTCCGGGCCAAGGGCCTGGACATCCACACCGTGGTGACCGAAGGCGCCGTGCGTCGTTTGCGGCCGGTAATGATGACGGCTACCACCTGTGCGCTGGGTTTGGTGCCGCTGCTTCTGGCCAGCGGTCCGGGGTCGGAAATTCAAAAGCCCCTGGCGATCGTGGTGATCGGGGGACTGATCAGCTCGACCCTGCTGACCTTGTTTTTGCTGCCGATTATTTATCGCCGCTTCCACCGCCCGCTGATTCGCCAAACCCATCTCGCTGAGGAGCAAGCCTAATGTCCAGTCAGCAACGTTTGATACTGACCATTCCTCCGAGCTTGGAGGATGACTTGGTCGACTACCTGCTCAGTTTGGAGGCGGTCGGCGGTTTCACCTCCTACCCGGTTCACGGTCACGGCGAAAACCGCCAGCTGTCCATTGCCGAGCAGGTGACCGGACGCCAGAAGCGGGTGCAATTTGAGCTGATTCTGCCCAGCGACAAGCTGGAGGCGGTGCTTGCTGGTCTCAGAGAGCAGGTGGGCAGTGATACTTTTTACTGGCACCAGGACGTCAATGGCAGCGGGCATTTGTAGTGCCCCTGAGTGCGACGGCTGCTCAGCGCTGAATCCAGTGCAACACCTGCTGGGCGGCGAGAAAGTCCTCCGCCTCCCGGCCATGGAGCATAGCCAGGGTGGCCAGCAGTCCAGCCTCCACGCAGGTGTTGGCCGCCACCGTCACTGAGCGCGGGGCGTCCAACACCGGCCAACCGGTGCGGGGGTTGAGGACATGGGGGTAGCGCTTGCCGTTTTTCAGCAGGAAGCGGCGGGCGTCGCCACTGGTTGCCAGGGCGCCGCGCTGCAACTGAATCATGGCCGACTGCAGTCCACCGATACTTTCCACGCCCACTAGCCAATGGGGCTGGCCGGCAGGGGGCGCGGTGGCAAACAAATCGCCGCCAAAGTTAATCAGCACCGGTGTGTCAGTGATATCCCGCACCAGTGCGGCGGCCCGGTCCACCGCGTACTCCTTGCCGATACCGCCAAAATCGATCTCCATACCCGGCTTTAGACGCAGAATCGGCGATTGCCAGTGCAGCTTGTCCCAACCGACGATGTCTAGCAGTGCGTCGATGTCAGATTGGGGGGGCAGGCGGCGCCGAAACCGGTGGTGGTGGCGATGGACACCACTTCGAAGATGCCCTTCGATATCGCCTTGGTGGGCCCCAGGGTAGCGGTGTAAATGAGTACCAGTACGGTGACCACGCTTACCACTGCAAGGATGCTGAAGTAGAAACGGAACTCCGAATCCTGCCAGTAGGCCCTGAGACTGCGTTGGCGAAAGGCCATGAAGTGCAGTGCGAAATTGGCCCCCGAGATGATCATGAAAACCACCGCAATCATTTCGATCAGCGCACTGTCAAAATACCCGATGCTGGCGTCGTGGGTGGAGAACCCGCCGATGGCGACGGTGGAGAAGCTGTGGCCGATGGCATCGAACCAGGTCATGCCGGCGGCCCAGTAGGCAAAGGCGCATAGTGCGGTGAGCGCCACGTAGATGTACCACAGGGCCTTGGCGGTTTCCCCGATGCGGGGGGTGAGCTTGTTGTCCTTGACCGGCCCCGGCACTTCGGCCCGGTACAGCTGCATACCCCCGATACCCAGCATGGGCAGGATGGCGACCGCCAGCACGATGATCCCCATGCCGCCCAGCCATTGCAGCTGCTGGCGATACCAGAGCATGGACTCCGGCAGTGAGTCGATGCCGGTAATGACGGTGGCCCCGGTGGTGGTGAGCCCGGAGACGGCTTCGAACAACGAGTCGATATAGGTGTAGGGGGCGTTGTTGCTGAGGTAAAAGGGAATAGAGCCGGCCACGCTCAGTACCACCCAGAACAGGGTGGTGATCAGGAAGCCGTCCCGCACCCGCAGGTCACCGGCCACCCGCCGGAAGGGGAGCCACACCACCAGGCCACCGAACATGACCATCATCAGGCCATTGGCAAAGCGCTGCCACTGGCCGTCGTCGTAGAGCAGGGAAATGCCCAGGGGCGGCAGCATGGTGAGGCTGAACAGCATCATCAGCAGGCCGAGTACCTTGGCAATCACCGGCAGGCGCATTCTACAGTCCCTTCGGTTGCGGTGGATGTGTCATCAGAAGAAGGTCAGCCCCACCTGGAACAGCTTTTCCACCTCGCGGATGCGGGTCTTGTCCACCAGGAACAGCACCACGTGGTCGTCCGGCTGCACCCGCAGGTGATCGTGGGCGATCAGTACCTCGTTGTGGCGCACGATGGCGCCAATGGTTGTGCCCTGGGGCAGCTTGATCTCGTCCAGGCGTTTGCCGACAACCCGTGAGGAACGATGATCGCCGTGGGCGATGGCCTCGATCGCCTCCGCCGCGCCCCTTCGCAGGGCGTGCACATTGACCACGTCGCCCTTGCGCACGTGGGTCAGCAGGCTGCCAATGGTGGTTTGCTGAGGCGAGATGGCCACGTCGATTTCGCCACCCTGGATCAGGTCCACGTAATCCGGGTTGTTGATCAGGGTGAGCACCTTGCGGGCACCAAGGCGTTTGGCCAGCAGCGAGGCCATGATGTTGGCCTCGTCATCGTTGGTGACCGCGCAGAATACATCGGTGCTTTCGATGTTCTCTTCCAGCAGGATGTCCTTGTTGGCGGCGTTGCCTTCCAGCACGATGGTCTTGCGCAGGTTCTCCGACAGCATCACGCAGCGGTCCCGGTCCTGCTCCAGCAGCTTGACCTGGTAGCGACTCTCCAGGGTATGGGCCAGGCGCTGGCCGATGTTGCCGCCACCACAGATGAAGACGCGCTTGTAGGGTTTCTCCAGGGGCTGCAGTTCGCTCATCACCGAGCGGATGTGGTCGGTGCCGGCAATGAAGAAGACCTCGTCACCATCCTCGATGACGGTGTCGCCCTGGGGAATGATGGGCCGATCCTTGCGGAAGATGGCCGCCACCCGGGTGTCGACGCGGGGCATGTGGGTGCGCAGATAGGACAGCTCATGGCCCACCAGCGGACCACCCTCGGTGGCGCGGATGGCCACCAGCCGCACCAGGCCGTTGGAGAATTCCAGCACCTGCAGGGCACCGGGATATTCGATCAGCCGGGTGATGTGCTGGGTAACCAGGTGTTCGGGGCTGATCAGGACATCCACCGGGAAGCCGTTCTCGCCAAACAGCTCCTTGCGGGCCAGGTAGGCGTTGGCCCGCACGCGACTGATCTTGGAGGGGGTCTTGAACAGCGAGAAGGCCACCTGGCAGGCAACCATGTTGGTTTCGTCCGAGTTGGTGACGGCAATGAGCATGTCGGCATCTTCGGCACCGGCCTGCCGCAGAACCGTAGCGCTGGCCGGGCGAATCAAGGTGTTCGACCCTCTGCTGGAGCATCACGCATTCGTGCAACAATTGCAGTCAGCGCATGGGCGTAAAAGCAGTTTTTGGGCACGCCTGTAGACTTGATGTAGTATTAAAGCCCGCTAATCGAGCATGAGTCTCATACGGATGCTCGGGTCGAAAGGGAATCCCCAGGCGAGTAACCTGTTTGCGGTGATCCATTAGCTGCAGGAGCAGAAGAGCATACATCTGGAAGCAAAGCCAGGAAAGCGGCCTATGGAGCTGTGCGGCAGCGCTCAGTAGGCAATTTTTCAAAATATTGTTAAGCCTTTTCTGAGCATGGTATTTTTCATGGTATTACCAATTAGCAGGAAAATAAGCCATTGAATATAAAAGATAAAAATGTCTTGTTTACAATAGAGTGGGAATGATCTGATTTAGCCTGGTAGTAAGGGCTTACTTGGAAGGCCGCCGACGCGGGAGCGTCGGCGGCCTTTTTGTGTTCTGGGCAATATGGTTGGTCAAGATATCTGGATGCTGCGTGCGGCGGAATTTGTAAGCGGCTGAGTTTTCTGGTTTTATTTCAAATCATGGGGAATCAAGAAAAGGGATATGACGCCGGCGCGTTCATTGGATATTCGAGCTGGCGTCCTAATTCCTGTTAAATCTCAATAGAGGACCATGATGGGTCGCAGATATCGAAGAAGGAATAATCTCGGCTCGGTGGTTACCGATCTCGTTCGCGTTGCCTCCCGCCTTCCCTGGTGGGGCGCCTTGCTTGTAGGCTTTATCGCCTACTTAGTCATTTCTATTGGCTTGGGCGGATATCTTGAAGGGCAACTCGCGGCACAAGAGGGCAGCCAGTTCTATCCTGTTCTGGAAGCGCGGTTTGGCCGACTTATTCGACTCACCGATTGGATCGGATATGCGTCGCTGATAGTGGGCGCATTTTTCGCCATCCGCAACCACTTTTTCGGTGCTAATGCTCAGCGTACCGAAAAAGCTATTGTTGGTGTAATTGCTAGAATTCTGGGGCGGAGCATTGACTAAAAGATTTAACAAACGCGTCAAATGCGACGCTCGTACCTCGCGCGCTTTACGCGGGCGTTATACAGGATCTGCGGAGAATTGAATGTTTGGAGAAGTTGGCTTTTCGCCATGGGTGAATTGGGAGGCCAGAGCCGAGGTCAATGGAAGAAAGCATCCAGGCGTCTACTTTATCGCTCGGAGCAAAAATGAGCCTAAGGACTTTAGGGTCAATAACGACAGCATTATCTACATAGGTGAAACAACCGGTCAAACTCTCGGGGATCGCATGAGACAATTCAACACGTCAGCATTCAGCGTGAAGCCTGGACATTCAGGAGGCAATACGTTCAGAGAAACCATGTCTCACGATACTGATGCATCTATGCTATGGGTATCTGCCTGCCCTGTAGAAATGGGAGAGGTCTACACCTCGGCTTATATTAAGTATCTGGAACGGCGCCTAATTTGGGAATATGTCTGCACATACGGATGCCTTCCACCGTGCAACAGTCAGTAGGATTTTAATATAACAATGCCATTAAGTCTGTTCCGGGCCGATGGCCCTCCACCGGACGCCCTTTTCAGGGCGCCGCTTATGGCTGGCGTTAAATTCACAAGGAGAGATAGTGCTAAAGCATCACTTAAATGTTGTCTGCGACGATATCTGGCAGCGTCTCGAAAATTCCAAGAGGTTCGGCATATCTCAAGGTGAGGAAACTCTTACAGACAACCTTTTGCTTTATCTGGCATCGCAAAGGCTATCAACAATCAAGATAATCCAAACCCCGAAAGATAAGGAGAGTGTCAAAGGGACTGATTGGGAGTGGTGGATTGGTAATAAAACAACTGGTTTTCTTCGGTATGCGGTACAAGCCAAAAAATTGGATCTAAAAACAGGTCGTTACGCTTCTCTTAACCATAAGGTTGGTGAAGGGGTGTCAGCAGAGTTTCAGCACAAAATACTTGAGGATTATGCCAAGACCAATAAGGCTATTCCTCTGTACGCATTTTACAATCATTTGGATTCTACGGATTTGCCAAAAAACTGGAACTGTCCTTTACCTGTGGATCACTCCAAGCTGGGATGCACAGTTACCCCACTCAAAAATGTAAAAAAAGCTATTTCAGAAAGAGGGTGGCGCACCTTCGATAAGATACACTCATTTCCTGAGACTGTCCCATTACGCTGTCTCGCTGTGTGTCCAAATATAGCTTTTGCTTCATCTGGAAGCGGAAAAGCGGCGATTCAGCGCTTCGAGGTAGAGGCCAAAGTTTACGAGAACCCTTGGGGGTGGATCAGTGAAATGGGGCACCTACAGAGTTTCGAGCAAATGCCTCGTCAGTTTTACGATCACGAGTTGGGCTATTACCCAAAGCGGATACTACTGATAGATACGAGCGAATGTGAATTTAACGAATAGCTGCAGAGGACGCCGCCCGCCCGCGCGCGCCGAGCTGGGCGTTATGCAATAAGGAGCAACGATGAGCATTGAGAGTTCAATTGAATGGATGAAGAAACATCCGGTTATCTTGGTGCTTTCACTAATAGTTGTAGTTTTATCTTCATTTATTACTGTTATAGAAGGCGGCGCAAAAATACATGATATGTATAAATCAACTATTGGGCACAATGCTGAGATAGATAAAAAGTTGAATTCACTTAATGTTGAGGTTGATATTGGCTATTTCGATGGTATTTTGGGACCTCCGGCAATAAAAAATAAAAGAAATCTCACACGTAAATACTATTCAATTGAATCTCTTATGGATGAATCAAAAAATCCAAAGGAGCTAGAGGAAAAGATTTCCTATAATGAATATTTTTATGTTGATGAATTGTACTTTGTTCAAGCGGTAACGGATGAGGACAACAAGGTCGGTATGTATTCAATTACTTCCAGATCGTCAACATATATCCCGGAAATAAAAACGGATTTAGGAGATATTATTTTCTTGGGAAAAAGTACTTACAATGAGACCAAGAAGAAACCAAGAAAGGTGGCCGGATTGCTGGGAATGAACTTAAAGCACTTCAATTATTATGAAGTTTTTCTTTTTGACCCAGGGAACTACAGGTATGCTATTTATTCATCTAATCCAAATGGTTATTTTGACAGCGTAGGGGGTCTAGACTGGGAAATAGGAGATGTTTTTGCAAAAGGCTTCTCTGTGGATGATGACGACTTTCCTATGCATGGTAAACATGATGAATTTAGAAAATCCACAACTATAAATACGTATTCAGTAACAACGCCATGGTTCCGTGGGATTGATTTAAGTGATGAAGGGGTAAATTATGGGGGAGCTCAAATCAATTTTGGTCCCCATGTTGACCAAGTAGGCATGGTTAAGTAATGAATAACAATCACAAGCACTCGGAAAAATGTAGTTCCCCCGCTTTAGTGGACACCTTCTCCTAACGAGAGGATGTGGGCAATGCCTAGGTACAAGCATCCGAGGAAGACTTGGGAGTACTCGGCTAAGGGCTAGGTCTTACCTTTGCATACCCCCCCCCTTGACGCGAGAAGCCCCGGCGCAAAGCCGGGGCTAGCCGCTCACCGAAGGCGCTCCCGAACAATCGAAAGCCGGCCGTCTTCGACGGTCACGGACACCGGCGTATCAATGGTGAACCCGGCCTGTTCCAACCAGGTACCTTTGAGAAGAAGAAAGGGGGTGATCGGGTTGCCGCTGTAGGGCCTGCTTTTCAGGGTGTAGTCCCGGTGGCCTTTGCGGACTTTCAGTTTTCGCTGTTTCATGGTCTTGCTCCTGTTGTGCAATTTCTAGGTTGCGTAAATAGGGCGGTCGGGAGGCTAGAAACAGCAACAGGTACTGCTCCGACTATTTCCTGCAAGCAGGTGTTGTATTCGCCGGACCTCCCGGCCATTACGTCCCGGATTTCGGGCACAAAAAAGCCGCAATGCTTCCGGGGTGCGGCTTTGCCCGCCTGTTGGAGTTTCTAGGCTCCTCAAGTAAGTGTACCTTCGTGTAATGTACTGTCAATATGGCCAGTGCGGAGGATTACGATAAGGAGGTTGTGTGAGTGACATCGTCATTTTCGAGGAGGACACCGGGCCGGTGGAAGTGCGCCTGGAAGGCGAGACCGTCTGGCTCTCTCAAAAGCAGATGGCGGAACTGTTCGGGAAGGACCTGCGCACCATCAGCGAGCACGTTGGCAATGTGTACGAAGAGGATGAGTTGGGCCGTGAGGCAACTATCCGGAAATTCCGGATAGTTCGCCAGGAGGGCAACCGGCAGGTTCGGCGCGCGATTGATCACTACAACCTCGATGTCATCATTTCCGTGGGCTACCGGGTCAAATCCCAGCTAGGCGTGCGCTTCCGCCGATGGGCCACCCGCGTTCTCCGTGGGCACCTGACCCAGGGCTACAGCCTCAACGAGCACCGTCTGGCCCGGCATGGCCTCGCCGAGCTGGAGCAGGCCGTGGAACTGCTCGGCCAGACCCTGACCCGACAAGAGCTGGTTTCCGACATCGGTCAGGAGGTGGTTGGTCTGATCCTCGGCTATGCGCGCACCTGGCGCTTGCTCCAGGACTACGACGAAGGCGCGCTGGGCGTGCCTCCCGGGGGCCGCCCGGCCCGCGGTGTGCTGGGCGTGGAGGAAGCCCGCCGTGCCCTGGATGCCCTGGCCGGCGAACTGCGCGACAGGTGCGAAGCGAGCGACCTTTTCGCCCGGGACCGGGATGATGGCCTGGCCTCTATTCTCGGGAACCTGGAACAAAGCATGTTCGGCGAGCCCCTCTACGGCACCCGCGAGGAACGCGCCGCGCATCTGTTGTATTTCGTGATCAAGAACCACCCCTTCTCGGACGGCAACAAGCGCTCCGGCGCCTTCCTGTTCTTGCTCTACCTGCGCCAGGAAGGCATGCGCCTGACCCTGAACGAGCAAGGCCTGACCGCCCTGACGCTGCTGATCGCCGAAAGCGACCCGAAGGCCAAGGATCTGATGGCCCGGCTCGTCATGAACCTGATTGCGGATGACAGCAATGTGGCCAGCAAGGATGAGACGAGTACCGAATGAAGGAAGTCCCGCTCAGGGCCAAGCTCACGGTTGGAACGGTCTCATGGCAAAAAAGCGACCCCCGGCGCCCGTAAAACCCCGGCCAGTCCCCTCACCCGGGGCCACAAAAAGAAAGGTTCATCGCGCTTTGGCGGGAAGTCTCGCTCCAGCCGGAGCGCGACTCAGGGCGCGACGCCCTTCCGGGAACTGAAGTGGTCAAGTGATCTTGGACAGTTTCTTAGGTTCGTATCACGCGACCACTGTCTCCCTTGCCCCGGGTGTTTGATACTGGTTGGTGCTGTGGGGGCGGACGTGGTTGTAGTACTGATTCACGTAGGTCAGGACATCCGCGAAGGCCTGCCCAGGGGAGCGGTAACCTTGCGAGGGAACCCACTCGGATTTCAGGCTCCTGAAGAACCGCTCCATGGGCGCGTTATCCCAGCAGTTGCCGCGTCGGCTCATGCTTTGCTTCATCCGATAACGCCACAGCTGTCGCTGGAAGGCGACACTGGTGTATTGGCAGCCCTGATCGGAGTGGAACATGACCCCTTTGGGACGACCTCGTGCTTCGTAGGCCATCGCTAAAGCCCGCATCGTCAGCTCCGAGTCCGGAGAGTCCGACATCGCCCAGCCCACCGCTCTACGCGCGTACAGGTCCAGCACTACCGCCAGGTAGATCCAGCAGGTCCCCGCCCAGATGTAGGTAACATCTCCACACCACACCGTGTTGGGATGCTTCACGCTGAACGCTCTGTTCAAGTGATTCGGGGCGATCACGGCTTCGCCTCCGGTCTGCTTGTAGCGGTGTCTGGGCTGGCGACTCGCCACCCTGCATTCCTTCATCAACCGGGCCGCTTTATAGCGTCCGACCCTTTCCCCTTCCGCCCTCAAAGTGGCGGATATTGTCCTCGCACCCGCCGCGCCCCGGCTCTCAGCGTGAATCCGCTTCACCCGGCTCCTGAGTCGGACTCGATCAGTGTCAGGCCTCTGACGCCGCTGGCTCTGGTAGTAGTAGCTGCTGCGGCATACACCCAAAACCTCACACAGCTCGGCAACACCATAACGCTCTCTCAACTCGTCAATCAGCTTGGCTGATCCCAGGAGTCCGACATTAAGAGAGCGGTAGCCTTTTTTAATATCTCCTTCTCCCTTTCCACCTTCTGCAATCGAGCCTCCAAATCCTGGATGCGCTGGTGTTCAGGGGTCAAGGGCACCGATCGCTCCGGAGTGTGGCCGCTTCGTTCCGCTCGAAGCTGCCCCACCCAGCGGCGCATCGCCGTCGGGCCCACGCCCACCGCCTGACAGGCTTGGCCGATCGTGTAGTTCTGGTCCAGCACCAGGCTGGCGGCCTCATGTTTAAACTCTGCCGAAAAAGATCGTCTGCTCAAAATATGGACACCTCATCATTGGGTGGCAGTCTACCACCTTCATTGGTGTCCAAGATCATTAGGCCACTTCAAACGCCGCAAGTACGTCCCTGTAGGCTCCCTTTCGAACGTCCTGTTCTCAAGGGTCCCGGAAGGGCGTCGCGCCCTGAGCCGCTAAGCAGTGACCCTCGGCGTCACGGGCCAAGTCGGGATTCAGGAACCAGAAGGAGTCAGAAGGCGTAAATAGGTAGGGGCGGACAGTGATCCGAGTTAAGTTGTTTGTGCGACCAAATAACCACACAAGGACACTGCCGCCATGGGCGATGCTACGTTCCCCGGGGCCGGCTGGGAAGGCTTTATCGCCACCCGGTTCGTTCCGCTCCCCGACTCCCAGTGCCAGATTGACCTGATTCCCGATCCTCAGGTGCCCGCCCGTTGCCCGCGCTGCCGGCGCCCCTGCTCCCTGATCCATGACACCACCGTACGCCGCATCCGCGACCGGGACCTGTTCGAGTACCGGGTCTGGTTGTCGGTGCCGATACGCCGGGTACGGTGCGTCACCTGCGGTGTCGGGCGGGAAGCCCTGTCCTGGCTGGCGCCCCGATCTCGTCTCACCCACCGGCTGCGCCAGCACGTCGAGGTCCTGCTGACCCTCCTGCCGATCAAGCAGATCGCCGATCTGACGGGCCTGCACTGGCACACCCTCAAGAGCCTGGACAAGGCCCGGCTGACCCGGGATCTGCCCGAGCCCGACCTCAGCCGGGTCCGCTATCTGGTGATGGACGAGTTCGCCCTGTTCAAGGGCCACCGCTACGCCAGCGTGGTCATCGACGCCGAGACCCGGCGGGTGCTGTGGGTCGGCGAAGGCCGATCCCGGGAGGCGATCCGGCCCTGTTTCCAGTGGTTGGGC
>NZ_JABJWH010000022.1:0-25192 GCF_015265435.1 Alloalcanivorax profundimaris | reverse complement strand
CCGGGTGGTCTACGACCTGTTCCATGTGATCGCCAAGTTCGGCCGTGAGGTGATCGACCGGGTTCGGGTGGATCAGGCCAACCAGCTGCGCCACGACAAGCCCGCGCGGCGCGCCGTGAAGCGCTCACGCTGGCTGTTGCTGCGTAATCCGGAGAACCTGAAGGGAGAGCAGGCCGGCGAACTGAAGGCCTTGCTGGATCTAAATCAGCCGCTGATGACCGTGTATCTGATGAAGGCCCAGCTCAAGGAGCTCTGGTACGCACGCACCGAACGGGCCGCCCGCTGGCGCTGGACACGATGGTTCAACATGGCCCAGGCCAGTGGCCTGGCCCCATTGATCCGCTTCGCCCGCCTGCTCAAGCCCTATGCCGAGGGCATCATCGCCAGTGCGGTGTACCGCCTCAACACCAGCGTCCTGGAGGGTATGAACAACCGCATCAAGGTCATCAAGCGTATGGCCTATGGCTACCGGGACAGCGACTACTTCTTCCTCAAGATCAAAGCCGCCTTTCCCGGGAATCCGCGATGAACCAAAAGAAAGCCCGCACCCGGTGACAACTGCTGGACGCCGCCCTGCGCATCTACGCCCGCGCCGGCGTCGGCGACCTCGCCCTCAACACCCTCGCCGACGAAGCCGGCGTCTCCAACGGCACCGTCTACAACGACTTCCGCTCCCGCGAACAAGTCCTCGAAGCCGTCGGCCTGGAACTCGCCGTCCAACTCTCCGAACAAATCCTCACCGTCAGCGAAGCCGTCGAAAGCGGCGCCGAACGCCTCAGCATCGCCGTGCGCACCTTCATGAACAAAGCCCGCACCGGCCCGGACTGGACCCGCGCCCTCATCACCGTGGTCCACTACGCCGAAGGCATGCGCTCCACCCTCGCCACCTACCTCCGCGCCGACCTGCAAGCCGGCCGCCGCCAAGGCGACTTCCACTACGCCCACGAAGAAATGGCCATGAGCATGGTGATCTCCGCCACCATGGGCGCCATGAACCTGCTCGTGGAAGAGGGGGAGGTGGAGCATGCCGACCGTATTGCCGCGGAGATGGTGCTGCAGGCGTTGGGGGTGCCGGCGGGGGAGGCTGGGCGGATTGCTGGGTTGGCGTTGCCGGGGGAGGGTAGTTAGCTGGACTTGTCCCGGCATGGGTGGCTGATCTGCGATTTGTCTAATGTAGCTAATTAGTGAGGGCTTACTTAAAAGGCTGTCGGCGCTTGGACGTTGGCGGCTTTTTTTTGCTTTTTGGGGACAAAGTATTGGCTGAGATGTCAGGAAGATGGCGGCTTGAAGCGTTTGTCAGAGGTTGCATTTTCTGGTTCTATTTTGTGTCAGAGAGATCAAAAGAAATGAGATGGGGCTGGTATGTTCATCCGATATCCTAGCTGGCGTCCTAATGGCTGTCGTGCATCATGAAGTGTCACCGGGAACTTGTAGTTTCCTCAAAGTATTTTGATGCCGAGGGGATTGCTCGGGAGATTGAGCAATTTGGAGTCGAAGCTGATGCTTGGCTGTTTCCTCCAGAAGAAAGTGCTAAATATCAAGAAATATGTGGTGATCCTTCGTGCTGTATTGTCTCTCTACGTGGTGCGAGGCCCTTCGCTGCCGTGCATTTCACAAAGAAGCGAGACAACGCTTTGTATGTGGCAAACATTATTCCGCTACAGAAACCGGCCTTGAGTTTGGAGGAGTATAACGAGGTGGTGGCGAATTCCGCCAAGCTGATCAGAGCGAGCGGAAGAGAAAAGGGCGCGCACCTCTCTGTAAGGCTATCGAAACAGGATGTGGCCCTTGCGGACGTAATACCGGGCCGTCTATGCAAACGTAGATTTGAGGTTTTTCTATCAATGCACCCTCGCAGTTATCATCCGTTGGATATTCGGCGTCTAGACGAATTTACATGTTCTATCTCCAGCCTCAAGCGAAAGTTCTTTGATCTTGACGCGTTCGAACACTTGTTAGTTGAAGAGCTGAAATGGTCCGGCAGGGATGCCAACTGGTGCCGAACACGCGTTGAGATAGGGCTGGATGTCCTAGAGGCTAAGAAAAGCTACTGGCGTTGATCAAATGGCGTAAAACAATCAATTTCACTCTGTCGGCCTCGCCGCCGCATCGAGGCAGAATGGCCGCCGGTGAATTAGGGGGTTATACGTTTCAAGAGGTGCACCGATGGATAGCATTGGGATTCTCGCTTATGGCTCTCTAATCGAAGAGCCGGGTAAGGAAATTGAGCCGCTCATTTGCGAACGGAAAGAAGGGTTCAAAACCCCATTCTCTATAGAGTTTGCTCGGTCGAGCTCTACGCGGGATGGCGCGCCCACCGTCGTTCCTGTTAAAAGTGGTGGGTGCCGCGTTAATGCCACCATCCTTGTATTGGAGGCTGGTGTTGATTTGAAGAAGGCGCAAGATCTTTTGTGGCGGAGAGAGACAAGAAACGAATGTACCGGCAGGCATTACATGCCACCATCTAAGCTAAATTCTAACAGAATGGTGGTGGAAAATCTGGATAATTTTGCGGGCCTCGACGTTGTGGTGTACACAAAGCTTGGAGCCAATATCATAGATTTAAATGCTGAGAAGTTGGCTGGCCTCGCTATAAAAAGCGCGAAGGCTAAAGCCGGACGGACCAGGAAGGATGGTATCAGCTATCTTCTCTCGGTAAAAAGGCAAGGCATCTCAACGCCTTTGATGCAGGCTTATGAAAGCGAAATCCTACGACAGACTGGTACGTCAAGCCTTGAAGATTCGCTATTGCGGTGTCTTGAAGAAACCTATAATTAGCTGCTCTGGTTGACCGTTGATCCACTGCGCAGGTTTGCGTCGGCTGAGTGCTGGCTTTATGCCTAAAAGGAACGTATGCAATCTATTTATGAATTGATACAGGAAAATCCTGAGTTTTATGCGTGGGTCTTTGGGGGCGTTAACCTGCTGTGGTTGCTGTTCTCCTACTTTAACAAGCAAAGACATGAAAGAGATCTAAAACAATTGGAACAGGATCTTCGGTATAAGGCAGATAGGCGGCTAAAAATATTCGACTTAAAGGCCTCGGAGTATGCCAAATACGTCACGGACTTGGATAGTTTCGGCAAGAAAAATCAAATAGAAATGCCGGAGCGTTTGCAGCCAATATTTGATGAATATCTTCAAAATTATCTTATGGCTACAGAGTCTGGTGATGAAGATAGAGAAAGACAGGTTATAGGTTGGTTTGGCTCTCAAGTTTCTGCGTTAATGAATGAGGGTCTGAAAGACGTTTTAAAGCTCAAGAGTGAGTCCAATCGATTGAAGCTAATAGCAACAAATGAAATGCTTCAAACATTTGATAAGCTGGAACAGCTGACTCAAGAGTCGATGGATTGCACTAATGAATATATGAAAAACTTCACGGAAATAGTTTTAAATCAACAACATGAAAGAACGGAAGCTTTTCAAGAAAAAGCTGCTAAGCTAGCCGCTCAAATACAAGATCAATCAAGAGCTTTATTGGACCAAATGAGAAGTGAGCTCAGTGATATATAGGCATACCAAGTAGTACCAGCCAGCCAGTTCTTTTCATGGCTTTTTGCTGACCGCTACGCTATTACATAACATCCCGCGAGCTGTCGATAAACTCAGCGTCAGGGGTTTCGAGTGCTGTCTTTCCCGTTAATGAGTGATCTGCCTCATAGTATAAGCACCTTTGGCTGGAGTTGGGAGCGGTTGACGTTATCTGGGCCGTCGAAAAACTTTTGGCTGGGCACGGACCGCGAAGGAAATCGATGGCTGACGAAACTAAGAGGACCATTTTACGCCTACCGAGAGATTGTCTTCGCCAGACTCGCGCAGGCGATGAATTGGTCCTGCCAGTCTTCGGTATTTTTGAATCTCGATCCGGTAAGCGCATCAGTTCTGGGAGTGAAGCCCGATATAACGCATGCTGCACATTGGTTTATGCCTGAGCATAAGGGGCAGCCCTGTTCAGGAGGTTGTGCTTTCAAATCCCTTTTTGACAAAGAAATACGCACAGTCGATGATCTTGCCGGCTCACAGATCGAGCACCTGCTGGACTGGCCAAAAAGCGAATTTGCTGCTTTTCTGTTTGGTGCAAACGAGCCGCCCGGTCGGCTGTTCACTACTGCACACGAGTTCGTGATTATTGACTCGGAGCAAATGTTTTCATCTGGACCTTGCGACTTGGAAACGGCATCTTGGTGCAATGCTCCAAATGGCGAACCCTCGCAAAGCGGCAGAATGTTGGCCGCGCAAGTTTGTGCCGATCTTTTGTCCTTATCTGAGCGAGATATTAAGGCTGCTTTATTCATTCCGAAAGGGATTGAGGTTCGGGAAAATTGGCCAATTGCGTCAATCATAAAGGCGAGTCGCGAGTTCGCTGCTTCATTCGATGGCTTGTAGCTTCACGGCTTACGCTGCGTTGTAGCTTGGCTGGAGGGTAGGCCATCGAAATCATTCAGCGGACGCGATTGGGCCGCCTGATGTGCTCAGTGGCGAAGGCCTGTGCGTCTTCCTGTGAGGGAATGGCTACTCCTCGAGACTGCCCGGCACGGGCCGGACGCGCCGTGACCGGTGGGTGACGCCGCCGAGCGCGAGATACGGGTGTCGATGATACTCACGAATTCGCAAACCAAACTTCTTGCCAAGCTGAAAATTGCGAGGGTTTGATCCGGTAGCGCGCAAAGTTGCCAGTGTGCAAGCTCAGCACTTCATTTTCGGCCACTTCCCTGAACCGCTGCCGGTCTTCCTGCGGAATATGCTGTTCCGCCCATTGAACAATGCGGTTGAACGCGGCTTTCTTGCCCTGGCGCTCCAGCACAATATTCTGGACGACTTCCTGCAATGCCGAACGATACTTTAGCCGGAAAGGGTCGGGTTCGCCGAGGGATTGTCTGACGGCGGTATAATGCGCCGCCGACCGCTCATAAGCCCAAATGAAAACGTCCTTGAGCAGGTCGATCCGGTTCAGTTCATACACGCCGAGCATCGCTTCGGTATAGATATCAGCGGGCACCTCCGTGAAGGAGAGCGGAATCAGGTTGCCTTTGATGAACGGTATATTCGCAGCCAGCCGGGAAACGCGCTTGTTCACGTCATCGAACGGCTGCAGATACGGCAATTGAACCATGATAAAAAACGCCTGCTCGAAGGGATCGTCGATGGCGCCGGCCGTCGCCAGGATCTGATCAAAATAGTCTTCAATCAGTTGTGGCACTTCGAGGGGATGAAACACGGACTTCTCGATGCCAACCGCGATTCGGCGCAAGCGGCCGGTTGCTTCCGGGTCGGTCAACAGGTTGTTGGCCAGCAAGGCATGAAGGTTCAGGATCGTATAGCGGTTGAAGCCGATCTCCTCCGCCGAGCCCACCAGAAATTCGATGGCGTCCTTGTGGTTCAGGATCATTTGCGACTCGACGTGCGCCTTACCCGCCGTCTCTTCCCCGAAGGCGATCAGCCGTTTCGTATCAAGGAGAGAGTAGGTGTTCCCCTCCAAGCGGCTGGAGTTCCACGAAAGATCGATCAGCAGGCGGTTCAGAATCTGTTTTGCATAGGTGCCCGCCGGCCGGGGCCCCGAGGGCGGCGTGCCGATTTCCCGAAGATGCGCGCGCTCGGCGGGTGCAAGGTACGCCGTGTGGTTGGGCCGGTACTGGTCAAGGAAGCTGTGTTGATACCCCGCCGGTTTGCGTGACCGAAGCGGTTTGCGCAAGGCGTTTTGGATCTCGGCGGCCTGGCGGGAGATGGGGATGGTGCCTACCGCTTCCTCGTGGGAGGGTTTCCGAACGCTGCTGCTCGTCCTGCGCTCGGTATCCGCAGGCAGGTATCGGACCCACCGCTTTTCCCCGGTCTTGATGAGCCGGCCCGCATCCACCAGGTGTTTTAAACGGTACTGGAGCGTGCGCCGGGGCAACGATTGCTCCAGAGCGTCCAGGATGGCTTGAAGGCCGACACCCTCAGGGTGGGCGTAGACCACCGCCTCAATGTCCTGTAGCTCTTTTTCGGGTATAGATTTCGCCATGGTTGGTATGTTGCGCATTGAGGATTATGCGCAAGTAAAGCACGCCTATACGCAGCTATCAATGCTATGCGCAGTTAATGTTGCGCATAGGCTTAAGGGTCGTTCTAAGACTTGGTTTTATGCTAATAAGTACTCAAATATGATATTTGGGTGAACTTTGGTACTCATATATAAAGTGTAGACGATGACCTCAGCCCGCAAAGGCTCCAACAACCCGACCGCGATGCCGCCGCCCGTGGCGCGCGCACTGCGCCAGCTCGGCCATGACCTGTCGGTGGCCCGCCGTACGCGCCGCTGGACGCAGCAGGACCTGGCCCAGCGGATGGACACCTCGGTGAGCACGGTCCGGCGCATGGAAGACGGCAATCCCGGCACCGCCTTGCACACCTTCCTGCGCGCCCTGCATGTGCTCGGCCGCCTTGAGGACATGGTCAGGATCATGGCGCTGGACCAGGACGCCCTGGGCCTGGCGTTGACGCAGCAGCAGTTGCCTCAACGGGTGCGGTCAGCCGGTGGCAAGAAAACAAAGGCGAGACCATTCGGAGCACCGGCGGAAGACGGTCAGGCCACCCCCGATGATGACGAGCTCACAGGCTTTTGAGGGTGCCTGAACAAGCACCCTGCCTGCCGCCGCCGGCTGGAAGACGGAATTGATCCGGCGCAAAGGCTTGGTATGACCTTGTCATACTGTTTGGGCCCTGGAGTACCCACTATGAGCATGCACCGGAAAACCATCATCCTCACCGAACAACAGAACGGCTGGGTAAAGAGCCGGATCGAAAGTGGCCAGTTCGACAATGACAGTGAATATATCCGCCATCTCATCCGGCAGGACCAGCAAGCCCAGGAACGGCTTGCCACGCTCAGGCAGGCCCTGGTTGAGGGTGAAGCAAGCGGCGAGGCCAAGCCAGTCGATATGGCGGCGATCAAGGCGGCTGGCCGCAAGCGGATGAAGGCGCCGGAGTAGTGCGCACGCTGAGCCTGACGCCAAAGGCGGAATCCGACCTCATCGACATCTGGGGGTATACCTGCGAAGAGTGGGGCGCGGATCAGGCCGATGACTACCTTGATCAGCTGGAGGCGGGCATGAGGCCGCTACTTCAGCACCCCTTGCCCGGGACCGACTACGCCCATGTTCTTCCCGGGCATCGTCGATTGCAGGTTGAGCATCACGCGGTGTTCTGTCGAGTGCTGGAGGCGGGGGGGGGCTAGTGGTTCGTGTAGTGCATGAGTACCTGGATGTACCGGAAGGGCTTCTGGGTTAAACAAGTACGTGTTCCCCGGCGTCGCGAATGGTTCTCGGCCCCAGCCATGCACGTCTCTGTGGGCCATGCAGCCGACACAACGGCTGAACGCCGTCCCGCGCACCCACGCTCACGCCGGCGTCGGCGGCCTGGCCCCCAACACCCTGGCCGAAGAAGCCGGCGTCTCCAACGGCACCGTCTACAATTACTTCCGCTCCCGCGAAGAAGTCCTCGAAGCCGTCGGCCTGGAACTCGCCGTCCAACTCTCCGAACAAATCCTCACCGTCAGCGAAGCCGTCGAAAGCGGCGCCGAACGCCTCAGCATCGCCGTGCGCACCTTCATGAACAAAGCCCGCACCGACCCCGACTGGACCCGCGCCCTCATCACCGTGGTTCGCTACGCCGAAGGCATGCGCTCCACCCTCGCCACCTACCTTCGCGCCGACCTGCAAGCCGGCCGCCGGCAAGGCGACTTCCACTACGCCCACGAAGAAATGGCCATGAGCATGGTGATCTCCGCCACCCTGGGCGCCATGAACCTGCTGGTGGAAGAGGGCGAGGTGGAACACGCCGACCGTATTGCCGCGGAGATGGTGCTGCAGGCGTTGGGGGTGCCGCCGGGGGAGGCTAAGCGGATTGCTGGGTTGCCTTTGCCGGGGGAATAGCTAGGCATACTGCGGCGTGGGTGGTTGATCCGCGATTATCTAATGTAGCTAATTAGTAAGGGCTTACTTAAAAGGCTGTCGGCGCGTGGGCGTTGGCGGCCTTTGCTGTTTTGAGAAGAGAGGATTGGCCGAGATGCCGGGAAGGGGGTGGTCTGAAGCGTTTGTCAGTGGGTGGCTTTTCTGGTTTTATTTTCTGTCAGGGGAAATCAGGAAAAGAGATATGACGCAGGCGCGTTCATTGGATATTCGTGCCGGCGTCCTAATACCTGTTATGCTCAAAAAAATCATGGAGATGCAAAATTGCTGAGCAGCATAAAAATCGAGAGATTTAAAAATATAGAAGATCTCGAATTGGCATTAGAAGGTATCAACTTACTAATAGGATCCAACAATGCTGGAAAGAGTAGTATTCAGCAGGCAATACAGTTTTCTATATCAATAGCCCAATCAACAGGCCAACAAAATTCTCGCTGGACTGGAGATAGGTGTCCTTCTTCACTGTCAAGCGATCTTCTTATTTACTCTCCGCTTCGAGATATCGAGGCACTCGCGCCCGGCGGTCATTTACAAACGAAACTCGAACATGCAATGAAAGTTACTTTCAATGAAGTTTCGAGTTGCAGCATCACAATCAGGAAAGGTAAGAATAGGAATGTGGCAACGGCTATCGAGGGAAAAGCACTTGGGGAAAAGTTGCAGGATATTGAAAACCCTTACTCTGTTATTGTGCCTGGGTTAGCTGGCATACCCTCTGTAGAGGAATACAGGCCGCCATCTATAGTGAGAAAGGCAGCTGCAAAAGGGGATTCCAATAGCGTATTTAGGAATATTCTTCTGCTTCTAACTAAGGACGAAAGCTCCTGGTCACAATTCATTGCAAAGTTTCAAGGTGTATTTCCTGACTACGACATCGAAGTCAGCTTTGATCCCAATGTCGATGAATACATCGACGTAAAAGTCATTAATAATGGAATATCACTGCCAATAGATTCAAGTGGGACCGGTATATTGCAGGCGATTCAGATACTAGCTTATTACTACCTATATAGGCCACAGCTTCTTATACTTGACGAACCAGACTCACATCTTCACCCAAATAACCAAAGAGTTTTGGCAAAATTGCTGATTGATGTACAGAAAGAAACTTGCTGTCAGTTGGTGATTTCAACACACTCAAGACATTTCTTCGAAGCAATAAAAGGAGATGCAAAGGTTCATTGGGTAAACAATTGTAGCCTTGTTGAAGACTCTGATGACTTGGAGCGAAGCGTACTCCTCGAGATTGGTGCATTAGATAAAGGGGATCAGCTTCGAAACGGGGAGGTGCCGTGTATTCTATTAACCGAAGATACAGATCCTCGGTATATTGAATTACTAGCAGAAGCATCAGGCTTTGTCCCTGAGGAATTTGAGATTTGGTCATACGAAGGCTGTTCTAATATAAATACTGCTCTGGCAATCAATGCATTCATTGCCGAGCATGCGCCCGGCACAAATGTTGTTGTACACAGGGATAGAGATTATATGTCCGACGAAGAGGTTCAAGCCTATAAAGCGAAGCTGGAGCCTATCGGAATTAAAGTATTTGTGACAGCGGGTAATGATGCCGAGACCTACCTTGTGAATACTGATCACGTATCTGAGCTTTACCCTCATGTGCCGCAACAAAGAGTTGATCAATTAATAGAGGAGGTTTTAGAGGAGCGTCGCGACGCCATACTCAAGAAATATATAAACACTATTCATAATCGTAAGCTCCAAGCCTATTACAAAGGCGGTGATAAGCCTGATCCAGGGACCATAGCGTTAAATTGCACTCAAAACTACGATCATAACAGACGTGCATATATGCATGGGAAAATCGTAGAGGGTGCTCTACGGGCTAAGCTTCAAGCTGAAGTTGGTGGGAATATTGATCTTTGCAGAATGTCTGATCATATTTTGTGTGAGGACCTTCAGGCATTTGCGAATGAAATCTGGCCTGATCAGGCGTAACCAGTGAATCAAGCGGGCCGTGTAGTTCCCCCGCTTTAGTGGACACCTTCTCCTAGCAAGTGGACTGCCCCCAGAACAGTGGGCCCTTGCGCTTTTTAGCTGAGAAGGGGCGATAGGAGTTCATATCTGCATGCTTATGCTGATACGGCATCCATATATGAATGCTTATGTTGTCCTGTATCTTTGTTTTATGCCGCGATAGTGTTCAAATATGATTCTTGGGTAGCATTTTCTTTCCCTGAAGGATGCTCGAGTAGGCCATAAGCCTACGATGAACGAGATTGGGGGTGCGCGCGGATTTGCCTATTGATAATATGATGCCTCCGTGCCTGAATGTGATTGCTTATCTTCGGTAGTGGAGAGACTGATCCACTGGAGTAAGTAAGTCCTCCTCTTGCAGTTCCCATCGCGGCATGGCATCAGGTAGCAGTAGCATCCCGAGTGTGTAGGGGTAGTCCCCTTCAACGGCTAGTGCGTGCTCAATGAGAGTCATTTCGGCCGGTTCTCGGTGGAACCACAGGTTGGCCTTCACTTTCGAACTCTTCGGGCCGGAAGCAGCATCTATCTGATTAAGGATGGATGTTTTTGGCACCTCGATAGTCAGCTTCTTAGAAGCAAGGTACACGCCAGATTTATAAGCGGCCGTGTTCGAACGCGCCCACAGTACATACCCGTCGCGAGCAGCGAGAACGACGGCGCGTTTGGCGGCAATTTCGGTCCACTTCAGGGCCGCTGCCATCAGGGATACCCCATATCGGTCCGCGCAATGTCGAAGCATCTGAATGGACGGCGGCTGCCCAGCGACCTGGCGACGGAAATCGTCCAAGGGCATGAGCAGGAAAGACGCGAAGACATTGGCTTCAGTCTCGATCTCCCACTCGTCCCAATCGTGCATCTCCTCCGTCGAGCATCGAAAACGATCCCGTAGTTCACGATGCAAGACGTAATGCCCTAGTTCGTGAGCCAAGGTGAATCGCACACGTCCCGGAGACTGGATCCGACTGTTATAGCCAATCTTCCACTTCTTGCCGCTAGGGTGGCGACCTAACAGGCCTTCCACGCCGTCGATGTCAAAAGTGTCAATCTGTGTGATCGGCGCGTCTTTATAGCGCTGCCGGCTCAGTTCAAAAGCGAGGTTCTCGACATTAACAGGAAATCGTTCGGGCTCTGGAAGCACCTGGAGCAGCCGGGAAAGTCTGTTGGCTTCCGCCATTGGTTGCTTGCGATCCATCCTCAGTCCTCGTCTTCCCACATGTCTAAGAACTTCTGGACCTTATCTTTTCGCTTCGAATCAAGCTTCTTGTAGCGACGGAAGAACGCTTCGTCCAGCACACTTGCCTCTGGTTCCACCTCGGGCGACTCATCCAAGATAAACTCCGTCGTCACCCCGAGTGCCGCTGCAATCTTGATGAGTTTGTCGGCCGACGGATTGGCCTTATCGCGATTTTCCAGCTCCCACAAATACCCCTTGCTCGAGCCAGTGGCTATCGCCAGATCCTCCAAGCTCATCTCTAACTGGATTCGGCGGGCGCGGATCTTGTCACCGAGTGGTGAGGGCATGAAAGGGCTCCTACTTCTAAAGGGTGGGGACATTGATGGTACTATATAACGAACAAAAAAATAACTGTTGACAAAACGAAAGGGCATAGGTCACAGTTCTCTAAAGCGTTCGGTATTCAGATACGATCGCATACACATTTGGAGAATTACTATGAGTACCTTTAACAGCGAACAGGCTCCTGCCGACTCTTCTTCCCATCACCACCGGACCATCCAAGTGAACAACGAGCTGGTGCGGATCGCTGACCATACGCCGACGGGTCGGCAGGTGCTGGCGGCTGCCAGCTTGCGTCCCGAAATGGAATATGCCTTGCTACTCTGGCCGTCGATAGGCCCAACCCAGGAGGTCGGGCTGGAGGAGGTGATCCCTCTGCCGGAGGACGGGCCGCCTCTGGAGTTCCTGGCCATCCGGGCCGATGGGGTCTCCTACTTCGTTCTTGATGATGACCGCTATGCGTGGGCCGGTCCGCTGGACGTTGAAACCATTCGCCGGATCGGCCGGGTACCCCCCAACAGCCAGATCTGGTTGGAGCAGCGGGATGAACCCGACCTATTGCTGCAATCGGGACAGGCAGTGGATCTCGGCGGTAGCGGGGTCGAGCGCCTCTACACGCGTGTGCAGACGTGGCGGTTAGACGTCCAAGGCGAACCGACAGAATGGGATCGCCCTGACGTAGGCGTCCGGGAGGCCCTGGTCAAGGCCGGCATCGATTTGACCAAAACATGGATGATCGTCTTGAAGGTCAAAGGCCAGGAGCCGCGGCCGGTTGGCCTGGAGGACGTCATTGATCTAAACACGCCCGGAATCGAGCGGCTGTGGCTGCGCCCGCAGCAAGTCGACAATGGTGATGGATCGGTTCTTCGCCGCGAGTTCGCCCTGCTGCCAAAGGACGAGGCGTTTCTGGCGGCAGTCGGGTATCACTGGGAAACATTCACAGACAACGGCCGGCGTTGGTTGGTCATCGACGATTATCCCTTGCCGGACGGTTACAACGTTTCCGGTTGCCGTCTGGCCTTGGAGCTCCCGCGGACCTATCCGGCCGCACAGATTGATATGTTCTATTGCGATCCACCGCTGGAGCTCCATAGCGGTGCGGCTCCGGACCGGACTACGGTGCGCCAGGCCATTGCTGGCGTGTCCTTCCAGCGCTGGTCCCGTCACCGTAACAGCAGCAACCAGTGGTCCTCGGCGCGGGACAACGTGTCCACTCATCTTGGTCTGGTTGACGAGGCGCTGGGCCGTGAGGTGGGAGCATGATTCGGCCCCGTACGCTGATAGTTCCAGGCACCGTTCACCGGCGCCTGGAACGGCATTTATTTCCCGGTGACGGAAAGGAGGCAGCGGCGGTTCTGCTGTGCTCTCGATTGGAAAGCGACGGGTTGAAACTGCTCGTGCGCGACATCCTGCTCGTCGCTCATGAGCAATGCGTGCGCTCTGCGGCGTCCCTCACTTGGCCGGGCGATTATCTTGATCATGCGCTGGCTGCGGCAGAGACGGAAGATTTGTCGATTCTGCTACTGCATTCGCACCCCATGGGCCTCTACGGGTTCTCCCAGGTGGATGATCGATCCGACCAGGAGGTTGTGCGGTCGTTGATTGCCGGCGGCTCTGTTGAGCGCTTGCATGAATCGTGGCACGGGAGCGCTATTATGGTGCCCGGTGGCGCCATCAAAGCGCGTGTCTATGACCGCACAATGCGTCCCCATGCGATTGATCTTGTTGCGGCTTACGGAGACGATCTGAACTTCTATTGGGGAGACGATGGTGAGCCGCAACCACGTCCGATGGCCTTCGGTGAAGCGATGAAGGAAGAGTTGCATCGACTCAGCATCGCGGTGATTGGCGTGTCCGGCACCGGCAGCATCGTGGCTGAGCAAGTTCTGCGCATGGGGGCGGGAGAAGTGATCGTTGTGGATTTCGATCACATCGAAGACAAGAACTTGAATCGTATTCTGAATTCCACGCAGGCTGATGCTGCTGCGAAAGCGCTAAAAGTGGACGTCTTCAAGGCGGCTGCGGCCAGGATCAGCCCACAAACACGAGTCCGCGCCATTCCGTTGGACGTAAGCAAGCGCGAGGCGATCGAAGCCGCTGCCCAGGCCGACATCGTATTCAGCTGCGTGGATGGGCTGGAGGCGCGCCATATCTGTGACCGACTGGCTAGTGCGATGCTCCAGCCCTTGTTCGACGTTGGGGTCACCATTCCGGTGAGAACACCCTCCCGTGGAATGGTGATCGCCAACATCAGCGGCCGCATCGATTACATTCAGCCGGGTGGTACGACGTTGGCGGATCGTGGCATTTATACACCTGAGTTGCTGGAAGCGGAATACCTTCGACGGACCGATCCCGTAGCGTATGCGGCGCGCGTCCAGGAAGGGTACATGCCAGGTGCCGGGCAGGAGGCGCCCGCCGTCATCTGCGTCAACATGCACGCGGCGAGTGCCGTTGTGCTGGAGTTCGTGGCTCGGGCTTATCCTTACCGATTGGATCACAACGGTGCTTTCGCGCACAATGATTTCGACTTGGCGGCCGAGGAGCGAAGCTGGGCGACGGATAGCGAGTTTCCGTCCGATCCCACGGGCTTGCTCGGTGCCGGATTACGTAGCCCCTTGCTTGGCCTGCCGGGCTTGGAAGATTGCCTATGATTGCATGGCTGCAAGACGTACTAGAACGACTAGCTGCTTGGTGGCGCGGCGATCTTCGGGTATTTCACGCGGAAGGAGACACCCTGCCGCCGGAAATTCCGCACAAGCGCTTAATCCACATGATCGAGGACGGTGTCAGTTGGTCAGTAGGTTTCACATGCCCTTGCGGATGTGGCGATGTAATTGAGCTGCTGCTATTACGGGCTGTGGAACCACACTGGTCCTTGTCGGTCGATCGGTTTGGCCGTCCGACACTGCACCCTTCGGTCTGGAAAAAGACCGGTTGCAAATCACACTTCTGGCTCAGAAGTGGCCGCATAGTGTGGGCGGAGCCACGGCCTGGACGCACCTGACGTCTTTGCGAAGACAGGAAGCGGTGTTCGGATTATACGCTTGAGCAAGCTTCCCACAGAAAGCTCGGCCTACCGATCAAGCGCGATTACGTTGCCCGTATGGAAAACGCCTACACCGCGCTAGTGTCCAGGACGGCTTGAAGGCAGACATTCTCAGGGTGGGCGGAGACCACCGCCTCAATGTCCTTTAGTGCCTTTTCGGGTGTGGGATTCGCCATGATCGGGAATGTTGCGGATTGGGATCTATGCGCAATTAAAGTACGTCTATGCGCAGCTAATGTTGCGCATAGGCTCAAGGCAAGCGGTCGTCGGCGTGCGGTCAGGATTCGCTGTTCTATACCGTGTACCCGGTCTCCGGCGTCCAAGCACCCACGGGTCGTGTTTTCCGAGCCCAGGAAGACACAGCGCGGCTCGCCTCGGACGATCGGGTCATCGGCCGTGTGCAGGCGAAATCGCGCCAGCAGGGTCGCGACCTCCCGCGTTTAACGACGGTCGATTTTCTCTCCTGGGTAGGCGACGAAGCTCGTGTCGGAACGCTGCGTCAGTTTGATCCTTAGAGCGGGACCTGCCTGCAACCGGCGGCATGCCTACCGGCCTATCCCGCCGCTGTTAGAACGGGATAAGGTGCTGCACGCCGCCCGGGCGCTGAAAGAAGGCGGGGAAAGCGCGGAAAACCTGCAATATTGCTAGGCCAAGGCCGCTCTTTGAGCGACCTCGCCCTCAACACCCTCGCTGACGAAGCCGGCGTCTCCAACGGCACCCTCTACAAGGACTTCCGCTCCCGCGAACAAGTCCTCGAAGCCGTCGGCCTGGAACTGGCCGTCCAACTCTCCGAACAGATTCTCACCGTCAGCGAAGCCGTCGAAAGCGGCGCCGAACGCCTCAGCATCGCCGTGCGCACCTTCATGAACAAAGCCCGCACCGACCCCACTGGACCCGCGCCCTGATCACCGTGGTCCGCTACGCCGAAGGCATGCGCTCCACCCTCGCCACCTACCTTCGCGACGACCTGCAAGCCGGCCGCCGCCAAGGCGACTTCCACTACACCCACGAAGAAATGGCCATGAGCATGATCATCTCCGCCACCCTGGGCGCCATGAACCTGCTCGTGGAAGACGGCGAAGTGGAGCACGCCGACCGCATTACCGCGGAGATGGTGCTGCAGGCGCTGGGGGTGCCGGCGGGGGAGGCTGAGGGGATTGCTGGGTTGCCGTTGCCGGGGGAGGATGGGTAGACGCTCTTTCCGCAACGCGGGTGGCTGACCTGTAATTTATCTGGTTTGGCTAATTAGTAAGGGCTTACTTAAAAGGCCGTTGGCGCTTGGGGGTTGGCGGCCTTTTGGTTTTTTGGGGGAAGCGAATTGGCCGAGATGCCTGGGAGATAGCGGTTTGAAGCGTTTGTCAGTGGATGGATTTTCTGGTTTTATTTTGCGTCTGAGGGAATCAAGAGAAGAGATGCGACGTTGGTGCGTTCATTGGATATTCGAGCTGGGGTCCTAATTCCTGTTAGGCTTGTTAGCGCACAATCTAGGAGCGACGCATGTATTACCATTACGTTGTACTAAAGAAGGGTGAAGAATATCTGGCTGTTCTCACGAATCCGAATACCCAATGGGAATTGGGGCACTACTATGACCAAGGCTACGCATTTTGCATGGATGTTCCCGCATTCAATGCTAGTAGTGCCGTTGAGGTAGTGAAGCAAAATGAAAAATCTGAAATTGTCAGATTGCAGGCACAGTTAAAGTCGCTTCAACACGATTATAAAAAACTCATGCAAGAGAATCAGTCCTTGCGTTTCGGTGATAGGTATGGGCAAGCTTCCTCGATAAATGCGATCAATCCACTTGAGGTTCTTGGGTTCACTTCCGCCCCTGACCAAAAGGACCTGAAGTTACGATACAAGCAGCTATCACTAAAACTCCATCCAGACAAAGGTGGTAGCAACTTCTTGATGCGGCTTCTAAATGATGCATATGCGCAACTTAAAAAAGCCTAACAACCGTAGGCGCGGCGACGGCTTTTTCGTTGCGGCTTCGCCTTCACTACAAAGCCGCGCGTGCTACGGGCGTTAGGGGCCTATCAAGATGATTCTCACCGATGCGCAAGCAAAGGCCATCCTCGACGACAAGAAAAAGTGGCCTGGCAGGACGAATACCTGGCCGATTCCGGGGTATCAAGGCTATTGGTTGAAAGCATGCCCGAGCCCCGGTCCTATGCCTTACATTCATCCTGCTGGTGCAAATGCCTTACGCACCAACCCTGACGGCATGTACATCTATGTCCACAGAGCGAGCAATTTTGCTGACATCATCGCAATAGAGGTTTGTTGCAGCCACCAGAACTTCAACGACAAGAGGTCTCGTTACACACCGACGGCCGGCAACGTAAACGTAACGCTTCCCGCAGGTCGGTTGGGTTCGCACATCACAGTCCAAAAAGGTAGGAAGAAAAAGATCTGGGAGGCATCTGGCTGGTTTGACTGTAAGCCATTGGGAAATCGTCAGTTGACTATACGTCACCTCAGAGCGCTGTTTGTGCTAACGGATCAGGACTACACGAATTTTGCGGGCAATCACCTACCTGCTGGGCATGAGTATTTCTGTAAACACCGGCATTTAGGCCAGATTAACCATCAAGAGATGCAGACTTTTATTAAAGGCATGGCGCTTATGAGGCATTTCCGTGTTCGCCCCTAATAAGGCAATCAAATTTTTTCTGGCCTTTGGCATCTCCGGACGCTCTAGTCGGACGCAGTTTATTGCTGCCGTTATGCGTAAGGGAGAGTTCATGTCAGACTGGCAAGCAAGCGACGGAGTTTCGGTGGGTGTGGCGTTTACCTTGGATCTTATCAACCTTCAAAGGGGTGCTTAATGGAGCTGATGAATCAGCCTTTTAGCGGACAGCTTGGGAATCGTTTAATCGAGCTGCTCAATTCACCTGACTATCATACTCTTAATATCGTAGTGGCATTCGCGAAGAACAGCGGCGTTCTTAGGATCAAAGATGCACTCGAAAATTTCAGAGGGCGAGGTGGTATCGTAAATGCCTACGTGGGCGTCGATCTTGGTGGGACCTCCTACGAGGCTCTTACCGCTCTGTTGCTTCATACCGACTCCTTGAATGTGATCCACTCTGAAAATGATCAGACATTTCATTCAAAGATTTATCAGTTCATAGGGAATAAAGCGGGGCTGATAGTTGTTGGCTCAAACAATATGACCGCTGGAGGACTGTGGACAAATTTTGAAAGTTCAGTGCTTACCCCAGTAGAAAATTCGAGTACTGAATTTGGTCCGATATTAAAAGAGGTGGGCAATTACATTGAGTCGCTCTCATCACTTGAAGACTCACTCATGCAGGTAGGGGCGCAAGACGATATAGATAAGCTTCTCGAAAACGGCTATGTCTTTAAGGAGGTCGCTCAGCAAATAAGACTAGCGAAAGCTGTGGCACAGGATGGAAGCCAGCCGCGTCTATTTGGTAATGGTGCTCCAGCACATTTGCCTTACGTTGAAACGCAGAAAACGGCGAAGGTTGTGACTTCGGTTTCCGAGGCTCCGGAGAGCTTTGACTCGGCCTTTCTAAAAGATGAAGGTCATACTATTTGGTTTGAAACAAAAAGCATGACTGGTGGATCGAGAAACATTTTGGATTTATCAAAGAAGTCCTTGGTAGAGCTCGGTGATCCCAAGGGCACGCCTTTTGATCTTGGTGACCCAAAGTTCATGCGCGGTGGGGTGGAGTTTTTTGGGCTAGATCCTGCGGCTACTGATCAGAAAAAGAACATAACCCTTAACTTCGAAGGGGTTGATTATTTTGGCAACGAAATTCTTTATCCTGATGGAGACAATGCCAATGGCACATGGAGGCTTCAAATTAAGGGGGCGAGCTCTTCCGAACGGAAGATCACTGAGGCTTTTAGAGCTAAAGGTGAGGATTTCCTATTGGTTAAGAAGGTGATTGCCTTCACCAAGATTAATGATGATTACTATTCTTTGTCTGTGTTTCCGGAGTCTGAGCTGGAAAATTTCAAGGTGACCTCGTATATATTGGCCTGGAACGGTTCTACAAGAACGGCCAGACAGCTTGGGCTTATATTTCAGAAGATTGATAACCTTTAAAAGCGATTTAACCATTCTTGGTGCTTCCCTTTCCGGATCCCGCTAATTCCACCCTTCGCTCCTCCGAATGTGAGCATAGTGGCACTAGCATTCAGAGGACTTCCTTCGGAAACGAACAGTGGGACATCATTTTCTTCTTGGAAGCGGTTTATGAATGATTTGATGTCAAAATTATACGCATATCGAGTCGTGTTCTGATACGGCGGGTCGACGTATACAACCGCATCGCTGGGAAGGGGGGTGCTAAGGACTGTCATGATATCCACGTTGAGACAAGTCACACCTTTCATTCCATTCACCAGGGCTTCGATTCGGCGACGTAGCTCGGTTGGAGAGGGTTGCATTGGGTTGGCTGGGCTGCGACGTATGCTAGTGGCGGTTGGCTCCCAGTAATCTCGAAAGCAAGCATTGGCCCAATGCTCTCCGTTGCGCCAAATTTGCTTTCCTCCAAAGGAGCAGGCTTGAAGCAGTGGATACAGTTCTACTTCATGGTCTCCTACGGGGAGCATCGATAGTGATGACATATGGGCCTTAAAGTCCCGCTTATCAGCCGGCAGTTCCGACAAAAACTTATCAAACGCGCTCATGTTGAACTTGCCAGAGCCAATGGCAGACCAAAAGGCCCCCCAAGAGCTTATATCGAGCATCCAAATACGAGATGGGTCTACGCCTCTATTGACTAGCTCGATAGACACAGCGGCCGATCCGCAGCATAGGTCATAAAATCGCGAGTTTGAACCTGGGGCTGCCTCGAGAAGACGGTCAGCGATCTGAGCTGCCACGCGCTGCTTGCCACCCTGATATGAACAGGGAACGCGCATTTGATAGCTCATCAGGACGCCTTTCGGATCAGGATTCTTGCATAAACACGCCGACCGTTGATAATGCCAACGCCTCCTCTATCCTCAGAATGAGGGCGGTACCCTACCTCTGCAAGGGTGTCGGAGGGTACGTTTGTGCGAGCATTGCCATTAGCAAGCATAACGATCTCAAACTGATCCGGACTATATTTGTCGAGGAACGTGATCGGCACCCCCATGATCCCATCATAGTCAATGGGAATATTCTGGGTACGCCCAACCTCGATGGCATCGTAGTTTTCGTAACGTGGATACTCATCCGGATTATAGCAGCGAGTCAATGATAAAGGTTCGTGTCGCCTTATGGTGTCCAAGTTGGTGAACCAGCGGACGCCCTTCACCTGAATGAAACGCCGCCCATTTTTATCGATTCCGCAACCGGTGGCGTTTAGCGGATAGCTATCAGGCACGTAAAATTTGCGATCCCCTGAGCGGATAGATTCTCCATACCAGACTTTGTCGTCACGAAAGAGAGGGAAGACTTCCCTGTATGTGGCGGCGTTCATGTTCCCCAGGATAATAAAGTTCTTTTCGTGACGGTCCAGCAGACTGATGTACTCGCGGAAGAGGCTAAATGGTGGATTGGTGGCCACTATGTCGGCTTCTTTAAGCAAAGCTTCACACTCGTCTGAACGGAAGTCGCCGTCGCCAGTGAGGTGCACTAGGGAGTTGCCTGGCATAGCAAACAAGGATTCTAGATCCAGAGAGCCATCTGGCCTTACCAAAGTCTCTTCAGGCACTTCGGTCACTACCGCCTTGTAGGCGCCAGTCCCTCCCTCTAATGGGTATTCCAGTCCTGCTATCGGAGAGCCCGCGTAGCAGGTGGATGTAACCCCTGCCAGCCCGATTTCATTGAAGTGGAGCACAAAAAATCGGAAGAAAGCGGACTCAAAGGGGTCATCGCAGTTGCAAAGTATGGTCTTTCCCCTTAATTGCTCTCGATGCTTCACCATTTCGCTGGCGACGTCTTCGTACTGAGTATAAAACTCGTCTTTTTTGACGATGAAAGCATGATTAAGGGTTGCATTTCCGTATTTAAGGCGTGGTTTCGAGGTCTCTATCTTCATATCAAATGGCATAGTGCCCTCACGAACTACCGCTTTGAGAAAGGAATTAATTGCGGCGGACATGCTAATGCCGATCTCGTCGAGCACCTCGCAGGCGCGCTTCTTGACGTCTTGGTCGATGCGTACTGTCGTTGTGGGCTTGGTCGACATGCTCTCACCCCTTCTCCTCTTTTTATGAAATACAATGTAGCACATTTCTGGCGGAATACAATGTAGCACGCCATACGGATGACAGCTTCTACGTTTCTTTGTCCGAGTCGACCGGAGGCAGATTCAGCAGGCAACGTGGCGTTTGTCGGATGGCGTTGATCGGCCATGAAGGGTGGCTGTTTGTAGCGCGCTAGGATGAGCCACGACCTGGGTTTGGGCATGATCGCTGCTCCATAGCAATGAGAGCAATTGCGTCAAGCCCTGCCCTGCGCATAGGGAGCAATTTTCAAGATCTGACCTACACCCGCAGCTCCTGGCAGGGTAAAGCATGGCGATGCCATGCAAGCGATTAGCATATGTTTGGCCGATGCCCAATACAAAAACGAATGTCGTGTCGTGCCGTGAGCGTTTGCCCAGCCCTAGCCTTCACTGCTAGCGACTCAGCAAAGCAGATTTGATCGCCTCCGCTCCCTTCCGATAACACACCACCGCAAGCAGTTCAGAATCAACCCAAACGCCCCAGTAGCGGCTCCCGCGATAGTGCCCGATCTCAATGTTCGGCTTGCGCTGCTTCATGATTCCCTCCATGAGTTTCGATGATACGCAAAGTCATCATAGGGCATGACGACTGCATGTGCTACGTATAGTGTGTAGATTTATAGTCATCCATAAGAACAATTTGAAATATGATTACTCACATTAATGACGCACAGAAAAAGCTGGGTTCCGTGATCCGGAAGCGGAGGCGGGCCGCCGGTATTTCTCAGGAAGTCTTTGCTACCGAGGTCGGTATTCATCGCACCTACATTGGCGCGGTGGAGCGGGGCGAGCGCAATGTCTCCCTGGCGAACATCCTGCGTATCGCCAGGGCGTTGAACGTCTCCGCCGCCCAATTGTTCAATGAGGCTGGCCTTTAGTTCGTACGGAGTTCAAAGACTTCTTCTCCAAGTTCCCCAGGTCGCCACACCACCAGGAGACAACCATGATCATCTCCTCCACCCACGATTACCGCCTCGCCGCCCAACGCCGCCTGCCGCCGTTCCTGTTCCACTACATCGACGGGGGCGCGTACGACGAGCACACCCTGGCGCGCAATGTGGCGGATCTGCGCGATCTGGCGTTGCGGCAGCGGGTGTTGAAGGAGGTGGGGGAGGTGGATCTGTCGGCGCGGCTGTTTGGGGAGGATGTGAGCCTGCCGGTGGCGCTGGCGCCGGTGGGGCTCACCGGGATGTTCGCGCGGCGGGGCGAGGTGCAGGCGGTGCGGGCGGCGGCGTCGCGGGGCGTGCCGTTTACGTTGTCGTCGGTGTCGGTGTGTCCCATCGAGGAGGTGCAGCCGGCGATGACGCGGCCGATGTGGTTTCAGCTGTATGTGCTGCGCGACCGCGGTTTCATGAAGAACGCGCTGGAGCGGGCCTGGGCGGCGGGGGTGCGGACCCTGGTGTTCACGGTGGATATGCCGGTGCCGGGGGCGCGCTATCGCGATCGGCATTCGGGGATGTCCGGGCCCTTCGCGGCCTGGCGGCGGATGCTGCAGGCGGTGACGCACCCGCGCTGGGCGTGGGACGTGGGCCTGCGCGGGCGGCCGCACGATCTGGGCAATGTGTCGGCCTATCTGGGCCACCGCATCCACCTGGAGGATTACATCGGCTGGCTGGGCGAGAACTTCGATCCGTCCATCGGCTGGCGGGATCTGGAGTGGATTCGTGAGTATTGGAAGGGCTCGATGGTGCTCAAGGGCATTCTCGACCCGGAGGACGCCCGCGAGGCGGTGCGGTTCGGCGCGGACGGCATCGTGGTTTCCAACCACGGCGGGCGCCAGCTCGATGGCGTGCTCTCCTCGGCCCGGGCCCTGCCGGCCATCGCCGACGCCGTGCGGGGTGACCTGACGATCCTGGCGGATTCCGGCGTCCGCTCCGGCCTGGACGTGGTGCGCCTGCTCGCCTTGGGCGCGGACGGCGTGCTGCTGGGCCGCGCCTTCGTCTACGCCCTCGCCGCCGCCGGCGAGCAGGGCGTGGCCCATGTGCTGGACCTGATCGCCAGCGAGATGAAGGTGGCGATGACGCTCACCGGGGCGCGGGCGGTTGGGGAGATTTCGCGGGAGAGTCTGGTGCAAGCCGGCGATTGAATTCTGGTGCCGGTGGCGCCTAATCCAAAATCGACGGCGACAAGATCGTCGCCTTCGCGAGGAACTCGATATCCCCGGCTTCCATCCCCGCCGCTGAAAACAGCGCCTTCCAGTGTTTCTCCACCACCTGCTTCATGGCGTCGACGCATTCGCCGGCTTCGTGTTCGCTCAGACCAAACCGTTCCGCCTGGCTGAGGGCGTTGTGGAGCGTGGCCGCGCGGCCCTGGTGGCCGACTGTCATGGCCAGGTCCGCGGAGTAGCCCAGCCGGGGCTGGGGGCAGATGTCGTAGCCGGGGGTGAGGTCGAGGGCGGTGCCGTCCCAGAAGCAGGCGTGGTTGCGGGCGTGGTCGTCGGTGTTGCCGATCAGGATGTTGAAGACCATGCGCCGGAACAGCTCCTGGCCGTCCCGTTCGAAGTCCCGGGCGTATTGGCGCAGCACGTCGGCCAGTTCCAGGTAGCTGGCTTCGCCGCTGCGGACGGCGTATTCGTCCAGGTCCAGCAGGGTCATGGCGCTGAGCATGTGGCGGCGGGTCGGGTGGCCGGTCGCGTCGGTGTCGCGGTCGAAGCGGCGCACCAGCAGAACGTCTTTGCCGGAGACGCCGAGAACCCGGGTGTCCGCCACGTTCAGGCCGGCTTTGGCGGCGAGCCGCATGGCGCCGCTTTCCGCGGCGATCATGTTGAGGGTGTCCCGGCTTGAGCTGAATTTGGCGACCAGCCAGGACTTGCCGCGCCGGAACAGCACCTTGGGTCGGGCGCCGCCGATGCTGGTGCCGTGGTTCAGGGCGGCGTCCAGGTCGTCATCCAGTTCCTGGCCGCGTTCCATCCGTTCCGCCGCTTCCAGGGCGTCCGCCAGCGGGCGGATCGGCTTGGTGCGCGGCGCGTAGGCGTCCGGTCGGTCGGTGGCGTCCAGGGCGCCGATACGGTCGGCGCCGGCGCCGAGCAGGTAATCAATCTCCCCGAGCTCGCCTTCGAGGCGGTAAGGGGCCTCGCCGGTGGGGTCGAGGGTTTTCGCGATTTCCCGCTGGATGATGCGCCGGCCCCAGGCGTCCGGCGCCGCGTCGCGCACGGCGCCGCTGAGCTCGTGGTCGAGGACGTAGGGCTCACCGGTGAGCTCGCCCAGGGGGCGGCCGGGGATCGAGAGTGGGATGGCATCCGGCCGGGCCAGGTAGCTTTTGCCGTAGCGGAACACGTATTCGGCGCCGTCCCAGGCCACCACGCCGCACACCACCGGTTCCGCCTGCCCCGGCGGAAAGAGCCAGAGGTAGGCGCGATCAGAAATCATTGTCGACGTCCTGCGGCCGGAACCGGCGCCGGCTGGTGGGGCGGCGCGCGCCGGCGCGGTTCTCGGCGACCCGGTAATACCCTTTTGGGGTGGGCTGGCCCGGTTCGGGCAGGGTCGCCAGCAGGGGCAGGTCAAGCAGCCACAGGGCCGCCACCACCAGGCCGACGTCGACCTTGGGGTCGCCTTTTTCCAGGGCGCTCACGTGCCGCCGGTCCACCTTGCCCAGGCGCGCGCCCAGGTCGGTCTGGGACCAGCCGCGCGCCTTGCGGGCCTCGGCGATCAGGGCGCCGGTGTCGCGCAGGGCATCGAGAATCTGGGCTTTTTGATAAACGGGAGAATCGACTGTCCGGGGCATTTTGATCACTAAACCGTACAAAGTGGCGTTAAATGTACGTTATGGCGTTCCTTGTGATTCGTCAAGGTCGCCTTTATGCCTTGTGTGCTTATCAGTGTATATAAGGCGTCATTTTGTACGTTTTAGCGATCAAAATGTAAGGGCCACCCCTAGGACTCAGGTGGCCCACAACACCGGCTTCCTCCGCCATCCGCAGGCGAGGGCTTCCCGCCTGGTATGTTAAGGCTGGCCTTTAATAAGAGAGGGCTCTCTTGCCATACTAAAGACAGCCTTTAGTATGGTGTAAATTAAACGCTATCTTAAAGGTTGGGATCATCATGGTGGAGGCAAGCCAAATGGGCAGGGCGGGGCGCTATCAACAGCAGCCTACTGGTTACCGGGCGTTCATTCCTGAACCCCTGCCGCCGGAACCCCCCATTGACCTGACCGGTGAACTCCAGCACTGGCTGTCGCAGGCGGACCGGGCTCTCGGCCGTTTGGATGGCTCCATCCAGACCCTTCCCCATCCGGATCTGTTCGTCGCCATGTACGTCCGGAAGGAGGCAGTGCTCTCCAGCCAGATCGAGGGGACCCAGAGCTCCCTGCAAGACTTGCTGGCGGCGGAGGCCAGTATCTTCGCGCCGGAGCGCCCCAAGGACGTGGATGAGGTGGTTAACTATGTCCGCGCCATGAAGTAAGGGTTCTACCCCGTTTCCACGGACGGTTTTAAAACGGCGGATAGCTTCCTGTCTTGAGCGGCCACTCTACGTCGCATTCTTGG
>NZ_JABJWH010000021.1 GCF_015265435.1 Alloalcanivorax profundimaris | reverse complement strand
GATTTCTATTGGCGAGACTGGCATTGGCCGGCCTTCAACCTGGCTGATATTGCAATTGTCCTCGGTGCCTTACTTTTCGTTTCCAGCAGCTTGTTGGGTAAAAAAGCAAACACCAATGCCGAGCCGGATGGATCTGACTGACACCTACGCCTATACAACACCATGACCGAACTTCCCGACAACATCCTTCACCTGCCGCAATACCAAGTACTGGGCTGCAAATCAACCGACGACGAAATGCACTTCCAGGTGGACGTGCCCGATCCCATCGCCTGCGAGGAATGCGGCGTGCAGGGTGAGTTCGTACGGTTCGGCAAGCGTGACGTTCCCTATCGTGATCTGCCCATCCACGGCAAGCGGGTCACTCTCTGGGTGGTCCGCCGCCGATACACCTGCCGGGCCTGCAAGACAACATTCAGGCCCCAGCTACCGGAGATGGTGGACGGATTCCGTATGACACTGCGGCTGCATGAGTACGTGGAGAAGGAATCCTTCAACCACCCCTACACCTTTGTGGCGGCACAGACCGGCCTGGACGAGAAGACGGTGCGCGACATCTTCAACGCCCGCGCCGAGTTCCTGGGGCGCTGGCACCGCTTCGAGACGCCCCGCATCCTGGGCATTGACGAGCTATACCTGAACAAGCGCTACCGCTGCATTCTGACCAACATTGAGGAGCGAACCCTGCTCGACCTGCTGGCCACCCGCCGCCAGGACGTGGTGACCAACTACCTGATGAAGCTGAAAGACCGGCAGAAGGTCGAGATCGTCAGCATGGACATGTGGAACCCCTACCGGGCAGCGGTCAAGGCTGTGCTGCCCCAGGCCCGTATCGTGGTCGATAAGTTCCATGTGGTGCGCATGGCCAACGATGCCCTAGAGAGAGTGCGCAAGGGCCTCAGAAAGGAGCTGAAACCGTCCCAGAGCCGGACTCTCAAGGGAGACCGGAAAATCCTGCTGAAACGCGCTCACGAAGTCTCAGACCGGGAGCGCCTCATCATGGAGACCTGGACAGGCGCGTTCCCGCAACTGCTGGCCGCCTACGAGCACAAGGAGCGCTTCTACGGCATCTGGGACGCCACCACACGGCTCCAGGCAGAAGCCGCCCTGGACGAGTGGATAGCCACCATCCCGAAGGGCCAAAAGGAAGTCTGGAGCGATCTGGTCAGGGCAGTGGGAAACTGGCGCGAAGAGACCATGACCTACTTCGAGACGGACATGCCCGTCACCAACGCTTACACGGAGTCCATCAACCGACTGGCCAAGGACAAGAACCGTGAAGGGCGCGGTTACTCCTTCGAGGTGATGCGGGCACGAATGCTCTACACCACGAAGCACAAGAAGAAGGCACCGACTGCGAAGGTCTCTCTTTTCTACAAGAAAACCATCGGTTACGGACTGCCGGACTTCGCAGAGGAACTCAACTACGGAGTCGATCTATCAACCATCTGAGGGTGGTATCAGATTGATGGGGTGAAGGTGCCCCATCAACCATTAAATCCGTATACCCAAAAAGAAAAAGATAATGCCACATAAATCAGAAGCACCCCCCTGCTTAAAGCAATGTCTATTAAGCAGCTCTGAGATATAGCGGGTTACTACGAGCTGCCTGATGAAGTGCGGAAAAACCGCGCTGACGTTGACAAGGTGAAAGTGAAGCTTGCCAACGGCAAGACGCGGACTATTCAGCACATGAGCGCCACTCGCTGCTGGAGCCCGGACGGTAATCCGATCTCCGCGGCCTTTGGGGCCAGCCGGAAACCCGCCGCCAATTGCTGGAGGGGCTGGAGAAAAAGAGCTACGGCATAGAATAACTGTAAGCGTCCGGTGATCCCATCTTGTCAGTCGGTGCCCAATTGTGAGGCAGGAGCTCGTCGATTGGCGCTGCTCTTCTGCGTCGGCAGCCGGGTCAACACGCCCTTGAGGTAAGTCTAGGGATCGTTGCCGTTCAGCTTCGCAGATGGAATCAGGCTCATGACGGTGGCGGCGCGCTGGCGGAGCTCACGAACAGCCCGTTGTTGCGCCCCAGCGCCCTGGGCCTCCTCCCGCTTATTGTCGATCGGCACCGCGCCATCGTCCAGGTAACGCGTCAGCGCCGCCCAGCGTTTCAGGCTGTAGTCCAGGGCCATGGCCGTGCCCGAGCCGTGCCGTTGCGCGATCATCCATTGATGCAAGGCATCGGCGATGGGCTGGACTTTATATCCACCTTGTCTAGAGAGATGCTTTCTGGTGGGCTTATTCATCTATTTCGGGCCGGCTGACTACTCATATTGACTGTATCTCATTTGAGATACAAAATGGCAGTATCCATCATAGGAGGGCAAGCCATGGCCACTCAAACCTCGATGCTCCACGTCCGCGTTGATGAAAAGCTCAAAGCGGACGCCACCGAAACGCTGGCCAGTGTCGGTCTCACGGTATCCGATGCCGTGCGCATCCTGCTGACCCGGATCACGAAGGACGGCGGCCTGCCGGCCGGCCTGACGATGGACCCCACCGCTCACGATACCTGGTTCCGTGAAAAGGTATTGGAAGCGCTGGCCGACACTCGCCCCGGCATTCCGCACGACCAGGCTATGGCCGACGTACAGGCCCTGATCGACAGGAAACGCCGTGCCTGAATTGCAATGGACAGCCTGGGCGCTCCGCCTACCTGTTGGCAATCGTGGAATACATCGTCGAGGACAAGCCTGACGCGGCCTACGTTTAAAATAGCGCTTCTATGTGCTCTCCGAGCAGCTTCCATGCCTCCGCTTTCTCCTTCGCGTACTCATGGCGCAGGTAGTGCCGCCGGTCCAGATGGCGCATTGCGCGCGCCGGGTCTACTTTTAGGGGCTGCAGCCTGTTCGGCTCAATCTTAGAGCAACGAAGGAATGGGAGAGTGTCCGATCCGTAGAGGTCCACTCGTGTTCGCTTGAATCCAAGGAATAAGTGTAGGTTATGGGATGGGTTTTACCGAAAATGTCGCTGAAGGCCTTACAAAGCAAGCCTAACACACCCTTGCACCACCAATACCTATCTGTTTCCTTCGAGTCGGACGGGATTGCCGATCCAGCAGAAATCGCTTACCGAAACAAAATGGTATTTGAGAAATTCTGCCAAGGCTCGAAGTGGCACCTACTTTAAGCCAGGCCAAGCTTGGCTGGATAGCATTCCTGACTGGTCTCCACATGATCTGCGTCGTACGGTTCGCACGGGGTTGTCTCGTTTAGGCTGTCGCAATGAAGTGGCTGAGGCAGTGATAGGGCATTCAAGAAAGGGTATTGAAGGGACTTATGATCTGCACGATTATGAACCCGAATGTCGCGAGTGGCTGCAGAAGTGGGCTGATCATCTGGAAACCCTTGACGGCGTGTGTTAGTTGGCATAACCCATCTTAATTTCACAAATTGCAGCAACCGGACAGAGAGAAATCTATTTCTCTCTGTCTCTCTTAGGCTCGCCAGTCCCTGACCTTGCTGGCCTACGGCCTCCACCGGACGCCTCGATCGGTCCGCTGCTAAACAAGAGCGAACATTCAAAAACGACCGAATTTGATCAAAAAGCGGACCTTTTCTTCGGCTGCGGGAGCTGGTTGCCTTCCCCACCCCCAATTCAATGAAAGACTCGCGGCCGTTGGAATACTTGGCAAAACGCAATCGGGCGGAGAACCCTAATTCGAGGAGCAACTAAAACAGAGATGTTTACAATCTATTTTATTTTGAGAATTCGATAAAAACGCGTAAACCGCTACAAGACTTAGTCGAAAAGCTGATTTTACCTTCATAGCGAGTCACTATATCTCGAACGATAGCAAGGCCTAGACCGTGCCCAGGTGTTTGCTCATCTAGCCGCAGACCCCTTTGGCCCAAACTGGCTAAATCCTTGTGATTAACCCCTGGGCCATCATCAGCAACAACTATTCGCTTGAAGCCGCTGCCTTGTTCCACAGAGAGCTCTACGCATCTCGAAGACCATTTGCCAGCATTGTCGAGTAAGTTGCCCAATACTTCATTTAGATCATGTTCTTCTATCGGCCATCGGCTGTCTTCAGGCAGAGAACTCGATAGTTCAAACGACTTTTCCGGATATAAACGACCGAGCATCCACAAAAGATCCCGTGCCTGTTTTATGGGGTAGGCGCTTTTTCCAATCTGGGGCCCTGCAAAACGGCTTCGACGCATTTCAGCTTCTAATTGCCTGTCGATATCGCTTAGTCGCTCCACCATCTGGCGCCTTAGATTGGTGTCGAGAGGACGTGTGTCGTCTTCCAGTATCTGCCGGACGGCTGCGATGGGGGTTTTGACGCTATGAGACAGGTTTGCGAGAGCGTCCCTGGAGCGCTCCAGTCGCTGATCTAAGGAGTCCAGCAACTGATTTAGTTGAAGAACCAGCGGGTGGAACTCCTCTGGCGACTGAACGTTGATTCGGGAGATCTCTCCGTCCTGGAGTCTTTTTAATGCGGCTTTGAGTGTGACAACCGGTCGCATGGACATCGTGATTCCGAACCAGAGCACGGCGACCAAGAGCATAATCAACAGAACTGATACTACGGCGGTCCAGGCATGAAGTGCAGCTTGGCTGCGTTTCAGCGCACCCAGATCTTCAGAAACGATTACGACGATGGGTGTTTCACCGACCTGAAAAGACTTTCGGTAGGCGAGGATATCTAAGGGAGTATCAGTGGTTTCGGCATCTTCTACGCGAACGGTTCCGTCTTCTTCGTTTTCAATCAGAGGCGTTAACAAGGGCTCCCAAGTATCGGGTGAAATGATGGTCTGTTCGGGTGTATGTATGGCAAAGGCATGATGAAAAACATCCTGGAAATAATCGCCCGTCTGGAGAGTGTCAACTTCACCATTCGCGTCGCGAATCTGGTGCTCAAGGAAAACGACTTCATCTTTCAGTCGGCTTTCAACGAATTCCCGAGACATTCGGTCGAGCAGCAAGCCATGGACCAACCACGCCACCCCCATTAGACCAATTCCGGCGGGCAGTAACAGCGCAAGCAAGGTTCCTTTTACGGACGCAGGCTTTTTAAGGAATCGCATTAAAAATGTACCCCTGGCCGCGTCGTGTTGAGATGGTTTCGCTGCCCACTAGCTTCCTTAACCTCCGAATATACGCCTCAATGACGTTTTCGCTCGGGCTATCATTCAAGTTGTAAAGCTGTTCCATTAGTTGTTCTTTGGAAAAGACGTGGCCAGGGCGGCTCATCAAACAACGTAGCAGCCGGAATTCGGTGCCGGTAAGTGTATGTTCCACGCCGTCGTCCATCTTGAGACTCTGGCGGTTTTCGTCCAGTTCAAAGCGGCCGGCTTTAACCTGAGCATGGACCCTTCCTTCACTTCGACGCACGAGTGCGTTGAGGCGTGCGATTAGCTCTTCTGTCTGAAAAGGTTTTGCCAGGTAATCGTCTGCCCCGGCTTTTAAGCCGTTAACCTTATCCTGCCAATCGCCTCTCGCGGTCAGAATCAAGACCGGACAGCTGACGTGATTCGTTCGCCACTTTCTCAATACGTCCAGCCCGTTGCCATCAGGTAGACCCAGGTCCAGAACAACAGCACGGTAATCCTCTTGCTCACCCAGAACGACGGCTTCTCGGGCACTGGGAGTTGTATCAACGCTGAAACCTGCTTTTCCCAACTGCCTGACCAGACCCTCAGCAAGCAAGCGGTCATCTTCGACGAGCAGTAAACGCATGAGTTTTTCCTTCTATGTATGGTCCGCGGTCGAAAGTGTGACTGATTAACCTGAATTCAGCCTGAACGGAAAATAGTTCGAGTTTTTCAGAAAGAATTCAGGTTAGTGAGAGAAGGTAACAACCGATTCTGGACATTGCTCAAGATTGGGGCTCAATCCTGCAGTGTTTTTCGAGCAATATTTTACAGAGGATAAAAGATGAATGCATCAAAACTATTCGTAGCGGGTATGGCGCTTTCAATGTCGGCAACAGCGTTTGCGGCTGGCGCCCATGATGGTGGCCACGGGCACGGCGCTACAAGCGGTGAACCTGGCAAAGCGTCGGAGGCCAGCCGAACCGTAACTGTCGAGATGTACGACAACTACTACGAACCCGAAGAAATCAGTGTAAAGCCGGGTGAAACCGTTCGCTTCGTGGTGGAGAACAAGGGAAACCTCGTCCATGAGTTCAATGTTGGCACTCCCGACATGCACGAAGCTCATCAAGAGGAAATGATGATGATGGTTGAGCATGGCGTCATCCAGGGCGGCAAGCTGAACCACGACATGATGAATATGGATATGGGGAATGGCCATTCCATGAAGCATGACGACCCGAACAGCGTGTTGCTGGAACCGGGCCAAAGTAAAGAAGTGGTATGGAAGTTCTCTGATAAAGGCAATATCGAATTTGCCTGCAACGTGCCGGGCCACTATCAGGCCGGGATGTACGGTGAGGTCAATTTCGAGTAACTCGCTTAACTGAGGTCCGCGAGCGCGGGGCTGAGACACGTTTCTCGGCCCGGCTTCAATGACGTGTAGTTCGGAGCAACACAGATGAAACCACGCTTTTTGACAGGGCTTTTGAGCCTGCTGATGCCAGCCATGGTTCTGGCCGGCGAATACGACCTTACGGTCGACCGGGTAAAAATTGATACCGGCGATTTTGTGAAGGAAGGCATTGGATACAACGGCGCATCTCCGGGACCGGTAATGCGTTTCAAGGAAGGCGAGAACGTCCGGATCAACGTGACCAACAACCTGGATGAGATGACGTCCATTCACTGGCACGGCCTGATCCTTCCTTTTAACCAGGACGGTGTGCCTGGTATCAGTTTCCCGGGCATCAAGCCGGGTGAAACCTTTACTTATGAATTTCCTATCCAGCAGGCAGGCACTTACTGGTTCCACAGCCACTCTGGTTTTCAGGAGCCGGATGGCGCCTATGGTGCCATTGTGATCGAACCGGAAAAACGTGAGCCGTTTCGTTATGACCGCGAGTACGTGGTGCAGTTGACTGACAAGCACCCCCATTCCGGTGACCGCATCATGCGCAACCTGAAAATGATACCGGATTACTACAACCGTGAGCAGCAAACCGTGGGGGAGTTTTTTTCGGACGCGTCCAAAAACGGTCTGATGAACACCATTCGGGACCGCATGGCCTGGGGTGACATGCGGATGATGAAAGCGGACGTTGAGGACTTGCAGGGCTTTACGGGCCTGATCAACGGCAAAGGTCCCGAGCAGAACTGGACTGGCCTTTTTGAGCCCGGAGAACGCATCCGGCTGCGGTTCATCAACTCCTCGGCCATGACCTACTTCGACATACGGATTACCGGTCTGGACATGACGGTTGTACAGGCCGATGGCAACAACGTTCAGCCCGTTAACGTGGACGAGTTCCGGATCGGTGTGGCGGAAAGCTATGATGTGATCGTCCACCCGAAAGATGAGCAGGCCTACACCATTTTCGCTGAATCCATGGGGCGTTCCGGCTATGCCAGGGCAACGTTGGCCCCCGAAGAAGGTATGGAAGCGGCTGTTCCGCAACTGCGTGATCCGGCGCGCCTGACTATGGCAGACATGAGCGGTATGCCCGGCATGGACCATGGCAACATGGCCGGTATGGATCATGGCGACATGGATATGAATAGCTCAGAAGGGATGTCCGGAATGGATCATTCCAACATGGAAGGCATGGATCATGGTTCCATGGCGATGGGAAAAGGCGGCCAAAGCGACCCCTTTTACGCCAAGGGAAGTGGCCTTGTACCCACGGCAGCCAATGGCGGCAAGTTCCTGTCCTATGCTGACCTGAAGGCCCAAGATCCACTGTATGAAGACCGCGAACCGACCCGGGAAATTGAGCTTCGTTTGACCGGCAATATGGAGCGTTATACCTGGAGCATTAATGGCGTCAAGTACGAAGACGCAGACCCAATTCGTCTCAAATACGGTGAGCGAGTTCGCTTCAAATTCGTGAACGAGACCATGATGACTCACCCTATGCACCTGCACGGTATGTGGTCCATTCTCGATGTTGGTGCAGACCAATGGAACCCGATCAAGCACACGGTCAGTGTGCAGCCAGGCACCACGGTTTACATGGAAACCGAGGTCGACGAGCCCGGTCAGTGGGCGTTCCACTGTCACCTGTCCTATCACGCGGCCGCTGGTATGTTCCGCAAGGTCATTGTTGAAGGTGGGCCAGAGTCGACGCAGGCCAAAACAGACGTGATTGCCAAAGATGGAGGTGAGGTATGAGCTGTATTCGATCAATTGTCGCAGTCAGCTTCCTTGCCTCTATTGGTGTCTCAACGGCGGTGACAGCTCAGGAAATGATCTCCGACACGACCGCTCGAAAACAGCCGCTCACAACCTGGGGCGTTCAATTCGAGGAATTTGAGTACCGCTACAGCGACGATGACGAGGAGCTGGGCGTCTGGAATGCGGATGCCTTCTATGGCACCGACGACTTTAAAGTCCGGCTGCTCACAACCGGGGAGTACGAGATAGAGGAGCAGGCCTACGAAACGCTGGAAAACCAGCTGGTCGGCCAGATCCCTATCTCCAAGTTCTTCGACGCCAAAGCGGGCGTGCGTTTCGATACGCCCGAGGGGCCGGACCGTACGTATGCGGTTCTCGGTGTGGCCGGGCTGGCGCCCCAATGGTTTGAGATCGATGCAAATCTGTATGTCAGCAAGGATGGCGATACGTCAGCTGAACTGGACGCTGAGTACGAATTGCTGTTCACTAACTACTGGATTCTGGCGGCAACGCTGGATGCCTCAGTAGCGTTCAGTGAGGATGAAGAGATCGGCGTCGGCAAGGGATTGGTTTCCACCGAAACCGGCCTCCGGCTCAGCTACGACCTGATCGACCGTGCGTTCTCACCCTACGTGGGTGTGGTGCACGAGCGTAAGTATGGCGATAGCGCCGACCTGGCCGAGGCGGACGGCGGTGGCACAGAAGACTGGTTTGCCGTGATCGGCGCTCGAATCGCATTCTGATGCTGATGGGCCATGGGGAAACCCACGGCCCTTTTTCGTCTATGATTTGATGTAACTCAAATCCACCGAAAGTCTGTGTCCATTGTCAGCCGCAGTTCAGATTGAAGTGTTTTGATACAGGGAGAAGTCATCAGGAAGAGAGGTGTCACCCCATGACCAAAGCACACAAAGCAACCAATCAGGAGCAGTTTTTGTTGCGCCGAAAAATGGCCGTCGAGGGGCTTGGAGAGGATCAGTGGGATGGGCTCATCCACGATCTTAATCGCCACCCCTGCGTTGATTTCGCCGAGCGTAAGCCAAATGGCACATTGCAGGTGACGTACGACGGAACCCACTGGTCCGTCGATGAATTACTGGAACTGATCAAGGCTTACGGTGGCCAATTGAAAACCGGATGGTGGACCCGGCGCAAATTGGCTTGGTACCGGGTTACCGACGACAACGTCCGGGCAAATGCCAAGCATGAGCCGTTCTGCTGTTCCAAGATTCCACCCATGAAAAAATAACAGGAGGTTGAATGAACAGGGAGGAAGATCGAACTACCCGCTACCAGGAGGGCAGTCTCACTTTACCAGGGACAGTCATGCTGGGTACCGGCGTCATGATTGGCGCCGGTATTTTTGCACTTACCGGGCAGATGGCCCAGATGACCGGTGTCCTTTTCCCGCTGGCCTTTCTCGCGGCGGCGGTGATTGCCAGCTTCAGCGCCTATTCCTACATCAAGATCTCCAATGCCTACCCGTCCGCCGGCGGTATCGGCATGTACCTGCACAAGGCTTACGGAAACCGGCTGCCAACGGCTTTCAACGCCCTGTTGATGTACTTTTCCATGGTGATCGCCCAGAGCTTCCTGGCCCGCACCTTTGGCTCTTACACCATGCAACTATTCGGAGGGGACGAAAGCGGCCGTATGGTGCCCATTCTGGGGGTGGCATTAATCCTCGTGGCTTTCGTGATCAACCTGCTCGGCAATCGGATGATTCAGGGGGTGGCTTCCTTTATCGGGATCCTGAAAATCGGCGGCATACTGATTTTCGGTCTGGTCGGGATCTGGATTGCCGACTCAGTCTCGGTTGATTTTTCGGAGCCCGGTGAAGCCGGAGCGCTGGGCAACTTCCTGGGCGCAACCGCACTGGGGATTCTGGCGTTCAAAGGCTTTACGACCATCACCAACAGTGGTTCGGAAGTAATAGACCCAAAGCGAAACGTCGGGCGCGCCATCGTGATTTCCATTGCCGCCTGCGTGGTGATCTACACGCTGGTGGGCTTCGCGGTCGCCAGCAACCTGTCACTGGCTGAAATTATCGAAACGCAGGATTACTCCCTCGCTGCTGCTGCGCGTCCCGCTCTCGGCGATTACGGTGTCTGGTTTACTGTCGCTATTGCCATGATGGCCACGGCGGGCGGTATTCTCGCCAGCGTCTTCGCGGTATCCCGCATGCTGGCGATGCTGACGGAGATGAAGCTCGTACCACATCGGCATTTTGGCATGCCCGGCAGCATCCAGAAACACACACTGGTGTATACCGTTGTCCTGGGGCTGATCCTCACCGCCTTCTTTGATCTGTCACGAATTGCCGCGCTGGGTATCGTGTTTTACCTGATTATGGACATTGCCATTCACTGGGGTGTACTGCGCTATCTTCGCAAAGACATCAAGGCCAACACCTGGGTGCCAACTACAGCCATCTTGTTGGATCTTTTGGCTCTGGGCGGCTTTGTCTGGGTAAAACTGAATACGGACCCGTTCGTCATCGGCGTGGCAGTGGTCACCATGATTGTGCTTGCAGTCTCCGAGCAGATTTTCCTGAAAAGATCGCCGGAATCCGCGCAAGCGAAACAGGAAGAGAGTCACGCGCATCGTCACCATTAACCAGAATCAGGAAGAGAGGCTATTGCCATGATGGGAGATAACATGTTCGGGAACACCATGTGGGCAGGCCACTGGCTGTGGATGCTGGTGATTGCCATTGTGGTCGTCATTCCGGCCTGGCGTATTTGCCAGCGCACGGGGTATCCGGGGTGGATGGGTGTACTGATACTGATCCCTATCGTCAATCTGGTTCTGCTGTATTTCATTGCATTTGCAGACTGGCCCGCCGATAAAACAGGAGATCAGAATGGCTGAGCACCATCACGCCCATGACCACGATCACCACGCCGATAAAGAACCTGGCGGGCACACCGCCAAGGATCCGGTTTGCGGCATGGCAGTCGATCCGCATACCGCGGAACACCGCAGCCAGCATGGCGGTAAAACCTGGTACTTCTGCTCGTCGCGTTGCCAGTCCAAATTCGACGAGGACCCTGAGCAGTACCTCGATTGGGAAAAGAAACAGCAAGAGCCGGTAGCGCCGGGCACTATGTATACCTGTCCCATGCACCCCGAGATTCGGCAGCAAGGGCCAGGGGACTGCCCAATCTGCGGCATGGCCCTAGAGCCCGAGCAGGTAAGCCTGGACGACGGGCCTTCGGAAGAACTCAAAGACATGACCCGCCGATTCTGGATCGGCCTGGTGCTGGCCCTGCCTGTACTGGTACTGGAGATGGGTGGGCACCTCACCGGACTCGATCACATTATAGCCCCGCAGATGTCCAACTGGATTCAACTGGTGCTGGCAACGCCTGTGGTGCTCTGGTGCGGTTGGCCCTTCTTCGTCCGGGGTTGGAAATCCGTGGTTAGCCGTAACTTGAACATGTTTACGCTCATTGCCATTGGTACCGGCGTCGCGCTGATCTACAGCCTGGTGGCGACCCTGGCGCCGCAGATCTTCCCAGGCGCCTTCCGGCAGGAAGACGGGTCGGTCGCCGTCTACTTCGAGGCGGCTGCTGTCATCGTGGTGCTGGTGCTGCTGGGGCAGGTGCTGGAATTGCGCGCCAGAGAGAAAACCTCTGGTGCCATCAAGGCCCTGCTGGATCTGGCACCGGCGACGGCCAGAAAACTGGACGACGATGGCAGCGAATCCGATGTGTCGCTTGATCAGGTCAAGGTCGGTGACCGCTTGCGGGTACGTCCGGGAGACAAGGTGCCGTTGGACGGCGAGGTGCTTGAAGGCAGCTCCAACGTGGATGAATCCATGGTGACCGGTGAGCCTTTGGCAGTCAGCAAAAAATCCGGCGACCAGGTGATCGGCGGCAGTATCAACCAGCAGGGCAGCTTTATCATGCGGGCCGACAAGGTTGGCCGTGACACCATGCTGTCCCAGATTGTGCAGATGGTGGCGAGCGCCCAGCGCAGCCGCGCGCCCATTCAGGGCCTGGCCGACAAGGTGGCGGGTTATTTTGTGCCTGCGGTGATCGTGATCGCCATTATCGCCTTTATAGCCTGGTCATTCTTCGGGCCCACGCCGCCTATGGCGTTCGGGCTGATTGCAGCGGTCAGTGTTCTGATCATTGCCTGCCCTTGCGCACTTGGCTTGGCGACGCCCATGTCCATCATGGTGGGTGTCGGACGCGGTGCTCAAAGTGGCGTTCTGATTCGCGATGCGGAAGCCTTGGAGCGTATGGAGAAGGTGGACACCGTGGTGGTGGATAAAACCGGCACGCTGACAGAGGGCAAGCCGCAAGTCACCCGGCTTGTCGCGGCCAACGGGTTCGATGACAGTAGTCTCATGCGTTATGCAGGCGGCCTGGAGAAAGGCAGTGAGCACCCACTGGCTCACGCCATACTCGATAAAGCCAAGGGCATGGACCTGAAGCTTCCGGATGCGGAAGACTTTGACTCTCCGAATGGTAAAGGGGTTACCGGTCGAATAGACGGCAAGCGGGTGCTACTTGGTAACCGCCTTCTCATGGAGTCGGAAAATGTCGACACCACGCGATTTGACGGCGACGCCGACCAGCTCCGAAAAGATGGTGCTACCGTGATTTTTGCTGCTGTCGACGGAAACGTCGCAGGGTTGCTGGCGATTGCCGATCCGGTCAAGGAAACCACCGAAGCCGCTATTTCCGCGCTGCAAAAAGACGGCATCCGGGTGGTCATGCTGACCGGCGATAACCGCACTTCAGCTGAAGCAGTTGCCCGAAAACTGCATATCGACGAAGTGGAAGCGGAAGTCCTGCCGGAAGATAAGGGCAAGATCGTCCAGCGCCTGAAAGACGAAGGCCGTGTTGTCGTGATGGCGGGTGACGGCGTAAACGATGCGCCTGCACTGGCAACGGCGGATGTCGGTGTGGCCATGGGCACCGGGACCGATGTCGCCATCGAAAGCGCCGGCATTACGCTGCTACGCGGCGACCTGATGGGCATTGTCGAGGCGCGCCGTTTGTCTCTGGCGACCATGCGCAATATCCGTCAGAACCTGTTTTTCGCCTTCGTTTACAACTCCGCCGGTGTTCCGATAGCGGCAGGGGTTTTGTACCCGTTTTTCGGGATACTGCTGTCGCCCATTTTTGCAGCGGCCGCCATGTCGCTGTCCTCGGTCAGCGTGATCGTGAATGCGCTGCGTTTGAGGGTGGTGAAACTCGGGTCAAAGCAATGAACTTCTGAATCATTGGAGGTAGCTATGTCATACACGATCGATCAAGTTATCAAAGATGTCGATTTCGAGGACGTGGACAGAAGAGCGCGTCAGGCCCTCACTGATCACGGGTTCGGTGTGCTGACAGAAATTGATGTCAAAGCCACCATGAAGAAAAAGCTTGACAAGGATATGTTGGCCTATCGGATTCTCGGGGCCTGCAATCCTGGCATGGCCTGGGAAGCCATCGGTGTGGAGCCTCGCGTGGGTGCCATGCTGCCTTGCAACGTTATTCTTCGTGAGGTTTCGGAGGGCATTGAGGTAAGTGCAGTGGATCCATTGGCTTCCATGAGCGCCATCGATAATGACGAGCTCAAGCAGGTTGCCGGGAAGGTCAGGGATATGCTCTCTGAGGTTGTGGAATCGATCTGAAGCCGGTAGAGGCGTCGATTTGCTGCAGTGCCTGCGGTTTGCAATGGATTAGCGAATTAGCCAGGCGAGCGCATAGCCCAACTGAACACTGGAAATGCAAATAGGACTCCTCATTTGACGACGGGATACCTATTTGATGTCAGTCATATTATGGAGAAGAAAAAAGGAAAAAAGATATGGATATAAAGACTTTTGGACAACTGATCGACTGGACGCGCGATCTGCACTCACATCTGGCGAGCTGTCTGTCCCATTGCGCAACAAAGCACGAGGAAGAACGGGCCCGTGCGCTTTTGGATTATCTGGCAGCTCATGAATCGGAAATAGAGCGGATCGTGAACGAGTTTGAGCACCAAGGGGATAAGAAGGCACTGGAAACTCGGGTGTACGACTACCTGTCCCATAATCCGATCAAAACTCATCGAACCTGCGACGAGCCTTACGCGAAGCTTGATTTTGATGGTATCTGCCGCGAAGTGTTCGACTTTCATGATCAGATTATTGATCTCTACAAAACGCTGATTGGAAAAGCCGAAATTCCAGAAGCAAAAGAGCTGTTCGAATCTCTTTTGGCGATGGAGGAAAATGAGTCGATGAGACTGGCTCGTCAGGTTGGCCGAATGCAGGATCTATGAGATCCGAGCACTTTTGCTGACGGCTTAATCCCTTTGAATGTTTCCAATTGAGGCTCACCTTCACACCTCAAAGACGGGCGCAAAGCCACCTCCCGGCGTTCGAAAGTTGGTGGCCTGGCCCTGGTACACACGGGCAGCGGCAAGCAGATGTTGCCCGGCATAGGTGTACAAACGGATATCGACCTTTCTGGTGGTGACCGTGCCATCCACTCTCAGGGTGCGTTCTCCGGCGGGAACGAAGTTCTGCGCGATGTAATCACCCTTCAGGATCTCTTCGAAAACGCGGCGGGTTAGTTTTTCGCCCCGATAGACGCCCTTGCTGCCATGGCCCGCTACCGGTTTGAAAAACAGTTTACGCCGGTTGCTCCACAACTCCGCCTCATCACTTGCTGAAACCAGCCGGGTCTTCGGTACAGCTCTATCCAGAAATCCTGCCTCGGTTTCACTCAGGCCCCAGTCGCGCAGGGTTTGGGCATCAGATAGCAGGATCAGGTTCCGTTTGTCGGCCATCAGCGCATGGGCGCGTGGATTGGGCGTGACGACCGCCGCGCCGTCGAGGTAGGCGCGCCTCAGCGCCCCAAGAGCCGGGGCCTCCAAGGCAAAATCCACCAGGCGGTTGTACACCATGTCAATAGGCTTGCCGTGGGCGCTCAGGGCACCATCAACATACTCAAGCTCCGATGGGTCGAGGATCAAGGTCTCTATGCCTCTGGCCTGGAATAACTGCTGGGCCAGTTGGAATTCCGGGAACATAAACTGGGATTCTGGGGCATCGTCCACAATGGCCAGCCAACCGGGCGTCGAGTCGCCACCTTGCCGTTCCCACTCCTGCTGGAACATGGCAAACACCGCGTCCTCGAACCCATCCAATGCACGGTTGGTGCCAGCGGTCTGCTGGGACGGGTCACAGCATCGGTGTTGAGCCCGGGCCAATACCGTGTTCAGAAATGCGCCGCCGGCGTTGGTGTTGATTTCGATCAGCTGAGGCCCGTTCTCGCCCAGGTGAAAGTCGTAGCCCATGAACGCCCCGATGGGGCCTGGATCAAAACCGGCGATGTCCGGCGCCCAGGACAGAGCTTTTTCCTTATAGGGCGGAAGCTCGGCTGCGGATTCGATCGCCTGAACAATCCGCTCCATCGTCGCGATGTCAGCCTGGGGAACAAAAACCGGCGTGTTTGAAAAGAAATGATGGATCTCGGGAGTGGCCGGCGCCTCGTTCCCAGTGTCTGAAAACTGCTTCTGGAGGCTGTCAGTGAGCGCTTTTCGGTCAAGGGTGATGCAGTAACACTGCCGGTTGAGCTGGTCGGCGTGGGTTTTGGTTGTTCGCTGGTTTTCCTGGGGCACGTCTTGCATTGGTCGTCCATGGTCATTGTGAATCGTTCCACCTTGATTCTGGTCAAACGAATGCATGTTTCGCAACTGTTTTCAGGCCTGTTTCAGCTTGGTGTGATGGACTGCCAAGTAATGACCATGCCTGTTCGGGATCTTGCTTACCGGGCGAGGAGATCTTACTGAAACCCTCTGACCAAAAAGGGCACGCTATGAACCATTCGTTGCGCAAGCAGTGTATTGCTGGTATTACGGCCAGTGTCGCTATGAGTTTTTCGCTGATGGTGGCCGCAGACACAAACCGGGCATTTGTTCCCATGGGCACAGCGGATGCCGTCGGCGTTATTGATCTGGAAAACCGCAAGGTGACGTCGTCCATTGGCGGCACACTGAATACCCACGGTTCGGCACTGACCCCGGATGGCCGGCATCTGGTGGTGGGTAGTTTGTCGGCGCATGATCGTCAGGAGCCGGTTAGTCGCCCCGAAGGCGTTTCAGAAGATGAACACGCCGCTCATCATGGGGGCGGGCAGTCTACTGAATTGGAAGCAGGGAGTACCGGGCTGCTCTATTTGGTGAACACGGCCACAAAGACGATTGACCGCAAACTGGAAGTGCCGGGGCCGGTGCACCATGTGCTGGTGACTTCCAACGGTCGCTATGCCGTTTCCACGCATCCTGCCAGTGGCAGTATCAGCGTTGTGGATCTGGATTCCGGTCAGTTGGTCAAAACTGTGGCGACGGGGCCGGCCCCCAACTATCTGGTGCAAACCGACGACGGCCAATCCCTTCTGGTCAGCAATACCGGTAATGGCACGGTCAGCGAAGTGGATACCGAGCACTGGTTCGTCGAGCGCAATTTGCGAGTTGGCGGCAACCCAGAGCATATGGTGCTTGCCCCCGGCAACCAGCGGCTCTACGTGAATGATGCTGCATCCGGCCAGGTTCTTGTCCTTGAGCTTGCCAAAGGCGCGGTGGCGAACCGGTACGAGGTTGGGGAGGCGCCCCATGGCGTTGGCTTGAGCGCAGATGGCCAGACCCTCTATGCCACCAGCCAGGGCGGCAACCAAGTGGTCCGGATTGAGCTAGCCAGCGGCGCCCGCCACACCAGGCCGCTGGCTCCTGCGCCCTATCATCTTGCGGTCTCTCCCTACGATGGCCAGCTACTGGTGACCAGTCGGGCAGAGAACAAGCTTTGGGTGCTCGACCCGGAATCCCTCGATGTGGTTGATGAGATCGCGCTGAGCGGCATAGGCCATCAGATATCCCTTGAGGCCCATTAGTACCCTGTTCTGACACTGGCTTTTTCGCAAAGGAACCGCTCATGGATCGACGCTTTAAAATTACCTTGGCAATGTTTGCCGTTATCGCACTGGTTTTACTCTGGGGAGAACACAAGGTTCATCTGCTTGGCGCCTTGCCCTGGCTGATACTGCTTGCTTGTCCGCTGATCCATATTTTTATGCACGGAGGGCACGGAGGGCACGGAGGGCATGGAGGGCATGGAGGGCATGGAGAACATGGAGGACATAACCACCAGGCAGAGCAACCGGGAAAGAGTGGAGAGCAGCGTGATGACTGATGGTGCATCGGATTATGGCCTTTGGAGCCTGGTGGTCCTGAATTCGGCGATTTTCATATTCTTCGCCTTCAGTTTTTTCAAACCGCAGACCCGCCGGGACTGGCGTTCGTTTGGTGCCTTCAGCGCATTTCTGGTGGCACTGTTCACCGAGATGTACGGGTTCCCGCTGACGCTCTACTTCCTCTCCGGCTGGCTGCAGAGCCAGTATCCCGACGTGAACTGGTTGGCTCACGACAGTGGCCACTTGCTGGAAATGCTGTTTGGTTGGAAGGGTTCCCCACACTTTGGGCCGTTTCATCTCTTGAGCACAGTGTTTATTGGCCTCGGGTTTTATCTGATTGCGGCTGGCTGGCGTACCCTGTATGCCGCGCAAAAGGCAGGGCAGTTGGCCACAACCGGCCTTTATGCCCACGTTCGCCACCCTCAGTATTCCGGCTTCGTGCTCATCATGTTCGGTTTTCTGCTGCAGTGGCCAACGCTGCTGACGCTGGCCATGTTCCCGGTGCTGGTGTGGATGTACTCGCGCCTGTCTATTCACGAGGAGCGTGAAACAGAAAAAGCGTTCGGCTCCGATTGGCGGGCCTATGCAGCCAGAACTCCCCGTTTTATTCCGCGATTGAGGAATTTGAGGCGCAAGGAAATCGAGGAACAAGAATGATGCATGGGGCAACTATCTCAGTAGGCGTTCTTGCAGTCGCACTAATCAGCGGCTGCGGTAAACAGACGGTGGATGACCGCTGGTACACACAGGCTGAGGTCGAGCGCGGCGCAGTGGTGTTCGACGACAACTGCGCAAGCTGCCATGGCGGCAATGCCCAAGGCGCTTTCAATTGGAAAAAGACTCTGAAGGATGGCTCTTACCCGCCGCCACCGCTCAACGGAACAGGTCATGCCTGGCACCATTCCTTCGACACGCTGATGGGTACAATTAGTCAAGGTGGCGCCCCCATGGGTGGGAAAATGCCGGCCTTCGCAGACGAGCTCTCCAGGGACGATCAAAAAGCCGCTATCGCCTATTTCCAGAGCAAATGGGACAAGCGGATCTATGAGGCATGGTCTGAAAGGAGTGGGCTCTGATTTCTCTGGGTAATCAGACGATTAACTCAAGGAGGCAGCGTATGAAATGCTTATGGGTGGTGGCTTTTCTAAGTGTTTTTCCGGGCAGTGCGCTGGGTGGTGCGCCCTCGGCGGAATCATTGATTGAGGGGATGGAGGCCACCCTGTGGTCGGACAGCAACCACGGCCGTTTCACCATGCGTATCGAAACCGAATACTGGACCTGGGAACCGGACCTGGAGGCCTGGATGGTTCGGCAGGTTTAAGATGGAATTATAGCGAGTTAATGCCGGTAGTCACATGGACAGGCACAGGGGTAATTCCTCTTGCACAATGGGTTTTCTTGCCACCGATAACGGGCCTGATTGTCAAATGGATGTTTCTTGGGTGGTTGACTCTGAGAGCCAAATGAAGAGGCATCGTGGAAGTGAAGTAAATTACTTTCTGTATTTTCAATATTTAATAAATAGTCGACTGTCGTTCTAAGAGACAGTCGACTACTGGTTATTCTCTAACACGCTGGATTTATTTAAGTATGATTGTGGTGTGTGTTTCTGACTGATATTTTTTGCTGCTTATTGACATTGGACCCGTTCATTGATTTGCGAGATTGCATTTCTTTCATGCAGGTCATCATTCTGGTTTTTGCGTCGGCTGTTTTGTTCGGGTAAGTGCGCGCTTCATTAATTCGATCGGCCAATCCTGAATTGGCAGTGGCCATTGTAGAAAATAAAGTGGCAGCTGCGGCAGCGATAATGATTTTTTTCATGATGCTCTCCTTAATTGCCTTAAACCGTTCAAGAAATTCAGTTCAGTTTCAGTTTTCTGTGATTTACTTGAGCGCGATCAGGACGTCGACTGCTCGAAGCCCGAGCCAGCCGACGCTTGCGTCTCCACGTGAAAAGAGTGGAGCGGCTCAAGGGCAGGGCGCGGGAAAGCTGGCGGTAGGAGCGGCTTCAGCCGCGATCCCCACCCAAACGGAGCCAAGCGCGAAAGAATAGCAAACCCTTGCGCATGGCTCTATTGGGCGCGCGGGTTCAGTGTTTCGTTTATTGCGATTTTCGTTTGTTTCGAATATTTTATGGATATCGCGCGATATCGCTGTCAGAGGTAACCCATGAACACCGCGCAAGATCATGACAAGCTCCCGGACCCCCAGGCCGCGGACCTGGCCCGGGAAAGCGCCGCCGCCCTGGCGCGGCTGCTGAAGGACCACCCCCGGCAGGACCGTGCCAGGGTGCGCATGGACGACATCGATCTGGTGCTGCCCCGTCACGCCCTGGAACTGCTGCGCAATATCCTCACGGAAATGGCCCAGGGCAACGCCGTCACCCTGATGCCGGTGCACGCCGAAGTGACCACCCAGGAAGCCGCCAACCTGCTCAACGTCTCCCGGCCCCACCTGGTCAAGCTGCTGGAGGAAGGCGCCATTCCCTTCACCCGGGTTGGGACGCACCGACGCATCCGCTTTCAGGATGTCATGGCGTACCGGGCAGCCCGCGCCACCGAAAGCGAAGCCGCGCTACAGGCGCTGGCGGATCAGGCCCAAGAGCACGATATGGGGTACTGATGCGCTTTTCGGTCATCTACGACGCCTGCGTTTTGTACCCGGCTCCGCTCCGCGATTTTCTAATCCGGCTGGCGCTATCGGGTTTGTTCGCAGCGAGATGGTCGGACGATATTCAGAACGAATGGTCCCGGAATCTGCTGGAGGACCGACCGGAACTCGCCGGACAGCTGCCTCGCACCATCGAATTGATGAACCAGGCCGTGCCGGACTGCCGGGTTACCGGCTACGAAAACCTGATCGCGGGGCTGACATTGCCAGACCCCGACGACAGACATGTGCTCGCGGCGGCCGTTGTGGCCGGTGCTCAACTGATCGTTACCTTTAACCTAAGAGATTTTCCAGAGGCCGTGCTGGCGAGGTTCGGAATAGAGGCAGTTCATCCGGATGATTTTGTTGTTCAGCAGTTCGATCTTCACGAAGCAAGGGTTATTGAAACGGCGAAAAACCATAGCGGTTCGTTGAAAAAACCTCCGAAAGGGGTGGAAGAGTATCTTGAGACGCTGGCGGCTCAGGGCCTGGTCGTGACCGTCGATAGGTTGCGGGAATATGAGGGCTTTATCTAAACGCGGAGCCAAGTGCGAAGGAATAGTAAACCCGTGAGCACGGCTTTATTGGCGCGACAGGGAGGATGGACGGAAGCCCCGCACGTGCCTAGGGTATTACCTTTCGATACGAGGCCGCCATGGCAACCTCCATCAAAATTGACGACGAGCTGAAAGGCCGCGTCCGGGCACTGGCCAGCCAGCGCCGCCGCTCACCGCACTGGATCATGCTGGAAGCCATCAGGCAATATGTGGCCCGCGAAGAGGCCCATGAGAGTTTCAAGCGGGAAGCCCTGGCGTCCTGGCGGTCCTACCGCGAGACCGGGCGTCGCCTCACGGTCCAGGAAACCAATGAGTGGCTGGAGTCCTGGGGCCGTGACGATAAGGCACCACCCGGGTGTCACGAGTAATCATGACTGAAGGTGCCGCGCGGGAGCTGGCCCGGTGCCGGGCCATCCTGGAAGCCGGAGAATTGTCCGCCCGTGCCGGCCACGCCATCGCGCGGCCTTTTCGAGTGCTGGAGACCGCGCCGGACATGGGCCGCCCGGCATGATCGAGAAAAAGATCGTGCTCATCGATGGCCAGGAACTGGCCAGGCTGATGATCCAGTACAACCTGGGCGTGGCCACCAAGGAAACCTTTGACGTCAAACACATCGACAGCGATTACTTCAACGAGGAATAACAGCAACCCCATGATCACCGGCGAACTGAAATCCAAGGTCGATAAAATCTGGGACACCATGTGGTCCGGCGGCGTCTCCAACCCGCTGTCCGTGATTGAGCAGCTCACCTACCTGCTGTTCATCAAGCGGCTGGATGAGATACATACCCGCCAGGAGAACAAAGCGCAGCGCTTCAGCAAGCCCATCGAAAACCCGGTGTTTGGCCCCGACCAGGACCACCTGCGCTGGTCCCGCTTCAAAGACTTCGCCCCGGAGGACATGTTCAACACCGTGCGAGATCAAGTGTTCCCGTTTATCAAAACCCTGGGTAACAAGGGCGAGGAAGACGGGGAGGGCGGTAGCACCTATACCCACCACATGAAGGATGCCCTCTTCATGATGCCCACCCCGCGGGTGTTGGCCAACGTGGTGGATCAGCTCGACAGCATCGACATGAGCGATGCGGACACCAAGGGCGACCTGTACGAATACATGCTCGGCAAGATCGCCAGCGCCGGCCAGAACGGCCAGTTCCGCACCCCGCGCCATATCATCAAGCTGATGGTGGATATGACCGCGCCCACCCCCAAGGATGTAATCTGCGACCCGGCCTGCGGCACCGCCGGTTTCCTGGTGGCGGCTTCCGAATACATCCAGCAGCATCACAGCAAGGCCATCTACAAAAACGACGAGGCCCGCCGCCGCTTTAACGAGGGCACCTTTCATGGCTACGACTTCGACAACACCATGCTGCGCATCGGCAGCATGAACATGCTGCTCCACGGCGTGGAAAACCCGGACATCAGCTACAAGGATTCCCTGGCCCAGGCGGACGACCTGGACGAAGAGAAATACTCCCTGATCCTGGCCAATCCGCCGTTCGCCGGCAGCCTGGACTATGAATCCACCGCCAAGGACCTGCTGCAAACCGTCAAGACCAAAAAGACCGAGCTGCTGTTCCTGGCCCTGTTCCTGCGCCTGCTGCAAACCGGTGGCCGCGCCGCGGTGATCGTGCCCGACGGCGTGCTGTTCGGCTCCTCCAAGGCCCATAAGAGCCTGCGCAAAATGCTGGTGGAGGAACAGAAACTGGATGGCGTGATCTCCATGCCCTCCGGCGTTTTCAAGCCCTACGCCGGGGTCTCCACCGCCATCCTGCTGTTCACCAAAACCAACTCCGGTGGCACCGACAACGTCTGGTTCTACAAGATGGAGGCGGACGGCTTCTCCCTGGACGACAAACGCACCCCGCAGCCGGACAAAAGCGATCTGCCGGATCTGCTGGCCCGCTGGCAGAACCGGGAGAACGAAGGCGAGCGCAAGCGCACCGAACAGAGCTTCCTGGTGCCCCGGGAGGAAATCGCCGGAAACGACTATGACCTGTCCATCAACCGCTACAAGGAAGTGGAGTACGAGGCGGTGAAATATGAGTCGCCGCAGGTGATCCTGGAGCGGTTGGCAAAGCTGGAGGAAGAGATATCAGAGGGTCGTAAGGCGTTGGAGGCCATGCTGAGATGAGTGGCTGGCAAGAAGTGAGGCTTGGTGATATTTGCGAGTTCGCCTACGGTAAGAGTTTGCCTGCTAAGAGTAGGACGGGGCAGGGATACCCTGTTTATGGCTCCAATGGCGTTGTTGGGTTTCACGATCAATCTCTTACTTCCGGGGAGACTATTGTCGTCGGAAGGAAAGGATCTTTTGGAGAGGTCCAGTACAGTGAATCCCCTTGCTGGCCTATTGATACAACGTACTACATTACCGAAGATCAGACTGATTCATGTTTGCCGTGGCTCGCCAAGATTCTTCCTCAGCTTCGATTAACAGAATTGAATCGTGCTGCCGCTATTCCTGGGTTGAATCGAGAAGACGCTTACAGGCAGCGCCTTTTTCTGCCTCCTCTGGAAGAACAAAAACGCATTGCGAAAATTCTGGATGCGGCGGACGCGCTGCGGGCCAAGCGCCGCGAGTCCCTCGCCCAACTTGATGCGCTCCTGCAATCCACCTTTCTCGATCTCTTTGGTGACCCAGATTCTAATGGTTGGGAATGGTCTGTGGTAGAAGATGTCGCCGAGAAACGTAAGGGGGCTATAAGAACAGGGCCTTTCGGAAGTCAGCTTTTGCATAGTGAGTTTGTTGATTCAGGTGTTCCTGTACTGGGAATCGACAATGTCGTTTCGAACGAATTCAGAGAAGGGCGGCCCAGATTTATTACTGCTGATAAGTATGAAAGGCTGAAGCGTTATACGGTTCATCCAGGGGATGTGTTGATTACCATAATGGGAACCTGTGGGAGATGCGCGATTGTTCCTGATGGACTGGGTGTCGCTATCAATACAAAACACCTGTGCTGCATATCTCTGAATAAAGAGCTCTGTCTTCCTGAATTTATGCATGCTTACTTCTTGTTACATCCAACGGCTAGGCGTTATCTGGAGGATAATGCTAAGGGGGCGATCATGTCTGGCCTAAACATGGGGATCATTAAAGCGCTTCCTATTCCTTTGCCTCCGATTGATCTTCAAGATAAGTTCGCCAAAATCGTTCAATATTCGAAACAGCAGAAAGCTAGATTGCTAGAGCATAACGAGCAGTTGACTTACTTTTTCGCCTCCTTGCAGCAAAGAGCCTTTTCCGGGGAGCTATAAAGCACCATGACCAACTTCGCCTTCCTGCCCAACGAATTCAAGGCACTGAGTCAGGCTGCCACGCTGGCGGAAGGCCATATTCTCGGTGACCCCCGCGCCGCCTGCTTCCATGCCCGCTTCGCGCTGGAGGCGGGGGTGCACTGGCTGTATCGCCACGATGCCAGCCTGCGCATGCCCTACGACAACAAGCTGGGGGCGCTGCTGCATGAACCCACCTTTATGAACCTGCTGCCGGAGGCGGTGTTTCAGAAGGCCCGGGTGATCCAGAAGGTGGGCAATATCGCGGTCCACCAGACCAAACCGATCGAGCCCCGGCAGGCCATGCAGGTGGTGAAGGAGCTGCACCATGTCTGCCATTGGCTGGTGCGCACCTACGCGCCCGGCGTCTCCCGGGAGGGCGCGGCCTGGCGGGATGATCGGGTGCCACAACCGCTGGATACGGACAAGGTGGTACCGCGGGCCGAATTGGAAGCCCTGGAGGCGAAGCTCGCGGCCCAGAACGAGGCCGCTCTTAAACAGCAGAAAGAGCGCGACGCCCTGGATCAGGAGCTGCAGGCGCTGCGCAAGGAATTGGCGGCTCTGCGTCAGGTCCGGGAGCAGGTCCCGGACAGTCACGATTACACCGAGGCGGAGACCCGCCGTTACCTGATTGATCTGGAGCTGCATCGGGCCGGCTGGCCGCTGGATCAGGAACAGGACCGGGAGTACGAAGTCACCGGCATGCCCAACAACAAGGGCATTGGCTATGTGGACTATGTGCTCTGGGACGACGATGGCAAGCCACTGGCGGTGGTGGAAGCCAAGAAAACTACCCTGGACGCCACGGTGGGCAAACAGCAGGCCAAGCTCTATGCGGACTGCCTGGAGGCAATGCACGGCCAGCGGCCGCTGATCTTCTTCACCAATGGCTACGACACCTGGCTTTGGGATGACCAAGCCTATCCGCCCCGGGAAGTGGCGGGCTTCTACAAGAAAGACGAACTCACCCGCCTGATCCGCCGCCGGGACAGCCGCAAGCCCCTGGACGTGGCCGCCATCAATACCGACATTGTTGAGCGCTATTACCAGAAGCGCGCCATTGGCAGCATTTTCGAGCAGCTCAAGAATTCCCAGCGCAAGGCGCTGCTGGTGATGGCCACCGGCACCGGCAAGACCCGTACCGCTATTGCCCTGGTGGACGTGCTGCAACGGGCCAACTGGGTCAAACGTGCTCTGTTCCTGGCGGACCGGGTGTCTCTGGTGAATCAGGCGGTGAATGCCTTCAAGGCCCACTTGCCGGAATCCAGCCCGGTGAACCTGGTCACCGAGAAGGACACCGAAGGCCGGGTGTATGTGTGTACCTATCCGACCATGATGGGTCTGATCGATGCCAACCTGGGCTCCGATACCGACGAAGCCCGGTTCGGGGTGGGGCACTTCGATCTGATCATCATCGACGAGGCGCACCGCTCGGTGTATCAGCGCTACCGGGCTATTTTCAGCTATTTCGACGCCATGTTGTTCGGCCTGACCGCCACCCCCCGGGAGCAGGTGGACAAGAACACCTATGACCTGTTCGATCTGGAGCAGGGCGTGCCCACGGACGCCTATGAGCTGGGCAAGGCGGTCAGCGATGGCTATCTGGTGCCGCCGAAGGTGCAGCAAGTGGATCTGCGCTTTCCCCGGGAAGGTATCCGCTACGACGACCTGTCCGAGGACGAAAAGACTCAGTGGGAATCCCTGGAGTGGGGCGACAATGTGCCCGAAGGCACCCTGATCCCGGAGCAGGTGAACGCCACCGCCCTGAACAACTGGCTGTTCAACAAGGACACCGCGGACAAGGGTCTCAAGCACCTTATGGAGCACGGCCATAAGGTGGAGGGTGGCGACCGCCTCGGCAAGACCATCATCTTCGCCCGCAACCAGGCCCACGCGGACTTTATCGAAAAGCGTTTCAACCACCACTACCCGAAACACGCCGGGCACTTTGCCCGGGTGATTTCCTACCAGGTCAACTACGTCCAGGCGTTGATCGACGATTTCTCCCAGAAGGACAAGGCACCCCATATCGCCATTTCCGTGGACATGCTGGACACCGGCATCGATGTGCCGGAGGTGGTGAATCTGGTGTTCTTCAAGCCGGTGTATTCCAAGATCAAGTTTTGGCAGATGATCGGGCGGGGCACACGGCTGTGCCCGGATCTCTTTGGTCCGGGGGAGGACAAGGCGGACTTTCGTATCTTCGATTTCTGCTGCAACTTCGATTTCTTCAACGAGAACCCGGAAGGCATCGAGGCCGGCGGTAGCGAGCCGCTCAGTGTTCGTGTCTTCCGCGCCCGGGTAAATCTGCTGGGGCTGTTGCAGCAGTCCCCGGAGGCCGATCCGGAGGCCAAGGTGGCCGGCAACACCACCGAGACGCTGTATGGCGAAGTGGCGGCCATGAACCCGGGCAACTTTATCGTGCGCATGAAGCGCCAAGCCGTGGACCACTTCAAGGATCGCAAGCGTTGGGACCGGCTAAGCGAGGACGACCAGCGGCTGTTGAACGCGGAGGTGGCGACCCTGCCCACGGAGCTGGAGTACGACGACGTCGCTTCCCGCATGTTCGATCTCACCGCCTTGCGTCTGCAGCTTGCCGTGCTCACCGCCGACCAGGCGGCCTTTGAACGCTATCGCAAGCGGGTGCTGGAGATCGCCGCCATGCTGGAAGAGAAAACCAGCATTCCCGCCGTCGCCCAGCAACTCGAGTACCTGCAGGCGCTGCAGGACCCGGCCTTCTGGGATGGCATGGACGTGCCCACCCTGGAAGAAATGCGGCTGCGCCTGCGCGGTGTGGTGCCGTTTCTGGACAAGAAACGGCGCAAGGTGGTGTACACGGATTTCAAGGACGAGGTCATGGGCGTGCGCGAGGACACCGTGCTGCCGCTGCCCAGGATGACCAGCGTGCAGTACGAAAAGAAAGTTCGTGAGTACCTGCGCAATCACCTGGACAACATCGTGATCCACCGCTTGAGAACCAACCGGCCGCTCACCGCCAGCGATCTGGAAGCCCTGGAAAACATGCTCGCCAGCCTGGGTGAAAACGACGGCAGGACGCTGCTGTCGGATCTGCTGGAGCGCACCGAAGCACCTTCCCTGGCGCACTTCGTCCGTAGCCTGGTGGGCATGGACGAAGCCACCGCCAAGCAGGCCTTCGCCCGCTTCCTGGACGATACCAGCCTCACCGCTCCCCAGATCCGCTTCGTGGAAATGATCATCGAACAGCTCACCTCACGGGGCGTGATGGCGCCCTCGGCACTCTACGAGCCCCCGTTCAGCAGCTTGCACGGTGGTGGACCGGAAGCGCTGTTCGCCGGCCGGGACACGGTGGTGGACGGTATTTTCGAGGCGCTGGACGGCTTGATGCCCGACGCCAAGCAGAACCAGCGCTAGCAAGGCTCATTCCCCCATAAACCCCGAAGGCGTCCCCCCGGTCACCTGCCGGAACGCATAGGAAAACGCCGCCGTACTGCTGAACCCCGCCAGCCCCGCCGCCTGGGCGATGGTCTTGCCCCTGGCCAGGTGATCAATGGCCCGGACGATGCGCGCCCGCTGCCGCCAGGCGCGGAAGGTGAGGCCGGTTTCGGCGGGGAACAGGCGGCTGAGGGTGCGCACGGAAGTGGCGGCGCCGGCGGCCAGGTCCGGAGTGGTGAGGCCAAGGCCGGCGTCGGAGAGCGCCAGGTGGGCGACGCGCCGGCCCACGTTGCTGGTGGGCAGGGGCAGGTAGGTGGGCGCGTCCACCACGCCGCTCAGTTCGTGCAGCACCAGCCGGGCGATCAGCTCTTGCTTGTCGGCGCCGGTGTCCGGGGCGAAGGCGGCGTGGATCAGTTCGCGCAGCAGCGGCGACACGCGCAGGGCGAATTCCCGCTCCAGGTTGGCGTTGGGGGCCCAGCGGCGGATCGCGTCGGGGTGCCAGTGGAGCAGCCGCATTTCCGCGCCGGAGAGCACATCCAGCCGGTGGGTGACGCCGGCGGGAATCCACACCGCCAGCTGCGGCGGCACCAGCCAGCGGCCGGTGTCGGTGTACACCTGGGTGGTGCCGGAGAGCGCCAGGATCAGCTGGGCCTCGTCGTGATGGTGCTCGCCGATGGTCTCGCCGCGTTGCCGGGCCCGTTGCCGGGTGCGGAACAGGGGGGGAGGGGCGGGTTGGCGTGTCATCGATAATCGTTGGCGTAAAATCTTAATCCAGCGATGCTAGCATGGCGCCTTCACGACGGTCGACCGGGCGCCCCGGCCGGCCCTGGGAGCCGCCATCCAATGAATCACACCGCTTCGTCTTCCGCCGCCGCCGGCGACGGGCTGCCCCCCGTCGAGCGCCGCTGGGCGGCGCTGGCGGTGCTGCTGGGCATCGCCCTGAGCAACCTGAGCACGGCGGTGGTCAATATCGCCCTGCCGGACATGGCCCGCTCTCTGGCCGCCAGCGACGCGGCCACGGTGTGGGTGGTCAATGGCTACCAGCTGGCGGCGGTGGTGTGCCTGCTGCCGGTGGCGGCCATGGTGGAGGCGCTGGGTTTGAAGCGCCTGTTCGCCACCGGCCTGACGGTGTTCACCCTGGCTTCCCTGGTCTGCGCGGTGGCGCCGGATCTGAGCACCCTGGTGGCGGCCCGGGTGCTGCAGGGGGCCGGCGGCGCTTTCCTGTCCGTGGCCGGTGTCGCCCTGGTGCGGATGATCTACCCGCGCCATCTGATCGGCGCCGGCATGGCCTGGCTGGCCATGGCGGTGGCGGTGCCGGCGGCCCTGGGGCCCACCTTCGCGGCCCTGGTGCTGGCGGTGGCGCCCTGGCCCTGGCTGTTCCTGATCAATGTACCACTGGGCGTGGCGGCCCTGTTGCTGCTGCGGACGGTGCCCGGCAGCGTGCGGACCCGGCACCGCTTTGACGTGCCCGGCACCCTGCTCAATGCGCTGGCGTTCGGCTTGTTGGTGGTGGGGGTCGGCACCCTGGGCAGTGGCGATACCGGTCTGGCGGTGGCGGAAATTCTGGTCGGGCTGGTGTGCTTCGCGCTGCTGTTCGCCCAGCAGCGGCGTCATCCTTCGCCGATGCTGCCGTTCGATCTGCTGCGCATGCCGGTATTTTCCCTGGCGGTGCTGACTTCGTCCTGTTCCTACACGGCGCAGATTCTCGCCTATGTGTCCTTGCCGTTCCTGTTCGAGCGGGTGCTGCAGATGACGCCGGTGCAGAGCGGCCTGCTGATCACCCCCTGGCCGCTGACCACCGCCATCGCCGCCCAGCTGGCCGGCCGCCTGGTGGTGCGCTATCCGGCGGCGGTGCTGAGCAGCGTGGGGCTGGCGACCATGGCGGCGGGGCTGCTGCTGATGGTGTTCTTGCCGGCGGACCCGGCCTACTGGCAAATCGCCTGGCGCATGGCGGTGTGCGGGGTCGGTTTCGGCCTGTTCCAGACCCCCAACAACGCCGCCATGATGACCACCGCGCCGGCCTCCCGCAGCGGTGCCGCTTCCGGCATGAACGCGGTGGCCCGGTTCGCGGGCTGGACCCTGGGCTCGGCGCTGGTGACGTTGCTGTTCGGGCTGGGCGGCGAGCACGGGCCGGCGCTGTGCCTCACCGTGGGCGCCACCTTCGCCGCCGCCGGCGCGGTAGCCAGCGCCGCCCGCCGCTGGCGCGAGCTACGCGCCGCCGCCTGATTTCTTCCGAATAAAGAAGTCATAACCGCAAGTATATGGCGTTGCTATATACCTGTGGTTGATGTATACAGGCGGTACGCACACGGTAAGGAGCAGATCATGAGTACGGGTTCCGTGTTTGAAAACAATCGCACCCAGGCGGTCCGTTTGCCGGCGGACTCCCGCTTTCCGAATGGCGTTAAGCGGGTGCGGGTACGCAAGGTCGGCAGGGACCGGATTCTGTCACCGGTGGAGAACACCTGGGACAGTTTTTTCCTGTCCGAGGAGAGTGTCACCGACGACTTTCTGCCCGAACGGGCCTCCCAGGAGCAGCCCGAACGGGAACCCTTGTGATGCTGCGCTATCTGCTTGATACCAACATCGTTATCTATGTGATCAAGCGGCGCCCGATGGAAGTCCTGGAGGTGTTCAATCGCCGCGCGGGGGAGATGGCCATCAGCACCATCACCGAAGCGGAGCTTGTTCACGGTGCCGAAAAAAGCCAGCACCGCGAACATAACCTGCGTCAGGTCGAGGATTTCACGTCCCGCCTTGAGGTGCTGGATTACGGCCGCAAGGCGGCGGCTCACTACGGTGACATCCGCGCGGACCTGGAGCGCAAAGGGACGCCCATCGGCGTTAACGACCTGCACCTTGCCGCCCACGCACGCGGTGAAGGGCTGATCCTGGTCACCAACAATATGCGCGAATTCGAGCGGGTGGCCGGGCTGCGCGTGGAGAATTGGCTTTAGGCGTTGGCCTGCCTACAGCACTCGCCCGGCCAGCCACTGCATGCCCAGCGCCAGGCCCAGCACCGCCCCGCCGACCACCAGGCTGGTGGCCAGCGCATGGCGGCGCCATTGTTCTTCCACCGCCGGCCCGAACTTCCACACCAGCCACGCCAGCCCGTAATAGCGGATGCCCCGGGCGATCAGGGCGGCCAGCACGAACAACGCGATGGGGTAGCCGGACAGCCCGGCGGTGATCATCGCCACCTGAAAGGGAATCGGCAGAATGCCCAGGGTCAGGATGGCGATGAAACCATACTGGTGGAAGAAACTCTGGAAGCCCTGATAGGCGTTCTGCATGCCCATGGCGTCGATGAACCAGGTGCCGAGGGATTGATAGAGCACCATGCCCACCCCGTAACCGAGCAACGATGCCAGCAGGCAGCCGGCGGTGGTGACCGTGGCCAGCCGCCAGATACGCTCGCGGTTGGCGGCCATCAGCGGAATCAGCACCAGTTCGATGGGCACCGGCAGGACGATGGTCTCCAGAAAGGAGAGCACGCCCAGCAGCCACGGCATGTGCCGGGAGCGGTTCAGTCTTTCCAGCCAGCGTTTGGTCCGGTCCGTGGTGGACATGCACAGTCCCTTATTCAGATTGGAAGCCTTCCTGATCGAGAAACCGGCCAGCCTCACGCAGGGCGGGCAGCAGCTGCTGGTCGGCGTAGTCGCAGCCGGTTTGCCCGGGGTCCGTTTGTCCCTGTTTGCGAGCCTGTTCCGGGGTGTGGCCGTTGCCATCAAGCAGCGCCCGTAGCATGGGTTGGTAGCCCGGTTGCCAGGCCCGGAGGTGGGGCAGGCTTTGCCGCAGTGCCGCCAGGATACTCAGGCCGGCGTAGTCCAGGTCGCCCCAGAAAGAGGCGGCATGGTTTGGATCAAGCCAGTGCCGCTGGAAATAGCCGGCGTCGCTGCCGGGCAGATAGGCGAAGCGGGTGTGCTCGCTGTTGAGCCGGGCGGCGCTGGCGCGGAAGCCGCCGCTGTAGAGCAGGGCGGTGTCCGCGGGCGGGTGTTCCACCAGACGCAGGAAACTGTCCTGGTTTTCCACGATCAGAAGTTGCTGGAACCCGGCCGGTGCCCAGGCGGTGAGCAGCAGGGGCCGGGCCGGTATCGCGCTGGCGCGGTCGCCGAACAGGCGCGCCAGCAGGTCGGCGCGGTGGTCGAGAAACTTGGAGTCGCCATGGAAGGCGCGGGCCGAGAGCTCGCGCAGGGTCAGGTCCTGGCCGAGCAAAGTGGGCAGGTTGGCGAAAGCGGCCACCATTTCCTCGGGTGAACGATCGGGCAGGCCTGGCTTGGTGTCCAACAGGGCGGCGCCACCGTCCTGGAAGATCCCGCCATGGTTGCCCACGGCGGCGTGCCATTCAGCGTCCACCGGATTGATCCTCGGGCGCTCCAACCACTCCCTCAACAGCGGCTCGGCGTCGGCGCGCAGGCGCAACTGGGCGTTGTCGTAGCGTTCCTGATGCGGGGCCAGACGCCGGTCGTAGCGAATCTCGAACAGGCCATGGTCGTCGGCCAGACGTTCGATCAGTTGCCAGCGGTACTCGGTGTCTTCACCGAAGGCGAACAGCGCCGGTGTGGTGCTGCGCTTGATGCGCCGGGTGACGTCCCGGGTGCGCGGTTTCTCCAGGCCGTCGAGCAGGGCATGCAGCAATTGCCGCAGCCAGGGTTCGTCGTCGAGCCAGCGCGGCGCCGTCATTACAGATCTTCCATGAAGTCCAGGGCGCCTTGCTGGCGGATCACGCGGCGGTGCTGGTCCCAGAGTTCGGCGACCCGCTCCTGGTGCAGTTGCTGGCGGTCCACCAGGACCCGGGTGGTGAGCTCGCCCACCGGGATCGGGCTGGGCACCTTGCTGAACACGAACTGGTTGCTGATCAGGTCCAGGAAGGGGCCGGCCTTGCTGGTGGGCATGATGAAGATGAGCTGCAGGCCGAGGGTGCGGGTGAGGTAGTCGATCACGCTCTTGGAGCGGTTTTCGTCCATGTGCATGAAGGCTTCGTCGACGATCACCATGCGCAGGTGGCTGTCGCCTTCGTTGAAGCGGAAGGCGCTGGTGATGGCGGCGGCGCGGATGATGTAGGCGGGCGTTTCCAGCTGCCCGCCGGAGCCGGTGCCGTATTGGCTGAGGCTGATCGGGGCCTTGTTTTCCGGGTGCTTGAGGATGTCGTACTGGCGGTAGCGGCGGTAGTCGCTGATCCGTTCCAGTTCGCGCAGGGCCTGTTGTTCGTCGCCGTCCAGCAGCAGGCCGAGCAGCCGGTCGCGGACCTGCTCGGCCTTGGCCGAGAGCGGGGTGTCGAACAGGCTGGCGCCGTCGCCCAGGTTGGGGATATCGATCACTTCCTTGAAGAAGTTCCAGTATTCCTTGTACTCGGGAATCCACTGCCATTCGAAGGAGAAACGTTCCCGGTCGGCGCCGAACTGGTGGTGCTCCAGCTCGCTGTTGAGGCTCTTGAGAATCCGTTCGCCGTCCTTGATGGCCTGGTGGATCTGGCTGCACAGGTCACTGATGAAGGTGGTGTTGAAGGTGGTGCGCAGGTCGGCCAGTTTTTCCTGTTTTTCCAGCAGCACGTTGTTGCGCAACCGGTTGTGCAGGTTGTCCAGCTGCTGGTCGAGGGCGTGCACATGGCCGAAGAAGCCGGGGCCGTGCACGTCCTCGGCGGTGTCGGCGAGCACCTGATCGGCGGGTTGGGCCTGCTGGTTGTAGCGGTCCAGGGTGCGCTGCAGGTCGCCGATGCTTTGCTGCAGCTTGCGGGTCAGCTCCTTGTCTTCCTCGACGAAATCGATGTCGCCGTGGGCCTGTTGCAGCCGCTGGTCCATGGCCTCGATGCGCGGTTCCACGTCGAGCCCGGGCCAGTAGCGGGTGCAGGCGTGCAGGGCGGCTTCGGCGTCGTCCTGTTGTTGCTGGAAGCGGTCGTTCTGGTCCGCCAGTTTGCGGATGGTGGCGCCGCAGGCGTCGAGTTTTTCGCTGAGCTTGCCGTGTTCCTCGGTGAGGATCTTGCGCCGTGCTTCCAGGTCCTGGTGCAGGTCGCGGGCCTGGCGCTGTTTTTCTTCCAGCTCTTCGTGGTCGCTGAGGTCCAGGTCGGCGAGGGCGTTCTCGGTTTCCTGGAGCTGGCGCTGGGCATCCAGCAGCTGGCCGGCGGCGGCGATCCAGTGCAGGGGCTGGAACGCCTGGACCTGATCGTGGAGCTGTTTGACGGCCTGATAGTCCTGGGCGGCGCGCTGGTAGTGCTCTTCCAGCTCCAGGCGTTCGTCGCGCTTGGCGTTCAGGTTGCGTTCCCGGGCACCCTCGCCGAACACCAGCTGGCCGTCGTCCAGGTCGCAGCGGAACAGGGCGTAGTTGCCCGAGCCCAGGCCGTCGGCGGTGATGCCACGGCGGGTGGTGCGCAGGGCATCGGCGTCGTCCACCCGCGCCACGCTGCCGTAGGAGGCTTTCAGATAGTGCTCGGCGGTGCGGTGACTGAAGCGCAGGGCGTGGAACAGGGAGTCGTCCGGCAGGGACAGTTTTTCCGCGTCGCGACGGGCCTGTTCGCCCTGGATCACCCGGGCCCGGTTGCGTTGCTTGCCGGCCAGCCGGCGCACGATACGGATCGCCTCCGCTTCGTATTCCGCTTCCACCAGAATGCCGAAACGGGCGCCGCCAATGTAGCCTTCGATGGCCATCTGCCAGTGCGGGTCGGCCACTTCCACGTGGTCGCACAGCACCCGGGGTTGCGCCTGGGGGCATTCCTGGCGGATCGCCTGCAGGGCGATCTCCACGTCCTGGGGGTAATTCACCCGTCTGGATTCCAGGTTGCGGATCTGGTGTTCGATTTTTTTCTGTTGCTGCTCGAGGGCTTCCAGGGCCTGGCCGCGCTTGCCGACCAGCCGGTCCAGGCGCCGTGCCAGGGAGTCGGTGTCCTGGCCCGGCTGTTCCGGGCGTTCGCCGTGCAGATGCTCGGCGAGCTGGTTGTGCAGTTGCTGCTCGGCGCGCACCCGGGCGAGGCCTTCTTCCAGGGGCGACAGGTCGATCCAGTCCCGGGCCAGCATCTGGTTCAGGTCCGGCAGCGGCGTGTTCTGCTCGGCGATCAGCGCCTTGCTGGTGGCGCGCCAGTGCTTGCTGGCGAAGCCGGGCAGTTCCAGCTCCACGCTGTGGCGGGCCAGCAGGCCGAGGATGTTGCGCAGGGCTTCCAGGTTGCGGGTGCGCTGCTGGTCCTGCTCGAGCAGCGGGCGGGCGCCCTCCCGCAGTTGCCGGCTGAGCTGTTCGTGGCGCTGCTCCAGTTGCTGTTTGTCGCGCAGGGCGGGGATGCCGAGGATGCGTGCCTGCAGTTCCACCAGCTCCTGGTGGGCCTGGTCGAGACGCTGCTGGACCTGTTCCGATTCGTCGCCGTTGCCTTCCTGTTGCTGGCGGAGCCGGTTCTGTTCTTCCTTGTGTTCCAGGTAGTGCCGCTGGTTGCGCCGGAACTGCTGGGCGGCGGCGCCGTAGGCCTGGGTGGTGCGTTCCAGCCAGTGTTCCAGGTAGTTGCCGGCCTGGTCGCGGGCCTGGGCGAGCAGGTCCACGTTGCGGCGCAGGTGCTCCGCTTCCTCGGCCATGCCGTGGACGGTGCGCATCAGGTCACGGATGCGGCGCAGGGTGTCGCCCATGTCGTGGGGTTCGAGCACTTCGCTGGCGACGAACTGGTTGATGGACTCCACCGGTTTGTACGCCATGAAGCGGGCGAAGGTGCGCGCCGCGTTGCGCGCTTCATTGCGTGATACCGCATCGCGTTTGCCGCGCAGGGCGCCGTACAGCCGCGCCAGGTAGGCGCCTTTCTTGTCGTAGGTTTCGACGGCTTTCTTGCCGAACTGGCGGCGCAGCTGGTTGGCGATGTCGGTGATCGGCACGGTGTGCTTGCCGTCCACGTGTTCGTGGACGAAGTCCGACAGGCTCAGCATCTCGCCGGGGACGATCATCAGCAGCAGCTCGTCCTGGCGGGCCTGGGCGCCGGTGCCGGCGCGGTCCAGGTGGGCGCGCACGCCGATCACGGCGGTGAACGGCTCGGCGGTTTCGCCCTTGGTGGGGTGGAACACGCCGGCGATGTAGCCGTCGCTGTCGTAGGGGCGGGCGAAGGCGCCGTCGTCGCAGCCCAGCACGTAGGAGGCCAGGGTGCGCACCTGCTTGCCGCCCCGGCCGCGCTGGGTGGTTTCGTCCTGGCCCGGGTTGTAGGTGAACAGGTTGTCGTGGGCGGCGGTCATCAGGGTCTGCAGGGCGTCGGCGGCGGTGGTCTTGCCGGAGCCGTTGCCGCCGGAGAACAGGTTCACCGGGCCGTATTCCAGCTCGCCGGCGGGCAGGTTGCCCCAGTTCACGGTGATGGAGCGTTTCAGGTACATGGCTGGTCGTCCTCGCGCTCGATCAGGGTGGCCAGCACCGCGTCGGTGACCAGGCTGGTGATGTCCGGGCGGATGGTCACCCAGGCTTCGCCGTCTTCCAGGCCGGCGTCGCCGGCGCCGCGGATCAGGCGCAGCTGGCGCATGCGGCGGAACAGGGCCTCGCGCTCGGTGCGGCCGTCCGGCAGGGGCCGGCCCAGCAGGTTCTTGCTGGCCAGGGTGAGGGCCTCCAGGGGCAGGGTGGCCTGGCCCTGTTCATCGATCTGCCCCTCGCGCAGGGCTTTGTCGTATTCCGCGCGCAGCACCAGCACCAGAGCCACTTCCTGCTGGCCGAGGCGGTGGCGCAGGCCGCCGCCGAGGCCCTCGTCCTGGTCCGCCAGGCCGGGCACCTCGGCGCCGGGCGGGAACAGCCGCAGGGAGGCGAAGCGGTGTTCGTGGTGCAGGCGCACCTGGAGCACGCTCAGGTAGTCTTCCACCAGCTCGGGAATGCGCAGGTAGCGGTCGTACAGCTCCGCTTCCTTCTTGCTTTCGTCACGGCACAGCACGCCGTGGTCGAGCAGGCGGATCATCAGCTCCGAGAACTGCGCCGGGGTGACGCCGTGGGCGTCCAGGGCCTCATTCAGGGCGTGCCGTAGTGTCATCCTGTTCCAGTTCCAGCAGGAAGCCGTCGCGATGCACGAAGTAATGTTCATCGCGGACGACGTCGGTGGGTTCGATGCGCAGCCGGAAGCCGGCGGCGGCGTGGTCGGCGCTGCCCAGTTCAATGACGTGGCTCAGGGCCAGCAGGTCGCGGGCGTTGTTGACCGGCAGGTCGCGGTTGTCGATGCGGCGGCTGGCGCCGAGGGCGTCGCGCAGGTAGTCGCGCAGGGCGCCGCCATTGATGTTGAAGGCCTTTTCCAGCAGTTGTTGGGTGGCCAGGTCGCGCAGGGTATCGCGGTCCGGTTCGTCCAGTTCCACCACCTGGTGGTGCACGGTTCGTTGCGCGCGCTGCTCGCGCGGGCGCACCTGGGCCGGATCCACCAGGCCCAGGTGCAGGCTGGCCAAGGCGTCGCCGGCCTGGCCCAGCCGCCGTGCATAGGTAGCGTCGTCCTGTTCCGACAGGGCCCGGCAGACGCCGACGATGTCGTTGTGTTTCTGGGTGTGCAGGTAGCTGAGCTGGCGAATGATGATGTCGGCGCGCCGGGTGAAGCCCTGCAGGGTGCGGCGCAGGGCGGGCAGCATGATTTCCGAGGCGTTGCGCATGCGCATGTCGATGCTGTCCAGCAGCTGGAACAACACCGAGGCCTCCTGGCTGACCACCAGATCCGGGGCCCGGTGGCGCAGATCCCGTTCCGCCTGGGCCTTCCAGCTTTTCGGCTTTCTCTTGATGCGCTCCACGGCGCTCTGGATGCGATCGCGGTGTTTTTCCACGCTGTCCGCGGACATGCGGATCGCCACGTCCGGCTGGAAGCGCCGTTCCATGAATTCGAAGAACTGATCGCTGGCCTGCTGCACTAGCTGGCGGGCCTCCACCTCCTTGACCAACTCCCGCTTGCGCTCCTCCAGCTCGGCGATGATGTCGGTGAAGTCGGCGATGATGCGCTCGGAATGCTCGTGGGCGTCGAGCAGGTCATAGACCTCGCCCCGCTCCGCGAAGGCGTTCAGCGCATTGAGGGTGTTACGGGTATTGCGGTGGCGGGTGCGCACGCTGCGCCCGTCCACCTCCACCAGGGTCTGGGTGAACAGCCGGCCGGTGCGGCTGAACGGGTAGGTGGATTGGAACGAGGCTTCGTCCTTGTCGCGCTTGAGCCAGCCGTGCTCCACCAGCAGGTTGAGAATCCAGCCGGCCTGTTCCCGGTTGTTGCGGAAGCGCCCGGCGTCGTCGTCGCCTTCCAGCAGCGGCGCCCGCTCCAGGGCCTCGCCGAACACGTCCAGCACCTGGTCGCGCTTGAGGGATTCGCCGTAGTCCGCCTGGCTGCTGTACAGCCGCTCGTGGAGCAGGCGCACGCATTCCACCACCTGTTCGCGGTATTTGCCGGTCAGCGGTTTGAAGAACTGCTCGCGCTCGTCCGTGAAGAACATGATGGCTTGCCGTCGGCCCAAACCGCCTAGTTTAGTCCGGTTGCCGGGGGGCTCCAAGTGCGGTGGCAGGTGTCGCGGCGCTTGAATTGCCAATCGCCCCAGGTGTAAACAAGTGGGCATCAATAGGTACAGATGGGGACGGTGTTGACGGCGTATCGGTATCAGCGGTTGGAGACCTGGCTTTTAAGAGGCATTGAGGAGGGCCGTTGGCGGCTGGGTGAGAAACTGCCTTCGATTCGCACCCTGTGCCGCGAGCACGGGCTGTCAAAAGCCACCGTGCAGCATGCCCTGCGGCGTCTGGAGGCGCGCGGCTTGGTGGAGGCCCGGCCCAAGGCCGGTTATTTCCTCAGCCTGCGCCCCGAGAGCCCGACCACGCCGCGTAGCCGGGCCCGCATCGTCGCGCCCCGTGCCGCCAGCGTCAGCGATCTGCTGCTGGACATCATGGGCCGTGGCGCGGCCTTCGATCTGGTGCCGGACCCGCTGGCGGGCAGCCTGCCGCCCGGGGTGCTGGCACTGAACCGCGCGGTCGGTCGCGCCCTGCGGCGCCGGCGCGGCGGCGGCTACCAGTACTACGACGCGCCCGCCGGTGAGCCGGAATTGCGTGAGCAACTGGCATTGCAGCATGCCCGGCGCGGCTGGCCGGTGGAGCCGGAGCGGCTGTGCGTGACCTCCGGCTGCCAGCATGCGCTGTTCCTGGCGTTGATGGCCTGCTGCGAACGGGGTGATGTGGTGGCGGTGGAGTCGCCGGGGTTCTATGGCGTGCTGCAGTTGCTCGAACAACTGCGGTTGCAGGTGGTGGAAGTCCCGGCCTCGCCGGATACCGGCATGGACATGGATGCCCTGGAACAGGTGTTGGACCGCTGGAAGGTGAAGGCGTGCGTGGTGTCACCGGCCTTCGCCACCCCCGGTGGCGCCTTGATGCCGGAGGCATCCCGGTGCCGACTTCTGGCGCTGGCGGAGCAGCATGATCTGGCGGTGATCGAGGACGACATCTACGCCGAGACCGCCCTGGGCCCGGTGCCGGACCCGCTCAAGGCCCTGGATACCCAGGACCGGGTGATCCTGTGCGGCTCCTTTTCGAAGTGCCTGAGCCGCGACCTGAGGCTGGGCTGGGTGTCCGGTGCCCGCTGGCACGAGCGGGTGCTGCGCCTCAAGCTGGTGACGCAACTGGCCGGCAGCCGCTTCTTGCAGCAGGGCGTGGCGGACTTCATGGCCGACGGCGGGTTCGCCGCCCATCTGCGACGCCAACGGCACGACCTGCGTGTCAACCGCGACCAGTTGATCGACCGGTTGCGGCGCTGGCCCGGCGAGGTGAGGGTGAGCCGCCCTGAAGGCGGCCTGGCGGTCTGGGTGGAACTGGATGTCGGTATCGATACCTTGGCCGCCTATGACCGGGCCCTGGAGCAGGGCGTGGTGATCACCCCGGGGCCGCTGTTCTCCGGTTCCGGCCAGTTCCGCAATTGCCTGCGCATCGGCTTCGCCCACCGCTGGCACCCGGATCGGCTCGTCGCCCTGGAGCGGCTGGCCGACGTGCTGTACGCCGCCTGAGGAAGGCGGGCGGCTATAACTGTCCCTATTGGATTTAAAAAAATTGCGCCTGAACCTATCGTCGGCCGCACGCTACAGTAGCGCCCGGATTCATCGTCATCAGGGGCAGGCCGAGTGTACAACTACGACAGCTTCGACCGGGATCTGGTCCAGGCACGGGTGGCCCAGTTCAGGGATCAGGTGAATCGCCGGCTGAACGGCGAACTCAGCGAAGAGGAGTTTCTGCCGCTGCGGCTGCAGAACGGCGTCTATCTTCAGCGCCACGCCTATATGCTGCGCGTGGCGATTCCCTACGGCACTCTCTCGTCGGATCAGATGCGGGTACTGGCGCGTATCGCCGAGGAATACGACCAGGGCTACGGGCATTTCACCACCCGCCAGAACATCCAGTTCAACTGGGTGGCTCTGGAGCGGGTGCCGGACATCCTGCAGGTGCTGGCGGACCAGGACATGCATGCCATTCAGACCTCCGGCAACTGCGTGCGCAACATCACCACCGAGGCCTTCGCCGGCGTCGCCGCGGATGAGATCACCGATCCCCGGCCGCTGGCCGAGATCATGCGCCAGTGGTCCACCATTAACCCGGAATTCCTGTTCCTGCCGCGCAAGTTCAAGATCGCCATTTCTTCCTCGGCCCAGGACCGGGCCGCCGTGCGCGCGCACGATATTGGGCTGTACTTGTACCGCGATGACGAAGGCGAAATGCTGCTGCGGGTGATGGTGGGCGGCGGCCTTGGCCGCACGCCGATTCTCAACCAGACCATCCGCGAGGGGCTGCCCTGGCGGCACCTGCTGACCTATGTGGAAGCGGTGCTGCGCGTCTACAACCGGTACGGGCGCCGCGACAACAAGTACAAGGCGAGAATCAAGATTCTGGTCAAGGCGTTGGGCGTGGAGGCGTTCGCCGCCGAGGTGGAACGGGAGTGGCGGCAAATTCGCGACGGCGCCGCCGAACTGACCGAGGTGGAATACCAGCGGGTGGCCCGGGATTTCAGCCCGCCGCGCTATGAGCCGCCGGCCGCCCAGGACCCGGCCCACCAGGAGCGGCTCGCCGAAGAGCGGGCCTTCGCCACCTGGGTGAAAAACAATACCCGCGCCCACAAGGTGCCCGGCTACGCCTCGGTGGTGGTGTCCACCAAGCCCGGCGCGGCGGCGCCGCCCGGCGACCTGACCGCCGCGCAGATGCGCGCGGTGGCGGAGCTGGCCGACCTTTACGGTTTCTCCGAAATCCGCGTTACCCACGAACAGAATCTGGTGCTGCCGGACGTGCGTGAGCGGGATCTGTTCGCGCTCTGGTCGGTACTGCGCGAGCACCAGCTGGCGACGCCGAACATCGGTCTGCTCACCGATGTGATCGCCTGCCCCGGTGGTGACTATTGCGCCCTGGCGAACACCCGCTCGTTGCCCGTGGCGCGGGCGATCCAGGAACGTTTCGACGACCTGGATTTCCTCCATGACCTGGGCGAGCTGAGCCTGAATATCTCCGGCTGCGTCAACGCCTGTGGTCACCACCACATCGGCAATATCGGCATCCTCGGCGTGAACAAGAACGACGAGGAGTTCTTTCAGATCACCATCGGTGGGGCGCAAGGGCGGGACAGTGCCCTGGGCAAGGTGATCGGTCGCGCCTTCCGGGTGGACGAGGTGCCGGACGCCATCGGCCGGCTGCTGGACACCTATCTGGCCCGCCGCGAGCAGGACGAGCCGTTCGCGGAAGCCGTGCAGCGTCTCGGCCTGGTGCCGTTCAAGGAAAGCGTTTACGGCCCGGAGCGCCAGCGGGAGAGCGCCGGATGAAAAACACCCTTGGCTTGCTTCAGGGCGTCGCCACGCCGCTTCACGATGATCCCTGGTACCTGGACGAGGAGGGCGATGCCCCCTACGCGGTGCTGGGCTGGCCCCGCTGGCAAACACGAGTGGAGCTGGAAGGGGCGGACCCGTCCCTCCACGGCGTGCTGCTCGAACCGGACGACGACCCGGAAGCAGTGCGCGCGGAGATCGCCCGCATCCCGCTGATCGCTCTGCGGTTTCCCAGCTTTCGTGACGGCCGCGCCTACAGCCAGGCGAGCCTGCTGAGAAGCCGCTATGGCTTTCAGGGCGATCTGCGCGCGGTGGGCGATGTGCTGCGGGATCAGTTGGCGCTGATGCGCCATTGTGGCTTCTCGTCGTTCGCCGTGCGCGAGGACAAATGCCTCACCGACGCCATCAAGGGGTTGGCGGATTTCGAGCGCGTTTACGCGCGCTCGGTGGCCCAACCCGAGCCCCGCTTCCGCCGCTCCGAGGGCGGCGGTTGAATCCACCTTCATGATTGAGTCAGGAGCGCCTATGGCCGGCAATTCCAGTAACGACGACTCTCAGTCCGCGCCGCAGGAGCGGAAAAAAGCCAGCCTTCTGGACGTGTGCCAGGGGGTACTGGCGGGACTGTTCGGCGTGCAGAGCCAGAAAAAACGCGAGCGGGATTTTCAAAGTGGCAGGGGCAGTGACTACCTGCTGATCTACGCGCTGATGGTGGTCGGCCTGGTGATCGGCGTGATGGCGGTGGTCGCCATGGTGGTGCCCTAGGGACGGCGGTCTTACCCGGCCGTTACGTTTCGCCAACAAGAAGGGAACGATGGCGGCCCGGGCTTAAGCATGGTCGTCATCTTTCTCATCTAGCCTGGGTTCAACCTGTACCTGGATGGTTGAACCATGACGATCTCCCGACGCGATGTTCTGCAATTGATGTTCCTGGGCGGCGGTGGCGCCGCCCTGGCCGCCTGCGGGGGCGGCTCTTCATCCTCCGGCGGTGGCGCCGGCGGTGGCGGCGAGACGCCCAACACGCCGGGCGACGGGGGCGGCACCCCGACTCCGCCGCCGGAACCGCCACCGGTGGCCCGGGAGTTGCCGTTGCGGGCCGGGCCCCTGTCCGGCATCGGTCCGCTGGTGGACTCCGGCGTGGATGGGGTGATGATCCCGGAGGGCTTCTCCCTGCGTCTGGTGGCCACTGCTGGCCGGCAGCCGGTGCCGGGGGGGCCGCTGTTCCTGTGGCACCCGCTGCCGGACGGCGGCGCGGTCTTCCCCATGGCGGATGGCGGCTGGGTGTACGTGTCCAACAGCGAATTCGTGCCCGGCGGCGTCGGGGCGTTGCGCTTCGGCGCCGACGGCGAGCTGGTGGATGCCTACCCGATCCTCAAGAACACCCTGATCAACTGCGCCGGCGGCGCCACGCCCTGGGGCACCTGGTTGTCCTGCGAGGAGATCGAGAACGGCCAGGTCCATGAATGCGACCCGCGCGGCACGCCCCGCCAGGCCCAGGCGCACCCGGCCATGGGGCGCTTCAAGCACGAGGCCGCCGCCGTGGACATGGCCACCGCTTCGGTGTTCATGACCGAGGACGAGGGCGACGGCCGCCTGTACCGCTTCCGCTCCGCCGGCCGGGTCAGCGCCATCAACGGCGGCGAGGGGCTGGATCTGGACAATGGCGTGCTGCAGGTGCTGGAAGTGGAGGGCTTCGAGAAGGGTGCCTACATGGAGGACCTGGAAAGCGCCCGCGAGATCCGCCGGGTGAACTGGGTGGACGTCCAGTCCCCGGACGAGCCCCAGAGCCGGGTGCGCTCGCGGATCCAGGACGGCACCGGCCAGGGCGCCCCGGGCACCCGCTTCAAGGGCGGCGAGGGCATCTGGATCCAGTACTGGCCGGAGGGCGAGCGGGACACCGTGTCCGGCTTCGAGCATCCACTGCGCGCCGTGGTGTTCTTCGCCTGCAAGGGCGACAACCGGGTCCATGCCCTGGACGTGGACAATGACCTGATCGAGGTGGTGTTCGACAACGAGCAGTTGATCACCGCCGGCGAGGACAAGTTCGACGACGTGGACAACCTGGTGGTGAGCCCCATGGGCGACGTGGTGGTGGCCGAGGACGGCGAGGCCATGCGCCTGATGGTGATGGTGCCCAACCAGGCGGCGAAAATCCTGCTGCAGGTGCCCGGCGGCGGCAGCGAACTCACCGGCCCGGCGTTCACGCCGGACGGCTCGCGGCTGTACTTCAGTTCCCAGCGAGCGCCGTCCGGGGCCACCGGCATTCTGCCCCTGGGGCGCACCTACGAGCTCACCGTGCCGGCGTCGTTCCGCGTCTGACCGGGCTTTGGTCGTTGCATCGCACCGGCCTTGTGCCTAGGCTTTCCGGTCCGGCACACCGAGAGAGATTGCGACGATGGCATTCAAGGTCTATGTGGACGGTCAGGAAGGCACCACCGGGTTGCGCCTGTTCGACTATCTGGAAACGCGCGACGACATCGAGCTGCTGCGCATCGACAGCGCTCTGCGCAAGGACCCGGCGGAGCGCGCGCGGCTGCTTAACGCCGCCGACGTGGCTTTCCTGTGCCTGCCGGACGCGGCGTCCCGGGAGGCCGCCGAGATGGTGGACAACCCGGACACCTGCCTGATCGACGCCAGCACCGCCTTCCGGGTGGCGGACGACTGGGTGTACGGCCTGCCGGAGCTCCAGCCCGGCCAGCGCGAGGCGATCCGCGCCAGCAAGCGCATCGCCAACGTGGGCTGCCACGCCAGCGCCTTCATCCTGGCGGTGCGGCCGCTGGTGGACGCCGGCCTGCTGCCGGCGGACTACCCGCTCAGCGCCACCTCCATCACCGGCTACAGCGGCGGTGGCAAGAACATGATCGCCGATTACGACGCCGACACCGAAGGGCGTTTGAGCGCCCCCCGTCCCTACGCGCTAGGGCTGGCCCACAAGCACCTGCCGGAAATGCAACGCTATGCCGGTTTGGCGGCGGCGCCGGTGTTCGTGCCCACGGTGGGCCCGTTCCTGAAAGGCCTGGCGGTGACCGTGCCGCTGCACCTGTCGCACCTGAAGGCGGGCACCGACGCGGACACCCTGTACCAGGCCTTCAAGGAGCGCTACGCCGGCGAGCCATTCGTCACCGTGCACGGGCCGGACGATCCGGACGCCCTGGATGGCGGCTTCTTCGACGTGCAAGGCAGCAACGACACCAACCGGGTGGAGCTGTTCCTGTTCGGCAACGGCGAACGCCAGTGCGTGGTGGCCCGGCTCGACAACCTGGGCAAGGGCGCCGCCGGCGCCGCCGTGCAGAACATGAACGTGCACCTGGGCCTGGACGAGACCGCCGGCCTGACGGTCTGATCCGCCCGCACGCCGTTCAGAAGTCGTAACGCGCCCCCAGGGCGATGGAGCGGCCCGGTTCCAGCAGCGGCGTCACGGTGGTGAACTCCTGGCCGTAGGTGGCGCGGTCCGCGTAGGCCTCGTCGTTGAGGTTGTCCACGGACAGCCGCAGGGTCAGCGGCCGGATCGGCCGGTACTCCGCGTACACATCCACCACGGTGTAGCCCTCCTGCTTGGCGCCGCTGCTTTCCACGTCGTCGTTGTCCAGGGCGAACTCCGCGCTCAGGCCCAGCTCCAGCGGCCAGGCGGGCACCGCCACCACCCCGTTCAGGGTCACCAGCTCGCCCAGGGGCGCGGTGAAGTAGCTGCCGTCGTAGGAGGTGGCCGCTTCGCCGTCCTTCTCCGAATCGATGCGCGCGTAGGCCACCGACACTTCCCCCAGGCGGCCGTGGAAGCCCAGGGTCAGGTCGTAGCCGTCGATGTCGAAATCCGCCACCGCCGCCGGGTCGCCGCTGTACACCGGCACCCGGCCGTTGGCGATGCGGGTTCGGAAGCGGTTGGCCTCGGCGAAGAAGCCGTTCCAGTTGGCCTTGAAGCCGAAGGTGTGGTTGTGGGCTTCCACCGCCGTCAGGTTCCGGTAGTCCCAGGCGCCGTTGAGGATGTAGTTCTCGGCCAGGACCACGCCGCCCCAGACATCGGCGTAGCCGGCGTTCAGGGACAGGTGGTCGGTGAGCTGGAATTCACCGAACACATTGCTGCTCACGCCGCTGTCGTCGTGCCTGGAGTCGTCGGTGCCGGTGAAGCGCTGGTCGTCGTAGCGCGCCCCATAGGAGAGCGTCAGCCGGTCGTCCAGCAGGGGCTGGCGGATCTGCAGGAAGACGCCGGTGTTCTCCGCCTGTTCTTCCAGATCCGGGTTGATGTCGTCCTTGAAGGTGGCGCTGTCGTCGTAGTAATCCACCCCGCCGGTGACGGCGGCGAAGCCGGTGTAAAAGACGTTCTTGGCGGAGGCGGACAGGCTCTCGGTGATGCCGGTGTAGACCACCTCCGTGCCCGGCGCTGACAGCGGCACCTCGCGGGTGTCCAGTTCGGTTTCGCCGTGGGCCACGGTGAGGGCCGGGTTCCAGAAGCCTTTGCCGGTGTCGCGGCGGTAATTGAAGGCGGTGTTGCGGCGGGTCAGGTCGTAGACCCGGGATTCCGGCACCGGCCGGCCGCCGTCCAGGCCGGCGAAGTTGGCCCGGTAGGGGCGGGCGGCGTCGTCGTTGACCACCTCGTGGCTGAGCTCGAAACGGCCCGCCCGGTCGTTCTCGTAGGCCAGCTTGGCCAAGCCGCTGACCAGGGCCGGGGCGGTGAAGCGCACGGTGTCGCCGTTGCCGTCCTCATAATCGTTGCCATCGGTGTGCTTGGCGTAGCCCAGGGCCTCGAAGCCGTCCTGGCGGCCGAACAGGGCGCCGGCGCCGGTCAGGGCATCGCCGTTGCTGGCATAGCGTCCGTCCAGGAAGCCCCCCAGTTGATCGCCGGGGGCCAGCAGGTCGCCCACGTCCACGGTTTCGTAGGCCAGGCTGCCGCCCAGGGCGCCGGGGCCGTCGTCCGCCGCCGCCACGCCGGCGGAGGCGCGCGCCGTTTTCAGCAGGGACGGGTCGATCAGATTGGTGGCGTTGTGGTGGAACACCTTGTTGTTCTGGCGGGCGCCGTCCACGGTCACGTTCATGGCGGTTTCCTCCACGCCGCGCACATAGACCTTCTGGTTCATGGGGATGGAGCCGCCCACGGCCACCGAGGCCTCCTTCTTGAACAGGCCCTTCACGTCCCCGGGGCGCAGCGCCTCGATGGTGGCGCGGTCGTAGTCCAGGGAGCGGCGCGCCTCCGGCACCGCCGGCGCGTTCACGGTAACCGGATCGAGCCGGCCGGCGCCGCTGTCGGAGCGCGCGTCCTTGAGGACGTAGCTGCCGTCGCCCCGGGGTTCCGCCACCAGGCCGGTGCCGGCCAGCAGCCGGTTGAGGGCTTCCCGCGTACCGTAGCGGCCGCGCAGGCCGTCGCTGCGCTTGCCCGCCGCCAGTTGCAGGTTGCCGGCGATCAGCGCGCCGGACTGTTCCGCGAAGCGGCTCAGCACCGCGTTGAGCGGGCCGGCGGCGATGTTGTACTGGCGGCGCTGCTCCTGGTCGGCGGCGGCCGGTTGCGCCTGGGCCGGGGTGAACGCCAGGGGCGCCAGCCCCAGGGTGGCGGCGAGCATCAGGGTGGGCAGGCGGCGGGCCTGGCCGGAGAATGAATATGGCACGGTGTCTCCTGTTGTTGTCGGTTCCCGATCCCCGTCATGGCCCTTTCGGGCCGGGGTATACCGACGTATCGAACAGGGGAGGCAAAAGCGGAAAATTATTTTTCCGGCGCCCGTGGGCGGACCTCGGTCCAGCCGGGCAGGGGGTGCGTCACCTGGATCGGCAGCACCGCTTCCAGCATCGCCAGGGCCTGGTCCGTGTCGGTGAGCGGGAAGCCGCCGAACACGCGCAGGTCGGCCACCGCCGGCGACACATTGAGGTAGCCATGCCGGTAGCGGGCCAGCTCGGCGAGCAGGTCGGCCAGGCGGATGTCGTCGGCGGCCAGCACGCCCCGGTGCCAGGCCTCCCGGGCCGTTTCCACCGGGCGCGGCGGGTCGATGGCGTGATCCGAGAAACGGGTCTGGCGACCGGCGGGGATCACCCGGCGCCGGCCCTCGGCGGTGACGATTTCCACCCTGCCTTCATGGACCGCCACCAGGGTGTGGTGCTCGTCCAGGCGCACCGTGAAGCGGGTGCCGAGGGGGCGCAGGGAACCCGCCGGCGTGTCCACCCGCACCGGCCCGCCGGTCTCCAGCAGCATCTCGCCGCGCAGCAGCCGCAGTAGGCGCACCGGCCCGTCCGCCTCCACGCCGTCCACCGCGCTGTCGGTGTTCAGCCACAGGCGGCCGCCGTCCGCCAGGGTCCAGGCGCGGATCTCGCCGACGCCGGTGCGGTAGGGCGCGCTCCAGACCGCCAGCCGCTGCTGCACCGCGTCCGTGCGCCAGCCCGCCCAGCCCAGGCCGCCGGCGCCCAGCATCAGTGCCAGGCCCTTGAGCAGGGCGCGCCGGCGCAGCCGGTTGTCCCGGGCGCGGCCGAGGGTGGCGTCGGCCTGGGCCGGATGGTCGCCGGTGGCGGCCTCGAACTGTTGTTGAATCCGTTCCACCAGCGCCCAGCCCTGGCGGTGGGCCGGGTGTTGCGCCAACCAGTGGCGCCAGCGCCGGGTGTCCTCGCTGGAAGCGTCGCCGGAGCGCAGCAGGGCGAACCAGTCGGCGGCCTGGCTGAGCACCTCCGGGTCCGGGGTGGCGTGGCTCATGGGGCACCGTCCTCCGGCGTCAGCCGGGCCTGCAGGCGCAGGCAGGCGAGCATGGCCCGGGACAGATAGTTGCGCACGGTGCGGTCGGTGACGCCCAGGCGGGCGGCGATGGTCTTGCCGTCCAGGCCGTGCACCATGGACAGAATGAACGCCCGGGCCACCGGCGCCGGCAGCCGCTTGAGCATGGCGTCCACCTCCATCAGGGCTTCCACGGCGGTGGCGCGCTGCTCCGCGGAGGGCGCCTCCAGGTCCGGGTTCAGCGCCAGGCTTTCCAGCCAGGCGCGCTCGATCTCCCGGCGCCGCCACAGGTCCACGCACAGGCCCCGCGCCATGCGGCTCAGGTAGGGGCGGGCACTGTCATGGTCCAGGGAGCGGGGCCGCGCCAGCAGGCGCAGGAAGGCGTCCTGGGCCAGGTCGGCGGCGTCGTCCGCGTCGCCCAGACGGCGCTGCAGCACGGCGCGCAGCCAGCCGTGGTATTCGCTGTACAGGGTTTTCACGGAAAGGGGTTCCCGCGTCGCGCCGGACATGATCCCGCCCCCGGGGTCTGGTTGGTATTTATTTCGGTGGGAGTCTAGGTGAGAATGGGTATCATTACAATAATGTATGGCGATGTGACGCCGTTCACCATGGGAAATGTGAACCCTGGGCGTTTCGTTCGTCTATAGGAAGTAGAGAAACAAGGAGGTAGCGGTAATGAACCGAGAACGCCGGGCCCTGACGCGGGCCGGACTGAAAGCCACGGCGGCCCGGGAGCGGATCTTTCAGTTGCTGGAGTCGGCGCTGCCGGAGCGCCACCACCTGAGCGCCGATGATATCTATGCCCGCCTGCGCCAGAGCGGCGAGCGCATGGGCATTTCCTCCATCTACCGGGTGCTCACCGACCTGGAGGACGCGGGTCTGGTGCATCGGCATCACTTCGACCGGCACACCATGGGGCGCAGCCTGTTCGAGCTGGCCGATGGCGCCGCGCACGATCACATGGTGTGCGTGGAAACCGGCCGCATCCTGGAATTCCAGGACCCGCTGATCGAAGCCCGGCAACGGGCCATCGCCGAACGCCACGGCTTCGAGGTGGTGGGCCGCAAGCTGGTGATCCGGGTGCGCCGCGCCGGGGCGTGATCAGCCACCGCCCGCCGCCTTCGCCAGCTGGTCGGTGTCCACGCGCACGAACACCGAGTCGGCGGTGGCGGTGAGCACATCGCCGGCCCACACCTCGCAGATCACCCTGGTTTTGCGGCCCACGTCGCCTTCCACCCAGGCTTTCAGCCGCAGCGGCACGCCCATGGGGGTGGGTTTCAGGTAGCGGATGTCCAGCCGGCCGGTGACGCAATTGATCACCGGGTCGCTCCCCGGTTCCCGCTGCTCGGCCCGGTAGTGCCAGGCCATGGCGGTCCAGTTGGAGTGGCAGTCGATCAGCATCGCCAGCAGGCCGCCGTACACCAGCCCCGGCCAGCCGGTGAATTCCTCCGCCGGGGTATGGGTGGCGATCACATGGCGGCCTTCCTCGTCCCAACGACTTTTCAGGTGCAGCCCGCTGGGGTGGGCGCTGCCGCAGCCGTAGCAGACGCCGTCCGGATGGCCCTGGTCCTGCAGGGCGGGGGAGAGTTCGTTCATGGTTGGGGTCCCGTAGCCAAGGGTTCCCGTCTTGCTCACGGCGGGAACGGTTCTTATGATCGGATGCTCTTCGCAAGCGCCGCATAATAACGAGGATCACGCAGCATGAGTACGGCCCTGTTCCGCCGCGACGGCGACCGGTACCACCCTTCCGAGAACGCCCAGGGGCCGTGGAGCCCGGATTATCTGCACGGTGGTTCACCGGCCGGCTTGCTCGCCTCGGCCCTGGAACCGGCGGGCACCGAGGGCGGCCTGCGGCTGGCGCGCTTTACCCTGGATCTGCTGCGGCCGGTGCCCACCGCGCCGCTCACGGTGCGCGTGGAAACCGTGCGTGGCGGCCGCCGTTTGCGTCTGCTGCAAGGCGATCTGTTCGCCGGCGACGTGCTGGTGTGCCGGGCCACGGCGCTGTACCTGGAACAGGTGCCCCTGGACGTGCCGGAAGCGGCGCGCTTCGAACCGGGCGGCTTGCCGCCCCGGGAGCCGGGGAGCGAGGCCAGCCTGGCGGAGATCGCCGCGCGCGGTGACCGGGATCCTTTCCCCTTGCCGGGGTTGCATCACACCGTGGCGGTGAGTCTGGTGGACGGGGTGGAAGGCCGGGGACGCGGGCGCGTCTGGATGCGTCTGCCGGTGCCGGTGGTGGAGGGGGAGACCTGCTCACCGTCGGTGCAGGCGGCGACCTTGTCGGATTTCGGCAACGGCGTGGGCCAGCTCCAGGTCAATGACGACACCGGCAGCATCAACGCGGACATCAGCTTGTATCTGCACCGCGCTCCGCAAGGCGAGTGGCTGGGCCTGGACGCCCGGGCCCGCATGCAGCCCAACGGCAACGGTTTGGTGGAGACCACGCTCCATGACGAGCGCGGTCCCGTGGGCCGTGTTCTGCAGGCGACCCTGGCGATGCCGGTGTACGGCGGGTAACCAGCCGATCCGAGCGTTACTCGACCTTGCCCAGGTAATCGGCGAAGCGGCCCTTGTTCATGGCCATGCCGGCGCTCAGGGTTTCGGCTTTTTCCTTGGCAGCGTCCAGATTGCCGGCGCCGCCCACCTGGATCACGCCCACCATGCCCAGGGGCATGTGCGGATCGCACTGGTAGAGGTACACGCCTTCCTTGGACAGGGTCACGGTGACTTTTTCATTGAGCTGCCCGGTCCAGGCGTCGGCGCCGTCCGGGGTGAATACGGCGTGGCTGTTGTGGGCCGGGTCCTCGGGCACGAAGGTGACGGTGTCGCCGGGGGCCACCTTCAGGTAGCCGGGTTCGAACACCATGGTGCCGTCGGCGCCCTGGTTCTTCATGTGGACTTCGTGATCGGCGGCCAGCGCCGGGGTGGCGGCGGCCATCAGGCCGGAAACCAGAACGGCCAGGGCGGAGCGGGAAACGCGCATCGATGAACTCCTCGACAGGAAAGCGGTAAGTGATATCCATGTTATAGAGGCACGGCTTTTCGCCCATGATCCAGGTCAAGCCGGGGGCCGTTCGAGGGGGCCTATTTGCCGGCGCGGCGGAGCGGTATGATGGCGGCTTCATTGGCCGGCAATCCGAAGGAGCCCACGTGACGGACATCGACCAGGCGGTCCGGGCGCTGGCCCGCGATCTGCTCGACCATGGCCTGAAGGTGGCCACCGCGGAATCCTGCACCGGCGGCGGCATCGCCCAGGCGCTCACCGAGGTGGCCGGCTCCTCGGACTGGTTCGAGCGCGGCTTCGTCACCTACTCCAACGACGCCAAGATGGAAATGCTGGGCGTGGCCGCCGCCACCCTGGAGCGCCACGGCGCGGTCAGCGAGGCCACGGTGCTGGAAATGGCGCGCGGCGCGCTGACCCGCTCGCGGGCGGATCTCAGCGTGGCGGTGAGCGGCGTGGCCGGCCCCGGCGGTGGCACCGACGACAAGCCGGTGGGCACGGTGTGGATCGCCTGGGCCCAGGGCCCGGACTGGTCCCGTGCCGAGGTCTTTCATTTTCCCGGTGACCGCGCGGCGGTACGCCGGGCCACCATCGCCGCCGCCCTGGACGGCCTGCGGGCGCGCCTGGCGGCGTGATCACGGCCGGGGGTTGCAGCCCGGCCAAACACTGCCCATAATGCTGTCCAAATAGACAGTGCTGGTCATCGGGTCAGGACGGATGGCTGTAACCACGGTGGGCGGCACACGGAATCGAAGAGGGGTTCACCAATGAGCGACAAGAGCAAGGCACTGTCCGCGGCGCTGTCCCAGATCGAGCGTCAATTCGGCAAAGGGTCGGTGATGCGCATGGGCGACCAGAAGCGCGAGCGTATTCCCGCCATTTCCACCGGGTCCCTGGGGCTGGACATCGCCCTCGGCATCGGCGGCCTGCCCAAGGGCCGGATCGTGGAAATCTACGGCCCGGAATCCTCCGGCAAGACCACCCTGACCCTGAGCGTGATCGCCCAGGCCCAGAAGAAAGGCGCCACCTGCGCCTTCGTGGACGCCGAGCACGCCCTGGACCCGGACTACGCGGAGAAACTGGGCGTCAACGTGGACGACCTGATCGTGTCGCAGCCGGACACCGGTGAACAGGCCCTGGAAATCACCGACATGCTGGTGCGCTCCGGCGCCGTGGACGTGGTGATCGTGGATTCCGTGGCCGCCCTGGTGCCCAAGGCGGAAATCGAAGGCGAGATGGGCGACGCCCACGTGGGTCTGCAGGCGCGGCTGATGAGCCAGGCGCTGCGCAAGATCACCGGTAACGTGAAGAACGCCAACTGCATGGTCTGCTTCATTAACCAGATCCGCATGAAGATCGGCGTCATGTTCGGCAACCCGGAAACCACCACCGGCGGTAACGCTCTCAAGTTCTATTCCTCCGTGCGCCTGGACATCCGCCGCATCGGCGCGGTGAAGCAGGGCGACGAGGTGATCGGCAACGAGACCCGGGTGAAGGTGGTGAAGAACAAGGTATCGCCGCCGTTCAAGCAGGCCGAGTTCCAGATTCTCTACGGCCAGGGCATCAATCAGCTCGGCGAGGTGCTGGACCTGGGCGTGCAGCAGGGGCTGGTGGACAAATCCGGCGCCTGGTACGCCTACCAGGGCGACAAGATCGGCCAGGGCAAGCAGAACGCCTGCGATTACCTGGCCGAGCATCCGGACGTGGCCCAGGCCATCGAGAAGGAAATCCGCGCCCGTCTGCTGGCGGTCCCCGGCGACCAGCCCGCCGAGGCCGACGAGAAGTCCGAAGCCACGGATGAGTGAACGGCGTGACGGGGCCGGCGACGGCCCCGTGGACGAGGCCACGCTGCGTCAGTACGCCATCAAGCTGCTGGCGCGGCGGGACCACGCCCGGTCCGAACTGGCCCTGAAAATGCGCCGCAAGTTCGGCGACGAGGCGCCGCTGGAGGCGGTGCTGGGCTGGTGCGAGGAGCACGACTTTCTGGATGACCGGCGCTTCGCCGGTTTTTTCGTGCGTTCGCGCATCGAACGCGGCCAGGGGCCGTTGCGCATTCGCGCCGAGCTGCGCGAGAAGGGCGTGGCCGAGCCCCTGGTGGCGGAAGCCCTGGACGAGACCGACTGTGACTGGTTCGCCCTGGCCCGGGAGGTGCACGGGCGCCGCTTCCGGCAGGCGCCGGCGGATCGCAAGGAAAAAGCCAAACAGCTGCGCTTTCTGCAATCCCGTGGCTTCGACGCGGAGCAGAGTTTCGCCGCCCTGGACGCTTTCGAGGATTAAGGCGCTTCCCCATGGAATACCTCGCCGACCCCTGGCTGGTCGCCGCTCTGCTGGGCTCCGGCGTGATCGCCGGTTTCATCAATACCCTGGCCGGCGGTGGCGGCCTGCTGATCCTGCCGTTGCTGATGCTCACTGGCATGGGCCCGGCCCTGGCCAACGGCACCATGCGCGTGGGCGTGCTGATGCAGTGCCTGGAAGGCGTGCGCCAGTTTCACCGCCACGGCTCCATGCCGTTCGGTACCTTGCCCGGCATCCTGATTCCCACTCTGGCCGGGGCGCTGCTGGGCAGCCTGGCGGCGTCGTTTCTGCCCACGGACATTCTCGAACCGGTGCTGCTGACCACCCTGGTGGTGATGGCGGTGATCATGGTGGTGAAACCGGCCACCCTGGTGGCCGGGCCCGACGAGGCGCCCCGCACGCTGGCGTCCACGCCGGCGGCCTGGGCCGGGTTGTTCCTCACCGGCGCCTACGGCGGTTTCGCCCAGGCCGGGGTGGGCTTTCTGCTGATCGCGGTGCTGGCCGGCCAGCTGCGCTACGACCTGGTGCGCACCAATGGCCTCAAACTGGCCATCACCGCCGGCTTCACCGTGCTGGCCCTGAGCATTTTCGCCTGGCGCGGCCAGGTGGCCTGGCTGCCGGGGCTGCTGGTGGGGGCGGGCATGCTGCTGGGGGTGCGCCTGGGCGTGGGCTTCGCCCACAAGGTGTCCCAGAAGGTGCTCAAGTGGATCCTGCTGGTGATGGTGGTGCTGGTCTGCACCGCCGCCTTTTTCAAGTAACCGGCCCCATCGCAACCGCTCCGGGACAACGCTATACTGCCGTTCCCCAATTTCCGGTAAGTGTTTGTTCCGTATGAAGAGCGCTGAGATTCGCCAGGCCTTTCTCGATTACTTCGCCCGCCAGGGCCACGCCAAGGTGCCGTCGTCCTCCCTGGTGCCGGAGAACGACCCGACCCTGCTGTTCACCAACGCGGGCATGAACCAGTTCAAGGATGTGTTCCTGGGCCGCGAGAAGCGGGACTACACCCGCGCCACCAGCGCCCAGCGCTGCGTGCGCGCCGGCGGCAAGCACAACGACCTGGAAAACGTGGGCTACACCGCCCGCCACCACACCTTCTTCGAGATGCTGGGCAACTTCAGCTTCGGCGACTACTTCAAGCGCGACGCCATCCGCTTCGCCTGGGAGTTTCTCACCGTGGAGCTGGGCCTGCCGGCGGAGCGCCTGTGGGTGACGGTTCACGTCTCCGATGACGAGGCCGCCGACATCTGGCTCAAGGAAATGGGCGTCAGCGCCGAGCGCTTCTCGCGGCTCGACGAGGACAACTTCTGGCAGATGGGCGATACCGGCCCCTGCGGCCCCAGCTCGGAGATTTTCTACGACCACGGCGCCGACGTGCCCGGCGGCCCGCCGGGTTCCGAGGACGGCGACCTGGACCGCTACATCGAAATCTGGAACCTGGTGTTCATGCAGTACGACCGCCAGGACGACGGTGAGCTGCAGCCGCTGCCCAAACCCAGCGTGGACACCGGCATGGGCCTGGAGCGCATCGCCGCGGTGCAGCAGGGCGTGCACTCCAACTACGAGATCGACCTGTTCCAGAACCTGCTCAAGGCGGCGGCCAAGGCCACCGGTTGCGACGACCTGGAAGAGAAATCCCTGCGCGTGATCGCCGACCACATCCGCTCCGCCGGCTTCCTGATCACCGACGGCGTGGTGCCTTCCAACGAAGGGCGCGGCTACGTGCTGCGCCGCATCATCCGCCGCGCCCTGCGCCACGGCCACAAGCTGGGCCAGGACAAGCCGTTCTTCCACACCCTGGTCCAGGCACTGGTGGACGAGATGGGCGACGCCTATCCGGAGCTGGCCCGGGAACAGGCGCGGGTGGAAAAGGCCCTGCTCGCCGAGGAAGAGCAGTTCGGCCGCACCCTGGCCGCCGGCATGAAGGTGCTGGAAAGCGCCATGGCCGACCTGAACGGTGACACCCTGCCGGGCCGGGTGGTGTTCCAGCTCTACGACACCCACGGCTTCCCGCCGGACCTGACCGCCGACGTGGCCCGCGAGCGCGGCCTGGGCGTGGACATGGAAGGCTTCGAGCAGGAGATGGAAGCCCAGCGCCAGCGGGCCCGGGGCGCCGGCGCCTTCGGCAACGATTACAGTGACCGGCTCAACATCGACGCGGTCACCGATTTTTCCGGCTACGAAAAGCACCAGGACCAGGCCGAGGTGGAAGCCCTGTACCGCGACGGCGAGGCGGTGGACCGCCTGGACGCCGGTGACACCGGCATGGTGGTGCTCAAGCGCACGCCGTTCTACGCCGAGTCCGGCGGTCAGGTGGGCGACCGGGGCGTGCTGGCCGGCGACGGCGCGCGCTTCGACGTGGAAGACACCCGCAAGCGTGGCCAGGCGCACATCCACGTCGGCACGGTGCGCGAGGGCGCCCTCAAGGTCGGCGACAACGTCGACGCCTACGTGGACCTGGAGCGCCGCCGCGCCATCATGCGCCACCACTCCGCCACCCACCTGCTGCACGCCGCCCTGCGCCAGGTGCTCGGCGAGCATGTGCAGCAGAAAGGCTCCCTGGTGGCGCCGGACTACCTGCGCTTCGATTTCTCCCACGGCGAAGCGCTCAGCGCCGAGCAGCGTGACCAGATCGAAACCCTGGTGAACCGGCAGATTCTCGCCAACGCCGCCGTCACCACCGAACTGATGGACATGGACGCGGCCAAGAAGGCCGGCGCCACGGCCCTGTTCGGCGAGAAATACGCGGACGAAGTGCGGGTGCTGACCATGGGCACCGACGGCTTCTCCAAGGAACTGTGCGGCGGCACTCATGTGCAGCGCACCGGCGACATCGGCCTGTTCAAGATCACCCTGGAAACCTCCGCCGCCGCCGGCGTGCGCCGCATCGAGGCGGTCACCGGGGAATTCGCCCTGGCCGCCGTGCGCGACCAGGAGCGCGCCCTGGAGGAGATCGCCGCCACCGTGAAGAGCAGCCCGGAGCTGGCCGCCGAGCGGGTCGGCGCCCAGGCCCGCCGCCTGCGCGAGCTGGAGAAGGAAGTGGAGCGCCTCAAGCAGAAGCTGGCCTCCGGCGCCGGCGGCGACCTCACCGCCGAGGCCCGCGAGGTGGGCGGCGTCAAGGTGCTCGCCACCAAGGTGGACGGCGCCGACGCCAAGACCCTGCGCGTGACCATGGACAAGGTGAAGGACAAGCTGGGCTCGGCGGTGATCCTGCTGGCCGCCGCCGACGGTGACAAGGTGGCCCTGGTGGCCGGCGTCACCAAGGACCTCACCGACCGGGTCAAGGCCGGCGACCTGATGAAGCACGTGGCCGAGCAGGTGGGCGGCAAGGGCGGTGGCCGCCCGGACATGGCCCAGGGCGGTGGCAGCGACGCGGCGGCCCTGCCGGCGGCGCTGGAAGGGGTCCACGGTTGGGTGCAAGAGCGGCTCTGAAAACCCATCGCGGCTGAAGCCGCTCCTGCCAAGAAGATACTGTAGGAGCGGCTTCAGCCGCGATACCCCGCGCCTCCGGGGCCTTCACATGAAACCCCGGCGCGAAAATGCTATCCTTTCGCGCCCCTTTTTGCAGAAAAAGTCATTTATGGCACTCATCGTTCAGAAATACGGCGGCACCTCGGTCGGGACCGTCGAACGCATCCAGGCCGTCGCCGAACGGGTGGCGCGCTTCCAGGAACGGGGGGATCAGGTGGTCGTGGTGGTCTCCGCCATGAGCGGCGAAACCAACCGCCTGATCGAGCTCGCCAACGGCGTCAGCGACCAGCCCAGCACCCGCGAGATGGACGTGCTGGTGTCCACCGGCGAGCAGGTGACCATCGCCCTGTTGTCCATGGCGCTGCAGCAGCGCGGCGTGGACGCCCGTTCCTACACCGGCTGGCAGGTGCCGATCCGCACCGACCACAGCCACTCCAAGGCCCGCATCGAGGACATCGATGAGAACAAGATGCGCGGCGACCTGAACGCCGGGCGCGTAGTGGTGGTCGCCGGCTTCCAGGGCATCGACGACGACGGCAACATCACCACCCTGGGCCGGGGCGGTTCCGACACCACCGCCGTGGCGCTGGCCGCCGCCCTGCAGGCCGACGAGTGCCAGATCTACACCGACGTGGACGGCGTCTATACCACCGACCCGCGGGTGGTGGACAACGCCCGCCGTCTGGACAAGATCACCTTCGAGGAAATGCTGGAAATGGCCAGCCTCGGTTCCAAGGTGCTGCAGATCCGTTCGGTGGAATTCGCCGGCAAATACAACGTGCCGCTGCGCGTACTGTCCAGTTTTCAGGAGGGCCCGGGCACCCTCATTACCGTCGACGACGAGGTGGATATGGAAAAGCCGGTTATTTCAGGCATCGCTTTTACCCGTGACGAAGCAAAGATCACCGTGCGCGGCGCGCCGGACACCCCGGGCATCGCTTTCAAGATCCTGGGCCCGGTGAGCGACGCCAACATCGAAGTGGACATGATCGTGCAGAACGTGGGCGCCGACGGCGCCACGGACTTCACCTTCACCGTGCACCGCAACGACTTCGCCAAAGCCAAGGAGGCCCTCAAGCAGGCCGCCGAGGAACTGGGCAACCCGGAAATCATCGGTGACGACAAGATCGCCAAGATCTCCCTGGTGGGCGTGGGCATGCGTTCCCACGCCGGCGTGGCCAGCAAGATGTTCGAGACCCTGGCCGCCGAGGGCGTCAACATCACCATGATCTCCACGTCCGAGATCAAGGTGTCCGTGGTGGTCGCCGAGAAATATTTGGAACTGGCCGTGCGCGCTCTGCATCAGGCCTTCGAACTGGACCAGCCGGCCGCCTGAGGTGGCCCCGCGCCGGCCCCTGGCGGGGCCGGTGGCGGATTCCCCACGGCGGGAAGACTTTGCCGGTTTGATCCTGCATAATGCGGCCTTCGTACCCGGCGCGAGAGAGGGATTCGCAGGTTTGACCGAGGTGCGATAAAGCGCTCACTGAACAATCTGATGGACCCAGGAGGGATTTTCCATGCTGATACTTACGCGCCGCGTCGGCGAGACGCTGATGGTTGGCGATGACGTCACCGTCACCGTGCTCGGCGTCAAGGGCAATCAGGTCCGCATCGGCGTCAACGCGCCCAAGGAAGTCGCCGTGCACCGGGAAGAGATTTACCAGCGCATTCAGCACGAAAAAACCGGCGACGGCAGCGAGAATGTGTAATTTTTGGGCTGTATTTTCCAGCTAAGCTGGTATCATGCGCGCCAATACAGTTCCGGAGAGGTGGGTGAGTGGCTGAAACCAGTTCCCTGCTAAGGAACCATACGTATTACTCGTATCGAGGGTTCGAATCCCTCCCTCTCCGCCAGACACAAAAAAGCCCGGGCTAAGCCGGGCTTTTTTGTGTCTGGCGGAGAGGGAGCACTTCATTCGAACCCTCCGGTTCGACCGAACGGCGCGAAGCGCCGTGAGGGGCGTCGCCGCAACGCGGCGACGGGGCGCAGCCCCGAGCGAAGCGAGCCAATCCCTCCCTCTCGGCGCGCGCAGCGCGCCCAAGCGTTAGGAGCGCCCCCCACACGCCGAATCGCGACTGAAGCGGAACGCCGCCCGGCCGCTCCTACAGAACCACGCCCCCATACCCCCATTCACCAAGCCTTCACAATATCCATACACCTCTTCACGGCGAAACGTCGTACAAACGTACCAATCACTGCACCCGACAACACAAGAGCAAGAGGGCAGGACGATGACGAGCGACGTATCCCGGTATTCACCGGCGGCCTGGCTGTTGGCCGCCGTTCTGGCATTGAGCGCCTGCGGGGGTGGGGGCGGTTCCGGCGGCGGGGGAGGGAGCGGCGATGGCGCCGATCCCACCCCCAACCAGCCCGAGGAAGAGGTGCCGGACCGTTTCACCGAAGGCCGCACCTTCCGGGTGGAGCCGGGCCCGGACGCCACCGCCGACATGGTGGACGCCATGATTCGCCTCAAGCCCCGCGACACCCTGGAATTCGGCTGCGGCTACTTCGAGCTCGACGAGGGCCTGCTGATCCAGGCCACCGAGAACGTGCGGGTAAAAGGCTGCGGCAAGGACAAGACGGTGCTGTCGTTCCGCGACAGCGTCAACGTCACCGGCCTGGAGGCGCTCAACGTACGTGGCCTGGTGGTGGAAGGCATCACCATCCTCGATTCCCCCGGCGACGCCTTCAAGCTCAAGGGCGTGAAGTGGGGTACCCTGAGGGACGTGCGCGCCCTGTGGTCCGGCGGTGGCGGCGCCATCACCGGGGACAACTACGCCCAGCGCATCAACGTGGCCTGCACCGCGCCGCCGTTCAACCAGGGTGACCCGGCGCCGGACTACGTGCCCAGCTCCGACAGCGGCCGCTACGGCATCTACCCGGTGGAATCGGAGAACATCCTGGTGGAGGATTCGGAATCCATCGGCGCCTCCGACGCCGGCATCTACGTGGGCCAGACCAACACCGCCATCATCCGCGACAGCCGCGCCGCCTATAACGTCATGGGCTTCGAGATCGAGAACGTGCAGGGCGGCGAGTACGACAACAACGTGGCCGAGTGCAACACCGGCGGCTTCCTGATCTACGACCTGGAGAACATCACCCAGTACGGAGACACCTCGGTGATGGTCAATAACCTGGCGCGCAACAACAACACCTACAACTTCGCCCACAGCGGTCTGGTGTCCGTGGTGCCGCGTGGCGTGGGGTTCATCACCCTGGGCTACGACAACATCGAGGTGTTCGACAATGTGTTCGAGGACCACAGCACCGCCGCCGTGCTCTACATCAGCTATGAACTGATCGACGGCCCCGGCAACACCGCCGACAAGAAGCTGGACCCGTACACCGAAGGTCTGCACATCCACGACAATGTGATGACCAACTCCGGCTACGACCTGCCGCCGCCGGACCTGCAGAAAACCCTGGCCGGCGACATCGAAAGCGTGCTGCCCACCCTGATCGGCCTGAAGAACCTGCCCACCCTCAACGACCCCACGGAGCTGCTTTCCAGCCTGCGGAATCTGGCCAACCTGGGCCGGGGCGCGCACATCATCTGGGACGGCCTGCGTGACGATCTGGACGCGGATTGCCCCTACCCGGTGGACGCCCAGGGCAACCCGGTGCCCAGCGACGACAACGGCAAGCCGATCCACACCAACGAGCACCCCAATCCGTCCTGCCACTACAACGCCTACAAGTTCGACGACCAGGGCGAGCGCAAGCTGCCCACCTGGGGCTCCTGTTTCCATGACAACGAGCTGTCCGACGACAGCGCCCCCTATCTGAACTTCCACGGCACCGACGGCCTGGAGCTGGTCATGGGCCTGCTCGACCAGGACCTCTCGATCCTGACCCCGGGCGGTCTGGTGGACATCATCGGCGGCCTGTTGAATTTCCCCTCCGACACCCGGCTTGAGGACCACGACTGCCAGGCGCGCTTCGGCCGCGTACTGGAGCCGTTGCCCCGGGTGGAGATCCCGCCGTTCGAACCCAGCGGCGACTACGACCCGGCCACCACCGAGGAATACACCAACCACCTGTGCGAGCAGGAAGTGGCGGAGGGCGAAATCAACCGCGCCGCCCTGGAAGTGGATTGCCCGCGCCTGGAGCAGTACAACCTGTTCGCCGACGCGGACGATCCACGCAGCCTGCCCCACGAGGGCGGCGTGCCCTTCGTGCTCAACACCAAGCTGTTCTCGGATTACGCCACCAAGTACCGGGTCGCCTTCATTCCGCCCGGCGAGCAGGCGGTGTACCGGGACGGCCAGGATGGCAATAACGTCAACGGCGCCATCGACTTCCCGGTGGGCACGGTGATCGCCAAGACCTTTGCGTTCACCGACGAAGCCAACGGCAGTGAGGAACTGGTGGAAACCCGCCTGCTGATCAAACGCACCAGCCAGAGCGGCAAGGCGTTCTGGGCCGGGCTGCCCTACATCTGGGAGCAGCAGGACGGCGAGATGGTGGCCCGCTTCGCCCCCGGCGGCGGCAGCCGGGCGGTGCACTGGCACTACCGGGACGCCAACACCGGCCAGGTGGTGAGCGGCGAGACCGCCGGCTATTCGGTGCCCAACGCCAATCAGTGCATCACCTGCCACGGCAACGACGACCGGCCCGGGGGCAGCGCCCCCATCGGGCCCAAGCCCCGCAACCTGAACCGCGCCTACCAGCCGGAAAGCAGCTTCATGGGCACCGCCGGCCAGGCCGGCTTCCCCCGCGTCAACCAGCTCCAGTACTGGATCGACCAGGGCCTGTTGGCCGGCGCCCCGGACCTGGAACTGGACGGCCAGGGCGTGGCCACCAACATCGAGCGGCTGCCGCGCTGGAACGTGCCCGGTGACGGCGGCGCCAGCGCCCATTCGGCGGCGGACGTGGAGCAGCGGGTACGCGCCTACCTGGAAGTGAACTGCCAGCATTGCCACAACGACAAGGGCGCCGCCTCCAACACCGGCTATTACCTGGATCACTACCGGGCCGTGGACGCCGGCTATGGCATCTGCAAGAAGCCCACCGCCACCGGCGGCGGCTCCTGCGGACGCCAGCACGTGGTGGTGCCGGGCAGCAGCGCCGACTCCATCGTCGCCTGCCGGCTGGCCGCCGAGAACGACCCGCAGCGGATGATGCCGCCGATTGCCCGTAGCGTTGCCCACGACGAAGCCTCGGCGCTGATGAACCAGTGGATCGACACCGTGGTGGACGGCGAATACACCAACGCGGGCGGCTGCGCCAACTGACTATTGAGTGCTTTCCTTGCTCCTCCTCCTCGGGCGGCCTTCGGGCCGCTTTTTTTATTCAAGTTTATTGGCTTTTCGCCGATGTCATGGCTGTATTCCGGGCGCCGTGAAGGTGCCGCCGGGAGAAGCCTAATTCCTTGATTTGCATTAAGAAAACGGCGATCTGTCGGGAAATCGTCGTGATTCGGAAGTAGGCTGCGGATCATTACCAAGCTGGTGGGAGACAAACATGAAGTGGCTCGACGACCTGACCGTGAAAAGCAGCTGGAGCCTGGTGCTGGCGGCCTTCACCCTGATGGTGCTGCTGATCGGCGGGGTGAGTGGGTACGCCAACCACCACAACGGGGAGGCCTTCGAGGCGCTCGACCAATTGCACGCCGAACGCACCGAAACCCTGCGCGGCGCCTACATCGAGCTGTTGCGCCAGGAGCGTGGCCTGAACGCGGACGCGGCGGCGGCGCAAGCCGACACCCTGCTGGCGGATTCCGGCGACCAGGTGCGCACCCGGGTGGATGAATTCCATGCCATGGCGGGCCGTCTGGACGCGGTGCTGGCCACGGTGCTGCTGGCGTCCCTGGGCCTGGTGGCGGTGGTGCTGTGGGGCATCACGGTCAATGTGCTCCAGCCGTTGCGGCGGGTGGCCGCCCATTGCGAACGCATGGCCGCCGGGGATCTGTCCGAGCCGGTGGAGCGCCGGGGCAACAATGAAATCGGCCAGCTCTACAACGGTCTGGGCCGGATGCGCGACAATCTGGCCGCCATCGTCGGCCAGGTACGCACCAGCAGCGACACCATCCATGCCGGCTCCCGGGAAATCGCCGCCGGCAACACTGATCTGTCCGCCCGGTTCGAGCAACTGGCCGCGTCCCTGGAACAGACCTCGGCGAGCATGGAAGAGCTCACCGCCACCGTGCAGAACAATGACGAGCATGCCCGCCAGGCGGACGATCTCACCCAGGGCGCCAGCCGGGTGGCCCATCGCGGCGGCGAGGCGGTGCGCGAGGTGGCCGCCACCATGAGCGGCATCCGCGACGGTTCGGAACGGATCCAGGAGATCACCGGCCGCATCGAGGGCATCGCCTTCCAGACCAACATTCTGGCGATCAACGCCTCGGTGGAAGCGGCCCGCGCCGGCGACCACGGCCGCGGCTTCGCGGTGGTCGCTTCCGAGGTGCGGCAGCTGGCCCAGAATACCGCCGGGCTGGCCAAGGAAATCCGCACCCTCATCGAGGACACGGTGCAGCGGGTGGGGCAGGGCGCCGAGCGGGTCAACCAGGCCGGCGAAACCATGTCGGAGATGCTCGCCTCCGTGGACCGGGTCACCGAGATCATGGCGGCGATCCGGGTCGCCTCCGGGGAGCAGACCCAGGGCATCGAGCAGGTGGGTCGCGCGGTGGTGGAAATGGATCGGGTCACCCAGGACAACGTGGCGCTGGTGGCGGACGCCGCCAAGGCCGCCGACCGGCTGGAAGCCCAGGCGCGCACCCTGCGCCGGGAGATGGCGGTGTTCAATCTTACCGCCGAGGGCGAGGAGGCGGAGCCGGCGGAGGAAGGGGCGCCGGCCCCGGTGCCTGCCTAGCCGGTTGCTCTAGAGGCCTTCGGCCAGGCCTGTGAGAGCGGCTTCGGTGTCGTCCCAGCCCAGGCAGGCATCGGTGATCGAGACACCGTAATCCAGGTCCGGGCCCAGGGCCTGGTTGCCGCCGTGCAGGTGGCTTTCCAGCATTACCCCGGCCACGGTGCGGTCGCCGGCGCGGCGCTGGGCGAGCACTTCGTCCAGTACCGCCGGCTGGCGGGCCGGGTCCTTGCCGCTGTTGGCGTGGCTGCAGTCCACCACCAGACGCGGGTTGAGGCCGGCGCTTTCCAAGGCGTCCCGGGCCGCCGCCACGCTGGCGGCGTCGTAGTTGGGGCCGCGCCGGCCGCCACGCAGCACCAGATGGGTGTCCGGGTTGCCGGCGGTCTGGATCAGCGCCGGGTGGCCGTGATCGTCGATGCCCAGATGGGCATGGGGATGGGCGGCGGCGCCCATGGCGTCCCGGGCGGCGCCCAGCTCGCCGTCGGTGCCGTTCTTGAAGCCCACCGGCAGATCCAGGCCGCTGACCATCTCCCGGTGAATCTGGGATTCCGTGGTGCGCGCGCCGATGGCCGCCCAGCTCAGGGTGTCCGCCAGGTAATCCGCCGCCAGCGGGCTGAGCAGCTCGGTGGCCACCGGCAGGCCCAGGGCCACCAGATCCAGCAGCAGCGCCCGGGAGCGGCGCAGCCCCTCGGCCAGGTCGCCGCGGCCGTCCAGATGGGGATCGTAGAGCAGGCCTTTCCAGCCCACGGTGGTGCGCGGTTTTTCCACGTAGGCGCGCATCACCAGCAGCAGGCGGTCGCCGAGCCGGTCATTGAGCGCCTTCAGGCGGCGGCCGTACTCCAGGGCGGCGTCCCGGTCGTGCAGGGAGCAGGGCCCGGTGATCACCAGCAGGCGCGGGTCGTCGCCGCGCAGGATGGCGCGCACCTGGTCGCGATGGGCGCGGACCTGGTCGGCCAGCGCCGGGGTCAGCGGCAGGGCCTCGCGCAGGGCGGCGGGGCCCGGCAGGGGGTGGGCCCGTCGTGGGGCGGATGAGACGTCCGTGTCATCGCGGACGGCGGCAAGACTGGCGTTCATGTGATCCTTCCTTCCTCTGAAAACCTCTGAAAACAAAAAACCCCCGGTGGGTCGCCAACCGGGGGTTTTCTGGGTCTTCGGCAGGCGGCCCCAACGGGCGCGCCTGGCCGGGTACGGTCAGGCGCGCGAGCGGCTAAACCAATACCCGAAGAAGTTACCGGCACACGCCACCGCCACCGGTAAGCCGGCAGTGGTGAAAGCTCTGTTATGGCGTGCGTCGATCATGTCTTTCTCCAAAAGGATGCTGGCAGAGTACCCCAGCGAGAGAGGCAAGACAATACCGATGACCCCACCCCGTAGGAGCGGCTTCAGGGGCCGATACGGGGCATCACGGGGTCAGGGTCAGCTTCTCCGGCAGGCGCTCCGCCTGGCGGCGGTCGTGGGTGACCATGATCAGCACCCGGTCCGCCAGTTCGCTTTGCAGGGTTTCGAACAGGGCGTCGGCGGTGGCCGGCTCCAGGCCGGTGAACGGCTCGTCGAGCAGCACCACCGGGCTGTCGCGCAGCAGCACCCGGGCCAGGGAGAGGCGCCGGCCCTGGCCGCCGGACAGGTGCAGGCCCTCGGTGCCGATCCACAGGTCCAGGCCGCCGCGCCGGTGCACCAGGTCCGCCAGCCGGGCCTGCTCCAGGGCCCGCCACAGGGTGTCGTCGTCGGCGTCCGGCCGGGCCAGGCGCAGGTTGTCGCGCAGGGTGCCGGTGAACAGTTGCTGGCGCTGCAGCAGCAGGCTGAAGCAGCGGCGCCAGGCGTCGCCATCGGCCTGCGACTGGGCCACGCCGCCGAAGCGGATCTCGCCGCCGGTGGGGCGCTGCAGGCCCATCAGGCAGTGCAGCAGGGTGCTCTTGCCGGCGCCGCTGGGGCCGACGATGGCCAGCGGCGTGCCGGCGCGGACGTCCAGGTCCAGGTGCTCGAACAGCGGCGCCTGGCCGGGCCAGGCGAAGGTCAGCCCCCGGGTGGCAAGCAGGCCGTCCGGCGCCGGCGTCCGGTCGCCTTCGGCGGCGGCCCGGGGCAACGGCGCTTCGGTGAGGCCGGCCAGCCGCGACACCGTGGAACGGGTGTCCGACCAGCCCTGCCAGGCCGGTGCCAGCGGCAGGGTGACCTCGGCGGCGGCCAGCACCAGCAGCATCAGCGCCAGGGCCATGGGCGCGTCCACGGCGCCGTCCTGGACCGGCCCGATCAGCAGGAGCAGCATGCCCACCGCCAGCCATTGCATCAGACTCTGGATCAGGGTCTGGGCCAGCGCCTGGCGCCAGGCCAGCCGGTGTTCCAGGTCCGCCAGGCCGGCCAGGCGCTCACGCCACTGTTTCAGCAGGGTGGGGCGCAGGCCGTAGGCGAGCACGTCCGGCAGGCCGTTCAACGCCTGCACCAGATCGCCGCGCAGCCGTTCGCGCTCCTCGGCCCGTTGCCGCAGCGGCGCGTCGGAGACCCGCGCCAGGCGGACCAGCAGGGCGGTCATCAGAACAAACCCGATGAGCAGCGCCAGAGCCGCCAACGGGCCGGCCAGGGCATAGCCGGCCACCAGCAGCACCAGAGCGGTGGCGGCGGCCACCAGGGTCGGTTGTCCCTGGCCCAGCCAGGCGTTTTCCAGGCGCTCCACATCGCCCAGCAACCGCTCCAGCAGGTGGCCGGTGCTCAGGTGTGAAAGGGGGCCGGGCACGCGCGGCAGGATGGCGCCGAACAGCCGGGTGCGCAGGCGCTGCATCACATGGAAGGTGGCGTCGTGGCTCACCAGCCGCTCGAAATAGCGCGACACGGTGCGGCCCACCGCCAGGGCGCGGATGCCGGCGCTGGGCGCCAGCAGGTTGAAGGATATGGCGCCGATGCCGCCGGCGGCCAGGCCGGCCAGGGCGGCGGCGCTGATGAACCAGCCGGACAGGCCGAGCAGCGCCATGGCCGCCAGGGCGGTGGTCAGCGCCAGTAGCCAGGCGTTACGCAGGCGCCGGCCCTCGCCCTTGAACTGCTGGCGCAGCCAGTGGCGCGGGGATATATCGTGATCACTCATGGGCCTCTCCTCCCAGCCACACACTCCGGTCGGCCAGCGCCGCCAGGGCCGGGGAGTGGGTGGCGATCACCAGGGTGCGTTCGCCCTTGCGGGCGGCCAGGGCGGCGACGATGCGCGCCTCCAGGTCCTCGTCCAGCTCCGCGGTGGGTTCGTCCAGCAGCAACAGCGGCGCCGGGCTGAGCAGGGCCCGGGCCAGCGCCAGCCGCCGGCCCTGGCCGCCGGACAGGCCGCCGCCGTTTTCGTCCAGGGGCGTGGCCAGGCCGGCGGGCAGGTCCGCCAGGCCGCAGTCGGCCAGCACGTGCTCCAGGGCGGCGTCGTCAGCCTCCGGGGCCACCAGGCGCAGATTCTCCGCCACCGTGCCGTGCAGGAACCAGGGGTGCTGGCCGGCCCAGGCCAGCCGGCCGGTGGCCTGATTCAGCCGGGGTGCCGGCCGGCCGTCGTGGAGCACCTGTCCGCCGTCCGCCGGCAGCAGGCCGGCGATCACCTTGAGCAGGGTGCTCTTGCCGGTGCCGCTGTCGCCGCGCAGCACCAGGCATTCACCGGCGGCCACCTGGGCATCCAGGCTCTCGAACAGCGGCTCGCCCTCGCCGTCCGCGTAGCGGAAACTCAGCCCTTCCAGCGCCAACGCTGCCTTGGATGGGGCGGTAGGAGCGGCCGGGTGGCGTTCCGCTTCCGCCGCGATCGGCCCGGCGGATGGGGTCGCGTCGGTGTCAGTGTGGTCGGCCAGCAGCGGCGCCAGGGTGTCGGCGGCGGCCTGGGCGGCGGCCCGGTCGTGGTAGCCGGCGGCCAGCTGGCGCAGCGGTTGGTAGAACTCCGGCGCCAGCAGCAACAGCCACAGGCCGGTGCCGAAATCCAGCGCCGGGCCGGGGCCGAAGGCCACCAGGTTGAGCAGATGCAGGCCCACGTAGAGCGCCACCAGCGCCACCGAGAGGGCGGCGAACAGCTCCAGCACCGCCGAGGTGAGGAAGGCGATGCGCAGCACCTTCATGGTGCGGCGCCGGTACTCGCCGTTGGCGATGTCCACCGCCTGCCGTTCCGCTTCCTCGCGGGCGAAGGCGCGCAGCGTCAGCACGCCGCGCAGGCGGTCCAGGAAGTAGCCGCCCAGGAAGCGCAGGCTTTCCAGTTGCCGGTCGGCGGCACGCTGGGCGCCGGTGCCCACCAGCATCATGAACAGCGGAATCAGCGGCGCGGTGCACAGGAAGATCAGCCCCACCACCCAGTCCACGGCGAACGCGGCCACCAGGAACAGCAGCGTGGCCAGGCTGGCCACCCGCCGCTGAACGGCGAAGCCGGCGTGGTAGCGACCCACCGCCTCGGCCTGTTCCAGCAGGGCGGTGCTGGCCTCGCCCGGGGTCATGGCGCCGCCGGCGCCGCGCAGTAGCGCCCCGGCCACCCGCTCACGGATCGCCAGGCTGATGTCGGCGGCGGCGCCGGCGCTGAAGCGGGCGCGGGCGGCGCCGGCCAGGGCGCGCACCGCCAGGGTCAGCAGCAACAGGGCCGCCGGGGTCCACAGCCGGCCCTGGCCGGCCAGCAGGTTGGCGGCCAGCCAGGCCAGCAGGGCCGCTTGCAATAGTGCCAGGGGCGCGTCGGCCAGGGCGGTCAGCAGCAGCCGCTTGAGCATGCGCGGGGCGTGGCGGCGCTGGTCCGCGAGCCACCCGGCCGGGTCGGCTTGATGTGGATCAATGGACATGGTGCTAGTTGGTTCCACTTTGCTCAACGTAACGTGAAGGGGCTCGGATGCGATGCTATTCTGACGATGGTGCCAGGGGCACGGATCGGAGGCGGTCAATGGTAGACGTGATCCGGCGGGCTTTCACCCGTGTGATTCTGATCTCGCTCAAGGCACCGGCATTTCGCCGCGTGTACCATCACGCGCGCAGTACCTCGAACTGGAAGGCCATGGAGGTCCTTTCGCGAATAGGCGGGGCGGCCCGCCGGTTTGTAGTCAGGGGAGAACACCAATGATCGACGCCACACTGGTCGAATTGTCGCGGCTTCAGTTCGCGATGACGGCCATGTACCACTTCCTCTTCGTTCCTTTGACACTGGGTTTGTCCTTCATGATCGCGATCATGGAGAGCGTCTACGTGATGACCGGGCGCACCATCTGGCGGGACATGACCAAGTTCTGGGGGCTGCTGTTCGGCATCAACTTCGCCATGGGCGTGGCCACCGGCATCGTCATGGAATTCCAGTTCGGCACCAACTGGGCCTACTACAGCCATTACGTGGGCGACATCTTCGGCGCGCCCCTGGCCATCGAGGGCCTGATGGCGTTCTTCCTGGAAGCCACCCTGGTGGGGCTGTTCTTCTTCGGCTGGGACAAGCTCAGCAAGGTGAAGCACCTGGCGGTGACCTGGCTGGTGGCGCTGGGCTCCAACCTTTCCGCGCTGTGGATTCTGGTGGCCAACGGCTGGATGCAGAACCCGGTGGGTTCGGAGTTCAACCCGGACACCATGCGCATGGAAGTGGTGGACTTCGCCGCGGTGATCTTCAACCCGGTGGCCCAGGCCAAGTTCGTGCACACCGTGGCCGCCGGCTATGTCACCGGCGCCGTGTTCGTGCTCTCGATCAGCGCTTGGTACCTGCTGCGCGGGCGCCACGAGGCCCTGGCCAAACGCTCCTTCACGGTGGCCGCGTCCTTTGGGTTGGCGGCGGCCCTGTCCGTGGTGGTGCTGGGTGACGAATCCGGCTACACCATCACCGACAACCAGAAAATGAAGCTGGCGATGATCGAGGGCATGTGGGAGACCGAGGAGGCACCGGCGCCGTTCGCCCTGTTCGGCATTCCCGACCGGGAAGCCCAGGAAACCCACTACGAGGTGAAGATTCCCTGGGTCATGGGGCTGATCGCCACCCGCAGCATCGACCAGGAAATCCCCGGCATTCGTGAGCTCATCTCGCTCTCCGAGCTGCACATCCGCGACGGCCTGCTGGCCTACGACGCCCTGGAAACCCTCAAGGTGGACGAGAACAACGCCCAGGCCCGCCAGACCTTCCTGGAGAACCAGGAATACATGGGCTATGCGCTGATGCTCAAGAAATACGTGGAAGACCCCCGTGACGCCAGCGACCAGCAGATCGCCATGGCGACCCGGGACGCGCTGCCCAATGTGTTCGCCCTGTTCTGGTCGTTCCGCTTCATGGTGGTGATCGGTTTCTACATGATCGCCCTGTTCGGTCTGGCCTTCTATCTGGTGTCCCTGCGCCGGCAGGTGCCGCGCTGGTTCCTGCGCGTGGCCTTCCTGACCCTGCCGCTGCCCTGGGTGGCCGCGGAGCTGGGCTGGCTGGTGGCGGAGTACGGCCGGCAGCCCTGGGTGATCGAAGGGGTGCTGCCCACCTTCCTGGGAGTCAGCAGCCTGACCGTGACCGACCTGCTGATCACGGTGGCCGGCTTCCTGGTGATCTACACCACCCTGGCGATCATCGAGGTCAAGCTGATGCTCAAGTACATCCGCAAGGGCCCCGAGGAAGAGGAGAGCGCGGACGACCCCGCCCGGCTCGACGAGCGCTTTTCACCGGCCTTCACCCGGCCGCAGGAATAAGGAGACAACGCCATGCTGTTCGACTATGACGTTTTGCGGTTGATCTGGTGGGCCCTGCTCGGCGTGCTGCTGGTGGCCTTCGCGGTGACCGACGGGTTCGACATGGGCGTTGCCGCGCTGCTGCCGGCGGTGGCCCGCAACGACGGCCAGCGCCGTCAGGTGATCAACACCGTGGGGCCGGTGTGGGAAGGCAACCAGGTATGGTTCATCCTCGGTGGTGGCGCCATCTTCGCCGCCTGGCCGGCGCTCTACGCGGTGAGCTTCTCCGGCTTTTACCTGGCCATGTTCCTGATCCTGGTGGCTCTGATCATCCGCCCGGTGGCGTTCAAGTTCCGCTCCAAGCGGGACGACGCCGCCTGGCGCGGCCGCTGGGACGCGGCGCTGTGTTTCAGCGGCGTGGTACCGGCGCTGATCTTCGGCGTCGCCGTGGGCAATGTGCTGCAGGGCGTGCCGTTCCACTTCGACAGCGACCTGAGGCCGTTCTACACCGGTTCCTTCTTCGGGTTGCTGAACCCGTTCGCGCTGCTGTGCGGGCTGGTGTCCCTGGCCATGCTGATTCTGCACGGCGCCACCTGGCTGCAGATCAAGGCCGATGGCGAACCGGCGGAGCGGGCCCGGCGTTTCGGTCTGATCGCCGCCGCCGTGGTGATCGTGCTGTTCGCCATCGGCGGTTTCTGGGTCAGCAACATGGACGGCTACCAGGTTGTGGGCGGCCTGGACCCGGTGGGCCCCAGCAACCCGCTGCGCAAGGAAATGACCACCGAGGCCGGTGCCTGGCTGGCCAACTACAGCGCCCAGCCGCTGCTCTGGCTGGTGCCGCTGGTGGGCTTCGCCGGCGCCGCCCTGGCCATGCTGGGGCTGTACGCGCGCATCGGCGCGCTCAGCTTCCTGGGCTCCAAGCTGTCGGTGGCCGCCATCATCACCACGGTGGGTGTGTCCATGTTCCCGGTGATCCTGCCCAGCAGCTCCGATCCGGGCCACAGCCTGATGGTCTGGGACGCATCCTCCAGCCACTACACCCTGGGCATCATGCTGATCGCCACGGTGATTCTGCTGCCCATCGTGCTGCTCTACACCGCCTGGGTGTACAAGGTGCTGTGGGGCAAGGTCCGTGAAAGCGACGTCAACAAGGACATGTACTGAGGAGAACCGACAATGTGGTATTTCGCCTGGATTCTGGGTGTCGGTCTGGCCTGCACCTTCGCCATTCTCAACGCCATGTGGTTCGAGCTGCATGAAGTGACCGAGCAGGCCGAGAAGGCCAAACGGGACGGGCAGGGGAACTGACCCCGGCCCGATCCGCCTTCGATCAGGCGCCGGCTTCCGGCGCCTGATCCCCTTCCCGCAGCCGCAGCGGGCGCACCAGCCCGGCGGCGATCGCCATCCCCACCAGATCCGGCAGGCGCCCGGCGCCCATGCGTTTCATCACCCTTGAGCGGTACAGATCCACGGTTTTCACGCTGACGTTCAACTGGGCGGCGATCTCCCGGTTGGTGTAGCCCTTGACCAGGGGCAGCAGCACGTCCCGCTCCCGGGGGGTGAGCCGGGCCAGCCGCTCGTCCACCGCCCGCCGGTCGGCGCCGTGGCCCTGGGCCCGGCGCTCCCGGTCCAGGGCCTGTTGCACGCTGTCCAGCAGCAACTGCTCGTTGTAGGGCTTTTCGATGAAATCCACGGCGCCGGCCTTGAAGGCGCGCACCACGATGGGCACGTCGGCGTGGCCGCTGACGAAGATGATCGGGTGTTCCAGGCCCCGCTCCTTCATGGCCTGCTGAACCTGGAGGCCGCCCATGGTGGGCATGCGCACGTCCAGCAGCACGCAGGCGTGATCCTCCGGGGCGCAGGCCGCCAGGAAGTCGGCGCCATTGGTGAACGGGCGCGCCGTCAGGCCCACCGACTCCAGCAGCCAGACGGTGGATTCCAGCATCCCGGCGTCGTCGTCCACCACATAGACGAGTTGTTCGGCGGCGCTCATCGGTTCTCCTCGCGGCGGGCCAGCAGCAGCCGGCAGTACATTTCCAACCCCTGTTCCTGGGGGCGGGCGTTCAGTTCGCCGCCCAGGCTTTCAATCACCGAGCGGCTCATCGGCAGCCCCAGGCCCAGGCCGTCGGGTTTGCTGGTGTAGAAGGGCGTGAACAGGCGCTCCAGGGTGTCCGGGTCGGCGCCGGGGCCCTGGTCGAGGACGCGGATCGCCAGGCCGTCGTCCTCCAGGGCGGTTTCCACGGTGACCGCCGAGCCGCGATCGCCGTGGCGTTCCCGGTTGGCGTCCAGGGCGTTGCGCAGCAGGTTCACCAGCACCTGTTCGAGCAGGATGCGGTCCGCCTGCAGCGATGGCGGGTCCACCGCGAAACGCTCGTCGATGGTAATACGGTGGCCCTCCGCTTCCCAGGCGCACAGGCGGATGGCCTGGCGGGCCACGGCGTTGACGTCGAGGGGTTCCAGGCGTCGCTGGCCCTTGCGCAGGAAGGCGCGCAGCCGGCGTATCACCTCCGAGGCGTGGTGGGCGTGCTCGCCCACCCGGTCCAGGCCCCGGGCCACCTTGTCCAGGTCGGGGTCCTGGCCGGGGTCCTGGTCCCGCGCCGCCTGGTAGGTGCTCAGATGCCGCTGGCTGGCGGCGGCGTAGTTGCGGATCGCCGCCAGCGGCTGGTTGATTTCATGGGCGATGCCGGAGGCCAGCTCGCCCATGGCGATCAGCCGGCTGCTGCGCGCCAGCTCGTCCTGGTGGCGGCGCTGCTGGGCCTCCACCACCTCGGCCAGACGGCGGCGGTTTTCCTCCGCCTGGACCCGCGCGGTGATGTCCCGGGTCACGCTGACCACTTCCACCACGGCGCCGGTGTAGGTTTCGCGGATGGCGTGGCTGGCGGTTTCGAACCACAGGTAATGACCACGCCGATGGCGGATGCGGTAGGTCATGGTGTGGTAGCCCTTGTCTTCCAGGGCGGCGGCGGCCTCCTGGCGCAGCCGGTCCCGGTCCTGGTCGTGGAACAGGTCCAGGGCGGCGCGGCCGCGCAATTCCTCCGGCCAGTAACCGAGCAGGCCCCAGGACGCCGGGGAGGCGTCCAGAAAAACGCCGCTGGGGGTGTGCCGGGAGATCAGGTCGGTGGTGTTTTCGGTGATCAGCCGGTACAGGCGGCGGGCCCGGTGGGCGGCCTTTTCGTTGCGCAGCTGATCGGTGGCGTCCCGGCCCCGGGCCAGCACCCGGGCCCGGTCGGGCACCGGGATAAAGGTCCACAGCAGGATGCGGTCGCCCAGGCGCGCCTCCACCTCGACGATGGCCCGGCCCTGGGCCAGGCAGGCGCCGGCCAGGGCGGCGTGGTTGGCGGGCAGGCAGGCGGCGGTGTCCGCCCGGTGCGCCTCCAGCAGCGCGCTCAGGGCCCGGTTGCCGTCCAGGGGGCGGCCCTCGGCATCCAGCAGGGCCGCCGGTTGCGGGTCATGTTCCAGGAGCGGGAGGGCGGCATCCCGGGTCATCGGTGTCCCTCGGAGCAGGTGCTAGTATAATTACTATAAGACTCTGGTTTAATTTCCATATTTATTCTGTTTGGTCTATAAATGTGCCCCGGAGTCCTGGGCCAATACCGGGACTCTACCCGAATAATACCGCGAACAACCACGGGACCATCGTTATGTCCATCTATGAGCAGGGCCTGGCGCCCACCGAGGTCAACCACGTTCCCCTGACCCCCCTCAGCTTCATCGAGCGCACCGCCTCGGTGTACCCGGACTACCCGGCGGTGATTCACGGCGACATCCGCCGCACCTGGCGGGAGACCTACCGGCGTTGTCGGAGTCTGGCCTCGGCCCTGGCCGGCCGTGGCCTCGGCAAGGGCGACACCGTGGCCGTCATGCTGCCCAACATCCCGGCCATGCTGGAGGCCCACTTCGGCGTGCCCATGATCGGCGCCGTGCTCAACACCCTGAACGTGCGCCTGGACGCCGACGCCATCGCCTACATGCTGGAGCATGGCGAGGCCCGGGCGCTGATCGTGGACCGGGAATTCCACGCCGTGATCGGTGACGCCCTGGCGCGGCTGGACACGCCGCCGCTGGTGATCGACGTGGACGACCCGGAGTACGGCGAGGGCGAGCCGGTCAGCGACCTGGACTATGAAGCCTTCCTCGCCGAGGGCGACCCGGCGTTCGACTGGCACTGGCCGGACGACGAGTGGAACGCCATCTCCCTCAATTACACCTCCGGCACCACCGGCGATCCCAAGGGCGTGGTCTACCACCATCGCGGTGCCTACCTGAATTCCCTGGGCAACCAGGCCACCTGGTCCATGGGCCTGCATCCGGTGTATCTGTGGACCCTGCCCATGTTCCACTGCAACGGCTGGTGCTACCCCTGGACGATCACCGCCCAGGCCGGCGTGCACGTGTGCCTGCGCCGGGTGGACCCGCAACGCATCCTGACCCTGATTCGCCAGCACCAGGTGAGCCATCTGTGCGGCGCGCCGGTGGTGCTCAACGCCCTGATCAACATGCCCGACGAGGCCAAGGCGGCCATCGATCATCCGGTCAACGCCATGACCGCCGGCGCCGCGCCGCCGGCCAAGGTGATCGGCGCGGTGGAGGAAATGGGCATTCGCGTCACCCATGTGTACGGCCTCACCGAGGTGTACGGGCCGGTGACCGTGTGCGCCTGGCACGGGCACTGGGACGAGTTGCCCCTGGAGGAGCGCGCCGCCATCAAATCCCGCCAGGGGGTGCGTTACCCGACCCTGGAAGGGGTGATGGTGGCCGATCCGGAGACCCTGGAACCGGTGCCCCGGGACGGCGAAACCATCGGTGAGATCTTCATGCGCGGCAATACGGTGATGAAGGGCTACCTGAAGAATGAGAAGGCCACCCGGGAATCCTTCCAGGGGGGCTGGTTTCATACCGGCGACCTGGCGGTCTGGCACCCGGACGGCTACGTGGACATCAAGGACCGGCTTAAGGACATCATCATCTCCGGTGGCGAGAACATTTCCACCATCGAGGTGGAGAACGTGCTCTATCGCCACGGCGACGTGATGGAGGCGGCCGTGGTGGCTCGCCCGGACGACAAATGGGGCGAAACGCCCTGCGCTTTCATCTCGCTCAAAGCCGGCCGCGATGGTTTGTCCGAGCAGGACGTGATCGGCTTCTGCCGGGAGCACCTGGCCGGCTTCAAGGTGCCCAAGACCGTGGTGTTCGGCGAGCTGCCGAAAACCTCCACCGGCAAGATCCAGAAGTACGTGCTGCGAGATCGGGCCCGCGCCCTGTAACGCCGGCCACCGCCCGGCGTGGACCTATCCGCGCCGGGGTGGTCGCTTGCCGGCCGGTTAGCGCCTAAAATGGCCGCCTTTCGCTGAATCCTGTTGTCGTTTGAACGAGGGAGAATCCCATGCAAGACGTGGTCATTGTCGCCGCTACCCGTACCGCCATCGGCCGCTTTCAGGGCGGGCTGGCGGACCTGCCCGCCACCAAGCTGGGCGAGACCGTGGTGCGCCGGCTGCTGGCGGACACCGGCGTGGAGCCCGGTGCCGTGAGCGAGGTGATCCTGGGCCAGGTGCTCACCGCCGGCGCCGGCCAGAACACCGCCCGCCAGACCAGCATCCAGTCCGGCCTGCCCCAGGAAGTGCCGGCCCTGACCATCAACAAGGTGTGCGGTTCCGGCCTCAAGGCGGTGCACCTGGGCAGCCAGGCGATCCGTTGCGGCGAAGCCGAGGTGGTGATCGCCGGCGGCCAGGAGAGCATGAGCCTGGCGCCCTATGTGCTGCCCAAGGCGCGCACCGGCCTGCGCATGGGCCACGCCAGCCTGGTGGACTCGATGATCCAGGACGGTCTGTGGGACGCCTTCAACGACTACCACATGGGCATCACCGCCGAGAACCTGGCGGAGAAGTATGGTCTTACCCGGGAGCAGCAGGACGAGTTCGCCGCCGCCTCCCACCGCAAGGCCGCCGAGGCCATCGAGTCCGGCCGCTTCAAGGATGAGATCACCCCGGTGGAGGTGCCCCAGCGCAAGGGCGAGCCGAAAATCGTCGACACCGACGAACAACCCCGCGCCGACACCACCGCCGACTCCCTGGGCGGCCTGCGCCCGGCCTTCAAGAAGGACGGCACGGTGACCGCCGGCAACGCCTCCGCGCTCAACGATGGCGCCGCCGCGGTGATGCTGATGAGCGAAGCCCGCGCCAAGCAACTGGGCCTGCCGATCCTGGCGCGCCTGGCCGGCCAGGCCAGCGCCGGCGTGGACCCGGCGATCATGGGCATCGGTCCGGTGTCCGCCACCCGCCGCTGCCTGGAGCGCGCCGGCTGGAGCCTGGATCAGGTGGACCTGATCGAAGCCAACGAAGCCTTCGCCGCCCAGTCCCTGGCGGTGGGCAAGGACCTGGAGTGGGACCCGGCCAAGGTCAACGTGAACGGCGGCGCCATCGCCCTGGGCCATCCCATCGGCGCCTCCGGCTGCCGGGTGCTGGTGACCCTGCTGCACGAAATGCGGCGCCGGGACGTGAAAAAAGGCCTCGCCACCCTGTGCATCGGCGGCGGTCAGGGCGTGGCCCTGGCGGTGGAGCGCTAGGTGCCCGCGCCAACTAGTCCAGGTAAACCGCTAGGCGATCGCGGATCGCTCGGCGGATGCCGTTGATCTCCATGGCCGAGCTGTTGCTCAGACGGTCCGGCACCAGCCGGTGCAGGTGCAGGCTGGGGTTGTCCTTGTCGAAGGCGCGCAGGTCGCCCTTGGTGATCACCGGCAGAAACGGCCGGGCGGTGTTTTCCTGGCGGATCAGGGCCCTCAGCCCGGTCGCCAGGGGCACCCGGCGCACCGTGCGGCCGGTCTTGCCGCGCAGCGGGATCAGCATGTGCAGCCCGCTGCCACCGGCCAGCTCGCCGGGAATGATGGTGATGCCGGTGGCGCGCGCGCTGTCCTCCGGCAGGCCGTTGAAGGTGTCGTGGTAGGCGTAAGGATTGGGCAGGATGATCAGTGACCGGTCCTGGCCCTCGGGCACCGCGATCTCGTAATTGGTGTAGAGCTGACCCACCGGGGCGCTGAACACGCACAGGGTGTCCTGGAACTGCCGCACGAAGCGGATCGCGCGCCGGTGGTTCTCGAAATGATCCAGTTGCCAGACCAGGTGTCCCGGCGTGGAAGCCTGTTCCCCGGTGCGCGCCATGTCTCCCCCTTGCTCACGGCCTCAAACATGCCGGGCCGTGTAATACCATCGACTGGTTCAGATTATCATAGGAATTTCTGAGTCTTACTCATCGCCGGCTCACGGTTTGATCGCGGCGGACGCCGTGATCAGCACCGGTAAAAAAGCCTGGACAACAACGCCCTCGGTAAAAGCGCGGTAAGCCTAGGCGGGCGGGTCATGGACTTCAAAAGCAGTGCGCCAAAGGGTGCGCTTGGTCGCACGCCAACTGTGGAGAGCCGACAATTTTGCGTATCATGAGCGTCTTTCACCGGCCGACAGGACAGCAGACATGACCGACACCCTGACGATCACCCGACCCGACGACTGGCACCTGCACTTCCGCGACGGCGAAATGCTCGCGGAAACCGTGCCGGCCACCGCCCGGGTCTTCCGTCGCGCCATTGTCATGCCCAACCTGACGCCGCCGGTGACCACCGTGGCCCTGGCCGCCGCCTACCGGGAACGGATCCAGGCGCGCGTTCCCGAGGGCAGCGGTTTCGACCCGCTGATGGTGCTTTATCTGACCGACGCCACCCCGGTGGAAGAAGTGGCCCGCGCCGCGCAAAGCGATTTCGTGCACGCCTTCAAGCTGTACCCCGCCGGCGCCACCACCAATTCCGACAGCGGCGTCAGCGACCCGGGCCGCATCGGCCATCTCTACGAGGCCATGGAAAAGCACGACGTGCCGCTGCTGGTGCACGGCGAGGTCACCGAACCGGAAATCGACATCTTCGACCGGGAGCGGGTGTTCATCGACCGCTACCTGGGCGACATCCGCGAGCGCTTTCCCAAGCTGCGCATCGTGTTCGAGCACGTCACCACCGGCGAAGCGGTGGACTTCGTGCGCGAGTCCGGCGAGCTCACCGCCGCCACCGTCACGCCGCAGCATCTGCTGATGAACCGCAATGATCTTCTGGTGGGCGGCGTGCGGCCGCACAACTACTGTCTGCCGGTGCTTAAGCGCCGCACCCATCAGGAGCGCATTCAGCGTGCCGTGCTGGACGGCCACCCGCGCTTTTTCCTGGGCACCGATTCCGCCCCCCATGCCCGTGACAAGAAGGAAGCCGCCTGCGGTTGCGCGGGCTGTTATTCGGCGCGGGCGGCGCTGCCGCTGTACGCCAGTTTCCTGGACCGCCATGGCGCCCTGGGCAAGCTGGAAGGCTTCGCCAGTCATTTCGGCGCCGATTTCTACCGGTTGCCGCGCAACACCGACACCGTGACCCTGGAGCGCCGCGACTGGGCGGTGCCGGACACGGTCACCGCCGCCGGCGAGGCCATGGTGCCGTTCATGGCCGGCCAGGCGTTGCCCTGGGCGGTGCGGGAGGCGCCATGACCGCGCCCACCCCCCTGGTGGTCCTGACCGGCTTCCTGGGCAGTGGCAAGACCACGCTGCTCAACCGCTGGCTGGGCGAGCGCGGCGACCTGGCCGTCATCATCAACGAGCTGGGCGACATCGGCATCGACCAGGATCTGGCCCGCAAGGTGGGCGCCCCGGTCAGCCTGCTGGCCGGCGGCTGTGTGTGCTGCGCCGTGCAGGGCACCCTGCGCACCACGCTGCGCAATCTTTACATGGCCCGGGCCGCCGGTGACCTGCCGCCATTTTCCACGGTGCTGCTGGAGACCACCGGCGCCGCCGATCCGTTCGGCGTGGTATCGGTGCTGGAGCAGGACCCCTGGCTGCGCAAACGGTTCACTCTGCGCTCCATTCTCACCACCGTGGACACGGTGGCCGGCGAGGCGGCGTTGGCCCGTTATCCGGAAGCGTTGGAGCAGGTCACCGCCGCCGATCAATTGCTGCTGACCAAGACCGACCGGGTCGACGCCGGTGCCCGCCGGGCCCTGGCGGACGCCCTGGCCCGGCTCAATCCGGACGCGGAGGTCATCGATGCCGCCGACGCCGGCGCCGACTTGCTGGACCGGGATTTTCCCCGCCGCTGCCGGATCACCGGGGTGCTGGCGCCGCTGTCCGGGATGGCTTCCGTGTCCACGTCGATGTCGCCGCTGGCGAGCACCGCCGCGCCGGTGCGCGGACATGCCCTGCAGCCCGCCGGGCTGCGCTGGCGCGGGCGGGTCGTCTATGAGCGGCTGCAAGCCGCCGTCGCCGCGCTGCGCGACGATGCCGGCGACGATCTGGTCCGCCTCAAGGGGCTGGTGGCGATCGAAAAACTGGACGGCCCCTTGCTGATCCAGGCGGTGGGCGCGCAACCTCTGGAGATGACGCCGCTGCCGGCCTGGCCCGGCGGCGACGAGGACAGCCGGCTGGTGGTGATCACCGCTGGCGACGACCCGGCGGCGCCGCGACGTCTTCTGCGGGACTGGCAGCGCCGGCTGGAGATCGCTACGGAGGGTAATGAGCATGCGTGAGCTGTTGTTGGCCGGGCTGTTGATGCTGGCCGGCGCCGTCGGCGCGGCGGAGCAGGGTGACGCCGGGCGCGCCGCCGGCAGCCTGGAGGTCGCCCTCAAGGGCCATGCCCTGGTGGCGCGGCTGTCCCTCCCCGCCGCCCAGGTGGTGGGCTTCGAGCAGGCGCCGCGCACCGATGAGGAAAGGCTGGCGGTGCGCGACGCCCTGGGCCGCCTCAGCGAAGCCCGCAATGTGCTGGAGCCGGTGCCCGAGGCGCTCTGTTCGGTGACCCGGCAAAACGCGGATTCCACCCTGTCACCGCCGGTCTCGGCGCCGCCGGCGGTGTTCACCGGCCGCTACGCCTGGCGTTGCCAACAGCCGGACGCGCTCCTGGCCCTGGACGTGCCCTTGCTGGAGTTCATCAACGGCGTGCCCCTGGACATCCTCCTGGTGACGCCGGCCGGCGAACGGGCCTGGACCCTGAAAGCCCCGGACACCCGCATTCCCGTCGTGGAGGACTGATGGGCTACTGGTATCTGGCGGTGGCCATTCTCAGCGAGGTGGTGGCCACCTCCGCCCTTAATGCCTCCCAAGGCTTCACCCGGTTCTGGCCCTCGGCGGTTACCGTAGCCGGTTACTGCCTGGCGTTCTATTTTTTGTCGCTGACTTTGCGTACCGTGCCCATGGGAATCGCCTACGCGGTATGGGCCGGCACCGGCATCGTACTGATCGCCCTGGTGGGGGCCTTATTTTTCAAACAAATACCCGACGCCCCGGCGGTGTTGGGTATGCTGTTGATCGTGATCGGCGTGATTCTGGTCAGTGCCGTCTCCCGTACCGGAGGACACTGACGCCCAGGAACGTATTGCCAATACAACAAGGAGCCCGACGTGCCCGAGCAACTGGACGATGCCTTCAAGGCCGCCGACCGCGTAATCGAACTCACCGGTGGCGACATTCGCCTGGGGCTGCCGTTAGGGCTGGGCAAGCCCAACCGTCTGGTCAACGCTCTCTATCGGCGCGCCCAGGACGACGCGTCGATCCGCCTGGACATCTACACCGCCCTGTCCCTGGGCCGGCCCGCCGCCGGCAGCGACCTGGAGCGGCGCTTTCTGGAGCCGTTCGCGGACCGGGTGTTCGGCGACTACGAGGAACTGGATTACCTGCACGCCCTGCGCAAGGACCAGCTGCCGGACAACGTGCGCGTGTTCGAATTCTTCTTCCAGCCGGGCAGCCTGCTGCGCAGTGAAAGCGCCCAGCGCCGCTACATCAGCGTCAACTACACCCACGCCGCCCGCGACATCAACGCCCGCGGCGTCAACGTGGTGGCGCAGATGCTGGCGGTGGAAGGCGAGGGCGACGCGCGCCGCTACAGCTTCGCCTGCAACCCGGAAGTGACCCTGGAACTGTTGCCCATGCTCAAGGCCCGCCGCGACGCCGGCGAGACCATCGTCGCCGTGGGCCAGGTGCACCACGACCTGCCGTTCATGGGCAACGACGCCGAGCTGGGCCGCTGGTACGACGAAATGGACATCGTCATCGACGACCCCAAGGCCCAGACCCGGCTGTTCAGTACCCCCAACATGCCGGTCAGCCTGCAGGATCATTTCGTGGGCCTGCACGCCAGCGCCCTGGTGCGCGATGGCGGCACCCTGCAGATCGGCATCGGCGCCCTGGGCGACGCCCTGGTGCACCACACCCGCCGCCGCGAGCAGTACAATCAGGATTACCGCCGCCTGCTGGACGCCCTGGAACTGCCCGAGGCGCACCGGGAACTGATCGGCCGGGAAGGCGGCGACCGGCCCTTCGAGCTGGGGCTCTACGGTTGCAGCGAGATGATGACCCACGGTCTGCTGCGGCTGATCGACGACGGCATCATCCGCCGCCCGGTGTACGACTGGAAAGCGCTGCAGGCGGAATGTCTCAAGCACGCCAACTGCGTGCCCGGTTTGGAGCTGATCGACGGCCTGCGGCGCCGGCGCGGCATTCGCTCGCCGCTGCCGCCGGAACACCTCAAGCGGCTCACCGACTTCGGCGTGCTGCGGCGCGGCATCACCGTGGAAGGCAACCGCCTGCGGCTGCCCAACGACGACAGCGTGCCCAACGACCTGGACCACCCGGACACCCGCGAAGCCCTGGAGACCTGGCGCGGTGACAGCCTCAACGGCGGCATCATCATGCACGGCGGTTTCTTCCTGGGGCCGGCGGCGTTCTACCAGCGTCTGCGTGAGCTGGACGCGGAGCTGCGCGGCAAGATCAACATGACCCGGGTGAACCAGATCAACGATCTCTACGGCGGCGAGGAACTGCGCGTCCTGCAGCGCCGTGACGCACGCTTCGTCAACACCGCCTTCACCGTCACCCTGCTGGGCGCGGCGGTCTCCGACCAGCTCGACGACGGTCGTGTGCTTAGCGGCGTGGGCGGCCAGTACAACTTCGTCAGCCAGGCCCATGAACTGCCCGGCGCGCGCTCCATCCTGATGACCCGGGCCTGGCGCGAGCGCGGCGGTGAAGCGGCGTCCAACGTGCTGTTCTCCTACGCCCACAACACCATTCCCCGGCATCTGCGCGACATCGTGATCACCGAGTACGGCATCGCCGACCTGCGCGGCAAGACCGACGAGGAAGTGGTCATGGCCATGCTCAACGTGGCCGACAGCCGCTTTCAGGTGGAGCTCATGGAACAGGCCCAGCAGGCCGGCAAGCTGCGCCACGACTACCGTATTCCGGAACGCTTCCGGCACAACAACCCGGACTTCCTGCGTCGCCTCAAGGCGGAAGCCGGCGCCGATGCCTTCCCGGATTTCCCCCTGGGCACGGATTTCGACGACACCGAGCAACGGCTGCTCAAGGGGCTCACCTGGCTGAAGGAAACCGTGAGCCAGAAGGATTACCTGAAGCTGGCCCGGGAAGCCCTGCTGCACGACCACGACGCCGACGCCCACGCCGACGAACTCAAGCGCATGGGGCTGCACGAACCGGACGGGATACGGGAGCGCCTTTACCAGCGGTTGCTGCTGACCGCGCTGGACGCCAATCGCGGCTGAAGCCGATCGGCGCTCATTCCCCCGGCAACGGAATCCACTCCGTCTCGCCGGGGATATCGTCGAACCGCCGCGCCCGCCAATCCTCCTTGGCCTGCTCGATGCGCTCCGCCCGGGACGACACGAAATTCCAGTAAATATGACGGGGGTGGGGCAGGGGCGCGCCGCCGAACAGCATCAGCCGGGCCGGCCCCTCGAAGGTTTCCAGCAGCCAGCTGCGGTCGCTGTCCAGGGTCGCCACGTGATGCTCGCGCAGCGGCAAATCACCGGCCCGGGGCGTGCCCTCCGCCACGTACAGAGCGCGCTCATGGTCGCTGGCCGGCAACGGCAGGGAAGCGCCTTCCTCCAGCTGGATGTCCACGTACAGAGCGGGGGAGGGCACCGGCACCGGTGACTCCAGCCCGAACGCCCGGCCCAGCAGCACCCGGGCGGTGACGCCCCGGTCCCGGTACACCGGCAAGGCCTTGGCGGGATGGTGGCTGAAGCAGGGCGGGTCCTCCTCCTGGTCCACCGGCAGCGCCAGCCAGGTCTGGATGCCTTCCACCGCCTCGCCGGCGGCCCGGGTGTCCTCCGGAATGCGCTCCGAATGGGCGATGCCCCGGCCCGCCGTCATCAGGTTGACGGCGCCGGGCTCGATGCGCTGCTCCGTGCCCAGGCTGTCGCGGTGCATCATCGAGCCGGAGAACAGATAGGTCACCGTGGCCAGGCCGATGTGCGGGTGCGGGCGCACGTCGCCCTCGCGGCCCTCGGCGGGAAACACATGGGGGCCCATGTGATCGAAGAAAATAAAGGGCCCCACGCGCTGGCGGCCGGCCGCCGGCAGCAGGCGCCGCACCGGGAAACCGATGTCACGGGTATGGGGTTTGAGCACGTCCATGATCACGCTCCATGCGGGGAGAGGCTTTTCAGCATACACCCGCCGAGCGCCGTCAGGATGTGTGCGAGTCGTCCTCTCCGGCGCCGCGCCCGCGCCGGCGGGTACCGGCCAGCACCCGCCAGAACGGAATGCGGCGGGTCACCGACACCATCTCGTCCACGGAATCGCCGATGCCGGACAGCCGGTCCACGGTGTCGCGCAGCCCCACCAGCTGATCCACGTGTTCGGAAATCTTGAACACCACCATGTAGAACTCCAGCAGCGCGCGTAGCAAGGTGGCGGAAAACAGAAACAGCAGCGGGCCGCCGATGAACAGGAAGAACAGCCCCCGCCAGGTGGACGCCACGAAGGCCTCGAAACACAGATACAGCAACCCCAGGCCGATGGCGGTGAGCGCCACCCCGTACACCCCCGGGATCACCTGAATGATCATGTACTTGTCGAAGCGGAAGTTGAACAGCTCGCGCCAGTACTCCAGGGCCCAGAACAGACCGCGCCGCAGGCGCTCGTTGACCGGCTCGGAGGCGGGCGGAGTTTCCGGCTCGTCCGGCTGTTTTTGCTCGTCTACCATTTCGCGTATTGCTCCTCGACGAAACCGTGCAGGCCGCGCACGGCCAGCGGCGCCCCGTCGGCGGCGCGCAGCTCGCCGTCGAAACGCCCGAACAGTTGATGAAAGTTACTGGCGAACAGCCCCAGATTGAGCCGCTCGCGATGACGCCCCAAGGGCGTGAAGGTCAGATCCACCCGGCCGCAGCGGCTGCGTATCCGCCACGGCGCCTGGAGATCGTCGCGCTGGTAATCGAACCGGGTGCCTTCCACCTTGATCAGTTCGCCATCCAGCCATAAACAATTTTCGTTAACGCTGGTCTCGTTCACCCCGCAGGACAGATTCAGCCCCACCCGGTGGCCATCCAGCCGCCCGGACAGGCAGGCCCAGTTCCAGAACGTCTCCCGGCGCATATAGCCCGCGGAAAAATCATGGTGGCCGCCGGCGCCGGGCAGGGCGCCCAGATCCCGCTCGCCGCCTTCGTCGCGCAGGGTGCCGGACACGTCCACCCCCGCCACCTTGTTGGCGTAGGTCCAGCCGTTCACCCCGGTGCGTGTGCACAGGGACATGGGCCGGTAATCCAGCGGCTCCACCAACGCCGCGTCCAGGGTCAGATCCTTCAACGCCACCGACAACGTCTTGCGCCGCTCGCCGTTCCCGGTCTGCCCGTAGCCCAGGCGGATCGCCACGCCGTTTTGTTCGAACCGGCTCTCGCCCTCCAGGGGCGTGGCGCTCATGGACAACGCCCGCGCCAGCGGCGAGCGCCAGGTGTACTCGCGCAGCCGGCCACTGGCCGGTTCGAACACATAGAAAAACGCCAGCCCCAGATAGGCGGTGTCCGCCAGGGCGCAGCCGATCAGCAACTCGTCGCTGACCAGCCCGAAATACTGGAACTGCTTGTAATGGAAATGGCGTGCCCGCCGCGACGCCGGGCTACCCATGGGGCGCCGGTAATCGTGATCGCGGCCGTTAACGCGGGCCACGGTATCCGGAAACAGACCGAGGTGGACCTGGCCGTCCGGCGCGACCAGCTGGGAGGGTTGATCATCGAAGTGCATGCGGCCGATCCCGGGTGAACAGTCAAAGGCCAACATAGCCAGCGCCTCGGGGAGGAGCAAGCGGACGTCGGCTTCTGTCGGACAAGGCGGGCCCCGGCGGATGCCGCCGGGGCCGGGGAGGTCAAGAGGTGGCGCTGCCGACGGAGGCGTGTTCCAGGGTCTGGCGCACTTCTTCCGCCCATTGCAGCCAGGCCCGTTGGTCGAGGATGCCGCGGCGCACGGTCAGGTAGTTGTAGAGGTTGTCTTCCAGGCCTTCGTCATCGAGCCGTTTGGCCAGGGCCTCGAAGGTGGCCAGGCGTTCCCGTCGCTGTTTGGCCAGCTGTTCCAGCTCAGAGAGCAGGCTCTGGGTATCCGCCAGTTGTCCGCCGGCCACTTTCACCATGAAGGCATCGCGGATGCGCGCCGGGCCGGCGGGCTTCTTTAGCCAGCGGATAAGCTCCGCCCGACCTTCGTCGGTGAGCTGGTAGAGCTTTTTATCCGGTTTCCCTTCCTGGGGCACATGGCGGTAGCTGACCATGTGCTGTTCGTTGAGCTTGCCCAACTCCAGATAGATCTGTTGATGGGTGGCGTTCCAAACCAGGCCGATGCTGTTGGCGAATTCCCTGGCGAGGTCATAGCCGCTCGCTTCCTGGTCTTGCAGTAGGACAAGAATGGCATGGCGCAATGACACGGCTGGCTCCTCGTTCGTTCGTTATCGTGATGCTGATTTGATAGTAGAGAGCCGCCGAAGCGCTGCGCAATCCGTTGTATAAGCACTTTTGTAAAAACTTAGTGACGTTCGTTCCGTTCCCGGTACGAGCGTAAGTATTTGTTATCAGAGTGTTTTCTTGGGTGAGCGAAAAGGCGGTGAGGCACCGCCTCCGGTGGTCAGTGACGCACTTGCATGTCCAGGTAATAGAGCGCGGATTGGGTCAACTGTTCGTCACTAAGATTGGGAATCACCTTGTTGATGACCCCGTAACTGGCCTTGCGGGTGGTGTCCACGCCCACCGAGGCCACCCTGCGGAGAATCGGGCCGAAGCCGAGCAGATCGATGGGTTTGTTGAAGTACCAGTGCAGGGCCTGGTCGGTGACGCCGCGCAGGTAATGGACCAGGTCCTCGCGGGCACCTTCGAAGTGACCTTCCTCGGTGCGTTCCGCCAGGCGCCGGCCGCGTTCCGCCAGGCCCGGCTCGATCGGGAAGGCCACGTACCAGAAGGCGTGTTGCGGGCCGGGGAAGCGGATGCTGTCCATGTAGTCGGCGGCGGCCCGGTTCTGGGCCAGGTCCATCTTGCGGGCACTGCGGCCGATCACCAGGCGGGTGGCCCGGGAGATGGTGTCGGCGGCCAGCCGCACCAGCCGTTGCTGGGTGGTGCCCAGGCCGGAGTAGGAGGCGGGGGTCAGAAAGAAAGCGTCCAGGGCTTCGTCGATGAAGGTGGTCATGATGTCTTCCACCACCCGGGGCTCCGGTTCGCGGGCGCCGTGGCGCATGCGTTGGATAAAGCCGTCGGTGAGCTGGTGCAGGCGGGCGCTGCTGCGGAAGGCCACGTAGGTTTTTGTTGTCATGGAAGGGGAGTCTCCGGAAGGTAAACAGCATGTATCGCGGGCAATGATAACCACCGTGGCGGCCGGGGGCGCAAGCGCCGCTTTTTTCCAATCCGGGCCTTTCCTTTAGCGCGGGAATGCCGGATCATGCGCCCCCGGATAAAGGAGTGAGCCGATGCTGACGGTGGTCACGCCGGACGCGGAACAAGTCACGCGCTGGCTGGAACAGGCCAACATTCAATACTACATCTGCGACCAGTGCCATGGCCTGCACCTGTCCGAGCTGCAGGGCCGGGAAGGGGTGGTGGACGCGCGCCTGTTCGTGGAAGAAGACGGCGTGCTGCTGTCCACCGAACTGGAACTGCGGCCCGCGGCGATCTTCGTGGCCCAGGCGGATCTGTCCCGGCTCAACGTGGATTACCCCTCCCTGAAACTGTTCCTGGACGTCAACGACGACGCCATGCCGCGCATGGTCGCCTGCGACCTGTTGTTTGGCCGTCAAGGCGTCACCTTCGACCAGTTCATCTACTTCGTGCAGGCGACGCTGGACGCCACCGTGCAGTTGCTGGAAGATTGCCAGCAGGCGGACTGGCTGATCTGGCCGGATCCGGATGACGAAGACGGCCCCGCGGAGCCCGGCGCCCTGCACTGAACCGTCTTCACCCTCACCGAGGACACGACCCTGAACAATCCTGCCGATTGGATCGGCGGCCCCGGCGGCGACCGCTGCCAGCGGCTGATCGATGATCTGGTGGCGCGCCACTACGCGGTGGCGCCGGACTATTTTCCCGCTCACCTGGTGCGCGCCCTGCGCCGCGAGGCATTGCTGCGTCATCGTCGGGGCGAGTTTCATCACGCCGGCATCGGCCGTGGCCAGGATCAGCACCGTAACACCCGGGTTCGCCGGGACCGTACCCGCTGGCTGGACGGCTCCACCCTGGCCCAGTGCCGCCTGCTCGACGAGATGGAGCACCTGCGGCTGGCGGTGAACCGGGCGTTGTTCCTGGGCTTGTTCGATCTGGAGGCGCACTTCGCGGTCTACGACCCGGGGGCCTTCTATCGCCGCCACCTGGATGCCTTCAACGGCAACAACGGCCGGGTGCTGTCCGCGGTGCTTTACCTCAACGAACAATGGCGCGACGACGAAGGCGGGCGGCTGCGGCTGTGGCCGGACCCGGACGCCGCCACCCCGGTGATGGAGGTAACGCCCCGGGCCGGCACCCTGGTGTGCTTCCTCAGCGACCGCATTCCCCACGAGGTTATGGAAGCGAGCCGCCAGCGGCTCAGCATCGCCGGCTGGTTCCGCTGCAACAACAGCACCACCCTGGCGCCGGACCCGGCCCGCTGATTGCCACCACAAGCCGCTCCCGCAGCATCGTAGGAGCGGCTTTAGCCGCGATCCTCCCCCAGCTTCAAACAACCCCTTGAAATCCGTTCCCCCACCCCTAAATAAGAAAGCGTGACAGCTTTAGCCGGCTAACCCGTCACGACACTGACTTTGTCCTTTCGGTCGCCTTCGGGGACCGTTCGAGATGGATTGGAGGTAACGTGATGAATACCTTGGCCCCCCTGTTCCGACATTCCGTGGGCTTCGACCGCTTCGACGACTGGCTGGAAAGCGTACTGCGCTCCGATCAGTCCAACGGCTATCCGCCCTACGACATCATCCGTGAGGAAGATGGCACCTACCGCGTGGTGATGGCGGTGGCCGGTTTCTCCCGGGAGGAACTGGACATCACCGTCCAGGAAAACCTGCTGCGCATTACCGGCAAGCCCCGCGAAAGCGAGGACCAGACCCGCACCTGGCTGCACCGTGGCATCGCCCGGCGCGCCTTCGAGCGCAGCTTCCGCCTCGCCGACCACGTGCAGGTGGAAGGCGCCCGCTTCGAGGACGGCCTGCTGGTGGTGGCCCTGACCCGGGTGGTGCCCGAGTCCGCCAAGCCCCGCCAGGTGCCGATCAACGGCGCCGGCGACACCCTGGATGGACCATCCGCCGAATAAATCGGCGGCTGATCGCCGGGCGCGGCCCGGGTGCTTGCAAAGCCCCGGGCCATTGGCCACAATGCGCGCTCGCTGAAAGGCGAGCGATGGCCGACCCGCCGGTCCCCCCGCAACGACAAACTGTGAACCCCGCCAGGCCCGGAAGGGAGCAACGGTAGCAGTGGACTCGTGTGCCGGGGTGCGGCTGGCGGGAAGGCCTCCATTCCTTCCCCCCCCCTTCTTTCTTCTGCTACCCGCTCAGCCTGGTTCGAACTCGGGCATTACGCGTTTCAGGAACGCGTCAAACAGCGGCACCGTGAACGCGGTATCCCCGTGGCTCGGGCTCCAGATCATCCCTTTCTGAATAAGATAGTTGCGAATCGGCGCCAGCGAGGCGGAAGTGCGCCCCGCCTTGGCGGCGATTTCGCCGCTGCGATGGGGCCCGGCACCCAGCTCCGCCATGGCCCTGAGGTAGCTCTTTTCCGCCGGGGTGAGGCGGTCGAAACGCACCATGAAGAAGCTTTGATCCAACTCCGCGATGGCCTGCTCGGTGGCTGCTTCCACATCCTGTTCCGTGATCGGGCTGGCGGTGGCCACCTTCCAGGCGCTGGCACCCCATTCCTGGAGGAAGTAAGGATAACCCCCGGTATGCGAAAGCACGGCGCGGAAGGCGCCGTCGGTGTATTCAACACCTTCCTCCAGGGCGGGTTCGATAAGCGCTTGCCGCAAGTCCTCTTCCCGGGTCAAGGGGCCCACGTCCGGGTAGTCAAACAGCCGCTCCGCGTAGGATTTGGCGTTGCCGGCGCGGCCCCGCAATTGCGGCAGGCCGGCGCCGACCATGACGATCGGCAGCTGCCGCTGGCTACAGTGATGCAGGGCGCTGATCAAGGCGGCGAGCTGGCTTTCCTCCAGATACTGAAGTTCATCGATGAACAGGGCGATGGCCACGCCCGCCTGGCGGGCCGCCAACCCGGCCTGTTCCAGCAATACCCCCAGGTCGGCTTCCAGATCGCCGTTGTCCGCCAGCCCGGGTTCCGGCTCCCGGTCCAGGCCCACCTCGATGTCGTTGAAGGTGACCTTGAGCGAGCGCGCGAAGCCCACCAGGGCACGCAGGGCGCGGTCGGCCAGGTCCCTGGCCGCCGCCACCCGGCTCAGGCCGAGCAGAACCGAGCGTAGCCGGGGAGCCAGAATGGCTGGCAGGGAGCGACCTTCCGGCGCCTCAACACGAATCGTCTGGTTGCCCCGCGCTTCGCAATCCAGCCGCATTCTGTCGAGCAGAACGGTTTTGCCCACGCCCCGCAGGCCAACCAGAATCACACTCTTCGCATGACGTCCGCGGCGAGCCCGCTCGATGGCCACGTGCACGCGCTCGCGCAAATCATCGCGACCGGCCAGGGCCGGTGGTGGCGCACCGGCGCCCGGTGCGTAAGGGTTGGTGATGGGGTTCATGCTTATAGCCAGGTTAGCAAGTTTATCTAAAAATGATAACTTCCCTAAAGTTCCTTGAAAATGCAAGGGTACAGGCCCGTTGTTTGGTCGATCCGCTGTCCCCCACCGGCGAGATTCGCTAGCATACGGGTTTTCCCGAAGCCCTGAACGCCGTCCGGCCGGAGAGCGATGAGTTATCAGGTTCTAGCCCGAAAATACCGCCCGCGCACCTTCGATGAACTGGTGGGCCAGGAGCACGTGTCCCGGGCATTGACCCATGCCCTGGACCAGGATCGCCTGCACCACGCCTATCTGTTCACCGGCACCCGCGGCGTGGGCAAGACCACCATCGCGCGGATTCTGTCGCGCTGCCTCAATTGCGAGGAGGGCGTGAGCAGCCAGCCCTGCGGTGTGTGCCCCACCTGCCAGGAGATCAACGAGGGTCGCTTCGTGGATCTGATCGAGGTGGACGCCGCCAGCCGCACCAAGGTGGAGGACACCCGCGAGCTGCTCGAGAACGTGCAGTACGCGCCCACCCGGGGCCGCTACAAGGTGTACCTGATCGATGAGGTGCACATGCTCTCGGCCCATTCCTTCAATGCGTTGCTGAAAACGCTGGAGGAACCGCCGCCCCACGTGAAGTTCCTGCTCGCCACCACCGACCCCCAGAAGATGCCGGTGACGATCCTGTCGCGCTGCCTGCAGTTCAGCCTCAAGGCGCTGCCGGCGGAACAGATCGCCGGGCACCTCAAGGCGCTGCTGGAGCGCGAGATGATCCGCTTCGAGGAGCCGGCGCTGCTGGCCCTGGGCCGCGCCGCCCAGGGCTCCATGCGCGACGCCCTCAGCCTCACCGACCAGGCCATTGCCTTCGGCGGCGAGCAGCTCACCGAGCAGGCGGTGGCGGCCATGCTCGGCACCGTGGACCGGGGCCATGTGCGCACCCTGCTGCAGGCCCTGTCCGGCGGCGAGGCCGCCGGCGTGCTGCGCGCCCTGGCGGGGATCGCCGAGCACGCCCCGGACGAGCTGGCGTTGCTCGACGAGGTGGTGTCGGCGCTCCACGAGCTGGCGGTGATCCAGGCCCTGGGCGGTGACGACGCGGAACCGGCCATGGCGGAACTGGCCGGCGCCTTCCAGGCGGAGCAGATCCAGCTGTATTACGACGTGGCCCTGCGGGGGCGCCGGGACATCCAGGAAGCGCCGGACGCCCGCGCCGCTCTGGAAATGATCCTGTTGCGCATGGTGCTGTTCTCCCCGCGTGGCGTGCTGCCCGGCGGGGAGGCCCGGGCCCCGGCAAAAAAGCCTGAGCCGGCGCCCGCCGCCGGTGCCACCGGTGACGCCCCCTCCACCGTGAACGCCCCGGCCGGGAACGCGGCGGCCAGCACGCCCACCGCGACCCCTGGTGACCTGCGCGCATTGCTCGGCGATGACCGGGCTCCCCGGCGCCCGGCCGCCGCCGAACCTGCTCCGCCCGCCCCGAGCCCGGCGCCGGCGGAGCAGGGCACCGCCGCCCGACCGGCAGCGGCGGCGCCGGCCCCGTCCCCCGGCGGCGGTGACGAGGCGCCGCCCTGGAACGAGGAGCCGCCGCCCTGGGACGAAGCGCCCCCGGCCATGATGGACGGCGCGCCGCCGGAGACGCCGGCGCCCCAGGCGGCCACGCCACCTCGGGCTCCCGCGGGCTCCCAGGCGCCGGCGCCGGACAGCGCCGAGACCGAGGCCCAGGCCGGGACCCCGGCCGCGGCGCCTGCCCCGGCCAAGGCCCAGGAACCGCCGCTGCCGCTGGCCGAGCCCGAATCCGACCACGACGTGGGCTCCTGGTGGGCGGCCCTGGTGGAGCGCCTGCCCCTGGACGGCACCGTGCGCAACCTGGCCCGTAACGCGGTGCTCGCCCAGCGTCAGGACGATCTCTGGACCCTGACGCTGGCCACCGGCCACCAGGTGCTGGTCAACCAGGAACGCACCCAGGAGCTGGCCGGCGCGCTGAGCGACTATTTCCAGCGCCGTATCCGTCTTACCCTGGAATTCGAGGCGGACGCCGGCGACACGCCGGAGGCCCTGGACCAGGCCCGCCGGCGCGAGCGCCTCGCCGAGGCGCGCCAGGCGCTGCTCGACGACGGCACCGTGAAAAACCTGATCGAACGCTTCAACGCCCGGCTGGACGAGCACAGCATCCAGCCCCGGGAAGACTGAACCGAGACCCCATCGAGGTTGCCATGGATTTCGACATGAACAATCTCCTGCAGCAGGCCCAGGCCATGCAGGAGAAAATGAAGAAGGCCCAGGAAGACGCGGCCAACGCCGAGGTCACCGGTGAAGCCGGCGCCGGCATGGTCAAGGTGGTCATGAACGGCCGCCACGACGTCAAGAGCGTGGCCATCGACGACAGCCTGATGAGCGAGGACAAGGACATGCTGGAGGACCTGCTCGCCGCTGCCGTGAACGACGCGGTGCGCCGCGTGGAGCGCCAGCAGCAGGAATCCATGAAGGGCATGGCCGATGGCTTCCCGTTCCCGCCGGGCTTCAACCCGTGAAACATCCGCCCCTGGTGGAAACCCTGATCGAGGCCTTCACCTGCCTGCCCGGGGTGGGGCCCCGCTCCGCCCAGCGCATGGCCTACACGCTGCTTGAGCGCGGCCGCGACGACGGCCGCGCCCTGTCCGCCGCCCTGTCCCAGGCCATGGACGGCGTGCGCCAGTGCAAGCGCTGCCGCAACTACGCCGAAGAGGAGCTGTGCCCGATCTGCCAGGACCCGCGCCGCGACCCGGGGCTGGTGTGCATCGTCGCCTCGCCGGCGGACGTGCTGGCGGTGGAACAATCCGGTGAATACCGGGGTCAGTATTTCGTGCTCATGGGCCAGCTTTCGCCGCTGGACGGCATCGGCCCCCGGGAGCTGGGCCTGGACGTGCTGGAAGCGCGCCTCAACGAGGGCGAGATCCAGGAGCTGATCCTGGCCACCGGCACCACCGTGGAAGGCGAGGCCACCGCCCATTACGTGCTCGATCTGGCCCGGGAAGCCGGCGTCAACGTTTCGCGCATCGCCCAGGGCGTGCCCATGGGCGGCGATCTGGAGTTTGTCGACGGCGCCACCCTGGCCCACGCCCTGCGCGGCCGCCGCCCCTTCTCCAACTGACCGCTGCGGCGCTACACTGGCGGCCAGGAAACACCCACCCTCAATCCAGGAAGGACCCGCGATGAAAACCGTTCTGGTCACCGGCGGCGCCGGTTACATCGGCTCCCACACCGTACTGCGGCTGCTCGAGGACGGGCACCCGGTGGTGGTGCTCGACAACCTGTCCAACGGCAGCCGCGAGGCGCTGCGCCGGGTGGAAGCCCTGACCGGCCGCCAGGTGGTGTTCGAGGAAGGCGACATCCGCGACGGCGCGCTGCTCGACCGGCTGTTCGGCGAGCACGAGGTGGGCGCGGTGATCCACTTCGCCGGCCTCAAGGCGGTGGGCGAATCCGTGGCCCAGCCGCTGCGCTACTATGACTGCAACGTGGTCGGCTCGCTGCGCCTGCTCGAAGCCATGGAGCGCGCCGGCGTGCGCACCCTGGTGTTCAGCTCCTCGGCCACCGTCTACGGCGACCCGGCCACGGTACCGATCCGCGAGGACTTCCCGCTCAGCACCACCAACCCCTACGGCGCCACCAAACTGCACATCGAGGACATGCTGCGAGACCTGCATGTGGCCGACCCGTCCTGGCGCATTGCCCTGCTGCGCTACTTCAACCCGGTGGGCGCCCACGAAAGCGGCCGCATCGGCGAGGACCCCAGCGACATCCCCAACAACCTGATGCCCTACGTGGCCCAGGTGGCGGTGGGCAAGCGCGAACAACTGAGCGTGTTCGGAGGCGACTACGACACCCCCGACGGCACCGGCGTGCGCGACTACATCCACGTCATGGACCTGGCCCAGGGCCACCTGGCGGCCATGGACGCGCTGCTGGAGCAGGGCGGCCTGATCACCACCAACCTGGGCACCGGCCGTGGCTACAGCGTGCTGGAAATGGTCCAGGCCTTCGCCCGCGCCAGCGGCCGCGAGGTACCCTACCGCATCGTCGAGCGCCGCCCCGGCGACGTGGCGGTGTGCTACGCCGACCCGGCCCACGCCGAGAAGGTCCTGGGCTGGCGCGCCCGGCGCGGCATCGACGAAATGTGCGCGGATCACTGGCGCTGGCAGGAGCGCAATCCCAACGGTTACCGCTAGTCCGCGTAAACAGTTGTCGCGCCATGATGGCGTGAACAAGTCGTAAAAAATTCAAAAATCCCCCTGATCCGGGGGTGTTTTACCGACTGCGTCTCGGTTCCATCGGCGCTCTGTGTGGCACCTTCTGCCCGACCCGTTTTGGACCGGATGCAGTATGGCGCCACGCCAAATTCAGCCCCCCGAACCGTTGCCGGCGCAGGATGACCGGCTCGCTCCGCAGGACGCTTTTCAATGGGCACGCGATGCCATGACGGCGCGCCAGTGGGACGCCGCCGCGCGCCGTTGGGCGACCCTGCGCGCCGTTTACCCGAACCACGCCCCGGTATGGATTCAGGCGGCGGTGGCCTATAAACAATTGGGCCGCCATGATGATGCCGCCGCTTTGCTGGACGAAGCCCGCCGCCGTTTTCCGTCTCACGCGGGGGGCTGGGTGCAGGGCGCCAACGTGGCCCTGGCCCGGGGCGACCACGGCGAAGCCGCGCGCCTGCTGGCCGAGGCCCGCTGCCGTTTCCCCGATGATCCGCCGGTCTGGCTGCGCAGCGCCGGGCTCGCCCTGGCCGACGGCGACCCGGACGCCGCCCTGGTGTTCAACCGCCACGTCCGTGAAGCGTTCCCGGACGACCCCGGCGGCCTCGCCCAATACGCGGAACTGGCCATGGAAGCCGGTGATTGGGAGGAAGCCCTGACCCGCTGGGCCCGGGTACGCGAACGGTTTCCGAATCTGCCCGCCGGCTATCGCCGCGCCGCCGACGCCGAGGAGCGGCTCGGCCGCCCCCGGGAAGCCCGGCGCTTGCGCCTGGCGGAGGAGCACGGCACCGACTGGCTGGCCGAGCTCGACGCCGCCGCGCCGCCTCCGGTAGCGCCACCGCGCCGCCGCGACGGCCGCAACTTCATTGATCTGGTGCTCACCAAGGCGCGCCTGAATCTCAAATCCGAAGCCAACCGCAATCATCTGCGTTACCTCTGGTGGGTGCTTGATCCACTGCTTTACATGGCGGTGTTCTACGTAGTGTTCGGCCTGCTGCTGCATCGCGGCGGCGAGGGCTTTGTCGCCTATCTGCTCACCGGCCTGGTGCCGTTCCAATGGTTCGCCAAGACCATCCAGCACGCCTCCAACACCATCGTCGAAGGGCGCGGCCTGATGAACCAGGTGCGCATTTCGCCGCTGTTCTTCCCACTGGTGGCGGTGGCCCAGAACGCCGGCAAGCAAACCCTGGTATTCCTGATGCTGGCGGTGTTCCTGGTGGTCTACGGGCTGCCGCCCACGCCGCACTGGCTGGCACTGGCGCCGGTGGTGGCGCTGCAGCTTGCGTTCATGGTGGTGGTGGGCTGCGCGCTCGCCATGCTGATTCCATTCGTGCGCGACCTGCTCAACCTGGTGCCCACCGGTCTCCAGTTCCTGCTGTTCTGCAGCGGCGTGTTCTACACCCTGGACACCATTCCGGAACGTTGGCGCGACCTGTTCCTGGCCAACCCCATGGCCAATCTCCTGCACCAATACCGGCGCATTCTGCTGGACCATCAATGGCCGGACTGGAGCCAGCTGGGCTGGCTGGCGCTGGGCTGCGCGCTGGGCCTGGTGGCCGTGCTGCTCGCCTACCGGCGTCTTGAAGGGGTATTCCCCCGGGTGGTGATCGAATGACGGCGCCAGTGGTGATTTCCGCGCGGGAGCTGGGTGTGCGATATAAGCGGCGAGGCGGGATATTCAGGCCGACCCGTTACCATCAAGCGTTCCAGGACGTGAGCTTCGATCTCCATGAAGGCGAGACCCTGGCACTAGTGGGCCGCAATGGCGCGGGCAAGTCCTCCTTGCTCAAAGTGTTGGCGGGTATTCTACGGCCCGATCAGGGAACGCTGGTCAATCACGGGGTCAGTGTCTCCCTCCTTACTTTGCAGGCCGGCTTCGACGGAGAGTTACCGGGCACCGACAACGCGGTGCTCAGCGCCATGCTGCTCGGTTACACCCGCAAGCAGGCACGCGCCTCACTGGAAAGGGTCGCCGATTTCAGCGAACTGGGTGAATTCATGCATGAGCCGGTGAAGACCTATTCCGCCGGCATGCGGGCCCGCCTGGGCTTCGCGGTGGCCATGTTCTTGTCTCCCGGCGTGTTGCTGATTGACGAAGCCCTCAGCGTGGGTGACCGCCATTTCCGTCGCAAGGCGGAGTTGGAAATGACCAGGAAAATCCACTCCAGGCAAACCGTGGTGCTGGTTTCTCACTCGGAGGAGCAGGTCAAAAAGCTGGCCGACCGGGTGATCGATCTGGACCGGAAAGGGGGGAGCTATGTGGTTTAGGCGATCACGGCGGCGACCAGAACTCTACCTGCATATCGGCCAACCCAAGTCGGGGACTACTTCCCTGCAGGACTTTCTGGCGCAGGAAAGGAGTAGGCTCCAGCAGCAGGGTTTTCTCTACCCCCGCCTGCGCCATGTCGATAACGACAATGCCCAGCATGCACTGTCCTACGAGTTGCGCGAGAAGACGGTGAAAGGGCTGCGCATGACGCCTCATGATGTCTCTCGTGATGCTGGTGTGTGGGAACAGTTGACGCATCAGGTCAAACACACGGACTGCCGTCGCGTGATTCTCAGCTCGGAGGATTTCTATTTCCTGGATCAAGCCTCAAGACTGCGCCGGTCGGCGCTCGCCGTGCTGGCGGACCGGCTCAGGCCAATGTTTGACTCGATAACCGTGGTGGCTTACCTGCGCAGGCAGGACCAGCATGTTGAGTCATGGTGCAATGAGCTGATCAAGTTTGGTTTCAATCAATCGACCCGCGATATCGCCTCCCTCGCCGACACCCTGCCAGCCTGCCACAGCGATTATCGGGCACTGAGGAAGAGCTGGGTCAGGCGGTTCGGCGAGCAAGCGGTGATTTTCAAGCCTTTCCAGCGGGATCGGCTCAAAAATGGCAGCGTGGTGGATGATTTTTGCGACTTCATTGGGTATCAGCCATCCGAAAGGCTGAGCGGTTTTGAAGATCGTAATCCGCGTCTGACCCGCCTCGGCTTTGAGATTGTCCGGCACCTGAATCGCTTCGAGCATTCTTTGGACGTACACCAGAGAGCGGTGCATTTGATCCGTGAATCGGCCGGCGAGTCGCGTCACGACCCAGGGGCCGGAGAGCCTTACCAGTACTTCAATGCCCCGTTGCGAGAACTGTGGCGGAGTTCAAACCAGGCTCTGCCCATGAACTTCGAGGACCCGCTTTTCGAGCGTCAACCGGAACAACGGCGTGACTACTGTCTCTGGCGGTCCTCGGATCTGGATGACGCGGAATACGCCGCCACGCGGGCCCGTAACCGGGATGACCGGTGCACGGCGGCAGCCGGTGCACTGATCGTCGCCGCGATTGATGTAATGAGGAAAAAATAGCATGTCGTTCAAACTGCACGAATGTCTTCTGCCCGATGGCAAACTGTGCGCTGATCTTCCCCTTTATGCCCGCCTCGGTGGACAGAGCAGCTATTCGTTCACGGAGCGGACGTTGTATCTGGAGGCCGGCGGCGTCAGCCGTTTCAACACCTATTTTGGTGCGTTCAGTCTGGGCAAATGGCAACGCCATACCCGGTTGCGAAGCCTGAACATGTCGCTGGACCTGGCAGGTGAGGCGCTGGTTCGCGTGTGGGGTGCTAACCCGGCCGGCGGCGAGGAGTTGGTGAAGGAGTGGCACGTCACCGGTGCTTCACCGGACCAGCGCTTCGCGATCAGCGACGCGGTGGCGACGCTGCCTTACGAATCCTTGTACCTGGAGATCGCGGCACTGAAGCCGACGCGGGTTGGCGGCGTCGCTTTCACCACCGAGCAGGACAGAAGCAGGGAGGTGGGGCTGGCGATCGTCATTACCACCTTTAACCGTTTCCAGGACATCGCGGCCACGGCGCGCCGTTTACACGGCTTTCTCGACCGGGCCCACGACCGCGATATCTGGATCAAGGTGTTCATCGTCAACAATGGCGACCCCATCGACGTAGAAGAAAGCGAGCACCTCAAGGTACTGGATAACCCCAACCTGGGCGGTGCCGGCGGCTTTGCCAGGGGGCTCTCCGAGGCGAAGGCGCTGCCGGGGTGTACCCATTGCCTGTTCATGGACGACGATGCCGCCTGTGAAGTAACGGCGCTGGAACGCGCCCACGCCTTTCTGTCCTATTCCGAGGATCCCGCCTTGAGCATCGCCGGCGCGATGCTGAGGAAGGAATCGAAATTCATCCAGCACGAAGCCGGCGCCGCCTTCGACGGTCTCGTGCGACCGCTTAAAAACGGGCTTGATCTGCGTGATTACGCTCAGGTGCTGGACAACGAAACGCCAGTGCACGTGGATTACGGCGCCTGGTGGTTTTTCCTGTTTCCTGTTCAACGAGCCCATCGTTTTCCCTTCCCGTTCTTCGTACGCGGCGACGACATCGAATTTTCCCTGAGCCATGATTTTCGCATTGTCACCCTGAATGGCATCGCCACCTGGCAGGAGGATTTCGCCGCCAAGGCGGGTCCCATGGTGACCTACCTTTCGACGCGCTCCACGCTAGCCACGGCGCTACTGCACGGTGGCTGGGGCAGGGTGCTTCTGTGGTTCGCCGGCGCGGCGATGAAATCATCCTTCGCGCTTTGTTATGACCGGACCATGGCCCAGTGCCAGGCGGCCATGGACGTGCTCGCCGGGCCGGATTTCTGGGCCGAGCACATTGATCTCAGCGAGCGACGGGGCCGGCTCAAGGCGCAAACACGCTACGAGCACCCGGTGGATGAGGACGCGGAGCGGTTGCTCGACGATTTTCAGTTCCATAAGGAAGAAAGTATCGGCCACCGTTGCTTCAGGTTCGCCACGCTCAATGGCCACCTTCTGCCGGCCCGCTTGTTCAAACGACGGAGCATCGTGTCCGCCGAGTTTTCCTTGTCGCCGTTCGCTCGCGTGGCGTTCCGGCGCCAGGGGGTGTTGTACAAAGACGCCGGACGCCCGGTTTTCCTGGCCCGGCACGATAAACGTTATTTCTTTTCCGTGGCCTGGCGGTCACTGGCCCTTTGGTGCCGTTTGATCTGGCACGGCCGTCGCCTGCGTCGTGCCTATCGGCATGCGCACGGTGATCTGACCAGTGAGGTTTTCTGGAAGCAGCAGTTCGGCGAATGATGCCGGTTTTGGAGGCAGTATGAATATCTTGATGGTGGGCGCGGGCTTTTCCTGCGCGGTAATCGGGCGTGAGCTGGCCAATGCGGGCCATTCCGTGACGCTGGTGGAGCAGCGCGATCACATCGCCGGCAACTGCCACACCGAGCGCGATCCGGACACCGGTGTCATGGTGCATGTCTACGGGCCGCATATCTTTCACACCGACGACCGGGAAGTGTGGGACTACGTGGGGCATTTCAGCCGCTTCATGCCCTATGTGAACCGGGTGAAGAGCACCGTGGGCGGGCGCGTCTATCTGTTGCCGATCAATCTGCACACCATTAACCAGTTCTTCGGCACCACCCTGCGGCCCGAGGAGGCCCGCGAGTTCATCGAGTCCCAGGCCGCCACCGACATCGACCAGCCGAGCACCTTCGAGGAGCAGGGCATGCGCTTCGTCGGGGCGGATCTGTACAAGGCGTTCTTCCACGGCTATACCAAGAAGCAGTGGGGCTGTGATCCCTCGGAGTTGCCGGCCAGCATCCTCAAGCGGCTGCCGGTGCGTTTCAACTACAACGACAACTACTTCTTCCACCGTTTCCAGGGCATGCCGGAACACGGCTACACGGCGCTGGTGGAAGGCATACTCGATCACCCGCGTATGCAGGTGCACCTGAATACCCCGTTCGACCCGGCCATGGCCCGGGACTACGACCATGTGTTCTATTCCGGCCCGCTGGACGGCTACTTCGATTACAGCGAGGGCCGCCTGGGTTACCGCACCCTGGACTTCGAACGCTTTACCCATGACGGCGATTACCAGGGTTGCGCGGTAATGAACTATGGCGATGAAGCGGTGCCGTACACGCGCATCACCGAGCACAAGCATTTCTCTCCCTGGGAGGAGCACCGCGCCAGTGTCTGCTACCGGGAATACAGCCGCGCCTGCGGCCCGGACGACATTCCCTATTACCCGATCCGGCTGGTCAACGAGAAGGCCATGCTGTCGCGCTATGTGGCCAAGGCGGAAGGCAGTGAAGGCGTCACCTTCGTGGGACGGCTCGGCACCTACCGGTATCTGGACATGGACGTCACTATCCGCGAGGCGCTGGATAGCGCCCGTGCGTTCCTGGACCACGAAGCCCGTGGAGAGCCGCAGCCGGCGTTCTTCACCCGGCCGCTGTAAGCCGCCACTCCTTTTTGCGACGTAGAGGTGCACGCATGAACAACCGACTGGCCGCCGTGGTGGTCACCTTCAACCGCCTCGCGCATCTACGGACCTGCGTGGCGGCGCTGCTGGAACAGGACTGCGATGCCATCCTGGTGGTGGACAACGGTTCCACCGACGGCACCCGGGAATGGCTGAGCGAGCAGGCCGAGCGTCACGAGCGCCTGGACTTGCTGCCCATGCCGCGCAATCTGGGCGGCGCCGGCGGCTTCGAGGTGGGCTTCTGGCACGCCCAGGCCCGCTACCGGCCGGAGTGGATCGTGTGCTTCGACGACGATGCCCATCCGCAGCCCGGCGCCTTCCGTGCCTTTCTGGACTCCGACCTGGACGGCGTGGACGCCGCGGCGGCGGCGGTCTACTACCCGGACGGCCGCATCTGCGAGATGAACCGGCCCAGCCGCAATCCGTTCTGGCACTGGCGGTTGTTCCTACGCACTCTGCTTGGTGGGCGCGACGGTTTTCATATCGACGACCAGGATTACCAGGCCGGGCACGCGATCCCGGTGGACGCCACGTCCTTCGTGGGCTTCTTCGTGCGCGGCGAAATGCTGCAGGAGGTGGGGCTGCCGGCGGGGGAACTGTTCATCTACGGCGACGACGTGCTCTATTCGTTGAACATCAGCCGTGCCGGCCGCCGCATACGCTTCCTGCCCTGGGTGCGCTTCACCCACGATTGCAGCACTTTCGATGACGACGAACCGGTATATCGGCCCCTGTGGAAAGCGTACTACACCTATCGCAACGGTCTGCGGGTCTACCACGCCGCCGCCGGCTGGCTGTTCTGGGGCATCGCCCCGCTGAAAATACTGCAGTGGACGCTCAAGGCCCGTTTCTACCAGGCCCCGGGAACCTACCTCCGAGTATTGGGCATGGCGCTGGGCGATGCCATCCGGCGCCGCTACGACCGGCCCCACGACAGCGTGGTGCGGCTGTGCGAGAACGGTGAACGTTCCCTGGACGCCGCCTAGGACAGCCAGCCGAGCCGGCGCGCCAGCCCGGGCAGCCGGCTGCGCAGCAGGCCGCGCACCGCGTAATGCGCGAAGTAGTAGAGGCTCGCGGGCAGGGACAGCCCCTCCACCTCCCGATACAGCCGCCAGTTGTAGCCGGCGCTGCGGGTCTTGTTGGCGGACAGGGATTGTCCGCGCACCCGGTAGCGGGTCCAGGCCCGGTCGATGCCATAGGCATAGGGCGTGCGTTTGAGCAGGCGCAGCCACAAACCGAAATCCTGGCGCCGGCGAATGTCCGGCATCAGCACCTTGCCCAGTGTCTCGCTGTCGTAGATGGCGGTGGAACAGCCGATGTAGTTGGTCTTCAGCAACTGCCGGTAAGCGACCCGCTCCGGCACGCCCACCCGACCCAGTTGCCGCTCCTCGCCGTCCACCTTGTGGTAGGCGGTGAAGGTCAAAGCCCAGCCCCACTCGCGCATCAACGCCAGCTGGCCGGACAGTTTGTTGGGCAGCCACAGGTCGTCGGCGTCCAGGAAGGCGATGTAGCGACCGCGCGCCAGCTCGATGCCGCGGTTACGGGCCCGCGCCGCGCCGCCGTTCTCCACCATGCGCACATAACGCACCCGGGCATCCCGCTCCGCGAAGCCGCGCGCCACCGCCTCGGTGGCATCGCCGGAGCAATCATCCACCAGCAGCAGCTCCCAGTCATCGAAGTCCTGGGCCAGAATCGACGCCACCGTGCCCGGCAACGTGTCGGCGGCGTTGTAGCAGGGGGTGATAATGGAAACGCTGGGGCTCATGGGGCTAGCGGCGCTCCATGCGTCCGTTGAACAACAGGCGCAGGGTTTCGGCCATCTCCAGGAACCAGAGTGCCGTCTGCACCCGCAGCACGGTGAGCTTTTCCCGGGCGGAGACCTTGTCGCTGCGCACGGCGTACCAGAACGCCCACACCGGCGGCACGAAGGTCTTGATCAGGAATTTCAGCCGTCGCTTCCAGGGCCCGGAGCGGATCTGGCCGCCCTTGACCCGTTTCAGTTTGGTGGTCAGTTCCGGCCAGTCCCGCCGCGCCGGGTGGTCCACCGCCGCCGCCGCCTCGTAGAACAAGGGAATGCCGGCGGCGCCGGCGCGCTGGCAGAATTCCGCGTCGCCGCCGGAGAAGCGCGCCGCGTCGAACGGCCCCAGGCGCTGGAAGGCGCTGCGTGGCACCGCCAGGTTGGCGGTGGCGGCGTAGCCGCGCCGGGCGTACCGGGCCTGGGGAATTCCCATGGCGGTGTCGTAGATTTCCACGGCGTTGGGCGGCGCGGAATCGAACTTGCAAACCCGCACACCGCCGGCGATCAGGCGCGCGCCGGGGTTTTCCTGGTGGCGGGCCCACAGGCGCTCAAGCCAGTCCGGCCGGGGCCGGCAATCGGCGTCGGTGAACACCAGCAGTTCGCCACGGGCCTGCTCCAGGGCCACATTACGGGCCGCGTAGGAGCCGGGGCGGGGGCATTCCAGCAGGGTCACGAAGTTGGGCAGGGTGGCCGGGTCCGGCACCCGGTCGGAGCCGTTGTCGACGATGAAGCATTCCCAGCGATCCTTGGGCAGGGTCTGGGCCTCCAGCGCGGCGAGCAGGGTAGGTGCCAGCTCCCAGTGCTGGTACATGGGAATGATCACCGAGATCGGAACCCCGGTTTGGTCCGCTTCCGCCATTGCTTAAAGGGCCCCGAAGCCGGTGAACACGGTTCTCACGGTGCGCATCAGGATCAGCAGATCCAGGCCCAGGGAAAGGTTCTTGATGTAATAGAAATCGTGCTCCACTTTCTGGCGGGTGGATTCGGTGTCGGTGGCATAGCCATGGGCCACCTGGGCCCAGCCGGTGATGCCCGGGCGGATGATGTGGCGGTAGCTGTAGAAGGGCACTTCCTGCTCGAAGCGCTCGACGAAGCCGGGCTGTTCCGGGCGTGGGCCGATCAGGCTCATGTCGCCGCGCAGCACGTTGAAAATCTGTGGCAGCTCATCGATGCGGAACTTGCGGATGAACGCCCCCAGCCGGGTGATGCGGTGAGCGTCCTCGTCGGCGAACTGGGGTTTGGAGCCGTCGTCCGGCCGCATGGAGCGGAACTTGTACATCCGGAACACCCGGTTCCCCCGTCCCACCCGTTCCTGCACGAACAGGGCCGGCCCCGGGGAATCCAGCCGGATCAACAGCGCCACCACCAGGCACACCGGAATGATCAGCGGCAGCATCAGGACCGACAGCGCCAGGTCCAGGGCCCGCTTGGCGGACAGGTACACCGGCGAGGGCTGCAGGGAACCCAGATCGGTGCTCTTCAGGCGGGTGAGGTCCACCTTGCCCTGAATCGCCTCGAACACCTTGCCGCTGTCCAGCACCGGCAGGCCGGCGATGCTGCAATGGCTGATAAAGCGAATCCAGTCGTCGTCCAGCCGCGCGTGCATGTCCACCACCAGGCCGTCGTAGCGGCAGTCGCCCAGCTCCGGGCGCGCCAGGTAGCGCCACTGCACGTTGCGGGTGCGCGGCATCTCGCCGCCCACCAGGGAAGAGGGCACCACCGCCAGCTTGAGGTGCCGGAAGCGGCGGTTAATGAGAATCGACAGGGTTTGCAGACCCAGCAGCAGGCCCATGCCGACCACCAGGGAAGTGCGCGCGTAGCCGATGCGGCACAGCAGCACCACGGTGATCACCAGGCCGGCGGACAGCAGGGTGGTGCCCAGGGTCCAGGCCAGGGCCCGGCCGCCGGCGAAGCGGCCGATGTGCTGGCTCAGATACATGCTGATCAGATAGATACTGGCCAGCAGCATCAGGGTGGTGGCCTGATTCTCGTCCCGGGGCGCCCCCTGATAGCTCAGGAACTGGGCGCCGGCGATGAGAATGCCGAGTCCCGTGGCATGTCCCAGAACCGGGTTTAGGAACAGTTTTTCATACCAGCGGTCGTGTCGCGACGGCGCGGCATGGACACTATGTTGCTGCTGCATGCGGTCCCTGGAACAGCCGGATAATCGCGCAAGTTTAACACGGTGCCGGTAAGGCTCAATGGAGACTCGGTCACGAAGCGTGACCGGGCCGGGTTTCGGGGTGGCCGCCGGGCGGGGAGGGGGCGATCGCGACTGAAGCGGTACGCCGCCCGGTCGTTCCTACGGCGGGGCCATAGGCAAAGAAAAAGGGCCTACCCGATGGGTAGGCCCTTCTATTTGGCTCCGCCTGCTGGGCTCGAACCAGCGACCCGCTGATTAACAGTCAGCTGCTCTACCAACTGAGCTAAGGCGGAATATCTTGAGGCGCGTATAGTAGTGGCGACCCCGGGGGGCGTCAACCTCCCGGGGTGCGTTTGCTGCTTATTTGTTCAGGGCCTGCTCAATGCGGCGGATCGCCTCTTTCAGGGTGTCCATGCCGGTGGCGAAGGACAGGCGCAGGCAGCCGGGGGCGCCGAAGGCGGAGCCGGGCACCAGGGCCACTTCCGCGGTCTCCAGCAGCTTGGCGGCCAGGTCGGTGCAGCTTTCCACCCCGTCCATGGCGGCGATGGCGCCGGAGAAGTCCGGGAAGGCGTAGAAGGTGCCGTCGCCGGCGGCGCAGGTCACGCCCGGCAGCTTGTTGAGGGCGTCCACCACGTAGTCGTGGCGCTCCTTGAAGGCCTTGACCATGTCCTTCACGCACTGCTGGTCGCCGGCCAGGGCGGCCTCGGCGGCGGCCTGGCTGATGGAGGCCGGGTTGGAGGTGGACTGGCTCTGTACCTTCTTCATGGCCGCGATCAGCTTCTGCGGGCCGCCGGCGTAGCCGATCCGCCAGCCGGTCATGGAGTAGGCCTTGGAGACGCCGTTCATGACCACGGTGCGGTCATACAGCTCCGGGCAGGCGTTGACGATGTTCACGAACGGCTTGCCGGTCCACAGGATGTGCTCGTACATGTCGTCGGTGGCGACCACGATGTCCGGGTGCTTCTTGAGCACCTCGCCCAGGGCGGCCAGTTCCTCTTCGGAGTAGGCCATGCCGGACGGGTTGGACGGGCTGTTGATCACGAACAGGCGGGTTTTCGGCGTGATCGCCGCTTCCAGCTGTTCCGGGGTGATCTTGAAGCGGCTGTCCACGTCGGATTCCAGGATCACCGGCACGCCGCCGGCGACCTTGACCATGTCCGGGTAGCTGACCCAGTAGGGCGCCGGGATGATCGCTTCGTCGCCGTCGTTGAGCAGCGCCAGGGCCATGTTGAAGAAGCTCTGCTTGCCGCCGCTGGACACCAGGATCTGGCCGGGCTCGTAGTCGAGGCCGTTCTCGTTCTTGAACTTCTCGATGATGGCCTTCTTCAGGCCGGGAGTGCCGTCCACCGGGGTGTACTTGGTCTTGCCGGCGTTAATCGCGTCGATCGCGGCCTGTTTGATATGATCCGGGGTATCGAAATCCGGCTCGCCCGCGCCCAGGCCGATGATATCCTTGCCCTCGGCTCGCAGTTCCGCTGCCTTGGAAGTGATCGCCAGCGTCGGGGAAGGCTTGATGCGTTGTACGCGGTCGGAAAGGTTGATATCGGACATGCACTCCTCATTTCTCTAATGAGTTCTGGCCGCGCTTGTGGCGCGGATTGGGGCATTGATATTACCGTATTCCGCCGCCACCTCCTAGGCCGGAGGCGGCTTCGACCCCCGCCGCCGGGCGGCCCGCCGGCCGCCGCCAGCCCCGATCCGGCCTGGCCCGAGGCACCGCCCGCTGCCGCCGGATTCGGCGCCGACAGTTTTCCTAATTTTACAGAGACGACGATGGCAGACACCGCGTTCAACCTGCATTCCGAATACCAGCCCGCCGGCGATCAGCCCACCGCCATCGCCGGCCTGGTGGAGGGCATTCACGACGGCCTGGGCCACCAGACCCTGCTCGGCGTGACCGGCTCCGGCAAGACCTTCACCATGGCCAACGTGATCCAGGATGTTCAGCGGCCCACCATCATCCTGGCGCCCAACAAGACCCTGGCCGCCCAGCTCTATGGGGAGTTCAAGGCGTTCTTCCCGGAAAACGCGGTGGAGTATTTCGTCTCTTATTACGACTACTACCAGCCGGAAGCCTACGTTCCCAGCTCGGACACCTTCATCGAGAAGGACGCGTCGGTGAACGAGCACATCGAGCAGATGCGCCTGTCCGCCACCAAGGCGATTCTGGAGCGCCGCGACACCATCATCGTGGCCACGGTGTCGGCGATTTACGGCCTGGGCGATCCGGCCAGCTACCACGCCATGGTGCTGCACCTGGTGCGCGGCGACCACATCGACCAGCGCGACCTGCTGCGCCGTCTGGCGGAGCTGCAGTACACCCGCAACGAGATGGATTTCCGCCGCGCCACCTACCGGGTGCGCGGCGATGTCATCGACATCTTCCCGGCGGAGGAGGAGAAAGAAGCGGTGCGCATCGAGCTGTTCGACGACGAGATCGAGGACATCAGCATCTTCGACCCGCTCACCGGCGAGGTGATCAAGCGGGTGGGGCGCATCACCATCTATCCGAAGAGCCACTACGTCACGCCCCGGGAGACGGTGCTCAAGGCCATCGAAATGATCAAGGAAGAACTGGCGGACCGGCTCAAGACCCTCAAGGACAACAACAAGCTGGTGGAGGCCCAGCGGCTGGAACAGCGCACCCGCTTCGACATCGAGATGCTCCAGGAACTGGGCTATTGCAACGGCGTGGAAAACTATTCGCGGTTGTTCTCCGGGCGCCAGCCCGGCGAGGCGCCGCCCACCCTGTTCGACTACCTGCCCGACGACGCGCTGCTGATCGTGGACGAATCCCACGTCACCATTCCCCAGCTTGGCGGCATGTACAAAGGCGACCGCTCGCGCAAGGAAACCCTGGTGGAGTTCGGCTTCCGGTTGCCCTCGGCCCTGGACAACCGTCCGCTGAAATTCGAGGAGTGGGAACGGCTGGCGCCGCAGATGGTGTTCGTTTCCGCCACCCCCGGGCCCTATGAGGAGAAGTACGCCGGCCAGGTGGTGGAGCAGGTGGTGCGGCCCACCGGCCTGGTGGACCCGGCCATCGAGGTGCGCCCGGCGGGCAGCCAGGTGGACGACCTGCTCGGCGAGGTGCGCGAGTCGGTGGAGAAGGGCGAGCGGGTGCTGGTCACCACGCTCACCAAGCGCATGGCCGAGGACCTGACCGAGTACCTCAACGAGAACGGCGTCAAGGTGCGCTACCTGCACTCCGACATCGACACCGTGGAGCGGGTGGAGATCATCCGCGACCTGCGCCTGGGCAAGTTCGACGTGCTGGTGGGCATCAACCTGCTCCGCGAGGGCCTGGACATGCCGGAAGTGGCCCTGGTGGCGATTCTCGATGCCGACAAGGAAGGCTTCCTGCGCGCCGAGCGCTCGCTGATCCAGACCATCGGCCGGGCGGCCCGTAACATCAACGGCCGCGCCATTCTCTACGCCGACGAGATCACCGGCTCCATGCGCCGCGCCATGGACGAAACCGAGCGCCGCCGCGACAAGCAGATCGCCCACAACAAGGAGCAAGGCATCACGCCCCAGGCGCTCAAGAAGCAGGTGCTCGACATCATGGACGACGCCTACACCACCGGCGCCGGCCAGCCGGAGCGCAAGCGCACCCGCAAGGTCGCCGAGGACAAGGAAAAGTACGTGGCGCGTTCCCCGGCTGAAGTGGCCAAGGACATCGAGAAGCTGGAAGCGGAGATGATGGAGCACGCCAAGAATCTGGAGTTCGAGCGCGCCGCCGCCGTGCGCGACAAGATTCACAAGCTGCGCGAGGAAGGCTTCATGCGCTGAGCGGGGTGGCCGCCGGTGATACAATGCGCCTCTTAAAACGTTTCAAGGAGTCCCCATGCCCATCGCGATGACCATGCACGAACCCGGCGGCCCCGAGGTTCTGAAACCCGAGCACATCGAGGTGGGCGAGCCCGGCCCCGGCGAGCTGCATCTCCGGCAAACCGCCGTGGGCGTCAACTTCCACGACATCTACGTGCGCTCCGGCCTCTACCAAACCCTGGCGTTGCCTGGCGTGCCCGGCCTGGAAGGGGCCGGCGAGGTGCTGGCGGTGGGCGAGGGCGTGGACCGCTTCCGGGTCGGTGACCGGGTCGCCTACATCGCCCATGGCTACGGCGCCTACGCGGAAGAGCGGCTGATCAAGGCGGACAACGCCGTGCCGCTGCCGGATGGGCTGGACGCGACCCTGGTGGCGGGCATGATGGTGCGCGGGCTCACCGCCCGGGTGCTGATGACCGATGTGTTCGCCCTGAAACCGTCGCACACCCTGCTGGTGCAGGCCGCCGCCGGTGGCGTCGGCCAGCTGCTGTGCCAGTGGGCCCACCACCTGGGCGCCACCGTCATCGGCACCGTGGGCAGCGACGCCAAGGCCGAGCAGGCCCGCGCCGGCGGCTGCGACCATGTGATTCTCTATCGCCAGCAGGACGTGGCCGGCGCGGTGAAGGAAATCACCGGCGGCAAGGGGGTCGACGTGGCCTACGATTCGGTGGGCAAGGACACCTTCTACGGCTCCCTGGATTGCCTGGCCCCGCGCGGTCATCTGGTCAACTTCGGCCAGTCCTCCGGGTCGGTGGAGCCGCTGGCCATGCCGCGCCTGGCCGCCGCCTCCCTCACCGTCACCCGCCCCATGCTCGGCCATTACATCGGTGACCTGGCGCGCCGCGATCAGGTCGCCGCCGAGTTCTTCGCCGCCCTCCAGGACGGCACCCTGGCCCCGGCCGCCCCGGCGATCTACGACCTCAAGGACGTGGGCCGCGCCCACCAGGACATGGAAGCGCGCAAAACCCACGGCGCCGTGGTGCTCAAGGTATCGTGACCTATCCGGTGCCCGGCGGTCCGGTGGACCGCGAGATCGAGATCAATAAAAGCCGCTTTATCGCCTGGCTGCGCCTGGTGCGCAGCCGGGAGGAAGGGCAGGCCGTGCTCGAGGAGGCCCGCGCCCGCTATCCGGATGCCACCCATCACTGCCACGCCTGGCTGATCGGCGCGCCCAACTCCGGCCAGGGCGCCATGAACGACGACGGCGAACCCTCCGGCACCGCCGGCAAGCCGATCTTCAACGTGATTCAGCACAAGGGCGTGGGCGACGTCATGGTGGTGGTGATCCGTTACTTCGGTGGCGTCAAGCTGGGCGCCGGCGGCCTGGTGCGGGCCTATGCCGGCGCCGCCGAGGCGGTGTTGTCCGCCATGGAGGTGGTGGAGCAGGTGCCGGAGAGCGCCTTCACCCTGACCCTGGGCTTCGCCGACGAGCAGCCCCTGCGCCACTGGTGCGACCAGCACGACGCCCGTCTGGACGGGGTGGATTACGGCCAGGGCGTCACCGCCCGGCTCACCGTGGCGGACGCCGCCGAAAGCGAGCTGCGGGCTTTCTGCGCCGCCCAGGGCATCGTCCTGGACAAACGCTAGTCGCCCAGAAAAACGGCGCTGTTGGCGAAGGTGAGGGCGGCCAGGGCCTCCGGCGTTTCGCCGCGCAGGGCGGCCAGACGGCGGCCGATCCAGGGCAGCAGGCAGGGTTCGTTGCGCCGTTTCACCGGCGGCGGCTCCGGCAGGTCCCGGGGCAGTAGGTAGGGGGCGTCGGTTTCCACCAGCAGCCGCGCCGCCGGAATGGCCGGCACCAGCTCGGCCAGGGCCTTGCCGCGCCGCTCGTCGCAGACCCAGCCGGTAATGCCGATGTGGCAGTCCAGGTCCAGATAGTCGTACAGCGCCCGGCGCCCGTCGGTGAAACAGTGCACCACGGCGGCGGGCAGCTTGTCCCGCCAGGCCTTGAGCAGGGGGAGGAAGCGGTCATGGGCGTCGCGCTGATGCAGGAACACCGGCAGGCCGCGCTCCGCCGCCTGGGCCAGCTGGGCCTCGAACGCCTTTTCCTGATCCGGGCGCGGCGAGAAGTCGCGGTTGAAGTCCAGGCCCATCTCGCCGGCGGCGGTCACCTCCGGCTCGTCGAGCAGGCCGGCCAGCTCCGTCAGGGCATCGTCGTCGAAAAACCGGGCGTTGTGGGGGTGGATGCCGGCGGTGGCGCGCAGGCCCCGGCCCGGATAATCCCGGCACAGGGTCAGGGCCTGGCGGGACTCCGCCACGCTGGTGCCGGTGAGCAGCATGCGCGTGACACCGGCCTCCCGGGCCCGCTCCAGCACCGCGTCCGCGTCGCCACGAAACTGCTTGTCGCCCAGATTGACGCCGATGTCGGCCCATTGCGTGGTGCTCATGAGGCCTGCTCCTGGCCGGCCTCCGGCTCCAGGCGCCGGCTCAGTCGCTCGCGCAGGTCCTCCACCCGGCGCCGGTTGGCGCCCAGGTCCCAGTAGCCCAGGCGCGAGGCGGAGCGCACCTCGATCACGCCATCCTCGTGCACGTAGAAGGTCACGTCGTCCACGAAGCGCATCACCCGGGTGGTGAAGCGGGCCTGGAGGCGCGCCGGCCCCACCGCCTCGAACCTCACCCGGGGCAATTCGCCCAGGGTATCCTTGAGCAGCGCCAGGCTGGCCTCGCGGTGGCCGGCGCCGGGCAGCGGCGCCACCCGGTGGCGTTCATCGTCGGCCAGGCTGGACACGCAGTTCGGCGACGATGGACAGGGGGCAAGCAAACGAGTGTCCGTCATGGTGTGGCTCTTCTCGGCCATCTCGGTCTCGGCCGTCTCGGCGGCGGGCGCCTCCGGGTCGCTCTGGCAGCCGCTGGCGGCCAGGGCGAGGGCCAGTATGAACGCCGTGGCGAGACGGTTAATGGCGGTTCGGATCACGGATCAGTCCCACGAAAATACCCTCGATCATCAGTTCGTCCGCGGGCACCCGGATCGGCTCGTAGGCATCGTTGGCCGGCAGCAGGGTGGCGCTGGACTTGTTCAGTCTTAGCGTCTTCACCGTGACCTCGTCGTCAATGCGCGCCACCACGATCTCCCCGGAGCGGGCGGTCTGGCTCTTGCGCACCGCGATCAGGTCGCCGTCGAAGATGCCCGCCTCCACCATGCTGTCCCCCTGCACCTTGAGCAAGTAGGTGGGGCGCTGGCGGAACAGTCCCTGGGGCACCGGCACGGTGCGCTCCACGTTCTCGATGGCCTCGATGGGGGTGCCGGCGGCCACCTTGCCCACCACCGGCAGCTCGTCCTCCGCCTCCATGGCCGCTTCGAGCAGCTGAATGCCCCGCGAGCGGTCGCCGTGCAGGCGGATGTAGCCCTTGCGTTCCAGGGCGCGCAGGTGGTCCGAGGCGGCGTTCTTGGACTGGAACCCCATGCGCTCGGCGATTTCGGCGCGGGTTGGCGCCATGCCGGTTTCCTGGCGTGAATCGCGGATGCAGTCCAACACCTGCTGCTGGCGTGCGGTTAGCGTGCTGCTCATAACGTCCTCCTTGGGGCCGTGCCCGTCACAGACCCATACTGATAATATGAACAGTATTATATGTCCAGTACTTTTAAAAGCCCCGCGGACCACGCGGCCATCGCAATTGTCCCGCTCAGCCCCTAGCATTGACGCTTTCAACCGGGATCGGGAACGATCATGAAGCATGCATCCTGGCAGGATTCGGACCACCACCGGGTGGAGGCGCTGCTCGCCGGCGTGCCGTTCTTCAACGAGGTGGCCCGGGACGACGCCGACCAGCGCGCCCGCTTGCTGGCGCGCACCGAGATTATCGAGGCGGGGCCCGGCGACACCGTGATCCGCGCCGGCGAGGTGCCGTCGTCACTGTATTTCCTGTTGCGCGGTCAGTTGGTGGTACTGGGCGACGAGGACTCGCCGACGGTGCTCTACTACGTGTCCCCAGGGGAGGTGTTCGGGACCCTGTCCATGCTGTTGGGGCGCACCCGGGGGGCTACCATCCGGGTGGCGGAAGCCGCTCGTGAGGCGGTGCTGGCCAGGCTTGATTTCAAGGATTTCGACGACGATCGCGACACGCCATACAGTCTGGCCACGCGGCTGGCGTTTTTCCACATGCTGGTGCATCAGATCCGCTGGGCGGTGGAGGTGCGGCGCATGCAGAGTCCGGACGAGGCCCTGGCCGCCGGCCTGCGCAAGGTGCCGGTATTCACCGGCGAGCGCGACAGCGAGGCGGAGCTGACCTCGCTGCGGGAGCAGGCCCGGGCCCTGGCCGATCTGCTTTACCGGTGGAACCACCTTCCGCCGGGCACCACCGGCAACGCTCAGCTCACCTGACGGTGATCGCGACTAAAGTCGCTCCTACGGGAGCCCCGCCCCACCGTAGGAGCGACTTCAGTCGCGATCAGCGGCGCGCCATCTGAGCCGCGATCACCCAGGCCGTGCGGCGTGGCCCGCCGGGTCTTATTCCTTCTTCTTGCGGTCCATCTTCACCGCCAGCACGTCGCAATGGGCGCCGGGCACTAGCCCGCGGGCGGTGGAGCCGAGCAGCAGGGCCAGGCCGCTGCGGGTATGGCTGCCCACCACGATCAGGTCGGCGCCCAGGATGTCCGCCTTGTCGACGATGGTCTTCTCGATGGAGCCCAGCTCCACGTGCACCCGTTCCTTGGGAATCCGGTACTGTTGCGCGTATTTGCAGGCGGTTTCCCGGGCCTGTTTGACCAGGCCGCTCTGCAGATCGGTGACGTCCATGGGGACGTCGGCGCCGTAGGCCAGGGCCAGTGGCTCGATCACGTGGATCAGGTGCAGCTCCCCCTCGGTACCCTCGATCACGCCGGCGGCGCGGGCCAGCACCTCGGCGGATTCATCGCTGCAATCTATGGCCACCAGGACCTTGCGGTAGGGTGCGGTCACGGTATTTCCTCCAGCGGCTGGCTCGTTATGCCCTCAGTATAACCGCCTCGCGGCGCCTCGCCAGCCCACGGTGGCGTGGCCCGCAAAGCCTTGCCCCGCGCGGCTTTGGCGGTCGCCGGGCGGGCCCCCGGCGGGGCGGTGCCGGAAGCGGGCCGGGCCGCCGGCGCTTGACCGGACAATACCGGCGCTGTCTAAATAGGCGCCCGCCGGGGGTCGCAACCGTCCCACGGCGACACCTCCGATCGCGCCCCGGCGCACGGCGATCCCGGCGCGACGGGCAGGCATCGGAGGTTTCTTTTGAGTATCCGTAGCATGATCGGGTGAGCAACGAATGGGTAAGTCCCTTGTAATCGTGGAATCGCCGGCCAAGGCCAAGACCATCAACCGCTATCTGGGCGACGACTTCGTGGTCAAATCCAGTGTCGGCCACGTGCGCGACCTGCCGGTGAGCGGCGGGGCCAAGAAAACCACGCCCAAGGAGCGTGCCAAGGAGGCCGCCTATACCCGGTCCCTGCCCAAGGAAGAACGGGAAGCCTATAAAAAGAAGAAGGCCCACGCCCAGCTGATCAATCGCATGGGGGTGGACCCGGATCATGAGTGGGACGCCCACTACGAGATCCTCCCCGGCAAGGAAAAGGTCATCGACGAGCTCAAGCGTCTGGCCACCAACGCCGACCGCATCTATCTGGCCACTGACTTGGACCGCGAAGGGGAGGCGATTGCCTGGCACCTGCGGGAAGTGATCGGTGGCGACGACCAGCGCTTCGACCGGGTGGTGTTCAACGAGATCACCAAGAAGGCCATCCAGGCCGCCTTCGAGGAGCCCGGCAAGCTGGACATGAGCCGGGTGGAAGCCCAGCAGGCGCGCCGCTTCCTGGACCGGGTGGTGGGCTTCATGATCTCGCCGCTGCTGTGGGAAAAGATCGCCCGGGGCCTGTCCGCCGGCCGGGTGCAGTCCGTGGCCGTGGAGCTGGTGGTGGAGCGCGAGCGGGAAATCCGCGCCTTCGTGCCCGAGGAATTCTGGGAACTGCACGCGGACACCCACAGCACCGCCAAGGCCAGCGACGAGATCCGCCTGCAGGTGACCCGCCACAACGGCGAGAACTTCCGCCCCAACAACGGCGACGACGCCGAGAGGCACCGCGCCGCCCTGAAGGCCGCCGGCCAGCTCACCATCACCCAGCGCGAGGAGCGGCCCACCCGCTCCAAGCCGCCGGCGCCGTTCATTACCTCCACCCTGCAGCAGGCGGCCAGCACCCGCCTGGGCTTCGGGGTGAAGAAGACCATGATGATGGCCCAGCGCCTCTACGAGGCCGGCCACATCACCTACATGCGGACCGACTCCACCAACCTGAGCGCCGACGCGGTCAACGACTGCCGCGCCTGGATCGACGACAAGCTGGGCGGCAAGTACCTGCCCGAGAAGCCCAACAGCTATTCCAGCCGTGAGGGCGCCCAGGAAGCCCACGAGGCGATCCGGCCGTCCGACGTGAAGCGCGAGGCCAGCGGCCTCAAGGACATGGAGCGCGACGCCCAGCGCCTCTACGAGCTGATCCGCCGCCAGTTCATCGCCTGCCAGATGCCGCCGGCGGAGTACCTGAGCACCACGATCACCGCCGAAGCCGATGGCTACGAGCTCAAAGCCCGCGGCCGCATTCTGAAATTCGACGGCTGGACCCGCATTCAGCCCCAGGCCTCGCGCAAGGGCCAGGAAGACACCGTGCTGCCGGACCTCAAGCAGGGCGACGTGCTCGCCGTGGACGACATCGACGCCACCCAGCACTTCACCAAACCGCCGGCCCGCTACACCGAGGCGAGCCTGGTCAAGGAGCTGGAAAAGCGCGGCATCGGCCGCCCCTCCACCTACGCGGCGATCATCTCCACCATCCAGGACCGGGGCTACGTGCGCCAGGAGAACCGGCGCTTCTACGCCGAGAAGATGGGCGACATCGTCACCGACCGGCTGGCGGAAAGCTTCCCGGACCTGATGGACTACAACTTCACCGCCGAGATGGAGGAAACCCTGGACGAGATCGCCGAGGGCAAGCGCCACTGGCGCGACGTGCTCGACGAATTCTACCGGGACTTCCTGGCCAAGCTGGACGCCGCCCAGGGCGAAGGCACCGGCAAGCAGGCCAAGGGCGGCATGCGCGCCAACCTGCCCACGGACACCGACATCGAATGCCCCAAATGCGGCCGCCCGATGCAGATCCGCACCGGTTCCACCGGCGTCTTCCTGGGCTGCTCCGGCTACAGCCTGCCGCCCAAGGAACGTTGCACGGCGACCCTCAATCTGCTGCCCGGCGAGGAAGCCGAGGCGGTCAACGCCGATGACGAAGAGGCGGAAACCAACGAGCTGCGCCGCAAGAAGCGTTGCCCCAAGTGCGGCACGGCGATGGAATCCTACCTCATCGACGAGAAGCGCAAACTGCACGTCTGCGGCAACAACCCGGACTGCGACGGCTACCTGGTGGAGCAGGGCGAATTCCGCATCAAGGGCTACGACGGCCCGACCCTGGAATGCGAGAAGTGCGGCAGCGAAATGCAGCTGCGCACCGGCCGCTTCGGCAAGTTCTTCAAGTGCACCAACGACGACTGCGGCAACACCCGCAAGCTGCTCAAGAACGGCGAGCCGGCGCCGCCCCGCGCCGATCCGATCCCCATGCCGCATCTGCAATGCGAGAAGGTGGACGACCACTACCTGCTGCGCGACGGCGCCTCCGGCCTGTTCCTGGCCGCCAGCCAGTTCCCCAAGAACCGGGAAACCCGGGCGCCGCTGATCGAGGAAATCCAGACCGTCGCCGACAAGCTGGACCCCAAGCACAAGTACCTGGCGGACGCCCCGGCGGAGGACCCCAAGGGCCGCAAGGCGGTACTGCGCTACAGCCGCAAGGCCAAGGAGCAGTACGTGATGACCGAGGAGGACGGCAAGCCCACCGGCTGGTACGCCTTCTACCGCGATGGCCGCTGGGAAGAGGAAGAGAAGAAAACCGCGCCCAAGAAAAAAGCCGCCGCCAAGAAGAAAAAGGCCGCCGCGAAAAAGAAAGCCGCCACCAGGAAGAGCTGACCCCATGTCGCGAATGGTTCGAGAAAGCGAGATCAGCGGCCTGCGCGAGCGGCTGTTCTTCGCCCGCAGCCTGCTCAAGGCCCTGGACGCCGACCCGGACGGCGCCGCCGGCCCGCGCCTGGCGCTGCGCGGCGGCGCCGTCTTCCACCTTTATTCGGTGCTGGTGGGCATCGCCCGCCAGGCCGCCAAGAGCTACCGGGTACCCGGCTACGAGGACCTCATCAGCCTGGCGGCCCTGGAGCAGGCCTTCCGCGACGCCGGCGTTCAGGCCCCGGAAATGAACCTGCTTACCCAGGCCCGCGCCAACCGCTCCGATGCGGTGTGCTGGCTGGACCAGGAAATGCGCGCCGCCGTGGGCGCCGCCGGCCTGGCCCGCCGCCCCACGCCGCCGGAGGAGCGCGACGCTCTGGCGATTCGCGCCGAGGACCCCTACGCGCCCCTGGCCGGTGGCGACCGCCAGCGCTTCGACGAGGCCGCCGCCCGGGTGGCGGAACTGGTCGAGCAGTGCGCCGCCTACATGGAAGAGTGGTAGCCTCGCCCGCGCCATCGCGACTAAAGTCGCTCCTACTCTTCCCTGTAGGAGCGACTTCAGTCGCGATCCCCCCCCTCGCTTGACGCCCGTGCCAGCCAAACGTATGTTTAAAACGCTTGTCCAAAGGCGCGAGGCCCCATGTCCCAGTCCGATACCGTTGAGCGCATCCTGGATGCGGCGGAAGTGTTGTTCGCCCAGAAGGGCTTCGCCGAGACCAGCCTGCGGGCCATCACCAGCAAGGCTGGGGTCAACCTGGCGGCGGTGAACTACCACTTCGGTTCCAAGGAAGCCCTGATCCAGGCGGTGTTCGAACGCTACCTGACCCCGTTCTGCCAGGCCCTGGACGCCAAGCTCCAGGAGCTGGAGCAGGCCGGCGGCGCCGACCTGGAAAAACTGTTCGGCCTGGCCTCGCGGCTGGCCCTGGGTTCCCACGGCGACGAGGCGCGCCGGGCGATGATCTTCTTCCGCCTGGCCGGGCAGGCCTACAGCCAGCCCCAGGACCATCTGCGCGCCTATCTGCGCGAACACTACGGCGCCGTGTTCCGCCGCTTCCTGGGCCTGCTCCACGACACGGTGCCGGACGTGCCGCCCCTGGAGCTGTTCCTGCGCGTGCATTTCTGCCTGGGGGCGGTGATCTTCACCCTGTCCGGCATGGAGTCCCTGCGGACCATCAGCAAGAAGGACTTCAACATCGACATCACCGCCGCCCGCATCACCCAGCAGTTGCTGCCCTTCGTGGTTGGCGGCATTCGTGGCTGAAGCGGCTGCCCCTCCATCCTCTGTAGGAGCGACTTCAGTCGCGATCCGGCGCTGAATCGCGGCTAAAGCCGCTCCTACAGGATTCCTTCCCCGTTCCCGCGATGGCCGGGATTGCTGTATCGTTTCGCCATGCACATCATCGTATCCCTCACCGACCAGACCCTGACGCTGCAGGACGGTGCCGAAAGCCACCGGTTCCCGGTGTCCACCGCCGCCGCCGGTGCCGGCTGCCGCCAGGGCAGCAACGCCACGCCCCTGGGCCGGCATCTGGTGCGCGCCCGCTTCGGCGACGGCCTGCCCGAGGGCGCGGTGTTCCAGGGTCGCCGCTTCCACGGCGAGATCCACGATCCGCAACGGGCCGCCACGCAACCGGGACGGGACTGGATCCTGAGTCGCATTTTGTGGCTCGGCGGCCTGGAACCGGGCCTCAATCACGGCGGCGACGTGGATAGTTTCCGGCGCTTTATTTATATTCACGGCACGCCGGACAGCGAGCCCATGGGCACGCCGGCGTCCCACGGCTGCATCCGCATGCGCAACACGGATGTGATCGCACTCTTTGCCCGGGTGCCGGTGGCCACGCCGGTGTCCCTCGTCGAATAAAGACCCGTTACATGCAAGAAACCAATGACACCCAGCCCTTGCTGATGCTGGATCTGGCCGGGCTTACCCCGGACCAGGAGGAACGGGAGCTGCTGCGCCACCCGGCGGTGGGCGGCCTGATCCTGTTCAGCCGCAACTACCAGGAACCGGACCAGCTGCACCAGCTGGTACGCGCGGTGCGCGCCGAGCGGCCGGATCTGCTCATCGCCGTGGACCAGGAGGGCGGCCGCGTGCAGCGCTTCCGCACCGAGTTCACCCGCCTGCCGCCCATGGCCACCCTGGGCCGCTACCACGACCGCGACCCGGAGGGCGCCCGCCAGGCCGCCGACCTGCTCGGCGAACTGATGGCCGATGAGCTGCGCGCCTTCGACCTGGACATCAGCTTCGCGCCGGTGCTGGACCTGGATTACGGCCATTCCAGCGTGATCGGTGACCGCAGCTTCCACGCCGATCCGGACCGGGTAACGACCCTGGCCGGCGCCTTCCTCGACGGCATGGCCCGCGCCGGCATGGCCGCCACCGGCAAGCATTTCCCCGGCCACGGCCATGTGGCGGCGGACTCCCACCTGGAGCTGCCCGAGGACCCCCGCGACCGCGACGCCCTGGCGCCGGACCTGGCGCCGTTCCGCGCCCTGGCCGGGCGCCTGGAGGGCATCATGCCCGCCCATGTGCGCTATCCGGCGGTGGCGCCGGAGCCCGCCGGTTTCTCCGCCCACTGGCTGGGCCGGGTGCTGCGCGGCGAATGCGGCTACCGGGGGGTGATCTTCTCCGACGACCTGGCCATGGCCGGCGCCGCCGCGGCCGGCGACTATCCGCAACGGGCCGAGGCGGCGCTCACCGCCGGCTGTGACATGGTGCTGGTGTGCAACGACCGGCCCGGCGCCGTGGCGGTGCTGGAATGGCTGGAAGGCCGCCGCTTCGACGCCCGCGTCCCGGCCGCCACCCTGCGCGGCCGCGCCCGCGCGCCCATGGACCTGAGCCGCCGGCGCCAGGCCGGCGACGTGGCCGATTTGCTGCTGAAGGACGCACGATGAACTGGCAAACCCTCACCGACTGGCGCCAACTGCTGAACTGGCCCGGCCCGGAAACCGAAACCCTGGTCTGGCTCACCCAGGTGTTCGTGGTGGTGTTCTGCACCGTGGCCACCAACTTCATCCTGATGCGGGTGATCGACCTGATCGACCACCTCAGCCGCAAGACCGAGAACCTCTGGGACGACGCCCTGCTGGAAGCGGCCCGGGTGCCGGTGCGCCTGCTGCTGTGGGTGGTGGGGTTGTCGGTGGCCGCGGAGATGCTGCAGTCGGTGTCCGAAAGCGCCATCTTCGAGTACGTCTCGGAAGTGCGCCGGGTGGCCTTCATCGCCATCATCGCCTACTTCCTGACCCGGTTGGTCAGCAATGTGGAGCACAACCTGGTCAACCCGGACCGGGTCGAGAAGCCCATGGACAAGACCACCGCCAACGCGGTGGGCAAGCTGCTGCGCATCTCGGTGCTGATCACCGCGCTGCTGATCATCCTCCAGGCCCTGGGCTACAGCATTTCCGGGGTGCTCGCCTTCGGCGGCGTGGGCGGCATCGCGGTGGCCTACGCGGCCAAGGATCTGCTCGCCAACTTCTTCGGCGGCATGATGGTGTACCTGGACAAGCCGTTCAAAGTAGGCGAGTGGGTGCGTTCCCCGGACCGCGCCATCGAGGGCACCGTGGAGCACATCGGCTGGCGGCTGACGCGCATCCGCACCTTCGATCAGCGCCCGCTGTACGTACCCAACTCCCTGTTCACCACGGTGGTGCTGGAAAACCCGTCGCGGATGCTCAACCGCCGCATCAACGAGAAGATCGGCATTCGCTACGACGACTGGCGGGCGATGCCGGACATCGTCGCCGCCGTGCGCCGGATGCTGATCGATCATGAAGACATGGAAACCGATTACCGGACCCTGATCGTCAATTTCGATCATTACGGGGATTCCCATATCGAGTTCTTTATCTACACCTTCACTAAGACCACGGACTGGGTGCGCTACCACGAGATCAAACAGGATGTGCTGTTGCGCATCATGAACATCGTGGACGAGCACGGCGCGGAATTCGCCTTCCCCACGCGCACCCTGCACATGCACACCAGCGAGCCCGGCGGGCGGGATGACGAGATGGAGGACGACGACGTCGAGGATGACGGCGGCGATCCACCCCCGCGCGCCCGGCGCAAGGCGCGGCGCGGCAACCGCAACCGCCGCGACCACCGCCAGGGCTGGAAAGGCGAACAGGACCAGGAGACAGGCGATGACGACGGCGAGTGAACTCAAGGACGAACTGATGCGGGTGCGCCGCGACGCCCGCGAGCTGCATTCCCACGATGAGGTGATGGCGGCCGTCGGCCGGGTGGCGGTGCAACTGACCAGTGACTATTCCGAGCGTTGCCCGGTGTTCGTCACCATCATGAACGGCGGCATCGTGTTCGCCGGCCATCTGCTCACGCGGCTGGACTTCCCCCTGGAAGTGGACTACCTCCACGCCAGCCGCTACCTGGGCGAAACCAGCGGCGGCGACGTGCACTGGATCGTCACCCCCAGCGCCAACCTGAACGGCCGCGACGTGGTGATCCTCGATGACATCCTCGACGAGGGCAACACCCTGCTGGCCATCGTCGAGGCCTGCAAGGCCCAGGGCGCCACCAGCGTCGCCACCTGCGTGCTGGTCGACAAGATCCACGACCGCAAAGCGACGCCCGGCCTGAAAGCCGATTACACCGCCCTGGAAGCGGAGGACCATTACCTGTTCGGCATGGGCATGGACTACAAGGGCTACTGGCGCAACGCGCCGGGCATCTTCGCCCTCGACGGCGAGGAAGGCTGACCATGCTGGCGTTCATCGGCGGCACCGGCCTGACCCGCATCGACGGCCTTACCATCCGCCAGCGGCACGCCGCCGGCACCCGTTTCGGCGAGCCCTCCGCGCCGGTGGTGGAAGGCGAACTGAACGGCGCGCCGGTGCTGTTCCTGGCCCGCCACGGCGACCCGCACACGCGCCTGCCGCACCAGGTCAACTACCGCGCCAACCTGCTGGCGCTCAAGGAAGCCGGCGCCAGCGCCATCGTCGCCGTCAACGCGGTGGGCGGCATCACCGCCGCCACCGGCAGCCTGGTGATCCCCGACCAGATCATCGACTACACCTGGGGCCGCGACAGCACCTTCTTCGACGGCCCGGACGACCCCCTGGTGCACGTGGACTTCAGCTGGCCCTTCGACCGCGCCCTGCGCGAGCGGCTCAGGATCGCCGTGGAAGCCGCCAAGGCGCCCTGGCAGGACGGCGGCTGCTACGCCGCCACCCAGGGCCCGCGCCTGGAAACCGCCGCCGAAATCCAGCGCCTGGAACAGGACGGCAACAGCATCGTCGGCATGACCGGCATGCCCGAGGCGGTGCTCGCCCGGGAGCTGGGCCTGCCCTACGCCATGCTGTCGCTGGTGGTGAACCCGGCCGCCGGCAAGGCCGACCGGGAAATCACCATGGCGGAGATCGAACAGGTCCTCCACGACGGCATGGCCGGCGTGCGCCGGGCCCTGGCGGCCCTGGCCGCCAACCAGCCGTCCCCATGACCGAACGCTACGACGTCATCGTCCTCGGCGCCGGGGCGGCGGGGCTGATGTGCGCCGCCACCGCCGGCTACCAGGGCCACTCCGTGCTGGTGCTGGACCACGCCAACAAGCCGGGCAAGAAGATCCTCATGTCCGGCGGCGGGCGCTGCAACTTCACCAACCTGAACACCACCCCGGCGCACTTCACTTCCGCCAACCCGCATTTCTGCAAGTCCGCCCTGAACCGCTATTCCCCCTGGCACTTCCTGGAGCTGGTGGAGCGCCATGGCGTGGAGCACGTGGAGAAAGCCCCCGGTCAGCTGTTCTGCGCCGGTTCCAGCAAGGAAATCCTGCAACTGCTGCTCACCGAGTGCGATTGGGCCGGCGCCGAGGTGCGTCTGAACACCTCGGTGACCCACGTGAACGACCGGCCCGTGGCCGGCGCGGACGGCGGCGAAGGGCAGGGCGCCGATCCGGTCCTGGTGGCAAGCGCCGGCGACGGCTTCCGGCTGCGCACCGCCGGTGGCGAGCTGCACGCCCGCCGCCTGGTGGTGGCCACCGGTGGCCTGTCCATTCCCACCCTGGGGGCCGGGCCCTTCGGCTACCGCCTGGCGGAGCGCTTCGGGCTCACCGTGCTGCCCACCCGGGCCGGCCTGGTGCCCTTCACCCTGCAGCCGGCGGACAAGGCGTGGCTGGCGGAGCTGGCCGGGGTCAGCGCCGAGGTGGCCGCGGAGGCCGGCGGGCGCCGCTTCGAGGAGCCGTTGCTGATCACCCACCGGGGGCTGTCCGGCCCGGCCATGCTGCAGGTCTCCAGCTTCTGGCGGCCCGGCGACGAGGTGGCCGTGGACTGGCTGCCGGCGCTGGCGGACCCGGCGGCGGCCCTGCGCCAGGCCCGCGCCGAGCAGCCCGCCGCCGGCGTCGAGAAATGGCTGCGCGGCTTCTTCTCCCAGCGCCTGGCCGCCACCCTGGCGGAACACTTCGGCTGGCGCGGGCCGCTGCAGCACCAGAGCAACGAGCGACTGGCGGAGATCGCGGCGGTGCTCAAGGGCTGGCGCTTCAAACCCGCCGGCACCGAGGGCTACCGCACCGCCGAGGTGACCCTGGGCGGCCTGGACACGGACGCGGTGTCCTCCAAGACCTTCGAGGCCAAGGCGGTGCCGGGCCTGTTCTTCATCGGCGAGGTGCTGGACGTTACCGGCGAGCTGGGCGGCTTCAACTTCCAATGGGCCTGGGCCAGCGCCCACGCCGCCGGCCTGGCGCTCTGACCGCGCCGCCCGGTCGCTCCTACGGCATCTTCAACCGCCAATTGCGCACCACTACCGGGCACCGCCGTGTCGCCGCCGGTTAAAATGGCCCACCACTCACAGCAGGACGTGAACATGCCGGACAGCCCTCTGTTTGAATCGCTCAAACGCGCCGCCGACGATCCGGCGGCGCGGCCGGAATTCTACCGCCGGCTGCTGGCCGCCGAGGTCTTCGTGATTGGCCATGGGGACGGTCCCGGCGAGGGGAGGAGCACGGTGCCGGCGGGCGCCCATCTCTCCATCCAGCACTGGCAAAACGCCGAGGGTGAATCGGTGATCCCGTTCTTCACCGATCTGGAGGCCTTGCAGCGGGCCATCGATGAGGAGAAGAGCTACCTGGGGTTGCCGGCGCGCAGCCTGTTCGAGATGACCGCCGGCACCCGGCTGGTGCTCAATCCCCGTTCCGATTACGGCAAGGAATTCCACCCGGAGGAAATCCGCTCGCTGCTGGACAACGGCAGCAACCAGAGCCCGCAAACCCGCCGGGCGGAAGCCGACACCGACGTACTGCTCGGCCAGCCCTCGGACTACCCCACCGCCATGGTGGAAGCGCTCCAGCGTTTGCTGCCTGGCTACCCGGAGGTGGAGGCCGCTTATCTGTGTCTGATGCAGGAGGGCGGGGACGCGCCCCGGCAAAGCCTGCTGGTGGGGCTGCGCGGCGATGGCCTGGCCCGCGCCCGCCACGCCGCCGGTTCGGTGATCGCCGACACCGCTCCGGAAGGCCGCGCCGTGGATCTGATCGAGATCGCCGGCGATGCGGAGGAGGGCGGCGTGGCCGGCTACCTGTATCACCAGACCCGGCCGTTCTATGAACGGGACCGGCCCGCCGCGGCGGCGCCGGAGGCGCCCAAGCGCCCCTGGTGGCGCCGCCTGTTTGGTGGCTGATCCCCGACAGGGTGGCACCATCGTCCCTATAACCCTCTGATTCCCCTCAACAAATCCCCGTTGTTTTGTTTGCCTCGTCGTCGCGGCGTGAAACTTTCTCGGTAATTCCGTAACCCGCTTTCTCCCATCGGTATGGATGCGTCGGAGTGTGGTAATTCCGTGCCCGAATGCGCACGACGCCCGGCGCGCTCCCGGCGCAGACTCGATCCGTCGCGGCCCGTCCGCGACCACCAATGACATAACAATGAACAGCCGGAGAGAGCATCATGAAGTACCTGGAGCGGCTTATCGGTTTAACCCTGCTGGCCGGCGCGCTGGCCGCCTGTGGCGGCGGTGGCGGAGGTAGCGGCGGCACCACGGTGTCCAGCGACGGCGGAGGCGGCGAGGACCCGGCCACGCCACGGGCGGAAGATCCCATGGACCCGGCCCCGGCGCCGGAAGGCGCCTCCTTCGAGGGGCGCCAGTACCAGTGTCAGGATCAGGAGTGCGAGCAGGGCAAGTTCGCCGGCCCCTTCGCCGAGCCCACCATCCGCTACAGCGACGCCAGCACCGGCGACAACCTCAAGGTGGTGACCACCGACGACAAATGCCTGGAAGACAGCGAGGGCGACCTGCGCTGCAAGCCGGCGGCGGGCTCCATCGCGCTGCTGCCGGATAACCGGCTGGTCTACTTCAATGCCCTGGAAGGCACCGAGAACGTGGAGTTCTCCATCGTCGCCGAGTTCGGTTTCGTGGCGGTGAACGACCAGACCCGGGTACTCAACCTGGGCCCCGCCGGCCCCGAGGACCGCATCAGCTGGCAGCGGCCCTCGCCGGTGCGCGGCGGCGCCAACGTGGACGGCAACGACAGTGACACCCTGCTGCCTGGCGCCGAACTGAGCGACGCGGAAAGCACTCCGGGCAACGACGGTGCCCTGTTCTGCGCCGACGTGATCCAGCTCGCCGACGGCCGCATCATGGCGGTGGGCGGCACCGACTATTACACCGAGCCGTCCCTGGGCTCCGTGTTCCCCCAGGCCCGCGACGTGCTCGGGTCCATCGACAACGAGATCCCCCTGCCCAGCAACTTCGGCGACATCAGCGTGCCCGATGACATCGGCGTGGTGGAGCTGGAAGGCCTCAAGGACGCTCGCATCTTCAATCCCGAGGACAACAGCTGGACCCAGACCGGCGCCATGAACCACGGCCGCTGGTACCCCAGCCTGGTGACCCTGCCGGACGGCGACATCTTCGTGGCCAGCGGCGTCACCAAGCTGCTCAAGCCGGTCTACACCGGCGCCCTGATCGGCGGGGAAAGCAGCGGCCTGCGCGAGCTGCTGCAATCCGCCGACAACGTGCGCGCCAGCGAAACCTACGACCTGCAAAGCGGCACCTGGAGCGAGAACGGCGAGCGCCCGCTGCCGGGCCTGGACAGCACCGCCGGCAAACCGCTGCCGCTGTACCCGCGCCTGCACCTGCTGCCCAACGGCCAGGTGTTCTACAACGCCGCCGGCCAGGCGTTCAATCCGTTCGGCCAGTCCTACAACCAGGCGCAATGGAACTTCGTGTCCGCCTATGATCCCGAGCAGGAACTGTGGACCGATCTGGGCTACGCCGGCCTCAATGTGCAACTGGACGAGCTGGGCCTGGAGCGCATCACCAACGCCCTGACCCTGACCAGCCCGAATTTGCTGGAGGACCTGATCGGCACCGGCGAGGGCTTGCTCACCGGCCTGCTGGGCGCCCCCCTGGGCAGCCTGGAGCAGGTGCGGAACCTGCTCGGTGACGTGGCCGATCCGGAGGTGGCCAACCGGCTGCTGGGCGCCGGCTTCCGGGGCTCCACCTTCTCGATCATGATGCCGCTGCGCCAGAACGGCGCCGGCCAGTACGACACCGCCCGCTTCCTCACCGCCGGTGGCGTGGTGGGCGCGGTGGCCGCCACCAGCCCGGGCAGCTATCTGGCGGTGCCCAATGCCCGCATGGACACGGTGGAAGTGAACGTGCCGGACACCGAAAGCGGCATGCGCTATTCCTCGGAAATCGTCGGCAACCTGAACGGCCCGCGCTGGTATTCCACCGCCGTGCTGCTGCCGGACGGCTCGGTGATGGCCTTCAACGGCGCCAACCGGGACGAGGTGGTGCTGCCGGGCTCCGCCAACCCGGTGCAGGTCACCGAGCGGTTCGACCCCAACACCCGTACCTGGACGCCCATGGCCAGCTCCCTGAACCCGCGCACCTACCACAACACGGCGCTGTTGCTGCCGGACGGCCGGGTGCTGGTGGGGGGCCACGCGCCGATCAACACCGCCTACCTGTTCAGCCTCAACCTGGAAGAGCTGGGCTTCTCGCCCAATGACGGCCGCGACCCGTCGTTCGAGATCTACAGCCCGCCCTATGTGTTCAAGGACCGCCCGGAGATCCTGTCCGCGCCCACGGAGGTGTCCCACGGCGAGGCCATCGATATCCAGGTGGATGACGCCGCCGCCATCAACGAGGTGCTGCTGGTGCGGCGCACCAGCCTGACCCACCTGGTGGACGGCGATCAGCGCACCGTGGTGCTGCCGCACACCGTGGGCGACGGCCAGGTCAGCGTGACCATTCCGGGCAACGCGGCGGTGGCCCCCGCCGGGCACTACATGCTGTTCGTCAACCGGGTGGCCAGCGACGGCTCCGCCATGGTGGTGCCGTCCACCGCCGCCTCGGTTCAGGTGCTGTTGCCGGACGCGGCGCCGGCCCTGTTGGTCCGAAAATAGCTGGCCGGGCAATAAGGAGCGCGATCATGACGTTACCATTCCGCTTTGCCGGTCCGCTGGCCCTGGCCGGCCTGCTGCTGGCCGGCGCCGCCGGCGCCCACGGGCCGGAAGCCAAGGCCGTGAAGGCCCGGCTGGACCCGCTGCCGCCGGCCCTGGCCGGCGTCGACGTCCAGGTGCAGACCACGGTGGCGCCGCAGCTGGTGGTGGCCAACGACAGCGACCGAACCCTGGAAATTCTCGATGGGGAAGGGCGCGCCTTTCTGCGCATCGACCGGGGCGGGGTGCTGGCGGACCTGGCCAGCCCCGCCTGGTACCGGGGCCAGACCGCCGCCCGGGGCGTGCCCCTGCCGGAGGGCGTGACCCAGGACGCCGAGCCGCGCTGGGCCAAGGTCAACGACCGGCCCCACTGGGGCTGGTTCGACCCGCGCCTGCGCACCGACGACGTGGACGTGCCCCACGACCTGGAGCACGCCGGGCGCCCGGCGCGGCTCGCCGGGTGGACGGTGGCGGCGCGCCGGGACGGCGAGGCCACGGCCCTGGCCGGTGCTTTTCGCTATGAGCCGCTGCCGCCGGGACGCTTCTTGTCCCGGCTCACCTCCGACCCGGCGCTCACCGAGGGCGTCTCCGTGACCCTGGCGCCAGGCACGGTGCCGGCGCTGCACCTGCACAATCAGGGGGAGAAACCGGTGACGGTGGCCGACGCCCAGGGCCGGCCCTGGCTGCGCGTGGGACCCGGCGGCAGCTTTCTGAACGCCGCGCCGGAGGCGGCCGGGCCGCGATGGGTGAAGGTGGCCGGCGGGCCCCGCTATACCTGGACCGAGCCCCGCGCCGCCTACGGCGAACGCTGGCCCACGGAGGCGGTGCTGGACGCCGGCGAGCGCGCCCGGGTAAGTACCTGGACCCTGCCGGTGACGGTGGGGGACACGCCGGTGGCGGTCACCGGCGAGGTGCTGTGGGTGCCCGGCGAGCGGGTGGCCGAGGCCGGGCATCATCATTAGCGCCGGCGCGGCCAGGGCTAATCGCGACTGAAGCGGAACGCCGCCCGGTCGCTCCTACAACACCTCTCCGACAGCTGTAGGAGCGACCGGGCGGCGTTCCGCTTTAGTCGCGATCAACCGCGGCCACCGGACAACCGCCCCAACACCCCCTCCACCACCTCGAAGCGCTCGGCGGCGGTCTCCGACTCCAGCTCGAAGCGCAGGGTGCTGGCGCCCTCCAGCTTGTAGAGGTTGGGCCCGGACTGCACCAGCTTGACGATGGTGAGCGGGTCCACCGGCGTGCGCTCGGCGAACTCCAGCTTGCCGCCGCGCGGGTGGGCGTCCAGCCTTGTAATGCCCAGGGCCTCGGCGCGCTGGCGCAGGGCGGTGACCCGGAACAGGTTCTTGAGCGGCTCCGGCAGCAGGCCGAAGCGGTCGATCATCTCCACCTGCAGCTCTTCCAATTGTTCCGTGGTCTTGCAGCCGGCGATGCGCTTGTACAGCGTCAGCCGGGTGAACACGTCCGGCAGGTAATCCTCCGGGATCAGCGCCGGAATGCGCAGGTTTACCTCCGGCCCGCCGGACAGCGGCTTGGCGGTGTCCGGCTGCTCGCCGTTCTTGAGCGCTTCCACCGCCTGTTCCAGCATCTCCATGTACAGTGAGAAACCGATCGCTTCCATGTTGCCGTGCTGCTCCTCGCCGAGCAGCTCGCCGGCGCCGCGAATCTCCAGGTCCTGGCTGGCCAGCACGAAGCCGGCGCCCAGATCGGTGGCCTGCTCGATGGCCTCCAGGCGTTTGAGGGCATCCTTGGTCATGGCCCGCGGGCTGGGGGTGATCAGGTAGGCGTAGGCCTGGTGGTGGCTGCGACCCACCCGGCCGCGCAGCTGGTGCAGCTGGGCCAGGCCGAGCTTGTCGGCGCGCTCGATGATGATGGTGTTGGCGCTGGGCACGTCGATACCGGTCTCGATGATGGTGGTGCACACCAGCACGTTGAAGCGGCGGTGGTAGAAGTCGCTCATCACCGCTTCCAGCTCGCGCTCGCGCATCTGCCCGTGGGCGATGCCGACCCGCGCGTCCGGCACCATCTTGCGCAGTTCCTCGGCGGTGCGCGCCATGGTGTCGATGTCGTTGTGCAGGTAATAGACCTGGCCGCCGCGCAGCAGCTCGCGCAGGATCGCTTCCTTGATGGCGGTGGAATCCCTCTGCTGCACGAAGGTCTTCACCGACAGCCGTTTCTGCGGCGCCGTGGCGATGATGGAAATGTCGCGCATGCCGCTCATGGCCATGTTCAGGGTGCGTGGAATCGGCGTGGCGGTGAGCGTGAGAATGTCGCACTCGGCGCGCAGTTCCTTGAGCCGTTCCTTGTGGCGCACCCCGAAGCGGTGCTCCTCGTCGACGATGATCAGGCCCAGGTCGGAGAACGACACGCTTTCCTGCAGCAACTGGTGGGTGCCGACGATGATGTCCACCTTGCCGGCCTTGAGCCGGTCGAGCACCTCGGCTTTTTCCTTGGCGCTGCGGAACCGCGACAGCACCTCGATGTTCACCGGCCAGTCGGCGAAGCGGTCCACGAAGGACTCGTAATGCTGCTGGGCGAGCAGGGTGGTGGGCACCAGCACCGCCACCTGGGCGCCGCTCTGCACCGCCACGAAGGCGGCGCGCATGGCCACCTCGGTCTTGCCGAAGCCCACGTCGCCGCACACCAGCCGGTCCATGGGCTTGGCCAGCTGCATGTCGCTGATCACGGCGCGGATGGCGGCCTCCTGGTCGGGCGTTTCCTCGAACGGGAAACCGCTGGCGAAGCGCTCGTAGTCCTCCGACTCGACGCCGAACGGCCGGCCCTGGCGGGCCTCCCGGCGGGCGTAGGTGTTGAGCAACTCGGCGGCCACGTCGTTGATCTTCTCGGCGGCCTTCTGGCGCGCCTTGCTCCATTGCTCGGTGCCCAGCCGGTTCAGGGGCGGGTGGTCGCCGCCGCCGTAGCGGCTGATCAGGTGCAGCGACGACACCGGCACGTAAAGCTTGTCGCCGCCGGCGTATTCCAGCAGCAGGAATTCATGGGGCTGGCCGTCCACGGTCATGTGGGTCAGGCCCTGGTAGCGGCCCACGCCATGGTCCAGGTGCACCACCGCCGCGCCGATGCTGAGCTCGCCCAGGGAGCGGATGCCCAGATCGTTGCCGCTGTCCTCGCTGGTGCGCCGGCGGCGGCGCTGCATCACCCGCTCGCCGTACAGCTCGCTCTCGCTGACCACCAGCAGTTCGTGTTCCGGGGCGTAAAAGCCGGCGTCCAGCTCGCCCCGGGTCAGGTTCCAGCGTTGCGGGTCGGCGATGAAGTCCGCCCAGCCGTCCTTGAGCGCCGGCTGGATGCCGATCTTCTGCATCAGCTCCAGCAGGGCTTCCCGGCGGCCGGCGGTCTCGGCCACCACCAGGATGCGGGTGTCCGGGTGCTCGTCGGCGAAGGTGTGCAGCGGCGCCAGCGGGTTGCGGGCGCGCGGGTCGGCGGCCACCGACGGTGGCGCCTGCACCCGGAACGACACCGCCTGGTCGCTGTCGCGCTGGCGGGCCCGGGGCAGCCCCTTCCAGGCCGCGTCCAGCTCGTCCGGGCGCAGGAACAGCCGCGCCGGCGGCAGCACCGGCCGGTGGATGTCGTGGCGGCGCGACTCGTAGCGGGCGCCCACTTCGTCCCAGAAGTGGCTGGCGGCCTCCTCGCAGCCGGCCATCTCCAGGGCCCGGGCGTTGTCCGGCAGGTAGTCGAACAGGGTGGCCAGGCCGTCGAAGAACAGCGGCAGGTAGTACTCCAGCCCCGGCGCGGCGATGCCCTCGGACACGTCCTGGTAGAGCGGCACATGGCGCGGGTCCACGTCGAAGGTGTCGCGGAAGGCGGTGCGGAAACGGCGAATGCCCTCGGCGCTGAGCGGGTACTCGGCGGCGGGCAGCAGGTTGATCTCGTCGACCTGGCCGGTGGAGCGCTGGCTTTCCGGGTCGAACAGGCGCAGGGATTCGATGTCGTCGTCGAACAGCTCCACCCGGAACGGCTGGGTGGAGCCCATGGGGAACACGTCCATGATGGCGCCGCGCACGGCGAACTCGCCGTGCTCGTAGACGTTGTCGCGCTGCCGGTAGCCGCAATCCACCAGCTGCGAGCGGGTGCGCTCCATGTCGAACGCCTCGCCCACGCGCAGCATGAAGCTGTTGCCGCCGATGTGCGACGGCGGCGCCAGCCGTTGCATCAAGGTGTTGATGGGCACCACCAGCACCCCGGCGCGGGCGCCGCGCAGCCAGTTGAGCACCCGGATGCGATCGCTGACGATGTCCTGGTGGGGACTGAACAGGTCGTAGGGCAGGGTCTCCCAGTCCGGGAACAGCATCACCGGCAGGTCCGGCGCGCCGCCGGTGCCCCCGGTGGCGTCGCCCGCCACAGGGGTGCCTGCCACAGGGGTGCCTGCCACAGGGTTGCCTGCCAGATAAAAGCTCAGCGCGTCGGCCAGTTGCTGGGCGCGGCCGCTGCCCGGCGCGGCCACCACCAGGGGGCCGTCCAGGGAGCGCGCCACCTGGGTGAGCACCGCCGCCAGGCTGCCGTCGGAAAGCCCGCGCCAATCCTTGAAGTGCTCGGCGCCGGCGGGAAACAGGGGAGTATCGGGTAACAGGGTCATCGTGCCTCCATCGAGGGCGCGCATTGTAACGCAGCCGCGTGACGGGTTCATGAGGCTTCACCGTAGGAGCGGCTTTAGCCGCGATGATTGTGGTAGCATCCCGCCGCTCGGTATACGCAGAGGCAGACAATGAAAGAATCGGTTCGCGAATTGATGCAGCGCTTCAGCCTGGAGCCCCTGGAAGACAATCTGTTCCGGGGACAAAGCGAGGCCAACGGCCAGCGCAGCATCTTCGGCGGCCTGGTGGCCGGCCAGGCGCTGCTGGCGGCGTCCATGACGGTGCCGGAGGAGCGGCCGGTGCATTCCCTGCACGCCTACTTCCTGCGCCCCGGCGACATCCGCCGCCCGGTGATCTACGACGTGGACCGCATCCGCGATGGCAAGAGCTTCACCACCCGGCGCGTGAACGCCATTCAGCACGGTCGTCCCATTTTCAGCCTGGCCGCTTCCTTCCAGGTGGAAGAGGAGGGCGCCCGGCACCAGGCGCCCATGCCCGAGGTGCCCGCCCCGGAGGAACTGGAAACCGATGAGCAGGCCCGCCTGCGCATGGCCGACCGGATTCCCAAGCAGTTCCGCGACGACTTCCTCCGCGAGCGGCCCCTGTCGTTCCGCCCGGTGACCCCCCGCGACGCCTTCGAGCCGGAATCCCGGGAGCCGGTCAAGCGCTTCTGGTTCAAGGTGGGCGACACCGTGGAAGCGGACCGCATGACCCAGCGGGCGCTGCTCGCCTACTGCTCCGACTACGGTTTCATGGGCACCGCCATGCAGCCCCACGACATGACCTTCTGGCAGAGCAACGTGCAGTGCGCCAGCCTCGACCACACCATGTGGTTCTACGACGATTTCCGGGTCGACGACTGGCTGCTCTATGACTGCCAGAGCCCCGGCGCCGCTGGCGCCCGGGGCCTGACCTTCGGCAACATCCACCGCCGCGACGGCGTGCTGGTGGCCACCGTGGCCCAGGAGGGGCTGATGCGCCTGCGCCCCGGCGAGGAGCTGGTGTAACCGGCACACGAGCGACCACCGGGTCGCGGCACCGCTGGATGCGGCCGGCGTTTGGCGCTATCATGCGCGCGCCCCGGGTCCGGTCCCCCGAGGACCGGTAAACCGACCTGCAGAACCTGACTGAGAGGCGCCCCGTGAACAAACTGGAAGACCACTTCGGACGCTGGAAAAACCGCGAAGAGATCGCCGAGGCCATGATCCCCATGATCGGCCGTCTCTACCGGGAAAAGAATGTGACCACCTCGGTGTACAGCCGCTCCCTGGTCAACAATTCCGTGATCCAGATCCTCAAGACCCACCGTTTCGTTAAGCAGATCGAAGGGTCCGAGCTGTTCGAGAGCGGCCTGTCCGTGGTCGACTCCTTCCCGATTCTGCAGGAAGTGTCCAAGCTGGACATCGGCCCCAGCCGCATCGACATCGGCAAGCTGGCGGTGGCCTACAAGAAGGACAACCGCGGCCTGTCCGTGGAGGACTTCGTCCGCGAGGAACTGGCGGAAGCGGTCAACGACAAGGTGGACCTGCCCGGCCAGACCGACGTGGTGCTGTACGGCTTCGGCCGCATCGGCCGCCTGCTGGCCCGCCTGCTGATCGAGAAGACCGGCTCCGGCGACGGCCTGCGCCTGAAGGCCGTCGTGGTCCGCGAATCCGGCAAGGAAGACCTGCAGAAGCGCGCCAGCCTGCTGCGCCGCGACTCCGTGCACGGTCCGTTCGCCGGCACCATCGCCGTCGATGAGGAAGAAAACGCCATCATCGCCAACGGCAACTACATCAAGGTGATCTACGCCAACGATCCGTCCAAGGTGGATTACACCCAGTACGGCATCAACAACGCCATCCTGGTGGACAACACCGGCAAATGGCGGGATCGCGAGGGTCTTTCCCAGCACTTGCAGTGCGCCGGCGTGCAGCGCGTGATCCTCACCGCGCCCGGCAAGGGCGACCTCAAGAACATCGTGCCCGGCGTCAACCACGACCTGGTCACCGCCGAGGACACCATCCTGTCCCTGGCCAGCTGCACCACCAACGCCATCGTGCCGCCGCTCAAGGCGCTGAACGACAAGTTCGGCATCGAAGTGGGCCACGTGGAAACGGTGCACTCCTACACCAACGACCAGAACCTGCTGGATAACTTCCACAAGGGTCCGCGTCGTGGTCGCGCCGCGCCGTTGAACATGGTGCTCACCGAAACCGGGGCCGCCACCGCCGCCGCCAAGGCGCTGCCGGATCTGGCCGGCCGGCTCACCGGCAATTCCATCCGGGTGCCGACCCCGGACGTGTCCATGGCGATCCTGAACTTGACCCTGGGCAAGGAAACCACGCTCGAAGAGCTGAATGATTACCTGCGCTGGGTGAGCCTGCATTCGCCGCTGCAGCGTCAGATCGACTTCATCAGCAGCCCGGACGCGGTCTCCACCGACTTCGTCGGCTCCCGTCACGCCGCCGTCATCGACGCCGAGGCCACCATTGTCAACAATGGCCGCCACTGCGTGCTGTACGTGTGGTACGACAACGAATTCGGGTACAGCTGCCAGGTGGTGCGCCTGCTGCAGCAACTGTCCGGGGTGGTATACCCCATTTACCCGAAAGACTGACCGGTCAGAGGAAAAAGCCCGCTTCCGCGGGCTTTTTTTCGGGAATACCCACACGGGCAATCCTGGCATCCGGACCGGTCGGTCATTATAATGTCGCGCGCCGGCCCGGCGCCGGCCTCTCCGGAGCTTGGTGCCCGGACTTCCCGAACGGGTGTTCCTGACGCTTTCTGCCGGTTTCCGCGCGCCTTCCCGCCTCCACCGCGATTCAGCGGTCCCCGGGGAAAGCGCCGCTCGACTTCAGCAACACGCAACGTGGGCGAGACACTATGATCAAAATCAAGAAGGGGCTTGACCTTCCCATCGCCGGTGCGCCGCGCCAGGCGATCGAGGAGGGTCATCAGGTCCGTTCTGTCGCCGTGCTCGGCGGCGACTACGTGGGGATGAAACCGACCATGGAGGTCCGCGAAGGCGACACGGTCAAGAAGGGCCAGCTGCTCTTCACGGATAAAAAGACCGACGGTGTGAAATACACCGCGCCCGCCGGCGGCAAGGTCACCGCCGTGAACCGCGGCCACAAGCGCGTTCTCCAGTCCGTGGTGATCGAAATCGCCGACCAGGAGGAGGAAATCACCTTCACCGCCCACGACCCGGCGTCCCTGGCCTCCCTGGACCGGGAAGCCGTGCAGACGCAACTGGTCGACTCCGGCGAGTGGACCCTGCTGCGCACCCGCCCCTACGGCAAGGTGCCGGCGCCGGGCAGCGCCCCCAACTCCATCTTCGTCACCGCCATCGACACCAACCCCCTGGCCCAGGACCCGGCGGTGGTGATCAAGGAGAACGAAGAGAGCTTCCGCCACGGCCTCACCGTCCTGACCCGCCTCACCGACGGTCCGGTGTGGGTGTGCAAGGCGGCCGGCGGCGATCTGCCGTCCTTCGCCGAGGGCCAGATCCGCGAGCAGGCCTTCGGTGGCAAGCATCCGGCGGGCAACGCCGGCACCCATATCCATCATCTGGATCCGGTGAGCATGCAAAAAACCGTATGGAGCCTGGGCTACCAGGAGGTGATCGCCATCGGCAAGCTGTTCACCACCGGCTCCATCGCCACCGACCGAGTGCTGGCCCTCACCGGCCCGCAGGTGAAGACCCCGCGTCTGCTGCGCACCCGCGTCGGCGCCAGCCTCGAGGACTTCACGCGCGGTGAACTCAAGGACGGCGACAATCGCCTGATCGGCGGGTCCGTGTTCAACGGCCACCACGCCCGCGGTCCGCTGATGTACCTGAGCCGTGTCGCCAACCAGGTGACGGTGCTGCGCGAAGGCCGCGACCGGGATCTGCTGGGCTACATCTCCCCCGGCATGAACCGCTTCTCGGTGATGAACATCTACCTGTCCAAGCTGATGCCCGGCAAGCGCTTCAACCTCACCACCACCACCAACGGCAGTGAACGGGCGATGGTGCCGATCGGCGCCTACGAGCAGGTCATGCCGCTCGACATTCTGCCCACCCAGCTGCTGCGCTCGCTGATCGTCGGCGACACCGACAGCGCCACGGCGCTGGGCGCCCTGGAGCTGGTGGAGGAGGACCTGGCCCTGTGCACCTATGTGTGCCCCGGCAAGTACGAGTACGGGCCGATCCTGCGCGACAACCTGACCACGATCGAGGCGGAGAGCTGAGATGGGCCTGAGAAACTACATCGACGACAAAATCGCGCCTCACTTCCACGAGGGCGGCAAGCTCGAGAAGTACTACGTCTTCTTCGAGATGTTCGACACCATGCTGTACAGCCCGGACTCGGTGACCCGGTCCGCGGCCCACGTGCGCGACGGCATCGACCTCAAGCGGATCATGATGACCGTGTGGTTCGCCACCTTCCCGGCGATCCTGTTCGGCCTGTACAACACCGGCTACCAGGCCAACCTGCAGATCACCGAGTTCGGCTACGACGCCATCCCCGGCTGGCGCGCGGACCTGGTGATGGCGCTCACCGGCTTCGACTACCAGAGTTTCTGGGCCAACCTGCTGCACGGCCTGGTCTACTACGTGCCGATCCTGATCGCCGTTTACCTCACCGGCTTCTTCTGGGAGGCGCTGTTCGCCTGGAAGCGCGGCCATGAGGTGAACGAAGGCTTCTTCGTCACCGGCATCCTGTTCACCCTGATCCTGCCGCCGGCGATTCCGCTCTGGCAGGTGGTGCTGGGCGTGTCCTTCGGCGTGGTGATCGGCAAGGAAGTGTTCGGCGGCACCGGCAAGAACTTCCTCAACCCGGCGCTGGTGGGCCGTGCCTTCCTTTACTTCGCCTACCCGGCGCAAATGTCCGGCGACGCCATCTGGACCGCCGTGGACAACTTCTCCGGCGCCACCCCCCTGGGCCTGGCCGCCAACGGCGACCTGAACTTCGCCGCCGGCCTGTCCGAGAACGCCCTGTCCGCGAGCGCCAACGGCGCCACCCAGAGCCTGGCCTGGATGGACACCTTCCTGGGCGGCATCCAGGGCTGCATCGGCGAAACCTCGGTGATCGCCATCGGCCTGGGCGCGGCCTTCCTGCTGCTCACCAAGATCGCCTCCTGGCGCATCATGCTCGGCGTGCTGCTCGGCGTGGTGGCCATGAGCAGCCTGTTCAACGCGATTGGCAGCGACTCCAACGCCATGTTCGCCATGCCCTGGTACTGGCACCTGACCGTGGGTGGCCTGGCGTTTGGCCTGGTGTTCATGGCCACCGACCCGGTGTCCGCGGCCATGACCAACACCGGCAAGCTGATTTTCGGCGCGCTGATCGGCGTCATGACGGTACTGATCCGGGTGGTCAACCCGGCCTTCCCGGAAGGCATCATGCTGGCCATCCTGTTCGGCAACCTGTGCGCGCCCCTGATTGACTACTTCGTGACCCAGGCGAACATCCGTCGTCGCCTGCGTCGGACCGGTGGAGCGGTGTAATGGCTGGAAACAAAGAGAGCGTAGCAAAAACCCTCACGGTCGCGTTCCTGGTCTGTCTGGTGTGCGCCGTGGTGGTGTCCACCGCCGCGGTGACCCTGCGTCCCGTGCAGCAGAAGAACCAGACCCTGGACCGCCGCGTCAACATTCTGCAGGCCGCCGGCCTCTACCAGCCCGGCATGGACGTGCAGGCGGCGTTCGAGACCATTGAACGTCGCTTCGTCGATCTGGAAACTGGGGAGTACGTCGACAAGCCGGACTCCTACGACCAGCTCAAGGCCGCCAAGGACCCGGAGCAGAGCGAGGCGCTCAGCGGCGACGAGGACATCGCCAGCATCAAGCGCCAGGCGGACGTGGCCGAGGTGTTCCTGGCCCGTGATGACAGCGGCGACCTGAGCCGCATCATCCTGCCGGTGCGCGGCTATGGTCTGTGGTCCACCCTCTACGGCTTCATGGCCCTGGAGCCGGACGCCAAGACCATCGCCGGCCTGGGCTTCTACCAGCACGGCGAGACCCCGGGTCTTGGCGGCGAGGTGGACAATCCCAAGTGGAAGGCACTCTGGGAAGGCAAGAAAATCTACGACGAAGACGGCGACGTGGCCATTCAGGTCATCAAGGGCACTGTCGACGGCAAGACGCCCAACGCGGAAAACAAGGTGGACGGCCTGGCCGGCGCCACCCTGACCAGCAAGGGCGTAAGTCATCTGGTGCGCTTCTGGGTCGGTGAAAAGGGCTTCGGCCCCTACCTGGAGCGCATGCAGCAGAACGGCGCCGGTGATGCCGGATCCGACGCCGGCGAGACTGGAGGAGAGGCGTAATGGCGGAGAAGACCAAGGACCTGTTGTTCGGTCCCATTTTCGACAATAACCCCATCGCGCTGCAGATCCTGGGTATCTGCTCCGCGCTGGCGGTGACCAGTAACCTGAGCACCACGGTGACCATGTGTATCGCGCTGACCCTGGTGGTGGCGTTCTCCAACTTCTTCGTGAGCACGATCCGCAACACCATTCCGTCGAGCATTCGGATCATCGTGCAGATGACCATTATCGCGTCGCTGGTGATCGTGGTGGATCAGTTCCTGAAAGCCTACGCCTACAGCATCTCCAAGCAGCTGTCGGTGTTCGTCGGCCTGATCATCACCAACTGCATCGTGATGGGCCGCGCGGAAGCCTTCGCCATGAAGAACGCGCCGGTTCCTTCCTTCATGGACGGCATCGGCAACGGCCTGGGCTACTCCGTGCTGCTGCTCACCCTGGGCTTCGTGCGCGAGCTGTTCGGCGCCGGCAGCCTGTTCGGGATGCAGGTGCTGCCCAGCACCGCCGACGGTGGCTGGTACCAGACCAACGGCCTGCTGCTGCTGCCGCCCAGCGCCTTCTTCCTGATCGGCTTCTTTATCTGGGCGGTGCGGACCTGGAAGCCGGAGCAGGTGGAAGAGGACGACTTCAAGATGAAGCCGCACAGCCGCGTCAGCGACGCGTTTTAACGGCGTGGAACAGGGGAGTTAAGCAATGTTTGAACATTATATCAGCCTGTTCGTCCGCGCCGTGTTCGTGGAGAACATGGCGCTGGCCTTCTTCCTGGGGATGTGTACCTTCATCGCCATTTCCAAGAAGATCTCCACCGCCATCGGTCTGGGCATCGCCGTGGTCGTGGTGCTCACCATCACCGTTCCGGTGAACAACCTGATCCTCAAGTACCTGCTCGACGAGGGCGCGCTGGCCTGGACCGGCATCGACGCCCTGGCCAACCTGGACCTGCGGTTCCTGGGGCTGCTCAGCTACATCGGCGTGATCGCGGCGATCGTGCAGATCCTGGAGATGACCCTGGATAAGTACGTGCCGAGCCTGTACAACGCCCTGGGCATCTTCCTGCCGCTGATCACCGTGAACTGCGCCATTCTCGGCGCGTCCCTGTTCATGGTGGAGCGCGATTACAACTTCGGCGAATCCCTGGTTTATGGCATCGGCGCCGGCACCGGCTGGGCCCTGGCGATCACGCTGCTGGCCGGTATCCGCGAGAAGCTGAAGTACAGCGACGTTCCCGACGGCCTCAAGGGCCTGGGCATCACCTTCATCACGGTGGGCCTGATGTCACTCGGGTTCATGTCCTTCTCCGGCGTGCAACTCTAAGGGTAAGGGGAGAGCCAGAACATGAGTTTTGAAATCATTCTCGGCGTGGTCATGTTCACCGCCATCGTGCTCGCGCTGGTGGCGGTGATTCTCGCCGCCCGCTCGCGGCTGGTGATCAGCGGCGACGTCCACATCGACATCAACGGCGACCAGGAAAAGAGCATCGACGCCCCGGCCGGCGGCAAGCTGCTCGGCACCCTGGCCGACCAGGGCATCTTCCTGTCCTCCGCCTGCGGCGGCGGCGGCACCTGCGCCCAGTGCAAATGCCAGGTGCTTGACGGTGGCGGTGACATTCTGCCCACCGAGGAAGGCCACTTCACCAAGGGCGAAATCCGCGACGGCTGGCGTCTGAGCTGTCAGGTGAACGTCAAGCAGGACATGAAGATCAAGGTGCCCGAGGAATTCTTCGGCGTGAAGAAATGGGAATGCGAAGTCGTTTCCAACCCCAACGTGGCCACCTTCATCAAGGAGCTGACCCTGAAGCTGCCGGAAGGCGAGGAAGTGGACTTCCGCGCCGGCGGTTACGTGCAGCTCGAAGCGCCGCCCTACGACATCGATTTCTCCAACTTCGAGATCGACGAGGAGTTCCGCGGCGACTGGGAGCGTTTCAAGTTCTTCGACCTCAAGGCGAAGAGCAACGAGACCGTGGTGCGCGCCTACTCCATGGCCAACTACCCGGAAGAGAAGGGCATCCTCAAGTTCAACATCCGGATCGCCACGCCGCCTCCGGGCGCCAAGGACATTCCGCCGGGCCTGATGAGCTCCTACGTCTTCAACCTGAAGCCGGGCGACAAGATCACCGTGTTCGGTCCCTTCGGTGAGTTCTTCGCCAAGGACACCGACGCCGAGATGGTGTTCATCGGCGGCGGCGCGGGCATGGCCCCCATGCGCAGCCACATCTTCGACCAGCTCAAGCGCCTCAACTCCAAGCGCAAGATCAGTTTCTGGTACGGCGCGCGCTCCTGGCGCGAGACCTTCTACAACGAAGAGTACGACCAGCTGGCCGAGGAAAACGACAATTTCGAGTGGCACCTGGCCCTGTCCGATCCTCAGCCCGAGGACAACTGGGAAGGCCCCACCGGCTTCATCCACAACGTGGTCTACGACATGTACCTCAAGGACCACCCGGCACCGGAAGATTGCGAGTACTACATGTGCGGTCCGCCGATGATGAACGCCTCCGTGATCAAGATGCTCGAGGATCTGGGCGTCGAGCCGGAGAACATCATGCTGGATGACTTCGGGGGGTGATTAAACCTCGGGTGTCGCGGCTGAAGCCGCTCCTACCGCGCCACGTGCCGTAGGAGCGACTTCAGTCGCGATCCGACGCCGCTCCTCGGCATCCCCCAACCCGCGAATCGGCAGCCCCATGCGAATCCCTCTCTTCCGCCTGTTCCCGCTCCTCGCTCTCCTGGCGCTCCTCGCCGCCTGCGACGACACCAACGACCGCCTGTCCGCGCTCACCGGCCCCACCATGGGCACCACCTGGTCGGTGAAATTCACCGGCACGCCGAGCGGCGGCGTCCCGGCGCTGCGCCAGAACATCGAGGCCGCCCTGGAGCAGGTCAACGCGGACATGAGCACCTACCGGGAAGACGCCACCATCAGCCGCTTCAACCGGGCCGATGCGGGCCGGGCGGTGACCGTCTCCAAGGACTTCGCCAGGGTTCTGCGGGAAGCCCTGTCCATCTCCAGGGATACCGACGGCGCCTACGACGTGACCGTGGGGCCGCTGGTCAACCTGTGGGGCTTCGGGCCCGACCCGGAGCGCTTCGAGCCGCCGCCGGAGGCGGACATCGAGGCGGCCCGGGCCCGGGTCGGCTGGGACAAGCTCAAGCTCAACGGCGACCAGCTGGCGCAGCCCGGCGGGGTCTACCTGGACCTGTCGTCCATCGCCAAGGGCTTCGCCGTGGACAAGGTGGCGGAAGTGCTGGAAAACGCCGGTATCAAGAACTATCTGGTGGAAATCGGCGGCGAACTCCGCGCCGGCGGACGCAAACCCTACGGCCAGCCCTGGCGCATCGCCGTGGAACGCCCGATCCCCGGCGTCCGCGAAATGGAAAAAGTCATCGCCCTCAAGGACCTGTCCATCGCCACCAGCGGCGATTACCGCAATTTCTTCGAGGACGACGGTACCCTCTACTCGCACACCATCGATCCGCGCACCGGCTACCCGGTGGGCCATCAACTGGGCTCCGTCACCGTGTTACACTCCAGTTGCATGGTGGCGGATGGTCTGGCCACCGCGCTCACCGTGCTGGGGCCGGAAAAAGGGCGGGCCTTCGCCGAGGCCCGCGAACTGCCGGCGCTGTTCATTGTCCGAACCGATGACGGCCCCGAGGAAATCATGACCCCCGCCTTCCGGGCCCTCCTGGAAGCCGAGGAAGGAGAAAACTGAGATGCTCGCCACTGTACTCGCCAGCTTCGTGATCGTGGCCCTGCTGTTCACCGGCATGGCCATCGGCGCCATCCTGGCCAACAAACCCGTGAAAGGCTCCTGCGGCGGTCTCGCCGCCCTGGGCATGAAGGACGGCTGCGAAATCTGCGGCGGCGACAAGGACGCCTGCGACGAAAACACCCGCCAGGTCAACGCCCAACGCGCCGCCGAGCTCGGCCGCGACGTCCTCAAAACCTGAACCGGCACCGCGGCCGGCGCCCCGCGCCGCCCGCCGCGATCCGGCCTATCCCGAGGGCCGCCGCTCATTGCCGCGATGGCCCTTCAGTCCGCCAAAAAGGCGCGAATCTCTTCCTCGCGGGCCTTGGCGTCCTGATACCCCAACGCCATCAGCCGCCCGGTGAATCCCGGCTCGAACAGCAGATAGCTCACCGCCGAGGCCCCCGGTGACCGGGTGGCGCCGGAGCCGCGCAGGAAGAAGCGCAGGGTGCGCGGCAGCTCCTTGGTGTGCTCGGCGGCGATTTCGTCCAGGGGCTGGGACGGGTAGATCTTCAGCACATCCACCTGACGCAACTGGATCTCGTGCTGGTTGCGGGCCCGGTTGCTGAGGGCCTGCACGGTGCGGTTAATGCGCTCGAGACGTTCCACGTCCCCTTCCAGGGTGTCCACGAACACGCTGTCGAGCACATGGCCGAGCACCTGGGCCAGGGATGGGTAGCCGCTCAGCTGGCGCTGGTGCTCGGCGGAGGAATTGCCGGACACGCCGATCACCAGCAGGCGGTCGGCGCCCAGGTGCAGGGCCGGGCTCACCGGGGCCAGCTGGCGCACGGCGCCGTCGCCGTAGTAGCGGCCGTCCACTTTCTCCGCCGGGAACAGCAGCGGGATCGCCGCCGAGGCGAGCAGATGCTGCACGCCGATGGCGGAGCGCCGCCCCAGCCGCCTCGCCCGGTTCCATTCCGGCAGATCCGGCGCGCCCTGGAAGAACGCCACGGACTCCCCGGAAGCGTAACTGGACGCGGTGATCGACAGTGCCCGCAGGTGACCCTCATCGATGCTCTGGCCAATGCGCTGGAAGTTGATCACCAGCCGCAGCAGCCGTTTCAGCGGCGTGTTGTCGAGCAAGGCGCTGCGCGTGGTGCCCCGGCCGGCGGCGGCGGAGCTGAACAGCCAGCGCAGCAGGCTGCGCAGGAAGGCGACGATGTCGGTGCGGTAGACCTGGTCGGCGGTCATGTTGGCCCACACCTGCTCCAGGCCGCGCACTGCCTGGCGGTAATCGTGGGCGCCGGCGGCCAGGCCGGCGGCGTTGATGGCCCCGGCGGAGGTACCGCAGATGATCGGAAAGGGGTTGGCGGCGGTGGGCGGTGTCATGTCCGCGATGGCGCTGAGCACGCCCACCTGGTAGGCGGCGCGGGCGCCGCCGCCGGACAGAATCAGCCCCCGCGTGGGGGCGGACGAAACTGGCATGGTGCGATCTCCTTATGGCGGCATTATGGGCGACGGCGGGCGGCCCGTCATCCGTCGGAAACCGCTGGCGCCCGGCGCCGGGGCGGCGCTATGCTGGCCGCACTTCAACGGATAAACCCATGGCCCATCGTTTTACCTTCCGCCCCGCCCGTTCCGACGACCTCGATGCCCTCACCGCCCTGGAGCGCCGCTGCTTCCAGAGCGACCAGCTGTCACGCCGCAGCTTCCGCCACTGGATCCGCCAGGCCCATTCCGGCCTGATTCTGGCGGAGGCCGAGGACGGGGCTCTGGCCGGCTACGCCCTGGTGATCCTGCAGCGTGGCACGCGCCTGGCGCGGCTGTATTCCATCGCCACCGATCCGCGGCGGCGCGGCCAGGGCCTGGGCGAACAGCTGCTGGACGCCGCCGAGGACTACGCCCACCAGGAGAAACGCCTGTACCTGCGCCTGGAGGTACGCCGCGACAACGCCGCCGCCATCCGCCTCTATGAGCGGCGCGGCTACAAGCTGTTCGCGCGCACGCCGGATTACTACGAGGACCACGAGGACGCCCTGCGCTACCAGAAGCGGCTGCACTACACGCCCCAGGGCAGCAGCCGGCTGGCGGTGCCCTGGGTGCGTCAGAGCACTGAATTCACCTGTGGCCCGGCCTGCCTGCAGATGGCCCTGGCCGCGCTGCTGCGGCGCACGCCGGACGAGCGCGAGGAGCTGCTGATCTGGCGCGAGGCCACCACCATCTTCATGACCGCCGGTCACGGCGGCTGCCACCCCCTGGGGCTGGCCCTGGCGGCGCGCCGGCGGGGGCTGAACGCGGAGGTCTACTGCAACCAGCGCGGGCCGCTGTTCCTGGATTCCGTACGCGACGAGAACAAGAAGCGGGTGATCGAGACCGTGCACGGTCATTTCGAGGAGGAGGCCCGCGCGCTGGCGATTCCGGTTCACTACCAGGAACTCACCGCGACCCGGCTGGACCGGGCGCTGCAAAACGGAGAAGTGGCCATCGTGCTGATCAGCACCTGGCGGCTGGACGGGCGCAAGGCGCCCCATTGGGTGGTGGTGAGCGGCGCCGATGAGGAATGCTTCTACATCCACGACCCGGATCCGGCGGAGGATCAGGTGCCGCTGGATTGCCAGCACGTGCCGATCACCCGGGACCGTTTCGAGCGCATGACCCGCTACGGGCAGGCCCGCCTGCGTACCGCCGTCATCGTCGGCCGGCCGGATCGCGACTGAAGTCGCTCCTACAGTGGCTATTGGCAAGGTTTTGTAGGAGCGACTTCAGTCGCGATTGGCGCGGCGCTTATTGAAGTGGGCGATGAAGCTGGTGGGGAAATCGGTGATGATGCCGTCCACTCCCAGCCCGGCCAGGCGCTCCGCTTCCATCAGATCGTTCACCGTCCAGGTGGACACCTTCAGGCCCCGGCGCCGGGCGCGGCGCATCAGCGCCGGCGTCACCAGGGAATGGCGCGGCATCACCCAGGCGCAGCCCAGCCCGGCGGCGCGGCGGGTGGGCTGCTGGTAGCGGTATTCCACCACATAGCCGCGCTCCACCCGGGGCGTCATATTGCCCAGCATGCGCAGAAAGCCTGTGTGTTTGGAGGTCACCACCACCCGGTCGTGCAGCCCCAGCTCGTCGATCAGCGCCACCAGCTGGTGGGCGAGACGGTGGAGCAGGGTGGATTCGGTGCCCTTCACCTCGAACTGGAACCGCATGTCCGGGCCGCACAGCGCCACCACCTCGCGCAGGGAGGGAATGCACACCGGGCTGTGCCAGCCAGGCGTGTTGTGGCGCGCGTCCAGCACGCCCAGCTGCGCCAGGGTGTAGTGGTGCGCCTTGCCGCGCTCGCCGGTGGTGCGGGTAACGTGCTGGTCGTGCACCACGATCAGGTGCCCGTCCCGGGACAGGCGCACGTCCAGCTCCACTTCGCGGACGCCGGCTTCCAGGGCGACCTGGAAACCGGCCAGGGTGTTTTCCGGGGCCTCGCCGCGGGCGCCGCGGTGGCCGACAATGGTGGGGATGCCTTGGGTCATGGGTCTCTTGTGCTTTGCGCGGACGCCCGCTGGATCGCCGGGCATTGTGCGTGGGCGTTCCGGCCGCATCAATAGCCGCGTGGCAATTGTCATGGAAGAGTCATGTTGCGCCTGCTAGGGTTGGCCCACCGCGAACCGCCGGAGACCGGGATGGGTTCCCTGATCAAGGCATACGCGGTGCTGTTCGTGCGCTCCTGGAACCCGGACTACGACGGCACCGTAAGCGGCGTCTCGCCGCGACGCTGGCTGGTCATGGCCGGCTTCTGGCCCCTGTTCCTGCTGGTGCAGACGATCAACGGCCTGGGGCTGCTGCTGGATCACCTGCTGTTTCCCGATTTCCGCCGCGTGCGGGTGCGCGAGCCCCTGTTCGTGGTGGGCGTGCCGCGCAGCGGCACCACCTTCCTGCACCGGCTGCTGGCCGCCGACGACAAACGCTTCACCACCACCGCCCTGTGGGAGCTGATCTTCGCTCCCTCGATCACCCAGCGCTGCCTGTGGCGCGGGGCAGGGCGGCTGGACGCCCTGGTCGGGCGCCCGCTGGGGCGCGCCTTCCAATGGGCCGAGCGGCGTCTGCTGGGCGGCCTGGACGACGTCCACAAGACCGGCCTGCGCGACCCGGAGGAAGATTATCTGGCGCTGCTGCCGGTGCTGGGTTGTTTTCTGCTGGTGCTGGCCGTGCCGGATCCGCGCCTGTGGCGGCTCACCTACGCGGACCGCGACCTGCCGGCGGCGGAGAAGCACCGGCTGATGGCCGCCTACCGCCGCTTCGTGCAGCGTCACCTTTATTTCCATGGCGACCACCTGACGTTCCTGTCGAAGAACCCGTCCTTCACGCCGCTGATGGCGACGCTGGCGGCGGCCTTCCCGGACGCCCGCTTCATCGGCTGCCTGCGCAACCCGACGGCGGCGGTGCCCTCGCAGATCAACTCCATCGTTATCGGTGCCCGGGTGTTCGACGGCCGCGACACCGCCGCCTACTGGCGCGAAGGCTTCCTGGGCATGCTCGACTATTACTACCGCCATCTGCTCGACCAGCTGGCGCGCCTGCCCGCCGAGCGCCAGGCCCTGTCCGTGATGGAAACCCTGGCCGCCGAGCCCCGCGCCACGGTGGAAGGCTTCTACCACCGCTTCGGCCTGACCCCGTCGCCGGCCTACCAGGCCCGCCTGGCCGCCGAGGACGAACGCGCGCGGCGCTACCGCAGCGGCCACCATTATTCCCTGGAGAACCTGGGCGTGGCACCGGAACGGCTGCGCGAGACCTTCGGCTGGGTCTACGAAAAGTTTGGTTACCCCTTGCCGGGGGATGAACACGAGTGACATTTCTCTTGTCACAAATCGGAAATAAGTGGTACTCATACTGCCTGTTATGAAAACAAAAGACCTGCGCGTACTTTTTGTCGTAGACGCCATGAAGGGCCGAAATGGCGTCGGAGCCTACTTCCAGGACCTGGTGGCGCACCTCGACCACGAGGTGGAAAGGGCCGAGCTGGTCTGTCCCAGCCTGGAGGACCCGCACCCCTGCCAGGGCATGTCCATGCCGATCCCCGGCGACCCCACCCAGCGGCTGTTCTTCCCCAAGATGCGGGAGCTGAGCGCCCTGGTGTGGGAGATGAAACCCCACGTCATCGTGATCCCCGGGCCGGGCATTTTCTCCCTGGGCGCCTATTGGATCGCCGGCAAGCTGGGCATTCCGGTGTGCGTCACCTTCCAGACCGACTACGACCGTCTGGTGCAGCTGTATTGGGGGCCGCGCCTGGCGCGCCTGGCCGGCGGCCTGCTCAACTGGCTCAACCGGGCCATGTTCCGGGGCAGCAGCGCCGTGGCCACCATCTGCGACAGCATGATCGCCGACGCCCGCGCCGCCGGCGCCCGCCACCCGCAACTGGTGGGCACGCCCCTGGGCGCGGAATTCGTCAACAGCGAGGTCACGCCCCTGGCGGATGAGGCGGACTCCGTGCTCTACGTGGGCCGGCTGGCGGCGGAAAAGAACATCGAACATTTCCTGGCCCTGGCCGAGGCGCGCCCGGACTGCCGCTTCACCGTGGCCGGCGACGGCCCTCTGCGCGGCCTGGTGGAACAGCGCCAGAAGGACCTGCCCAATCTGAATTTCCTGGGCTGGTGCAGCCGCGAACGGGTGGTGGCGGAGCTGGACGGCCACCAGGTGCTGGTGTTGCCCTCCGCGGTGGAGGCGTTCGGCACCGTGGCCCTGGAAGCCCTGGCCCGGGAGCGGCTGGTGATCACCACACCGGTGTGCGGCATCAATCAATGGCCGGCCCTGGCCCGCGCCCTTACCGTGGCCGAGGCCGACGAGCCCCTGGCGGACACCCTGGCCCGCCTGCAAGCGATGACGCCGGAACAGCGCCGCGAGCAGGCCCGTGCCGGCCGCGAGGCCGCACTGGCCATGAACGGCGAGGCCGTGAACGGCTGGCTGCAGGTCCTGCAGGGCTGCGCCCGCCAGGGCGCCTTCCTGCCCAAGCCGCGCCGCTCACCGACCCTGGCGGTGCTGCGCCGCCTGAGCACCAACCAGGCCCGCCCCGGGCTCTGACATGGCGCTTTCCGGGCTCGTTTCCATTCACGATGTGATGCCGGAGACCCGGGACCGGGTCTCCGAGCTACTGGCACGCCTGGCGGACGTGCCGCCGGCGGCGGTCACCCTGCTGGTGGTGCCCGGCCGCGACTGGAGCGGCGACGATCTGGACTGGCTGCGCGACCTGAGTACCCGAGGTTACCCGCTCGCCGGCCACGGCTGGCGGCACCGCTGCGACCCGCCGCGCACCCTCCATCACCGCCTGCACAGCCTGTTCATCTCCCGGGACGTGGCCGAGCACCTGTCCCTGGACGGCGCCGGCATCGCCGCCCTGATCCAGGACTGCCACCGCTGGTTCGTGGAGCACGGCCTCACGCCGTCGCCGCTCTACGTGCCGCCGGCCTGGGCGCTGGGTCGCATCGAACCCCAGGCCCTGGCGGCCCTGCCGTTCCGTTATTTCGAGACCCTGGGGGGCGTGTACGACGCCCGGGAACGCCGCTTCATCCGGCTGCCGCTGGTGGGCTTCGAGGCGGACACCGCCTGGCGGGCCTGGAGCCTGAACCTCTTCAACCGCGCCAACCTGGCCATGGCCCTGATGGCCGGCCGCTCACTGCGGGTTTCGATTCATCCCCAGGATCTGTACTACAAGCTGGGCGGGCAGGTGGAAGCCTGGGTTCGGCGCCTGGACCGGACGTTGGATTACCCGGCCCTGGCTTGAGATGGGGTTCAGCCCCGAATGGCGTTCAGCCGGCTTCCTGAAGGTGCTCGGCGCGGTCCTCGATGAACGCCACGAACGCCCGCGTCTTCGCCGGGATCAGTTCGCGGCCGGCGTACACCACGTAGAAGTCCAGGTCCGGCGCCCGGTAGCGCGGCAGCAGCCGTACCAGCTCGCCGCTTTTCAGCGGCTCCTGGATGTCCCACAGGCTTTCCATGGCGATGCCGCGGCCCTCCAGGGCCCACTGGCGCAGCGTCTCGCTGTTGTCCGCGATCAGCCCGCCCTTGACCCGCACCGACTGGCGCTTGCCGGTGTCGTCCTCCAGCACCCACAGATCCTTGAACGAGCCCGGGCAGTCCAGAACCAGGCAATCGTGCTCCTTCAGATCCTCGGGGTCGTGGGGGGCGGGGTGGTGCTCCAGGTAGGCCGGCGAGGCGCACGGCACGCAGGGATTGCGCAGAATGCGTTTGGCCACCAGGGAGGAATCCTGCGGCCGGCCGATGACGATCGCCACGTCCACCCGCTCCGAGCTGGTGTCCGGCTCCCGGTCACCGAAGGTGAGCTGCACCGACAGGTCCGGGTACTGCGCCGCGAACTCCGACACCAGCGGCGCGATCTGGCGGCGCGCCAGGCCGATGCTGGAAGTAATGCGCAACACGCCCTGGGGATGCAGGCTGGTGCGGCTGACCTTGGTGACCACGGTGTCCAGTTCGTTGAGCAGCCGGTCCACGTGTTCGTAGAGGTCGCGGCCCTCGTCGGTGAGCTTCAGCCCCCGGGAACTGCGCACCAGCAAACGCACCCCCATTTCCTGTTCGATACGGGTGACGTATTTGCTCACCGAGGCAATGGAGAGATCCAGCGTTTTGGACGCTTCGGAGATGGTCCCTGCTTTGACGACCGCCACGAAAATGGCGAAATCCGCAAGCCGTTTCATCGCTCATTCCCTTTTTGTTGTTTACACCTGATTTCGTTTTTTTATGACCACGCCCTGGCGCGGTGCAGCTGGGTGCATGTACGTCCATCCATGAACGTCGTTGAGTATGGCATAGCCGTTTCGCCCCGACCATAGGCCGGAGAAACACCGCTTTTATCCTTTCGGGTACACCCCCGGTCCGCCCGGCGCCGTGCCCGCGCGTTACCGAACGACCACCCCGGACCCCCTGAAAGCGCTTTCCGGCACCCCCGTGTTCCTGTAGGTAACACTTGTAAACTAAGTCAACATCCTGCCTCTCGATGTTTCCTAAATTATAGGACCAAGGGAAGGTTTTCTTAGAAAAAGAAACAAATCAGATCCGTGTGTATATTTTTTTGCGCTTTTCGCGGGCGAAACAGGCTTGGACTTGGTAGGGGATTAGTGTTTACATTTGTTCGTGCGACGGCGACGTGTCATGGTCGACCGCGTGACCGGCGGGAGTGAGGAAAAAATCCCTCTTTTCAATATTTGAAAACCCGCTTTTCACTGGTTTTATGTTTACGGTTTCGTCGCCGACCCACTAGGATTTCGGCAGTCTTTTCGCTGTCTTTCCGGCGCCCGGGTTGGCGCTCCGAAAAACGTGACGAAAAAAAGAAATCAGCCGCGACCTATCGCGGTGAAGTACAACAAAAAAAGAAGGAGGTCGAGAACGCATGTTCTTCGCATCGACGAGCCAGGACGGCCCATCCGTTCCCCCGATACCCGAATACCGCTCCGCTTAAACACCCGGTACGCCGCGGCTCTAGCCGTGGAGACCGTTTATCGCGGCGCTATGATCCTTACTGAAAATGTAAAAGCTGTGCTAATGGTTGAGCTGCGGTCACCCGGCTGCGTTCATCAAGAAGAACAACATCAGGTAGAAAGGTTGTCTAACTATGAAAAAATCGATAATCAAAACAATCCTGTTGCCCGCGGGAATGCTGGCTCTCGGTTCGCCCGCGCTCGCCAACATGGGCAACACGGGTACCACCTACGGTCTGTTTCCGTCGGATATCGCTTCAGCCCAGGCGCTCTCACTGTTCAGCACCAACACGTCCTCCACTTACTACAACCCGGCCAACCTGGTGCTGGATCGTCGTAGCGAAGTGACCGGCGCGATTTTTCACGCCGAGCATGAGCTGAACACCGAAAGCCCGAACCCCGCCTACGACGGCAACATTCTCGATACCCCGTCACAGCAACTGATGCTGGGGCTCAAGGCGGACCTCAGCGGCCTGATGAAATCCCAACACCCGATCTACCTCGGCTTCGTCGCCGGCGTGGACCGTTACGGCAAGGAAATGCTGGCCTTCAGTTCCTCCGCGGAAGGCGACAACGCCCAGTACTTCCAGTACGACCGTCAGCCCCTTTTCCTGGCCGCCAGTATCGGCACCAACGTTTGGCGCGGCATCAAGTTCGGCGCCGGCGTGCAGGTTACCCTGCACAACGACGCGGAGCTGTTCATCACCAACAACCTGGCCGGCACCACCACCTACGAGCGGGTGAGCGTGGAATCCAGCCCGCAGTTCCGGCCCATCGTCGGCCTGACCATGAACGTGGGTGAAACCTTCTGCCACGTGGAGAACTGCTGGCTCGACAAACTGAACACGGCCATCAGCTACCGCGCCTCCGCGGATCAGCAGACCTCCGTGTCCTCCAACGCCATCATCCCGGGCACCGTTACCGCCCCGGGGATTCCGATCGAAGTCAACAACGTCATCGACTCCTTCCAGCCGGCGGTTACCACCGCGGGCTTCAAGTACGACTTCGGCGCCTGGCGGCTCGGCTTCACCGCGGAATATCAGGAATGGTCCCGCCTCGGCAGCAAGTTCCGCGATGACACCATCAAGGATCAGGCCGGCCTGGAATTCGAGGACATCTTCGTGCCGCGCGTGGGCCTGGAAGTGGATCTCAACGATGTCTTCATGCTCACCTCCGGCGTCGCCTGGGAGAAATCCCCCCTCAAAAGCGATTCCTCGCCGGACGTGAACTACATCGACGCCGACCGCCTGGTTCTCGGCGTGGGCGTCAGCGCCAACCTCAAGCACGTACCCATGATCGCGCACCCGGTCACCATGAGCTTCGGTTACCAGTATCAGCAGCTCGACGAGCGTGATTTCGAACTGAGCAGGACCCGCCGGTTGGGTCAACCGAACGAGACCTATGGCTCGGTGAGCACGGACGGCGAAGTCAGCGTCTTCTCCGGCTCGATCACCATGAAGTTCTAACCGGTTAAACGAATACGGTGGGTACCACAATGCGAAATAAAAACTACCAATACGACAATAAGCAGAACAGGGTTAAGAGGTCCGCTTCTATGAGCCGCAATTCGACACCAATCAACCTATTGTCCGCGGGCGTCATGCTCGCGCTGAGCTCCACCGCCGCGGCCGGCATGAGCAACGCGCCGTCCACCTATGGCATGTTCCCCTCGGATGTGGCATCGGCTCAGGCTTTCTCCATGTTCAGCGACAAGGCCAACGCGGTGTTCTACAACCCGGCGGCCCTGGCCCAGGACACCCGTGGCCAGCTCACCGGCGCCATCCTGCACGGCGAACCGGACCTGGGCTACAAGGACGCCACCGGCCCGGGCCCCAACAGCAAGCGCATCAACGACGAGCCGTCCCAGCAGCTGATCCTCGGCCTCAAGGCCGACGCCAGCGACCTGCTGACCACCGGCCACCCGATCTATCTCGCCCTGATGCTGGGCAGCGAGAAGTACGGCCGGGAAATGCTCGCCTTCGAGTCGCAGACCTCCCGGGACGGCCAGTACCTTACCTACGGCCGCAATCCGCTGTTCCTGAACGTGGGCGCCGCCACGCCGATCTGGCGCGGCATCGACTTCGGGGCCTCGATCAACATCACCCTGCAGAACGACGCTGACCTGGACACCCAACTGGAACTCAGCGGTGAAACCCGCTACGAGAACCTGGACGTGTCCGCCGAGACCAGCTACCGGCCCATCGTCGGCGTCAGCATGAACTGGGGTGAGACCTTCTGCCCGGACAACGCCTGCTGGCTGAACAACCTGGACACGGCGCTGGCCTTCCGCGGCTACTCCAAGACCACCACCTCCATCGCCGCCACGCCCAACGTGCCCGGCCTGATCAACGCGCTGCCGATCCGTGTGGTGGACGTGATCGAAGGCTACCAGCCGGATATCTACAGCGTCGGTATCCGCTATGACTTCGGTCGCACCCGCCTTGCCCTCACCGGCGAATATCAGGTGTGGTCCGATCTCTCCGAGGAGTTCGAGGGCGACACCGTCAAGGACCAGGGCAACCTGCAGTTCCAGGACACCTTCGTGCCGCGCGTGGGCCTGGAGTTCGACTTCACCCCCAGCTTCATGTTCACCACCGGCGTGGCCTGGGAAGAATCACCCCTGGAAGACCAGACCTCCCAGGACGTGAACTACCTGGACGCGGACAAACTGGTGATCGGCGCGGGCCTCTCCGCCACCTTCCAGAATCCGCCGCTGCTGGCCTGGCCGCTGACCGTGGACCTGGCCTACCAGTACCAGAAACTCGACGAGCGTCGCTTCGACATCGTCACCACCCAGACCGGCGATCCGGTGCCGGATTCCGTCGTAACCGAAGGGGATGTGAACGTCTTTTCCGGCTCCGTAACACTGAAATTCTAGGACGGAATTTCACCAGCTCCATCACTCGAAATCGTATACAGAGGGCATTATGACAATTCGAATCCTCAACTCCGCCGCGGTGGCGTTATCCACCGCGGTACTCCTTTCCGCGTGTGGAGGGGGCGGAGATTCCGCCGGCGGTCGCGCCGAAGACCCTTCCACGCAATCCCAGGGCCTGGTGTACGCTTATCCCAGCGACAACCAGGGTGAAGTGTCCACCGCCGCGCCGGTCATTCTGCGCTTCTCCGCCAGCGTCAGCGCCGGCGACGCCATGAACGGCATCCGCCTCTATGAAGGTGGCGCCGACGGCCGCGAGATGACCCCGAACGTGGAAGCCGTTCAGGGGGAACCCAACAACGTGATGATCGTCCCAGCGGACGACGACCCGTTCCAACCCAACCAGCAATACACCGTGGTCATCGACGACCTGCGGCTCACCAACGGCGACACCGCCCGGGACCGCACTCTCCAGTTCACCACCCGGGCGCTTCACGAAGGGCCAAAGCAGCTGGTGGTCACGGACATGGATGACTTCAACGTCATCCGTACCTTCCCGAACTTCGATAACCAGACCGTCGCCGACGGCGAACGCCTGGCGGCCATGGACTTCTCCAGCTTCCGCTTCCAGATGTCCCAACCGGTGGATCGTGGCACCGCCGTCTACGGCGAGAGCGTCACGCTCACCTACGGCGTGGACGATGAGCAGGTCCCCGCGACCCTGCTGGTGGACGGCCGCTACCTCACCGTGGACCCGGAACCGGAGCACCTGGATCCGAGCCAGAACTACACCCTCACCCTCACCGGTGACCTGGCCAGCACCTACGGCGCCAACCTCACCGAGCAGCGCTTCCGTTTCCGGCCCCTGGACACCTCGCCGCGCGGCGAGCCCACCGAGTTGGTGCAGCGCCTCACCGTGGGCGGCCGCTCCAAGCTCACCGGCCGCGACGTCAACCAGGTACCGGTGAACGGCACTCTGCTGGGCGAGGACGCGAACGTTACCCAGGCCCGGGCCGAATCCGTGATCGCCGAGCTGGGCGACGCCACCCAGTTCCCCGAGACCCTGCCCATTCGCCTGCCGAAGGGCACCGTTCTCAACGGCGATGAAATCAACCCGATCCTGATCGGCGGTGAAGTGCCGGCCGGTTTCGGCTCCGGCGACGTCACCATGACGCTGCTCTCCGACGCCACCGGCTACCTGATGCAAAACCCGTATTCGGACGGCGGCGAGAGCGGCGCCCGAATGATCAAATTGATGATGGACGTGGGCATCGCCACCGGCGAGGCGCGGGCCAACGGCGCCTTCACCCAGGACCTGCTGCATATCGAGCTGGTGGGCATGGCCAACATCGACACCGACGCCGGCGTGCTCAACGTGGACGCGGTCAGCGTGGTGGAACCGGACATCCTCGGCCAGGAATTCGGCTATGGCCTGCTGAGCTTCCAGCTGCAGTCCTACGAGGACCAGAACAATGCGCCGCGGGCCGCGGAGGACACGACGCCACCAGTTTTGCAGAGCTGGACGCTAGACAATGACTCCGACCTTGTCGGCAATAAATCCGGAATATACCGCACCGGTGATGCGATTGTTCTTAATTTTGACGAAGTACTAGATCATAACGTTGATAATATATCGGCGATTTTGTATGAGAATGGAGTTGAGCAAAGTGGTCTCTCTGTCAGTGTAGATGGCACCGCGATTGTGATTCGTCCGAAAAATGAAATTTCTTACAATTATGAAAACCAAGAGAAATCGTATAGATTGCAGTTGAGCGGCGTATCCGATCTTTTTGGAAATGAATGGACCGGCGTTGTTGATGATGTCTTTGAGTTACCGAACTATGTGCAAAATGCCACTCAAACCTACGATGAAGATGGTCCGGTTAATATAGAAACCAACGCCTTGAAGCATTCGCCGATTCTTCTTTCTTCATATCCTGGTTTTCCGTGTGCTTTGGACGAAAGTTCTCTTGATCTTTCCGCAGGAGTGCAGGGACGTTGTGAGGGGAGCTTTCCCGGCGTTATGACGGGCGGTGCGGACGATTTAATTCCGCAAGACGATCTCCTGCCTTTACAGGCCTTGCCGGCAAATAAGCCGATTGTGGTTCAGTTTTCAAAAATTATTGATCCTGAAAGTGTGCAAACCACTGGAGCAGCGCCTTCTTTTGTTGTATCAGAAGTTGATGAAAACGGTGCCGCTCTTGGCAGGATCCCCGGGAGTGTCAGGGTTACTGGTAAAACCATAATGTTCATCCCTGATAATCCTTGGAAAGAGGGGAGCTACTATAGTTATAAAATCGCATCTAATGGTGACTCTAGTTCTTCCGATGCGGTGTGTGATGGGCAGGGTGCCGTATGCGGATTAGCAGATGGTTTGCCCATTCAGACAGTTGTTTTCGCTGATCTTAATATCGGTCCATATGACAGCGTCTCTAATAATGATAAGCAGATTTATTTTGATGCAACCCCAAAGCCATATGATGCCGGCGGCCCCGATTTTCGCCAATATTTTGTTGGTGGCCCTGATGGGACGAGTGTCGTTCAGATCTTAAAAAACACTCCGTCTTACGACGTTAATGCTAACTTTCGGCATGATAACAATCGCGAGGTGGGGCCTGAGCAGATGTCTCCCTTCCTTCAATATCAGCCGGCATATGCAACCTATTCCTATGCTGAAAATTTCCAGGAGCCTGGGGCTGAGAACCAACCTGAGGACCCCAACGCCGATCCTGCTCTCGATCCTGGAGGCGTTCTTCCTCCCCCGAATAGCGCCAAGGTGCTATCGAGAGAAATGCCGAACCTGACCGAGCCGTCAGCAATCAACGGTGCAAACTTCGGGTGCGGTTACTCTGATGCGCAACTGCTTGATCCCAACAACATTAATGCTGGCGTACTGATCACTGGCGCTCTGGAATGTCCAACCCAGAAATTCACCTTCCTCAATGGCGCGCTGGTTGCGGAAGTGACTAATGATGTTGATCCTGAGATGGGTATTAAAGTATTGATCTGGCCCGGTCAAATCATGAGCTCTTCGGTGCCGATCTTTACCCAATTCTCAGCTTTCCCTTTTGCTGTTGAGGGTGCTAGTGGAGCTCAGATTCTTCGTATGCGTTACGAAGAAGATGAAAAAGGTAATAGGACTCGGCCGATTACTGGATGGATTAGTGATTCGAGCGGCTCCTTGATGCTTAGCGCGGATGTTGATCTTTATATGGATGGCGTTGATCTCGATTCATATTTCCCGATTAATAATCCTTCTCACAATCTATACAGCAAGCAGATATCAATGGAGTTAACTGGCGAAGTAGATTTTCTGGATGATGGGCGCCTGGTTATTGAGCAATATAATCTGAACGATGTAGAGGTCGACGTGAAGCTCTACGGTACTAATGGCTCATACCAGGGCGACGTTCCAATCACTATTCCCGCATACGGAACGAACATTCAATATGTGTCGGAGTCTATAAAATAGTTTTACGTGACTATTTAAAGGCTCGCCTGCGGCGAGCCTTTTTTTTGCATTAGGCATTGTACGAAGCGCCTGTCCCCGCCTGCCGTGGGACCGCCCGGGGCAGCTTGGAGGTGCAAGTCCTCTGCAGGCCCGGGAAGGGTAACCAAATACAGGAGTGAATCCGGATGGTTCTGGCAGACAAACGGCGAAGCCGAGTGCGCCGATGAGGCCGGGGTTACTCGTAGAGCGAGCGTGTCACAGCGCGAGTAATGACCGAAAGTCTTGGTAGAATAGCGGCGCCTCGCAGCTGAAGGTGGTTTGCCGAGAATCGGTACCTCGTAAGCCTATGATCGGTATCGTTGATGGGCACGGTCGTGGGGCTTCACAGCCAGCCCACGTCGAACCGCCGCCGTGGTGCGAAACCGTATGCCCGGTGGTATAAGAGGGCGGGACGGTGACACTCCCTTATGCTTGAGTTTTGGGAAACCTATATTAAGTGTATATTTATTGATTTGGAGATAATAAAAGGCGTTTTGAATGTCTGAATTTAGTTGTATGCGGGTGATGATGATATAAATATCTAAAACCCAATGCGGGCCCAGGGCGAGTTGGCAAGTTTGGCTAAGAGGAAAACTGCTCGCAATACAAGGGAGAAGTGAATTTGGGAAGTGCTGTGGAGCCTAGAAGAATCTAATTGCCATAGTTTCCAAAAGATATGCCATGATGAGGACTATCTGAATGAAATACTATTTGAAATGCGGTGGGTCTATATTAATAATTAACTAACGGTAAAATTAGCAACTTTAGAGAGGGTACTCTATATATATGGTCTCTCCTGATCTTGATATTTCGACGCTGGCTTTGCCTGTGCGCTGGTAAGTTTTAAAAGCCAGGTTGTCCGCTGAGTCTGAGCCGACGGGGTAGCCGTTAACCGAATTTATAACGTCACCTTTTTTGAGGTTAAACTGTTTGTTGGCTCGGTTGTCTTCGCCGATTACCACATAGCCGCTTGCGCTTTCTTTCGATACGCGCCGAAGGCCCGCATTTCTTATTGCTTGTAGTATCCCGCTTGCTTTTTCTTCCGCTTTTTCTGTTTCAGCTAGGTTGGGTTCTTTTCGGCTTTTCTCTATACCTAGCCCTTGAATGTCAGAAAAGTCAGAGAGAGCTACTTTTTCCGAGACTCCTTTATTTATGATTACGGCATAGCCTTGTTCTAGCCGTTCAACTCTAATGCCTGGTTTGATTTCCATACCTTTCCGAATGATTTTCTCCTCTCCCTTATCTAAAGCGAAGATGGCCCATCCGCCTCCAGTTTCATTTGATAGAAGTCCTTTTATTACGATGGGTAGTGAAGTTTCTTTGTATTCTGCCTCTTCCCTGTGGCCAGTATGGCTTTTGGACAATGGCCCAAAAAGCTTCCAGGATTCTATTTGATTCAAAGTAATGGTCTCTTTTGATGCGGCGGAGTTCACTTTTTGAGCTTTCGGTATGGGAGTAGGGGGGAGGGTGTCTGTCGGCGGGCGAGAAAGGTAATAGAGGCTAGATGATCCTATCAAACCAACGAGGAGCAAAGAAACTTTGGATAAATAATTGTTTAACTTATATTTTGTCATGGCACTGCTTTGACTAGAAGCAGGCTCCGCGTTGGTCGGAGCCTGCCGTTGACTAGGTCAACTGTCTTACGGGTTGGCTACAACATCGATGTCGTCACCATCCGGGGTCAGGGTAGCGGTGAATGAACAGCCGCCAACCGCCGCGTTGTCGAAGGTGAAGGTAGAGTCGCCGCTCAGCAGGGTACCGTTACCGTTGTTGTTGAAGACGGTGTCTACAGATACCGGGTTACCGTTGTTGCAGAGGTTTACGGAGACGTTTTGGAACGTCAGAGGTACATCGCCAACAGGGTTGCTGATGGAAGCGAGATCCGCCTCGTCAGCAGTAGCAACCCAGTCCTGGCCACCGTTGCTTGCGAACTGAAGTTCCACCAGGCCGCACAGGAACCCACCGGATACGTCGCCGCTAGACACGGTCACGGTGCCGCTGGTGCCAGAGGCATCAATGTCGACTTGACCATCGAGGGTAAGTGCGCAGGTGATGTCAGTGGGGTTGCCAAAGACGTTGGCGGTGAGCGTAGCGGAGGAATCAGTGAAGCTACGAGTCGCGCTAGTCAGCGGACCGGTGGGCGATTGCGCGCCGTCGTAAATCTCGCCATCAGCGAGCACGTTGCCGCTGGCCACGATTGCGGCCGCACCGATCAGGCTCAAAGCGCCTTTCTTCATGATTTCGATAGACATGAGAGTCTCCTCATTTTTTCCGTTAGTAAGGATTGGTTGTCGCGGCGATTTTTACTTCTTCCATGCTCGCCGTGACGTCGGTTCGTGAGTTGTTTTTATTTCCCCCGAACCGACAACTTCAAAGTTAGTAGAGAAGACCGTGAATAAAAATAGCAAAAGACGAAAAGTGCCTTTCATTCCGGTTTTCATTCCCGCGGAAAATTGAAAATTAAGGGATATCAAACACTTGCGAATCCACATCCCGGTACATTTGTAAACTTTCCCCAGTGGGAAGGTGGTCTCGGGCTGCTTTTTTGTGGCCTTTAATTGGTAAATTTGCTATTTTTATTCCATTTGGTTATTAAAAGTTCCGCTAAATAGAAAACTATTCCGTTTTCAAAATTTTAATGTGACTGTCATCGAGCGGCTGGTCACCGGTGTGTTACCAGAGGTAACGTTCTGGGTTCGTTCAGGTGGTTGGGCGGTGGTTGGATCGTTCTCTGATTCGGTCCGGTTTCTGGGAAAGCCAATATATTTCAATGAGTTATAGGGAGAAGGCGTTGTGTCGAGGGCGGCGGCTGGTCGATATGGAGCTTCAAGGGTGGCAGGTACGTGCGTTCACAGCGTGTGGGAAATATCACTGTAGGAGCGGCTTCAGCCGCGATAACCAACGCCGATGATCGCGGCTGAAGCCGCTCCTACGGTGCGTGGCCGGAATAAAAAGGGCCCACGCTGGGTGGGTCCGGGTTAAAAAGAGGGTGGGTCAGGCTTTCGGCGGGATCGGTTCGAAGCCGTCGAAGCCATCGTCGTCGTTTTTGCGCGGCCGGCCTGGGCCGCGTTTGCGCGCCACCACGTTGAACTTCTTGTACACCTCCTGGACGAACCGGGGCGAGCCGGTGAGCAGGTTGCGGTGGATGGCGTCGTGGATGGTTTCCAGGTCGCCCGGGTCCAGGGCTTCCTTCATATAGGTGCGGTAGGCGAGGGCGCGTTCCTCGATGGAGTCGCCCAGCCGCGCGTATTCCTCCGGGTCGTCGAGCCAGTAGCGATCGCTCTTGCCCAGGCGCATGCGGTAGCTGCTGTGCCGGTACTGGAAGGCGGAGGTGGCGAGCCCCTCCATGGCCGGCAGCCGCTCGATGTAGCACATGGTGGCCAGCAGCCATTGCCCGGGCTCCACCGGGCTGGCGCGGAAGCCTTCTTCCCAGGGCGAGCCGCGCTGCCTCAGGTAGCGCTGGCGCAGCGTGGCGCGGCAGGACAGGGCCTTCATGAAGGCGGAGATGTGCTTGATTTTCTGTGTTGGCCGGATCAGCAGGTGAATCCGGTCGGGGAGGATGGACCAGGCCATGAGATCCAGCTTGTAGCGTTGTTTGAGCTGGCGGATTTGGCCGTAACAGTGCCGGTAGTCGGCTTCGTTCTGAAAGACGCGCTCGCCTTTACGGCTTTTGCGCATCAGATGGTGCGGATGCTCTTCGAGCAGCAAGCGCTCCGTGCCAGGCATGATGATTCTCCTTCATCACGGTGTCTGTTCCTTGAGGTCACGAAAGCGAGAGTTCGCCAACTGCGCGTGATGGCCTCTGTTTGATCGGCGTGGTGTGTGCTCGCGGGCTACAAGGAGGCCACGCGAGACCAGGGTGGATGGCGTCTTGCGAAAGGTGGGCCGCCCGATCCCGGATCGATGGCGGAGTGATAACCGCTCGGCGTGGAGCCGGCGGCGCGGGTATACGTACTGCGGATGGCCATGAGACCTCCTGGACGTTCCTGGATGGTGGAACCGGGGGTAAAAAAGGGAGGCGGGGTGCTGTCCGTGCGACCCCGCCACGGGGCTTTACCAAGCCACGGTTACCGGGAACGTTTCTTTTTTCGAGTGACATGAGATTTCCATATTCGTTTTGTATACGCCGGCCGGGTTTTTCTTCCGTGCCCTTGGGCGTGTGCCGCTTTTCTTGACGACGCATAAAACCCTAATCGAAATGGCGGGGTCCGGGAATGGCATTTTTTGAAAACCGGGTTTGCGTTAAAGGAAAAGAAGGAGAGCGGAAAGAGAGAATATCCAGTGAATTCAATAAGTTATACGTCCCCTTTATTAAGAAATCCGATGACAGGCGGTATGGAAAATCTGATAAGCGGCATGTGCGTGAAGAAAGGTCGACAAAATTACCCGCGATGTATAATTTCAGGCGGACCGAAGCGTCTGCTAGCCTTTGAAGCCCCGCCCCGTGCGGATAAACATTCCAGAGGCGTCCAAAAAATGACCATGCCCGGCGAACGCATTGCCCCACTAAAAGCCCTGACCCTGCTGGCTGGCGCGCTGTTTATTACCCCGGATGTCACCCACGGGGCACCGCAAGAAACATTGTGCGTGGCCGACCTGGACCAACCGGTGCGCGTGGAGGTGGCGGCCACGCCGGAGTCCCGGCAGCGGGGGCTGATGCAGCGCGAATCCCTGGCGCCGTACACGGGCATGCTGTTCCGCTTCGATCCTCCGGTGTCCGGGGCCCAGGGCTTCTACATGTACCGCACCCTGATTCCCCTGGACATCGCTTTCCTGGACGCGGACGGCCGCATTCTGGCACTGCGCACCATGACCCCCTGCGAGAGCCGCGATCCCCGCCGTTGCCGGGTTTACCGCCCCGGCATCGACTACGCCGCGGCCCTGGAGGTCAACGCCGGGTTCTTCCGTCGCCACCAGGTGGCCACGGGCGACCGCATCCGCCCGGCACAAGAAGGCCGCTGCACGCCGAAGTAACAAGACACCGCCATCGAAGGAGAAGAGCACATGCAATACGTAACCAGTTTTGAGCGCCTCGCCAAGGAAGAAGGCGTTGAACAGGGCAAGCAACAAGGCATGCAGCAGGGCCAGACCAAACTGCTCATCCTCTTGCTCACCCACCGGTTCGGCCCCTTGCCGGATGAAGTGCGCCAAAGGGTGGGGCAGGGTACCCCCGAGGAGATCGATCTCTGGGCCAGCCGCATTCTCGACGCCGAGTCGCTGGGGCAGGTGTTCGGCGACTGAGGCACCCCGGTCGGCGGCTCTGTTTCTATCGGTAACAGATGTAGACAAAACCGCTTGTTTTTTATTCCGTCACCTTTTCCCTGTTTGTGCATACGCCAACGCCGATTTTTGCCAAATACACAAAAAACGCTCTTGGTCCGCCCGTAAGTCATTATTAATAAACAAGAATTTATTATATCTGTCCCCTTTTAAGGGTTGTCCCTGAAAACCCTCTTTAACGTCTCCCCTGCCTATACACCCCGGCCAGCGGCTGGCTATTCTCAGTGCTGTAAACGTGAACGAGTTTCCACTATAGACGGAGTCCGCCCTTAGGGGTTTTGTGCCCATAAAAAATGGAAATCAGGAATTCGCGCGCCACTCGCCGGAGCCTTCTTAAAATAATGGAAGGGTGGCGATCGGTGCGCGGCGGCTATTTAAAATAAATACGCCGATATAAAAAAGACGTTGATAACAATGAGGTTAAATATGAAACGTCGAGGAGCGACCATGATAAGAAAGATAGCGCCAGTCGCGCTGGCCTTGCCCGCGGCCGTGATGCTGGCCGCCTGCGGGGGGGATTCAAGCAGCCCGTCCGGCAGTGCCGGCGAGGCCTCCGGCACTTCGCTGATCTATTCCTTCCCCTTGCAAGACCAGCAGGAAGTGCCCACCCCCACGCCGGTGGTGCTGCGCTTCTCGGAAAGCGTCGAAGGGCAGGGGATCGAGAACAGCGTGGTCCTGCGCCTCGACGGCCAGGCAATCGACACTGAAAGCCACTTCGCCGACGGCGGGCGATCACTGATCCTCACGCCGACCCAGAAGCTCCAGTACCACTCCGAGTACATGGTCGACTTCCCGGATGACACCGGCATTGAGGGCGCCCAGGACATCCGCTTCAGCACCCGCGCGGCCGAGGAGGGCATCAAGGCCAACACCATCACCGCCGACACCCTGGACGTCACCCGCGCCATGCCCAGCGGCGGCGAGCAGGATCCGATGATGGACTTCTCCACCATTCGCCTGCAGTTCACCCAGCCCCTGGACCCGCAAAGCCTGGTCTACGGCCAGGGCGGCGACAGCACCGTGCGCCTGCTGGACCGCAACGACGACCTGGTGCCGGCCTGGGTGGTGGTGGACGGCCCCTACCTCACCGTCGACCCCAAGGAAGACCTCACCCCGGGGCAGTCCTACCGCCTGGCGTTCGAGGACGGCGCCGTCCAGAGCATCTACGGCGAAAGCTTCGCCTTCCCGAACAGCAACCGCTTCCGCTTCAACCCGTCCAGCTCCCTGGCCGAAGGCAAGGGCCCGGACGAGCGGCCGCTGCCGCTGGTGCAGCGTATTACCACGCCGGAAGAGCTGCAAAACGACGATGATCCTGACAATAATGAAGGTGTGTCGCCACTCACCGGCGAGCCGATCAACGAGATCCCGGTGAACGCCGTGCTGCTCGGCGATGCCGAGACCACCAACATGGCCGCCACCCAGCAGGAAGGCGACGTACTGGGCGACCTGGCGTTCCTGCCGGATTGGCCCACGGTCTCCCCGCTGCGCATTCGCCGCGGCACGCTCCTCACCGGCAGCAGCATCGACGTGAAAATCGGCGGTGAAGTGGAAGCCGGCTTCGACAGCGGCGAAGTGCGTGTGCATTTCCTCTCCGACGCCAACGGCTACCTGATCCCCAACGTCTATGATCCGGACGGCCCGCGCATGGTGCGCCTGTTCATGGATGTGGCCATGACCACCGAGGACGCCATCGCCAACGGCGGTGTTACCCAGAACATCACTCACCTGGAACTGGTGGGCACGGTGAGCACCGACACCGACGCCGGCGTCATCGACATCAACGCCGTGGGCGTGGTGGAACCGATGATCCTCGGCCTGGAACGCGGCTACGGCACCCTGAGCTTCCAGCTGCAGACCTACCGGGACCAGACCGAGCAACTGGTGGCGGACGTTCGCCAGCAACAGACGGACACCACGCCGCCGATGATGCAGAGCTGGAGCATGGGCAACGACAGCATCACCGGCGACGAGAAGGCGGTGCTGGCCAAGCCCGGCGACCCCATCATCATGAACTTCGACGAGCCCCTGGAGCCGGGCAGCGTGGAAGGCAAGGTGCACGTCTTCGATGCCGCCGATCAGGAAATGGACATCAACTACTACGTCGATGGCAGCGCCCTGGTGATCCAACTGCAGGAAACCAGCGAGGAAACCGCCGCGGGCACCAAGGTAAGCCAGCCCGGCTTCCAACTGAGCCCGGCGGAGAACCCGAACGTCTACCGCGTGGAAGTGGATGGCGCCACCGACCTCGCCGGCAACCTGGCCACCGGCATGCCGATGATCGAGCAGTTCGAGCTGGCGACCATCGTGCCGGATTATGATCTGACCAGCCCTGAGGTGTCTCCAACTTATCCGTCCTCGCCTTTCTGGAATGAGATTCGCACGACGAGACAAGCGCCGGTGATTCTGGCTGCTTATCCCGGTTTTCCCTGCGCCTTGCTGGAGGACTTTATCGAGGCAGGTGGTTTTACTGGGCTGTCTGAGTCTGGCTCGGGGGGTAACGACATCGGGCAGACCTCCTACAGAGACCTTGCCAACGGCGTCGCGGGTATGTGCGCTGGTGGTGCGCAAGCCATCACTGATGGCACCGAGAGAGAGAATCGTCCCGCGGATGACGCGATCCCCGTGATGGATATGCCCGCTAACCGCCCAATCATCATTGCTTTCGGCATGAAGGTCGACCCCGATACTGTAGTGCTGGGTCAAACCTTCAAAGTGGAGAGGATCAACGAGAGCGAACAAGTGCTGGAAGAAGTGGCCGGTACGGTGGAAATGTCCGATATGACATTAAAGTTCTGGCCGGCGGAGCCGTGGCAAGAAGACGAACTGTACCAGTACACACTGAAGTCATCCGGCTGGGCAATCTGTTCAGAGGGAAACGGCAGCATGAAGCGTATCGTCGCGAACGATGCCACGGAAATTGAGCCATGCAGCACTGGCGCGAATTCGCAGATAACGGCGGACAACAGAGACTTCCAATGCGGCGTGGACGCAGTATGCGATAGTGAAGGCTTGCCCGTGCGCACCCTGCCCGTGGGAGTGGCCTTTGCAAGAAAAACGAATCCGGATGGTACATTCCACAAATACACTGAGAATCCCACCGCGTCTATAACGGCGGGTGGCCCGAATATGACGCAATTTTTCCGGGGCGATGCGCCAAGCGCACATGTCTTGCAAGTACTGCGAACACAGCCTATAGCAGATACCAACCGGAACTTCGTCAGTGACCGCACTAATATCGGTGCTGCAGCTGATAGTATAAACGACGTGATCGACTTCTGGACTGTAACGGGCGAGCCGGATCCCGTAAGAGCTGCAGGAACAGGGGAGTTTGATTTCGATATTGAGGAGTACGGTCCCGAAGGTCCGCTTGTGGCGGGAGATCTCGGGTTCGGTTTATATCCCGATTATGATCCGAACGGATTCAAGCCTGCGAAGAACAGTGCAAAAATTCTTTCACGCTTCGATTCCCGAGGGCCCGCGGAAAGCTTAAGCGGAGCAAACGTTGGATGCAGTTATGATTCTGATTTCAAGATGGATCCAGTCACTATATTTCCGGTCACCAGTGAAGTTCGGGAACCCCTTGAGTGCCCCGAAAACAAGTTCAGCTATTTGATGTCCGCTGCAATCGCGGAGGTGACCGATGAGGTTGATGAGAATGGCCGTGTAAAAATCAAGTTGTGGCCCTCGCTTGTTATGGGGACAGCGCTTGACCTCTATATCAACACCAATGCTCTTGGTGCTTTGTATTACGCTGCGGGTACCCTGACAGGTCCGCAGATCCTGCGAATGCGTTTCTCTGGAAATAATAGAGATGAGCCGATTGTCGGCTGGATTTCGGAACGAGATCAGGGTGCGGTATTGAGCATGGATATGGAACTTTATCTTGATGCGCCGAACTCTTTGCAGTGGGACCCGCTCAGTAACCCGGGGGACCTTAAGTCTTACCAATTAAATATGAACCTGGAGGGCGAGGTAAGCTTTCTCGATGACGGGCGCATGCAGGTTGAACAGCGTAATACCAACTTGATCAATATTGATATCGGTCTATCTTCTGGTGGAGAAGAAGCAGGATACCTTGATCTCTTTATTCCTGAATATGGATCCCGTATTAATATGATTTCGGAGCCTATAAAATAGGAATAATAGTAGAAAGCAAGGCCCTACTTGTAAGGGGCTCCGTAAGGAGCCCCTTTTTTATTATCCTGGCCCGTTCTGAATAGAGTCGACACGTTCCAGCCCTGATTGTGGTAGATTTGATGACTCAAAGAGTTAAGCGTGCGGAGCGAGCTTACGTAAGCTTTCCCCATCACATGGTTGCCTAAAAAATGGAAATTCCGTTTCTTTCGTAGCAGATCGGCTATGTTACGCACCTGCGTGCGAGCGGGTGCCGGTGAAGTTATAGGCGCTCCCGTTGATTTCGGTTTCGATACAGGGCGCCGATCCGCCGTCGGCCGGGGTCCCAGTCCTTCGCCGTAATGAGTAACCAGGTCGTCAAGCCGAGAAGTGTTAGGGGTCGGGTTGTTATTTCCATGGTTGCCGTCTCCATAGTGATTCGTTCAAAAAAGCCCCGGTGAGGCCGGGGCAGGATGGGGAAGCGTTCGGCGCCAAGCGGATTGTGCCCACCTGGTGCCGAATTTATATCGCTATCGCTTGTTACTGGATGTCCAGTGAGGCAGCGTTTTTTATCGTCAGTGCGCCGTCAAGGTAGCAGTTCGCGTCATCATCACAATTGTAGAAATCGGATGCGAAAGCAAAGTTGGCGCCAACACCTGGAGAAAAAATAACACCTTGAAGGTGTTCGTCTTCGACGAGAGGAACGCCCAGGGCGCTAATACCTATGTTGCCTACATTTGCGGTATAGCTAGAGGCGTTTCCGTCATACGGGATCAAGCTATCGCAGTCATCCTCGAACGGGCAGTGCGGGGTAATTCCCGGATCTTTGGTATACCAAGGGAAACCGCTGAAACGATGAAGACCGCAAAAAGTGCCATTCGACATGCTGGCCCCATTGATTTGGAATCCGACGCGCCAGTTGCCATTATTGTCCTGGCATTTCTTTATCTTACCGCTCCAGGCTAAGGCGCAGTCCACACTCCAGTCGCAATAGAAGGGCACACCGTCACCTTCGAAAACGAAGTCGCCGCCGCCCTCCGCGGCAGGGCGGCCATGCCATGCATCCGCGTGCCCCCCCCCAGTACCGTTAAAATGATAGGTATTGTCATTGATTTCGGTTTCGATACAAGGGGCCGAGCCACCGCCGGGGCAAGCGCCGGTGTCCCAGTCCGCCGCCGTGATGCTGGACAGCGAATAGGCCGTTAGGCCGAGAAGCGTCAGGGGTAGAGTTGCTATTTTCATGGTTGTCATCATAACGAGTCGTTTAAAAAAGCCGGGGCTAGACCGGGACCGGATGGGGAAGTGTTCGGCGTTAGCCCGATTGCGAGATCCGACGCCGAGCCTGCCGATATTGGCTGTTATTGGATGTCCAAGGATGTGGCGTTATAAATCATCAGCTCACCCTCAAAGGAACAGTCTGAGCTCTCATCGCAATCGTAAAAATTGGAAGAGAAGTCGAAGCTGGCGCCGAGGCCGGGGGTGAAGGCCACGCTGTGAAGATGCTCCTCGTTCACTAATCCTATGCCGATAGCGGTCAGGCTGATTCGTCCCAGATTTGCGGTATAACTAGATGCTGTTGCGTCATAAGGTATGAAGTCATCACAGTTATCCACGAACGGGCAGTGGGGGGTGAGACTGGGTTCCTTCAGGTACCAGGGGAAATTGCTCAGAACGAACGAGCTGCAGAGCGCGCCATTCGACATCCTGGCCCCATTGATCTGGAAGCCGATACGCCAGTTGCCATTGCTGTCTTGGCATTTTTTTATCTCTCCACTCCAGGCTAGTGTGCAGTTCAAACCGATGGTGCAATCAAAACTTGCATCGCCTTCGAAAACGAAGTCGCCGCCGCCCTCGGCGGCGGGCCGGCCATGCCATATATCGGCATGCCCACCGGTACCGTTGAAGTGATAGGTGTTCCCATTGATTTCGGTTTCGATACAGGGCACCGAGCCACCGCCAGGGCAAGTGCCGGTGTCCCAGGCCGCCGTCGTGATGCTGGACAGAGACCAGGCCGCCAGGCCGAGAAGAGTTAGGGGTGGGCTTGTTATTTTCATGGTTGCCATCTCCATAATGTATCGTTCAAGGCAAAAAAAGCCCCGGCAAGGCCGGGGCTGGATGGGGAAGCATTCGGCGCCAGCCTGGTTACGAGCTATAGCGCCGAACGTTAATCCATGAATCGCTGTTATTTGACGTCCAGGGATGTGGCATTATTAACGGTCAGAGTACCGTCAATATAGCAGTCTGGGTTTTCTCCACAATCGTAGAAGTAGGACTGGAAGTCGAAGTTGGCACCAACACCCGGGGTGAAGACCACACCGTGAACGTGCTCGTTATCGACCAGGGTCATACCCAGAGCGGAGACGTTGATGTCCCCGAAATTACCGGTGTAGCTGGTTGCGTTCGGGTCATAGGGGATGAAGCTGTCGCAGTCATCCTCGAACGGGCAGTGGGGGGTAATGCTGGCGTCCTTAGAGTACCAGGGGAAGCCACTCACGTTCACCAAGCCGCAGAAAGTGCCGTTTGAAACGTCGGCGTCATTGACTTTCACGCCGATACGCCATGCGCCGGTTGAGTCCTGGCACTTCTTGACCTGACCACTGAGCGCCAGGGTACAGTTAAGATCGAGGTTGCAAATCAGTTCCGTGCCGTCGCCTTCGAATACGAAGTCACCACCACCCTCGGCGGCGGGGCGACCGTGCCAGATGTCGGCGTGGCCGCCACTACCATTGAAATGATAGGTGTTGCCGTTGATTTCGGTTTCGATACAGGGCGCGGAGCCACCGCCGGGGCAGGCACCGGTATCCCAGTTCGCGGTTGCCACGCCAGAGAAGGACCAGGCGGCCATACCGAGAAGTGCTGAAAGTAACAGTTTCGTCTTCATGACAAAGTCTCCGTAATTGTTTGTCGTTCGTATGCTGCAGAATGTACTGCCATTTCAACGTAGCAAGGTTTTAGCGGCGGTTCCGCAGTTCGGCGGGGTTTAATTAGGGTGTTTGCGGGATGGCCTTTTTAATCAGCCACTTAGCCAGCTTCTTATGACCCGCACGGCGGTGGATTTTTGTGGAAATACGATAAAGCGGGGTTATTTGCCTTGGGGAGGGATTAACAGGGAAGGAATACGGGCCCGCATGTCGGCGTGATCATGCAGGCCCGGAGGGCTGTCAGTTCCTGAGGCCCGCAGTGTTGGCGATGGCGGCGCTCAGCTCATCCGGCGACATGTAGCCGCCCAGGTTGCGGCCATCGGAGGCAAAGACCGACGGCGTGCCGCTGACGCCCAGGGTCTGCGCCATGGTGTACTGGTCCGCCACCGGTGAGCGGCAGGGCAGCACTTCCTGGGTGAGCGGCTGGCCGGAGAAGACGTCGGTGATCGCGGTTTGCGGGTCCTCGGTGCACCAGATCCTGGCCATGTTGTTGGCCGCCGAGGAGTCGATGCCCGCCCGGGGCAGCGCCAGGTAGTGCACGGTGATGCCGCGCTCATTGATGTCGGCCATATGGGCATGGAACCGCTTGCAGTACGGGCAGGTGATGTCCGTGAACACATAGATCTCGTGCTCTTCCTGGCCGGTGGCGGGGAAGGTAATGGTGGTGCCCTTGTCCACGCCTTGAAGCCTTTGCGCCCGGTCCTGCCGTTCCCGCTCCTCGGTGTGGTCTTTCCAGGAATCCTGGGTGAATGTAAGCAGGCGGCCTGAGAAAATATGGTCGCTGCCCGGCTCGGCATAGAGGAACTCGCCGTTGCTCAGCTTGATTTCCTTGACGCCCTCCACGGGGCTGTCCTGCACGCTTTTCACGCTCAGGTTCGGGTTGGTGACGGCCAGCGCGCTTTCCACCCGCTCGCGAAGGTCCGCGGTGGCCAGGCCGGGGAGTGCCAAGGCGATGAGTAGAACATTCAGAATGTAGCGATACGGTCTCATGGGTGTGCCCCCTTCCAATGGTGGTTATCAGCTTCTGTCGATCACTTCGACCAGTTGCAGCTCGTAGATCAGAGTGGATTGCGGCGGTACTTTCCCACGCAGGCCGGCTTCGCCGTAGGCCAGCTCCGGCGGAATGAAGAGGCGCCATTTATCGCCTTCCTTCATGTGCACCAGCGCTTTTTGCCACCCTTTCAAGGCCACGCCCATATTCACGCGTACGGCTTCGCCACGGGCCAGGCTGCTTTCCACGAAGGTGCCGTCCAGCAGCGTGCCGGCGTAATGCACACGGACCGCGTCATTGGCATCCGGGCTGGCGCCGCCGGTGGAGGCCTCAAGCACTTCGTACTGCACGCCGCTTGGCAGGGTTTTCACCTCGGGGCGCTCTTTGTTTTTCTCCATGAATTCCTCGCCCTGCGCCGTGTTGCGGGCGATGAGCTGTTTGTGCTCTTCCTCCAGGCGCTGCATGACCTCCTTTTGGTACGCGGCGGATGCGGCCCGGGCGTCTTCTTCGCTGAGGCGCAGTTCGTTGCCCTTTAGCTTGTCGCGCAGGGCTTCCAGAACCAGGTCCTCGTTGAGTTTGCTCTTGGAGAGGGTGCCGCCCAGGCTGTCGCCGAGCAGCATGCCGGCGGCGTAGGAGGCTTTTTGTTGGTTGGTGTTCAGTTCGCTTTGCGCGGGTGGGTTGTGGCTGCACCCCGCGAGGATGGCCAGGGGCAGCGCGCCAAAGATTAGGATCCTCATGATTCCTCCTGATTGAGACTTCCGTGGTTTTTGTTTTTTGCTCTTTGTTGTCTTCAGTAAAGAGAGCTATATATTATTTAAGTTCCTTGTAAAACAAGTCGTAAACCATAATTTTTGGCCGGGTGATTATGAAAGGACAGAAGATAATTACTAAGTGCCTGTTTCTTCTGGCTTTAATTTTTCTATCCCTTATTTTCTTTTTTGTGAAAGAGAATAATGGCATGGATGATGCGATAAAGCCGAAGGAGAGCGGCGCGGAGGAGAACAGGACGGAGCGCCCGTCCCAGTCGCTGACGCCACGGGCGGACGGCGCCGCATCGGAAGCATCGTTGCCGGAGGTGAACCCCGAGCCGCCGTCCGCCACGCCAACACCGGCCGCGCTGTTGCCTCCGTCTGGAATGGATCCCGGCGCCCTGGCACTGCTGGCTGTTTTCCAGGCCCATAGCCCGCTGGCTTCCGCGGTGATCCATACGGAGGGCCTGGGTGCGCATCGGTACCATGTGGGGGCTGAGCTGCCGGAAGGCGGTGTATTGGCGGATATACGCTCCACCGAAGTGATCATCCGTGATGGTGACCGGCGTATCACTTTACGCATGGGACTTAGAGGCGGTGGAGGCCGCGCCGAGATCGCCGACGCGGACGACGAAGCGCCGGCAAGTGACGACGATGGCCCGAAGATGCCGCAACGTGTGCTGGATTTTCTGAGCAAGTTCGATCTCAAGCCGGTCAGTGAGCACTCGCCGGATGGGTATCGCGTTGGGGAGGATTTCCCTGAAAGCGGCACGGAGGAGCTGGGCATTGAGCCGGGTGACACCATCGTTGCCGTGAACGGCTATCCGGTGGGTGAATACCATAGCGACTACCTTGTCTGGCTTTCCTTCAAGGACCGGTATCGGGCCAGCGTGCTGGTCCGGACAGAGGAGGGCGATGAGTTCACCTTCCACTTTCCGGATGACGTCAAAGGCGTGAGCCTCCCGGGGACCGGAGGTTGAGCAACTCGCAGGTGCCGCCGCCACACCTCCTGTATCAAACGCATCGGCCCGATCAGCTTATATGGCTTCACTGCCGCCTCGATCTCTCTCTTGTCGTTGGTATCCAGCCCGCCGATCATGTACAGGCGGTGGCAGCCGCGCCGGCTGTGGTAGGCGGAGGCCGCCAATCCGGGCGCGGCCAAAGCGGCACGTCGACCGCCATTGAGGAATCCGCAAAATGGCGCTGTTTTCCCGGTTTTTCTCTCTAAAGCGGCCTTAATGGGCATGTTTGACGCCTTTTTTGCTCTTTGTCGTCCCCGGAGCACTACGGCTCTTACGGCGAAGTGACCCGCCTTCTTCAGCTTTTGGTAACGTGGCTGCACGACCTGCAGGAGGCGTACGAAATGATCACCGACCGGTTCGAGGAATGGAAAGAGCGCCAGCGTCTCGCCGGCGTCGAGCAAGGCATGGAGCGGGGCATGGCGCAAGGCCGCCTGGAAGGCGAGCGCAGACTGGTCCTGCGCGTGATTCAGCACCGCTTCGGCGAGCTGCCCGCCGGCTACCGCCTGCGCCTGCAAAGCGCCTCTCAAGCCGAGCTGGAAGACCTGGCCGACCGCGTTCTGGACGCCTCTTCCCTGGACGAGCTGTTCCGCTAACGCCACGATTGCCGAGGAAGGGCCGGCGGCTGGAGAGCCCGCCGACCCGTGTTCCAGCGCCTCCTACTTACCGCCTTGCAGGCCATAGCGCCGGCACACCTCCTGTATGAAACGCACCGACCCGATCAGCTTGCACTGCTTCACCGCCGCCTCGATCGCTCTTTCGTCGTTGGTGTCCAGCCCGCTGCTCATGTACATGCGGTAGGCTTCCGCCCGTTCCTCGAGGGTGCCGCCCAGGCGGGTGTATTCCTCCGGATCCTTCAGCCAGTAGTGGCCGGTCTTGCCCAGCCGCATGCGGTAGCTGCTGCGCCGGTAGTGGTAGGCGGAGGGCGCCAGCTCGTGCACCACCGGCAGGCGCTCGACATAGCACATGCAGGTGAGCAGCCATTGGCTGGGCTCGATGGGGCTGGACCGGTAGCGCACCTCCCAGGCCGAGTCGCGGCCATGAAGGTTCTTGCGGCGCAGGGAGGCGCGGCACGACAGCGCCTTCATGAACCGCGACAGCGCCGCCGGGTCCTCGCGCGGCGTGGCCACCACGTGCAGCCCTTGCGGCAGCAGGCAGTAAGCGTGGACGGCCAGCTCGTACTGGGCGCTGAGTTCGCGCATGTCTCCGAGGCAGTGGTTGCAGTCCGCCTCGTCGAGAAATACCGGTTGGTTGTCGGCGCTTTTGCGCATCAGATAGTGCGGGTGTCCCGCCAGTAACAAGCGATCCTTACCAGACATGATGATTCTCCTTTCATCAATATTCTCGTTCTGAGCTCATCCCGTGCTTGTGTTTCCCGTTCGATTTACGTGGAGGTGTCCGGTCGGCGTCACTTGGGTGCCGCTCTGCCGGACGTTCAAACGTTCGAAGGTGGCTGGTATAGAGCCCCCGGTCCCCTTGCTGGTGTTCGTTTTTTGTTTGTGTCGGTACAACCTTAATAGGAAACGTTTTGTGTCTGGAATTTTATCGAGTGAAAAGGAGGGTTGAAAATGGTGAAAAGAACGCCTCTCCGTGCCGGATATTTCAATGAAATCATGCGCTTATTGAAGGTGAGTGTTGAGATGTTCACTTTTATTCGGTAGCAAAAATCTGATAAGCGGTATATTGGGGACAGGTTTTTCGTGATTCATTGGCTCTTTTTGTCGACTTTGAAGGGGGCTTTGGCGGGAGTTCTGCCGATAAGGGAACATTGTCGCTTAAAATATTTATCGGTGTCCGGAAAGGACAGGTATGGCGGGCATTAAAAAGGGTTTTCTTATTCTCTTTGGGTCTTCGTGTGGCGGTATTTATTAAATAAAATATCATCCTTGGACATTTTGTGAAACATTGGCGCTTTCCCGGCCGCTTCTGGGCGGATGACTCGCCATCGCCGTGGCAGCGGCCGGGCGTTGAGGAATCCGCAAAGCACCGCTTTCCCCTTCAGTTTTGCCCGTTTTTCGCCCTAAAACGCCCGCCCTGGGCACGCTTTTCAGCGTTTGGCGCTGCTTTTTTCCAGGCGGTAGTGCCTTGGTTCTGCCTGGAATGGTTGCGCCGCCGGCTGCCGCGCTGGTTCCCTGGCGAGACCTTCCCTGAGATGCACGACCTGCAGGAGACTTACGAGATGATCACCAACCGGTTCGAGGAATGGAAGGAACGCCAGCGTCGCGCCGGCGTGGAGCAGGGCTTGGAGCAGGGCGTCGAGCAGGGGCGTGCTCAGGGTGTGGAGCAAGGCCGTCTGGAAGGCGAGCGCGCGTTGGTCCTGCGCCTGATCCAGCACCGCTTCGGCGACCTGCCCGCCGTGTACCGCCTGCGCCTGCAAGGCGCTTCCCAGGCTGAGCTGGAAAGCCTCGCCGATCGCGTTCTGGACGCCACCTCCCTGGACGAGCTGTTCCGCTAACGCCCAGCCGCCTTCGAGCTAAAGGGCGCCCCCCGGCGGGGAAACCGGGGAGCGCCAGGCCGGGTTGTGGGTTTAGAACACGGTGAGGTAGTTCACCGGCGAATCGAGGGTAAGGTCACCGCTGAGGCTGCAGCCCTGGGCGGTGTCGGTGCCGTTATTGTAGAGGTCACCAGTCAGGCTGAAGGTGTCGACGTTGTCGTAGCTCACGCCGTGGGCATGGATGTTCGATGCCACGGAGCTACCGGCGAGCAGCACCTCCAGGGTGCCGATGTTGCCCTGGATGGGGCCCGGCCAGACCACGCCGTCGTCGTTGCCGAAGTTGTCGTGGGTGCTGCTGTCGGCCAGGTACCAGGGCATGCCGCTGAGGTCCGCCAGGCTGCACAGCAAGCCGCCGGAGACGCTGGCGTCGGTGACCTTGAAGCCGATGCGCCAGACATCCTGGTCGTCCTGGAACTTCTTCACCTGGGCGTCCAGGTTGACGGAGCAGTCCAGCGTCTGGCTGGGGCACTGGATGGTGCCGCTGCCGGAGAAGCTGAAGTCGTCACCGTTGGCGTCGGGGTGCCACTCATCGGCGTGGCCGCCGTTGAAGTGGTAGACGGTGCCGTTGTAGTCCTGTTCCACGCACGGCACCGAGAGCCCGGAGGGGCAGGCGCCGCTGACCCAGCCCGCCTGGCTGAGCGGTGAGAGCAGAAGCAGGGCGCCGCCGAGGGCGCCGGCTCGGGGCCGGCGATTTCCAAATTAGTTTCTGGTTCGTTCGTACCACAATGAAAACGGCGGGCCGGTTTGCTGTTTTCACCGCTGTCGTTCGGCGTAAATTCTCGTGGGCAGGGTGGGGCAAGGTGCGGACGGCGAAACTTGTGCGTGATTAAAATCGTTCTTGTGCGTTTTTTTCGCGGCGGTTGGAGCGGTTATTCGGTTTTGAGGGCGTCCAGGCCTTCGATGCGGTCCTGATCGGCGTGGTATTCGAGCCGGATCTCCCGGTCGCCCCGGCGCACCCGCAGCTGGGCCACGTCGGCCCGGCTGGCCACGTGGTAGGCGAGCCGGTCGTCCTCCGCAGTGCCCAGGGGATAGCCGTTTACCGACAGGATTTCGTCGCCTTCCAGGAAGCCGTATTTGCGTGCCAGGCCTCCTTCCGGATTCTCCACCCGGTAGCCGGCGGCCATGCCCGGCCGGATCGGTGTCAGGCCCAGACTCTCGATCAGCCGGCCGCGGGCGTCATCGCTGGCGGCGGCCGGTTCGGGGCCGGCCGCCACGCCCTTCAGCGCGGTCCGCTGGTCGAGGGTGAGTTTTTCCAGGCGGCCGTCGTGGTCGAGCAGGACATGGCGGGGCGCGATCGCGCTGAGGGTGATGCCGTCCGCGACCGCGTCGCCGCCACGGTGACGGCGACCGGTGGCGCTCCCGATGGCGCAACGCCATGCGGCAGGACAGTGCCTTCATGAACACCGACAGGCCCCAGGGGTCGCCGAGGGGCGTCGCCAGCAGGTGCAGCCTGTCCGGAAGCAGGCACCAGGCATGCAGGGCAACGCCATGCTCCGCCGCCAATTCGTGCAGCAGCCGGACGCCGTGCACGTAGTCGGTGTGTTCCCGGAACACGCGCTCGCCGTCCCGCGCCTGCCGCAGCAGGTGGTGGGCGTGCCCCGTCAGTAGCAGTCGTTCCCGCTCCCTCATGGCTGGCTCCTTGCCCGCGGATCCCCGTTGCCTTGCCTTCATGGTCCATGGCGCGGGCATCAGTAGCGACAGTAGGGCGGCGAAAACGCCTTGACGCGATGAACGCCCCGGAAGTGGCGGCGTTAGTGATTGAACCGCTTGGGATTTATGGAAAGCTGGCGGCCGCCGGCACGTCCGGGAAGGCCCCCGGCGCCGCCCGCAACGCCGGAATGGAAACGGATGGCGGCTGCGTGTTTATGCCGCCGCCACGGACCCCGGGCCCGGGGCCAGGTTGAGGAATCCGCAAAACAGCGCTTTTTTCCCATTTTGGCCCCGTTTTTCCCCTAAAACGGCCGTTATGGGCACGGTTTTCGGCGGTTTCCCGCCTCCGGGGTTTCCGCCTCTGGGGCTTCCCGGCTGACTTTCCGTTTCGGCTGACAAGGCTTTCAGCCTGCTCCTACAGCGACACGCTGTCCCGGACGCTAGCCTGGAGACTTCCTGGGGCCATGATCCGGCAGTACTTGATTGCATGTATCTCATTTGAGATACAGAATTGGCATCGAGATAAGGAGGACAGAATCATGGCCGCTGAAACGACGATGCTGCATGTGCGCATTAACGAGAAATTGAAAGGCGAAGCCGCCGATACTTTGGCCGGACTGGGTTTGACGGTCTCGGATGCCGTACGGATCTTGCTGACTCGAGTGGTCAGGGAGCGTGGTTTGCCCCTCGGTCTGACCGCTGATCCCGAGTTTTACGACGCTTGGTTCAAGGCAAAAGTCCGCGAGGCCATGGAAGACACCCGCGCGGCCGCTTCTCATGATCAGGTCATGGACGATGCAAGGGAGCTCATCGAAAGGAAACGACAGCGCAAGAATTAAGTGGCGTGCGATGGCTCGGGAGGGCTTGTTGGAGATACTGGATTACATCTCTGACGATAACCCTCTTGCCGCGGTGGCTTTGATGGATGAGATTGAAGAGAAAGTCGTTCGCCTGCTGGAGAATCCGTTGATACATCGGCCTGGGCGTGTCGCAGGAACCCGGGAGTTGGTGGTGCGCCCGAACTACATCGTCGTCTACGCTTGTTCGGAGGACCACGTTGAGATCATCCAGATTTTGCATGCCGCTCAGCAGTGGCCGCTTTAGCCGGTCCATGTGTCCTTTCATGGTCGCCGCCACGGACCTCGGACCCGGGGCCAGGTTGAGGAATCCGCAAAACAGCGCTTTCGTGATCAGCTCATGGACAATGCGAGGGAGAGGGAGCTCATCTTTCTTGACTCCCAAATTGGGAGGATCTAGGATCGGCACAAGTAGGGAAAAGTGATGAGAGTGATTGCGAAACGGACGTTAAGGCAGTTCTGGGAAGAGCCTGACCATGGCGATGCGGAAAGGCCTCTTACGCAGTGGTACCACATGATGACCAGGGCGTGCTGGGCCACCCCCCAGGCGGTTAAGGCCGATATCAGTACTGCCAGCGTTCTGAGGGGCGGTCGGGTGGTTTTCAACATAGCCGGCAATAAATACCGGGTGATTGTTGCCATCCGCTACGATCTTCAGATCGCCTGGGTGAGGTTTGTAGGCACTCATGCTCAGTACGACCGGGTTGATGCGGAGATTGTGTGATGAATATTCAGCCGATCCATACCGATGACGATCTTGAGCGTGCTTTCGCACGTCTGGAAGAGCTGTGGGGAGCCGATGAAGGCACCCAGGAGGCGGATGAACTTGAAGTTCTCTCCATCCTGATCGAGAAATACGAAGATGAGCATTATCCCGTTGGCCCTTCGGATCCCGTCGAGGCGATTCTTTTCGCGTTGGAGCAGCGTGGTCTTACCCGGCGTGATCTTGAAGCCTACATTGGTTCCAGCGGGCGGGTGTCCGAGGTCCTGAATCGCAAGCGGGCGCTCAGCCTGCGGATGATCCGCAAGCTGCACGATGGACTTCGAATTCCCTACGAAAGTCTTTTGAACGACTCCGTTGCCTGATCCGGCCGTGAATGTGTCGTGTGCCTGGATGATTCCGCCGGCTCGGGTTATGGTCGAAGCTGAAGTCCGGTTTCGAGAATAATAACGCCATGCAACCACGCCCCGCTTCCACCCTCGCCCTGCTCCGTGATTCCGACGACGGCCCCCAGGTTCTGCTGCTGCAGCGCACCCACCAGGCCGTGTTCATGCCCGGTTATTACGTCTTCCCCGGCGGCGCCGTGGACCACCACGATCTGAGTCTGGCCGCCGACGGCGCGCGGCCCGCGGAGCTCGCCGCCAACGCCATGCTGGGCGTGGAGGAGGGCGGGCTGGGCTATCTGGTGGCGGCGGTGCGTGAGTGCTTCGAGGAGGCCGGCCTGCTGCTGGCCCGGGACGGTCGGGGCGCCTGGGTGGACGCCGCCCATCCGGTGCTGGCCGCGCGCCACGCCGTGGCCCGGGGCGAGGCCAGCCTCACCGTGCTGTGCCATGAGCACGGGCTGGACCTGTGCCTGGACCGGGTTGCGTACCTGGATCACTGGGTCACGCCGCCGGGCCCGCCGCGTCGCTTCGACACCCGCTTTTTCGTGGCCGAGGCGCCGCCCGGGCAAGTGCCTCTGCACGATGGCCAGGAAACCATCGATCATTGCTGGCTCACGCCCCGCCAGGCCCTGGCGGACCGCCGCACCGGCCGGCGCCGCTTCGCCACCCCCACCACGGCGGTGCTGCACCGTCTGGCCGGCTACGACTCCGTCCAGGCCGCCCTCGCCGGCGGCACCGCCCCGGCCTCCGACCCGGCGCCCCTCACCAGCCCCTGATCCACGGCGCCGCCGTCGACGCGTTCCTACAGGCCGTGGGGCGGAATGCCTACGTCGATCTCCGAGATCACCCAATGCCGTGCCGGTTCACTCCGCCCATGCTCTTGGCTGAGCAGAGGATTCTGAATCCTACTCTGTGGCACTAAGTGGTATGATTGGGTGAGATGTGCGAATATTCATGAACCGTTCCTTCGCCCGTTGGGCGCGGCGGAGATTGACCGGGCGCTGAGGCACGGAGCGATCATCGAGGTGAGCAACGATGGCTAAGGGTATTCTGGACGCGGTACACGAGACGGCCCGTGATCTTTCCGAGGCGGGTGTGATGGATTCGGTGACGTTGCGCGAATTCGACGCAATGTGTCTGCCGGAGATTCGCCCTCTGAGCGCCACCGACATCCGCCGTATGCGTCGGCGTTACAAGGTCAGCCAAGCGGTGTTCGCCGCTTATCTGAATACGTCGATCTCCACTGTGCAGAAGTGGGAACGTGGTGACAAAAGCCCCAACGGCATTTCGCTGAAACTGCTAAACCTGGTGGAAAGCAAGGGGCTCGAAGTCCTGCTGTAGGCGCGCCGCGTGGCGTTCCTACAAGGTTCGGGGTGGATTTCCTACAGAGATTGCGGTGGATCGCTGATTTTTCGATGGCGGCGAGGCGGTCACGATGAATGCGTGATACGCAAGCCGACGCCGGCCCGGGCCGGCAGCGAGGACGCCCATGTCGGACGAACAGACCCCTTATTGGCCGTGCCCGCGGCGGGCCCTGGATACCTGGGTGGACCGGCTGCTGGAGCACAGCCGCGCGGAGCTGGCGAACCTGCCGCTGGAGACGCCGGTGGACGGCACCCATGTGACGGCGGTGATGCGGCTGACCGGGCTGGACCGTTTTCGCATGGCCCGTTTGCTGGGCGTGGACCCGGTGACCCTGGATCGTTGGGAGCGTGGGGTGGGGGCGCCCGGGGGCGCGGCCCGTACCTTGCTGCTGATCGGCCTGAGTTTTCCCGAGACCCTGCGTATTTTCGCCGACCCCTGATCGTTGTTCTATTGATTCGCTATCCGTATAGAGCGAAGCTTTGCGCTAGTGCAAAGCGTGAAGGCGATAAGGGAGAGCGGGTCATGAATATCGGAGCGGGGTTGAAGCGGCAGCGTTTGGCGCAGGGCGCCACCTTGCAGCAGGTGGCGGAGCGCGCCGGGACCGACGCGGGCAATCTGTCGCGGGTGGAGCGTAACGCCCAGGACGTGAGCTTCCGGCGTTTGTGCCGGTTGTGTTCGGCGTTGGGAGTGCGGGTGGTGGATTTTCTGCGCCAGGTGGAGCAGTGGGACGGCATCGAGACGGCGCCGCCGGAGGGCGACGGTGTCTCCCGGCGCCTGCGCAGCATGGTGCGGTTGTTCGGTGAGGTGCCGCGCCGCGACCAGGTGCTGCTGATCGGCCTGGCGCGGAGCATGCGCCAGCAAAACGCGGACGCCCGCCGCAAACGCCCGCCGGAGCGGTAGGGGCGACCGGGCGGTCGCTCCTACCGCTGCGGCGCCTAGGAGCGTGTGGACAGCATGGCGATGGCGGCCAGGGCTTCCGGGTCCCGGTCCTTCAGCCGGTTGGCGATGCCGTGCTGGAAGAAGTAGCGGAAGTCCGGTTCGTCCTGGGCCGCGCGCAGGCAGTCGTCACCGGGCAGGATCGGGGTCTGGGTGACCGCCTCCTCGTCGGCCACCATGGCCTTGGCGGTGCCGTCGGCGTACAGCCGCCAGCTCACCACCTCGGTCAGGCTGAGGGTTTCGAATTGATCCTCGGAGAACACCGCATGGGTGCCGATGGTGTCCGGGATCTCCTGGATCGGCCCGTCGCCGCCGGGCCGGCCGAAGAACTCGACCGCCGCGTCCAGCTCCTGGACCTTGTGCGGTGGCGCGTCGCGGAACAGATAGTCGCTGTCGGGCAGGCGATAGCCCTCCCAGCGCCCGTTGAGCGGGTCCGCCAGATCGGTGGCGGAGACCAGCTCCTTGAGCCAGGGCACCACGGCCACGGTGTCGCCGTCTTCGCGGCGGGCCCAGGCGAGGATCTTGATGGAGAACAGGGTGTCCGGGTGCTGATCGTTGGCATAGAGCAGCTCCATGCCGTCGTACTCGGGTGAGAGTCGCAGAATCGGCGGAATCGATGCCCGCCGTCGGGGGGTGAACGGCAATACGTTATTGCCGCGAGGGTCACGCCGGTTTGCCATAAGCGCCTCCGCGCAAGCCGACCAAGGAACTGCGGAATAACTGATACGTAGACGCTCGCTGCCGGCGTGCTCACGCATGAGTTATTCCGACGTTCCAAATTCACACTAGACGCTCGGCGGGGGCGGCGCAAGCGTTGTTTACGGCGCCGCGTTACAATTCGTCGCCATGACGATTTATTACTTTGCCTACGGTTCCAATATGAATCCGGCGCGCATGGCCAGCCGTGGCATGCGCTACCGGCGCAGCGTGGCCGGCTTTCTGGAAGGCTGGACGCTGGCGTTCAACAAACGCGCCAACGGCCGCGACGGGCGGGCCTACGCCAACATCGTCGAGGACGCCGGTGGCGGCGTGGAAGGGGTGCTGTACGAGCTGGTGGGCGCCGACGAGATCGCCCGCATGGACCCGTTCGAGGGCCACCCGGAGCGCTACCGCCGCCATGCCATGACGGTGCGCGCCGGGGAAGGGCCCATCGACACCTGGGTGTACATCGCCAACGAACATTGGCAAAGCGACACGGTGTTGCCGGAGCGCTGGTACCTGAACCATCTGCTCAGCGGCCGGCCCTGGCTGAGCGAGGAATATTATCGCTGGCTGCTGGCCACCGAGTGCTGGCCGGACGCCACCGGCCCGGCGCGGGGCTGAGCGGGGTGCGGTGGATCGTTGCGGCGCCGATCGCGACTGAAGTCGCTCCTACAGCGGCTTCGTAGGAGCGACTTCAGTCGCGATCAACGCTGGCGTCGAACCTAGCCCAACACCCACCCAACCACCAAACCAACCACCGGCAAGCCCACCGCCAGCCCGCCGGCCAGACGCGGCCGGTAGGGCAGCAGGAACACCAGGGGCAGCCCGGCGAAGGCCACCATGCCCAGGGCCATCCACAGCGCCAGGGCGGTGGGCCAGATCGCCAGGCAACCGGCGGTCATGGCCGCCAGCAGCGCCCAGCCCAGCACCCGGAAGCCGCGCAGCCGCGCCTCGGAGGCCTTGGCGCCGAGCACCGCTTCGTGGTGGCGCTTCATGGCCAGGGCCAGGGCGGTGAGGCCGGCGTAGCCCAGGGTCCAGGTCAGCGGCAGCAGCGTCATGACGATTCTCCGGCGGCGGCGCGGCGGGCCCGGGCGGCCCGGGCCGGTTTGCGCGCCGGCTTGTGGCCGGCCACCCGCCAGAAGGCGTAGCCGGCGCCGGCGGCCATGCCCAGGCAGACCAGGTCGAAGGCGGCCAGGGCGCCGTGGCGCCAGGCGATGGCGCTGAACAGATGGCTGTCGGTGGTGGCCAGGTTGATCACCGGCACCGCCAGCCACAGCGCCGCCAGGGCGGCCAGTTGCTCCAGCCAGCCGCGCCGGTGCGGCCGCCACAGGGCGTGGATCAGGGTCGCCAGCCAGGCCAGCAGGAAGGCGCGAATCTCCCAGCTTTCCCGGGTTTCCAGGGCCGCCGGCAGCAACCGGTTGGCGGCGAAATACACCGCCATGGCGGCCAGCAGCCCGGTGATGGAGGCCATGTTCAAGCCGTTCACCAGGCGCAGGTTGAAGCCCGGCGTCTTGCCGCGCAGTTGCTGAGTGCGCTTGGATACCCACAGCAACATGCCGGTGCAGGCCATGGCGCTGCCCACCACCCCGAACAGGAAGAACAGCCAGCGCGTGGCCGGGTCGGCGAAGCGCGCCAGGTGCAGGTTCACGAACAGGTTGTAGGTGCGCGCGGCGAAGCCGTCGTCGGCGCCGACGCCGGGGTCGGTCTTCAGCAGGCGGCCGCTGGTGCCCTCGAAGCTCAGTGACGGGTTGCCGCCCCGGCGGCGGTCGGTGATCGCCGCTTCCTTGGCGGTGGTGATGCGGATCAGGGCGTTGTCCCGGTTCGGCCATTCCACTTCGATGTAGCGCGCCGGCTGGCCGAAGGCGGCTTCGGTGCGCGCCACCAGGGGCTGGATGTCGTCCACCAGGGGAGCCGGGGCGCCGGCGTTGGCGGCCTGCTCCTCGCGGGGGAAGACCTCGTTGAAAAAGCCCCGCCAGCCGTCCTCGTAGGCCACGTTCATGCCCCAGGGCATCAGCATCACCATGAAGATCAGCAGCCCGGAATAGGTGATCATGAAATGGAACGGCAGGGCCAGCACGGCGGTGGCGTTGTGGGCGTCCAGCCAGGAACGCTGGCCCTTGCCCGGCCGGACGGTGAAGAAGTCCTTGAAGATCTTCTTGTGGGTGATCACCCCGCTGACGATGGCCACCAGCATGAACATGGTGGCCACGCACACCAGCCAGCGCGCCCAGATGCGCGGCACCCCGTAGAGCTCGAAATGGAACCGGTAGAGGAAGCCGCCGCCCCGGCTGGCGCGGGGTTCCAGCAGCTCGCCGGTGGTGGCGTCCAGCTCCGCCCGTTCGCCGCGCCGGCGGCGGTTCTCCTGAGCGTCCGGCGTGTCCGGCCGCCAGCGCAGTTCCACCGCCGGGTGGCGCTCGTGGGGCAGGGCGATGAGCCAGTCGCGGGCGTCGGGGGCGGTGGCGTTGAGCTGCTCCCAGGCGAGCCGGGGCGCTGCCTCCGAGGCCACCGAATGGTGCAGCTCCGGGGCCATCCAGAAGGAAATCTCGTCGCGGAAATAGGCGCTGGTGCCGGTGATGAAAATGGCCACCAGCAGCCAGCCCAGTAGCAGGCCGCTCCAGGTGTGCAGCCAGGCCATGGATTGTCGCAGGCTTGCCTTCATGCCGGGCCCCCCAGCCACACCAGCGCGGCGCCCACCAGCGTCGGCGCCAGGATGCCCACCCAGGCGCGCAGGGCGCTACGGGTGGAGAAGGCGAACAGCACCGCCACGGTGTAGATCAGGAAGGAGAGCAGGGTGCCGGTGATCACCGCGTCCGCCCGCTCCACGGGCAGCCACAGGGCCAGGGCGGCGGTGGTCACGGCGGCCAGCGCATAGCCGCCGAACACCGCCACCAGGGTGCGCGAGGCCACCCCCAGGCGCGGCGAGGCGGCCAGTTGCCGCAGAGAAAGCTTGGACATGGAATCCCCGGGAGCCCACGGAAAATAAGAATCGTTATTATCCGCATATAGGAAAGGGATGCAATCCGGCGATACGTTCTTTACCCGCCCGATCGCGGCTGAAGCGGAACGCCGCCCGGCCGCGATCCGCCGTCAGGCGGCTTGCTCCAGGGTTGCCTCATCCCGCCGCGCGGTCGCCGGCAACGGCTGCCGCAACCGCCAGCGCAGCCGCAGCGCCAGCATGATGGCGGCGCTGGTGAGGCCGGCCACCAGGCCGATCCAGAAGCCCGCCGGGCCCATGGCCGGCACCCACAGGTCGGTGAGGCCGAGCACGTAACCGATCGGCAGGCCCACGCCCCAGTAAGCCAGCAGGGTCATCATCATCGGCCAGGCGGTGTCCTCGAAGCCGCGCAGGCAGCCGTTGGCGCTCACCTGGATGGCGTCGGACACCTGATAGATGCCGGCGAACAGCAGCAGGTGGGCGGCCAGGGCGATTACCTGGCCATTGTCGGTGTAGATGTGTGGAATCCAGGCGCGGGTGAGCACCAGGGCCAGCCCGGCCAACAGGCCGATGGCGGCGGTGATGATCAGCGAGCAACGCACCGCCACCCCCACCCCCTGGCGGTCGCCGCGGCCGCGCGCATGACCCACGCGCACGGTGGCGGCGATGGCGAAACTCAGCGGCAGCATGAAGATCAGCGAGGTGAAGTTGAGCGCGATCTGGTGGCCGGCCACGATCTCCGGCCCCAGGCGGCTGATCAGCAGGGCGATCACCGCGAAGATGCTCACCTCGAAGAAAATCGACAGCCCCACCGGCAGGCCCAGGCGCAGCATGTAGGCCAGGCTGGACGGCTCCCAGTGACGCTGGCCCAGGGTCAGCCTGGCCGGGCGGTACACCGGGTGGCGCTTGATGTAGCCGGCCATCATCAGCGCCATGGACCACATCACCAGGCTGGTGGCCCAGCCGCAGCCAACGCCGCCCAGGGCCGGCAGCCCCAGCTTGCCGTAAATCAGCAGGTAGTTGGCGGGAATGTTGATCAGCAGGCCCGCCACGCTGATCAGCAGCACCGGCCGGGTGTGGTTCATGGCCTCGGTATAGCTGCGCAACGCCAGCAGCACGGCGGCGCCGGGCATCCCCCAACTGAGCGCGTCCAGGTAGCCCTGCACCAGCGGCCGGATGGCTTCGTCCACGTCCATCAGATGCAGCACCGGCGCCATGGAGCGCAGGATCAGCATGCTCAGCAGCCCCAGGCCCAGGGCCAGCCACAGGCCTTGCTGGGCCAGCGGGTTGACGCGATGGTAAGCTTCGCCGCCGAGATGGCGTGACAGGATCGGCGTGGCGCTGGTCAGCACCCCGGTCATGAACAGGAACAGCGGCACCCAGATGCTGGCACCCACCGCCACCGCCGCCAGATCCTCGGCGCTCACCCGGCCCGCCATCATGGTGTCCACGAAACCGTTGGCGGTCTGCGCCAACTGGCCGCCGAGAATCGGCAGAGCAATGCGAAACTGAGCAAGGTATTCCCGACGATGCAAGGACATGGTGAATCAGCGACAGGGCAAGGGGCGGCTACCATACCGCAAAGCACCCCGCCCATGCACCGCGCCGCCGACCTGGAAACCCTGTTCCGTGACACGTTTTACGCCCGCCACCACACCGTGCTGGAAGGCGGCTTCGCCGAACCCCTTTATCGGCCCGGCGCGCCGGCGCGAATCCGCTACACCCACGATTATTTCCGCAGCGCCCTGCACGAGGTGGCGCACTGGTGCGTGGCCGGCCGGCGCCGCCGCGCCCTGGAGGATTACGGCTACTGGTACGCCCCGGACGGCCGCGACGCCGATCAGCAGGCCCGCTTCCTGCGGGTGGAAGTGCGCCCCCAGGCCTTCGAGGCCCTGTTCTGCGCCGCCTGCGAGCACCGCTTCCAGGTGTCCCTGGACAACCTGGACGGCGACCCCGGCGACGCCCACCGCTTCGCCACCGACGTCCGCGCGCTCGCCCACGACCTCATCGACCAGGGCCTCCCCGAACGCCCCCGCCAATGGGTCGCCGCCCTCGAGCGCCACTACCACACCGCCCACCGCCCCCTCGCCGACCGCCTAGACGCCGTCTTTCCGCCCACCGACCGTGCCACCCTCCATCGCGACTGAAGCGGAGTGCCGCCCAGTCGCTCCTACCGCATCCTTCTCACGCCCCATACCACCCAGCACGTGCCACGTCCCCCCGTAGGAGCGACTTCAGTCGCGATCCCACCCCAACCGCCGTGCCACCTCCATCGCGACTAAAGTCGCTCCTACCGTATCCTTCCCGCGCCAGCCACGCCCCCAACCGCCCATTCCGGCCACCCACCATGGCGGCTACCTCGAAGCGTCTCGGCGTGGCCCCCTTTCCGGGACCCTGTTTGACAGGATGTCAAACCGGGAGTCTCCAGGGATGGATTCACGACGTTCCCGGAAAGGGGGCCACGCCGAGACGCGTCCCCGCTGGAGGGCCCGCACCCCGACCCGAACACTTGCCACCCACCCACCACTCCTTTATATTCCCGCTATTGATAATTATTCCTATTTGTATTCGCAAATCACCCGCTTTTGCCGCGGTCCAGACATTCCGGATGCCATGGCCTCCACGACTTTGAGCAATGCCCTGAACGCCCACGTCGGCACCCTCTACCGCGACCACGCCCAGTGGTTGTTCGGCTGGCTGCGCGGCCGCCTGGGCGGCGACCAGGACGACGCCGCCGACCTGCTCCAGGACACCTACGTGCGCCTGATCGACACCGGCCGCTACCCGCCACCGGGGGAGGGCCGGGCATTCCTGACCCAGATCGCCCGGGGGCTGGTGATCGACCTGCACCGCCGCCGCCGGCTGGAAAGCGCCTACCTGGAAGCCCTGGCGGCGCGCCCGGAGGAGGAAGCGCCGTCCTCGGAACGGCGCGCCCTGGTGCTGGATATCCTGGTGCGCATCGACCAGGCCCTGGACCGCCTGCCGGACAAGGTGTCGCGGGCTTTCCTGCTGTCCCGCTTCGAAGGGCTCACCTACCACCAGGTGGCGGAGCGCCTCGGCATCTCCCACGGCGCGGTCCGCAAGTACATGCTCAAGGCCACCCAGGCCTGCCTGCTGGCCCTGGACGAATGAGCCGATGACCGCCAACGCCGCCCTGGGGCGCCACGCCGCCCGCCATGGCCTGGAACCCGGCCGCCTGGAAGCGGCGCTGGAGTGGCAGGTGACGCTCTGGTCCGGGGAAATGGACGACGCCGGCCATCGCGACTGGGCCGCCTGGCTGGCGGCGCACCCGGGCAACCAGCGCGCCTGGGCCGAGGTGGAACGGCTCGCCGGCCGCCTGGGCGAGCTGCCTTCGGACGTGGCCCGCCACTCCCTGAAACGGTCGCGCCGCTTCAGTCGCCGCCAGGCCCTGACGCTGTTCGGTCTGGCCGGCGCCGGCGCCCTGGTGGCGCGGGGTGGCTGGGTGGAGCGGGCGGTGGCGGATTGCCGCAGCGGCCCCGGCGAGCAGCGCGATCTGACCCTGCCGGACGGTTCCAGCCTGAAACTCAATACCGCCAGCGCGGTGAACCTGGCGTTCAACGGCGAGCGTCGTTTGCGGGTATTGCCCGGCAGCGAGATCGCCCTGGACAGCCGGGGCACCGGGGGCGGCCCGCTGCGGCTGGAGATGGCGGAAATGGCTCTGGATGCCGCCGACAGCCAGGTGGTGCTGCGCGACCACGGCGAGCGGTTGGCGGTGTCGGTGCTGGCGGGCCGGGTGCGGGTATTGACCGGGCCCGGGGCCATCGCGGCTTCAGCCGCGATGGGTCGCGCACCCAGGGCAGCCACCCTGCTGGCCGGCGAAGCGGCCTGGTTGTCGGCGGACGGGGTGCGGCGAGTGCCGCTGGACCGGGCCGCCGCCCTGGACTGGACCCGGGGCGTGATGCGCGCCGACCGTCTGCCGCTGCGCGATTTCCTGGCCGAGCTGGGGCGCTACCGCCACGGCTTGTTGTATTGCGATGACGCGGTGGCGGAGCGGGTGGTGTCCGGGGCCTTCCGGGTGCCGGATACGGATTACGCGCTGCAGTCCCTGGCCCAGGCGCTGCCGGTGGCGGTGCATTACCGCACGCCTTGGTTGGTGCGGGTCAGCGCCGTTTGAAGGAGCGATCGGGGCTGGAGTTCATTCCGGCGCCGGATCGCGACTAAAGCGGAGTGCCGCCCAGTCGCTCCTACCAGGGCTGGAGCGGTAGGAGCGACTTTAGTCGCGATTCGGCGTTGGATTCGGCCGCCGGCCGTTGTCCGACTTCAGGCGCGATCCTCGCCTGGCTTGAAAATCCTCCTCCCCCAAAAAAATTTCCACGCGGCGTAGCACTTTTCCCGTCCTCGTTCGGGGTACCGGTATAGCCACACGAAATTCACCCCTGCTAAGGATCGGAGAATGATGCGTTTCTCAACGTTACGGCGCCGCCTGCCGGCCGCCGGACTGTGCCTGGCCCTGTCCGCCACCGTGCTGGCGCCGCTGCCGGCGGTCGCCGCCGAGGCCCGCGAATACCGGATCGAGGCCGGGCGCCTGGACAGCGCCCTGAGCCGCTACGCCAGCGAGGCGGGCCTGACCCTGGTGATCGACGGCCGCCTCACCGAGGGCAAGACCACCTCGGGCCTGGACGGTCGCTACGATGCCCGTGGCGGCCTGCGCGCGCTGCTCGCCGGCAGCGGCCTGGAAGCGGTGCGCCAGCCCAACGGCAGCTACCGGCTGCGCCGGCTGCCGAAGGCGGACAACCGCGAACACCGCCTGCCGGAAGTGAGCGTGACCTCCGCGTCCGCCTCCGGTCGCGCCGTGGACGTGACCAACGCTCCGGCCAGCATCTCCGTGATCAGCCGCGAGGACCTGGAAGGCAAGTCCTACCGGGACATCACCCAGGCGCTGCAGGACGTGCCCGGCGTGTACGTGGACGACGGCCCCTCCGGCAAGGGCGGCACCGAGGAAATCTCGATCCGCGGCATGGACAGCAAGTACACCCTGATCCTGGTGGACGGGCGCCCGCAGGGCTCCGGCCAGTCCTACTACAACGGCTTCGGCTCCGGCGCCGAGTACGGCTGGCTGCCGCCGATCTCCGCCATCGAGCGCATCGAGGTGATCCGCGGGCCGATGTCCTCGCTGTACGGCTCCGATGCCCTGGGCGGCGTGATCAACGTGATCACCAAGGGCACGCCGGATCAGTGGGGCGGTTCCGTGACCCTGGAGCGCACCGAACAGGAGAGCCACGAGTCCGGTGATTATCAGCAGCAGCGTTACTACCTGAGCGGGCCGCTGATCGAGGACACCCTGGGCTTCACGGTTACCGGGTCCCGCTACCAGCGCGACGAGGACCAGATCGAGGGCGGCTACCGGGACCTGGACCGGGACAACACCACGGCCAAGCTGTCCTGGACCCCGGGGGATGACCAGACCCTGTCCCTGGAAGCGGGCTACGCCGACCAGACCACCATCGGCACCGTGGAAAACACCGGCGGGCGCGGCGACAGCGAGCTGTACACCGTGCGTCGCCACCAGGCGCTCAGCCACGATCTGCTGTGGGCCGGCGACGTCAGCTCGAAGAGCTACGTGCAGCGCGAGGAGCTGGAAAACCAGACCCAGAACGCGCTCTACGAGCGGGTCACCGCCAATACCCAGACCGCCATCCCGCTGGCCGATCACGTGCTTACCGTGGGTGGCCAGTACCGCGAGCAGAAAACCGAGAACCCCAGCCGCGCCATCGGTGAGTCCACCCTGGAGCGCTGGGACATGGCGCTGTTCGCCGAGGACCAGTGGTTCGTCACCGAGCCGCTGGCGCTCACCGCCGGCCTGCGCTGGGTGGACGACGAGAACTACGGCAGCGAGGCGGTGCCGAGGGCCTACGCGGTGTACAACTTCACGCCCCGGTTCACCCTCAAGGGCGGCGTCAGCGCCGGCTACCGCACCCCGGACCTGAAGCAGGGCGATTCCAACTGGGTGGAAGGTGGCGGCGGCCCCTCCACGGACGGCGGCGACATCGGCAACGACGACCTCAAGCCGGAGAAGAGCCTGACCTACGAACTGGGCGCGCTCTGGGAAGGCTACAACGGCGTGCAGGCCAGCGTGACCGTGTTCCACACCGACTACGACGACAAGATCGAGAAGCCGCTGATCTGCGACCGCGTGTCCGGCCCGGACGCCACCTGTGTGTACCAGGGTTACGACTACGAAAAACTGTACCGCTACACCAACGTGGACGAGGCCCGCGTGCGTGGCGCCGAGGTGACCTTCTCCTTCCCGGTGGGCTACAGCGTGCGGGTGGACACCAACTACACCTTCACCGACAGCGAGCAGCTGTCCGGCGACAACGAGGGCAACCCGCTCAACGACCAGCCCCGCCACCGCGCCAACGTGGGCGTGAACTGGCGCGTCAACGACGCCGCCCGGCTGTGGACCAAGGCGCGCTTCAAGGGCAAGGCGGAACAGGTGGCCGGCCGGGGCGGGCTCACCGACGAGTACCCCAGCTACACCCTGGTGGACACCGGCGTGATCTACGGGCTCACCGAGCGGGTGGAGGTGTACGGCAGCGTCTACAACGTGCTCGACAAGGACGTGGACAGCGAGAACTTCGGGCGGGTGTTGGACGGGCGGCGCTATAGCGCCGGGATTACCGTGAACTTCTGATCGAAACGTTAGGATGATCGCGACTGAAGCGGAGCGCCGCCCGGTCGCTCCTACAACGTCCCGTAGGAGCGACCGGGCGGCGTTCCGCTTTAGTCGCGATGCTCTTCGTATTACCGAAGCATATGCAGAAAGTGCATGTGCTTCTCGTACTGATCCAGCACGTCGCTGATCACCTGTTCCCGGGTGAAGCCCATCAGATCGTAATCCTGGCCGCCCTCACGGAGGAACACCTCGGCGCGGAAGTACTGGTCGGTATCCGCGTGCCGCTTGGAATGCTCCAGCTGCCGCAGGGTGATCGAGGGCCGCGCGTAGCCGCGCACCCGGGCGCCGTACAGGAAGTCGGTTTCCTGGCCGTGGCTGACGATCAGGGTGGCGCGGTCGTCGCCTTCCTTGACCTCCACTTCCAGGCCATGGCTGCGCAGCTCCTCGGCCACGGCGTTGAACGCCGGCGTCACCACTTCACGGACGAACTGCAGCACCCGGGCCCGGTGCGGGAAGCTCACCATACCCTTCAGGCGCACCTTCCAGCCGCCGCTGCGTGGCGTGTGGCCCACGTGGATGGTGGCCGGGGCGGTGCCCAGGTTGCTCTGGAAACTCAGCCTTCGGATGCCCTCCACCCGCAACGATTGCAGCAAGCCGAAGCAGGTGAGTAGCAGCACCACCGAGAATGGCAACGCCGAGGCGATGGTGGCGGACTGCAAGGCGCCCAGGCCGCCGGCCAGCATCAGCGCGATGGCCACCACGCCCTCGGAGCTGGCCCAGAAGATGCGCTGCCACACCGGGGTGTCGTCGTGGCCGCCGGAGGCCAGCATGTCCACCACCATGGAGCCGGAGTCCGAGGAGGTGACGAAGAACACCACCACCATCAGGGTGGCGACGCCGGAGATAAAGCCCGACCAGGGGAACTGCTCCAGGAAGTGGAACAGCGCCACCGCCTTGTCTTCGTCCACCTGGGCGGCCAGCTCCGGATAGATGCCGTCCAGGATCATCTGGATCGCGGAGTCGCCGAACACGGTCATCCAGAACAGGGTGAAACCGGCGGGCACCAGCATCACGCCCAGGGCGAATTGACGGATGGTGCGGCCCCGGGACACCCGGGCGATGAACATGCCCACGAACGGCGACCAGGAAATCCACCAGCCCCAGTAGAACAGGGTCCAGCCGCCCATCCAGTCCTGCGGGCCGTCTCCGGTCTTTGGCTGGTAGGTGTAGAGGTTGAAGGTCATGTTCACCAGTTCGGACAGGTAGGCGCCCAGGTTCTGCACATAGGCCTTGAGCAGGAACACGGTGGGGCCCAGGAACAGCACGAACATCAGCAGCAGGAAGGCGAGCCCCAGGTTGAGCTCGGAGAGCCGGCGGATGCCGCCGTCCAGGCCGGTGACCACGGAGATGGTGGCCAGGCCGGTGATGCCGATGATCAGCCCCACCTGCACCCATTCGTTCTTGGGAATGCCGAACAGATAGGTGAGACCGGCGTTGACCTGCTCCACGCCGAAGCCCAGGGAGGTGGCCACGCCGAACACGGTGCCGACCACGGCGAACACGTCCACCGCGTGGCCCAGCGGGCCGTAAATCTTCTTGCCGATCAGTGGGTAGAGCGCCGAGCGCAGGGTCAGCGGCAGGTTATGCCGGAAACTGAAATAGGCCAGGATCAGGCCGACGATGGCGTAGATCGCCCAGGCGTGCAGTCCCCAGTGGAAGAAGGTGGCGCGCATGGCTTCCTGGGCGGCGGCGATGGTGCCCGGTTCCGCCATGGGCGGGTCGCCGAAGTGCAGCACCGGCTCCGCCACGCCGAAGAACATCAGGCCGATGCCCATGCCGGCGGAGAACAGCATGGCGAACCAGGAGGTGTAGCTGTATTCCGGTTCGGAGTGGTCCTTGCCCAGTTTGATGTCGCCGTAGCGGCTGATCGCCAGGAACACCACCAGGGAGATCAGAATCGCCACGGTGAGCACATAGAACCAGCCGGCGTCGGAGATGATCCAGTTCTTGAGCCCGTCGAAGAAGTTCTCGGCCACCTTGGGCGCCACCACCGAGAAGATCACCAGGCCGGCGATGATCGCCACGGAGGTGAAGAACACCGGTGGATTGATTTTTACGTTGGGGGAATCCGGGGTAGGTGATTCCGATTCATTGGCCATCTTTGGGCTCTCCTTATCCTTTCGGCCGGTACAGGGTACAGAAAGAGCCCTTGAGGCTAACACAGGCGGGGTGTGAGAAAAGTGTGAGCGCTTAAAGCCGCCCGGCGCGTTTCAGCTGCTGATACGCCTGCCCCAACCGCTCCGCCAGGGTGGCCGGGGTGGCGGCCACCAGATGGGCGCCGGCGTGGCGCAGGCGGGTGTGCAGGTCGCGGCGCTCCTGGTGCTCGCGGGCGTCGGCGGCCAGCCGCAGGGCGTCGTCCAGCTCGGTGACGTCGGTGCGGCGCAGGGCCTCCTGCTCGGGCAGGGCCATGTCCGCCACCATTACCAGATGGCGCTGGCCCAGCAGACGCACGGCGGTGAGCAGGTCGTCGCCGTCCTCGGGCTGGACGCGGCTGACGATCACCACCAGGGAGCGGCGCGGCCAGCGGCCGTGGAAGTGGCGGGCGGCCTGGCTGAAATCGCTGGCCCGGTCCGCCGGGTGCACGTCGTAGAAGCCCTGCAGCAGGTTCTGGATGCCGTGCTGGCCGTGCACCGGGTCCAGCCAGCGCGGCTGTTCCGCGGAGAACAGCATGGCGCCGGCGCGGTCGCCCTGGCGCAGCGCCGACCAGGCCAGCAGCAGGGCGGCGTTGAGGCCGTGGTCGAAGGCGGTCAGCCCGCCCACCGGCAGGGCCATGCGGCGGCCGCCGTCGAGCAGGATCCACACGGTCTGGTTCTGTTCGTCCTGGAAGTGGCGGGTGATCAGCCGGCGCCGCCGGGCGGTGGCTTTCCAGTCGATGCGGCGCGGGCTGTCGCCGGGCTGGTAGTCGCGCAGCTCGTGGAACTCCAGGCCCTCGCCCTGGCGCGGCTGCACCCGGGCGCCGAACCGGGTGCGGCTTTTGTCCACCGCCAGGGCGGCCCGGGAAATCGGCGAGAAATCCGGATACACCGGTACCCGCCGTTCGGCGTCGATGCGGCGGCGGCCTTCCCACAGGCGGCGCGGGGAGGGCAGCCACAGCTCGATGGGGCCGAAGGTCACCGGGCCCCGGCGGCTGGGCCGGTACGGATAGGTCACCGCCACCTGTTCATGGCCCGGCGTCAGGGTCAGGGTGCGCGGCAGGCCGGTGTCGATGTCATCGGCGGGGTGGTGGTCGGCCACCACCCAGCGTTCCGCCACGCCGCCGGTGTCCAGGGTCAGGGTCACGGTGTGCGGCACGCCCACCGCCAGGGCCGCCGGCAGGCGCCGTTCGGCCCGGGGCGTGGGCCGCCGGCGCAGGCGCCGCAGGTCGTCCAGGGCCCAGAACGCCAGCAGCGCGCCGAGCAGCGCCCAGGCCAGCAGCACCGGCATCGCCAGCGCCGGCGCCCAGGCTCGCGCCAGCAACGGCAGCGCGCCCAGCGCCGCCCAGCCGAGCAGCGCCTGGATCAGCCGCGCGCCCGGTCTTACCGGCATGCTCGCACCTGGTTGCCGGCTGCCATGGCACCGGCGGTGGCTACCGCGTTCGCCGGCGCTGGTGTGATCGACAGGGGGGCGGTCATTGGCGCGGGGCCTCCACTTGTTCGAGCAGCTGTTCGAGCACGGATTCCACGGTCTGGCCCTCGATGTCGGCGTCCACGCCCAGGCGCAGACGGTGGCGCAGCACCGGCGGCGCCACCTGCTTGATGTCGTCGGGGATCACGAAGTCGCGGCCGGCCAGCAGCGCCTGGGTCTTGGCGGTGCGCGCCAGGGCGATGCTGGCGCGCGGGCCGCCGCCCTGGATCAGGCTGGGGTGCTCGCGGGTGGCGCGCACCAGACGCAGGATGTAGTCGATGATGGCGCGGTCCAGGATCACCGCCTCCGCCTGGTGGGCCAGGGCCAGGATGCCCTCCGCGTTGGTCACCGGGGTGAGCTGCTCCGCGTCCAGGCTGTCCGGCAGGCTGCCGTCGAGCACCATTTCCACCATCCGGGTTTCGTCCTCCAGTTCCGGATAGTCGATCAGGATCTTGAACAGGAAGCGGTCCAGCTCCGCCTCGGGCAGCGGGTAGGTGCCTTCCTGGTCGAGCGGGTTCTGGGTGGCCAGCACCACGAACGGCGGGTCGAGCTCGAAGGTCTCGCCCTCGATGGTGATCTGGCGTTCCTGCATCACCTCCAGCAGCGCCGCCTGGGTCTTGGCCGGCGCCCGGTTGATCTCGTCGGCGAGCAGCAGGTTGGTGAAGGCGGGGCCCTTGCGCACCCGGAAGTCGCCGGTCTGGCTGTCGAACAGCACATGGCCGGTGACGTCCGAGGGCATCAGGTCCGGGGTGAACTGGATGCGCTGGAAATCCAGCTCCAGCACCCGCGCCAGGCTGCGCGCCAGCAGGGTCTTGCCGAGGCCGGGCACGCCCTCGATGAGCACGTGGCCGCCGGTGATCAGCGCCAGCATGACCTGGCGGGTGACCGCCGGCTGGCCGATCAGCACCTGGTTGAGCTGGGTTTCGATCCGGTTGGCCAGCTCGGCGGCTTCTTCGATGGTTCGCGGTGTCATAGACGGCTCCTGATCCGTTGCAATACCGCCACCTGGCGGGTCCAGCCCGGGCGGTCCTTGAGCGCCGGCCCGAGGGCGGCGCGCAGTTCGTTCTCATCCATGGCCAGTTTTTGCGCGGCCAGCGCCAGGGCCCGCTCCGGGTCCGGGTGCAGCAGCGCCAGCCGGCGCCGGGCGGCGTCGCGCAGGGGCGAGACCAGGGCCTCGCCCTGGCCGGTGCGCCAGTAAAAATGCCCCAGGGCGCGCAGGTGGCCCAGGTAGTCGGTGGTGTCCTGGCCCGGCGGCCGCCATCGCGGCCCCGGGCGCGGCAGCCGCCGCCATAGCCACAGCGCCAGGGCCAGCACCAGGGCCAGCATCGGCGGCCAGGCGTGTTCCCACAGCCACAGCGGCAGCGGCGGCATGTCGATGCCCTGCACGAACCACACCGGCCCGTCGCCGGTGAGCCGGCGCAGCAGCCAGGCGTGGTCGAAATAGTGCAGGTGGTCGTTGTTCCAGAAATCCAGGCCGGCCACCACCGTGATCAGGCCGGCGCCGTGGTTCAGGCCGATCAGCTTGAGGCCCTGGTCGTTGTCGGCGAGCACCGCCATGCGGGTGCCTTCGGCGCCGCTGTAGAGCAGCACCAGGTTGTTGAGGATCTGCAGCCGCCGGGGCGTGCCGTCGAAGTCCCGGGTCAGCGCCGGCGCCGCCCGTGCCGGGGCCTCGCAGGTGAGCCGTTCGCACTGGCGCTGCATTTCCGGGTCGTCGCTGCCCAGGCAGTACTCCAGGAACAGGCTTTCCATGGGCTGGAAGCGGTCCAGCATGGTGGCCATGGGGTCATCGTCGTCGTCGTTCTCGTTGGGCAGCCGCCGGGCGTGCACGCCGACGCCTTCCAGCAGCGGGTCGGCGCGCTCCCGGTCCTCGTCCTGGTCGCCGTAGACCGGCCGCGCCGCCACGATCAGGGTGCCGCCGGCGGCCACCCAGTCGAGCAGCGCCTGGATGCGGTCGCGGCCCAGATCGCCCCGGTATTCGTCCAGGATCAGGGTGGTGTCCGTGGCCGGCAGGGGGAACAGGGCGCGGGTGCTGAACACCCGGCGGCTGGGCCGCTGCCAGCGATCCAGGAGGGTGCGCGCGGCCAGGAACGGGTCGCGGGCGGCGGCGTCGGCCCGGGCCGGGGCCATGTAGCGCACCGGCTCGGTGGCCCAGTAATAACCGGCCACCAGGCCGGCCACCAGCACCACGAACAGGATCAACCAGCGCTTCATGACGGCGCCCTCCCGGTCAGGGCCGGGCGCAGCTCGCCCCAGCGGTCGCGCAGCGCCCGCACCCACTCCCGGTCACTGGGCCGGTGGGCCCAGGCGGTGCGTGTCCAGGCGTCGATCAAATCCGCCAGCCAGGCCACCACCGGGGCGTCGCCGAGCAGCCGCCGGTAGGCGCGCAGGCAGTCCTGCTCGGTGGCGCCGGCGGTGAGCGGCGTGGGGTGGCGCTGGAACAGGGTGATCAGGCCATCGCGCAGCAGCAGCGCCAGGGCGGCGCGGATGTCGCCGCGCGCCAGTTCGTCGTCCAGGGCCTGGTTCAGGTCCGCCGGCAGGCTGTCGGCGCGGGTGTCCAGGCCGGCCACGTTCACCGGCATCTCCGGGCCGCGCCGGCGGCGTGCCAGGCCGCCGGGCAGGCGCTGCAGGATCAGCGCCAGGATCACGCCCAGCAGCACCAGCAACAGCAGGTAGCCCATGCCTTCGACCACGGTGTCGGGGATCGACAGGGGGTCGTCGCGGTCGCTGTTGTCGCGGTCCCGTTCGAGCAGCTTCTTGAGCAGGTCCCGCCACCAGCTGTCGTTGTCGTCGTCGCGGAGGGATTCGCGCAGGCGCCGGTCCTGGCGTTCCTCGAAGGGCATGAAGGTGTCCGAGGCGAGCAGGTCCAGGGCTTGTTGTTTGGGGGCGTCCTTGTCGGTGCTGGCACTTTCGGTGGCGCCGTTATCGCGACTGAAGTCGCTCCTACCGCTTTCTACAGGCGGTAGGAGCGACTGGGCGGCATCCCGCTTCAGTCGCGATTCGGGCTGGCCGGCCTGCGCTTCCGCTGGATGCGGCGCGGCACTGAACAGGGCCAGCAGCACCAGCAGGGCGGCGCCGCCACGGCCGGCGCGCCGGCGCCGCTCGCCGATGCGCGTCAGACCCAGCTGCAGGTCCCAGCCTTCCAGCCAGGTGCGCTGGTTCAGGTAGAGGGCGAAGGAGGTGGCCACGTAGAGCGGTTCGGTGACCATCAGCACCAGGTACCAGGCCAGGTTGGCGAACGCCCATTGCAGCCGGCTCTGCTCCTGGAACCAGACGCTGAACTCCAGGTTGAACTGCCAGGGCACCAGGGTGATCGCCAGCACCACCAGGGCCACGGTCATCAGGTGCTCCAGGGTGAGCACGGTGAGCGTCAGGGTGCCGGCACGCTGGCTGGGCGGGCGCAGCAGCACGGAGAGGCGCCCGGACGCCTTGTCGCCCTTGCTGCCTTCCAGTTGCCACACGCCGGTGAGGAAACCGCGCATCGGGCTCAGCCGCCGCCAGGTGAGCTGGCCGGCCAGGCCGTTGACGCCGTAGCTCCGGAAGGTGCGCAGCAGGGTCCAGGGGCTCGGGTAATCGCCGAACAGGGCGCGGCTGTAGAAGGCCAGCAGGGGGCGCTCCCACAGCGGCTTGAGCCACCAGAACACCAACATCGGCCAGACGCTGCGGGTGGCGGCGCCGTAGCCCGCCAGCAGGGCGAAGGGCAGGGCGGTGAACACCAGCCACACCAGGGCGCCCTGGCGCCACCAGCGCCGGTACAGGCGGGTGCCGAAGTCCACCGCTTGCCAGCAGGAGCGCGGCGCCAGGCGGGCATTGATCCTATTCAGATCCATGGCGCCTCCCGGCCAGAAACAGGTACAGGTACAGCACGCCCCAGCAGGCCGCGCCGACGCCGTACTTGATCTGTGGCGCCAGCTCCCGGGACGACCAGAACGCCTCGATGAAGGCGGCGATCACCAGCAGCACGAACACGCCGTACATCACCGGCAGGCACTCGCCGGCGGCCCGGCGCACCGCGTCCACCCGGCTCCAGGAGCCCGGCGCCAGCACCGACCAGCCCAGCCTCAGGCCGCAGCCGCCGGCCAGCATGATGGCGGTGAGCTCCGGGGCGCCGTGGGCGATCACGAAGGTGAAGAACGGCTGTGATGCCCCGGCCAGGCTCAGGTGGGCGGCGGCGGCGCCGAAGAAGCTGCCGTTGAACAGCATCGCCAGCAGGGCGCCCACGCCCAGCAGCAGGCCGCCGGCGAAGGTGCGGAAGGCGATGCCGATGTTGTTGTAGATGTAATAGCCGAACATCATTACGTCGTCGGCCCGGCCCCGGTCGCCGGTATCGCGCAGGTCCGGGTGGTACATTTCCTCCAGGTCGGCGACCTGATCCGGGCCCACCACGGTGTGCACCAGCTCCGGGTCGTGCTGGATCAGGCCCCATACCAGCGCCGCCGACAGCACGAACGCCAGGGTGCTGATCAGGTGCCAGCGCCACTGGCGGCGCACCGCCTGGGGAAAGCCCCGGGCGAAGAAGGCGGCCAGGCGCGGCAGCAGCGGCGCCCGGTGGCGGTAGAGCTGGCGGTGGGCGCGCAGCATCAGGTCGTTGAGGTAGCTTTGCAGCGCCAGGCTGTAGCCGCGTTCCCGGGCCAGGGCCAGCTGATGGCACAGGCTCTGGTAGTCGGCGGCGAACGCGGACAGGTTTTCCGCCGGCGGCTTGCCCACGCCTTCCAGCCCCTTGAGGGTGGTTTCCAGGCGCTCCCAGAGCGGCCGGTAGCGCAGTTCGAACTGGCTCTGTCTCATGGCCGCCCTCCGCCCGGGTCGCCGAGCACGTGGCGGGCCACGCGGCGCAGTTTTTCCAGGGCGGCCGGTGGCGGCTGCTCGGGGAAGGCCAGCCGCGCCAGTTCCTCCTGGCGCTGCCGGGACAGGCCCGGGGCCCGTTCGCTGAAGGCCAGCAGCACCAGCTGGTCGTCCCGGCTCAGGGGCCAGTCCGGTGCCTCGCTGCCCTCGCCGGGGGACCGCTGCGCCTGCAGCGGCTCGGGCACGTGGATCACCACGGTGTCCGCGGCCAGGTCGCCGAGCCGTTGCAGGCGCGGCGAGATCAGCATCACCACGAAGCCGGTGAGGTAGGCGATGGGGAACAGGTCGGCGGTGCGCAGCAGGTTGCGCACCAGGCTGCCGTTAAGGCTCAGCGGCGCGCCGTTGCCGTGCACCACCGCCAGCTTCATGGCGCGCTTGCCCGGGGTACGGCCCTGCCAGAGCATCTCGAAGAACACCGGGTAGAACCATTCCAGCAGGAACATCAGCACCAGGTAGAGGCCGTAGCCGTGGCCGCCCATCAGCATCAGCGGAATCGACACCAGGAACAGGATCAGCCCGCGCAGGGCCAGGTCCAGCCCGTAGGCCAGGGCACGGGGAATCGGCCCGGCCAGGGACAGGCTGAGCCGGGCGCCTTCCGGGGTATCGATGTGCAGCTGGTCGTCAATCCGCACGGGGGCCCCGCCGGATCAACTGCATGGCGGCGAGGAACAGGACCACGGTCAGCGACAGCTGGACGATGGCCAGAGTGCGCTGCGGCGGCGGGTTCAGACACTGGATCACGTAACCGCAGAAATAGAACAGCAGCAGGAAGCACAGCCAGGTGAGCGAGCGCGGATGCAGCCGCAGCGGCGCCACCGCCATCAGCAACAGCGGCAGATACAGCACCATCGCCATGATCACCGACGCCGCCACCGGCGCGTTGGGCGGCGCGAACCAGAACTGCGCGGCCACGCCCAGCAACAACAGCAGCGCGTAGCAAGCGCGTAAAATGAAATCCAGCATGTTCGTCCTTCCGCTCCCCCGCGGCCGTTATGCCCCGTTCAGGGGCCGGCTCAATTTTCTGGCGGTGTGCGCCAGCCGTTTCCCCAAAGCCCGGGCAATGGCGTTCTCGTCGTCACTGGTGGCGCTGTCGCCGCGCTCGCCGGCCACGTGGCTGGGGCCGTAGGGCGTGCCGCCGCCGGTGGTGGTCATCAACGCCGGTTCGGAATAGGGCACGCCGGTGAGCACCATGCCGTGGTGCAGCAGCGGCAGCATCATCGACAGCAGGGTGCTCTCCTGGCCGCCGTGCAGGCTGCCGGTGGAGGTGAACACCCCCGCCGGCCGGCCGATCAGCGCGCCGCCCATCCACAGATCGCTGCTTTGATCCAGGAAGTACTTGAGCGGCGCGGCCATGTTACCGAACCGGGTGGGCGAGCCCAGCGCCAGGCCGGCGCAGCCGGCCAGATCGTCCAGGGTGGCGTAGGGCGCGCCGCTGTCCGGCACCGGCGCCGCCGTGGCCTCGTGGTTGGCGGACACCGGCGCCACGGTGCGCAGGCGCGCCTCCAGACCACCGGCTTCCACCCCCCGGGCCACCTGGCCGGCCAGGTTGGCCACCGAGCCGGTACGGCTGTAATAGAGCACGAGAATGTAGTCGCTCATCCGATCAAATCCAGCACGTTTTCCGGCGGCCGCCCCAGTACCGCCCGGCCGCCCTTGACGACCACGGGACGTTCCAGCAATTTCGGATAACGTGCAATGGCCTGGATCACCGTTTCGTCATCCGCGTCCGGACTCAGGCCCGCTTCGCGGTATTCCGCTTCCTTGGCGCGCACCAGATCATGGGCGCGGGCCAGGCCCAGCTTGCCCACCAGATCGCGCACGGTGTCGGCGTCCGGCGGCGTGTCCAGGTACTTGATGACCTCCGGCTCGACGCCGTGTTCCTGCAACAGGGACAGGGTCTGGCGGGATTTTGAGCAACGCGGATTGTGGTAGATGGTGTACTGTGCCATTGGAGCAATGCCGTTGATGGATTCGATGCGGGGCATTGTACGGTACGCGCCGCGCCCATTGTAGGAGCGGCGGCGACGAAACGGATAACGACTTAAGGAAACCAGTGAGCGAGAACAACGAGCCGGCGAAAACCGACGAACCACCGGTGATTCCGTTCCGCGCCCGGGCGGCGTCGGTGTGGGCGTTTCTGCAGTTATTGCGGCGTCAGTTCGTGGAAGACGGCTGTCAGTCCAGCGCCGCGGCGCTGACCTACACCACGCTGTTCGCCATCGTGCCGATCATGACGGTGATGTTCGCGGTGATCGCCGCCATTCCATCGCTCAACGAACGCGGCCTGGCGATCCAGAAATGGGCGTTCGAATATTTCGTGCCCTCGGCGGGCAACCAGATTCTCGGCTACCTGGCGACGTTTTCCCAGCAGGCCACCAATCTGACCGGCGTGGGGGTGGTGTTTCTGATCGTCACCGCGGTGCTGATGCTGCGCACCATCGAGCAGACCCTCAACCGCATCTGGCGCATCCGCCAGCCGCGCAAGGGGCTGTTCAGCCTGATGACGTACTGGGCGGTGCTGTCCCTGGGGCCGCTGTTGCTGGGCGCCGGCCTGGGCATCTCCTCCTACCTGACCTCGGTGTCGCTGATCAGCGACACCGTGGCCTACCTGGGCGGGGTGCGCTTCTGGCTGTCGGTGCTGCCGTTCTTCTTCACCTTCGCCATGCTGTCGCTGCTCTACATCATGGTGCCCAACACCTCGGTGCCGGTACGTCAGGGTTTGATCGGCGCCGCCGTGGCGGCGTTGCTGTTCGAGCTGGCCAAGACCGCCTTCGCCCAGTTCATCAAGCACGCGCCCAACTACCAGGTGGTCTACGGCGCCTTCGCGGCGGTGCCGCTGTTCCTGCTGTGGATCTATATTTCCTGGATTCTGGTGCTGCTCGGCGCCGAGCTGGTGCGCGCCCTGGTGGTGTTCCAGGAGCACCGCCGCCGGGTGCCCGGCACCCAGGCGTTGCTGCGCCTGCTGCGGGTGTTCTGGGAGCGCCAGCGCCACGGGCGCATTCTGCGCAGCACCGAGGTGCGTCAGGTGATGCAGGAGTCCGGCGTCACCCACTGGGACGATTTCCGCAACCTGCTGCAGGACTGCCGGCTGATCCGGCGCACCGAGGAAGGCGGCTACGTGCTGACCCGGGACCTGCGCCGGCTCACCCTGTCGCAGCTGGTGGCGATGATGCCCTGGCCGGCGGAGCAGCAGCTGCGCGTCAACGCCCACGGCAAGGAACCCTGGGAGGCCACCCTCAAGCAGCGCTGCGACGAGGCCCGCCGGGGCTTGCACGGGCCCCTGGAATTCGACCTGGAAAGTTTGTTCGAGAACCGGGTGGGCGAGGACAACGACGATCACCATCAACGGGATGAAAAAAATGAACAATAAATCCGAAATTGCCCGACAAGTTACCGTCCGGGGCCGTGTTCAGGGTGTGTACTATCGGGCCTCCACCCAGCAACGGGCGCGCCATCTGGGCGTCGCCGGCTGGGTGCGCAACCTGCCCGACGGCCGCGTGGAAGCCTGGCTGGAGGGCGGCGACGACGCGGTGGAAACGCTCATCGTCTGGATGCGCGAAGGCCCGGAAGGCGCCGACGTCACCGGGCTGTGCGTCAGCGAGGCCGAACTCCGCCGCTACACGGATTTCGAGATTGGCGTCTGATATGAAGCAAGTGGAACTGGTCAACGGGCACCTGCGCTTTCCCGCCCTGCTCACCGGTGACGGCGAGCCGGTGATCCTGCTGCATGGCTTTCCCGACTGCCATGAGAACTGGGCCGGTATCCTGGAGCGCCTGGCGGACGCCGGCTACACCGGCGTGGCGCCGGCACTGCGCGGCTACGCGCCGTCCTGCCAGCCCGGCAGTGGCGATTACTCCCTGCACGCCGCCGTGGACGATCTGCTGGTGTTCGCCAACCAGCTCGGTGGCCGCGTGCATCTGATCGGCCATGATTGGGGCGCCGCCGTGGGCTACCTGGCCTGCGCCCGCTACCCGGATTCGTTCTGCACCTTCAACGCCCTGGCGATCCCGCCGCTCAAGCGCCTGCCCAAGGCCCTGCTCAAGGTGCCCGAGCAGATCAAGCTGAGCGGCTACATGCAGTTCTTCCAGCTGCCGGTGGCCCCGGAGGCCTGGCTCAAGCGCGACGACCTGGGCGGCGTGGAGCGGCTGTGGCGGCGCTGGTCGCCGGACTGGGAACCGGGCGAGTACCTGGAGAACGCCAAACGCGTCCTGGCGGAGCCCGGCGTGCTGCCCGCCGCCCTGGGCTGGTACCGGCACCTGATCCGCCTGTGGCGCAAGCAGCAGCGCGAGGCCCAGGAGTGGCTGTCCCTGGATGTGACGGTGCCGACCCAGGTGCTGATGGGCGAGCGCGACGGCTGCATGAGCCCGAGGCTGCTGGACCACACCATCAACACCGATGATTTTCCCGCCGGCCTGTACGTGGAGCGGGTGGAAGACGCCGGGCACTTCCTGCACCTGGAGCGGCCGGACGCGGTGGCCGATCTGCTGGTGCGCCACCTGCAGCGCGGGGAATGCCTGGTCTGATCCGTGCGGATCGCGGCTAAAGCCGCTCCTACAGAGCCACTGTAGGAGCGACTTCAGTCGCGATAAGCCCGCCGCCCACGCCGGGCCACCAGAACCGCCTCCAACACCCCCGCCACCAGATAGAACCCGCCCAGCCAGGCCAACCCCTCCGGGTCCTGGCGCCCGGTGTGCACCAGCAGGACCACCAGGCTGGCCGCCGCCAGCAGCGCCCCGGCCAGGGGCACCCAGCGGTTCAACCGGATGGCCCGGTGCCGTTTGAGCGCCGCCAGGTTCACCGCCGTGAAAATGATCAGGAAGGTGGCGCTGGCGAAGGTGGAGATCACCGCCAGCGGCGCCCCCAGGGTGAACAGCAGCGCCAGGCCGGTGAGCACCAGCAACGCCACCCAGGGCACCGACCGGGTCCGTTCGCGCAGGGAGAACACCCGGGGCAGGGCGTGCTCCCGGGCCATCACCATGGCCAGCCGGGCGGCGCCGAACAGGGTGGCGTTGATCGCCGAGGCGGTGGACAGCAGCGCCGCCAGGCCGATCAGCACGAAGCCCGCCTGGCCCAGGGTGGGGCGCGCGGCCACCGCCAGCACGTACTCCTGGTCCTGCTGAATCTGCGTGGCGGTGAGATTGCCCTGGGCCACCAGGGCCACCACCACGTACAGGGCGGTGGTGACCAGGATGGCGATCACCAGGGCGCGCTTGAGATTGCGCTCCGGGTCCTTCATTTCGTCCACCGCGTTGGGGATCAGCTCGAAGCCTTCGTAGGCCACGAAGATCAGTGCCATGGCCGCCAGCGGCGTGACCAGGCCCCGGTCGAACAGGGGGGTGAAATGATCCGGCTGCACGGTGGTGAAACCGACCACGGCGAACAGCGCCAGGATCGCCAGCTTGATGGCCACCACCGTCAATTCCACGCCGCCGGAGAGCCTGGCGCCGGTCAGGTTGATGGCCAGGAACGCCAGCAGCACCCCGGCGGCCAGCAGCGGCGCCAGCACCGGCTTGCCGCCGGGCTCGGTGAGCAGGCTGGCGCCGTAGTCGCCGAAGGCGCTGGCGTAGAGCGCCAGGGTGCCGACGTAGCCGGCCACCAGCAACCAGCCGGCGAAGCCGGCCAGGGTGGGGGAGTCGAACGCCTTCTCGATGTAGGTGAAGCTGCCGCCGTCGTCCCGGTAGGCGAGCCCCAGATGGGCGTAGGACAGGCCGGTGAGCAGGGCGATCACGCCGCCGCCGGCCAGGGTCAGGGCCACGGCGTGGCCGGCGGTGGCGATGGCCAGCCCGAGCACCGCGAAGATGCCGCCGCCGATCATGCCGCCGATGCCGATGGCGGTGACCGTCGCCAGGCCCAGTTTGTCGTCGTTGCCGCCCACGCGGTTCTCCGTCCTTTGTCAGAACCGGGATTCTGCCGGGTGCCGGGCGGTGGTGCCAGCGTCTGACGCGGGCGGGTGAACACGCCGCCACCCTGGGCTATAATGCGCGCCCCTCGTTCCAAGCCCAGGAGTACCCCGATGACGGTGATTCGCCAGGACGATCTGATTCAGAGCGTGGCCGACGCCCTGCAGTACATCTCCTACTACCACCCGGTGGATTTCATTCGTGGCGTCAAGGAAGCCTACGAAAAGGAAGAGAGCAAGGCGGCCAAGGACGCCATGGCGCAGATTCTGGTGAACTCGCGCATGTCCGCCATGGGGCATCGGCCGATCTGTCAGGACACCGGCATCGTCACGGTGTTCGCCAAGGTCGGCATGAACGTGACGTTCGAGGCGTCCTCCGGGGAAGAGAGTATGAGCCTCGACGACATGATCAACGAGGGCGTGCGCCGCGCCTACAACCACCCGGACAACGTGCTGCGCGCCTCGGTGCTGGCGGACCCGGACGGCAAGCGCGCTAACACCAAGGACAACACCCCGGCGGTGATCAACTACTCCATCGTCCCCGGTGACAAACTGGAAATCGACGTGGCGGCCAAGGGCGGCGGCTCCGAGGCGAAGTCCAAGTTCGCCATGCTCAACCCGTCCGATTCCGTGGTCGACTGGGTGCTCGAGCAGGTGCCGAAGATGGGCGCCGGCTGGTGCCCGCCGGGGATGCTCGGCATCGGCATCGGCGGCACCGCCGAGAAGGCCATGCTGCTGGCCAAGGAATCCCTGATGGACCCGATCGACATCCACGAGCTGCAGGCCCGGGGCGCCCAGACCCGCGCCGAGGAACTGCGCCTGGAGCTGTACGAGAAGGTCAACGCCCTGGGCATCGGCGCCCAGGGCCTGGGCGGCCTGACCACGGTGCTGGACGTGAAGGTGGCGGATTACCCCACCCACGCCGCCAACAAGCCGGTGGCGATCATTCCCAACTGCGCCGCCACCCGCCACGCCCACTTCATTCTCGACGGCACCGGCCCGGCGGACCTGAAGGCGCCGGACCTGGAGGAATGGCCGGACATCGCCTGGGGCAACGACGAGGGCGCCAAGCGCGTCAACCTCGACACCGTGACCCCGGAAGAAGTGCAAACCTGGCAGCCCGGCGACACCCTGCTGCTGTCCGGCAAGCTGCTCACCGGCCGTGACGCCGCCCACAAGCGCATGGTGGACATGATCGCCAAGGGCGAGGAACTGCCGGTGGACTTCACCAACCGCTTTATCTACTACGTGGGCCCGGTGGACCCGGTGGGCGACGAAGTGGTGGGCCCGGCCGGCCCGACCACCGCCACCCGCATGGACAAGTTCACCCGCACCATGCTGGAGAAGACCGGCCTGATCGGCATGGTCGGCAAGGCCGAGCGTGGCGACACCGCCATCGAGGCGATCAAGGACAACAAGGCGGTCTACCTGATGGCCGTGGGCGGCGCCGCCTACCTGGTGTCCAAGGCGATTCGCCATTCCCGCGTGGCCGCCTTCGAGGACCTGGGCATGGAAGCCATCTACGAGTTCGAGGTGGAGGACATGCCGGTGACCGTGGCGGTGGACTCCGAGGGCGAGTCCGTGCACAAGACCGGCCCGGTGATCTGGAAGAAGAAAATCGCCGAAAAAGCGGAAACCGCCTGAATCTTCCACTTTGACGGAACTTAACCCGGTGCCTGGACTCCTAGAGCACCGGGGGACGCCGGGCCCGGTTCAATGGACCCGGCGCCGGAAGTCTTGATCGCCGTCGATTGGCTTTTTTTTTATGACGCGCCGTTTACCGTTGTTGTTGGGGGTGGGGCTGCTGGCCATGGGCCTGAGCGGCTGCGCTTCCCTGATGAACACCACCGCCGGCCTGATCGGCCGCATCCCGGCGCCGGCCACGGTGGACGGGCTCGATTACACCGCCATCCGCGACCTGGGTGCCCTGGAGGGCAGCTGCGAAAACCTGCGCCAGGCCCACGACACCGAACGCTACGTACCGCGACGCACCCTCGAGGAACTGTGGCTGCCGGCCTGCCGCCGGCGCATCGAGGAAGCACGCCGTTTCAACCAGGAAATGGCGCGCCTGGTGGAACGGGCCTACCAGGCCGAGCAGGCCCACCAGCGGGCGCTGGCGGAACAGCGCGCGGAAGAGCGGCGGGTGCGCGAAGCCATGGAGGCCGCCCGGCGCGACGCCGAGGAACGCCAGCAAGCCAACGCCGAGGAAGAGAACCAGGCACGCCTGCGCGAACGGCTCGCCGACGCCCATATCCTGCAGGTCCTTGATGATCTGCCCGACCAGCCTCTGGCGTTTTCCCTGGGCCAGCCCTCGGAACGCTCCATGAAGAACTTCCTGGCCTGCCTGGAGGTGGGCTACCCCAACCAGGGCTACCAGGTGGAGCGGGACGGTGGCGACCTCACCGTCACCGCCCTGCAGGCGGACATGCTGCGCGGCGACGTGGACATCCGCGCCCACTTCGTCAACGTCTGGGACACCTGGATGCTGGAATCCCTGAGCGTGGCGGAAATGACCGCCGACACCCCCCGGGACCGCTTCATGCTGGCGCAGAACCTGATGGCCGGCCCCTGCTACGGCATCGACGAACTGCTCCGCCGCCCCGCCGCCGACGACGACGGCCAGAGCGGCTGACCCCCGCCCGCGCCTCTAACACGCGTAGGAGCGACTGGGCGGCATCCCGCTTTAGTCGCGATCACCCCCTGAACCGCCGTGCCACCCCCATCGCGACTAAAGTCGCTCCTACCGCATCCTTTCCACGCTCGGTGCCAGCCGCACCCGCCACGCCCCCAACCGCTCATTCCGGCTACCTGTCGTGGCAGCTACCTCGGCGCGTCCCGGCGTGGCCCCCTTTCCGGGACCCTGTTTGACAGGATGTCAAACCGGGAGCCCCAGGGACGGGTTCACGGCGTTCCCGGAAAGGGGGCCACGCCGGGACGCGCCCCCGCTGGAGAACCCACCTCCGACGACACCTCCCCACGCCGAATCACCGAGCCAGGAATTCTCCCACCACCCGATAGGTCTCCGCGCAAGCCTCGGGCACCAGATCCTCCAGATTCAGATAGGCATGAATCATGTCCGCGAAGGGCACATGCCGCACCGGCACGCCGGCGGCCTCCAGGCGCTTCACGTAGGCCAGGCCCTCGTCGCGCAGCGGGCAGAACCCGGCGGTGATCACCAGGGTTTCCGGCAGCCGCTCGCTGATCGTCATGTACAGCGGCGAGGCGGCGCGGCGCCGCTCCGCGTCCGGCGCGGGCCCGTCCTGGAAATAATGGTCGAAGTACCAGCGGATACGCGGCGTCTCCAGCAGGTAGCCGTGGCCGTTCTCCTCCACGGAAGGGTGGTCCAGGGTGTAATCCAGGCTCGGGTAGATCAGCACCTGCCGCTCGATGGTCAGGTCCGGATCGTCCTGGGCCACGGCGCTTACCGTGGCCGCCAGGGTGCCGCCCCCGGAATCCCCGGCCAGGCTCAGGCGCCGTTCCACCCGGCGCCCCTCGGCCTCCAGCAGCGGCCACAGATGGCGGGCCACCGCCAGGCAGTCCTCCAGCCCCCGTGGGTAGGGGTGCTCCGGCGCCAGCCGGTAGTCCACGGAGACCACCAGCCGGCCGCTGGCCTCGGCCAGCTTGCGGCAGATCGGGTCATAGACCGCCACGCTGCCGGCCAGGTGGCCGCCGCCATGGAAGAACAGGCACACCGGCTTGCGCGTCTCCGGGGCCGGATCGTAGAGCCGCACCGGCACCGGGCCGCCGTCGGCGGGCACGGTGGCGTCGCCCACCCAGGGCAGCGCCGGTGACCGTGTGACCAGGTTGCGGGTCATGGCGGCCATGCTGTCGCGCACCGAGGCCGGGGTGGCCGCCACGCCGCGCGCGGCCTGTTCGGCCACCAGGCGGTTGAGGCCGTCCAGCCAGCCGGCTAGGCCGGCGTTCGGATGGTCCGCTTTCAGCATTGAAACAGCACCAGGGCATCGCCGTCGCAGATCAGACGGCCGTCCTCGCCGGTGCAGCGGGTGTCCAGGTAGACCAGCGCCTTGTCCCGGCGCAGGCGCGACACCGTCACCGTGGCGGTGAGGGTTTCCCCGGGCCGCCCGGCGGCGTGGAAGCGCATCTTCTGTTTCAGGTAGTTGGTGCCGTGGCCGGGCAGCTCCTCGCCCAGCAGGTAGGAAAACAGGGCGGCGATCAGCGGCTCGGGGACTTCCTCCGGCCACACGCCGTCGTGGTCGGCCAGGCGGCACCATTGCTCCAGGTCGGCGGCCTCGAAGCGGCGCGACACCTGGGCCCGGTCGCCGATACTCAGCCGCTCGAAACGGGGCAGCTCGTGGTCGCTCATCGGGGGTCCTCGTGGTTCAGTTTCAGGCGGCAGCGGCCGTCCAGGCAGAGCTGGTCGTCGGAGCGGATCACCTGGGTGCGCAGCTCCAGATGGTCGTTTTCCGGCGGCGCCGGGATGCTCAGCCGGATCAGCATCTGGTCGCCGGCGAAGGCCGGCGCCGGGAACATCAGTTCCTGGGTCTCCAGGTCCGCGCCGGGGTACTGGTCGGCGATCAGGCCGCGCACCGCGGTGAACAGCAGCATGCCGTGGGGCACGGTGGCGCCGAAGCGGGTGGCGGCGGCGTAGTCCGGGTCCACGTGGATCGGGTTGTGGTCGCCGCTGAGCGTGGCGAAGCGGTCGAAGTCGGACTGCTCGAGGACCAGGTCCCGCTCGATGCAGGCAATGCAGCGGTCGTTATCCTGTTGCTTAGCGTCGTGCGTCATCGCGTAACTCCTGTTTGGTGACCTTGCCCAGGGCATTGCGCGGCAGGGCCTGGACGCGCTGGAATGCCTTCGGCACCTTGTAGCCCGCCAGCCGCTCGCGGCAGTAGTCGCGCAGAGCGTCCTCGCCGGGGTCATCCTGGTCCGGTTGCAGGCCGTAGTAGGCCTTGCCCACTTCGCCCCAGCGTTCATCGGGCATGCCCACCACCGCCACCTCGGCGATCGCCGGGTGCTGCTCGAGCACCTTCTCCACCTCGGCGGGGTAGACGTTTTCGCCGCCGGAAATGTACATGTCCTTCCAGCGGTCGACGATATAGTAATAACCGTCCTGGTCCCGTCGCGCCACGTCGCCGCTGTGCAGCCAGCCGTCGGCGCGGATCGCCTCGGCGGTGGCGTCGGGCCGGTTCCAGTAGCCCGGCGTGATGTTGGGGCCGCGGATCAGCAGCTCGCCGGCCTCGCCCTCGGGCACGTCGCGGCCGTCGCGGTCGACGATGCGCACCTCGGTGAGCAGCTGCGGGCGGCCCACGGAGCCGATCTTGTCGATCACGCTGTCCTCGTCGAGCAGGAACACCGTGGGGCCGGTTTCGGTCATGCCCATGCCGGTGCGCACGCGGATGCCCTGGTCCACGTAGCGCTGCGCCACCGGCAGGGACAGTGGCGCGCCGCCGCAGCCCCAGGAACGCACCCGCTCCAGCCGCCGGCCGTCGAAGGCCGGGTGGTCAATCAGTGCCTGGTACACCGCCGGCACGCCGAAGAACACCGTGGCCCGCTCCTCCAGGGCGCGCAGGGCCTGGTCCGGCTCGAAGCCGCGCGGCACCAGCACGCTGCCGCCGGCCAGGAACACCGCCGAGGAATACAGGTTGATGCCGGCGGTGTGGAACAGCGGCAGCACGTTGAGCAGCACGTCGCTGCCGGTGAGTTCCACCGCCAGGCCGATGTTGAGGTAGTTGGCCAGCATCATGCGGAAGGTCTGGATCACGCCCTTGGGCTTGCCGGTGGTGCCGGAGGTGTAGAGCAGGTACCAGGGGGTGTCCGGGTCCTTGTCCGGGTGGGCGCGGGTGTCCGGCTCGGTGTCGGCCAGATCCGCCGGGTAGTCGCGCTGGCCGGCGGCGGCGCCGTCCAGGGCCACCAGGGTGAGCCCGGGCTGGCGCTCCGCCAGGGTGGCGGCGGCGTCGGCGAACTCGGCGCCGAAGATCAGCGCGCCGGGCTTGCAGTCGTCCATCAGCACGGCTAGCTCCGGCACCGCCAGGCGCCAGTTGAGCGGCACCAGGATCAGGCCGGCCTTGGCGCAGCCGAACAGCATGGCGAAGAATTCCGCGCGGCTGTGGCCCAGGAAGGCGAGTCGGTCGCCTTCCTGGAGCCCCCAGTGCTCGCGGGCGGCGGCGGCCAGCCGCGCGGCCCGCTCGTTGAGGCCGGCGTAGTCGTAGCGTTCGCCGCTGTCCAGGTCCTCCAGCGCCGGCCGGGCCGGCGTTACCCGGGCCCGGTGGGCGAGCAGGTCGAACATCTCCATTTTTTATTCTCCGATCAGGGATTCAACTCCGACCAGCTGAACCGGGTGATGCGGTTGCTGATCAACGAGAACACATAGACGTTGCCGCCGCCCACCGCCACCTGCTCGGTGTCGAACAGGCCGCCGGGGCGGGTGCCCAGGTCGCGGTCCAGCCAGTGGCCCTGGTAGGCCGGGTCGATCACGCCGCTGGCGTTGGGGGCGTAGTCGTCCGGGTTATTCCAGACCCGCGCCACCATGTTGAAGCCGTCCGCCACGATCAGGGCGTCATGGCCGGCGTCGTAGGCCAGGCCGGCGGGCAGGAACAGGCGGTCCGGGTCAAGGCCCTCCGGGTGGTCGTAGGTGCCGCCGCCCAGACCCACCTGGCCGAGGCGGGCGCCGGTGGCCGGGTCCAGGGCCTGCAGGCGCTGGTTGCGGCGGTCGGTGACGTAGACCCGGTCGTCCAGGGCCAGCACATCGCCGATCTGGTCGAAGGTGCCGGCGGCGCCTTGCTCGAAGAAGTCCGGGCCCAGGCTCCAGTTTTCGCCCAGGTCGTTGCCCTTGGCGCTATCCGGGCCGCCGGCGTACCAGTTGCCATCCAGGGTGCCGCTGCCGCTGTCGTAGTCGAAGCGCCACACGTAGTTGCCGAAGCTGGTGATGTAGACCGCGTGCTCGTCGCCGCCTTCGCCGTGCACGGACACCGATACCGGGTAGTTGGTGTTGCTGGTGGACAGGCCGATCTCCGGGGCGGACAGGCCGCCGGTGCGGTAGCTCAGGTTGAACAACTCCTCCAGGTTGCCGTCCGCGTCGTAGATGCGCAGGCTGGCGTCGCCGGTGTAGGGCCAGGGCAGGGTGGCGTCGGCGCCCACCAGCACCGCCACGCCTTCGCCGATGTTGGGGTCGTTGAAGGTGGCGATGCCGGTCACGCCGTAGCTGATGTTGGTGCCCGGGAAGCGGCCCTGATAGGTGCCGCTGCCGTCGTACATGTTGATGCGGGTGTTGGGGGTGTCGCTGACCAGCAGGCGGTTCTTGCTGCCCAACCAGGCCATGCCGCTGGCGGAGTGCAGTTGGCCGGCCAGGGTGCGCGGGTGGCCCCAGTATTCATTATCGGACACGGTGCCCACGCCGGCGGACACGGAGCAGCGCAGCAGGCTGGTGCCGCTGGAATTGGTCCAGCATTTCTTGATGCGGTTGTTGCCGGAGTCGCTGACCAGATGCACCCGGGCGTTGCTGTAGTAGTAGCCCCAGGAATAGATGTTCTCCCGGTAGAAGCTGCCGTCGGCGCGGATCACCGGCACCAGATCGTTGGGCAGCTGGAAGGCTTCGTCCTCGGTGCCGGCGCTGGTGGGCGCGCGCATTTCCACCTGGTGGATGCCCAGGCGGCCGTACACCCAGGCCGCTTCGGCGTCGCTGCTCTGGTTGGCGCGGTAGCGGATCGGGTCGCTGTCGGTGGTGGCGGCCAGATTATCGAAGCGCAGGATGCGGCCGTTGTAGGTGTCGGCCACGTAGAGGTTGCCGTCCAGGTCGGTGCGCACGCCGCGCGGGCGTTTGAGGTGGTCCACGTCGCCGTCGTCGTCACGGAAGCGGCCCAGCATGTCGTCCAGGGTGAGCTGGCCGGTGCCGGTGTCGACGCGGAAGATCTTGATGCGGTTGTTGCCGTTGTCCGCCACGTACAGGTAGGTGGCGCCGTTGTCCGGCGACTGGTAGTAGGTCATCCCCTGGGGAATGCGGTAGCCGTCCCGTTTGGCGGGCTCGCCGGCGTAGTCGTCGTAGTGGGTGGAGTCACTGCCGTAGTTCTTGTCCACGCCACGGATGATCGGCCCGGCTTGCACATAGTCGCCGCTTTCCTGGTGGCCCAGAGTCTGGATCAGGCTTACCTGGTAGCCGTTGTCCGGATCAATGCTGAACGCCTTGACCCGGTGGTTGAACTCATCGGAAACGTAGATAAAGCCCTGCGGCGTGATCGTCATGTTGCGCGGCAGGTAGAGGTCCTCGCCGCCGCCGTGGCCGGGCTGGCCGATGGAGGTGACGTATTCGAAGTCGCCGGCGGCGCCGGCCACGGTGCGGAAGAAGTGAATCTGCTGGCGGCCCACGTCGTTGACGTAGAGGCCGGCCAGGCGGTCGTCGTCCGCTTCGCTTTCCGACAGGAAGGCGATGCCCAGGGGCGCGCGGATCTCCGGCACCGAGGCGGCCGGGCTGTCGCCGGCCAGGGTGGTGTCGGCGTCGTCCAGGCGGCCCACCAGGGCGCCGTTCAGGTTCAGCACCTTGATTTCGTGGTTGCCCATGTCGGCCACGTAGACCCGGGCGCCGCTGGCGCCGCCGCTCAGCGAGTCGCGGTCATAGGTGACCGTGGTGGGGGTGTTGAACTGGTAGCGTTGCTGCACCGGCTCGCCGCTGAGTTCCGCGGAGCGGTCCTCGTCGGCGAAGGTGTCGAAGGCGCCGGCGGTGAGGGGGATGGTGAGGGGCAGGGCGCCGAGTAGCAGCGCGCCGGCCAGGTTTTTTGTTTTCATGATGCTCTCCCGTTGGTTGTTATTCTTCGCGTCTTGTATCGCGACTGAAGTCGCTCCTACAGGGGGCTCCGTAGGAGCGACTTCAGTCGCGATCAGACGCTTATCGTTTCAGGAAGGCGGCCATGCCGAGGTCCGCCTCGTCGCTTTCTATTTGCTCCAGAAAATGCCGGTATTCGGCCTCCAGGCCGGCGGCCACGGTGGCCCGGTCCGGGCGGGTCAGGGCCAGGGTGCGGGCCACGCTGTGGGGCCGGGCGTCGCGGATTTTTTCCGCCACTTCCCGGGCCCGCGCGCCGGTGTCGTCGGCGCCGGCGCGGTACTGCACCAGACCCAGGCGATAGGCCTCGTCGGCGTCCAGGCGGCGGTTGGTCAACTGAATATCCAATGCCCGGGCGCGGCCGATGCGCTCCGGCATCAGCGCCGTCCAGCCGCCGTCCGGGCTGTAGCCCACCACTGTGTACCAGGGCGCGAAGCTGGCCCGGTCGCCGGCCACGGCGATGTCGCTGGCCAGCACCAGACCCAGGGAGCCGCCGGTGACCAGGCCGTGCACCGCCGCCACCGTGGGCACCGGCAGGTCGAGCAGGTCGAGCAGGGTGGCGTTGAGGGTGCCCACCACTCTCTCCGCGTAGGCGCGGCGTTCGGCCCGGGGCGTGTCGAAGAAGCCGGCCACGTCGCCGCCGCTGGAAAAGGAGCGGCCGTTGGCGTCCAGGATCAGCACCGCCGCGTCGCTGTCGCGCACCCGGGCGAGCTGCTCGCGGATCGCGTCCAGCAGCTCCGGCACCAGGGCGTTGTGGCGTTCCGGGCGGTTCAGGGTGAGCCGGGCGACGCGGTCCTCGACGTGCAGGGTGGCGGCATGGAGGGTGGCGGCGCTCATGAGGCTTTCTCCTTGCCGTCCAGGGTCAGGCCGTTGCGGAACAGGTCGGCGATGGTGTCGACGATCTCGTCGAACGGCACGTCCCGTTCCCAGAGCGCGTAGCGCAGACCCAGGAAATTGGACATGCCCATCAGTGCCCACACCCGCACCTCGTTGTTGCCGGCGCGGATCTCGCCCTTGCGGGTGGCGTTGGCCAGCATGCGCAGGTAGCCCTTGCCGAAGGCCTCGTAGTAATCCCGGTAAATGCTTTCGTCGACGAACTGGGCTTCCTGCAGCACCCGGTACAGGGACGGGTTCTCGAACAGGTACTGGAGGAAGGCGCGCAGGCCTTTCTCCTCGGCTTCCAGCCGGTCGCGGGCGTCGACGATCTCGGCGGCCAGGTGGGCGCGGACCTGGTGGCCCATGTCGCGCACCAGCTCGCGCAGGATCTCTTCCTTGCCGGCGAAGTAGGTGTAGAAGGTGCCCTGGGCGACGCCGGCGGCGCGGGTGATATCGCTGATGCCGGCGCGGTGATAGCCGAGGGTGCCGAAGGTGTCTTCCGCCGCTTTCAGGATGCGTGCCCGGGTGCGGGCGCCGCGGGCGGTCTTGGGGGCGCCGGGGCCCGGGTTGCCGGCGGCGCCGGCCTGTTTGGCGTTGACAGCAGTGTTCATGGAAGGGGCCGTTGTTGTTCTTTGAAAGTTGAATCGGTATTCAACTAAATTAGGTTCGGGCCCCGGTTCTGTCAACCGGCCAGACCTGGATGGTGGCTCGGAGAGGGTGCCGCCGGCTCCCGGTCGATGGTTTGAAACCCCTTTTATAAAAGGCTTTGCGCTTATTCCGTTGGTGCCTTTTGGCAATATTCCACGATCGTGGAATTTTTTTGGCCAACCCCTTGCGGAAAGGTGAATCAGTTGTCATATTGTTGGCGAACTCCGAATAAACAACACAACAACAACCCCGGCTCCGCGCCGGAAAAACAACAAGGGAGAGATCCTATGAAGCGTCTCATTACCGCGACGGCTTTCACCCTCACCGCTCTCGCCGCCGCGCCCGCGGCCCAGGCCGCCGATTCCATTCGCATTGCCCATGTCACCGGTTTCACCGGCCCGCTGTCCGCCTACGCGGAGCAATTGAGCGTGGGCATGAAGATGGGCTTCGAGTACGCCACCGACGGCAGCATGGAGATCGAAGGCCGCAAGATCGAAATCATCGACAAGGACACCCAGCTCGACCCGGCCCGGGCGCGCTCCCTGGTGGAGGAAGCCTACGCCGAGGACGACGCCCACATCGTGGTGGGCCCGGTGTCCTCCGGCGTGGCCCTGGCCACCCTGCCGATCGCCGAGATGTACGAGCGCGTGATCATGCCCGAGGGCGTGGCCGACGCCATCACCGGCGCCGATTGGAACCGCTATGTATTCCGGGTCGGCCGTAACTCCTCCCAGGACGCGGTGTCCAACGCGGTGGCCCTGGGCGAACCGGGTGTGTGCGTGTCCACCATCGCCCAGGACTACGCCTTCGGTCGCGACGGCGTGGCCGCCTACAAGGAAGCGATGGAAGGCCAGGGCGGCCAGGTGGTCCACGAGGAATACCTGCCCACCGACGCCACCGACTTCACCGCCGCCGCCCAGCGGCTGTTCAATTCCCTGAAGGACCGTGACGACTGCGAGCAGGGCAAGTACATCTTCGCCATCTGGGCGGGCAGCGCCAATCCGCTCAGCCGCATCCAGGACCTGCAGCCGGAACGCTATGGCATCAAGCTGGCCACCGGCGGCAACATCCTGGCGGCCATGGTCAGCTACTCCGAGTTCCCGGGCATGGAAGGCGCCGGCTTCTACTACTTCGAGTCGCCCAAGAACGACATCAACGACTGGTTCGTGAAGGAGCACTTCAAGCGCTTCGACGCGGCGCCGGACTTCTTCACCGCCCAGGGTTTCTCCCAGGCCATGGCGATCACCGCGGCGATCCGCGAGACCGAGGGGTCCACCGACAGCGAGGACCTGATCAGCGCCCTGGAAGGGCTGGTGTTCGAGACCCCCAAGGGCAAGATGATCCTCCGCGACGAGGACCACCAGGCGCTGCAGGAGATGTACCACTTCCGCGTCAAGGTGGAAGAGCGTGACGACTGGTTCGCCGACCGCGCCGTGACCGCCGGCGTGCCGGAGCTGGTGCGCAAGATCGCCATCGACCAGATGAACATCCCGATCCGCAACGACCGTTAAGCCGGTGGCGTGGCCCCGCCGGGCCACGCCTCCCATCCCCGATCCCGATGATTCCGATAACACGAAGGGACCTCCCATGGCCTCCTTGCAACCCGAAGCCGATTCCCGCCCGGTGCTGGAGACCCGCGACCTGACCATCAACTTTGGCGGTCACGTGGCGGTGAACCAGGTTTCCTGCGCCTTCCACGCGGGTACCCTGACCTCCATCGTGGGGCCCAACGGGGCCGGCAAGACCACCTGGTTCAACCTGATTTCCGGGCAGCTCGCCGCCACCGCCGGCAGCGTGCGCCTGTTCGACGAGGACATCACGCGGCTGGGCGCCGCCGCCCGCGCCGGCAAGGGGCTGGGCCGCGCCTTCCAGCTCACCAACCTGTTCCCCGACCTGACCGCCCTGGAAAACGTGCGCCTGGCGGTGGCCGCGCGCTACCACATCGGCCATGTGTTCTGGCAGATGGCGAGCCGGCGCCGCGACATTACCGACCGCGCCGCCGCTTTCCTGGAGCAGGTCAACCTGGGCAAGCGCGCCGACGCCCTGGTGGCCAATCTGCCCCACGGCGACCAGCGCAAGCTGGAAGTGGCGCTGATGCTGGCCCTGGAGCCGGAAGTGTTCATGTTCGATGAGCCCACCGCCGGCATGAGCGTGGACGAGGTGCCGGTGATCCTGGATCTGATCGCCGACATCAAGAACAAGCAGAACAAGGTGATTCTGCTGGTGGAACACAAGATGGACGTGGTGCGTTCGCTGTCCGACCGCATCGTGGTGCTGCACAACGGTGAACTGGTGGCCGACGGCGAGCCCGCCGAGGTGATCGCCTCGCCGATCGTCCAGGAAGCCTACCTGGGCGCCGAGGTGGAGGAGATCTGAGATGAGCGAATCGATTCTGTCCCTGTCCGGGGTGTCCGCCAATATCGACCAGTACCACATTCTGCACGGCGTCGACCTGGAAGTGCCCGCCGGTGAACTGACCGTGCTGCTGGGCCGTAACGGCGCCGGCAAGAGCACCACCCTGCGCACCATCATGGGTCTGACCACGGTGACCGGCGGCAGCGTGCGCTTTCGCGGCGACGACATCACCGGCCAGCCGACGCCGCGCATCGCCCGCAAGGGCATCGCCTTCGTGCCCGAGAACATGGGCATCTTCAGCCTGCTCACGGTGCGCGAGAACATGATTCTGGCGGCGGTGAGCGGCCCCATGGACGAGCAGCGCCTGAACTGGATCCTTGATCTGTTTCCGCCGTTGAAGAAGTTCTGGAACCGGCCGGCGGGCAATTTGTCCGGCGGCCAGAAGCAGATGCTGGCCATCGCCCGGGCGGTGATCGAGCCCCGCGAACTGCTGTTGGTGGACGAGCCCACCAAGGGCCTGGCGCCGGCCATCATCAATGATCTGGCGGACGCCTTCGAGCAGCTCAAGCAGCAGCGGGTGAGCATTCTGCTGGTGGAGCAGAACTTCAATTTCTCCCGGCGTCTGGGCCAGTCCGTGGCGGTAATGAACGACGGCGGAGTGGTGTATTCCGGCCAGATGGCCGAGCTCGCCGACAACGAGGAACTGCAGCACGACCTGCTCGGCCTCGGTCTCGGCGCGCATCAATGAGGGCGCGCCGCTATGAATAAGGAGAACACAGCCATGTCGGCCCACGACGAACTGATTGAACCGCGGCCCCGGGGCGCCCTGGGCCGGTTCCGCGCTTTCCGGGAGGAGCGGCCCCATCTGTTCCTGCTGGTGCTTATGATGCTGGTGGCGTTTTTCATGATGGACCCGCGCACCTGGGTGGTGCTCACCATCAGCGGCCTGGCCATGGGCGCCATGGTGTTTTTGATGGCCTCGGGCATGACGCTCACCTTCGGTCTGATGAACGTGCTCAACCTGGCCCACGGCGCCTTTATTTCCCTGGGCGCCTTCGCCGGCGCCACGGTGCTGGTGCACTGGCTCAACGTCCAGGCCGGTGAGGCCTCGGTGTGGGCCAACCTGGCGGCGGTTCTGCCGGCGCTGGGCTTCGCCCTGGTGGTGGCCGGCCTGATCGGTCTGCTGTTCGAGCGGCTGGTGATCAAGCCGGTGTACGGCGACCACCTCAAACAGATTCTGGTCACCGTGGGCGGCTCCATCATTCTCATGGAGCTGATCCAGGTGGTGTGGGGCCCCAACGAGATTCCCGTGCCCCGGCCGGAGACCCTTACCGGCGCCTTCCTGGTGCCGGAATCCCTGCCGGTGATCGGCGGCGTGGCCCTGGAAAAATACCGTTTGGTGGCGGTGATCCTGGGGCTGGCGGTGTACGGCCTGATGACCTGGGTGATCGAGCGCACCCGCACCGGCGTGCTGATTCGCGCCGGCGTGGAGGACCGGGAGATGGTGGAGGTGCACGGTTACCGCATCCGCCTGCTGTTCCTGGGGGTGTTCGTGGCCGGCTCGGCACTGGCCGGGCTGGGTGGCGCCATGTGGGCCATGTACCGGGAGATCATCACCGCCCACATGGGCGACGAGCTGATGATCTCGGTGATCGTGGTGATCATTCTCGGCGGGCTGGGGTCCATCAAGGGCTGTTTCTACGGCGCCGTGCTGGTGGGGCTGATCAACCTCTACGTGGGCTACCTGGAACCGCGTCTGGCGGCGGTGGCCACCGTGGGCCTGATGGTGGGCGTGCTGATGTGGCGCCCCCAGGGCCTGATTCCGGTCATCAAGGTGTGAGGGGCCAGCCATGATGCAACGACTGCTTTCCGGCGATTACCCGCGCAGCCGCGCGCTCACCGCGCTGCTGCTGATCATCGGCGCGAGCCTGGCCCTGGGGCCGTTCCTGTTCCCCGGGGTGCGCGCTTTCTCCATGCTCGGCATGATCTGCGTGTTCATCATCGTGGTGGCCTCCTACGACCTGATGCTGGGCTACACCCACATCGTGTCGTTCGCGCACACCATGTTCTTCGGCATCGGCGCCTATGGCGTGGCGATGGCCACGGACGCCTTGGGCAACGGCTACGGCGCGGTGCTCGCCGGCATCGGCGGCGCCGTGCTGCTCACCATTCTGCTGTCGCTGCTGCTGGGGCTGCTGTCGCTGCGGGTCAAGGCGATCTTCTTCGCCCTGGTGACCCTGGCGGTGGCGTTCGCTTTCCTGAGCCTGGTGACCCAGCTGTACAACCTCACCGGCGGCGAGGACGGCTTGGCGGTGCGCGTGCCCCGGGAGCTGGGCCCGGCGTTCCGGCCCTTCGACGAGCCCTGGGTGGGCTTCGATGTGGTGGGCTTCTTCAGCGGCCTGTTCAGCGACCCGGCCAATGCCTTCAAGGACGCCCTGTTCGACGTGCGCGTCAACGGCCGGCACCTGGTGTACTACATCGCCTTCCTGAGCGCGGTGGCGGTGTTCCTGTTCCTGCTGCGCATGGTCAACTCGCCGTTCGGCCGGGTGCTGCAGGCGATCCGCGAGAACGAGTTCCGCGCCCAGGCGCTGGGCTACCGCACCGTGTTCTACCGCACCGCGGCGGTGATCGTGTCGGCGGTGCTGGCCACCCTGGCCGGGGTGCTGTTCGCGCTTATCAACCGCTACGTGAACCCGGAGAACACGCTCAACTTCGAACTGATGGTGTTCATCCTGCTGATGTGCGTGATCGGCGGCATGGGCACCCTGTACGGCGCCGTGGTCGGCACGGCGCTGTTCCTGCTGGCGCAGAACTACCTGCAGGACCTGCTCAAGCTGCTCGCCGGCCAGGTCGAGAAGGGCTCCATGCTCGCCGAGCTGGTGGGCCCGGACAGCTGGTTGCTGTGGTTCGGCCTGCTGTTCGTGCTCAGCGTGTATTTCTTCCCCTCCGGCATCGTCGGCCAGCTGCGGCTGTGGGCGGCGCGCCGCCGCCAGCGCCGCGCCGGCAACGGCGGTGCGAGCCGGGACGGGGTGTCCGCGCAAGGAGAAAGTCATGCGTCTTGAGGACCGTGTAGCAATCATTACCGGCGCCGGCCGTGGTATCGGCCGGGCAATCGCCGAAGGGTACGCCCGGGAAGGGGCGCGGGTGGCGGTGGCGGATCTGGATGCCGCCACCGCCGAGGACGCGGCGGCCGCGATTCGCGCCGCCGGAGGCGAGGCGATCGCCGTGACCATGGACGTCACCAACGAAGAAGCGGTGGACGACGGCGTACAACGGGTGATCGACACCTGGGGCCGTCTCGACATCGCCGTGGCCAACGCCGGGGTGCAGCACATTGAAGCCCTCGACAAGCTGTCCCTGGCGGAATGGCGCAAGGTCACCGCGGTGCATCTGGACGGCGCCTTCCTGCTGACGCGGGCGGCGCTGCGGCGGATGTACCAGGGCGGTGGCGGCACCCTGCTGTACATGGGCTCGGTGCATTCCATGGAGGCGTCGCCGTTGAAGGCCCCCTACGTGGCCGCCAAGCACGGGCTCCTGGGCCTGTGCCGGGCGGTGGCCAAGGAGGGCGCCGAACACGGCGTGCGCAGCCATATTATCTGCCCGGGGTTCGTGCGCACCCCGCTGGTGGAGAAGCAGATCCCCGAGCAGGCCCGGGAACTGGGCGTGTCCGAGGAGGAGGTGGTGCGCAACGTGATGCTCAAGAACACCGTGGACGGCGAGTTCACTACCGTGGAGGACATCAGCCAACTGGCCGTGGATCTGGCGGCGTTCCGGTCGGCGGCGCTCACCGGGCAGTCGGTGATCGTCAGCCACGGCTGGCACATGGGATAGGGTCCGGGAGCCCGGTTCCGTCCCTGGAACCTGGAGATCGATCAGGCCTTCGGAGGGGTCGCAGAAAAGAAAACCTGAAGGGGGCCCGCCGGAAACTTGAATATACTGTACAAATGGACAGTGGTCAAGACATGGGAGAGCGTTGGGCGCCGGGGGAGATCCCCGAGCGCCTTTTTTTTCGCCCGCTTATTCCTGCTCGGGGAGGGTGATGTTCAGTTCCAGGATCTCGCAGCCGGATTCCCGGTCCATCTGCACGTTGACGGCGTCCTGGTCCACGGGCACGTACTTGCGCACCACCATCAGCAGCTCCTCCTGAAGCTGCGGCAGGTAGTCCGGACCGCCGCGGGTGGACCGTTCCCGGGCCACGATGATCTGCAGGCGTTCCTTGGCCACCGAGGCCGATTTTTCCTTCTTGGGCAGCAAATAGCTGAAGATGCTCATCGTTACCCTCCGAACAGGCGGCCGAACAGGCCTTTCTTGGCGCTGGTCAGGAAGCGGTGCTCGCGGGTCTCGCCGAGGAAGCGGGCCACGGAGTCGTCGTAGGCCTGGCCGGCGTCGGACTCGCGGTCCAGGATCACCGGGCTGCCGGCGTTACTGGCGTTGAGCACCGCCTGGGATTCCGGGATCACGCCCAGCAGGTCGATGGCCAGGATCTCCTTGACGTCCTCCACGGACAGCATCTGGCCGCTTTCCACCCGTTCCGGGGAGTAGCGGGTCAGCAGCAGGCGCGCGGGGATGTCGCCCTCGCCCTGTTCCGCCTTGCGGGTCTTGCTGGAGAGAATCCCCAGGATGCGGTCGGAATCGCGCACGCTGGACACTTCCGGGTTGGTCACCACCACCGCTTCGTCGGCGAAGTAGGCGGCGGTGAGCGCGCCTTTCTCGATGCCGGCGGGGCTGTCGCAGATGATGTATTCCATGCCCATTTCCTTGAGGCCATCGAGCACCTTCTCAATGCCTTCCAGGGTGAGGGCGTCCTTGTCGCGGGTCTGCGAGGCGGGCAGGATGTACAGGTCCTCCACGCGCTTGTCCTTGATCAGGCCCTGCTTGAGGTTGGCGTCGCCGTTGATCACGTTGACCAGGTCGTAGACCACCCGTCGCTCGCAGCCCATGATCAGGTCCAGATTGCGCAGACCCACGTCAAAATCGATCACCGTGGTTTTGTGGCCCCGCTGCGCCAGGCCGGTTGCCAGGGCCGCGCTGGTGGTGGTTTTGCCCACCCCCCCCTTGCCGGATGTTACGACCACGATTTTTGTCACGATCTCGTCTCCTTGAATGAGTGTTCGCGGGGCGGCTTATTTGCCGCTCAGCTCGACGAAGCGCATGGCGTCGCCGTCCAGAGTGATTTGCACCGCCTTGCGGCGCTGATTATCGGGCAGATCCTCGGCCACGCGATAGTGCCCGGCGATGGATACCAGCTCCGCGTCCAGGTCCTGGCAGAAGATGCGCGCGGCGGTGTTGCCGCGCACCCCGGCCAGGGCACGCCCGCGCAGGGTGTTGTAGACGTGGATGTGGCCCTCGGCGAGCAGCTCGGCGCCGGTGCTCACCGGGGCCAGCACGATCAGGTCGCCGTGGCTGTAAATCTGCTGACCGGAGCGTACCGGCTGCTCCACCACCAGGGTCTCCGCCGCCGGCGCCTGGCTGGCCGGGGCCGGCTCCGGACGCGGCACGTCCCGGCCGCCGGCCAGGCTGATGCTGCCCAGGCCGAGCATGGCGGCGGTGTCCGCGTCCAGGTGGGCGTTGCGGGCCAGGGCCACCAGGTTCACGCCCAGGCCGCGCAGGGTGTCCACGGCGGCCAGCAGCTCGATCTGGTTGCTGTTTTCCGGGTCGGCCACGTCGATCACCACCGGGGCGTCGCGCAGCCACTGGGCGGCCTCGTCCAGGCGCCGGCCCACTTCGCGGTGCAGGGTGTTGGGGTCCAGGTCCTTGAGGTGCAGGACCGTCATCATCAGCATGCGGCCCTTGAATTCCAGAACCGCTTTTTCCTCGGAAGCCACTGTCATTAGAGGGTGTCTTGTACCGAATGGGTGGACGCCGGCGCGGAAGCGGGGCGGCCGGCGACGAAAGTCCGGAAAAGCCTAGTCGAAAGCGCCATTCGGTGAAAGCGGCGTGACAGAGGCGCTTTGTTAAATTTCACCGCTCTGGGACCGATTGGACAGAAATCCGTCGCCAGGTAAGAACAACGGCGTAGGGAGCCCCGTAGCCTGGACCCTGCTGTAGGAGCGGCCGGGCGGCGTTCCGCTTCAGTCGCGATGAAGGCGGCACTGCCTTCGATGGTGGCCATCGCGACTGAAGTCGCTCCTACCGTAACCCCCACCCTGCGGAGCGTGCGTGATGCTACCTCGAAGCGTCTCGGTGTGGGCCCCTTTCCGGGAACGCCGTGAACCCGTCCCTGGGGGCTCCCGGTTTGACATCCTGTCAAACAGGGTCCCGGAAAGGGGCCCACACCGAGACGCGGCCCCGATGGAGGGATCACCCCCCTGGCTTTCACGCCAAACCGCGAGACATAAAAAAACCGCCCCGGAGGGCGGTTTTGTGGGTGGGGGCTGCCGGGCGGATCAGATCGGCCGCTCGGTGTGCATTTGCACCTCCTTGAACTCCTTGTCGAAGGCGTCGGTGAGCAGGCAGTCGTAGCGCATCTCGTCGTACTCGAGAATGGCCTCCACCTTGTCGTTGGGGATGATGCCCTGGGCGGCGGCGTTCTCCACCTTGGCGCGCAGGGTGTCGCCTTCCAGCTTGCCCTTGAGGTCCGCCTTGTAGAACGCCTCGAAGTCGGATTCCACCTCCAGCAGCTTGTTGTAGGTGGCTTCCACCCGGCCGATGTTGTCCTCCGGGTCCTGGGGAATGTAGGCGTTGGCGGCCAGGGCGTCGCGCACGCTGGAGGGGCTCATGATCTGCTCGCCCAGGGTGCGGATCAGCCCGTCGCTGGGCTTGTGCGCCAGGCACGGGCGGCCGAGCGGGAAGAACAGGCCCTTGAGCAGCCGCGCCACGCCGAAGTAGCCGAAGTTGCGGCAGAAGTCCTCGATCGCCTGGTGGGCCTGGCTCAGCGAGCGCCGCAGCGCGTAGGTGGCGTGGGCGTCGTTGGCCTCGTCCCGGGGCAGGGTGGCGTGGTATTTGAGGACGGCGCAGCTGATCAGCAGGTGGCTGTGCAGGTCGCCGAGCCGCGCGGACACCATCTCGCGACGCTTGAGGTCGCCGCCCAGCAGGGCGAAGGCGATGTCGGAGAAGCTCGCCAGCACCGCGCTGTAGCGGGTGATCAGGCGGTACCAGGGGGCGCTGAAACTGTCCGCGTTGGCGGGGATTTCCGCCAGGCGGGCGCCGCTCAGGCCGTGCACCATGCCGCGGCTGATGTTGCCCAGGGAATGGCCGGCGTGCTTGAAGAACAGCTGTTCGAAGTTCTTGAAGCCGCGCTCCTGGTCCTCGTCCTGGATCGCCTGCAGCTCATCGTAGAGGTACGGATGGCAGCGCAGGGCGCCCTGGCCGAAGATCATCAGCGAGCGGGTCAGGATGTTGGCGCCCTCCACGGTGATCGCCACCGGGATGGACTGGTAGGGCAGGGCCATGAAGTTGCGCGGGCCCATCTGCACGGCGCGACCACTGGCGATGTCCATGCCGTTGTTGATCAGCACGCGCATCATTTCCGTGGAGTGGTACTTGGCCATGGCGGTGACCACGGAGATGGTGCCTTCCTCCAGGCCCCGGGTCACCAGGTGCCGGTAGGCTTCCAGGGTGTAGGCCAGGCCCGCCACCTCGGCGGAGGATTCCTGCACGCCCTCGAAGTGGCCCACGGCGGTGCCGAACTGGCGGCGGATGCGGGAGAAGGCGCCGGTCATACGATAGCCGATTTCGCCGCTGGCGGTGGACAGGGCGGGCAGGGACACGCCCCGGCCGGCGCCCAGGCACTCGATCAGCATGCGCCAGCCCTTGCCGGCCATTTCCTGGCCGCCGATGATGGCGTCCAGGGTCACGAACACGTCCTTGCCGTTGATCGGGCCGTTCATGAACGGCGAGCCGCCCGGGTTGTGGCGGCGGCCGATTTCCACGCCCTCGGTGTCGGCGGGCAGCAGGGCGCAGGTGATGCCGATTTCGTCCTGGTCGCCGAGCAGGTGTTCCGGGTCATACAGTTTGAACGCCAGGCCCACCACGGTGGCCACCGGGGCCAGGGTGATCCAGCGCTTGGCGAAGTCCAGGCGGATGCCGATCACTTCCTCGCCGTCCACGGTCTGCTTGCAGACCACGCCCTTGTCCGGGATGGCGCCGGCGTCGGAGCCGGCTTCCGGGCCGGTCAGGCCGAAGCAGGGGATTTCCTCGCCGGAGGCCAGGCCCGGCAGCCAGCGCTGTTTCTGTTCGTCGGTGCCGTACTTGGCGAGCAGCTCGCCCGGGCCCAGGGAGTTGGGCACCATGGCGGTCACCGCCGTGGTCAGCGAGCGGGTGGCGATCTTGCTCATGGTGCGGCTTTGCGCGTAGGGGCTGAAGTCGCGGCCGCCGTATTCCTTGGGAATGATCAGGCTGAAGAAGCCCTTGGTCTTGAGGAATTCCCACACTTCCTCGGGCAGGTCCTTGAGCTCGTGGTAGATCTTCCACTCATCGAGCATGCCGCAGAGTTCCTCGACCTCGTTGTCCAGGAACGCCTGCTCCTCGTCGGTGAGGCGGGTAAAGTCGGTCTTGGAGAATTCATCCCAGTCCGGCTTGCCGCCGAACAGCTCCGCCTCGAACCAGGTGGCGCCGGCTTCGATGGCCTCGCGTTCGGTGTCGCCGATGGGCGGCATCATCTTGCCCAGGGTCTTGAACACCGGGCGGCTGATCAGCTTGGCGCGCAGACCCGGGTGGTTGAGCACCACCAGCACGGCGGCCACCAGGATCAGCAGAATCGGGTTGTACAGCCACGACGCCAGCAGGCCGCACAGCAGCCAGACCACCGCGAACACGGCGCTGCCGGTAGTCAGCGACAGCTGCATGTAGAATATGGCCAACAGGGTGGCGGCCAGTATTACCAGGGCCAAAAGGCTCAGCATGGTCATCTCCTTTGCCAGGACGCTTGCTTGTGTCGGGAATGCCTCCATACCTTACCCAGTGGATATGGAGGGCACGTGAACGTTTGTTCCAGTGTACGCCCATCGTCCCGCCCTGTTGCCGTTTTAACAGTTTTTAATCTGTTTATGGACCCTTGGAATTTCGTACAATTGCCGCCAATCAAGGTCCCTAAAGTCATTCCCGTCACAGGAGTCCCCGGTGCAGGACAACGCTTCGATCATCGATGTCACCGAACAGAACATTCAACAGGTACTGGAAAGCTCCCGGCAGATTCCGGTGCTGTTCGACTTCTGGGCCTCCTGGTGCCAGCCCTGCCTGCAAATGGCGCCGCTGCTGGAGAAACTGGCCGGCGAATACCAGGGCAAGTTCCTGCTCGCCAAGGTGGACGCCGACGCCCAGCAGAACATCGCCGCCCAGTTCGGGGTGCGCAGCCTGCCGTCGCTGAAGCTGGTCTATCAGGGGCAGCTGGTCAGCGAGCTGGACGGTGCCCAGACCGAGGGTGCCCTGCGCCAGTGGCTGGCGCCGGTGGTGGATCCGGACGCCGCCCAGGCGGAGCAGGAGGAGCAGTTCCTGGAGCAGGTGCGCCAGGCCATCGAGGCCGGCCATGGCGGCCAGGCGGAGCAGGCCCTGCGCCAGACCCTGTCCGAGCAGCCGGACAAGCATGCTTTCCGCGCGCTGCTGGTGGAGTACCTGTTGGGCGAGGGGCGCACCGATGAGGCCCAGTCCGTGCTGGCCGAGGTGGTCGAGGATGTGGAGGAGCTGCGGCCGTTCCGGGCGCGCTTCGCGTTGCTGGAGAAGCTGGAAGGCGGCGGCGAGAGCCTGCATGACCTGGCCGCGCGCATCGAGAGCGATCCGACCCCGGAGGATCTGCACGCCTATGGTCTGCGTGCCGCCGCCGCGGGCCAGTTCCAGGCCGGCCTGGACGCGTTGCTGAGGTTGCTGCGCGATCATCGTGATTACAAGGACGGGGTGGCGCGGCAGGCGTTGCTGGAGGTGTTCGATTGCCTGCCCAAGGGGGATCCGCTCGCCAGTCAGTATCGGCGCAGGATGTTCACCTATCTGCATTGAGTCGTCTGGGGGGCGCCGGGCCCTCCATTCTGGCCGCGTCCCGGTGTGGGCCCCCTTTCCGGGAACGCCGTGAACCCCCGCAAGCGGGTCCGGCCACCCATCACAGATGGGCGGCGTTCGGCGGCGCGCGAAGCAGTGCTTCGCAACACGCTTGCCTCACCCCTGGGGGCTCCCGGTTTGACATCCTGTCAAACAGGGTCCCGGAAAGGGGGCCCACACCGGGACGCTCCGAGGTAGCGTCACGGGCGGCTCCTTAGTGGGGCGTTGGTGTGGCGTTGGCGGTTGGATGTGGCGGTAGGGGCGACTGGGCGGCATTCCGCTTCAGTCGCGATAACTCGGCGCCATTATCGCGACTGAAGTCGCTCCTACGGTCTCTCCTACGGCCCTTGCTTCTGTGTCTGCCTGTTTGTGGCGCAGGCTTTCTTCTTATTTGTGATCGACATTGGTGCTTTTCAGGGTGCATGTGCACTTTCTGGGTGCGTATTTGCCCGGATTTTGTGCGGGTTGCGCCCTGAAGGGGCGCGTTCGCTGGGTTTGTGATCTGGCCTGATTCTTGTATGCCCTTTCCCGGTGCAATGCCGTCGGGGTGCGCTCCGGCGGTGCAATTCCGGGCCGCGTTTCGGCCCCGAGGACGAGGGACTCAAGAATGAAAATGATCACGGCGGTGATTAAGCCGTTCAAGGTGGACGATGTACGGGACGCTCTGGCCCGGGTGGGCATTCAGGGCATGACGGTGAGCGAGGTGAAGGGCTTCGGCCGCCAGAAGGGCCACACGGAGCTGTACCGGGGCGCCGAGTACGTGGTGGATTTCGTGCCCAAGATCAAGCTGGAGCTGGCGGTGGCCGACGGCCGCGTGGATCAGGCGGTGGACGCCATCCTGCAGGCCGCCGGGACCGGCAAGATCGGCGACGGCAAGATCTTCATCACCGCGCTGGAGCAGGCGGTGCGCATCCGCACCGGCGAAACCGACGACGACGCCCTGTAACCGGAGGCCCCGATGAAATACTGGATCGCGGGCCTGCTGGCCCTGACCCCGTCCCTGGCGCTGGCGGACGGCCTGGACAAGAGCGATACCGCCTGGATTCTGGTGGCCACCGCCCTGGTGCTGTTCATGACCCTGCCGGGCCTGAGCCTGTTTTACGGCGGCCTGGTGCGCAACAAGAACGTGCTGTCGGTGTTGATGCAGTGCTTCGCCATCGCCTGCGCGGTGTCGCTGGTGTGGCTGATCGCCGGCTATTCCCTGGCGTTTTCCGACGGCGGCGCCGCCAACGCCTGGATCGGCGGCCTGCAGCACGCCTTCTTCGCCGGCATCGACCGGGACAGCCTGGCCGGCTCCCTGCCGCAAAGCCTGCATGGCCTGTTCCAGATGACCTTCGCCATCATCACTCCGGCGTTGATCGTGGGCGCCTTCGCGGAGCGCATGCGCTTCGGCGCCATGCTGGCGTTTTCGGTGCTGTGGGTGCTGGGCGTCTATGTGCCGGTGTGCCACTGGGTGTGGGGCGGCGGCTGGCTGGCGCAGCTGGGCCTGTACGACTTCGCCGGCGGCACCGTGGTGCACATTACCGCCGGCGTCGCCGCCCTGGTGGCGGCGGTGGTGCTGGGCCGCCGCAAGGACTGGCCCGGCCAAGCCATGAAGCCGCACAACATGACCATGACGGTGATGGGCGCGGGCATGCTGTGGGTGGGCTGGTTCGGCTTCAACGGGGGCTCGGCGCTGGCCGCCGACGGCAACGCCGCCATGGCCATGCTGGTGACCCACATTTCCGCCGCCGCCGGTTCCCTGGCCTGGCTGACCCTGGAGGCGAAAAAATTCGGCAAGCCGTCCGCTTTGGGCATCGCCACCGGCATGGTGGCGGGGCTGGGCACCATTACCCCGGCGTCCGGGTTCGTGGGCCCCGGTGGTGCGCTGATCATCGGCCTGGCCGCCGGCGTGATCTGCTTCTACATGGTGCTGGTGGTCAAGCAGCGTTGGCGCATCGACGATTCCCTGGACGTGTTTCCGGTGCACGGCGTGGGCGGCATTCTCGGCACCCTGCTGGCCGGGGTGTTCGCCTCCACGGAGCTGGGCGTGTTCTCCGGCTACGGCTTCGCCAAACCGGACTACGGCATGCTTCAGCAAGTGGGCGTGCAGGCCCTGGGCGTGGTGGTTACCTTCGTTTACACGGCGCTGCTGACCTGGGCGCTGCTCAAGCTGGTGGGTCTGTTCACGCCGCTGCGCGTCAGCCCGGACGAGGAAAGCCAGGGGCTGGACATCGCCCTGCACGAGGAACGCGGCTACGACCTCTGACGCCGCCGCCCGGGGTCCAGTATGCTTTGGGGGTACCGTTTTAAGGAGCCCCCATGGATTTGGACCCCTACGGCTGGCCCCACGCCGGCGCCCTGGACGTTCGCCAGCTGCCTTTCCAGGTGGCGGCGAACGGGGTGGCGGCCCTGGACGACAGCCTGGATCGTATTCACGAACATCAGCGCCGGCTCTACGCCGGCCGCCGTTACGCCGTGCTGCTGGTGGTCCAGGGCTTGGACGCCGCCGGCAAGGACAGCCTGATCCGCACCCTGGCCCGGGCCATGGACCCGGCCGCCTTCCGCGCCCATTCCTTTGCCCGCCCCCTGGGCGATGAGGTGCACCATGACTTCCTGTGGCGGGTGTGGCGGCATTTGCCGGAGCGCGGCGAGGTGGTGGCGTTCAACCGCAGCCACTACGAGGCGGTGCTGGCGGAGCGGCTGTGGCCGACCAGCGAGCCGCCGCCGGACTGGCGCGGCCGCTACCGGGCCATCAACGAGTTCGAGGGGCATCTGCACCGGGAGGGCACCCGCCTGATCAAGGTGTGGCTGAATACCTCCGAGGACGAGCAGCGCCGACGCCTGCTCAAGCGCCTGGACAAGCCCCGCAAGCGCTGGAAATTCGATCCCTCGGACATCGAGAACTGGCGCGGCCGGGACCGCTATCTGGCGCTGGTCAACGAGACCCTTACCGCCACCCACACGGACCATGCCCCCTGGCACCTGATTCCCAACGACGACAAGCCCGCCGCCCGGGCCCGGGTGGCCGGCCTGGTGGCGGATTCGCTGGCCGCCCTGGCGCCGGAATACCCGCGTGAGAACATCGGCTGCATCGAGCATTACAAGGCGCTGCTGCGCGGTGATTCCCACGATGGGGGATGCTGACCGGTTGGCCCGTTGCCAGCGCCGGGAAAGCATTGTCAGCTTCGGGGCCTTTCTATAAGGTACGGGAAAGTTTCGAACGCTCGTTTGAATCCGGTCCTGGCACCGAGCCGGGCGTCGAAGCGGAATCCAACCAAGGAGACAACAATGAGCGTGGAATTTCTGTCCGACGAATGGTTCGCGAAGGTAAAGGAAATCCGTGAGTCCGCCGGCGACGTGGAAGCGCCCGCCGCCCTGGCCGACCTGGTCATCAACATCAAGGTGAACACCGACGACGGCGAGAAGCACCTGTCCCTGGTGGGCGGCATGATCGAGGAAGGCGAGCACGCGGACGCGGCCACCACCCTGACCCTGCCCGCCGATCTGGCCAAGCGCATCTTCATCGAAGGCGACCAGTCCGCCGGCATGCAGGGCTTCATGAGCGGCCAGATCAAGGTCGACGGCGACATGAGCAAGCTGATGTCCCTGCAGTCCGCTCAGCCCACCGATGAGCAGAAGCAGCTGATGAAGCAGATCCAGGACATCACCGCCTGATCCGCCTTCGCCTCGGTGAATCGAAAACGCCCGCCCCGCGCGGGCGTTTTTTTGGGGGTGTTTTCCCGGACCCCTGATCGCGACTGAAGTCGCTCCTACAGCACCGGCCGTAGGAGCGACTTCAGTCGCGATAACGCAGGCCGTGTCAGCCGCGCTCTTCCCGGTTGCGGTTCTCCAGCCGCCCGTGGAGGCGCGCCACCTCATGGGGCACGCTCTTCAGCCAGCCGCGCACGCTGCGCCCGCCCCGGTCCAGATATTCCGTGATCGAAGGCACCCAGCGCGCGCCATGCAGCCCCAGGCACAGGGGCTGGGGCCCGTGGTCGTCCTCCAGCCGCCGCACCCGGTCGGCGGGCAGGCCGTCGAGCAGCAGGCCGGGCAGGGTGGGCGGCGGCGCCATCAGGTCGCAGGGCAGGCACAGCACCGGGCCGTCCCCGCAGGCGGCCAGCCCCGCCTCCAGGCCGGCCATGGGGCCGAAATAGCCGTCGCGGCGGTCGCGCACCACGCTGTCCGCCCGGCCCTGGTAAAGATCCAGGTTGCGGTTGGCGCTGATCACCACCGGCCCCGGCGGCGCCACGGCGTCCAGCAGCTGGTCGACCAGCGGCTGGCCGTCGATCTCCACCAGGCCCTTGTCGCGGCCGCCCATGCGGCGCCCTTCGCCGCCGGCCAGAATCAGTAATGTATAGAAAAGATCCATGCGCTATCGCGGTGTTGGGAGTGTGATCGGTTATCCGCTATCCTCTGCGCCCAGGCAACCGGGGACATTCAGTGGACAGCGCCCGCGACTATCTTAACGACATCGACCGCTTCGGTCGCTTGCTGGACGGCTATCGCCCCCGCGAGCCCCAGCTGCGCATGGCCGACGCGGTGGCCGAGGCGATCCGTGCCCGGGGCACCCTGCTGGTGGAGGCCCAGACCGGCACCGGCAAGACCCTGGCCTACCTGCTGCCGGCGCTGCTGTCCGATGGCCCCACGCTGGTGTCCACCGGCACCAAGAGCCTGCAGGACCAGCTTTTCTTCAAGGACCTGCCGGTGGTGCTCAAGGCTCTGAGCCTGCCGCGCAAGGCGGCGTTGCTCAAGGGCCGCGCCAACTACCTGTGCCCCTACCGGCTGGAGCTGCACCAGGAGGAAGCCCGTTTCCTGACCCGGGAAACCGCCGAGCAGCTGCAGGTGGTGGCGCACTGGGCCGGGCGCACCAAGAGCGGCGACATCGCCGAGCTCAAGCAGCTGCCGGAGGACGCGCCGGTGTGGCCCTGGGTGACCAGCACCGCCGACAACTGCCTGGGCACCGAGTGCCCCAAATACAGCGAATGCCCGCTGATGAACGCCCGCAAGGAAGCCCAGGAGGCGGATCTGGTGGTGGTCAACCACCACCTGTTCTTCGCCGACGCGGCGCTGCGCGGGGAGGGCGTCTCCGAGCTGCTGCCCAGCGCCAACACGGTGATCTTCGACGAGGCCCACCAACTGCCGGAGGTGGCCGCCGCCTTTTTCGGCGACTCCCTGAGCACCCGCCAGATCCAGGAACTGGGCCGTGACGCCCTGTCCGAGGCGGCCCACTCGGCGCTGGATCTGGCGGCGCTGAACCAGCACATCTCCGCCCTGGACAAGGCCGGCCAGGACCTGCGCCTGAGCCTGGGCGAGCAGGAACGCCGCGCCCCCTGGTCCGAGGTGGCGGAGCTGCCGGCGGTGCGCGAGGCCGGCGAGGCGCTGCTGGATGCCCTCATCGACCTGAACGATTTTCTCGAGCCCCAGGCCCGCGCCAGCCGGGGCCTGGAATCCTGTGCCCGGCGGGCCTCCGAGCACGTGCTGACGCTCAAATCGATCCTCGACGCCAACGGCCCCAACCGGGTCTACTGGTTCGAGACCTTCCGCCGCACCGTGGTGCTGCACAGCACGCCGCTGTCGGTGGCCGGCCAGCTGCGCGCCCAGCGCGAAAAGCACCCCTGCGCCTGGATCCTGACCTCGGCGACCCTGTCGGTGGCGGGGCGCTTCGAGCACCTGCAGAAGCGCCTGGGCCTGGACGAGGCGGAGACCCTGAGCCTGGAGAGCCCGTTCGATTTCAAACGCCAGGCGGTGTTCTACGTGCCCGAGAACCTGCCGGCGCCGTCCTCGCCGGACTACACCGCAAGCCTCACGCGGGCGATGATTCCGGTGATCCGCGCCGCCGAGGGCCGCACCTTCTTTCTGTTCACCAGCCACCGGGCCCTGCGCGAGGCGGCGGCGTTGCTGCGCGAGGAGAAGCTGGAATACCCGCTGCTGGTGCAAGGCGAGGCCGGCCGTCGGGAACTGTTGGACGAGTTCCGGCGTCTGGGTAATGCGGTGCTGCTTGGCACCAGCAGTTTCTGGGAGGGCATCGACGTGCGTGGCGAGGCGCTCAGTTGCGTGATCATCGACAAGCTGCCGTTCGGCTCCCCCGGGGACCCGGTGGCGGCGGCGCGCATCGAGCACATCAACGCCAACGGCGGCAACGCCTTCCGCGACTACCAGCTGCCCCAGGCGGTGCTGGCCCTGCGCCAGGGCGCCGGCCGGCTGATCCGCGACCCCAACGACCACGGTCTGCTGGTGGTGGGCGACCCGCGCCTGGTGACCAAGGGCTACGGGCGCCTGTTCCTGGACAGCCTGCCGGGCATGACGCGCACCCGCAAAGTGGAAGTGGTGCAGCGTTTCTTCCCGCACATCGCCCGCCTGCAGGCGGAACGCCTGGCGCAATCGAAACCCGGCGAGGCGCCGCCGGCGCCCGCCCCGCAAGAGCCGACCCATGACGCACATTCTGGCCATTGAAACCGCCACCGACGCCTGCTCGGTGGCGCTGTACCGGGACGGCGAGGTGCTGGAACGCTTCGAACCCGGTGCCCGCCGTCAAACCGAACGGGTGCTGCCCCTGGTGGACGACCTGCTCGCCGAGGCGGGCATCGGCCTGGGCGCCCTGGATGCCCTGGCGTTCGGCCAGGGGCCGGGCGCCTTCACCGGGGTGCGCGTGGCCACCTCGGTGATCCAGGGCCTGGCGTTCGCCCGCGACCTGCCGGTGGCCGGCGTCTCCACCCTGGCCGCCTGCGCGCTGGCCGCCTTCGACGCCCACCCGGCGCGCCCCCGGGTGCTGGCGGCCTTCGACGCGCGCATGGGCGAGCTCTACCTGGGCGCCTACCACTGTTACGCCGGCGGCAACGGCCAGGGCGAGCGCGTCGAGGCGCTGCTGGCGGACGGCCTGTTCGACCCGGACGACGTGCCCGCCCTGGACGGCGGCGACTGGCTGCTGGCCGGCTCCGGCGCCGTTTACCGGGAGCGCATCGCCACCCGGGTGACCCTGGCGGAGGTGGACGAAGCCGCCGCGCCGCGCGCCTCGGCGGTGGCCCGCCTGGCGGTGCCGCTGGTG
>NZ_JABJWH010000020.1:381596-411808 GCF_015265435.1 Alloalcanivorax profundimaris | reverse complement strand
TGAAGACCGATACCCCGTTCGATTCGGCCCGCCTTTTTCAAACCGCTGGCCTGCAAAACGCTTGACCGCGAACAGGGTATCTACGGAGAATCGGCGCTGTAACGGGGCGGGCCGTCGGGCTCGCCGTCCGGGCGCCAGCTTTGTTCCGCCATTTCCGGCTCGCCGTGGGCGTGCAGCTTCACCGCCGAGCTGGCGCGGGTGCCGTACTCCGGGGATTGAATGAACACCGGCGCCACCAGGCGTTCCAGGGCCAGGTTCACGCCGGTGTCTGGCAGCACCGAATCCGGCGGCTGGTGGCGATCGTTGACCACCTGGAGCAGGGCGTCCAGGCCGGCGCCTTCGGCGAGGGCCGCCGTCAGCCGCGCCTTGCCGCGCTCCACCTTGGGCCAGGGATCGTCCAGCAGGCCATTGGACAGCCCGTGCACGCCCGGCGCCACCGCCCGGGGCGGGGCGCCCCGGTTACTCAGGTACCAGAGCCGGTCGCGGTCGCCCACCAGCAGGTTGAAGCCGGCGTAGCGGTGCTGCTGGGTGGCCAGTTCCCGGCAGAAGACCTCCGGGGTGGCGTCGCCCTGCAAAAAGGCGCTGGGCAGCAGGCCCCGGGACAGCTCGCCGTCGCCGCGCTCCGCCACCGGCTCCCGGAAATTGGTGATCACCGCGAAACGCCCGGCCCGGTGGATGCCCAGCCAGGTGCCCCCGGCGCGGCGGTCCAGGCCGTGGAAGACCTGGCCGCGCCAGCGCGCCGGCTCCGTGGGGCGGGCGTGGAATTCATCCCGGTTGGCGGCCACGGTGAGGGGCGTGTCGGCGCCGGGGCGCCACTCGAACAGCACGATGCACATAAGGAGACTTCGCCGGATAGGACAGGATCAAAACGGCCTGCTAGCATAACCGCCATTTCCGGCAGGGGACATCCATGACGCTAGTGCTGATCTGCGCCCTGATCGGGGTGGCCGCCGGCCTGATGGGCGGCGCCCTGGGGCTGGGCGGCGGCGTGGTGATCGTGCCGCCGCTGATTTACCTGTTCCACGGTCGCGGCTTCGACGAGGCGATCGTGGCGCAGATGGCGGTGGGCACCTCCCTGGCCACCATTATCGTCACCGCGCTCAGTTCCGTGCGCGCTCACCATAAGGCCGGCTATGTGCGCTGGCCGGTGGCCGGGCGGCTGGCCGGCGGCATCGTGGTGGGGGCGCTGATCGGCGCGGTGATCGCCGACCGCCTGTCCGGGGTGGCGCTGACCCGGCTGTTCGGCTTCTTCGCCATCGTCATCGCGCTGCAGATGCTGCTGCGCCGGCCTGGCGCGGCCCAGGCCGACGGCGATCAGCCGGAGCGGTTGCCCGGTACCGGCGGTCTGGCCGCCGCCGGTGGCGTGATCGGCGGCATCTCCAGTTTGTTCGGCATCGGGGGCGGCTCGCTGACGGTGCCGTTTCTGTCCTGGTGCCGCCTGCCGATGCAGAACGCGGTGGCGATCTCCGCCGCCTGCGGGCTGCCCATCGCCCTGGCCGGCAGCCTGGGCTTCGTGATCACCGGCTGGGGCCGGCCGGAGCTGCCGGCCTGGAGTCTGGGCTATGTGTACCTGCCCGCGGCCCTGGCCATCGTGGTGACCAGTTTTCCGATGGCCAAGGTGGGCGCGCGGCTCAGCCACCGCCTGCCCTCGGCCCTGTTGCGACGCATCTTCGCGCTGTTCCTGATCGCCATCGGTCTGGAGCTGCTATTGTGAGTGGCCGCCGGCGGCCCTGACGGAGTAAAGGCATGGAGTTTCCCCGTATCGATCCGGTGGCGGTGGCCATCGGCCCCCTGCAGATCCACTGGTACGGTCTGATGTACCTGGTGGGGTTCGTGGGCGGCTGGTGGCTGCTGCGTTACCGCGCCGACCGGCCCGGCAGCGGCTGGACCCGGGAGCAGGTCAGCGACCTGGTGTTCTACGTGGCCCTGGGCGTGATCCTGGGTGGCCGGGTGGGCTATGTGCTGTTCTACAATTTCGGCAAGTTCCTGAACGACCCGCTGTGGCTGTTCGAGATCTGGACCGGCGGCATGAGCTTCCATGGCGGCGCTCTGGGTGTGCTGCTGGCGTTCTGGCTGCTGGCGCGCAAGTTCGGCAAGCGCTACTTCAGCGTCGCCGACTACGCCGTGCCGGTGGTGCCCATCGGCCTGGGCGCCGGCCGCATGGGCAACTTCATCAACGGCGAGCTGTGGGGCCACCCGGCGGATGTGCCCTGGGCCATGGTGTTCCCCGCCGACCCCATGGCGGTGCCGCGCCACCCCTCCCAGCTCTACGAATTCCTGCTCGAGGGCGTGGTGCTGTTCCTGGTGCTGTGGTTCTATTCCGCGCGCCCGCGTCCGGCCGGCGCGGTCACCGGCCTGTTCGGGCTGGGCTACGGCCTGGGGCGCACCTTCGTGGAGTTCTTCCGCGAGCCCGACGCGCACATTGGTTACCTGGCCGGCGGCTGGCTGACCATGGGCATGCTGCTCAGCATTCCCATGATCGTACTCGGCGCCGCCATGATGTTCTGGGCCTACCGGCACGACGACCGGCCGGCCCCGGCAAGGAAGTAAAGGCATGAAGCAATACCTGGACCTGCTCCGCACCGCCCGCTACGAGGGCGTGATCAAGGGCGACCGCACCGGCACCGGTACCCGCGCTCTGTTCGGCCATCAGATGCGGTTCAATCTGGCCCACGGGTTCCCCCTGGTGACCACCAAGAAGGTGCACCTGAAATCCATCATCCACGAGCTGCTGTGGTTCCTGTCCGGTGACACCAACATCGGTTACCTCAAGGACAACGGTGTCAGCATCTGGGATGAATGGGCCACCGAGGACGGCGATCTGGGGCCGGTGTACGGCGAGCAGTGGCGCTGCTGGCCCACCGCCGACGGCGCCGTCATCGATCAGATCGACGAGGTGCTGGCGGAGATTCGCCGCAACCCGGATTCCCGCCGCCTGGTGGTGAGCGCCTGGAACCCGGCTGTGCTGCCGGACCCGCGTCTCTCGCCCCGGGAAAACGCCGCCCAAGGCCGTCAGGCCCTGCCGCCGTGCCACTGCCTGTTTCAGTTCTACGTGGCGGACGGCAAGCTCAGCTGCCAGCTCTACCAGCGCAGCGGCGACATCTTCCTGGGCGTGCCCTTCAACATCGCTTCCTACGCCCTGCTGACGCTGATGATCGCTCAGGTCTGCGACCTGCAGCCCGGCGACTTCGTGCACACCCTGGGCGATGCTCACCTGTACAGCAACCACCTGGAGCAGGCGGACAAGCAACTGGCCCGCGCGCCCCGGCCGTTGCCGCGCATGAAGCTCAACCCGGCGGTGAAGGACCTGTACGCGTTCCGCTACGAGGACTTCACCCTGGAAGGCTACGACCCGCACCCGCACATCAAGGCGCCGGTGGCGGTGTGACCGCCACCGGCCACGAGGAGACCCCATGAGCATTCGCCTGGCGATGATGGCCGCCAAGGCCAGCAACAATGTCATCGGCCGCGACAACAAGCTGCCCTGGTACCTGCCCAACGACCTCAAGTACTTCAAGCAGGTGACCCTGGGCAAACCCATCGTCATGGGTCGCAACACCTGGGAATCCCTGAAACGGCCGCTGCCCGGGCGCACCAACATCGTGATCAGCCGTCAGGCGGATTACGTGGCGGAAGGGGCGAAAGTGGTGGGTACCCTGGATGAGGCCCTGGAGCTGGCCGGGCACGTGGCCCACATCGACGGCCAGGACGAGCTGGTGGTGATCGGCGGCGCGCAAATCTACGCCCTGGCGTTGCCCCGGGCGGAGCGGCTCTATCTTACCGAGGTGCACGCGGACGTGCCGGGCGACACCTACTTCCCGGCGGTGGACGCGGCGCAATGGCGGGAGATCGGCCGGGACGACTTCCAGGCCGAGGGGCCCAATCCCTACGATTATTCCTTCGTGGTCTACGAGCGCGCCTGAACGGCGCGCCGGCTCAGGACAAGCCCTTGCTGTCGCGGATGTCCTCGGCGATGCGCATCAGCAGGCGGCGCCGGGACGGCGGCAGCGCGGAAACGATGGCGATCAGCTCGCGGGTTTCCTTGTCGAAGGCGCTGGCCGGATCACGCAAATGGGGCGTCTTGGAGCGCCCCTCCAGTTCCTCGAACAGCTCGGTGAGCGACATTTCCAGGGCCGCGCACAGACGCCCCAGGCGCTGCACCGACACATCCTGACGGTTGCGTTCGATGCGCGACAGATTGCCCGCGTCCGTACCGGCCCGGTACGCCACCTCTTCGAGGGTTTCTTCCCGGCGCTGGCGCCGTTCCTTGAGAATGCCACCTATATCCATGCTGATAAGTGTCGGTAGCCGCTCTGGCGCCCTCAATGTGTTACTTGCAACAGCGCAAATCATATTTTGTGCTTATAGGCAATTAAGACCGGCGTGCCCTTGAAATGGTGCAAGGGCCGCGCCGCCGCTACTCCTTGCCGGGCGCCAGCCGGGCGGTGAACGACACCTGCAGCCGGTCCCCGGCGGTCAGGTCGAGGCCGCCGCCGCGGCTGCCGTTGTAATCCCTCGGCGGCTCGCCCACGGTGCGCCCCCGGCGCCGTTCCAGGCGGCGCACGAATTCTTCCGGGCTCCATTCGAGGGCGTCGCAGAGCGCCAGCATGCGCGGCACGCTGAGCTGCTGTTCGTTGCGCTCGATGCGCGACAGGTTGCCCGGGTCGGTGAAGGCCCGGGAGGCGATCTGTTTGAGGGTCTTGCCTTGCTGAAGGCGACGTTCGCGCAGGAGGCCGCCGATGTTGAGGTCCTTGGTCATGGTTATGTCCTTTCCTTGAGCGTTGACGGGCGGCACCGGAAATTCGGTTGCCGCTTGGTTGTTGTAGCTTGCGGACTGCGATATAGCAAGATTTTTCCATTGCTATTGTGCCAAATTCTATGATTTGATTTTTGCAATGCAAATGGAAAATGACAATCCCATGGACGAGCACAGATTCTGGCCGGCCCCGGGGGAGGGGAACGAGCCGCCGGCGCTGGCGGATCCGGGCGTCGACGATGACGAGGATTATGCCTTCACCTGGCCGGGCAAGGCGGCGGCCCGCGCCGAGGCCCGGGCACCGGCGCGCGGCGTGTTGCGCGCGCTGCCGGCGCACTCCCAGGGCTTCGACGACGCGCCCCACGCGGTGATCGAGGGGGACAACCTGGCGGTGCTGCGGCGGCTGCGCGGCGCCTATGGCGGGCGGGTGAAGATGATTTACATCGATCCGCCCTACAACACCGGCGGCGAGTTTCTGTATCCGGACAATTTCCGCGACGCCGCCAGGGGCCACCCGGACGGCCGCTACCACGCCCGCTGGCTGAGCATGATGTACCCGCGCCTGGCCCTGGCCCGGGAACTGCTCCGCGAGGACGGCGTGCTGTTCGTCAGCATCGACGACCACGAGGTCCATGTGCTGCGCCTGGTGCTCGACGAGCTGTTCGGGTCGCGCAACTTCGTGGCCATGTTTCCCTGGCAGTCGCGCACCTCGCGCCAGAATGACACCGACCTGTGCGTGCAGCACGAGTATGTGCTCGCCTACGCGCGCCGGCGTCGCACCCGGCACCGCCGGCTCAAGCCGGGCAACCAGACCCAATGGCACCGCGAGCCCGGCTTCGCCGCCTACCCGGAACGCATCCGTGGCGCCCGCTACCGCAACCCGGACAACGACCCGCGCGGGCCCTGGAAGGCGGATCCCTTCGACGCCCCCAACCTGCGCCCCCGGCTCACCTATGCGATCCGCAATCCCAATACCGGCGAGGATTTCTGGCCGCCGCCGGGGCGCTGCTGGCGTACCGGCCCGGAGCGCTTCGAAGCGCTGCGCGCGGACGGGCGCATCGTGTTCGGCCGGGGCGGCCGGGCGCGCCCGCAGCTGAAGGTCTTTCTGGAGGAGAAGCGCGCCTTCGGCGAAGTGGCCGCCACCTGGCTGGACGGCGTTACCTTCGGCACCGCCACGTCCGGCACCCGGGAGCTGCAGGCTTTGTTCGACGGCGAGGTGCCGTTCGCCTACCCCAAGCCCACCACGCTGCTGCGTTTTCTGCTGCGGCTGGCCACCGGACCGGACGATCTGGTGCTGGATTTCTTCGCCGGCAGCGGCGCCACCGGCCAGGCGGTGCTGGCCCAGAATCGCGAGGACGGCGGCCGGCGCCGCTGCCTGCTGGTGCAACTGCCGGAACCCACCGGCGACCCGCGCTGGCCCACCATCGCCGACCTTACCCGGGAACGGCTGCGCCGCGCCGCCGCCGCCCTGGGCAGCGACGAGGGCTTCCGCGCCTGGCGGCACACCCGGACCCGGCCGGCGCGGCCGGACCCCTGGCACTGGCTGCCGGAGCTGGGCCTGCCCCTGGACACGCGCCTGCACGCGGTACCGTTGGGCGCGACAACCGCCCACGCCCTTGAGCATGAAGGCCAGCATTGGTTCTTGGTGGCTTCGGAGACGCTGGAAGACGCGGATCAGGAGGTGCTGCTGGCCAGGGAGATGGATGTGCTGGTGCTGTCGCGGAGGGCCTTGATCACGGCGCCGTCTTTCCAGCGGCGCCTGGACGGGCTGCCCGAAACCCGGCGCCCCCGGCTCAAGACCGTGCCGGCGCTGTAGGAGCGGCTTTGGCCGCGATCGCCGAACGCCGGCTCAGTCCTGGGCCGGCGGCGCCGGCGGGGCGTCCGCCAGCATCCAGAACCGGAACGCCACCACGTTCACCAGGGTGGCCAGCAAACCGGTGATCAGCCCGGTCACCAGCAAGGTGCCCGGGTTCTCGCCGAGCAACCCGATCACCACGCTGTTGACCACCGCCGCCAGCGCGAACACCAGCAAGCCGGACAACACCAGGGTCAGCAGCAGCGGCCACTGGCAGGAGGAAGAGCGCTCGAAGGCCGACTGCAGGGACTGCAGCGGCCCCTCGTCACGGAGCATCAGCCGGAAGGGCGCGAAGCACAGCCGCGCGTAAATCCACAGCGCCGGGAAGAACAGCAGCATCCAGCCCACGGACACCGCCAGGGCCATCATGAAATAGGTGGCCAGCAGGAAGGGGAAGCGCGCCAGGGCCGGCAGCACGCAGGCGGTCAGCCCCCGGGGCCGGCCCTGCTGAATGCTCGCCATCTGCACGATCAGCGCGCCCTCGGCCAGGGGCCGGATCAGCAGCAGCAGCGACATGCTCAGGGCATTGAACCCCACCACCTTGCCGTCGGCGCCGTTGACGATCACCGGCCCGATGGTCCACTGCAGGGCTTCGCCGAGCAGCGTGAACGGGGCGCTGACCAGAAACAGGGCGGCCAGATGGCGGCGCCAGAAATAGAGTGATTCCTTGAGACGTTGCTGGATCATGGCGGGTACCTTGCGCGAACCGCCGTCACCATACGTTAGCCGCCCGGGCTTGACCAGCGCCGCGCCGCGGCGCCGGCCCGCCCGGTTACCACCAGTACTTGCCCCAGTTTTCCGGGTTGGCCCAGAAACGCGGATTGTTCCAGGAACGTCGGAAGTTGTAGCTGTCCAGGTCGTAGCTGTAGATGTCCAGCTCGCGGCCTTCCTGGGCGAAGTGGCCTTCCTCCCGGCAGCCCAGGGCGAGGAAGCCGTTGTGCGGCCAGCGCAGCTTTTCCGGCGCCAGCAGCGGCTGGTACACGGCGACCATGGAATCGGTGTGCAGGTTGCGCAGCAGCCCCAGCAGGGCCTCGCCGTCGCGCCGGGTCATGTACTCGAGCTGGTCGGCGACCACCGCCATGTCCACCCGGCTGATGCGTTCCAGATCGTCGAACGGGTTCAACTCCTGGATACGGGTGAGCTCGCAGTCGTGATCCCGGGCCCAGTGCTCGGCCACGGGCACCGGATTGAGGCTGATGGTCAGCAGGCTCCTCGGCTGATGGCTGTCGAGAATGGCCGCCAGTTTTTCCTGCGGCGTTTCAATGGCTTTGGAAGCGATGGCTGTATTCATGGTTTCAGTCTAGGGCGGTTACCGGTGGACCTCCAGGCCCGGCCATCGGATCCAGGCCACCTTTTGGCTGTGATGCTGTTAAAAATTGTTTGCCGGGAGGGTCACAAGGGCGTTGACGGTATGGATTTAACTAATGATAATGATTCTCAAATACATTTAAGGAGAAATGTCATGTCCCAAGGCACCCTGACCCGCGCGCACAATCCCGCCCTGGCCAGCCGCCGCGCCGCCGGTCGCCGCATCGCCATCGCCGACGACAGCAGCGTGGCCAGCCGGGCGCTGCTCAACCAGGACGGCAAGCTGTGGATCGAGCACGGTGGCGAGCGTTACCTGCTGCGCCGCACCGCCAACGACCGGCTGATCCTGACCAAATAATTTCGAGTTCTCCCTGACTGTGGAAAGCCAGCCGTCGCCAGCTGCCCACTCCCTGATTTCGCAAGGAGGCCCGCCGTGACGGTGACAACCCTGACGCCCAAGACCCAGGCGTCCACCACTTTCCATCATTGCCGCGCCGCGCTCGGTGATCGGGTGCTGCGCCTCCAGGACGAGCCGCTCGCCATCCTCAAGGGGCTTTACCGCCTGGGCGCCCTGGTGGTCACCACCTTCGCCGACGGCGGCCGGGTATCCCAGTCCATGCGTTACCCGGCGCTGCTCAGCGGCGAAGAGGACCTGGAATCCCGGGGCAGCCAGTGCCGCCTCAATCAGCACCTCAACCTGCCGCTGTGGCGGTCGGTGATGGCGGTGCTGGCGCCGGTGGCGGATCTGCCGGCGCGCAGCCTGCTGTTCTTCGACCGCTTCGGCGAGCCGGTGCAGCAAATGGCGGTGGCGCCGGAAACCGGCGGCCTGGCGTTCGAGGAGCTGGTGTGCGCCATGCTGCACCCGGACCAGCGCCAGCTGGGCGCGCCGCCGCCGCGCCTGCCCACCCTGCCCACGGCGGTGCCGTCGGTGGCGGAGCTGGAGCGGCAGTGGTCCCACGGCGACGACGAGGGCTTCGGTGAGTTGCTGGCGCGGGTGGGCGACCGCCGTCAGGTGCTCTACCAGGCGGTGCGCGACAAGTTCGCCTGCCCGGTGCGGGCGGAGACCGTGCCGTCCCTGCTGGCCCTGGCCAGTCGCCGGGAGTATGGCTACACGGTGTGCACCGGCAACAGCGGCGTGAAGCTGTGCCTGACCGCGCCCTGGTCGGCGCCGCGCTGGCAGAAGGGGCATTGCCATCTGGCCCACAACGGCGTGCTGGTGTCCCTGGACATGGGGCGGGTGGCCAGCGTCTGGCGGCTGCGCCGGCCCGGTGCCGGCCGCGTGGTCACCGCGCTGGAAGGGCTGGATGCCCAGGGGCGCTGGCTGTGGACCCTGTCCGGCGGCGAGGACGAGAGCGCCTGGCTGGAGCTGCTTGGCGACAGCCTGATTCAGGAGGGGGCGCCCGGCCGCCGGATGGCGTAGGCGTGGCTCTCCAGCAGGGGCGCGAAGCGGCGTGGCCCCCTTTCCGGGAACGCCGTGAACCCGTCCATGGGGCTCCCGGTCAAACATCCTGTTTGACAGGGTCCCGGAAAGGGGGCCACGCCGCTCCGCTTCGGGGTGAGCCTCGTTGGTGGGTTGGGTTAGAAGTGGCCGTCGAACTCGCGGAGCAGGGCCACCAGCTTGTCGGTTTCCTCCGGCAGGTCGCGCAGGGTTTCCTCGGCCAGCGGCGCCACGTCGCACTGTGCCGGCAGCGGGTGGTCGTCGGCCAGGATCGCCCGGAAGCGGGCGATGAACACCCACTGCAGCCACTGGGTGAAATCCATGGTGTCGGCGAAAAACGGCGTGGCGCTCTCGAACGCCTCCGGTTCCGGCGGGCGGCCCTCCCAAAGGTTCAGGCTTTCCATTTCCGCCTGCAGGTCGTCGAGCAGGCCGTTCAGGGTGAGGCGGGTATCGGTCATGGCGATCAGTTGTCCAGCAGCGGCAGCAAGTCGGTGAGCTCTCGCAAATGATGAATGTGATGGTCCGGCCGGTCCAGGTCCGCCGGCCAGTCCAGGTCGATCAGGTTCGCCCACACCGCCTGGAAACCGTGGCGGCGGGCGGCGTCCACGTCCTCCACCGGGTGGTCGCCCACGTGCAGGGCCTGCTCCGCCGGCACCCCGGCGCTGCGCAGGGCGGCGTGGAACATGTCCGGTTCCGGCTTGCGCCGGCCCACGCTTTCCGCCGAATGGTGGAACACGAACAGGTCGTCGATGCCCACCCGCTTCAGGTCCGAATTGCCATTGCTGAGCGCCCCCAGGGCGTAGCTGTCCGCCAGGGTTTCCAGCACCTCCAGGGCGCCGGGGAAGAAGGTCACCCGGTTGCGCGCCTCGTGGAAGATCTGGAAGGCGTCGGCGGCGATGTGGCGGGCTTCCCGGTCGGCGAAGCCGGCTTCCAGGAAGGTTTCGGCCATGGCGTCCCGGCGCAGCCGGGTCAGGTTGTTCAGGTAATCCGGGTGCTCGCGCACCAGGCGGTCGCGCACCGCGCGGATGCGTTCGGCGGTGAGCGCCGCGGCGGCGTCCGGATGGCGCTCGGCGATCCAGTCGCTGGTGGCGCGCTCGGCCCGACGGATCACTTCGTCCACCGGCCACAGGGTGTTGTCCAGGTCGAAGGTGATCAGTCGCAGCGCCATGTCAGGAATCCTCTTGCTCGTTCTTGCGTTGTGCCCGCGGGTGGGCGCCGTCGTAGACCCGCGCCAGGTGCTGGAAGTCCAGGTGGGTGTAAACCTGGGTGGTGCTCAGGTTGGCGTGGCCGAGCAGTTCCTGGACGGCGCGCAGGTCCCCGGAATTCTCCAGCACGTGGGTGGCGAAGGAATGACGCAGCTTGTGCGGGTGCAGATGGTCTTCCAGGCCGCGCGCCCGGGCGGCCCGGCGCAGCCGCTGCTGGACGCCGGACGGTGACAGCCGGCGGCCGCGCTGGCTGACGAACAGGGCGCGCTCCTCCGGGTCGTGGACCAGGGTGGCCCGGGCGCGCAACCAGGCGCGCAGGGCGTTCAGGGCCGGCTTGCCCACCGGCAGAACCCGGGTCTTGTTGCCCTTGCCGGTGACCACCAGCTCCGCGGAACCGGTGGAAACACTGTCCAGATCCAGCCCCAGCAGCTCCGCCAGCCGCAGGCCGCAGCCATAGAGCAACTCCAGCATGGCCTGGTCGCGGCGCGCCAGGGGGCCGTCGCCGTCCGGGTGGTCGAGCAGGGCGCGGGCCTGGTCCGCGTCCAGGGCCTTGGGCAGGCGGCGGCCGCTTTGCGGGGCGCGCACGTCCAGGGCCGGGTTGTCGGTGGCCCGGCGTTCGCGGATCAACCAGGTGTAGAAGGTGCGCAGCGAGGACAGCAGCCGCTGCAGGCTGCGCCCGCCCAGGCCGCGCCGGTGCAGGCGCGCCACCAGGGCGCGCACGTCGTGGACGGTGACCGCCGCCCAGTCCAGGTCCAGGGCCTCGGCGGCGGTGCTCAGGTCGCGCCGGTAGTGCTTCACGGTGTGCGGCGACAGCCGCCGCTCACTGGCCAGGTGGCGGACGAAGGCGTCGATGGCCGCCTGCCGGGAGTCCACGGCGGTCAGGCGCGTTGCGCGTGGCGGGCGGCGGCGGGGCCGCTCACTTCCACCAGCCGGCGGCTGAGCACCTGGCCGATGTGGGTGATGAACAGGGTGCCCAGGGAGCTGCGGAAGTGCATGGCGTCGGCGCTGCCGATGGCCAGCACGCCCAGGCGGCCGTTGTGTTCCAGGGGCACCACGGCGGCGGATTTCACCTTTTCAGCCTGGTCCTGGAACAGCGCTTCCAGCTCCGCCTGGCGCAGGATGCCGCACACCGCCTTGCCGGTGCGCAGCAGCGGGCCCAGGGCGCTGGGCAGGTCGTCCGGATCCATGAAACGCACCTGTTTGCGCACCTCGCCGAGCAGCTTGGCTTCCCGGTCGTGGAGCAGCAGGGACACGGTGTCGCAGCGGAACTCGTCCTCCAGGCCGCGCAGCAGCTGGCGCAGCAGCTTGTCGGTGCTGCGCGCCTCCAGCAGCGCCAGGGTCAGGCGCCGGGTGTGTTCGAACAGCAGGTCGTTTTCCCGGGCCACGTCGATCAGGCCGTTGAGCCGCTCGCGCAGCTCCTGGTTGCGGTCGCGCAGGATCGAGGCCTGGCGCTCCAGCAACGACACCGCCGGGCCGCGCGGGTCCGGCAGGCGCATCAATTCGAGTAGATCGGGCCGGTCCTGGAAGAATTCCGGGTGGCGGCGCAGGTAGGCGGCCACCTGATCGGCGCCGGGCAGGGTCTCGTCGGTCATGCGGGGGCCTCCACGTCGATTTCGCCATCATAGACACGGCTGGCGGGGCCTGTCATCCGGATGCCGCCGTGGCCGTCGTAGTGCACCTGCAGGGTGCCGCCGGCCAAGTGCACGGTGACGGTGGCGTCCAGCAGGCCGCGGCGCTGGCCGCACACCACCGCGGCGCAGGCCCCGGAGCCGCAGGCCAGGGTTTCGCCGGCGCCGCGCTCGAACACCCGCAGGCGAATCTCGCGGCGGTTGAGAATCTGCATGAAGCCGGCGTTGACCCGCTCCGGGAAGCGCTCGTGGCGTTCCAGTTCCGGGCCCAGGGTGGCCACCGGGGCGGTGTCCACGTTCTCTACCAGCAGCACCACATGGGGGTTGCCCAGGCCCACGGCGGAGACCTCGTAAGCGTTCTGGCCGGCCACCAGAATATAGGTGTCGGCCTCGGCGTCCGCCTGGAACGGGATCGCCGCCGGCGCCCAGCGCGGCGCGCCCATGTCCACGGTCACCAGGCCGTCGTCGGTGACCTTCAGGGTCATCAGCCCCTCGGCGGTTTCCACCCGGATCTCATGCTTGCGGGTCAGGCCCTGGTCGCGCACGAAGCGGGCGAAGCAGCGCGCGCCATTGCCGCACTGGCTGACCTCGGAGCCGTCGCTGTTGAAGATCCGGTAGCGGAAGTCCACGCCCTCGTGGCGCGGCGGCTGCACCACCAGCAACTGGTCGAAGCCGACGCCGAAGTGGCGGTCGCCCAGGCGCCGCAGGTCCGCCTCGGACAGCGGCGGGCCGTCCTCGGGCAGGGGTTGCGACAGGCCGTCGACCACCATGAAGTCGTTGCCGAGGCCGTGCATTTTGGTGAAACGGAGGCGCATGGGAGAATCCGCCGGGCAAGTTCATCGAGGCGCACCATTGTACGGCCCGCGCCGGCGCGGGAACAGGGTGGGGAGGGTGAGTTACAAGTTGAAAGTTAAAAGTTGAAACGCGCCCGAGGCACGCTGGGGCGGCGCGGCCGTGCCCGCGTTCAGGGGTAACCCGCGCTCTGACCGGCCACCTGGCCGCGGGAAGGGCGTGCGGCGCCTCGCCCTTTCAACTTTTAACTTTGAATTTTCAACTGCCCCGAAAAGCCGGTCGCGGCTGAAGCCGCTCCTACCTACAATGGGCGGCCCCCAACGCCGCGGATGCGCCCATGCTTTCCTATCGCCATTCCTACCACGCCGGCAACTTCGCCGATGTGCTCAAGCACATGATCCAGGTGGCGGTGCTCGATCACCTGCGCCTCAAGGACAAGCCGTTCGTGATCCACGATACCCACGGTGGCGCCGGCCTGTATGCGGTGGAAGACGCCCACATGCAAAAAACCGGGGAATACCGGGACGGCATCGGGCGGTTATGGGAGCAGCGCTTCCAGGTGCCGCTGATCAACCGCTATCTGAATGTGGTGGCCGGCTTCAGTCGCCCGGGCGCGCTCAGCCATTACCCCGGCTCGCCGGCGATCAGCGCCGCCCTGCTGCGCGAGCAGGACCGCCTGCAGGTCACCGAACTGCACGGCACCGATTTCGAACTGCTGGAAACCCGTTTCCAGGACGACCGGCGCGTCCGCGTGGTCAAACAGGACGCCCTGGCCGGCATCAAGGCATTGCTGCCGCCGGCCCACAAACGGGGGCTGGTGCTGATCGATCCGTCCTATGAACTGGGCGGCGACGAGGCCGCCACCCTGACGGCGGTGGAGGAGGGGCTGCGGCGTTTCAACACCGGCTGTTTCGCGATCTGGTACCCGGTGCTGGAGCGGCGCCGCGCGGACCGCTTCGCCGCCCGGCTGATGGCCCTGGCGCCCAAGCACCTGCGCGCCGAGCTGTGCGTGCTCCGCGACGGCGGCGCCCGCGGCATGACCGGCTCCGGCATGGTGGTGCTCAACCCGCCCTGGACCCTGGGCGAGCAACTGCGGGCGGCCCTGCCGGTCCTGCACCGCACCCTTAATCAGGGCGGCGGCGGCCAGCAGTTGGTTCTGTCTCAGTAGGAGCGGCCCAGATGGAGAGACCAACCCTTCAAACGTCCCCGGCGTTGTCGAGTTCCACGGCCTCGTGCAGGCGATCCAGCAGATCCGGGAAGGCCGCCTGCACCCGGTTCCAGCTGGGAATGAAGGGCTTGTCCCGGGGATGCTCCAGAAAGGCCCGCCCGGCCACCATCAGGTTGTCCGCGAACAGCTCCACCGCCTGCTCCTCGCTGTGCCGGTCGAGCTTGAGGCCGTTCATCAAGGCGTCGTTGTAGTAGGCCTCGATCAGATCCAGGGCGATACGGTAATAGGTGGCCTTGATGGTGCGGAAATCCTCCGCGTTGATCTGCACCCCCAGGGTCGCCAGCTTGCGGTACAACGCCTTGGCGATGTCCAGGCTCATGCGGTTCAGGCCGCCACCCTGGTCGTCCTCGGACATGGGCTGGTGCTTGTGGTCGTAGGCGTCGGCGATGTCCACCTGGCACAGCCGCTTGGTGGAGTAATTGCGGTGTACCTCGGAAAGCACGCCGATCTCCAGGCCCCAGTCGCTGGGAATACGGATGCTCTCCAGCAGGTCCGTGCGCATGGAGAACTCCCCGGACAGCGGATAGCGGTAGCTGTCCAGGTACTCCAGGTAGGGCAGGTTGCCGTAGATCTTCTTCAGGGCGCGCAGCATCGGCGTCACCATCAGCCGCGCCACCCGGCCATTGAGCTTGCCGTCGGCGATGCGCGGGTAGTAGCCCTTGCAGAATTCGTAATTGAATTGCGGATTGGCCACCGGATAGATCAGCCGCGCCAGCAGACCACGGTCGTAGGTGACGATGTCGCAGTCGTGCAGGGCCACCGCCTCGGTGCGCCGGGAAATCTGCGCGTAGCCGCCGCAGTACCAGACATTGCGGCCCTTGCCCGGCTCCGAGGGCGCCAGGTCCTCGGTTTGCAGCTCCGCGTCCAGGGCGCGCAGGCGCGGGCCGTCGTTCCACAGAATGCGATGGTGCTGGGGCAGGCGCGAGAAGAACTCCCGGGCGCGCAGGAACTGGTCCCGGTCGGCCCGGTCCAGGCCGATGATGATCTCGTTGAGGTAGGGCACCCGCGCCAGCTCGTCGACGATGTGGCTCAGCGCCGGCCCTTCCAGCTCCGAATACAGTGACGGCAGGATCAGGCCCATGGGCCGGCGACGGGCGCAGCGCACCAGCTCCCGCTCCAGATCCTCCAGGGAACGCTGGTTCAGATTGTGGAAATTGGTGATCACGCCGTTCTGGTAGAAATCGCTCATCCGCCGTCCTCCAAGGAATTGCCCAACCAGTGGTCCAGCCCCTCCGCCCAGCCCCGGGGGCCGCTGTGCCGGGTGCGGTACAGGGCACCGTGGGGCACCGTCACCGGCAGCCCGTGGGCGCCGCGAATCAGCACCGCCCGATCCGTGGCGGTGAGCAGGGGGATGTCGTTGGGGCCGTCGCCCAGGCCCAGGGTGGCGGGCCGCATCCGGTGCCGCGCCTGGAAGCGCTCGGCCAGCCAGCGCACTGCCCGGCCCTTGTCCGCGCGCCCCATCACATGGTGGAAGCGCCCGCCCCGGGCCACGGTCAGCCCGTCCCGTTCCAGGGCCATGCAAAAGCGTCGCCAACCGGTCTCGTCGCCGTCCCAGAGCAGCGGCTGGCTGCCCTCCCGGCGGCGGGCCAGGGCCGCCTCTTCCAGGGACAGGCCGGTGAGCTCCGCCACCTCGGCGTCGTCCAGTTCCGACAGCAGACGCACCGGGGCCTCCTGTTCGGCGGCCAGCCGGTGCAGGCGGTCGGCCAGGGAGGCGGCATCGTCACCGGGGGTAAGCAGGGTAAGACCATCCACATCGGCGGGCGGGTCGTCCGGGCGTCGCCAGGTGGTGGGCAAGCCGATCACGGCGCCGTTCTCGGCCACGAAGGGGGTATCGGTGAGGCCCAGTTGCCGGCGCAGGCCGGCGAGCTCGGCGCGGGTCTTGCTGGTCACCGGGATCACCGCGGCGCCGGCGGCGGCCAGCCTTTCCAGCCAGGGCGCCGCCGGCGACCAGTCGTAGTCGTGGTGGTCCAGCAGGGAGCCGTCCAGATCCGTGAATACCAGCAGGCGGCGATCCAGGATCATGGCGGCGTTCCCGGTCTCAAGGGAGCAGGGTTTCCAGGCGCAACTGATCCTCGAGGGTCTCCCGAGCGCGCACCAGGAATGCCTGATCACCGTCCACCATCACCTCGGCGGGACGGTTGCGGCTGTTGTAGTTGCTGGCCATGGCGAAGCCGTAGGCGCCGGCGGAACGCACCGCCAGCAGGTCGCCGGGCTCCAGCGCCAGGGCGCGGTCCTTGCCCAGGAAGTCACCGGTCTCGCACACCGGCCCGACGATGTCCCAGTCGCGGCAGTCCGCCTCATGGGGCGTCACCGGCACGATGTCCTGCCAGGCGGCGTACAGGCTCGGCCGGATCAGGTCGTTCATGGCGCCGTCCACCACCGCGAAGTTGCGGTGCTCGGTGGGCTTGAGGAACAGCACCTGGGTGAGGAACAGCCCGGCGTTGGCGGCGATCGAGCGGCCCGGCTCGATGTGCACCGGCAGTTCGCCGGGGATGTGCTTGAGCAGCGCCGCCACGTAGTCCGAGGCCGGCGGCGGGGTCTCGTCCCGGTAGGTGACGCCCAGGCCGCCGCCCAGGTCCAGGTGGTGGATCTCGATGCCCAGGTCCTGGAGTTCGCCGAGCAGTTTGAGCACCCGCTCCAGGGCGTCCTCGAACGGGTCCAGCCGGGTCAACTGGCTGCCGATGTGGCAGTCGATGCCGCGCACCGTGATGTGCGGCAGCTCGGCGGCGCGCTGGTACAGCGCCGGGGCCTTCTGGATGTCGACGCCGAATTTGTTTTCCTTGAGCCCGGTGGAGATGTACGGGTGGGTCTGGGCGTCCACGTCCGGATTGACGCGGATCGAGATCGGCGCCGTGGTGTCCAGCTCCCCGGCCACCAGGTTGAGCAGTTCCAGCTCGGCGGCGGATTCCACGTTGAAGCAGTGGATGCCGGCCTTCAGGGCGGCGGCCATTTCCTCGGCGGTCTTGCCGACCCCGGAGAACACGATCTTGTCCGGGTCGCCGCCGGCGCGCAGCACCCGCTCCAGTTCGCCGCCGGAAACGATGTCGAAACCGGCGCCGCAGCGCGCCAGCACGTTGAGCACCGCCAGGTTGCTGTTCGCCTTCACCGCGTAGCAGACGCGGTGCGGGTGATCCCCGAAGGCTTCGTCGAAGGCGTTGTAACGGTCCTCCAGGGCCGCCCGGGAATACAGGTACAGCGGCGTGCCGAAGCGCTCCGCCAGCTGGGCCACCGGCATTTCCTCGGCGAACAGGGTGCCGTCGCGATAGGAGAAAGGATCCATCAGTCTTGTTCCGAGTCGTCGTCCTGTTTGCCGTCGGCGTCCTCGTCGTCGGACGTGGCCGCGGGCGTGTCCTGGGCCGGCGGTGCCGCCCGGGCGGGCTCCTGGGGCGCGAAATACAGCGGCCCTTTCTGGCCACAACCGGCCAGCAGCGCGGTGATCATCACTACACCGAATGCGCGCATCGAGAAACTCCGGGTTCAGCGGTAAGGTCGGGGTCCGTGAGCCCGGCAGTATAGCCGCTCTGGCGCGGCGTATCAGTGCCCCGGCCGTGAAAAAAATGTCGGAGCCCGGCCGGGGCGGTGCCCTGGTTTGCCGTGAGAATGGTTATTATTTATATTGCCCGCTCTTTCCAATGGCAATCGGTCGAGGGCCGCGCGGCCTTCCTATGACGGACGGAGCGGAAGGCAACGAAGCACAAGCGGGCCTGCGCCGGGAACTGGGCCTGCTGTACGCCGACCACCACGGCTGGTTGTCCGGCTGGCTGCGGTCCCGGGTGGGCTGTTCCCACACCGCCGCCGATCTCGCCCAGGACACCTAATCTGCGCGTGCTGGTGCGCGGCCGGTTGCCGGACCGGGACCAGCCGCGCCGGCATCTGACCCGCATCGCCAAGGGGCTGATGATCGACCTGTTCCGCCGCCGCCGTATCGAGGCCGCCTATCTGGAGGCCCTGCGCGATCTGCCCGAGCCGGAAGCGCCCTCCGAGGAGGTCCGCGCCCAGGTGATCGAAACCCTGGTGGAAATCGACGCCCTGTTGCACCGCCTGCCGGACAAGCCCCGCCGCGCCTTCCTGATGTCCCGCCTGGAAGGGCTCTCCTACGCCGCCATCGCCGAACGCCTGGGGGTGTCCGTGTCCTCGGTGGAGAAGTACATCGCCCGGGGACTGGCGGTGTGCCTGCGCGCCGCCCTGGAGCGCCGCCCGTGAGCGACGACCTGCTGGACCCGGCCCTGGTGCGCGAGGCAAGCCGCTGGCTGGCGCGCCTGGGCCGCGATGACGTCGACGACACCGATCGCGCCGCCTGCGACGCCTGGCGCCGGGCGGACCCGCGCCACGAGCGGGTCTGGCGGCGCCTGCTGGAGCTGGATGGCGCCCTGCGTTCGGTGCCGGCCCACGCCGCCCGTAGCGATCTGCTGGCCCGGCGCGCGCCTCTGACCCGGCGCCAGGTGCTGGGCCTGGGCGCGGCGGCGCTCACCGTGGGCGCCCTGGGCTACGGTGGTGCCCGCCAGGGCCTGTGGCGGCGCCAATGGGCGGACCTGGCCACCGGCGTGGGCGAGACCGCCACCCACACCCTGGCCGACGGCACCCGCCTGGTGCTCAACACCGACACCGCCCTGGACGTGGACTTCAACGACCGGGGCCGGGAGATCCGCCTGCACCGGGGCGAGGTGCTGGTGACCACCGGCCACGGCGATGGCCGGCCCTTCCGGGTGCGTACCCGGGACGGCGCGGTACGGCCCCTGGGCACCCGCTTCACGGTGCGCCGCACCGACCGGGACACCCGGGTGGCGGTGTACCAGGGAGCGGTGTCGCTGCGCGCCGGCGGCGAGGCCCGGCCGGTGCGCCTGGACGCCGGCCAGGGCGCCGCCTTCCGCGCCGGCCGGGTGGGCGCCGCCCGGCCGCTCGCCGAGGAAGCGCCGGCCTGGCAACGGGGGCAGTTGGTGGCGGAGCGCATGACCGTGGCGGAATTCGCCGGCGAACTGGCCCGTTACCGCCACGGGCTGGTGCACTACCAGCCCGAGGTGGCCGGTCTGCGGGTCACCGGCGTGTTTTCGCTCACCGACACGGACCGGGCACTGGACGCCCTGGCCCGGGCCCTGCCGGTGCGGGTGCGCCATTACACGCCGCTGTGGATTCGCATCGAGAAAAAAGGGGTATCCGGATTAAGTGGTAGATGGAGCCCCCTTGCTCCTTCGAACCCTTAACTCTCCCAGAAGGTTGATAGATCGACGCCGTAGTTTATCTCAGGCTCGGGAAGACCCATGCTGTAGGTCATGGTGGCCTTGCCCAGGAAGGGGGATTCCTTGGTCTGCGGCACCTTCTTCTTGTGCTTGGTGGTGTAGAGCATCCGGGCCCGCATCACCTCGAATGAGTAGCCACGGCCATCGCGGTTCTTATCCTTGGCCAGCCGGTTGATTGACTCCGTGAAGGCGTTGGTGATCGGGATGTCGGTCTCGAAGTAGGTCAGCATCTCCTCATGCCAGCCACTGATAGCACTGACGAGATCTTTCCAGACCTCCTTTTGCCCCTGTGGGATGTCGTCAATCCAGGCAGTCAGCGCCTTCTCGGCGTCACGCCGGGTTGTGGCGTCCCAGATGTGGAAGAACCGCTCCTTGTGCTCGTAGGCCGCCAAGAGCTGGGGGAATGCCCCTGTCCAGGTCTCCATGATGAGCCGTTCGCGATCTGAGACATCGTGAGCGCGCTTCAGCAGGATCTTCCGGTCACCCTTGAGGGTTCGGCGCTGGTTGGACGTCAGCTTTTTCCTGAGCCCCTTGCGGACCTTTTCCAAGGCCTCGTTGGCCATTCGCACGACGTGGAACTTATCGACCACAATGCGAGCCTGCGGCAGCACCGCCTGGACAGCACGGCGGTACGGTTTCCACATATCCATGCTGACGATCTCGACCTGGTGGCGCTCGGTCATGCTCATGAGGCGCCTCGTCACCGCGTCCTGCTGGCGACCGGGCAGCAGGTCCAGTAGGGTACGCTCCTCCAGGTTGGTCAGGATGCAGCGGTAGCGGCGGTTCAGGTACAGCTCGTCGATCCCCAGGCAGCGGGGTGTCTCGAAGCGATGCCAGGCTGCCAGGAACTCAGCCTTCTTCTTGAATATCTCGCGGACAGTCTTCTCGTCGAGGCCCGTGGTATCAGCCACGTAGGCGTAGGGGTGATTGAAGGCTTCCTTCTCGACGTGGTTGTAAAGCCTCCGCGTCATGCGGTGATCGTCTACCATTTCCGGAAGAGCTGGCCGGAACGTCCTTCCACACGCCCGGCAGGTGTAGCGGCGACGGACCACCCAGAGGGTGACCCGCTTTCCGTGGATGTGTAGGTCGCGATAGGCCACATCGCGCTTACCGAACCTGACAAACTCACTCTCAACGCCGCATTCCTCGCAAGCTAGAGGCTCAGGAGCTTCAACCTGGTAGTGGAGATCATGCTCTTCCATCTTGGTGGCTAGGACGTGGTACTCGGGAAGGTGAAGGATGTTGTCAGGCAAGCTGGTCATGCAAACTTTCCTTGTCGACATGGTCTATAGATGATCGCGACTCTTTGACCGCGTTGTTTTCTACGAACTGAAGGTGAGTTACTCCCTTGGGTCTTCTGCTTCTCTGAGCCCTTCATGCAATGACGCAATTAGCGGGCAAGTGATATTGCCTTGTTGTGCATGGCATCGGTCGACCATTTCGCTCAGCACCTTCTCAATTCTTTCAAGCCTGTCGATCTTCTCGCGAACGTCCCCTAACTTGTGCTCTGCGAGAGCACTGGCTTCTTGACAGTGGGCGCCATCTTCCAGCCGAAGTAGGTCACTGATCTCATCCAGACTAAAGCCCAGCTGCTGCGCCGTTTTCACGAACGTCAACCTGTCGATATCGGCGGCACTATAGCGTCGAATACCTCCGGGAGGGCGTTCGGGCTCCGATAATAGCCCTCGTCGCTGGTAATAGCGGATTGTCTCGACATTGACGCCGGCCGCCTTGGCCAGGCCGCCAATGGTCATGGTGTCCGCCACTTTATCTGCATGTCTCTTCATGATGCTTGACTCCGTACCAAGCTACGGAAGTAACCTTATCGTAGCTCCCCCCATCCCGAAAGGAGAATCGTCAATGCGGACACCTAAAACGGGGCGAGGGCCCCTGGCCGCCGGAGGAGTCGCGGCCCTCCTGGCCTCGGCGTGTTGCCTCGGCCCGCTGGTTCTGATCACGCTGGGCGTTTCCGGCGCCTGGATCAGCAATCTGGCGTCGCTGGAGCCCTATCGCCCGCTCTTTATCGGCGTCGCGCTGGTGGCGATGTTCTTCGCCTGGCGTCGCGTCTTTCGGCCAGTGGAAAAGTGCCAGCCGGGAGAGGTGTGTGCCGTGCCACGGGTCAGGACGGGCTACAAGGCGATCTTCTGGCTCGTATCGCTGCTGGTGCTAATCGCCCTGGTATTCCCCTACGTCTTGCCCTTGTTCTATTAAAAGGAGATCTACCATGAAAGCTCGTTTCGCCTTCATCGCGCTACTCGCCCTGCTCAGCACGCCCGCCTTAGCGGCCTTGCAGACCGTGAAGCTGTCGGTGCCGGGCATGACCTGTGCCGCCTGCCCGATCACCGTCAAGGCCGCCCTCAACAAGGTGGACGGCGTCTCGCAAGTCGACGTGAGCTACGCGGATCTCGAGGCCGTGGTCACCTTTGACGACGCCCGAACGTCGGTGGAGGCATTGACCGAGGCCACCACCAACGCTGGGTATCCATCAACCCCGACATCCTCGCAAGCGGATCGAGAGTGATCATGAAGAATCCCAAGACCCTGCTGCGCGTGAGCGTGATCGGCACCGTCCTGGTGGCATTGTGCTGCTTTACGCCGATCCTGGTGATCCTGCTTGGCACGGTGGGCCTGGCGGCGCTGACGGGCTATCTCGACGTTGTGTTATTGCCGGCCCTGGCCTTCTTCATCGGCCTGACCATTTATGCGATTTGGCGTAAGAAGCAGTTCGACGCCTGTTGTGACAACGGCTCTATCAAATCAAGGAATACGCCCCCTGAGTGACATCAAGCAGCTGCACATCGCGGTCATCGGGTGAGTTGTTTACGAGCTTGTCCGTCACGGTGAAGGAATAAGCGTGAAAGATTCGCAGAAATTTATAAGCGTCGTGCTTGGCACCGGGTTGATGGTGCTGTGTTGCGCCGGGCCAATCGCCCTGGTGCTATTCGGTACGGCGGGCCTGGCCGCGTTGGCAGGCTATCTCGATTACCTGCTGTTTGCCGTCCTGGCCATCGTCATCGGCTTACCTCTCTACGCGCGATACCACAAGCGGAAGCAGGATGCCGGCTTTACTAATGAAGACTCGGAGAAACGTGATGATTGAACTCAACGTGAGCGGCATGACCTGTGACCGCTGTGCGGATCATGTCAGGGAAGCCTTGGAGAAGCTGCCCGGCGTGCAGTCGGTGGAGGTATCCTATCCTCAGAGGACGGCATCGGTAGCCGTTGATCCGGGGACACCGGCCTCGGCGTTGACGTTTGCCGTGACCCGACTTGGCTACCAAGCTCGACTGGCCAACAGTGGGCCCACTTCCCCGGCAGGCGCATCGGTGTCCAAGGGCCGTGATGAAGACGCCCCGCACATCGCGGTGATCGGCAGCGGCGGCGCCGCCATGGCGGCGGCCCTGAAGGCCGCCGAGCGCGGCGCCCGGATCACCCTGATCGAACGCGGCACCGTCGGCGGTACCTGTGTCAATACAGGCTGTGTGCCTTCGAAGATCATGATTCGCGCGGCCCATATTGCCCACTTGCGTACGGAAAGTCCCTTCGATGCAGGCCTGAGCGCCCAGGCGCCGGTGGTGGATCGGGCCAAGCTGCTCGAGCAGCAGCAGCGACGTGTCGAGGAACTGCGTGACGCCAAGTACGAGGGGATTCTGCGCGACCACCCGGCCATCACTGTCCTGCACGGCGAGGCCCGGTTTATCGATGCCCATAGCCTGATGGTCAAGCTGAACGAGGGCGGCGAGCAGGTCGTCCACTTCGACCGCGCCTTCATCGGTACTGGCGCCCGACCGGCAGTACCGCCGATCCCGGGTCTTGCCGACACCCCCTACCTGACCTCTACCAGTGCTCTGGCCCTGGACACTCTTCCCGAGCGGCTGATTGTGATCGGCGCCTCGGTGGTGGCCCTGGAACTGGCCCAGGCCTTCGCCAGGCTGGGCAGCCGGGTCACGGTGCTGGCCCGCAGCCGCCTGCTCTCCCAGGAAGACCCGGCGGTAGGGGATGCGGTGGAGGCGGCGTTTCGCCGCGAGGGCATCGAGGTCCTCAAGCAGACCCAGGCGAGCCGTGTGGACTACACCGACAATGAATTCATTGTCGACACCAACGCCGGCACCTTGCGGGCGGATCAACTGCTGGTGGCCACCGGACGGACACCCAATACCGAGGCCCTGAACCTGGCGAGCCTCGGCGTGGAAACCGCACATGGGGCTATTCTGGTCGATGAGCATCTGCACACCACGGTGCCGGGGCTCTATGCCGCCGGTGACTGCACCGATCAGCCGGAGTTCGTCTATGTCGCCGCCGCCGGGGGCAGCCGGGCTGCCGTCAACATGACCGGGGGCGAAGCCACCCTGGACCTGAGCGCCATGCCGGCGGTGATCTTCACCGACCCCCAGGTGGCCACCGTCGGCCTGACGGAAGCCGAGGCCATCGAGCAAGGCTTCAGCGTCGATACCCGTGAGCTGGACCTGGAAAACGTGCCGCGTGCGCTGGTGAATTTCGACACCGGTGGTTTCATCAAGCTGGTGGCCGAACGCGACTCGGGCCGGTTGCTGGGGGTGCAGGCGGTGGCGGGGGAAGCCGGTGAGCTGATCCAGACGGCGGTGATGGCGCTACGCGCACGCATGACCGTACACGACATCGCCAATGAGCTGTTTCCCTACCTGACCATGGTGGAAGGGCTCAAGCTCTGTGCCCAGACTTTCACCAAGGATGTGACGCAGTTGTCCTGCTGTGCCGGGTGAACGATATGAGCGCGACCGTGGTGCCACTGGGCGGCGGCACCACGGGTTTTGGGCATGGACACCACAGGGAGCCCTGTCACGATGAACACGACACTACCAGATTGCGGGATGATGGGGGCGATGGGCTGGATAATGCCAGTGATCGGAATTGCCCTACTATTGCTACTGGTCCTGGGCATCGCCTGTTTGGTGAAGTATCTGCTCTCTAGCAAGTGAGCGTACTCAGCGAGCCATCAACCAGCTAATCCGTTGTGGGTTGAGTTTGTCGGCCACCTTTCGCTCTCGCATACCAACCAGATAATCCGGATACCCGAAAAAAGATTGAGGGATCGCCGCCCTCGTTCGGAAAACCAGTAGAAGACACTGAATTCCGATGTGATCGAGAGGGGATCCCATGACCGTATTCCTGCGCCGCGCCGCCGGCTCCGCCGTGGCCGTCCTGCTGGGCGCCACCACGCTGGCCGTCGTGCCGGCCCTGCTGATGTCCGCCCCGGCCCGCGCCCAGGCGCCGGCGGAGGCGCCCGCGCACACCGCCCGCCAGCGCTTCGACATCGCCGCCGGCGACCTGGATCGGGTGCTCAACCGCTTCGCCGTGGCCGCCGGCCTGGAGCTGTCCATCGACGCCGGGCTCACCGCCGGCAAGACCAGCCCCGGCTTGCGCGGCCGCTACGGCCCCCGGGAAGGGCTCGCCGAACTGCTCGCCGGCACCGGCCTGTACGCCGACTTCCAGGGCCCGCGCACGGTCACCGTGCGCGCCTCCCAGGCGCGCCGGCTGGCGCCGGTGTCCGTGCGCGGCACCGGGCTGGCCGCCGACCCGGGCCGCACCGAGGACAGCGGGGCCTACGCCGCCGAGGTGGTGACCATCGGCAAGAGCGCCCGCTCCCTGCGCGAGACGCCGCAGTCGGTGTCGGTGATCACCCGCCAGCAGCTCGATGAGCAGAACGCCCATACCCTGGCCGAAGCCATGCGCTACGCCACCGGCATCACGGTGGCCGGCTATGGCACCGGCACCGACAACGTTTCGTCCCGGGGCTATGACTTCAACAGCTACCAGATCGACGGCATGCCGGTGGGCGCCGGGCAGGGCACCTGGACCACCAGCTTCTTCGACATGGCGCTCTACGACCGCGTGGAAATCTGGCGCGGCCCCACCGGCTTGCTGGACGGCGCCGGCGACCCCGGCGGCACCCTGAACTTCGTGCGCAAGCGCGCCCGCCGTCAGTTTCAGGCCAGCGGCGCCTTGTCCGCCGGCTCCTGGGACGCCTACCGGGGCGAGCTGGACGTCACCGGCCCGCTCAGCGAAGGCGGCCGGTTGCGCGGCCGGGCGGTGGCGGTGTACGACGACAGTCAGTCGTTCACCGACTACGTTTATTCGGAAAAGAAAGTGGTCTACGGCACCCTGGCCTACGACCTCACGGACCGCACCACGCTGACCGCCGGCGCCGCTCACCAGAGCGGGGATTTCCGGCCCTTCTACGGGGTCTCGATTCTCCCGGACGGCGAGCTGGCGCATCTGTCCCGCTCCACCTTCGTGGGCGCGGATTGGGGTTACAAGGATGACGCCACCACCAGCGTGTTCGCCGAGTTGGCCCACGCCCTGGAAAACGGCGGCCGCGCCACGGTGAGCGCCCGCCGGCTGCGGCGCCGCGCGGACAGCAAGCACCTGGGCTGGGGCGCCACGCCCATCGACCCCAACACCGGCCAGGTGGGCATGCTGCCCATCGCCATCGAAACCGAGGAAGTGGACACCGCCGTGGACGCCCACCTGAACCTGCCGTTCGCCGCCTTCGGCGGCCAGCACGAACTGCTGGTGGGCGCCAACTGGCGGAGGAACCGCCGGGACGTGGGCTACAACGCCGCCAGCTACGGCCAGGGCATCGTCTACCAGGACATCTTCAACCCGGACGTGCATGTGCCGGAACCGGATCTGGCGGTGCAGAGCACCACCGAGGCCACCACCGAGCAGTCCGCGCTTTACGGCCAGGTGCGCCTGCGCCCCTTGGAAAACACCACGGTGCTGTTGGGCGGGCAACTGGCCTGGTGGAACACCGAGGATCGTCTCAACGACCAGGCGGAGCAAAGCCGGCCCCGGGAGTTCGTGCCCTACGCCGGCGTCGTCCAGGATCTGACCCGGCGGCTCTCGGCCTACGCCAGCTACAGCACCATCTTCGCGCCGCAGACCAGCCGTGATCGCAACGACGACATCCTGGAACCCCGCGAGGGCCGCCAGTACGAGATCGGCCTCAAGGCCGAAGGGCTGACGCGGCGCATCACCGCCCAGGCGGCGCTGTTCCGCATCGAGGACCGCAACCGCTCGATGACCGATCCGGCGGCGCCGCCGGGAGCCGGCTACGCCATCGCCGCCGGCGAGGTGGTCAGCGAGGGCGGGGAACTGGAGATCAGCGGCGAGCTGCTGCCGCGCTGGAACCTGAAGGCCGGCTACACCTACACCGACACCGAGTTCAAGGAAGGGGGGGAGGGCGTGTTCAACAGCCAGGTGCCGCGCCACGCCTTTAACCTCTGGACCCGCTACCGTTTCGCGCCGGGGCCCCTGGATGGGCTGTCCGTGGGCGGCGGGGTGCGCTCGCAAAGCCAGATCTGGTACGAGACCCAGGGCATCCGCGCCACTCAGGAGCACTATACCGTCACCACCCTGCAGGCGGGCTACCGCTACGCACCCGGTTCCGAGGTCACGCTCACCGTGGACAACGTCTTCGACGAGTACTACTACGCCACCATCGGTGGCACCCGGCAAACCTACTTCGGCGCGCCGCGCAGCGTGACGCTGAGCCTGCGCCACGCCTTCTGAGGCGGGCGTCAGGCGCCGGGCATCACCGGCACGCCGATCAGCCAGGCGTGCAGCACGCCAGCAAACAGGCCGTACAGCACCAGGCCCAGCACCATGGTGATCAGGGTGGCGGCGCCCCGGCCGCCACCACCGGCGGCCGGCTCCCGGCGCCGGGCGGCGCGGAACGCCAGGACCGCCCAGATCAGGAAAGCCACGAACAGGATGATGTCGCTTAGCCGGCCGTTGGCCAGCAGGTGGGCCAGGGCCCACACCTTCACCGCCAGCAGCATGGGGTGGCCGAGCCGCGCCTTGAGGGCGTTGCCGGGCACATAGGCGGCCACCAGCAGAATCATCGCCGGGATCATCAGCAACAGGGTGAGATGGCGCAGGGCGGTGGGCGGCTGCCACACCCACACCGGATCCAGCCGGGTCTGGCCGTAGCCCCAGATCACCAGCACCAGCCCGATCAGGGCCACCACGGAGTACAGCCCCTTCCAGGCCATCAGGCCCATTTGACGGATGCGCGCCTGGCGCCAGGGCTCGGCGACGATGCGGATCGAATGCACGCCGAGAAACACGACGAGCCCCAGAATCATTATGGTCATGACCGGCTTCCTTCTTATCGGTGGCTGAGTCTCCGGCGAGCATAGCCGACCGGCGCTCCGCGGGTCACTGACCGGCGCGCGCTCAGGTGATCAGGATGGCGCGGAAGTCGTTCACGTTGGTGCCGGTGGGGCCGCTGTCCAGGCTGTCGCCCAGGGCCTGGAAGAAACCGTGGCCGTCGTTGTCGTCCAGGGCGGCGCGGGCGTCCAGGCCGCGTTCGGCGGCGCGGTCCAGGGTGTCCGGCGTCCACCAGGCGCCGGCCAGTTCGGCGCCGCCGTCGACGCCGTCGGTGTCGGCGAACAAGGCGTGCACGCCGGGGACCGGGCCCAGGGCCAGGCCAAAGCCCAGCAGCCCTTCCACGTTGCGCCCGCCCAGGCCCCGGCCGCGCACGGTCACGGTGGTCTCGCCGCCGCTGAGCAGCACGCAGGGCGGCATCGCCGGCTGGCCGTGGCGGCGCGCCTGGGCGGCGATGCCGGCCAGCGCCCGGCCCAGTTCCCGGGCTTCGCCTTCCAGACCATCGCCGAGAATCAGCGGCGTGACGCCGGCGGCCCGGGCGGTGTCGGCGGCGGCTTCCAGGGCGGTCTGGGCGCTGGCCGTCAGAGTCACCCGGTTGCCGGCCAGACGTTCATCGTCCGGTTTCACGGTTTCGCTGTCCGGGCTCTCCAGGTGGGCGCGCATCGCCGCTGGGATCTCGATGTGATAACGGCGCGGAATGGCCAGCGCGTCCTGGCGCCGGGTGGGATCGGCCACGGTGGGCCCGGAGGCGATGTCCCAGGGGGCGTCGCCGGCCACATCGGAGATCAGCAGGCTGTGCACCGGCGCCGGGTGGCAGGCGGCGGCCAGACGCCCACCCTTGATCGCCGACAGGTGCCGGCGCACGGTGTTGATCTCGGCGATGGTGGCGCCGCTGCGCAGCAGCGCCCGGCTCAGGGCCTGTTTGTCCGCCAGGGTCAGCCCCGGCGCCGGCAACGGCAGCAGGGCGGAACCGCCGCCGGAGATCAGCGCGATGACCCGGTCCCGGGCGGTGAGGCCACGGGTCAGCGCCAGCATGTGCCGGGCGGCCCGTTCACCGGCGGCGTCCGGCACCGGGTGGGCGGCTTCCACCACCTCGATATGGCGGGTCGGCACCGCCTGGCCATGGCGGGTCACCACCAGCCCCTCCAGGCGTGCCGGGTCGCCGGCCCAGTGCTGTTCCAGCACCGCCGCCATGCGCGCCGCCGCCTTGCCGGCGCCCAGCACCAGGGTACGCCCCGGCGCCGGTTCCGGCAGATGGGGTGGCAGGCAGTGTTCCGGCAGGGCCGCCGTCACGGCGGCCCGGAACAGGGATTCGAGAAAAGCGCGGGGATCGTCCATCCCGTCAGCTTCGGTTATTCCGGCTCGCGGCGGAAGCCCACGCTGAAGCGGTTCCACATATTGATGACGCCGATCACATAGGTGAGATCGGTGCGTTCCTTCTCGTTGAAGTGGGTGGCCAGCCGGTCGTAGTCGTGACGGTCGTCGGCGGGCTCGCTGAGCCGGGTGAGCCGCTCGGTCCAGGCCAGGGCGGCTTTCTCCCGGTCGCTGAACCAGGGCGCCTCCGGCCAGCCCGCCACGGTGTCCAGCACATGGTCGGGAATGCCGTGCTGGCGGGCGTCGGCGGCGTGCATGTGCATGCAGAAGGCGCAGCCGTTGATCTGTGAGGCACGAATTTTCACCAGTTCCACCAGCCGGTGCTCCAGGCCAGTGGCCTGGATCACCTTCTGGGTGGCGAACATGGCTTTCATGGTGTCCGGCGAGGCCTGATAGAAGTCGAAACGGGCTTCCATGGGGCTCCTCCTGAAGAAAGGGAAAGGCGGCGCGCTTGTGGCCGTCGCCGCCTTTGCGCACTCTAGGCGGGTATTGGTCGGCGAATAAGAGCCAATTCAATCACGCAGAGGAGACCAATGTGCGGCTCCATCTCACCCTGGACGGCGACGGCCCGCGCCGGGACCGGCTTTACCGCGCCCTGCGGCGGGCGCTGCTGGACGGGCGCCTGGTGGCGGACGAACGCCTGCCGCCCAGCCGGGCCCTGGCCGCCGAGCTGGGCCTGGGCCGCCAGACCGTGGTGGAGGCCTACGAACGCCTGATCGCCGAGGGCTTCCTGATGGCGCGCACCGGCAGTGGCACCTTCGTGGCGCGCCTGAACCTGCCGGTCTCCCGGGAAAGCGGGCCCACCGCCGGCGCCGGCCCCGGCGCCCACTGGCGGGCGCCGGCGACGTGGGGCGAGGTACGGCTCGGCGGCTATAATTTCGCCGGGGGCGTCACCGATCCGGCCCTGCTGCCCTGGCCGGCCTGGCGCCGGGCGGTGCAGCGCGCCCTGCGCGACCAGGCCGCCGACACCACCCTGTACGGCGATCCGGTGGGGCAACCGGCCCTGCGCGCCGGCATCGCCGATTACCTGGGCTACAGCCGCGGCCTGCCGTGCCGGCCGGAGTCGGTGTTGGTTACCCAGGGCGCTCAGCAGGGGCTGGACCTGCTGGCCCGGGTGAGGGTGGGGCCCGGCGATCTGGTGGCCGTGGAGGAGCCGGGCTACCCACCGGCGCGGGCGGTGTTCGAACAGCGCGGCGCCACCGTGGTGGGCGTGCCGGTGGACGAGCAGGGGGTATGCGTGGAC